>SWDM01000009.1 GCA_005116835.1 Nitrospira sp. | reverse complement strand
TCTTACAGCACGTTGTTGCCTTGACATCCCCAAAATGCGGTTCCTACAATGCCACCGCTTTCTGGAATTTCTCGGAGTTGTATGCACATGCGCGATGACATTGTCATTATCGGTGGCGGTCTGGCAGGGTCTGAGGCAGCCTGGCAGGCCGCCAATCGTGGAGCGAAAGTGACGCTCTATGAAATGCGCCCCAAAGAGATGACGCAAGCGCACAAGACCGGAGGTTTGGCAGAGCTGGTCTGTTCGAATTCGCTGGGTTCCGCAGATCTCATGAATGCCCCAGGCATCTTGAAGGAGGAGATGCGGCGTCTCAACTCGCTCATTATCCGAGTAGCGGATGAGGTGCGGGTGCCGGCAGGATCGGCATTGGCCGTCGATCGCGATCAGTTTTCACTCAAGATCACTCAGGCGCTGGAAGGCCACCCGAACATTCGTATTCTTCATGAGGAGGTCACCGAGATTCCAACGGATTGTCTCTGCATTCTGGCGACCGGCCCTCTGACATCCGATAAACTGTCTCGAGCGATTGCCCAATTGACCCACACGAAACATTTGTATTTTTACGATGCGATCTCTCCGATCGTGGATGCCGATTCCATCAATATGGATATCGCCTTTCTCGCATCCCGTTACGGCAAGGGTGGGGACGATTATCTCAACTGTCCTATGGACGAGCCGGTCTATAACGCATTCTATGAGGCGTTGCTCGCGGCGGAGAAGGTTCAACCGAAAGAGTTTGAAAAGGCCGCCTATTTCGAAGGCTGTATCCCCATCGAAGTGATGGCTGAACGGGGCCGCCAGACGATGCAGTTTGGTCCGTTGAAGCCGGTGGGTCTCGAAAATCCCAAGTCCGGCGCGCGGGCCTATGCGGTGGTGCAGCTCAGGACGGAAAACATCCATCGCTCCTGTTACAACCTGGTGGGGTTTCAGACAAAATTAACCTACGGGGAACAGAAGCGGGTGTTTCGAATGATTCCGGGTCTGGAGCAGGCGGAGTTTCTGCGCTACGGGAGCCTGCATCGCAACACCTTTATCAATTCCCCTCAACTGCTGCGCGACACCCTTCAGTTCAAGGCGCGCGGTACGCTCTTCTTCGCAGGACAGCTAGTTGGCGTCGAAGGCTACACGGATTCCGCTGCGATGGGAGGGTTGGCAGGAATTAACGCTGCCCGTGGTCTTGCGGGATTACCGTTGGTGACACCGCCTCCCACCACAGCGCATGGCTGTCTCGTGTCGTATATTACAGCCACGGACCCCCGCCATTTTCAGCCGATGAATACGAATTTCGGACTGTTCCCTCCGCTTGCTACACCGACGAGAGACAAGGAACGAAAACGGCGGCTTACGGGGCAACGGGCGCTTGAGGATCTGACCGCATGGATGACGCAATTCACGCTTTCATGACGTTCCTCGACCTGGAACGTCATGCGTCGCACGAAACCGTGCGCAACTATGTGTCGGATCTCCGACAGTTCCAAACCTTCATGAAGGCGGAGCATTCTGGTCTGCCCATGATCGGCCCTGCCACTGTGCAAACAGAGTCTATTCGGGCCTATCTTCACTGGTTGGACCGCAAGCGTGAGAAAAGCACCTCGATAGCCAGGAAGCTGGCCTCCCTCCGCAGTTTCTATCGCTATCTGCAGCGTGAAGGCCTGGTCGGCCACAACCCGGCCGAGGCCATCAGGACACCGAAACAGCCGAAACATCTTCCACGCGTATTGAGTAAGGACGATGCGGCAGCCTTGATGGAGTTTCCTGCCGATCAAGCAGGATCGCCTCTCCGGGACACAGCATTACTGGAGACGCTCTATTCAACCGGAGCTCGCGTGAGTGAACTCGTGGGGATCAATCTCGACGATCTCAGCGCATCCGAGGGGCTGATCCGTCTGCGAGGAAAAGGCCGGAAGGAAAGGATGGTTCCGATTGGAGCTGTGGCGGTCAAAGCCATCCACAACTATCGTGCATCATTGAAGCCAGCAACGGTCAAGCAGCAGCCGGCTCCAATTTTTTTGAATCATAGAGGAGGACGGTTGACGACCCGGAGCGTCGCTCGTATTGTGGCTCGTTATTCAGGCCGGCTAACCGGCGGCTCCGTGAGTCCCCATACATTGCGCCATTCTTTTGCGACCCACCTCCTCGATGAAGGGGCCGATCTTCGATCGATTCAAGAAATGCTTGGGCATGTCTCGTTGAGTACGACACAGAAGTATACGCACCTGGCGATGGACCAGCTCTTGGCTGTCTACGATAAGGCCCATCCACGGGCCGGTCGCCCGCCCGGCCCGCGTGTCGTAAAGAACGATAAGCCATGATCCTCTGTATCAGACGCGATCCGAAGTTCGAGGTTCGAAGTTCCGAAAACCTTGAACTCTTGCTCGTCCCGCGTTTCGCGCCTTTCACGCTTTTCATGCGATGGGAGTGAAGATATGAACAGACTGATTAAGAAAGCCAACGTCCTGATCGAAGCATTGCCCTACATCCGTACGTTCAAGGGCAAGACGATCGTCATCAAGTATGGCGGCCATGCGATGACCGATGCGCCTTTGAAAGAGAAGTTCGCCCAGGATGTCGTGCTGCTGAAATACGTGGGGCTCAACCCGGTCATTGTGCATGGTGGCGGACCACAGATCGATAAGATGCTTGAGCGCCTCGGTATCGAAGCCAAGTTTCGCCATGGAGTGCGAGTGACCGACGAGGCGACGATGGAAATTGTGGAGATGGTGTTGGCCGGCAAGATCAACATGGAAATTGTCGATCTCTTGAATCGCCATGGCGGCCTTGCGGTCGGCTTGAGCGGGAAGGACGGCGGGCTCATGTTGTCGCGACCCCTTACGGCCAAAGCCTGGGCGGCCAGTTTGGAAAAGGATCTCAGTGACGGCGATGGGGATGAGGACTTCGGCTTTGTCGGAGAGGTTCAGTCTATCGACCCCACGTTGGTACTGAAGCTTCAGCAGGATCATTACATTCCCGTCATCGCGCCGATCGGCACCAACCGGGAGGGTAACACGTATAACATCAATGCCGATCTGGTGGCGGGGGCGATGGCCGCGGCGCTGAGCGCGGAAAAACTGGTGATGATGACCGACGTGAAGGGCATTCGCGATGCGAATGGACGCCATCTCTCGACGGTCTCACGCAAAGATGTGCAGCGGATGGTGAAGAAAGGCACGATCGGCGAAGGAATGTTGCCCAAGGTCCATGCCTGTTTGGATGCGCTCGGGGGCGGTGTCAGCAAGGCCCATATCATCGACGGTCGAATTTCGCATGCCATCCTTCTTGAAGTGTTTACGCGGAAAGGTATCGGGACCGAAATCACGGCGTAAACGGGCAAGTGGCACGAGGCGAGAGCATTGGCGATTGCAGCAGAAACTCCATGAATAGCCCTAGCCAGTCGTGGTAAGCCAACGCTTTCGAATCTCCCGCCATCTTGAGCGCCTCGTCGGCGAGCGCCATCCTGAGACAAGCCCTCGCGCGCTCCGGAAGGCGGCGCATTATCTGACTACGCAGTTTGCCAAGACAGGGTGGGGTACCAGCTACCAGTCCGTGAGTGCCTGGGGCAAGGTCTATCGCAATGTAGTGGCGACGAAGTATCCGGACAGGCCAAACCGAGGCGGGGAGTTGCCCCCGCTCCTGGTCGGAGCCCACTACGATACTGTGTCCGGATCGCCTGGCGCAGATGATAACGCAAGTGGGCTCGTCGTTCTCCTTGAAGTGGCATGGCAGCTTCGCATGCAACTTATCGCGCGACCGGTCTGGCTCGTGGCGTTCTGTCTTGAAGAGCAGGATCGACTGGGGAGCCAGGCCTTCGCGTCCCGCTTGAAGTCCGAGCGCCGTGAGCTGGCCGGCGCGATTATTCTCGAATGTGTCGGGTTCTCACAAAGCCAACCAGGGACACAGCAGGCGCCACCTGGTGTGCCCGTTGCCGTGCCGACTCAGGGGGACTTCCTCGCCATTGTGGGCAATGAGGCATCCAGATCGTTGGTGCTCCAGCTTGGACAAGAGGCTCAGCGGAATGAAGTCCAGCTCAAGACCCTGTCCTTGGTGGTGCCGGGCCGAGGGGAGGCCATGCCTCATACTCGCCGTAGCGACCATGCTTCGTTCTGGGACGCAGGCTATCCGGCCGTGGTTCTGACCGATACGGCGAACTTCAGAAACCCGCATTACCATCGTGAGACCGACACAGTGGAGACGTTGAATCTTGAGTTTCTCTCCTCTGTGGCAGCGACGGTGACCGCCACAGCGATTCAAATCGCCGGAGTACGGCTATGAAGGCGGGCCGCACGAAGCTGGCCCCCGCAACTCGCCGTCTTGTGGCCGAAGTCTATGGCAGTCTCGACTACGAGGCGTTGGGTCCGGTCTATTGCTATGAAGGCGGCGATGAGTTCTGGCGCGCGAAGCGGGGACCATGTGCACGGCTCGGTAGTCGGGTTGCCCTGTTATTGAGAAAGAAACTACGACGGGGCGGTCGTAGTCTTTATGTCGGCGCCGGGGTGTCGGAGCTTCCTGCGTTGATCATGGAGACGCAGGAGCTGGGTCGGGCTGTGGAACCCTATAATCTCCGAAGAGCCGAAGTCGCATCCCTCAACCGTGCCTGCCGTCCGATCTCCATCGCATTCCAAGCAGTCGATGCGGTTCAGGCGAAGGGCCGATTCGATCATCTCTGGATGGTCAGTGTGTTGAATGATCCTGAGCGGTTCCCGCATCTGTCGCCACTCTCGTATGGGCGAGGTAACCCGCTCACCCTCGACCCCTTGAAGTTTGATCGAGAGCGCCGCATCGTGCGAGCCTTGGTTGCCCGTTGTATGGGAAAACTTGCGAGGCCTGGCCTCGTCACGACCACCACAGAAGAAGTCATATGGGTTGCAGAATGGTGCCATCGCCATCGTGTGCCCTATCGAGTAGGGAAACGCTACTATCCGACGGCGTTGGTGGGCGATCCGATCTGTTTCATTCAAATCGGCAAGAGCTAAAGAGGTGAAGCGTCGTTCGTGAAGCGTGATGCGCAGGACGGTTGGTCTGTCTGTCTGGTCTGTTCGATCTATCGCGTGTGTTTGGTTGAACGAAACGAGCCAGATGAACCAGACAAGACCGGGCTATTAGATTCGGAATCCCGGTTTGGCCTTCGAGGAGTTATCCATATACTGGGCCGCGTACTTCACGTAGTTTGCCGCCGATTCCTTGATCCACGCGAGTTCTTCAGCCGTGACCGATCGTTTCACCTTCGCTGGCGAGCCAAGGATCAAGCTTTTGGGTGGGACGATGGTCTGTTCTGTGATCAGGGATCCTGCTCCCACGACAGAGTCTTCTCCGATCACGGCGCCGTCCATAATAATGGCGCCCATACCGATGAGGACACGATCCTTAATCGTGCAGCCATGCAGTATGACTCCGTGGCCGATGGTCACCTCGTTGCCGATGATCAGCGGATGGGTATCGTGAGTGACGTGGAGCATGCAGAGATCCTGCACGTTCGTCCGGTTGCCGATTCGAATGTAGTTCACATCCCCGCGAATGACTACATGGAACCAGACGCTGCAGTCCTCACCCAGCACAACATCGCCGATAACAATGCCGGTCTCTTCAATAAAACAGGAAGCAGGGATAGTGGGCTTGATGCCTTGGAATGTGCGGATCATGCAACCCACTGTAGGGGAATCAGCCTATCATCTGCAAGAGGGGGCGGTGCGTCGCGAGATTGCTCCAAGGCGCGTTCCTCGTGAAGCCTATCTCGTTCAAGTGTTTCAGGATTCGAGTTATTCGTTTCGAATTGCTGAAAATCCGAAGTCAAACTTGAAACTAGAAACTTGAAACCAGCCGTGCGCGAATCTGTTCGATCGTGCGCAACAACGACTGATGGGTTTGGCATCCCGCGATGAGTTTCGCATCGGAGACGGTGACCGGTTTATAGGCCCCGATGAACCGGTCTTTCAGGCGGGTGATCCGAGCTACCGACTGGTTCAGCCGTTCGGGAGAAATGGTCCCTGTCTCTACTGCCTGAGCGACCGCATCGAAGGCGGCGATTTCCCGATCCCGATCTTTACAAATCAACAGGACATCGCATCCCACCTGCACCGCACGAACCGCAGCGTCTGCTATGCCGTAATGGTCGATGATCGCATGCATTTCTAAGTCGTCGGTCAAGACCACCCCGTCGTAATGTAACTCCTGGCGCAAGAAACCGTTGATAATGGCCGGCGAGAGTGTGGCCGGTAGTTCTGGGTCGAGGGCGGTGTAGAGGACGTGAGCGGTCATCATCGACGCAATGTTCTGCGCCACCGCGCGGCGGAACGGAGGAAACTCGACGGCTTCCAATCGCCCCCGTGATGCCTCGACAACCGGAAGCTCTTTGTGGGAGTCGGTATTCGTATCCCCGTGACCCGGAAAATGTTTTCCACAGGCCACGACCTTGTTGTCTTGCAGTCCCGCTGCCATGGCCATCCCCAGTTCGCAAACCACATCTGGCGTCGTCCCGAACGCCCGATCGCCGATGACCGGATTGCTCGGATTGCTGTTCACATCGAGTACCGGCGCCATATTCATATTGACGCCCACGGCTCTCAGCTCTTTGGCAATGGTCGCCCCAGCCGCGTAGGCTAACTCGGTTGAGTTGCAGCGGCCTAGAATGTCGCAGGGAGGGAAAATGGTAAAACCTTTGGGTAGGCGGGAGACCCGACCGCCTTCCTGATCGATCGAAATCAAGAGCGGCGAATGGGGACTGCAGGCTTGCAACCCGTTGGTCAGATCGACCATCTGTTCGACGGATTCCAGATTGCGAGAGAAGAGAATCACACCGCCCGGTTTATACTCTTTAATGAATGAGGCGAGATCGGGTGTCACGGACGTGCCGAGAAACCCAACCATGAAGAGCTGACCGATCTTATCGCGTGAAGTCATTCGATATTGCTCCAATGCTGGCAGGCTGCGGAAAAGCTATAGTGGCAGGCCGAAATTTCACTGGCCGCGCTCTTCGCTCGTGAAAGGTGAAAGGTAAAACGTGAAACGTTTCGGAAGAAAATCACTCCGCAATCGAACGTTTCACCTTTCACGTCTAACGTTTCACGATTCCTGGGAGCGACTTTTTCAGCGCCCTGCTTACAAGCTTCGGTCAATGAGGTATTGCAACAGTAAGCGCGTGCCAATTCCAGTGGGCCCCTTCGGAATATAGGCCCGTTCCCGCTCGCTCCAATCCGTGCTGGCGATATCGAGATGTACCCAGGGGCAGTCGCCCACGAATTTGCTCAGAAAGAGCGCTGCGGTAATCATCCCGCCGCCACGTCCGCCGATATTGCGCATGTCGGCGACATCGCTCTTGAGTTGTTCGAAATATTCCTCCCACAGGGGCATCTCCCATACCCGCTCGCCTGCCTTCTGCCCCGACTTCCGAACCTGCTCTTTGAGGGCCTGGTCGGTGCCGAACATCCCGATCGCAAATTGTCCGAGCGCGACCACACAGGCTCCCGTGAGCGTGGCAATGTCGATCAAGGCCGCCGGCTTATAGCGCATCGCATAGGCCAGGCCATCGGCCAGGATCAGTCGGCCTTCCGCATCCGTGTTCTGCACCTCGACGGTTTTCCCCGACAGCGTCGTGACAATATCGCCAGGCTTCATGGCCCGCCCACCGGGCATGTTTTCCGCTACCGGCAGGATACTGATGAGACGCAGCGGGAGCTTGAGTCTGGCCGCTGCCCGGATTGAAGCCAGAACTTCGGCACCCCCCGTCATGTCGGCTTTCATATGTTCCATATTTTCTGCAGGCTTCAAGGAGATTCCGCCGGTATCGAAGGTGATAGTTTTTCCGACCAACACGACCGGCCGTTCGTCTTTTTTCTTGGAGCCGTTGTATTCCAGGATGATGAATTTGGGCGGTTCTTGGCTCCCGCGCGCGACGCCGAGCAGCGCGCCCATCCCCAACAGCTCCATATCTTTCTGTTCAAGAATCTTGATCGAGATCTTTTCAGCTTTGGCGACGGCTTTCGCTTCGTCGGCGACTCTGGTGGGAGTCAGGACGTTGGAAGGGTGATTGCAGAGATCCCGGACAAAGACCGTGGCCTCTGCCGTGGCGACGCCGCGGCGTACCCCTTCCGTGACCTGCCGCAACTGATCTTTCTGTGGCACGAGAATCTTCATTTCCGCGACATCTTGCCCCGAGGCAGGCTCGCTCCGATAGACAGTGAATTGATAACTGCCCAGGATCGCCCCTTCCACCATCGCTTGGGCGACTTCGAGCGATGACATTCCATCGGGTGTTACGGCAGGAAGCATTACGGAGTAGGATTCGACCTTCGCCTGGCGGACGCGCTTCGCGGCGGAGCCCATCGCTTGCCGGATCGTCTCAATCGTCACCTCACTTTTCTTCCCCAAACCGACCAGCACGAGCCGTTTTGCTGGTACCCTACCGTGCGTGTGATACAGCAACACTTCGTTGGCCTTGCCTTCAAATTCCTTGGATTGCACCAGCTTGCTCAGTGAACCCCCGAGGGCCTGATCGAGCAGGGCTGCATTTTGTTTGGCCACGGCCTCTCCGTCGCAATGTGTGAGGACCAACACCTCGGTCGATGTTGTTTCCGCTTGCCCAACCTGTACCGTGACCTGCATGATCTTCATTCGCGTCTCCTTCGTTCTAGTTCGTGAAGCGTGAAGCGTGAAACGTCCGAATCCTGAAACGAACGACGCTTCACGAGGTACGCTTCACGCGCTTCACACTCCTCGCATATCAGGCGCCCATATATACTTATGCATCTGTAATTGGAAACGGACCGGCAGACGATCGGCCAAGATCCATTCGGCTAGTTCTCTCAAATCGAGCGAGCCGAAGACCGGACTGAAGAGCGCTGTACAGCGGCTGGCTAGGTCATATCGGGCAAGAATTTCGCAAGCCCAGTCGTAGTCGGCTCGGTCCGCCAACACAAACTTCGCCTCATCTTTGGCTGCCAGTTGAGAAAGATTCGGCCAATGCATCCGATCCGTCATGCCGCTCCCTGGGCACTTCACATCCAGGATGATATGGATCCGCTCATCGACTGGCGTAATATCGATGGCGCCGCTGGTTTCAAGCAGGACGGTATAGCCTGCATTACACAATTTGGTCATCAGGGAAAGACTTTCGGGCTGGGCAAGCGGTTCCCCTCCTGTAACCTCCACCAGGCGGCATCCATAGGTTTGTACCTTCGCCAGAGTTTCATCGATTGAACAGTCGTGACCCCCATGAAAAGCATAATCGGTATCGCACCAGGTACAGCGGAGCGGGCAGCCGGTCAGTCGCACAAACACACAGGGCTGCCCCGCATAGCTCGACTCACCTTGAATGCTATGGAAGATCTCAGTTACTCGCATAGGATGCTCGTGTCATCAAGTCGTCAAGTCTGAAAGTCGAAAGTCTGAGACGTGATGACTTGAAGACTTTCTGACTTGATGACGTTCCGACTTGACGACCTTAGACAATCTTGTTTCATTCCCATCTCGCGACTGGCCAGCCGAATCGTTGCGCGGTGCGAGCCATGCCACGGATTGGGTTAACTACCAGGGGGTGTCCGACCATTTCAAGGAGGTCGTAATCGCCTGGACTATCGCCATAGGCGTAGGAGCCGCTTAAATCCAGGCCCATTTCCCGGGCGTGGGCGAAGATCAGTTCTCGCTTGCCGCGGCCATAGGGTAAGGGGGGAATCAAGGCGCCGGTATAGACGGAATCCCGTTGCTCCGGCTTCGCCGCGAAAACAGTGGGCACGCCCAAAAATTCCGCAAGGGGTGCAATTAAAAAATCTGGCGCGCCGGTCACAAGAATCAAGTGGTGATCGGCCTGCCGGTGCTCGTCCAGCTTTACGCGGCCCTGGGAGGACAGCCTTCCGATCATATGGGCCTGACAGAACTCCCGCGCATAGGATTCAATGTCCGTGGCGCGCTTGCCCTCCAGATATACTTTTCGTTCCCGAAGCGGGTGCAGCGAAAACGGAGGTATGTGCCTTGCCAGCCAAGCCGCGCTCCGGCTCAACTCGCCCCATCCCACCAGGCCGCGCTGCCACAGGAACCGGAAAAATCGTATTTCGCTGGCCTCTCCAGGCAGGAGCGTGTTGTCGACGTCGAACAGAGCAGCGACAGACCCCTGCGCCCGTCGATCACCGACATCATCGAGCATAGGGGTGAGGCTGTGGTGACTTTGCACTATGTTGGAAGACCCGGTGAGCATGAGCTGCCCGATTCTACCGGAGCCTCTATTGATTGACAAGGATTTTGGCCCACTTCTATAATGCGGCTCCCTCAGGGGTGTCATTCGTGAAACGTGAAGCGTGAAACGTCCGAATCCGGAAACGAACGACGCTTCACGAGATACGCGTCACGGGTGTTGGACTCGTTGCCTGAGAACAGGCTGTTCAAAAAGACCGCCAGCAAGGCCGCAGGCGGAGCAAGAACCGGA
>SWDM01000008.1 GCA_005116835.1 Nitrospira sp. | reverse complement strand
CCCCATGCGGTCTTGAGCAGACCGGCCTTGAGTCCGAGATGTTTGGCGGCACGCAGGAGATCGGCATCGGAGAGCTGTTGCCCCGACTGAGCGAACTGATGACGGAGCTGCGAGCCATCGGCCGGCACATCATAGAACCGGGCCAGAATCAGGAGACAGGTCAGGCCGGTATCGATGGAGGGTGTCTGAGCTTGTATTGCCTCAACGTGGCTCTTGGTCTGAACTTTATCTGGAGAGTCACGCATCAAACGGCACTATCGATCTGATGGGAATAGATGAAGGAGCCCTTGCAAACACACTTTGCTCAATTCGTAAGCGTGGTAAACAAGACGTGGGCGGCAAGCCCAAGAGAAAACTGAAGGCTGAAGGTCGCGGTTCCCAACGCTTCAGCCTTCACGTTCGGTTACTGCCAACTCGCGGCCAGCACCGCCTGTACTTGCTGAGGTTGCTGATCGATCGCCTGATCCCAGGTGAGGCCAGTCTGTGCGCTGAACCCCGCCATCGCCTGGATCAATTGATCCACTTGTGAATTGAGTAAGGTTTGCCCGTTACCCGCCAGGATGGTCTCCACTTGATTCGTGGTAGGACTCGTATACCAACCCTGGATCGTCACCTGCTCGGTACCGCCATGAATGGCGAGCCGTAGATCATTGACTTGCCGGGTGATGACCAGGTCGAGTGGGTTAACACTGGCATCGTAGAGGATTTTGTCAGCTGCCCCACTATTGTCCTGCACCACATCCTGCCCGTCGCCTCGCCCAAATACGAAGGTGTCGTTGCCGGAGCCGCCAATAACGGTGTCATTCCCCGCCCCACCACGGAGGGTATCGTTCCCGTTTGCGCCGCTGAGGACATTGGTAGCATTGTTCCCTCTAAGGATGTTACCGAGGGTGTTCCCAGTGCCGTTGATGGCTGCGGCGCCGGTCATGATGAGATTTTCGACGTTGGCCGACAGTGTAACAGTGACCGAGCTCTGGACCTGATCAATCCCATTGTTAGCCAGCTCAAAAACTAGGTCACCGGTGTTGTCGACGACATACGTGTCATCGCCACCAAGTCCGGCCAAGACATCGGCCCCGGTTCCGCCATCGAGTTGGTTCGCAGCCACATTGCCTGTGATCCCATTGGCGAGATTGTTTCCGGTCCCATTGATGGCCGTCGTCCCTGTCAAAGCCAGGAGTTCGACGTTCGCACTCAGTGTCGTGGTCACGTCGCTGAGCACGGTGTCGGTCCCGGCATTCGCCCCTTCCACCACCGTATCCCCAGCGCCAATGACATAGACATCATTCCCCACGCCCCCGGTCAGCACATTCGTGCCGCTGTTGCCTGTGAGGAGATTTTCGAGTGTATTCCCAGTCCCATTGATGTTGGCCGTTCCCGTGAGGGTGAGTGCTTCGAGGTTGGCCCCCAATATCCAGGTCACATTGCTCTGCACGGTGTCGAAACCTTGACTGGCTTGCTCGACGACCGTATCGCCGGTGCTCACCACATAGGTGTCGTTGCCCGCCCCGCCGGTGAGGGTATTAGCGGCGCTGTTGCCGACAAGAATATTATCCAGCGCATTCCCAGTCCCGTTAATCACGGCCAAGCCGGTCAACGTGAGGTTTTCGACGTTGGCCCCGAGGGTATAGGCAATACTGCTCTGCACGGTATCCGTGCCTTCTTTGGCCAATTCCGTCACCACGTCACCAGATACATCGACGATATAGGTATCGTGGCCGACGCCGCCCGTCATCGTATCCGTCCCCGCCCCGCCGTCGAGTAGGTCATGGCCTGCCCCACCTATGAGGGTGTCGTTGCCGGCCAGCCCGCGCAATACATCGTCTCCGGCGAGTCCATCCAGCACATCATTGCCGCTCGTGCCCATCAGTATATCGTTCCCGGCAGTCCCGCCGCTCGGGCCGATGGTCAGGGCGAAGACATCCGCCACACTGAGGCTCCACTGGTCGGTCGCGGTGACGAGGACATCGACGGTGCCGACGTCGCCGCCTTGCGGTGTACCGCTGAACATCCGCGTCGCCGGGTTGAAACTCAGCCATGTGGGCAATGCGGCCCCGGTGGCCAGCGTCGCGCTGTAGGTCAAGGTATCGCCCGCATCGACATCGGCAAACGTCGTCGCCGGCACTACCAGGTTAAACACCGTGCCTTGCGTCGCCTGCTGATCAGCCACTGGGGCCGCCACCGTCGGCGCATCGTTCACATTCTGGATGGCCAGCGTGAAACCAGTCGAGGCGCTCAGATTGCTGGAGTCAGTTGCGATGACCGTGAGGGCGAGCGTACCCACATGGTTATTGAGTGGGATACCGCTGAACGTTCGGGTGGTCGAATTGAAACTGAGCCAGGTAGGCAAGGCGGTTCCGTCCGCGAGCGTTGCACTGTAGGTGAGCGTATCCCCGGCATCTACGTCTGCGAAGGTGCCGACGGGCACGATCAGACTGAATGGCACGTCTTCCGTCGCCTGTTGATCAGCCAACGGCGCCGCCACCGTCGGCGCCTCATTCACGTTCGTCACGGTGAGCGTGAAGGTATCGGAGGCACTGAGGTTCCCGGTATCGGTCGCCGTGACCCGCAGATCCAGTGTCCCCACCTGCGCATCGTCCGGTGTACCGGTGAAGGTCCGGGTCGTGGCATTGAAGCTGAGCCATCCAGGCAGGGCGGTGCCGTCGGCCAAACTCGCGCTCAGCGTGAGCACATCGCCCGTGTCTTCGTCGGAAAATGTCGTAGAGGGCACGATGAAACTGAACGGCACGTCCTCCGGGACGGTCTGATCTGCAAGAGGAGTGGCCAATGTCGGCGCATGGTTGATCGGACCACTCAGTACATCTGCAAGTTGGGACGTGCTCCCGTCCGCAAAACCCAGTGTCTCCACTACGAGTGACCCGTTTGCATTCGTAGGATCGAAGTTCTTCAGGATGAGTCGGTCTGTTCCCGTACTGCCCACCTGAATCATGAGTGTCTTGGCGACGTCGTCGTGGGTTAACGTCAAATCAGTCTGTGTGATGCCGACGCCAAACTGAATACGATTACCTTCACCGGCAGTCGCCGTATCTTCGATCGTATCGAGGCCGTCGCCGAGGTTGAAGACATAGATGTCATGACCAGCGCCGCCATGCAACGTGTCGTTCCCTTGCCCACCATTAAACGAATCCGTTCCAGCCCCGCCGCTCAAATTGTCGTTCCCGGCGAAGCCCGAGAAGCGGTCGGTTGTATTTGTCCCAGTCAGGACATCGTCACTGACTGTTCCATTGATGTCGAACCCCAACGCAATAAGCTCCTCATATGTCAAAATGCGATCGGAAAACTCAAAACGTTGAATCGCCGGTCTGGCAAACACATCATTGTGATCAAAATCCAGAATATGCAGTTCATCGCCAAGATCTCCATAGCCAATCACCAATGAACCGAGCCATAAGCTCGGATGATATGAGCCATAGCCTCCTGAAAATCGTGCCGTACTGGCATCCAACAACAGTTGGTGATTGGGTATTCGAATGGAATCCCGGCCACTCCCAGGGGACAACAAGAACGTGTTCCCGCCGTTACCACCAAGGATAAAGTCATTGCCAGGCCCTCCGGAAATCCAGTTGTGACCCGACCCTCCGACAAGCATGTCGTTTCCAGCACCACCAATGAGGGCGGTCCTACCACCACCAGACTGGATGACATCGTTGCCGGCCCCTCCAATCAACACACCGCCGCCTGAACCGCCTTGAATCGTTTGATCGTCGGTCACGCGCCCTCCATCGCGTAGGGCATAGATATCGACGGTCAGACCGTCGGAAAAGCTGATGGTGCGGAGGCCTGGAGCGTAATCCACAAAATTTGGCAACTCTATCCCGTCTCCATTCGACCCCACGAGAATTTTCCGAATAGTCAAGTCGACTTCCACGAACGAGAGATCGGAAAGGATAATACCGGGACCAAAGAGGATGCGATTGTCCGCCAAATGCCCCCCTTGTCCATCGTCGATAAACTCTGCGTCGTCTTCGATGCGATCGAATCCGTCGCCTAATCGGAAAATATAGGTGTCTTCTCCATCTCCTCCTAACAACGTATCATTGCCTGTCCCACCTTCAAGCTGATCGTCGCCAGCACCACCGGAAAGGCTCTCCGACCCGCTGAAGCCGTTCATCCGATCATTCGCAAATGTGCCGAACAATTCGCCGTCGCTCCGTCCGGTTCCTTGCACCAAGACTTCGCGTTCGAACAGCTGGGCAAACGTAAGTTGCGTGCCATCTGCGAAATGAAATGTGTCGATCGCATGCGCCCCAGTGGGATCCTCAGCCGACAGGCCGAGGAAATGGAGCCCATCTCCCGACTCACCGATCCGGACCGACAGGCCTCCGATGCCAAATGTCCCACTATACGAGACCCGCAACATCTCCTGCGTGATACCAGCCCCAAACTGCACTACATTCGTGTCTCCCGCTCCAGGCTGGTCATCGATCAGATCGAACCCGTCACCCTGATTGAATAGATAGGTGTCGTTGCCGGTTCCACCGAGCAACACATCATTGCCCACGCCGCCCGCCAGCACGTCATCACCGCCTTGCGCCCTGATGACCTCCCCATTCGATGTGCCGGTCATCGTGTCGGCATTGTCGATACCATCCATCGGATTCATCAATGCCAGCAAACGTGTTTCATAGCCGCCCGTCACGTCTTCGACACCACTGCTGAAGGCCACAACCTCGGTTACCAACGAACCGGTTATCCCACTGGGGTCGAAGTCCATCAAAATTGCGCCATCCGTACCGCCACTATTGGTGATGCGAAGCGAAGAGCCGACTTGGAGGAACAGCAGATCCTCCGGACGGACGCTATTGCCGAATTGCAGCCGGTTCCCTTCTCCAGGCAGCGCCACGTCATAGATCGTGTCGAACCCATTGAACTGACCCTCCACGATGTAAGTATCGTTCCCGGTGCCGCCGTATAGACCATCATCGCCTGGTCCATAGTCGCTGCCAAGGCTGAATCCGCCCCAGAAGGTATCGTCGCCTGCCCCACCAATCAGCACATTGCTGACAAAGTTCCCGATCAAGAGATTGTCACTTGCATTACCCTCACCACGAATCGGATCGGTGATCGGCAGATTCGTACCACGCAAGATGAGATTCTCCACGTGGTCCGGAAGGGTATAGTCGATCTGGCTAAAGACGGTGTCCTGGCCTTCCCCAACCGCCTCCACCACAACATCGCCCACATGGTCGACGCGATAGCGGTCGTCGCCGGCTCCACCGACCATCCGATCGGCACCACCTCGCCCGTCCAGGTCATCATGACCTTGCGCCCCTATCAACTCATCCCGAAACCCTGTGCCCTCCAGAGAACTTCCGGCAGGCGCAGCCGTGAGGCGTAACCCCTCGATGCGAGACAATATCTCGGCCCTGTCCCAACTTGTTCCGTCCGCAAAGAGAATCTGGTCGATAGGCAGTAGGCTAGGATCTGCGACGCCGAGGAGCGTGAGTTCGTCCTCCGTCCCGTTGATCGTTAAGATCACATTGATTCCGTCCTCCAACTGTCGAGCCTGCAGGCGGATCTCATCGGGACTGACACCGCTGGTGAGTTGAATCGTATTCGGACCGGATTGTTCGACTGGAGAATCCTGCACGATATCCTGCCCATAGCCACGACCGAAAACATAGGTATCCTGTCCGGCGTCCCCATTCAACAGATCAGTCCCGGCGCCGCCATCGAGCTGATCGGCCCCGTCTCCACCAAATAATTGATCGACACCAGTTCCTCCTACGAGGATGTCATCTCCATCTCCGCCGACAAGAACATCATTATCGGTTCCGCCTTCCAATACATCATCCCCTTCGTTGCCAAATAGCTGATCGTTGCCTGATCCCCCTTGCAGCTGGTCATCTCCCGCGCCACCGATCAGCTGATCGGCACCGTCCCCACCATAAAGCCTATCGGCCCCGCCACGCCCCTCCAGCTGATCCTCGCCGTCGCCTCCGGTGATGCGGTCGGTGACATCCGTTCCGGTGATCATGTCGTTCCCGGCAGTCCCTGATAAACTGAACCCGCGTTCTAGGAGTTGGTCGTAGGTCAGGACCATACCGTCGGCAAATTGAAAGGTGTTCACAGCAAAGCCGTCGATCTGCAATGCATCGCCAGAACTCCCCACGAGCACCAGCATGGAAGTTTGCGTGGCGCCCAGGGTAATCGAATCAGATGTAATCCCTGCACCAAATAACACGACATTGTCCCCATCGAACACGGTCTCTTCCACCGTATCAACGCCATGGCCAATCCCAAACACATATGTGTCACGGCCTCCGCCGCCTACTAATCGATCGTTGCCCTTTCCGCCATTCAGAACATCCTCCCCGGCTCCACCGATCAGCCGGTCGACACCATCGTCACCGAACAAGGTGTTATCCCCGGCCTCGCCATCAAGATAGTCATTCCCAATTCCACCAGAGAGTAGATCGTTCCCGGCTCCGCCGTGGAGTTCATCCTCTCCCTCTTCGCCAAACAGCTGATCGATACCGTCCTCTCCAAATAATCCATCGTTACCGATGTTGCCCCGGATAAGATCGTCGCCGATTCCGCCTTGCAAACGATCCGCGCCCTCGCCGCCGAATACGATGTCGTTGCCGGCGCCTCCTAGAAGGAAATCATCGCCCGAGTCCCCCGCGAGCTCGTCATCGCCGGTTCCACCTTGCAGCTCATCAATTCCATCTCCCCCAAAGAGGGTATCTTCCCCATCGTCTCCAACCAATAAATCATTGCCACTCCCGCCTTCGAGCAGATCTTGACCTCCACCTCCATACAAGCGATTGTCACCCATCCCGCCATCAAGCGTATCATCCGCCCCGGCAGTGGAATTATCGGCAAAATCACCGACGAGGAGATCGTCGCCGGCCCCGCCATGGAGGGCATCGGCTTCTCCACCACCTAACATCTGATCGTTTCCTGCACCGCCCTCCAGCCAATCCGCTCCTTGTGTGACCGTATTGGTGTTCTGATCGTCGCCGAATAACAGATCTGACCCGTCGCCGCCCAAGAGAATATCGGCCCCGGCAAACCCCACGAGAATATCGTTCCCCGCTCCACCATCCAAGGTGTCCATTCCTGAGCCCAAAGAATAATCCAAATTAAAGCCCGGGAACGACTCAGGAATCGGCCCATAATCGATGCTGGTTGCGCCACCTTCACCGATCAGCCTATCATCCCCGAGTCCCCCGACTAATACATCGTCCCCCGATCCGCCCATCAAGAAATCGTCTCCGGCGCCCCCGTCGAGATAGTCTTCTCCCGCTTCCGCCAGCGCAATATCACCATACAGCGTGTCATCGCCATCTCCGCCCAGCAGGACATCGTCCCCCTCCCAGCCCTCCAATAAATCATTCCCGCCGAACCCCTCCAGCCGATCGTTGCCGGCATAGGCGACAAATCGATCCCATCCTGGCCCACCATAGAACTGATCGTTGCCCAGGTATGTTTCCGCCCAATACGTCCCGCTGGCTCCCCCCTGTACCACGTAATTGACTTCCTCCACTCGCGTCGCCACCCATGTGCCAAAGTTCGGAAAATTAATGGTCTCCGAGGGGAACCCATTACTGCCAAAGTCGATGGTCGGTGTTCCGTCATCGCCAAGGGTGCCAGTATTGGCGAGCGCCACAATCGCTTCGACGGACGGACTGTGTGTCGCTTGTTCCACCGCATCAAGCAGAGTGACGGTGACCGTCACCGAGCCCGATGCTGTCACATCGTGTATCGCGTGGAGACCGACGATCAGCTGCCTCTGGCCTTCGGGCACCATGAGTGAGAACGTACCATTCTGGCCGGCATGTTCTGTGCCGTCAGTGCGAACGACAAACGCACTGGCGTTCGATCCACCGAGCGTAAGGTGCAGCCGTTGTCCGCCGGGACCCGCTTCATACGGAAGATTGATCGAAACCGATCGCAGCTGGCCTTCGTTCAGATTCACCGTCGCATGCGGCGCCGCATCGGGATCGAAGCCGGTTCCATTGAATGGGTTGACCCCGATCCCCTGCTGCACCACCACCGTCTGCCCGGCGCGCTGGACAATAGCCTGCGCCTCTTCCAAGGCTGTTCGGATCGGTGCCGCCAACCGAGGATCGTTGAGCTCCGCCGCATAGGCCTGCGCGATCAAATTGACATCGTTAAAATTGAGCGCGCGCCCAAGATCAAAGGCCCCTACCACATCTTGGAGAAATCCGTTGACGGCATTGCCGATGCCGTGAGCGGTGTCGAGCATAAATGGAATGAGTGAGGTGTTGAGATATTCTTGGAGCGTCGCCGGACTGGCTCCAATACCGAGAGCGACTTCTGTAACTGCTGATGTGAGCTGGGTAGAAAGCGTTGCAAGGCTCTGGCCAGAAAGATTCCCTTTCTCACGGACTAGGGCCAGTGCCTCATGTAGCCAGTTCGCGCCAGACGTAGCCAATGTTTGGGCAAATTCGTTGATGTCGAGCGCGAGCGGTTGGAGCACCGGAGCTAGTTTCGACCCAATCGCTGCGCCTGGCACAAGGGCTAAGAGCATCTCCCCCTGGAGGCGTCGGTCTTCGGGGCTCACCCCTTGTTCGACGGTTGGCACGGCGCTGGACACCCATTCACGAATATTATCGAAGAGCCGCTCATGCCGTTCGACCTGGAACTCCAACGCGTCGCTCAGCATGGCCGCCAAGATCGAAACCCCATATGCCGCACCCGTGGCTCCTGGCAGAACCAGCGCAGCATCTTGTGCAATGGCCCCCCAGTCATATTTTCTCAAGGTGACGTACCAGTCATCCGACATCTGCCCTGCCGAGTGGAGGTTGGTTAACACCGCTTGGACGAGCGCATTCGTTTCCGCCGGGTCGCCGAGTGCTAACCCAGCAATGAGACCAGCCGCGAGTCGAGGCCCCGATTCAAGCGGTGACACATCCTGATCGTTGGCGACACGCCCATACAATGCTGCAATACGTTGCACATTCTGCATCGGCAAATACTCAATTGGGCGGGCCACGGCCGCTTCAAACTCGACGCCCGGCAGCAAGAAGGGATAGAAGCCGGTCTCGATTCGGTGAGCATGCGCGAAGTTGAGGAGAAAGGGCTCGCCGGTGTCGGGATCGATCTGGGTCGCGTGGGCATTCAGCATGTACTGGGTCCCACCCGTATGGCCAAGACCGTTCAGACTGCCCAGTCGGCTGACGAGATCGCCTTCGCTATAGAAGTGGGCGTTGGAGCCGATATCGGCG
The DNA here is from genome assembly GCA_005116835.1 of Nitrospira sp. GTDB lineage: Bacteria > Nitrospirota > Nitrospiria > Nitrospirales > Nitrospiraceae > Palsa-1315. Next base: position 2,681 of record SWDM01000008.1, on the reverse strand, counting down.
AGCACGGTAGATTGATAACCGCCCTGGATGTTCTGTTGAAGCCCAAGTACTCCGCCAAAGGCGTTGAAGGTGGTGAGGGTGATGCGTGAAGCATCAAATGCCGTACTATTTTGCGCGGCGAGAGATTTTTGATCCCGGACATACTCATAGGCAGCATATTGAGCAAGTCCGCCGCCTAAGCTTTGACCGGTAAAATGAATTTTTCCGCTATAGGTGTCTCCATTCGGATCTCGAAGTCCATCAAGAAATGCGAAAACCCGTCCGCGTCCATCAGGAGAGTTCCACTGGTTCCAACCTAAATGTTGGCTGTTTGAGACCCAATCCTGCGGATCAGGGCCATCCGTCCCTCGTAGTGCAACGATGACTTCGTTTGTTTGCTCATTCCGATAGGCGATGAATCCAAAACCTGTCGTCGTGGTGTTGTTAAACTCTATGGCTTTAATAAATCCCGCTGGTACAAAATACAGAGCCGTTTTCTGCCCATAACTTGTATCGTCAAGGAGTCCCAAAGCTAGTGGTGCTGGATGGGTAAGATCAAAATACGACGTATCCGAGGCCAGCAGGGTGAGTTTTGCAAGATCGTTGAGGCCAGAAGGTAACGACATGATTAGTCTCCTTTACATAGGTCAATCATTTTTAGAGTTCGTGTCCCTGGTTTGCCAGCTTGAAGTGTGCGAAAACTATCTGCTCCTGCCTGAGAATGCGGCACATGTACGAATGCGACCTTACAGCCATCAGGAGACACTGATTCGCTCCACACCAGTCCACCGATAAGCCGTTGCGGGTGATTGTTTCTTAGTAAGTAGGCCCCAGCAGTTCCAACCGTGTCGTATCCAGCCTGTCCTCCGACAAGAAACAGACCTTTCATCGTAAGAAAGGAATGCGCCCACCCCATTCGTTCCCACGACTCACCTCTTGGCTCCAGAATCTGAGTCACAGCCCCATCGGGTTTTAACAACCAAACAGGGGCAGCAACTGATGTGTGTTGTATCGCCCTGAGGATATAAGCATCCACAAAATCCACGTACAAAGGAGGAGCATCAACTTGATCAGATTTGAGAGGTAACGTCATTCCAACCTTGCTCCCTGGGGGATAGAGGACAAGCGGTCTAGACTTGACGGGATCCATGGATTGTTCTCCAAAATCCACATAGCCATGTTGCTCAAGTAATGGGATACCCCTCCCTTTTCGTCCCTCTTCACTCCAATAAGGGCGTTCCGTGTAATAGCGACAGCTATTCGGGTTAAACCAATTCTTCTTTGGAAATGGTGTCTGCCGCTCCTCTCCAGGCTTTCCTGTGATAAGCATCCCCTCACGGGCAAATGTAACCTCCCCCGCATGAACGCAGAGTGTTGTCAGCCCCTCTATACTCACATGCTTAGCAACAGTATTCGTTGTAGTATTCCAAATGAACAGCCCCGTGATGTCATATACATGTCCATCCTTTAGACTCTTTGTTCCGAACTTCCCCGGCTCATACCCTTGAAATATTACCCGTTCATTATCGATCCATCCCAGCTTCGTTTCAGCCGCGGGAAACTTCGAGTCTAGAACTGGGTAGCGAGGCTCCCCACCAGCCACCAGATGCGGGCTGACGAGAAAAACCCCTAACAGGAAAGTCAGAATAAATTTGCTTGTCATAGGCTCCTCACTAATTCCGGTTACTCTCAAAATGGAAGTATTTCGGTAGCCTCACTTTATGAAAGTGGCCGACAATACTGCCGTGACGCTTAACCTGTCAAGTCCAATTTTACGTCTTAAGAGAGCAGATGGGGTCAGGCGTGAGTATTGACTTATTGTGCCGTTGCGCGTAGAGTTCCTGCCCGATGGCTCGCAAACCCCGCATCGATTTTCCCGGCGCATTCTTTCATGTGATTGCTCGCGGCAATCGCCGCGCGACGATCTTTCATGAGGCGGACGATTACACCGCCTATCTCGATCGCCTGGAGCGCTATCGCCAGCGGGACGGCGTGACCCTGCATGCCTACGTACTTATGACGAACCATGTGCATCTCTTAGTCGAGACGGGCGACCATCCCCTCTCGCGCACGATGCAGGCGCTGCAGTTCACCTATAGCCAGTACTACAATCGGCGCTATGACAAGAGTGGCCATGTCTTTCAAGGCCGCTACCAGGCGATTCTCTGCGACCGCGAGGCCTATCTCCTCGAACTCGTGCGCTACCTCCATCTCAACCCGGCCAGGATTCGCACCCCGCTCAGTCCCTGGACCTACCGCTGGAGCAGCCATGCCGCCTATGTGGGCCGATCTAGTCCCGTGCAGGTCAGCACAATGGCGGTCTTGAACTCGTTCCACCGACAGCTCGGCCCCGCGCGACAAGCCTATCGGAAGTTTCTCCAGGCGGGGCTCGCTCAGGGGCACCAAGACCATTTCTATGAGACGGTGGATCAGCGGTTTCTGGGCGATGAAGGATTTATCGAAGAAGCGGATCGGAAAACATCCGCGACCCGCGAGGTGACGGTCCGTCCGTTACGAATCGCCTTCGGTGCCCTACTCACCGCCGTGGCCACGACCTGTGGTGTCACCCCTAAAGCGATCCTTGCCCCAGGACGGCAGCGAGCCCTCGTACCGGCCCGCGCCCTCTTCGTGCACCTCGCGCGCGCATGGAGTGGGCTGACCACACGTGAACTGGGGCGACGGTTACAGCGGGATCCCTCCAT
>SWDM01000007.1 GCA_005116835.1 Nitrospira sp. | reverse complement strand
TTCCTTCACACTCATGATGACCCTGTCCTCTCTGACCATCTGACCCTCCTTGTGAGAGCCGACAGTCTCGCAACGAAGAGGACATGTCTACTTGGGCCAAAGCGGACATTATCATTTTGGGATTACACGGGAAAAAGTTCTGGAAAGCCGTCAGCGGTCAGCCATCAGCTATCAGCGAGAATTTCCGATTCCGGAGCTGACAGCTGATCGCTGAAAGCTTCGTCCACTACCACCTGATAAGCGCCGAGGCCCATGTCAATCCCGCGCCGAAGGCTCCTAACATTACCAGATTCCCGTCCTTGATTCGCCCCTGGCGCACCGCTTCATCTAACGCAATGGGTATCGAAGCTGCCGACGTGTTGCCATACCGATCGAGATTCAGCATCATCTTCTCCATTGGAAGACCGAGACGCTCCGCCACTGCCTTGAGAATACGCACATTCGCTTGGTGCGGCACATATAGGTCGAGATCCTCCACCCGAAGATGGTTCGCCGCCAACGTCTCCCGCGCAACCTCTTCCAAGTTCCGAACTGCCACCTTAAAGGTCTCGTTCCCCTTCATCTTGATATAGTGCATCCGTTCCGCCGCGACCTTTTCAGAGGGAGGAAGGCGCGACCCTCCACCCGGCACCGCAATCAAATCGCAGAGGGAGCCATCGGAACGAAGATGCGTAGACAAGATGCCACGGTCGTTCTCACTAGCGCTGATCACCGCCGCTCCTGCCCCATCGCCGAACAAAATACAGGTATTGCGATCGGTCCAGTCCAAAATGGCGGACATCACTTCTGACCCGACGATCAACACATGGCGCATGCCGGTTTTCACATAGGCGTCCGCGACCGATAATGCGTAGACGAACCCGCAGCAGGCAGCCGACAGATCACAGGCTGCCGCGCGAGTCGCTCCCAGGCGGTGCTGGATCAAACAGGCCGTGGCGGGAATCGGGTAGTCACCGGTACAGGTGGCCAACAGAATAAGATCCAGATCGGCTGCGCTCACTCCGGCAGCTGCCAACGCCCGTTCCGCCGCCTTCACTGCCAGATCTGAGCAAGCTTCCCCAGGGCCGGCCACATGCCGTTCCCGGATACCGGTCCGCTCGACAATCCACTCATCCGAAGTGGCTACCATCTGTTCGAGGTCAGTATTGGTCACCACCTTGGTCGGCACGTAGGATCCGGTGCCTGCGATGCGGGCCTTCATGCCAACGCCTCATCCGTCGATGAGCCTTGCGAGAGACTCTCTTGAATATCGCGCTGAATCAGCTCGTCGACTCGATTCTCTGCCAACCCCTTGGCCCGCCGGATGGCATTCTTAATCGCCTTGGCCGACGAACGGCCATGGCAAATCATGGTAATGCCGTTGACGCCCAGAAGCGGCGCTCCGCCGAATTCCGCATAATCGATTTTCTTCTTTAAGTTCATCAGCGGTTTGGCAATGAGCGGATAGGCCAGGCGACCGAAGAAGGATCCGGAGATCTCTTTGAGCAGCAATTTCTTGATCGTATCGGCTACGCCTTCGGATATCTTCAGCGCGACGTTGCCGATGAAGCCATCGCATACCACCACATCGGCAGTCCCGCTATAGACGTCGCGGCCCTCGACATTGCCGATGAAGTTGAGAGAACCAGCCTTGAGAAGCTTAAATGCCTCCTTCGTCACCTCATTCCCTTTGCTATCTTCTTCTCCGATACTTAACAGCCCGACGCGGGGGTTCGGTTTCCCGAAGAGATGTTTGCCATACTCATTCCCCATGATGGCAAATTGGACCAGATGCTGAGCCGAACAATCCACGTTGGCCCCCACGTCCAACATGATCGCCGTGCCGGTCAGAGTGGGCAAGCTTGTCGCGATCGCCGGTCGTTCAACACCTTTCGTCAATCCCAGAATAAAGAATGACGCCACCATACTGGCGCCTGTGTTCCCAGGGCTGACGACGGCGCTAGCCTCGCCGCTCTTGACCAACTCAGTCGCTACCCAGATAGAGGAATCACGTTTCTTGCGGGCGATTGTTGCGGGTGACTCGTGCATCTCGACAACTTGCGAAGCATGCCGAATCGAGAGGCGGGGGTCAGTGCAGCCAAGCCGGCGACATTCGGCAGCGACAACGGTCTCGTCACCGACCAAGATCACTTCGACATCGCATTCCTGGGCTGCCTGGAGCGCTCCCTCAATGGCCGGGGCCGGTCCATGGTCGCCGCCCATGACATCAAGCGCAATCTTCATAGGGCTGAATCTGCATCGAACGATGACGTAAAGCGCGGTCGGAAAAGAAGATCGACTGTTACCACGCTGCTATTGATGGCAGGAGTTTAGAGCAGTGAGATGATCCACGCAACAGATAAACAGCTATCGTTCCGTTGTGGTCCGTGGAACCACCGAACCCAACAAGCACGGCTCAACAGCCTCGTCAGAAGCCACTAAATATGATTCTTCCAAGCTCGCTGGTAAAAATTTTCCCCTGCACGCGTCCAACGAACGTCTTCCGAGACCGCGCGTTGCGCGAGCACAGGGGACTCACCGGGCCATCCTCCCCTGCTGGCGGACTTTTTCAACAGCCCGTTAGGACTCTTCGACCTGGATGACCGCCTTACCCTTATAGGTTCCGCAATTCAAGCAAGTGTAATGCGGCAACTTGATTTCGTGGCACTGCGGACAGACCGACATGCCAGGCGGGGTAATGCGCAGCTTCTGTGTGCGCCGCTTGTCGCGTCGTTCCCGTGAATGTTTATGTTTCGGATTCGGCATGGCAACTCCTTCTTACTCTCGATAGCGGGCGGTCAGCCTACGATGCTGACGATCCACCGGTCTTACGTTTCAGGCCCTGGACCACCCGGAACGTCGGGATCGGTGGCTCCCCGGCACACCGACAGGGCCCCTCATTCAAATTTTTTCCACAGTGCGCACAGAGTCCCAAGCAGTCGTCGCTGCAGATCGGCTGCATCGGCATGGATAGGATCAGATGTTCACGCAACATGGGAGCCAGTTCCAGTTGATTGCCCTGGTATTGATACTGATCGTCCGGCTCCTCTTCTGGCTCAGCCTCCACGACCTCCGCGCGCGCCTTTCTGGGATCGACTCGCTTCGGATGCCGAGACGATGACTTGGGCTCCGGAACAAAGGCCGCCCGCACAGAAAAGGCCAGCGGATCTTCATATTTCTCCAAGCACCGGACACACTCCCGGACGATTGTGCCTTCCAGGACACCGGTTACGGCCACCAACCCTTCGACATTGGTTAGGTCCAGACTCACAGCCAGCGGGCCAAGAACCTGGGCATCGTCTTGGGTAAGGTCGAGTTCTTCAGCCGTAACCTCGCCCACCAGCGAAAGCCCATCCGCAGTAAAGTCAGTCAAGAGCGGCTTGAGAAGTTCCATCGTGACACCTACCTGCATTCCCATCCCCAACCTGAGCGGTTATCGCTCTTCAGCAAAACTAATGAGCGCGATATGCCGAGCCCGCTTGACGGCGGCCGTCAATTCCCGCTGGTGCCTCATGCAATTGCCGGAAATTCTCCGTGGGACAATCCGGCCCCGCTCTGTCAGAAAATTCCTCAGCAGCCCGACATCTTTGAAATCGATTGACCCCTTGTCGATACAAAACCGGCAAGGTCGGCGGCGTTGGAAAAACCGTCCGCCACCACCGCCATCTCGGTCTCCACCCTGTTGTTCACGCTCCATATCCGTCTCCCTATTTGTTGGCAGGATGCTGAAAAGGTCCGCCTGCCTTGGTCAATTAGTCTGCCTAGTCCATCCTGGTCTATCTAGTCTGTCTGGTTAGTTTCGCTCAACCAAATACGAGACAGACCGAATGGACCAGACAGACCGAGCTCCGCTCAGACGTGCTCGTCTGGTTCAAACCCTGCATCATCGTGCGCCGGCGGCTCAGTCCCGCCCCCGCCGCCACCATCCTGGCGTTTCGGCATGAACGTCACCGTCTGGGCCACCACCTCGTGCTTGCTGCGCTTCTGGCCGTCTTCCGTTTCCCACCGGCGTTGCTGTAGCCGCCCATCGACGATAACCCCGCTCCCCTTGCTCAGATACTGTCCGCAATGTTCCGCCTGTTTGCCGAAGACGACGATGTCGACAAAACAGACTTCCTCTTTCAGCTCTTCGGCCTGCTTGTACCGCCGGCTGACCGCGAGACCAAGACTGGCCACAGGCGTCCCATTGGGCGTATATCGCAGTTCGGGATTCCGCGTCAGGTTCCCGATAAGAATGACTTTGTTAAACCCGGCCACCGGCAAACTCCTCCGATGACGTCTCCATCGGCCGTGGCGGCACCAATTCTTTTTTCAGGTGGACGGTCAAAAACTTGATGATGGTGTCTTCCAGACGATAGGACCGCTCCAATTCACCGACCGTGATGTTGGGCGCCCTAAAGTAGAAGTAGGCGTAGGTGCCCTTGCGCTCACGCTTTACCTCGTAGGCGAGTTTCTTCTTGCCCCAGTTTTCTGATTTGATGAACTGTGCGCCGGTCTTTTCCGCCACTGCCTTCATCTTCTCGATCAAGGCAGTGGTCTCCTGATCGGAGACGGACGCACGAATAATGAACAGAGACTCGTAGAGCTCCATGCAGCAATCCTCCTGGACAAAGGCCCCCAAACTAGTTGGGAGCAAGGTGTAGGCACGCTGGATTCAGCCAGCGCGAAGGGGTGAAGCTAACACAGGCCTGGAGAACGTGTCAATGAAGACGCCGCCGATGCCTCGATCGTCTAGTTCTTTCGCTTGAAAAATTGTGGGGGTGCATTCGCTGGAGGCGAAGGGCGGAAGCTCGGCCCACTGGGATTGGGCGAGGGCCTACCAGAGGGGGATCCATAATAAGGATACGAATAGGGATAACCAGACCTATAGCCAAGCCCATATCCGGAGAATCCTGGATAGTAGGCGAAAGGGCTCCACCAGAATCCCGGACTCGAGTAGAAGGGGCTGGCTTGGTCATATACATCTGCGTACCCATTCTCCTGAGCCTGACTAAGCATGTCCATCCGTTGCTTCTGATGCAACGACTCTGCGCAGGCAGTGAGGCTGCATAGCAAAACTCCACCGATCATGGCTGTTGTCCATCGCATCCACATGGCACCCTCCCTTAGAAATGATAGGAGACGCCGAGAGATAATTGGTGTGCCCTGTATGTACTGTCGAATCCTCCGAACGAACTGAATGCGTCATCAAAGCCAAACTTCGCATCTGTGTATTTGTATTCTGTGAACAACGCCACATTAGACGTCACGAATGCGCGGATCCCCGTAAGAAAATTGAATCCAATCGAGACTTGTGTGTCCTGCTGCGTCGTAGGCGATTGACTCAGGCGCGCAATCAGAATACCGGGACCGATACCGAGATAGGGCTGAAAGGTCGCGCCGGGGTAGCGCAACAGAACATTGGCGCCGATGTTTGTCACAGCCATATGAATGCCGGGGATATCGTCAAGATTCTTTATGTGCGGCGTACTGTGAAAAACATCCAACTCGAATCCGAGCGACCCATGAAAGGGATAGAGACCCACCTTGCCGCCATACGCAAGGCTGTTCTTCATATCGAAATCTTGCAGCTCTATGCCACTAAACGGACCTGTGGTGGTGACGTTGCGCAAGGAGTCCGCAAAGCTGTACCCAGCTTGTCCCGCTACGTACCATTCAGCCGGTGCTGGAACCGCAATCGAAGATAAGGCCGTCAGGAGAAGAAGACTGAGGAAGAACTGCTTTTGAGCATGCCCCAAGCGCATCAGACTGTACTCCATATGCGAGGCTCAGATTTATCTTACTAAGAATATTCGGGGAAGTGTGAGGTGTAAGCGGAAATAATCGGTGGATTAAGAAGGGTTAATGCGGTCGGTGGCCTATGGCTCTGAGCTCCCGCACCTCCCGGACACCCCATCCACGGCGCTCTGAAGTGGAAGCCTTCCGGAATTCCTTCAGCACGGTCATACGACCGCGGTGCTTCAGTCAGTTCCAGCTTTCCTTCTCACCTCAGCCTCGGTGGGTCCCCGCTCCTCCGGCAACGTCAACTCTAAGCCCAGGCAAGCCGCTGGAATACTAGAATGTCCTCGTTTACTCAGCGCATTTCGCAAAGCTTTAGACCTGAAAGCTGGCTCCCTGGTGCCGATAACGCGCGTTCTCGACTTGCCAAGCTCGAACAAATACGATGATCACCAGCTAGGCGCAAGAGTTGAGTTGTGCAGTGAATTGTGCGGAGATTCTGCGTGACCCTACTGGGCGTGCCAAGTCTCTGAGCGGACTTCGCCGGAGAAGCGGGGCCCCAGCGAGACTCTGCTGGGAAGAAAAGGGGAAGCTGCATGAGTTCAAGCAGGCTGCTCAAAAAGGCGGATAACAAGGCCGCAGGGAGAGCGGCGACTGAGGCGTACCCTTGCGGTACGTCGCAAGGAGACGGGCGACTGAGAACACAGTGAGCCGCCTTTTTCAGCAGCCTGCTAGACGTTGAAGCGGAAGTACACAATATCCGCTTCCTTAATGACGTAGTCTTTACCTTCGAGCCGAAACAGGCCCTTCTCCTTCACCTTCGCCTCCGACCCACAGGCCATCAGATCGTCGTAATGATAGACCTCGGCGCGGATGAAGCCTCGCTCCATGTCGGAGTGGATCTTGCCCGCCGCTTGCGGCGCCTTCATGTTCTTGGGAATCGGCCAGGCCCGGGATTCGATTTCTCCGGCCGTGAAGAAGGTCACGATGTTCAGTAATGTGTAGGCTTCACGGGTCAGGCGTACAAGACCCGATTCTGTGAGTCCCATTTCTTTCAAGAAGTCGATTCGTTCAGCTTCCGGCAACGTCGAAAGTTCTGCTTCGAGTTGGCCGCAGATTGTGACGACCCGCGCGCCACGTTTGTCGGCAAACTCGCGAACTGCCTTCACCATCGCTTCGTCAGCGCTGGCCTGCTCCGACACGTTCGCCACAAAGAGCACCGGCTTGGCTGCCAGCAACTGACATTCATCGAGCACCACCCGCTCTTCAGGAGTATAGGACAGGTTGCCCAACCATTCCCCCTTGTCGAGCAATCCGATCAGTTTCTCGATGAAGGCCATTTCAAAGGCGGCCTTCTTATCGCCAGCTCGAACTTTCTTTTCCGTCTTTTGCTTCCGTCGATCGAGCGTATCGAGGTCGGCCAACAGTAACTCGGTTTCAATGATGCCGATGTCGCGAAGAGGATTCACCGCGCCGCTGACGTGGACAACGTCCGTCCCTTGGAAACAGCGGACGACATGGAGCAGGGCATCGACCTCGCGGATATGTCCGAGAAACTGATTGCCGAGACCTTCACCCTTGCTGGCCCCTTCGACCAAGCCGGCGATATCGCGGACTTCCAGCATGCTATAGGTCGTCTTCTTCGACTTGAAAAGATCGGTTAGGACCAGAAGTCGCGGATCCGGCACCGGGGCGATGCCGGTATTGGGATCGACGGTCGCGAAGGGATAATTGGCTGCCAACGCGCCACTGCCGGTGAGCGCGTTGAAGACGGTGGTCTTCCCCACGTTCGGGAGTCCGATCATGCCACAACAGAGACCCATAGATCTAAACCAATTATGAATTAGAAATGAGAAATGAGGAATGGCAGTCTAACGGGCGAGAGTCATTCCTAATTCCACATTCATAATTCCTCATTGTCGCTGTTCCGTTCCCGCACATTAAACTCGTTCATTGCCACTGCGACTCCCCGGTGGATCAAACATTCCAACGCGTCGACGGCGCGATCGAGACAGGGAGTTAACACTTCGATCTCTTCTCTCGTGAACGCTTGCAACACGTAGTCTGCCGAATCCTGACGCGGCGCAGGCCGTCCGATTCCGATCTTGATCCGCACGAACTGGGGCGTCCCGATCGCATCGATGACCGACTTGATTCCGTTATGCCCCCCATGCCCACCGGCTTGTTTGATCCGGAGACGCCCCAGATCAAGATCGAGATCGTCATGGACCAGAATCAAGTCGTCGGCAGTCAGCGAATACTCGCGCAGGAGGCCTTTGAGCGGAGGGCCGGTGATGTTCATCCAATCGAGGGTGCCAGCAAGTTCGATGAGCACTGACCCAAGCCGTCCAGACCCGCGATGAGCCATGCCGCGCTTGGCAAGGCGGACGGACCACCGAGCGGCAGCCCGCTCGATGACCCACATACCGATGTTGTGGCGGGTTGGGGCATAGGCAGCGCCAGGATTGCCCAGCCCTACGATGAGGCGCACCGTTACTTCTTCTTTTCGGCTTCTTTCTTTTCAGACTTTGGCGCTGCAGCGCCCTTCTTGTCGCCGCCTTTGGCATCAGGAGCCGCAGCTGCCGCACCAGCCTTCGCCGGTTCACCGCCCTCGGCTCCTTCACCTGCCACTTTACCCTTCCCAGCCACCTCAGGCTCTTTTCCAGCCTCCGGTGCAGCTGCGCCGCTCGCTAAGAGCGATTCAAGCTTGGCTTCCGTCATCGGGGCCGCGACACTCACAACCATCTGTTCAGGATCGTCAAGGTAGCGAATCCCTTCGCGCGCCGCCAAGTCTTTCAGATGGAGACCTTGCGCAATACCGAGCCCTGAGGCATCGACTTCGATAAAGTCCGGCAACACCGACGGCAGACACTCAATATGCAACTCGCGCATATTGTGGTGCAGGATACCGCCTTCTTTGACGCCGGCCGGCACTCCGCCTGTCAGATGCAGGGGCACCTTGACGCGAATCGCCTTATCCATGGAGATTTCAAACAGATCCGCATGCAGGATATGCCCTTCGACTGGATCGACTTGGAAATCGCGCAACAACGCCGTTCGGTTTGGTTTCGACTTCGCACCAGTGAGTGTGAGCGACACGAGTGCAGCTCCCCCCGCCTGTGCCTTCAAAATCTTGACCAGGCTATCGGGCTCAATCGTCAAGAGCAGACACTCACCCTGGCCATACAATACGCCAGGAACCTTGCCCTCCCGTCGAAGTTGGCGGGCTGCGCCTTTTCCTGTTTTCTCTCTCACTGTGACTGCTAGGTCAAACCTCATGATAGTCCTCCGTCTTTCTCTCGCCGATCTCTAGATATAGTCAATTTAGGCAAACAGGGAGCTCACCGATTCATCTTCATGGATTCGCCGAATCGCCTCGCCCAATAGTGGTGCGACCGATAATTGATGTAACTTCGGGCAGCTCTGCTCCTTGCCCCGTAACGGAATCGTGTTGGTCACGATCACTTGCTTCAAGCAGGATTGCTGGATCTGGGTCAACGCCGGCCCGGTGAGTACTGCATGGGTACAGGCAGTCCACACTTCCCGAGCTCCGCGATCCATACAGGCCTGAGCCCCCTTCACGATGGTGCCGGCCGTGTCGATCATGTCGTCCAGCAAGAGCGCGCTCTTCCCGACGACGTCGCCGATGATGTTCATGATATGCGTCTGATTTGGCCCATCACGTCGTTTGTCGATAATCGCCAAGCTCGCGCCGAGCCGCTTCGCAAAGGCGCGCGCCCGCTCGACACCGCCGGCGTCCGGCGAGACGACCACCAAGTCGCTCACCTTCTGCTTCGTAATATAATCCAAGAGTACCGGCAGCGCGTAGAGATGGTCCACCGGAACATTGAAAAACCCCTGGATCTGCCCCGCATGGAGGTCCATCGTGAGCACCCGGTCGGTACCGGCGGTGCTGATGAGGTCGGCCACGAGCTTTGCTGAAATCGGCACACGCGGCTGATCTTTGCGGTCCTGGCGGGCATAGCCGAAGTAGGGGATGACGGCAGTGATGCGATTTGCGGAGGATCGTTTGAGCGCATCGATAATGATGAGCAATTCCATCAGGGAATCATTGACGGGCTGGCAACTCGACTGCACGACGAAGATATCGCCGCCACGCACGTTTTCCTCAATCTTGACGCGAATCTCTCCGTCACTGAATGACGAGACCGTAGCCGCTCCGAGCTTTGTCCCAAGATAGGAACAAATCTCATGGGCCAGCGCCAGATTCGAGTTGCCAGAGAATATCTTTAGCTCTCTGCTCATCGACTCCTCAGGGGTTCGTATCTACGACTGCGTCACGATCTGATCACGTATTATTATATGGTTCGTCTCGACGGCGGGCCTCGGTGGGCGTACTGTGACCCGCCACCTCTATGCACTGCGCGCTGTTGAGGAAGCCAACTAAGGGGTCAGACTCTAACGGAATAGACAGGGGGTTGTCAATTGAGCCAGGGATTAGCGTGGGGGGTTCTCTCGCCAACAGAGCGGACCAGTACAGGTGGGAACAACGAATACTTTCATTGATTTTTCGTTCACAAACTGAGCCTCAGCCAGGCGCGCGCGCGCCTCATCCGCGAACAGCCCGAACACCGTGGCTCCACTTCCAGACAGCAACGCAATCTCAGCTCCGTAATTCAGTAGATTCCGTTTAATCTCCCGAAGCTTCCCATGCGCAGCGAAAACCGGCGCTTCAAAATCATTCTCTGCTGCGGCAACTACATGCGCCCAACTCATCCTCGATTGCCGGTCGAGTTCCCGATGGACCGGCGAGAGCGGTGTCACAGCAGCCCTGGTGGCGGCCAATTCTTGGTAAGCCCACTTGGTATTGACTCCAAATCCTGGATTGACGAGCACGACCCATCGCTCCCCTTCAACATCGACCGGACGAACTGTTTCTCCCCGACCAGCCACAAAGGCTGAAGGAGCAAAGAGAAAAAACGGCACATCGCTGCCTAACAATTGGCCGGCTTCGGCCATCTTCTCCGGAGACCACTTGAGCTGTAATAAATGGTTCAACCCTAGGATGGTCGCTGCCGCATCGCTGCTCCCGCCGCCAAGCCCGGCTCCCATCGGAATGCGTTTACGCAGTTCAATGTCGAGACCGATCGATTGCTCGGTTCGCTCCAACACCTCGGCCGCTGCGCGATACACGAGGTTACTTCGGTCTGCAGCCAAGTGCGTCGCATCGCATCTCAGCTGGATATCCTGTCGGTCAGGACGCAATCGGATCTGCACCTCGTCTTCAAGGGAAACCGTCTGCATGATCGACCATAGATTGTGGAACCCGTCAGGGCGACGGTCGAGGATGCGCAGGATCACGTTGATTTTGGCAGGAGCAAAAACAGTGATCTCGGATAGGCTCGGCCGAGGATTAATCACGGCCTCCCTTGATGGCATACTTCTCTAATCGGTAGCGAAAGGACCGCGTGTTGAGCTTGAGCAACCGTGCAGCTTTTTTCTTCACCCACATAGACCGTTCCAGCGCCTTCAAGAGCAACTCTTTTTCAATGCCATCGATCAGGGCTTCCAAGTCAAGTCCCTCTTCGGGCAAGTCCGTAGGCACCCCCTGCGGCTGAGGAGTGACGACACGATGGAGCCAGCCACGAATATCCTCATCCGAGACAGGCGCACCCACGGAAAAGGTCACCACACGCTCGATCAAGCTTTCAAGCTCACGCACATTACCGCGCCACTCATGCCCCAATAGGACATGCATCGCCTCGGGTGTCAAGACGGGAACGGGCTTGCCGCTATCCTGCGCAAACTTGTCGAAAAAATGTTTTACCAGGAGCGGGATGTCGCCCGTTCGAAGCCTCAATGGTGGGAGCCGAATCGGAATCACGTCCAAACGGTAGTATAAATCTTCGCGAAAGGAGCCGTCAGCCACGGCCTTTTCAAGATCCTTGTTGGTCGCGGCCACGATGCGCACATCGACCTTGATATCCTGGTTGCCGCCCACACGCCGGAATTCTCGTTCTTGGATCACACGCAGCAACTTGACTTGAATGGTCGGAGTCGTATCGCCGATTTCATCCAAAAAGATCGTGCCGCCGTTGGCGACTTCGAACAACCCCGCTTTATTCGCCATCGCGCCGGTAAATGACCCTTTCATATGCCCGAAGAGTTCGCTTTCAAGCAATGTCTCCGGCACGGCGCTGCAATTCACGGCCACAAACGGCATCGGGCTTCGGGCGCTATTATAGTGGATCGCGCGCGCCACCAACTCTTTTCCCGTTCCGCTTTCTCCGCATATCAACACATTGCTCTTCGCATCTGCGACTTTACGCACCACATCGAATACCTTCTGCATGCCCTCGCTCTGGCCGACGATCTGCGCAAACGACGACTGGCTGGCCATCTCTCGCTTCAGGAGAATATTTTCCGACGAGAGGCGCCGCTTCTCCAGGGCGTTGCGGATGATCAATTGCACTTCATCGACCTGAAACGGCTTGGTCAAGTAGTCATAGGCGCCCTGTTTCATCGCATCGACCGCCGAGTCTGCCGTCGCAAACGCCGTTATGACGAGGACCACGGTTTCAGGAGAGGAAGACTTCACCGCCTTGAGGACCGCCATACCGTCGGCTTTCGGCATACGGAGGTCCGTGATGACGAGATCGAATATTTCCTTGTTGACGTGACCGATGGCCTCTTCACCATCCGACGCTTCTGTCACTACATAGCCGGCGCGTTTGAGCATGATGCTCAGTACTTCACGCAGCCCCCGCTCGTCATCGACAATTAGGATCTTTTCCACGGTGTCCGTCCTTCATGCCATAACCGCACCCCGGCATCTCCTGAGCGCGGCATACATACCACAAATCGTGAGCCTTGACGTTCCTGACTTTCGACCTTGATCCATCCCCCGTGCAAATCGACGATACGATGCACCGCAGCGAGACCCAACCCCGACCCTTCTTTCTTCGTCGTGAAAAACGGAAGGAATATCTTATCAAGATTCTGTTTCGGAATACCTTCCCCGGTGTCTTCGAACGCAATCTCTATTACTTCGCCCTTGCGGCCGCCGGCATCGACTTGGCGACAACTCGTCGAGATCGTCAATTTTCCTCCATCCGGCATCGCTTCGAACGCATTCGTCGCCATATTCCAGAATACTTGCCGAAGCTGATCTTGATCGACCAACGCCGTAAGCACCTCGCTTGCCAGGGAGGTGACGATTGTGATCTTAGAACGTGTTCGGGCTTCATGTTGAATGAGATCGAGCGTCTCGGCAAGCACTTTGTTGAGATCGTACTCCGCGAGATTGAGTGCCGGCGGACGCGCGTACTGAAGAAATTCCGTAATGATGTTATCCAGTCTGGTGGCCTCCCTGATCGCAATGTCCATTAGACGACGATTCGTTTCGTCTTCCATGGCATCTTTTCGCAGCATCTGCATCGCGCCGGCCAACGCGCCAAGCGGATTCCGAATCTCATGGGCCATCCCGGCAGACATCTCACCCAAACTCGCCAGCCACTCCTTGCGCCGCATCTCATCTTCAAGATCGCGAATCTGCGTGAGATCTTTGAATACACCGACCAAGCCTGTCTGCCTCCCCTGCTCGTGCAATGGGGACAGGGTCATGCCGAGAATCAAGCGATTGCCGTCGGCGCGCTTACATTCCACTTCGAATCGCTTCGTTGTCGTCAGAGCCCCACTGAGTTGCTCGTCCGACTCTTGGCTCGGGTGCCAGTTGAAGACTTCGCGCCATGGGCGCCCAACTACATGAGCAATCGTATACCCAGTCGCTTCCTGCGCCGCGGGGTTGAAGGACGTAATACCCCCCGCGGGATCTGCCGTAAATACACCGCTGCTGATGCTGTGGACGATATTTTCGTGAAAGGCTTGGAGGCGAGTCAGCCCCTGCTCCTTCTCGCGCAACGATTGATCTGCCCGCTGAAGCTGCTCAGCCAAGGTGCCGCCTAAAATCCCAACGACAAGAAGAGCCAGGGCATAGACGCCGAACGATTGAAACGTTTCGGACACGGTCAGTCGACTCGGCGGAAGCCACCCCCACCCCTCAGCCAAGCCATGTAATTGAATGTTCGTTAAGAGCCCGAACAGAATAATGCAGAAACAGGCGGTAAGAAGTCCTACTCTGCGGCGCGGCACAACGCTGGCTACAGCGACCGTCATCACAAACAGCACTGCGAAGGGGCTCTCGATCCCTCCTGTCCTAGCAACCAGTACCGTTTCAAGAAAAAAGTCGATCCCTACCTGCACCCAAAACAAGATCGTGAGGGCCGCAGACGTGTTGAATACTCGGAGCAAAATGGCGGAAGGAATCGTCAGAACATAGGTGACAATAATCAGGGTATAGAACGTTTCGACTCGCCCGCCTGACCCGATTTGAAACGCGAGCGACAGACCCAGCATCAGGGTCACGAGGGCCATCCGAAGCCCCATGATCCAATAGAGTCTGGTCCGTAAATTATTCATGAGTGGTGGACCGCCTGGCAAGGAGATGATCGGCAGGACATGAAGAGAAATGTATCTCCCTCATTCTCCTCGGATGAGGGACCGGAAACTGTTTCATTCTTCATATGCCGAAACGGCGAGTGGTATAGCCAGAAAGACTTAGCGTTTGACGCAGACAGCCAAACACAATTCAGAAGATGAATCGACCGACCGCTTCCTCTATCCGATCACAGCTGCCATTTTGAAGATCGGGAGATACATCGCAACCACAATAAACCCAATCACCGTCCCCAAGAACACCATCATCGCCGGCTCAAGCAATGAGGTTAGCGAAGCGACTGCCTG
This sequence comes from Nitrospira sp., assembly GCA_005116835.1. GTDB lineage: Bacteria > Nitrospirota > Nitrospiria > Nitrospirales > Nitrospiraceae > Palsa-1315. Next base: position 24,530 of record SWDM01000007.1, on the reverse strand, counting down.
ATCAACTTCATCTTCATAAAAGTCTGCGATCTTCCCTAACATCGCATCTAGTGCGCCCGTTGATTCACCGACGGCAATCATATGAGTCACCATCTTCGGGAAAACACCGCTCGCGGCCAAGGGATCGGCGATAGTCTTTCCGCCGCTGATACTGACGCGGGCATTGATCAACGTCTCTTCAATAACCTTATTACCCGAGGTCTTTGCGCAGATCGTCATCCCATCGAGTAATGGAACCCCGCTGGCGAGTAATGTCCCAAGCGTGCGACTAAACTTAGCGACCGAGGCTTTTCTGATTAGGTCTCCAACGACAGGCATTTTGAGGAGAATCCTATCAATAACCCTCCGCCCTTGGATGGTCGCATAGTACTTTTTAATGCCGATAACAATTCCTGCAATTCCCCCAAAAATGATGTACCAGTAGTCCCTAATGAAATTGCTGATATCGATGACCAATTGAGTAGGTCCAGGCAACCCTACTTTCCCACCTGACAAGTCCATAAACATTTTTGCAAAGATTGGGATAACAAAAATCATGAGCACGGTGATAACAATAACGGCCACCCCCATGATCGAGGCCGGATAGATCATGGCAGACTTGATCTGTCCTTTGAGCTTCATCGCTTTTTCAATGTATACGGCAAGGCGCGTCAGGATAGTATCGAGCAGCCCACCCACCTCGCCCGCATGCACCAAATTGACGTACAGATCGTCGAAGACTTTAGGATGGCGCCGCAAGGCGTCCGAAAATGTCGAACCGGCCTCCACTTGCGTTTTTACTTCCCCGATGGTCTCCCTCAGCACCTTATTCTCAGACTGGGTCGAAAGGATTTCCAAACATTGCACCAGAGGCAGCCCAGCATTGATCATCGTGCCAAACTGGCGGGTAAATACAACCAGATCCTTTTCAGAAAGACCGGACCCAAAGCTCAGCTTGAATCCGCCTATACCACTCTTTTCTGCGAGGCTCGTGACGACGACACTTTGCTTGCGAAGCTGATCCACCGCCTCATCACGGGTTTTCGCGCTCAGCTCGCCCTTCTTGACGGCACCCGATTTGGTTCGCCCGACATACGCAAAGGTAGCCATACGCAATACTCACCCTTCGATAAGGCCATCGCAGGCCGGTTGTAGACTTTAGGAAATACCTACCAGGCGAGTCTACTGGCGACCCCAAAACCTGTCAAACAAATGCACAATCTCTACGCGGGGAACAAGACACACACTCAAGCAGGACAATGCTTTAGCTGCTAATCATGTTCGTGTGCCGAATGCCTCTGTAGAGATAATGCAGCCCGGATAATAGTGTGAAGGTGACCATGCCGAATAAGAGAGGAAGGATAACAGCGAGATCGATTTGGCGGGAGCTGAGAAAGATGACCGTCACAATATAGGACAACTGGAGAAACGTGGTGCCCTTACCCACGAAGGTGGGAGTAATGTCCACACGCAAGTCGGCAAAGTGCGCCACCGCCGTCCCCAACATCAAAATCACGTCTCGGCTGACCACCATGATGGTGACCCAAGACGGTATCACATGGATCAGCGAGAGTGTGATGAATCCGGAGGTGAGAAGCAGCTTATCGGCCAGAGGGTCCAGCACCGCCCCGAGCCGAGTATGCTGATTTTTCACACGGGCGATTGCCCCATCGAGCGCATCGGTAATCCCGGCCACGACAAGAACGATAAGCGCCAGATTAAATCTGCCATAGACAAGTAGGCCGATGTAGCAGGGAATCAGGAGGATACGAAGGATGGTCAAGCTGTTGGGGATATTCATATCTTCCGAAACACAACGGCCCAGTTAAGCGGGGGGGAGGGAGGCGAAATGATAGGAGGGCGGGCCACAGTTGTCAACGGCTTGCAGTCGGCATAAGCGCACCCTATAATCGCATGTGTGTCTATTGACGATTTTGTCCGAGTGTCATGGAGGGCGTCATGAGTTCGCTTCCGTTGCTTTTCAAGAAAGAGGGATTGGTTGAAAAGCACCAGGTTGAGGGAGTCGACCCGAGTGATCGGTATTTTAATCGCATGGTTCTCGTCAATCGAACCGCCTCAGGCTACGCCGCGAAGGTCATGTATGAGGCCCTGGTTGTCGAAGGGCGTTCTCATTCAACCATCCCCGCTGCAGTACAAGAGCTTGTCGTATCGATGCAGGGATTCGGCTTCAGCAAAATGAGAACCCGCGCCAATTTCAAAGGGACGAAATATCTCGCTGAAAAAGAAACCTGGCTCGATTACCAGGATCCGGCGTAACCCCCTTACGCGGACACGAACTCCCGATACACCAGATCATGAATATAGGGGCGGAAGACCTTAATCTTCTCATTCTTCCGGCTTGGATGTACTCGGTTCGATAACAGCACAACCTCCAACTCGCACAGCGGGTCAATCCACAGCGACGTCCCGGTGTAGCCGAGATGCCCAAATGACCGTTCGGAAAAACTGGATCCCGACGATGACGGCGCAGACGGAGTGTCCCATCCCAATGCCCAACTCGATCGATCAGCATATTCTTGGCGAGTAGTAAATTGCCTGACAAGATCCCCGTCAAGAATCGATTCTCTTCCATGATAGCCACGGAGCCAGGCTCCGGAGATTGCCAGCACCGATTCAGCAGTCCCGAATAACCCTGCATGGCCAGCAACGCCGCCCAATGCGGCAGCATTCTCATCATGCACTTCCCCACATAAGAGTCGATTGCGCCACTCATCCTGTTCACTCGGGGCTATGCGTGATACATCAATCATTGTGCGTACAACATCGAGTTTCGCTCGCCCTGCCGTAGGACAAAACATCATAGGATCCGCTCCTAGCGGTCGGACGATAGCATCTTCACACCAGTGATCCAGCGCCATTCCGCTGAGACGTTCCACCAGAAACCCTAGCAACATGAATCCAAGGTCGCTGTAGACGCTTCTCTCTCCACGTCGATAGATCAATGGTTCGTCGCGAATCAATTTCAATACATGGTGGGTGACAGGCTGCTTCCCGTCAGCTAGCCGCTCATAAAACGGTCGCCAGCCGGGCAAGCCCGAGCGGTGGGTCAAGAGTTCTCGCACCGTTGCCTGACCGATCGATGTCCCTTCAAGCTCGACTAAGACCTCCTGGACAGGAGTTCCAAGAGCAACCTTGGCTCGCTGAACCAGAAGCAATAGAGATGTAGCCGTCACCAGTGGTTTTGTGAGAGAGGCGAGGTCGTAAACTGTCGTGGGCAGCACTGGAAGGCCTGAAGGCACTGAGGACAATCGCCCCGCAACCACCACACACTGGAGCTCACCGTGCAGGCGAACAGCCAACTGGGCGCCGGGAAAAACTCCGCCATCGACGGCCGATTGCATGGCGGCCTGAATGACGTGATACGTAGTCATAACACGGTACCTATTAGGAATGGGGAGTCGGCGGTGGGCGGCACGAAGCGAACCGAGAACCGTGTCAGTGAACGAGGATCGGCTAAGGCCAATACGCTATAACGCCGGGCTCGATTCTCCTTCGAGCTTCTCCTCCGACGCGGTTGCGGCATCATGGAAGGCTTCTTGTTCTTCCACTTCCAACATACGCTCGAACATTCGCAACGAGGACCGCAACCGTTCAACCATGATCATCCGCTGCTTTCCAAGCGCTGAGAGGTCACGCTGCACATCGGTCAGCTCAACCCCAGCCTGGTGGATCAACTCGCTCGCCTTCAGTTCGGCCTCCTTGATCAGGAGATCAGCCTCCCGCTGAGCATTCCGCTTGACGTCCTCGGCCAACGATTGCGCCGAAAGGAGAGTGGTTGACAGTGTCGCTTCCGTCCTCTTCAATTCGGCCAGCTGCTGCTCCAGCATGGAGATTTTTTCTCGCTGAACCGCATTATCCCTATTCAATAATTCGACTGTCTGTGCGACTTGTTCGAGGAAACGATTGACCTCTTCCTTGTCGTACCCGCGAAAGCCGGCCTTGAACACCATTTGCTGGATATCGAGCGGCGTAATTTTCATGGCATCCCCCATGGTCACCTTAGTTCATCCTCATGGCAAACTCCTTGAGTGATTGCACAACTGCGATTTGCAGGAAGGTGATGATCAGAATCGCAATAATAGGCGACAAATCCATGCTTACCCGCAACCCGATCCATCTTCGAATCGGAGCCAACACAGGTTCGGTTGCGCGATTGAGAAATTGCACGATCGGATTCCACGGATCCGGGTTCACCCATGAGATGAGCGCGCGGGCGATGATCACCCACATATAAAGCCATAACACATAGTCAAGAATGGTCGCCACTGCCGTCAGCACGTTACCCGCAACAAACATCAGCGCCCCAACTCTTTCGATCGCATCGTGGCTGCTTCAACCGCTGCCATGAGCGTCGCGCGGAACGCTCCCTGCTCAAGCCGGTGAAGTCCGGCAATCGTCGTCCCTCCGGGAGACGCCACCCGGTCTTTCAGTCGAGCAGGATGCTCACCCGATGCCAGCACCATGCGAGCTGAGCCGAGCACCGTCTGGGCGGCAAGGAGTTCGGCGGTCTGCCTTGGCAAGCCCATCATCACCCCTCCGTCTGCCAACGCTTCAATAGCCTGAAACACATAGGCCGGCCCGCTGCCACTCAGTCCGGTTACGGCATCCAACAGTCGTTCTTCAACCATTACGACCAGACCAACCGATTCGAATACCGTTCGAACCAACCGAACGTCATCGTCTGAAACCCCGGCTCCAATCGAAAGGGCTGTCATGCCTTCCCGAACCAATGCCGGGGTATTTGGCATCGCGCGAACCACTCTTGCCGCTCCGCCAGCCCCTTCTACCACAGTCCGAATCGTCACCCCTGCCGCAATCGTGACCACCAGGGCATGGGCGAGCGTTGGGCCAAGCTCACTGAGCACAGCAGGAATCATCTGGGGCTTGACCGCTAGGATGACTACATCGGCCCACCCAACCGCTTCGCAGTTAGAGGAACCAACCAGTACGCCGAATTGGCTTTTTAAGCGACCACATCGTTCAGCGACAGGATCCGTCGCCCAAATCGACTCAGCGGAACAAACCTCCCCGGAGAGGAGACCACCGACCAGAGCCTCAGCCATCTGGCCAGCCCCGATAAAGGCAATCTTAGATGCGATTGTGGGACTAGGCACGTCGCGCTCCCTTAATCTGTTACCTCACCCAGTTCAACAGTCCTAATATTGTACAGAAACCGCCGGCTAAATGTCAGTGTAGACACCCTAATCGCTTCTATCGAGAGGTAAGCAGGGTGATTCCACTGACCATCGTCCCATTGACCCTCCCCTCCCGCCGATAGGAGTAAAAGAGTTGATCCTGGCAGATCGTACAAAGATTCACTGAAGAAACAGAGGATAGAGGCACACCTGCCCCTTCCACTTGCTTGCGGATAAGGGCCTTGAGATCCAGCCGAGCCTTGTGCCCTTGATGATCACTGACAACCGATTCCCAGTCGGGCAATCCCACTCGAAGCTGTTCGAGTACGGGATTGTCTACTTCATAGCAGCAGGGACCAGCAGAGGGACCAATACTGACTCGCAGATCCGACTGCATCGACCCAAATCTGACGGCCATAAGCCTGAGGGTCTTCGTGACAATCCCGGCGACGGCACCACGCCAACCGGCATGAATCGCCGCCACGACACGTTTTCGTGGGTCATGCAGAAGCACGGGAACGCAATCCGCCGTGCGCACGGCTACCGTCACTCCCGGCTGATCGGTCACCAGCGCATCCCACTCGCCGGGGAACTGATCCGACTCGTTGAGCGGCCAGTCCACGACCAACGCATCGGTCCCATGTACTTGCTTGACGGATATCAACCAACCCCGTCCCTGCTCCCCCGGGTGACGAGTCGGTACTCCGACTTCGAGTGCCAGCGAGTCTGCATGGCCTTTCGTGCCGAAAAAATGTCGGATGCCGTCGCGTGAGGACGCAAAGGCAGGAACCGTGATGACGGCTGCATTCATAGCTATACTCCGACGAAACTACTCACCCTCCAGACCTACCGACTTAGTCGGCCTGCTTACGCAGGAACGTCGGTACATCCCATTCATCATCCGTAACCGCAGCAGTTCGCTCCGTCGCGTCTCTTCCTTCTCCCATCCGCCGCAAGAATGTCGGACGATCGAGATCTTTGAAGGGCCGCTCACCATAAGATCGTTCTCCCGCCATCTGGCCTGCCCCTGCCATCGCCTGTTGCCCGGTGCGAGAAGTCCGAGCCGCGGCCACAGGAACCTGGCTGGACGGGCCCTCCCAATCAAACCCAGTGGCAATCACCGTCACAACCAGATCATCTCCCATATCGGGGTTGATGACCTGCCCGACAATGATGTTGGCTTCAGGATCGACTGTCTGCTGAACGATCGTGGCCGCTTCTTCGATCTCGTGAAGCGACATGTTCGGCCCGCCGGTGATGTTCAATAACACACCTCGCGCGCCCTCCACGCTGCCTTCCTCCAATAACGGACTACAAATTGCCTTTTGTGCCGCTTCGATCGCCCGATTCGTTCCACGCGCCACCCCCATGCCCATCACCGCGCGGCCCGTATGCGACATCACCGTGCGAACATCGGCAAAGTCCACATTGACATGGCCGGTGGTCGTGATCACATCCGCAATCCCTTGAATGGCCTGCCGGAGGACGTCATCGGCCACCTTGAAGGCTTCGAGCAGCGGCGTCGCTTTGTCGACGATACCGAGCAACCGCTGATTCGGGATCACGAGCAGGGTGTCCACATGGCGGCGAAGATCGCGAATCCCTTCATCCGCATGGACCATCCGACGATGGCCTTCGTATGAAAACGGCTTCGTCACAACCCCGACCGTCAAGATACCGAGTTCGCGCGCGATACTCGCCACGATCGGCGCGGCGCCGGTTCCGGTACCGCCGCCCATCCCCGCTGTCACGAACACCATGTCGGCGCCCTCAAGACATTCCCGAATCTGATCTTTGCTTTCCAGCGCCGAATCCTTCCCGACTTCCGGCTTCGCCCCTGCGCCGAGTCCTCTAGTCCGCTCAGGACCCAGTTGAACCTTATAAGACGCACGCGACCGATCCAACGCCTGCAGATCGGTATTTGCCGCAATGAAATCGACCCGCGCCAAACCGGACATGATCATCGTGTTCAAGGCGTTGCACCCAGCGCCGCCAACACCGATCACTTTGATCCGAACGGGGGACACCACATCCTCTTCAAACGAAAACATCAGGACACCTCCCTTGATAAAATCCGCGGTGCGGACATCCGCCTCGCGCAACGGTTAAAAAAACTCGAACATCCAGGACTTCATACGATCGAACACCTTGTGCAATGGCCGCCCGCTGCTCATACCAGCCGTAGCCATCTCCTCGAGATGGTGCTTGGCATGGAGTAACAAACCGACGCCGGTGGCATGCATGGGATTACTGACGATGTCGCGAAGGCCTCCGATTCCACTGGGCGCCCCTCGGCGAGCTGGAAGATTCAAGACCTGCTCTGCCGCGTCGGGCATCCCTTCCAACAACGAAGTTCCACCCGTAATCACCACCCCGGCCCCCAACATACCCTCGTAGCCGGCACGAGCGATTTCCCTACGGACTAACTCGAATATTTCCTCGACCCGCGGCTCAAGAATCTCGGCAATGTCACGGCGCGAGAAGGTCCGTGCCGGGCGGTCCCCGACCGACGGGACCTCTACGATTTCATGCCCCTGCACCAACCCTGTTCGGGCAATCCCGCGGTGCAACTTGATCTTTTCAGCTTCGGTCTGAGAGGTCAGCAACCCGATTGCCAGATCCTTCGTCAGATTCTGGCCGCCGATCGGCAAGACCGCAGAATGCCTGATACTCCCATCGAGGAAAATCGCGAGATCGGTCGTCCCACCCCCGAGATCGACCATCACGACTCCCAGGTCGCGCTCCTCCTGGCTTAGGACCGCCTCACTGGAAGCCAAGGGCTGCAGTACCATATCCACGACATCCAGCCCTGCGCGATTCACACACTTGATGATGTTCTGCGCTGAGGTCACAGCGCCGGTAATCACATGCACGTTGACTTCGAGACGGTTTCCGGACAGGCCCAACGGTTCCCGAACTCCCTCTTGACCATCCACCATAAATTCACGGGGCAGCACATGTAGAATCCGCCGTTCATGGGGAATGACCGCCAGAGTCCGGGCGCTCTCGATCGCGCGATGAATATCTTCCCGCGTGACTTCTGCCTTTTTGAGCGCCACCACCCCCTTACAGTTTTCCGCTGAGATGTGGCTGCCGGCGATGCCGGTATAGACTGAATTGATCTGTACCGCCGCCATAAGCTCGGCTTCCTCGACCGCTTTCTTGATCGACTCCACGGTGCTCTCGATATCGACCACCACGCCTTTGCGAAGCCCTCGCGACGGACTGGATCCAACCCCGATGATGTTGAGCGCCCCCTCATCGGTAATTTCCGATACGATGGCGCAGATCTTCGTGGTCCCGATGTCCAACCCTACAAGAATCTGATCACGCTTCGGCACAACCCTCACACCCTTTCTCGCACAATGACACGGTTGTCATAACGCAGATCGATTTCGCTCACCATGCGCTTCCGATCATCGGATGCGGCAGTTTTGAAAGATGGATTCACTTTCCGGAACCGTTCCCACTGATTCACCAGGGAGTCGTCGCCGAACTGAAACCGCACCCCATTGGCCGATGCCACCACATTCGAGAAATTCGCGAGGTCGACTTCAACCCGCCCGTCGAGTGTATTGGCAATCAGTTTCGCCAGCACGATCCCGGACTGAACCGCATTGCGAACACGCACCTCGCCGCGCTGAAGGGGCTGAGGTTCCAACCCGGTCAGCAATGGCAGCGTCTCGTCGTCCTGCCGGCCCAACTTGACAAGGAGATATCCGTTCTCATCGCTCAGCCAATGGTCCGCGCCTATTCGGATAATGGCGGCCGGCGTGCGTTCCAATACGGAGACATGCAGCAGATGCAGCGGCCGGCGTTCGATCGTGGCCTCTTTGATCCAGGCATGCGCCTGCACTCGCCCGGCAAGCAGCGCCGTATCGGCTTGATGGAGGCCCATGCCGGGATTCAAGGCAAGCCGCGCCAGCACTTCTGCCTTTGTCACATGGTGAATACCCTCGACCTCAATCTCGCGGATCTCCAGCCAACCTTGCAGAATCGGCCCCACCCCTTGCGTGACCATGACCAGTCCCCATGCCAACACCGTAAGTCCGACAGCCCATTGCCCCATCCGTAATGCACGCCGCCATCGCAAGACGAGTTTCCCCCGGCGAGCCTGTTGCCGCTGGTCTGAGGCCGAACTGGCGCGCAGGCCCTTCCATTGATTGTGCCGAGGGCCGATTGGAGGCATCGGCCGCTTCCGTAAAAACATCGTCATGGCAAGCCCTTTCCGCCTGACGGATGGGCTAGGCGGGCTGCACGGACGAGTGCAGACTCGAGGATCCGTTCTGTCAGTTCGTTATAGTCGATCTTGTTCTGCGCCGCGGCCATCGGCAGTAAACTCGTCTCGGTCATGCCCGGCGCCGTATTGATCTCCAACACAAAGGGGCGTCCGCGCGGAGTAACGCGGAAATCGACCCGGGCCGCCCCTTCACAGCCCAGCACCTCATAGGTGCGCAGCGCCAATGTTCGAATCTGCCTGGTCACAGCCGCTGTCAGAGGCGCAGGACAGAGGTACTGGGTTTTCCCCTTTTCATACTTCGCGGCAAAATCGTAGAAGCCTCCCGGCGCGACAATTTCCACGGCAGGAAGCACCAGCGGAGATCCCTCGCGCCCTCCGATGATCGAAACCGTAACCTCATGCCCGGGAATGTACGCCTCGATCATTGCATCCGTATCGTATCGATGGGCCAAGGCCAGCGCGTCATGCCACTGCGCCGGCTTCCGCACGATCGTGACGCCGATCGTGGACCCTTGCGACGCAGGCTTCACCACGACGGGCCATCGCACTTTTGCCGCCCGCATCGCCGTGGCGCGCGAAACCTTCTCCCCGCGTTTCACCACCGTGCCGGCCGGCACAGGAATGCGCGCTGATACCAGGAGAGTTTTCGTCGTGACTTTGTGCATACCGATCGCGCTGGCCTGGACTCCGGATCCGGTGTAAGGAATGCCCATGGTTTCTAGAAATCCTTGGATCGAACCATCTTCTCCGCCCGGTCCGTGCAACGCGAGAAACGCAAGCTCGATTTTCTGGCTCTGCAAATCTTGAGAGAGCGTCCGCCCCACATCGATAGCCACAGCGTTGTAGCCACGACGGAGCAGCGACCGATGCACCGCAGCGCCTGTCCGAAGCGAAACCTCGCGTTCAGCCGACTGCCCGCCCATCAGCACCCCGATGCGGGCGAGAGTCAGAAGTGGCCGCTCTGTCGAACGAGGCTCGCTCATACCGCTACGCCTTTCCCACGATTTTGAGTTCCAGCTCCAAATGCACACCAGCCCGACGTCGAATGGCGCTGCGGACCTTCCGGATTAGCGCGGTGACGTCCGCGGCGCTCGCTCGCCCGCGATTCACCATAAAGTTGGCATGCTTCATCGACACTTCCGCACCGCCGACGCGTACACCTTTAAGATTCGCCTCCTCGATCAGTCGGCCTGCCGAATCGTTCGGAGGATTCTTGAACACGCAGCCGGCGCTCGGCATCGCAAGCGGCTGCGTGTCCCGTCGGTATCTGAGGTAGTCCTTGACCACCCGTTCAATCTCCGATCGAACCCCTTGTTTCAATTGAAGCCATACCCCTACGACTATGCCCCGTGGCAACAAGGCCCGACGATACTCGAACCTGATCTGGGCTGCCTCCAGCTCCACGACCTGGCCTTTCATATTCACCATACAAATGGCCTTGATCGAATCCTTCATTTCCCCAAGCTTCGTCCCGGCGTTCATCACAACACAGCCGGCCACAGTACCGGGAATTCCCGCCGCCCATTCCAATCCCGCAAGGGAGTGGCGAATCGCGTAGCCAATTAATGTGGGCATTCCGACGCCCCCTTCGGCATAGAGAACGGACCCCGGTTCTTCCTTGATCCCCCGCAACCGCGCCAGGTTGACCACGATGCCACGGATTCCCCCATCTCGGACCAACAGATTCGTCCCACCCAGGACAAACAAGGGAATCTTGTGTGCGCGCGCTTGCCGGACCACCAGACAGACATCCTCGATATCAACCGGCTCAACCACGACGTCCGCCGGCCCTCCAATCTTGAACGAGGTGTACTCGCGCAACGGAGCCTGAAAAGATACGGATCCCCGGAGACCCGCCACCGCAGCCCGCACATCGGCCTGCGTGAACTTCGCACGGACTTTCGCGACCGAAGCGACATGCCCGTCACCTCTCCTCATGACATCATCCGGTTGGAGCTAATTTGGCCAACAGTCCAAGCCCCGTCTTCCAAATATCCCCTGCTCCCAAGGTCATGACGAGATCCCCCGATTTCAGATGTGGCAGCACCTGATCCACCAACTGATCTTTTTGTTCCACAAAGGTCACGGACGGATGGCCTGCCGCACGAACAATATCCGCCAATTTCGCTCCGGACACCCCGGGAATCGGCTGCTCCCCCGCCGCATAAATATCAGCTAAGAACAATATGTCCGATTGGTCAAATGCCTTCGCAAAATCCTCCTGAAGATCTCTCGTCCTCGTGTAGCGATGCGGCTGAAATAACACCACCAGTCGCCGATCCTTCCATCCTTGTTTGGCTGCGGCCAGCGTCGCCCTGATCTCGGTTGGATGGTGCCCGTAATCGTCCACGACCATGATCCCGTTGACCTCTCCTCGCAGATGAAACCGGCGCTCGACCCCGGCATAAGCTGCCAGCGCTTTCCTGATCAGGTCCACCGGCACTTCCAATTCGATCCCGATCGCAATCGCCACCAATGCGTTGGACACATTGTGTCGGCCCGGCACCGCCAGACGGAATGGGCCTAAATTGCGCCCACGGAATTGCGCGCGAAATTCGCTGCCCCACTGATTCAACGTGATGTCTGTAGCGAAAAAATCCGGCGCAACGCCGGCACGCTCGCTGAGCCCGTAGGTCTGGTAGCGCTTCACGATGTTCGGAAAGAGGGCCCTGAGCCGATCATCGTCGGCGCACAATACGGCCAACCCATAGAAGGGCACTTTATTGATGAACTCGAGAAAACACTCGTTGATGCGCTCCATGCTGCCGTAGTGATCGAGATGCTCGCGGTCGAGATTCGTGACCGCGACGACGGTCGGAGACAGACGGAGAAACGACCCGTCGCTCTCATCGGCTTCCGCCACGAGCAAATCGCCACGACCAAGGCGCGCATGGCTCCCCAGCGCATTCACTTTGCCCCCGATGACCATTGTCGGATCCAGGCCGCCCTGCGCCAGAACGTTGGCCACCATCGACGTGGTCGTGGTCTTTCCGTGGGCGCCGGCAATAGCGACCCCGAATTTCAGCCGCATCAGCTCCGCGAGCATCTCGGCCCGAGGGATCACGGGAATCTGCTTCGCCTTGGCCGCTATAACCTCAGGGTTCTGCGCCGACACGGCGGAGGAGATGACCACCACTTGAGCCTCTCCCACATTCGATTCCTGATGGCCGATATAAATGCGCCCGCCGAGCTCTTGCAGTCTCCGCGTCGTATCGGAAGCCTGCAGGTCGGAGCCGGTGACTTTATATCCGATCGTCAACAGCACTTCGGCGATCCCGCTCATCCCCGATCCGCCGATGCCGACCAAGTGAATCTGTTGCGTTTTGCGAAACATCGACATGCGTGTTACTCCCACGACCGGTGGATAGGACTGCGATTCCTGTCTTCGTTGCCCAACAACTTTATGCTCCTGTCGCTCCGACAGACCGGTTGACATCATCATGACCTCCCATGAGTGCATAACATTCGCGAACGATGACCTCTGCCGCATCAATTCGCCGCAACGATAGACTGGCCGTTCCCATCGCCCGCAACCGCTCAGGGCTCCTGATAATCTCCGCCACCGACCTGGCCATCAGAGAACCAGTGAGCGAAGATTGCGGTATCAATACGGCAGCGCCGGCTGCCTCCATGACCTTCGCATTCTTCGTCTGATGGTCGTAGATGGCGGACGGTAATGGAATGAGGATGGCCGGCTTACCGCAGGCCGTGAGTTCCGCCACCGTCATCGCGCCGGCTCTCGCCACAACCAGGTCCGCCTCTCGCAGCGCCGCAGGCATGTCATAGATAAACGGCATCACCCGGGCAGAAAGACCGGCGCGACGATAAGCCTCGGTCACCCGAGCATGGTCGGACTCGCCGGTCTGATGGGTGACGGTCAGATGAGGCAACTCCGCCATCAGCTCCGACAATCCTTCCGTTACCGCAAGATTCATCGCCTTCGCTCCCTGGCTTCCCCCGAAAATCAGCAAGTGTGGCGCCCCGGACTTCTCCCGGCTCTGTTGCATGCTCTCCAGAAACGCCTTTCGAATCGGCGTTCCCACCACCCGTACTTTGGCCCGATCGAACGAGTTCGCCGCCGACTCAAATGCGAGAAACACTCGTTGGGCAAATGCGCCCACTGCTTTGTTGGCCATGCCGGGATTGGCATTCGGCTCAAGGATCACCCGCGCCACCCCGGTCAAGGCTCCAGCAAGAACCATCATGGGGCTCGTGTACCCGCCGACCCCGATCACCAGATCTGCCCGTCTCGACCGTAGGATACTCAGGCACTGACCCAAACTGACCGGCAACGCGCACAAGCCTGACATCGCCCCGAGTAATCCCTTGCCCATCACCGGCTTGGCATTGATCATTGCCAGCTCAAATCCCTCGTGAGCCAGCACCCTCGATTCAAGACCCCGCGCCGTCCCTACAAAGAGCACCTTGGCCGTAGGATCGCGCAAGAGAAACTCTCGCGCTAACGCCACAGCAGGATAGAGATGACCGCCGGTTCCTCCTGCTGCGATGACGATCGTCATCCGTGATCCAACCCGCCACGTCCGCCTCGATAACCGCCCGCATGCCGATCGCGAGAAATACTGAGCAAGATCCCCACGCCGATCAGACTGATGACCAGCGACGACCCTCCGTAGCTGATGAACGGCAAGGTAAGTCCCTTCGTCGGTAAGAGCCCGGTCACCACAGCCGCATTCACCAATGCCTGACCGCCGATCAACAGGGTAATGCCCATGCCTAAGTAACGGCCGAACGGCACCCGCGCGCGCGCAGAAATCTGAAACCCCCGCCACACAAAAAATGCAAACAGTAGGATCACGGTGACGGTCCCGATAAGCCCCAGCTCCTCCCCAACCAGCGCCAGGACGAAGTCCGTATGCGCCTCCGGAAGAAAATACAGTTTCTGTTTTCCTTCGCCCAATCCCACTCCGAACGGACCGCCGCTGCCGAAGGACAGGAAGGATTGAGTGATTTGGAATCCGCCGTCCGACGCATCCTTCCATGGAGCAAGAAACGTCATGAGCCGTTGGCGCCGATAACTGGAACCAAGAACCAGCGCCAGCGCAACCGGAATTGCGCCGAGCCCTAAAGCCAACAGATGGGGGATCCGCGCTCCGGCAAGAAACCACATTCCGATCGTTACCAGCCCAAGCACCACGACCGTCCCAAGATCCGGCTCCAACAACACCAGCCCGCTCAGCAGTCCGATCACGATCATGGCCGGAAGCAGGCCCTCGCGAAATAACGTGATTTTCTCCCCTTTTTTGGCCAGATACGCCGCCATGTAGATCACCACCACCAGCTTGACCATTTCTGCCGGCTGCATGGAGATCGGCCCGATCCGCAACCATCGCCGCGCTCCTTTGGCCGCTACACCGATCGACGGGACCAGTACCATGACGAGCAGCCCCACCATGCAGATCAATATCGGCACGGAGAGTTTTTTCCAAACCATGTAGTCCACTCGCGACGCGAGATGCATCAACAGCAAACCGAATGCGAACCAAGCGATCTGCCGCTTCAGAAAAAACCCGGGATCCTGAAACCGGTTGCCTGCCACGATCGCGCTCGCGCTGAACACCATGACGAGCCCCAACAACGCCAAAATCATGGTCACCGCCAGAAGGGTATGGTCTGCCGGCACCCGTTGTTTTCCCGACCGTTGATTGCTGGGCTGGGACCATGGGAGCGCCAAGGTCCCCGCCGATCGATGCGCCATGGTTCAGAACCACTCCCCCCTCGCCTTGCGCGTCACGCTGGTAAGGCATGGACCAAAGACTTAAATTGGCGACCACGGTCTTGATAGTCCGCAAACATGTCGAAACTGGCACAGGCCGGAGACAACAACACGACATCTCCCGCCGATGCCCCCTGCGCTGCCAGGTCAACGGCATCCTGCAAGTTAGCGGCGTCAGTCACGGTAGCAACCCCCTCCCATGCCTGCCGGAGGAGCGGCGCCGCTTCCCCAATAAGAATCACACGCCTAACTCTCCGGCTGATCGCCTGAGCAAGCCGCGAAAAGTCGCCGCCCTTATCCCGTCCTCCGGCAATGAGCCAAATCGGTTGATCGATACTCTCCAACGCCTTGAGCGTCGCGTCGACATTCGTCCCTTTCGAATCGTTCACAAATCGAACCCCCCGACGCTCGCGAACAATTTCGAGGGCATGTTCGAGTCCGGGAAACGTTGCGAGGACTCGACGGATGGTGTCGAGAGGACAGCCACACAGCAAGGCATAGGTCGCGGCCGCCATGACGTTCTCCACATTGTGCCTGCCGATAATGTGGATCTCGCTTCGGCCACAAATCTCTTGCCGTATACCTGTGACCGTCGTCACGATCCTGTCGCCTTCCAGATAGGTTCCCCCGGACAGATCGGGGTGGATCGTCGATGCAGTCGTAAACCCAAGACGTTTTGCACGGACATGATGACGTAGCGCGGCCACACGATCATCGTCGAGGTTAAAGAGGGCAAAATCCGACGCGGTTTGGTTCTCGAAGATCCGTTGTTTCGCCGCGACATATTCATCAAGGGACTCATATCGGTCCTGGTGATCGACCGTCACGTTGAGCAGGGACGCGATCCAGGGATGGAACCGATCCACCGTTTCCAGTTGAAAACTGGAAACCTCCGCGACGAGATAGTCATAGGGGCTCGGCAGTCCTGCTTGACTGGCGCGATAATCTTCCAGCGCCGCGTCGCTTAAAGCAGTTCCCAAATTCCCTCCGACAAACACCCGCTTGCCGCTCTCCTCCAGAAACTTGCCGATCAGGGTGACGGTCGTGCTCTTGCCGTTGGTCCCTGTGACGGCCAGGAGGGGACTCCGAACAAACTGCGAGGCCAGCTCCAATTCGCTGATCACTTGCACGCCGCGCCGACGCGCCGCTTCGAGCGAGGCCAGCCGATAAGGCACTCCGGGACTGATCACCACGAGATCCGCAGCATCAAGTGACGATTCATACATTGCTCCGACTGTCACACCGATGTGATCGCGGTCGATACCATTGAGGACCGATCTCAGCTCAGCCGGTTCCTTCCGGTCAGCCACAGTGACGCGGGCTCCCGCTGCCTGTAGCAAGCGACAAGCAGCCACGCCGCTTCTGGCAAGTCCCATGACCGTGACACGCGCTCCCGCAAGCTCCACAGCCGCTTCTCCCATCATGCCATCACCGTAATTTCAGCGTGCTCAAGCTGAGCAGGGCCAACAGGATGGCAATGATCCACAAACGCACAACGACCTTAGGCTCCTCCCATCCCTTCATTTCGAAGTGGTGATGGATGGGCGCCATGAGAAAAATGCGTTTCCCGCGCGCCTTGAACGAAATCACCTGGAAAATAACCGAGACCGCTTCAATCACAAATACCCCGCCGACCATCAGCAGCAGCAACTCGTGCTTGCTGATCACCGCAACCGTGCCCAGCGCGGCTCCCAATGGAAGCGAGCCCACATCACCCATGAACACGGAGGCCGGATAGGTATTGAACCAGAGAAATCCAAGACTGGCTCCCAGAATGGATGCCGTGAACACCGCGAGTTCACCGGCGCCCTCGATATGCTGAATGAGCAGGTAATCCGACATGAGCCGATGTCCGGCGACGTAGGCCACAATCGTATAGGCCAATGAGGCGATCATCACCGGACCGATCGCGAGGCCATCAAGACCATCGGTCAGATTAACGGCATTCGAACTCCCGACAATCACGACGACAGCGAACGCGATATAGAACCAACCGAGATCCGGAACGAAATTCTTGAAAAATGGGATGCTGAGCTTGGTCGTATAGCCGGGCAGAAAATAGAGGACCAGAGCAATCATCAAGGCCAACGCCACTTGCGCAGAGAATTTCTGTCCCGCCGATAATCCCTTCGATCGGGTCTTGATGAATTTCACATAGTCGTCGGCAAATCCGATTGCGCCGAACCCCAATGTGGCGGCAAGCACAAGCCAGACATAGGGCTTCGCGATATCGCTCCATAGCAGCGTCGAGAGGACCACCGCGAAGAGGATGAGAATCCCGCCCATGGTGGGCGTACCGCTCTTCGCCAAGTGACGCTTGGGACCGTCGTCGCGAATCTGCTGGCCCAGTTTAATTTCCTGCAATTTCCTGATCACCCACGGGGCCAGCACAAAAGCGATCAAGAACGCAGTCACGGCCGCATAGATGATCCGAAAGCTCAGATATCGAAAGACGTTCAGGAACGAATATTCCGTATGAAATGGATATAACCAGTTGTAGAGCATGCGGTCTTTACCTAAAAATGAGCCCGTCCGACCGCACACTCTTGCGTGGGGTTGGCGCCGACTCCTTCACGATGCCTGCTTAATGACTGCCCTCATCCCCGTCAGAACCTGCACCACCTGCTCCATCTTCATGCCACGCGAGGCCTTCACCAACACGACGTCGCCTTGCCGCACAATCTTCTTGAGGTGATCGGCTGCAGTTGCCGCATCGACGGTTTCGTCGATCCGCGAACCAGCCATTCCTCCCGCGCGAGCCCCATCCGCAATTTCACGGCCCAACGTCCCGCAGACGATCAGCCGCGACAGCCCCTGAGCGGCAAGAAAACGTCCGACATCCCGGTGCATCCTGCCTGCCTCATGACCAAGCTCGAGCATATCGCCCAGCACGGCAATCCGTTCACGCGCAGGACTCCACTCTGTCAGCAATTGAATTGCCGCTTTCATCGACGCAGGGTTGGCGTTGTAGCAGTCATTGATGATGTGGACGCCATGATGGGTCACAACTTGCGACCTCATCGCTGCAGGACGGAATCGAGCCAATCCGTGGGCAATCATCGAACCAGACATGCCCAATGCCGCACCCACCGCTGCCGCGGCAAGCGCATTGGTGACGTTGTGGGTTCCATGTACTTTAATTCGAACAATCGTGGGGCGGCTTTTCCCCGGAAGGTGCAAGCGAAAGGTCGTGCCAGATCGAACATCGGAGGTGACCCCGCTCGCGCGGACATCGGCCATCTCTGAAAAGCCAAAGGACATCACGCGGCATTGCGCCCGCGCGGCAAGATAGTCGAAGTAGGGATCGTCGGCATTCAGAACCGCTGTGCCATCGACCGGAAGAGGATCCAACAATTCCGCCTTGGCCTGAGCCGATCCTTCCATGCTTCCAAAAAACTCGAGATGATCCGGGCCGATATTGGTGATCACCCCTATCGTGGGCCTGACAATCTCACAGAGCCTGGTCGTCTGCCCCTGTTGATCCACTCCCATCTCAATAACCGCCGCTCGGTGGCGAGCCGTGAGACGAAACAGGGTGGCGGGCACACCGATCCGGTTATTGAAATTCCCTTCGGTCTTCAACACTGTCCACCGCTCAGCCATCACCGCTGCCACCATATCTTTCGTCGTCGTCTTGCCGTTGCTCCCGGTCACCGCTACGACAGGGATATGGAATCGGCTGCGATGGTGGCTGGCTAACTGCTGGTAGGCAAACAGCGGATCGCGCACGCCAAAGAGAAATGGTCCAGCCGGTCCTTCGATCCTATGTACGGCTGCTTCCTTTTGGGGAAGACGGTATTCATCGTGAACGATGGCTCCCGCTGCGCCCTTCGCAAGCACGGCCGACACGAATTCATGACCGTCGAATCGATCGCCTCTGAGCGCAACAAACAGATCGCCGCGGCGAATCGATCGGGAGTCTGTACTAATCTGTCTGATCCGGCGCTTCCCCGATAACGAATCCTGCCCCGCGAGGACTTTCACGCTGATCACTTCTCGCAACTCGTCGACCGTAAACAGTCCCATGGGCCCCTCACCTTGCGTAGTCCCAGCCGTGCCCTGAACTCTCATGCGCAATCCCGCAATTGTTGAATTGCCTCGCGCGCCACTTCCCGGTCATCAAAATGAAATTTCTTCGTTCCGATGATTTGATAGTCCTCATGCCCCTTGCCGGCGATGAGCACCATATCGCCTCCGCGCGCCTCTCGGATGGCTGCGCCGATCGCTTCGCGGCGATCCGGCACCAAGCGATACTGCACGTGATTACGGCTCGCCAACGCATCGCGCACGCCAATCTCTACTTCATGAAGGATGGCCATCGGATCTTCGGTTCGAGGGTTATCGGACGTCAGGACCACCACATCGCTGTATTCCACGGCAGCGCGCCCCATCTTGGGACGCTTTCCACGATCCCGATCACCGCCACAACCGAACACCGTAATGATTCGCCCGGTCTTCAACGTCTGGGCCGCCGTCAGTAACCTGAGTAACGCATCTTCGGTATGGGCATAGTCGACGACCACAGTAAAATCCTGTCCGGAAGAAACCCGCTCGAAACGTCCAGGGACATTGATTATCTTGGCTGCCGCCTCGCGGATCTGATCGAATGTCGCCCCGTCGTGCAGCGCCACCCCGATCGCCCCTAACAAGTTGTAGGCATTGTGCTCTCCGACCAGCCGGCTCTCGACCGTGAATGAACCGGCAGGAGTTGCGGCAGTAAACTCAGTTCCGGTAAGCGAGAGGCGGACACGTTCGGCCTTCAGGTCGGCGGGACTATGTAGCGCATAGCCCCAGACCGGGACAGGGCTAACCGCTTTGATCGCGTTGCCGCGAGGATCGTCCATGTTGACGAGGGCACGCTTTCCCAACTTCTGCCCCCCACTCAACCCGGTGAAGAGTCGCAGCTTCGCCTCGTAGTACTCGTCCATGGTGCGATGAAAATCGAGGTGATCCTGCGTAAGGTTCGTGAAGACAGCCACGTCATATTCACAGCCTGCCGTCCTATCCAACGCGAGGGCGTGGGAAGAGACTTCCATCACGGCAGCTGTAAGCCCGCGCTCGACCATCTTCGCCAACAACGCCTGAAGGTCGAGGGCGCCTGGCGTCGTGTGGGAGGCAGGAAGCGTCTCCTGCCCGATCTGATACCCCACCGTGCCGATCAACCCCACCTGCCTGCCGATCCCTTCTAGGAGCGCTTTGCACAGATACGTCGTCGTCGTCTTTCCATTGGTGCCGGTCACGCCGATCATCTTGAGGTGGGCGGATGGATCCCCATGAAACCGGCTGCCGAGAAGACCGAGCGCCTTGCGGGAATCTGCCACTCGCACAAACGGTAATTGCCCTGATGGCACAGGTCCCTGCGCTACCACCGCAACTGCGCCGGCCTTGATGGCCTGCTCGACAAAGCCATGACCATCGACACGCTCACCCTTGACCGCGACAAAGAGACTCCCCTCTGTTACAGCCCGTGAATCGTCCGTAATCGACCGTACCGGGCAACTCACATCGCCGCGCTGCTCCAGAACGTCAACTTGCCCGCGGAGCGCCGCAAGCAACTGTGCGAGGGTAATGGGGTCACGCGCCATGGGTCGTCAGTGGTCCTTCATCGCTAATGCAATTTTCACTGTGTCTTCTCTGGACACTCCAAGATAGGTGAGCACCTGTTCCCCGACCCGGCGAAATACCGGCGCCGCTATGGTCCCTCCCCAGGCTTCGCCCTGCGGCTCGTCGAGGACGACGATCATTGCTAAGCGTGGAGATTCCGCGGGGACATAGCCGACAAAAGATCCGACAAACTGCGTGGAGGAATAGGCGCCGGTCCGCTGATCGATTTTTTGCGCAGTTCCGGTTTTACCCGCCACGCGGAAGCCAGGAATAGCAGCCTTAGTCCCCGTCCCATTCGTCACGACACCTTCCAATAATGTCGTCATCGTCCGAGCCGTCTCCGGCGACACCACTCGACGCTTGACTTGAGGTAAGACCTCCTTCAGCAAGCGACCTTTCTGATCGCGCACCTCCGACACCACATAGGGCCTCATCATCACACCCCCATTGGCGAGAGTCGCGACGGCCGACACCATCTGAAGAGGCGTCACCCCCACCTCCTGCCCCATCGAGATCGACGCCAACGATCGACGGCCCCAGTCTTTGGGAGCCTTCAGAAGCCCGCTCACCTCGCCCGGCAGATCGATCTCCGTACGTTGGCCAAATCCGAACGCTTGGAGATAGCGATAGAGCCGCTGCTCTCCCAGAGCCATACCGGTCTTCGCAGCGCCGATGTTGCTGGACTTTTCAATCATCTCGGAAAACGTCATCCACCCCAGCTTCTCGTGGTCATGAATCGTCGTATTGGCGATTACCATCTGGCCGTTTTCACCAAAGACCATCGAACCGGGCGTCATCACTTTTTCTTCAATCGCTGCGGCCGCGACCATTGCTTTCATGGTAGACCCAGGCTCGTATGTATCCGTCAACGCGCGATTGCGCCACCGATCTGGCGTCAACGCGGCAACGACATTCGGATCGAATCGTGGACTAACGGCCATCGCAAGAACCGCACCAGACTGTGGATCCATGACAATGATCGTTCCAGACTTGGCGCGGGAATGGGTAACCGCCTCTTCCAATTCTTTTTCTGCAATGTATTGGATGACCTCATCGACAGTCAGCGTCAGGGCATGTCCCGGCGTCGGCGCTTGCTCCGCCAAGCCCTTGGGAAACACCGTGCGGCCTAACGCATCGCGCTGCAACACCGTGACGCGCTTTTCTCCATGCAGATGCAACTCGTATCGACGCTCGAGGCCCTCAAGCCCTTGCCCGTCCATCCCGGAAAATCCGAGGACATGGGCCAACAACGGACCCTTGGGATAAAACCGCCGACCCTCCATCACCACGCCGATGCCGTCCAACGACAACTGCTCGAGCCGGCGCCCCTGCTCAGGTTCGACCTTTCGCGCCAACCATACAAAACTCTTGTCTTGCCGAAGACGTCTCTCAAGCTCCTCGCTTCGAATACGGAGCACAGGAGAAAGATGCCGCGCGACAGCCGAGGGGTTCTCCAGCGAAGTGGGCACGCCGAATACGGATGGCACCTCCACATTCATCGCGAGCACCTTGCCGTGCCGATCCGACACCACGCCCCTGGCTCCTTCAAAAGACACGGTCTTTTGCTGCTGCCTGTCGGCCCTGACCGTCAGCTCTGCCGCCTGAAGGACTTGAAGCGTGACCAGTCGAAACACGATAACGCTGAACCCGCAAAGGAACAGGAGCAGCATCACATAGCGACGACCGCGAGAAGGGCCTGCAGTCACTCGTTTTCCCTCCCGTTCGACTCATGCTTCGCCAGGCGGACTTGCACTACGGGTGGGAGCGACCGACTGGGGGCCTCTCCAGGCAAATGCACCATCAGCACTTGTCCCTGCTGCGGAGGAACCAGCCCCAACTTCTCCGTCGCCACCTTGGCGATCCGCTCGGGAGCCATCAGCGCGGAAAACTTCACTTGCAATTGATCTCGCTCCCGCTCGAGTAACACTTTTTGGGTTTTCAACCGCTCAATCTGATACCCAACTCGAACGACATCGACACGCTCCCACACAAATACGAAGACCAGCAGTACGCCGGCCACAATCGTCAACGTCTTCATGAGTGACCCTCCTCGAACACCCGTTGGGCAGCCCGCAATTTGGCGCTGCGGGAGCGGGGATTCCGGCCCGATTCTTCACTGGTTGAAACCTGCGGTCTTTTAGTCAGCACCATCAATGCAGGATCGTCCTTGCCTGAAAGCGCCCGAAACGTGTGCTTCACAATCCGATCTTCGAGCGAATGAAATGAAATCACGCAGAGGCGACCACCGGGAGACAACACGTCCACTGCATCGCGTAACGCCGGCTCCAGACAATCAAGCTCTCGATTCACTGCAATGCGAATCGCTTGAAATGTGCGGGTGGCACAGTGGAGGCGGCCATGCCGATAATTCGCCGGGACCGATCCCTCGATTGCGGAGACCAACTCCTTCGTCGTCGCCAATGGATGACGTTCACGCACACGGACAATGGCACGGGCAATCCGTCGGGAAAACCGCTCCTCACCGAATTGAAAAATGGCGTCGGCCAACTGCGCTTCCGGCCATTGATTAATCAAATCAGCCGCCGTCTCGCCCACCGATTGGTCCATACGCATGTCGAGAGGTCCGTCATGCTGAAAGCTGAACCCGCGCGTCGGTTCATCAAGTTGAGGCGACGACACACCGAGGTCAAAAACAATTCCGTCGACCTGCGACAATCCTTGGGCCGAGAGGTGCTGCTTCAATTCCATGAAATGACCCTGAATCAGAGTGGCGCGAGCGCCAAACTTCGAAAGCCTTTGCCGACTAGCTTCAATGGCTGATCTGTCCCGGTCGAGACCGATAAGCCTCCCCTCTGGACCACTTCCCACAAGCAGTTTTTCAGCATGCCCACTGTATCCCACCGTGCAATCAAGGAAGACCTTCCTGCCGTCACCTAAAAGCCACTGCAGCACCTCTTGGTGCATGACGGGAGCATGGCGATCATCCATAGATTTTAAATATCCAGACTCACCCACTTCCTCCCACGCCCGACGCAGTATACACTCACTTGAAGACTTGTCAACAGCAAATTCATGGACTTATGAGATTCTTCTTTTAGCTATTTCAGTCCCGGCCTCTTGGGCTGGCACCTTGGATATAGAAAGATGTTTGACAGCTCCTACATTCACCCAAGGGAGGGTATGTCAGGGGGATCCTCTCCACAAGATATGGATGAAATTGATGGCAAACGCCCAGATTAAGCTCTTTGCACATGCCGTACGTTCAGCTTTATTTAACGAGATAACTCAGGCGATGGTTTTTCCATACAGTCCGATCGAAGGAACTGTCAGCCCCACAAACCAGTGTCATCTGCAAGGTACATTCACTCGCCGGCACGGCAACCCGCAGTCTTCAGGGTCGCTGCTTCACAGTTACAAATGCGAATCCGCCGGTTTGATTGCATTTCCCCGTTTTCAGGATAAGAATATGGCATGCAAATAAGACGACAGTTTTTTCTGATTGTGGCCATGGCATTCAGTTGGCTCTCCGCCGACTTCGCTCAATCAGCCTCAACCATTTACTACTGTCCTGATCGCAAGGCAGACCAACAGTATTCCGCAAGACCTGCACCAGGCTGCACGCCACTCGTTGATGAAAAACATGCAGACCCGAACGGCGAGTCGCTACAGCCCCAGCGAGAGCCGGTGGATTTCAAAGTCGAAAACCTCCAGAGCGACGTCTCTATATTCTGGCGCGTCTGGGTTTCGCATGGGTAGTCTGACGGGGTAGGATGCGGGCCTCATCAGGAGGCCACCATGCAAGACACCGCGTTGTATCAATACCTGCTGGGCTTGAAGTCGCCGTGGATCGTGAGCC
>SWDM01000006.1 GCA_005116835.1 Nitrospira sp. | reverse complement strand
GCCTGGTCCAGCAAGCGGTCGCCGTCAGTCCTGCTCCCTACGCTGCTATCATCAAGCACGTTCGAGGCCGGCAGGGCCAAAAACACAAGCGGTAGGGGTCACTCAAGTCAAGGTAATACCCCTTTGTGGGCAAGTTGGTCAGCATCGATGATTTCATGGTGGTGCGTCCGGCCAAGGGAATGCAGGATGGGGAGGTGCTGACGACCGGCAAGTATCGCTTTCGGTTTCTGCATACGCCCCATGTGCCTCATTGTTGGGAAGCAGGGCTGCTGTTTGAAGAAACCCAGCGTACGCTCTTGTGCTCAGATCTGTTTCATCAGAATGGCGATGTCGAGGCGTCGACACATTCTGATGTGCTGGACCGGTGCCGGCAGGTGCTCGTGGAGTACCAGCAAGGGCCGCTGGCCAACTATATGCCCTACTCTACGCTCACAGAACCGACGCTCCGTCGGCTGGCCGAGTTGCAGCCCAAGACGCTTGCCACGATGCACGGTTCGGCCTATATCGGCGATGGCTCCCGGGCGCTCCGTGATCTGGCTAACATGTTTAAGGAGGTGTTGGGGCCAAAGTGACGCTGGTGAGCACAGTAGGGGACAGGCGTGATGATTGACTGATCGAGGTGGACCTCGTTAGTGCGCGAGAGCCCTGGCATCTTCGAGTTGAATGTTCTCTCGCGACATGATCGGATGGAAGGAGAAGATCGGGGTACTGGCCGGCACGATTGCGGTCGTCGTGTCGGGCAATAGTTGGAGGTGCATGTTGATGAAGTTGAAACTGAGCCCTTGTTGCCAGGGTTGGTTTCCCGCGCCTGCATAGGCCGCGGTTTTTTCTGAGGCGTAAGTTCTTGTCAGGAGTCCGCTAGCGCCGTGCAGTCCATATTCGTGCAGATCGGGAGCGCCCTGAAAGAGCAAGTTGACGGAGGTTGCATCGAACCAGACCTTGATATTGCACACGACCTGCACGTAGGGGCCGAGGGTGGTTGAGCTGTCGAGGAATGCGCGGGGGAGTCCGATGTCGAAGGGGATGTCTGCCGGGGTAGCTCGATCGACCGTGCCGAGTTCTCGTTCCTTGAGCGGCGAAACCGATACGAAGAGAAGGTGCGGATCGGTCATGTCGAGGTCCAGTACCTGATCGTCGTAGTCGCTGCAGAGCCGGCCCATCTCATAGCGCAGTGGGAATGAGTAGCCCTCCTTGGCGTACCAAATACGCAGGCCTGCTTCCAGTGGGTCTTCGGGGGAGCGGCTGATCTTCAGGTCGAATGGCAACATGACGTGCCAGGTTCCGGTTCTGGCCTGCACGAACGGCGCGCAGGCTCCGGGGAACTCTTTGTGTATGACGATGTTGTCCGGCTCGAAACGGCGAACCTGGCCGGCGAAGTGCTGGGAGACTTTGGCCTCTTTCGACAGGCGAAACTTTTCTTGATAGTAGCGGGCTGCATGCCGCTGTGCGATGGACAGATAATAGTCCGGCATATCTGTTTCGATGATGAGGCGATGCCGCGTGGCAGGGTCTGTCGGGCCGCCCTGATGTTTGGGGTTTAGAGTGGCTTGTAGAGATCGAGTTCGGTCTGGAGACGGACGATCTCCTGGTGGAGGTGTCGGGCCAGCATCACGTCGTAAAACTGCGTCTTCGGCAACAAGTCAGCGGCCCTCTTGAGACAGTCCACCTTGTGGCCGTATCGTTTGGGCTCGTCGGCAAAGGCGTCGGCGGTAGCCATCAAGAGATTGAACTGCTCCTCAGGGGTCAGGCTTGTCGTGAGGAAGGTATGGTCCTTGATGAAAGTGAAGGCCATGGGGCCAAAGGACTCGGCTTTACGAATGCAGAGAGTGAGCAGGAAGTTGTAATGAGCCCGCGCTTCTTCCGTGGTCATATGAGGCCTCTTGAGTTTCCGGGATTCTATCTATTGGGGTTCCGGTGAGGCAAGGGCGATTCTTGCCTCGCGTCATGAGCGATGGAGGTCAGCGGTGGAGTGGGGTTGTGGGCTGAGCGGCGATGAGAGTCAGTTTCCCAGACCTGGTTAGGGATTTAATCGCGGCTTCACGGGTGAGTGCTGCGCCTTTGGTTCTTCGAGGTTCGGTATACCGGACTTTCAACGGATTTCGGTATTTGGTGTATTTTGCGCCACGCCCAGTCCTGTGCTCTTCCAATCGCCGCGCCAGATCAGTGGTAATGCCGGTGTAGAGGCTCTTGTCCGAACATTCCAGGATGTAGACGATCCACTTCATATTGGAGTGTTCACTTTGTCTTGGTCCCCTGGCACGATGCTGTGCCTCCTCTCAAAATGGAAAATCCAGGGCTGTCAGAAAACTGCGGGACACTGTGCGCATCTTCGAACTTTGCGGCCATGTTACGAATGGCGACGGGGCAAGAACAGCCAGTAAGACATTTGAGGTCGTATCGTTCGGTCCACACCCCCTCCTATGAGGCGGCTTTCGATGTGAAATCTATTGCCGACGGGGCCTGGTCGAAGCGGCTGCCGACGGGCAGCAGGAATCCTTGCAGAATGCGGTTGATCCAACCGTGAAACGGGACGATTTCATAGGACCGTATCTCGAGATATCCGTTGCCGGTCTGGACGAGAAGTGTTCCCGACTGTTTTGCCATGATTTCTCCCGGTACTCCCCCTGACTGAGGCCCTTCTTGAGGTCGCGCATCGAAAATCTTGATGGTTGTGCCATTCAGGCATGCGGTGAGCGGTTCATAGGGTTGCAAGGCCCGCCACAGATTGGCGATGCGTTTCGCGGACCCATTCCAATCGAGAACGGTGTCGGCTGCTTTCCTCTTTCCAAAATAAGTCCGCTCCGCGATGGTTTGAGGCTTGGGGTTGAGGGTTCCTTGCGCCATGTCATTGATGGCTTCAGTCAGGAGCGCAGCAGCAGCATGGTGTTGTCGTTGCATCAGTTGCCCCGCATTCTCCTCCTCCCCAATGATCAGCTCTTGTTGGGCGACAATATCCCCCGCATCAATTTTCTCTGTCATCACATGAATGGTGATCCCGGCAACCGACTCTCCGTTTTTGATCATCCAAAACGTCGGATTCGGTCCTCCATAACGAGGGAGCAGCGAAGGGTGACAGTTTAAGACTCCCAGCCGGGGAGTTTGGAGAAGAGCCGTTTTTAAGATCTGGGGGAAGTAATACACCACGATAAGA
This sequence comes from Nitrospira sp., assembly GCA_005116835.1. GTDB lineage: Bacteria > Nitrospirota > Nitrospiria > Nitrospirales > Nitrospiraceae > Palsa-1315. The sequence goes on along the minus strand of SWDM01000006.1, from coordinate 3,872 downwards.
TCAACGTTCAGACCCTTCACATAGTCATTGAAATTAGAAGAGTTCACATTGGGGGATGTGATGCGAGGGATCTTTTCCTTATCAAGCCATTTCCAGGAATTGAATCTCGCTTGAGTCGTCCGTATTAGTTTTGGTCGGCACAAAATCGCCCTCAGGGTGCTCCTGACCGCATAACAGAAGTCGCCACAGGTCGAGTTTCGTTTCCACTTGGGGCGAGCCCAAGCGACAATCTCATGCCCATACGCTTTCAATCGCCGGCCAAAATCCCAGTCGTCGATCTCTGAAAGAATCAAGATGCGTAGCTTGGGTATGCGAGAGACTGCTTCCATGTTGAGGAGAGGGCTCATGGCATGTCACGCCGACGTAGGGTTGGGCACTCTGTAGCATATTACGTGGAAGCTTTTCTCCACAATGGGGGAATTGGCTCCCCACAGCTCGCCGCCTAACGGAAAGCTTCATTCTTGGGGTGAAGGGGCCCTTCGGTATCGCGCCATTCCTTCCCGTTCACCTCCAACCAGATGTCGCGCACCATTTTCTGCTCGAACCTGAACCATGTTGCCTTGTTGAGCAGCCTCTTCAGGTATTTCATATCCGCCTCCTTCAGAGTCTTCGGTCGTGGGTTGGCAGCGAGCAATTGATAGATCGCGTCTCGCTCCCTCGGCGAAGGTTGCACGACTTGTGAACCGTCAAGGATCTGCCCTTTCCCCGATGCATGGTTCGTTTGTGGCGCAGGCATCTGGATACGGATCGCATCTTCGGCGCCCAGCATCGCTGTCGCCGGGACAAGATTTATTGCGATCGCCGGAAGTAGTGCGATTACCACCCTGGCAGGAGCAATGGCGGCTCGTTGCCTCATTTGTTGTTGGGAGCTAGCTGGTGTCCGTTCTCCGACATGCACTTCCAAAATGTGAATCTCCCCCGATCTATCCCGGCGATATTGACGAGGCCGCTGTCCGCAATAGCCTCGAAATGGTTGCCCGGAACCTCGCGTTCTACTGTCTTGACGCAGAGAGCAATCGCACGGTCGAGCTCGTGCCGTTGGGCTTCTGAGGGGGCCGGGTTGAACGGGACTGTCTTGAAAGATTTTCTGTCGCGAGAGGTGAGGGGTTCGTCCGCATTGACCAACGACGAGCCGAAGAGGAAACAGATGGTCGCCACGATCGCGATACGCAGCATGCGCAGAGTAGAGGTGAAATATTGCGTTGGGACGCGATGGCAGGGATGAAGTGTGAAGGGCATAGGAACCTCTCAGTCACGCCTATTGTAAGAGGGCTGTCGGGTTAGGCGCAAGAGTCGATGGGGAATCGGTGTATGCCTTTACCAGCGGCGCGGTGGGGGCGATGACCCTGGCGCTGATGACCCGCGCCAGCCTGGGCCATACCGGGCGTCTACGGCATGCGGGGACTCTGACCGTCTGTATCTGTATGCTGGTCAATGTGGGCGCCGTCCTGAGGGTATTCGGGCCTCTGACGAATCTTCCGATTCATTTCGTATTGGGTGTGGCAGCAGCGAGCTGGAGTGGGGCTTATCTGTTGTTCGCCATGGTCTACGGCTCGTACCTTCTTCGACCGAGCCTCGACGAGTGACGGGATGACAGTGATTACTTGGACCGGATCCCCGGCGGACTCAGCTTGCCGGCCCGATGCGCTTCCAAATCGATCTGCTTCAGGGCGCTGAGCTGGTCCGTCAATTCCGCGATCCGCTTTTCGCGATCCCGAATCCGTCGTTGAAGAACATGCACAGCCTGATCCTGGATTTTGGCCGGTTCCGCCGTCCGTAGGGTGGCCGCTGCCGCTGCTGCACTAGCCGTTCGCTGTTGACCCAGCCAGGTGCGAACCAGTCCCTTCATGGCTTCTAGTAATGCCTCCGTGGGTTCGTCGGCTGAAGGAATGAGGGTTGCCCGGTGGGCCAAAAACTGAATCCAGCGCGTGCTTGAATCCGCGAGTGGACCCTTCGGCGCGTCGGCTAGGGTCTGTTGGAAGGAGGCAGTTGCCGCCTCTCCATTCTGGAATAACGCGAGCATCGCCTGGGTGAAGTGCACCTGATCGCAGGACTGGTTCTGCGCGCAGGTGTTCTGCAGGAGTTCTTGTTCTCGCTGCACGGATTGCAAGAGAATATTGTCGTCCGCATCTGCTTGGAATACCGGCGCAGAAGCCGGCGGAGGCGTCACCGGCATCGTCGTACAGCTCCAAAGCAGCCCTGCCAATACAAACCAGGTTCCATGACGAAGCCGCATATCACACACCCCTTATTGGATCGAGAATTCGTCGTCGTGACTGAGATAAGTGTAGCAGACGAAGTGGATTCTGACCGTTAGAGGCTGGGACAAAAATCGGCACAATCTTGGTCTATTGTTTTTCAGACCCCTCATCGGCTGGTAACCCTGAAACCGCCCAGGCTATCCTGGGCGGTCATAAATTGGTTACGTCAGAATGTCGGATCCAGAATAGCCGGCTATTCGAAAGGGCTGTTCAGCTGAACGATGCGGCCGCTAGAGATCAGGGGAGGACTTCTCCTGATGCTGCGGCTCCCGATAGGTCGCTGCAGCCTATAAATGTCAGCTGATCTTCACGTTGTCGAAAGCGCCGGCGATGTTATTCCCTCTTCTCCGGAGGCGCGGAGTAAATTGAAAATCATATTCGATGCGGGGCCGCCGAAATAGGCATGTCCCTGAGCCACAGCTTTGATTGCATCGACAAGACAGTGGATTGCAACGGTTTTGAGGTGAGCCGGATGACAACCGTGTGATCCCACTTCCTCGTGGCCCAAGGGTTCACATCATCGGCCAGGCGCCAGGGCATGGGCGATCTTATATTACGGTGGCGCCGGAAGAGAGCGTTGCGGTGTTAGTGAATCTGGGGCGACTGACTGGAAGCAGGAACTTGAAAAAGGAAACGCGTACCCACAAGGTACATCTTGGCTTGGTCGTCCACTTCAATGGGGCGAGTCCAACAGACTTCCACGACTTTGGTGTCTTGCTCTTTCATCGCGTCTGAGGGTACCTGAATCTCAACCACCTGTTGCTTGTTCACTTTCTCTGGGAGCAAGAGCAACATACCCCTGCCGCTGCGATTGATGACGTGCCCGGATCCCGTCGTCAACGTCACAGCGTCAGAGCCCGCCGGCGTCGTCAACTCGAAAAAGCAAACGAGCTTGCAGGGTTCACGCTCACTGTCTCGTCGTTCCTGTTGAGTAGGCATAGCTATTTTCATTGCAATTACAGGTGAGCGTAGATGGATACGAGAGGATTGTGAACCACAGCCTCTGTCAATTGCAAGTGTATTTTTAAGGCACCCCCCGTGGCCTCCAAGGGGCAGTTAACCGACCTAGCGGTATATCGATGCCCTGTGGCTGGCCCGGAAGGGGGTTACCTTAGTGAGCCGCCTTCCCGACTGACACGCGGTACTCATTGGGGTACACGGGAGCCAACGAGACTTTTCCCTCTCGGCTGAGACGGTCCACAGCCACATAGACTTGCCCCCACCCGATACCCGTCAGCACGGTGAGACCTTCTATCGTCTGTGCCCCATTCCGCCTAAGCAGCAGAAGCACTTTCCGATCGACTGATTGTGAGTTGGATCGCTGTTTGGTTGTGGGCTTCATGGTCCCCTCCAAAGCAGAAAGATGAGAAGCGCGTGGCAGTTACATACTGTTTCTATATACGCTCATAGGAAAGAGCGTGCAACAAGTTGGTCAAAATGCAGATGTAACCATTCCACATTTTCCACCTGCCGGATGGGACGGGGTTTTCTAGCCGACAAAGGGGTATTACCTTGACTTGAGTGACCCCCCTAGGTTGTAGTTGGGGGCCATGGAGTACCCACGAACGGCAGCCGAATTCAACCGCCAGTTCTCCACGGAGGAGGCCTGTT
>SWDM01000005.1 GCA_005116835.1 Nitrospira sp. | reverse complement strand
GCCCCAGGCGCGCCAAGACGCGCCTCTCCCCGAGGCGCATCAACAGCTGGGACAATTTCCTCTAGCCTATATCGAATTAGCTCAGGCGCATAATGCGGCGGCGGAAGAGTTGGCGCGCATCATCTCCACGAAAGATCTAAAGCAGATCTTGCCGAAGTTCAACAAGGTTCTGAAGGCCTGTGTCGCCTGTCATTTGGAGTTTAAAGTTGAAGAATATTCATAATATCTTGGAGGAATCATGGGTGAGTCGAACACCATCACAGAGTTTTATGAACAGGACCATGACCGATTGGACGAATTGTTCAAGACCTTTCAACAGTTGAAGCGGTCTGATTTTCCCAAGGCCAAGGAAGCATTCAAGGAATTCAAGGTCGGATTGCAGCGCCACATTGTGTGGGAAGAAGACGTTCTGTTTCCGTTGTGGGAGAAGGAAACCGGTATCACCGAAGGCGGCGCGACTTCCGTGATGCGGACGGAGCATCGTCAGATCGGACAGCACCTCGAAGCAATTCACCAGAAGGTGGTAGATCAGAATCCTGACAGCGATCAAGACGAGCAGGCGTTATTGAATCTGCTCGGTTCCCACAATATGAAAGAAGAACGGGTACTCTACCCCGGCATTGATCGGGTGACCAGTGCGAAGGTGCGAGAATCCGTCTTTGAAATGATGAAGAATATTCCGGAGGAGCGGTACAGGCTCTGTTGTGGACAGCACTGATTAGCTGGTTGGTCTGGTCTGTTTGGTTTTTTGGTTGAACGAAACTAACCAGATGAACCAAATCAACCAGATAAACAAAACAAACAAAATGAACCAGATAGACCAAATGAACAAGACCGGCTGGTTCAACTTTTTCAGCATCCTGCTAGCTGGCTTACTGCCTATCCAGTTTGCCTTTCTGTCTGAAATGAATGCCTGGGCCGGCTCACTGCCGTCATCCAAGAGCGCCACTGCGGCAGGCGATGCCGAGCGAGGCAGATCAGTCTTCAACGGGAAGGGCGTGTGTCATTACTGTCATGGTATCGATGGGAACAAGGACCAGAGACCGAAACTCACAGTCGACACCACTGCGCTCATCGCCCAACTCAATCCTCAACCGGTCGATCTGAGAAATCCGAAGGCGCTACATCTGAAAACCGACAAACAGCGTGCACGCGCGATCAGGGAAGGACACCCTGGTACAGGCATGTTTCCGGACAAGAGGATGACAGATCAAGAGCTCGCCGACACGCTGGCCTACCTCGCTGTACTCAGACAAAAAACCTCGAAACAAACCAGCAAGCCGTAGGTTGGGTGAAGGCAAATGCCTCTGACCCAAGCCCATCTCATGGTGTGTACAGTTCTGGAATTGTGTTTCCAGGCAAGTGGAAGACAGCATCCTGAAAATCTGACTGGGGAATACAGTGTCAGGACGAGTTTCGTCAGAAGCGACAGTGCTATCGGATAACGAGCACGGAGCAGCTGGCCCGATGCACGATCCCGTGAGACACGCTGCCGAGCAGGAATCGTTCTAGACCCTTCCACCCATGGGAGCCGGCCACGATAAGGTCGTGGTTCCTTCCTTCCTCGCCCACAACAGTCACAGGATTACCCGTGCGGACCATCGTAGACAGGGTGAAGTGAGGGCCGGCCAGGGTCTTGGCTGTTTCCTGTACGACCTGTTCCGCATGCCGCTGTTGTTCCTCAGCCCAGGCATCGAATCCTACCATCAGATGCGGTGCGACCATATGGATCGAGGGAACGACCGAGAGGACGGTGACCTCAACGGGATTCCTGAAGTGGTGCGACGTCAGCCACTTGCACAGACGGATTGCATCTCCCCGGCCTTCCACTGCCATGAGGACGCGGGCGACGGGGCGAGCCTTTCCTTTCACGATCAAGGTCGGCACTGTGGCATGGAGGAGGATGCGGTGCGACACGCTGCCGGCAAACACTTCTGCTAGCCGGCTGTGATCGTGGGTGCCCATTGCGATGAGGTCGGCCTTGACCGCGGCAGCGCTGTCGAGAATGAAGGCAGCCGGGTGCTGGACTTCGCACATCGTTCTGATGGAAGGGATCTCAGCGGGCAGCAAGGTGCGGCTGCGTACAATGGCCTTGCTGCCGGCATCGATCATGGCCTGGCGGAATTCGTCGTACCCCTGCAGATTGGCTGCACCGGCCACGAGGGGAGACTGGAACATGCCAAGATCCACGCCATGTACGAGTACGACTTCGTTCGCCTGGTAGAGCAGCCCAACTTGCTCCACTGCGGCAAAGGCTTCATCCGACCAATCCACACCGACGAGGATTCTCATGGTGCTTCCCTTTCAAAATAGTGGGTGCGGCGCCGTACCGAAGGGTAAGGCTCGCGGCGTTTCACCGGCATTTCCGCTGATGCGCCAGGAGCCGTTCTCAGGCGTCAGAAAATGCACTTCTTCATACCAACTGTCGATGGGAACCCGGAGGCCGCTCGTCTTCGAGAGGCCCGACAATCTCCCTGTGCAGGTCACTTCGATGTTGGCGTTGGAGCCAGCGCCAACCTTGAAGATCTTCGAAAAGAAATGGACCTCGCTGATGTCACGGTATTCCTCGAACAGGTTGAGCCAGATCTTCCGAACATCCGCTTGTTTCAACCCATGATAGTTGTATTGGGTGGAATAGAGGGCCATAACGCCGTCGATATCTCCGGCAGCGACAGCGGCTTCGGCCTTGTGAAACACATCTAATATCTGGGTGACGGTAGCCTGATCCACCTCCATGATTGCGCTCGGTGGAATGAATGTCGCTGCCTCGCCCCTTGTTCCGGTCACTAAGCTAACTGCCGCCACAGCGGCAAGTATCCATCGGCCGGAATAGGACCACATCGACCGTGCCATGGCGATAGCGCTCATATTTGTGGCGCGTCTGGGTTTCGCATGGGTAGTCTGACGGGGTAGGATGCGGGCCTCATCAGGAGGCCACCATGCAAGACACCGCGTTGTATCAATACCTGCTGGGCTTGAAGTCGCCGTGGATCGTGAGCCTCAACAGCCAGATCCAGAAGATCAAGAGCATGGCCTGCGGGTTTCGCAACATCGAGAACTTCAAGACGGCGATCTACTTCCACTGCGGAGGGCTCAATTTGTACCCATGCTGAACCCGGGAGCGCCATATTTGTTCTCCTCACCGGTTGATATCAGGGCTTAGCGGGTCCATGTGACCCGGACAAATTGTTCATCCTGATCGTAATGTAATTCCAGCTCCCCGTGATAGGCATGTTTCAGCGAATCACCGATTCGGCGGGGCAGATGGGTATCGGTCGTCGAGATGACCAGGCCCTCAGGCCGTGACTCAATCGCCATGATACGGGAGAGCGGGTGTTCCTTTTTCTCTTTCTCCTCCGTGTTCTTGACGACGCCGATCAGCTGTTCGTGCTGGGAGTCTTTGAAAGGCCCTTTGATCGTGACGAGACCCTTGGGGTATTTATCGTGGATCCGGTGACAAGCAGGGCAGAGCGTCTCCTGTGCCCCTTCAGGTTTCCTTTCCCAGGTCCACCGCCCTTTCTGAAAGACCGCCCCGCATCGTGGACAGGCAGTCGGCTCCTTGAGCTTTCCTTGCAGTTTATAGGTGTCGTGTTCGTCCTCTTGATAGGTTTGGTCTCTGCGAGCGCCTAACCCTGCTGGGATTTTGGAATGTGTGGACATGTGGGCGTATCCTTCTTGGGTGACAAACGTCTTACAATGTTCGCGACGAGGGCTGGCGCTCCAGCATGGCTTCCTCGGCCAGATTGAGATACTGAATCACGTCGCGATCCTCGACTTGTGTGAAGTCGGTGAAGAAATTTCCTACGGCGTAGAACGGGTCGGGTGTCATGAGCACGACCAACTCATCCACATGTGCTCGAACCTCACGGATCGTTGACGGAGGTCCGACCGGGATGACGCCCACCAGACGGCGAGGGTGCAGACCTCTGATCGCGAGCGCCGAGGCCATGAACGTCGCGCCTGTGGCAATGCCGTCGTCAACCAAGAGTACAGTCCGGCCTGTCAGTTGCGGGAGTGGCCGTCCCTGCCGGTACAGCTCTCTGCGTCTGGCGATCTCTTTCTCTTGGATGTGGATCAAGCGGTTCAGCTCGTGCCGGGATAAGGCAAACGAGTTGATCGCCTCTTGATTCAGATAGTGCGAGCCAGTCTCAGTCACCGCGCCAATCGCATACTCAGGATTGTCCGGCGCACCGATCTTCCGCGTAATAAACACATCGAGCGGGACATGGAGGGCGAGGCTGAGTTGATAGCCAACCGCGACGCCGCCGCGAGGCAGAGCGAGAATCAATGCCGTAGGATCGTTGCGGTATCGACTCAGCTTATCGGCCAGTATCCGGCCAGCCTCTTCGCGATTGCGGAACATAGGCGTCTGCCTCCTTACACGAACAGGCTTTGGAAAACTTTGCGGCACATCTAAGACAAGGCTGGTCTATCTGGTCTGTCTCGTTCATCTGGTTCAACCAAACAAACCAGACAGACCAGTTTCACAGGATCCCGTGCGTGACGCCCACGCCGATCAGAAACATGGCTAGGAGCACCACCAGCGCGATCAACCACCAGAGATGACGATGAGGCTCCCTGGTCTCATGATGCCCATGAATGTCCCACGGAAGTTCAAGATAGTGAGGGTGTCGTACCATCGCACACTTCCTTTCGTCACCCTTCTTATGAGACCTTGACCTCGATCGATTTCGGCTTTGCCTTCTCCGACTTGGGTAGATGCACTTTCAAGACCCCGTCTTTGTATTCCGCGCTGACTTTGCTGCCGTCGGCATCTTCCGGCAGGGTGAAGCTTCGCATAAAGCTGCCGTAGGCCCGCTCAACACGGTGATACTTCTTCCCTTTTTCCTCTTTCTCATACTTCCGTTCGCCGGAGATGCTCATCACGTCGTCCTGGACCGTCAGCTTGACGTCTTCCTTCTTCACTTCCGGCAGATCCGCCTTGATGAGGTATTCCTTATCGTCCTCTGTAATGTCGACGAGCGGCGACCATTCGGCCACGGTCATGGCTTCCTTCCCTGCCTCGGTTCGAACGGTCGGGCGACCCAAATAGGTGGAGAGTCGTTGCTCCATCTCCTCCAAATCTTTGAACGGATTCCAACGTGTCGTGACCGGTTCCCAACGAGTTAACGCAGACATATGACTACCTCCTTGTGATTAAGATGAGAGTGAATGTCGATCTGGCCGCCCTTCCTGCCGCTGCGGGAAAGTCACGGCATACATACCCCGGCCCTTGGGTATAAGTATGAGTTCGCCCCGTCGACTCAAACGGTCGACGGCAAAAAATATTTGGTTCCACGTGAGATTACTGCATTGGCGCATGATCTCTTCGAGATCACAATCATGTGCCCTCTGCACCACGTCGATTACTTGATCTTCTACGGTCATCTCTTGTTCCATATGCCACCCGCTGACGAATGAAATACATTGCTGCAGGAGTGTTAGTGCATTGTTGGTGCCAGCGAATCGTTTCGAGTGAAAGCAGTGGGAGAAGGTCGATAGCACTGGATGTCATCGGTTTAGAGCACGCGTGATAGCCCAGTAATATTTGGCGGAGTGAGGAGTTTTGGGCCAGTAGCAAGCAGGGGGCTGTTGCCAAATACCTCAGCGAAAAGGAGGCACCTTGTGAGCAGGACGACAATGCACGCGGAAGTTTTACGAACAGCTAGAGGAGCATGAAGAGGAGAGCAAAACCGGCCCTATGTTTTCTTGCCTTCCCGCTTGAGGTAGGGATCTGGCTCGATGTCCCCACATTCGACACATCGGACCTTGCCGACCTCGTGTTCCTCTTCCGAGACGGAGTCGGAGATCAGGCGGCTGTGCGCACAGGTGTGAGGCGGTCTCTTTGGGAGAGATTGCAGGGTTCGTCCTGATTGCTCAGGATTCATGACGCACCTCCAGGGATGCAGAGTCGAATGGTTACGATTGTCTCTGCCTGTCTCCAATCAACAATGTGCCGCACGACTTTACGCATGTGGTCTGAAACAGCCAGATGCGAGTCATCGCAGGCAAACTCATTGCCACGCAGGGGCTGAGAGGCATGATGTGGGATCTTCTGCCACTTGCCCAAGGGAAACTAATCAATACAGCTCTCATGTGAATAATTGTTTTCGGGCCGTCCTTACCGCGTGGGTCATGACAGTTCGTTGCGAAATCGCGCAGTCGTCACGCGAGGCAGGGCTGTTGTAGCGGCGAATCCCCGATTGCAGTAGAAAGGTCCATGAATAATGCGGGTTAGCCCCGTGGAAAATAAACGAAGAGAGTTGTGGACTAAATGATTGAGGCTTTCTCACTCTTGCAGCGCTGGCATCAGCATTGCGTCACATTGCAATCATGAAGCGAAGAGGTGTGCTCAAGATCATCTTGGTTCTGGCTGGTACGTTGATCCTGATCCAATGCCGACCGCCGACTCCTATTGCTGCAGTCGTGGAGTTTGCACCGGGCGTGGGCGCGGATGCAGATCAGCCGGTTATGATGGAACTGATAGCCGCGTTCAATGAGGCAGAAACGGCGGTCAAGAAGGCCGACCTGGATAGGCTCATGACGTTTTACGCCACGGACTATAACTACCACGGCTTAAAAAGATCGGATGTGCGGCGAATATGGGAGGAAGTCTTCCTGCATTACCGGGATATCAGTTCATCCCATGTCTTTACCGAGCTGAAATTTGTCCAGGCCGACGGCATCAGAAAGGCCTTTGTGACCTGCACTGGAGGGCTCCACGGGACGGAGCAACAGACGGGAAAGCCTATCACCATCGATAGCTGGGCGCGCGAGGTGCATCACCTCGTCAAAGAGGCAGGGGCCTGGCGGTTCCTTGGCAATGTGGGAGGAGCAGTCCCTTCAGCTTCACCCTCAAGCGCTCCCCATCATCCTCTCTTCTAGCAAGCTGCTGGAAAACTCGTTCAACATAAAGTGCCGATGTCACGATAGTCTGAGGCTGTTCAAAAAGTCTGTCCAGAAAGGCCGCAGCGAGCGAAGACCGGAGGCGTACCCTCTGGGGTACGTTGAGGATCTGAACGATGCGAGAACGATGCTGGCGGGCTTTTTCAACAGCCTGTTAGCTCTCAATCTTTGACGGCTCAAGATGAAACGCTGCGACCTTTGGGCGAACGAGATCGGCAAAGTCTTTGTACCGCAGCTTGATCGCGCCGACATAGGTTCCTGCTTCAAACACGATGGACTCGTCCTCCGTCAGCAGTTGATCGACGTACACCTCCACACCGTAGAGATTTCCAAACGGTGGCATCGTTCCCACTTGGCAATCGGGGAACAGATTCGCGCACTCGGCTTCTGTCGCTAATCGGATGTCACGGGCCTCAAGTACGTCACGCAATCGTTTCACATCCACCCGCCAGGTTGAGGGGAGCACCGTCATCACGAAGTATTGATCGGCCTTCACCACGACGACTTTGGCGACGAGTTTCCCCGGCACATCAAGCGTATGCGCCACGTCGTGGGCGGTATAGGCCTTTGGGTGGTGTACCACTTCATAGGGAATCTTGTTGGCGTCGAGATAACTCTGGAGTCGTTTCAGTACCGCCATGGTAGCCTCCCTTGCTCGGCAAAGATATATGTGTGCATGGTTCGCTTGAAGAATGAGACAGCAAGGGAAATGCCATGAATGCTTTTCAGGAGCGATCACGCAAACATGTGAGGAACAGAGGAGTTGTGCGATCTGCAGCAGAGGATCGAGAAATCATGAATCAATGTTTGTAGCATTATGGGGCAATGTCTCCGCACTCGATGTCCCGATATGCCACGAGATAGGTTCACCTGGGGACTGGCGCCCTTCTTGTTGGCGCCTGTCCCTGTCTGAGCAGCAGGGGGCAGTATTGGGACAGGCACCGCCGCAAACGGCGGAGCCAGTCCCTGCACTAGTCCCGCGCGATGACTATCCCCTCCCGCTTCATCTTGATCTGGCCACAGTCACGGAGAAGGACTGGGTGGCAAACAGGCCGCCAGGATCTGTTGCCCGCACGGTCACGCCAAACGTTCCCCGCACTGTCGGTGTCCACCTGATCAGACCGGTGGACGAGTTGATCGTCATACCAGCCGGGATCGGCGCCACCAGACTATAGGTCAGAGTATCGCCGTTCGCGTCTGTCGCATTCACGTCGTAGCGATAGGCTCTGCCGACCCTCGCCGTCAGGATCGGCGTCGAGGTGATGACCGGCGCTGCTGCCGTCAGCGCCACTGTAATGGTGAAGGACTGGGTCGCGAAGAGGGATTTCGGATCCGCCACTCGCACGGTCACGTTGTTCGCGCCCACCTGTCCTGCAGTCGGGGTCCAGGTGATCAGGCCTGTCGACGCATGGATGTCCATCCCAACCGGCGCGGCATCCAGGCTGTACGTCAGCGTATCGCCATTCGCATCCGTGGCATTCACATCGTAGTTGTAGACCGTGCCCACCGTCGCGGCCAGGATTGGCGCCGAGGCAATGACTGGCGCGGCCGAGACCGTCACGCCGTTCCCGAGGGGATTCCCTTCCGCCAATACCTCCGGCGTCATATAGGTGCAGCCGTCCGGCGAAGGAATTGGCGTCGGGATAATGTCTACATGGACGTTCGAGGATTTGGGATTGTTCTTGTCCGTCAGCACCTGGTACCGCATCAACAGGGCAAAGTCTTCGTGGACCGTGTTGTGGCAATGGTTCACGTAGGCGCCGCCATATTCTCCAAAACGTACCTGGAATTTCACCGAGCCACTGGGCCGAAGCCGCCAGACATCTTTGCGGACCAAGCGCTCCGTCGCCGGAATAGAATCTCCGCCGCGATTCATCGTCACGCCCTCTTCGAAATGAAGGTGAATCGGATGGTCCCAGCCGCCGCCGCTGTTCTGATAGGTCCAATGTTCGACCTCGCCCGGTTTCGGGATCAGGAGCGAGATGCGATTGGCATTCATCGAATGGGGCTGTGCCCCGTTGACCGTAACGGTCCAGGGGAAGGGCATGTCCTCGGGGCAATCTGGGGTGCACTCCCCCGTCTCCGGATCCCGCGAGTCTCCATCCCCCTCCCTCCCAAACGCGACGTGGCGCTCGCGCACCGGAGCCACGATGGGGATCTGCTCCGTCAAGACCGACGGCACCCGACTCGAATCCGGGTCGCCCGCGCGGTGGATGTGACCAGGCACATCCACGCTCTCGACCTCGCTCACGATCCGGAATTGCATCACCGGGCCGACGGCCGGGTCCACCAGCGGATCCGGCGACTGAAACTGCGCCAGGGCCTCAGCCACCGCCAGGGCTCTGTCCGGCTTATTTCCGCTGATCTGCTTGAGCAGATTCACCAGGGTGATCGTGTCGCCGATCTGGAACCGTGAGAAATCCACCACGATGTCGTAGCGCTCCGCTGTGCCCTGTTCGTCCAACCGGTTCAAGGTAATGGGTCGGACCACGAAGTTGCCGTCGTTGGCGATGAATTGGAAGGGGACGAGATTGCCGTTCTGGTCAACGAGACACAGCTTTATGAACCGCGACATGGAGCCGTTGATGAGGCGGAACCGATATTTCCTCGGCAAGACCTCCATGTAGGGCTGCCAAGCTTGGTTGACGGTCAGTAGATCGCCTATGAACCCCTCGGTGGTGAAGATGTCGAAGCGGCATTGGGCGTCCTGATCCGTTCCCAGATCGGCGATGAAGAGGTTCACGTCGAAATCGAGATTCCCATAATCCAGCAGGCTGCCGCTGGGGAGCCGGAGGTTCACCCCATCGTCGAGCGTTTCGTTGCCGCGGTCCGGCCCACTGTAGTAGTTCATCATCGCCGCCATGCCCTTATAGACATTTTCGGCGGTGAAGAAGAATCGGTGGTCATGGAACCAGAGGGTGCCTTGCAGCTCGCGGAAGTCGCCCGGCACCTGGATCAGCCCGCCATGGCCGTCTGGGCCGGAGGCCCGTCGCTCCGTGGCGTCCCGATTGATCTCATCGTGCCGTGCTAACGTGGTCCCCCAATGGTAGTCGTAGAAGGTCCCGGGGAAGTGAAAGGCGTTGGAGGCGCCGTCGCTCTCCGCCCCGTTGTGAGCATTGTGGAAGTGCGTCGAGGGCTCATTGCGGCCGAACCCGCCGTTGTTGGTGCGGTCTACCGGCAGATTGTTGTAGGCCCGCATGACGATGCCTTCGCCATAGCGTCCCTTCAGGAGGGGGATCGGAAAGTGGCCCTTCACCCCGAATCCCTCGAAACTGTACATGGGCCACATCCTGTTCGCTTCCTGGTCCGGCCAGGCCGGGTGGAACTTGGTCCCTGACGCGCATTCGCCAAACGCCAGGGCGTAGCCGACTTGCGGGAAGAACTCCTTCCAGCGCTGATGGCCGAACCACTCGCCGGGCGGGCGGCCTTCCATCGGGCCCCGCTTGGTGATGGGGTTGATAAAGGGGTTCGACGAGTGATTGCCTGCCGGGTGTGAACTAAAGTCCGTGTGCCAGGAGAGTCGCTTGGCGCTCGGCTCCCCGCCGCCACTCACCCCGCTGGAGGGCCAGATCGCCTCCCACTCACCGCTTGGCTGTACGAGTTTCGTCAGGGGTGTCGGCGGCACATAATTGAGCCGATTCAAGGGTTGCGTAAAGGGCTTTGCATCGCCGACAGGCGATCGCGGGACGCCGATCGGAACCTGAGCAAAGGCGCTGTTGGCAAAGGGGCTCAGGCCGTTCTTACAGAGCAACAGCCCGGCCGAGGTGAAGAGCCCCCACTTGAAGAGGTCCCGCCGGGTGATCTGGCCCTGGGAGAGGGCTTTGACGATCTCCCAGCGATTGTTCCGCGCGTGCTCCGCTTCCTTGATCCGCCGCTTCGAAGATTTGAATGGTAAATACATGGAGCCGTTCCTTTCCGGTCATGGCGGTGGCTCTCTTCTGCCTGGCCCAGAATGAGTGAAAATACTGATGTCCCGAATGGCGCGGAATTTACGGTGGTTGCTCGGCCAGGTCTATTCCTCTTATGTACTAGTCCACCCCTACTTCTGTAGGGTTGACTTTGAGGATTTGCTGAATTCAGCGAAGGCTGAAGGCTGAAGGGATCAAGGCTGAAGGTTGGGATTTGGAATCTCAAACACTTTAGTATTCAGCCGTCAGACCACCTTGTGGTAACCGCTCCTGCCGGTTCTTTGCCTCTATCGTCTCCGCTGTCGCATTTCACCACAGGCTTTTATCCGGAACGTGGCAAAAGGCTTCTAAATAGACCACTTCCCCCCATGAAATCGCAGGTTTTCCGTGGCACAGCTCATGCTGATTTCATTAGCGGAAGGGTTTGACCATGAGGCCGGGAGTGTCCAGCAGGATGCTTAAGCGTGAAGCGTCGATCGTGAATTGTGAGCGAGATAGGCAAGACCTGCGCGACAGGCGAGTCTCGCAGTTCGAAGTTCTTGGTTCGACGTTCCAACAACCTCGAACTTCTGACCTCGAACCCTCGCCCATCCCGCTAGCCTCGTTTTTGTTTCGCGAACGACGCCTCGCGGTTCTCCTCGTCGCATTTGCTATTGCAGGATTTGCTGCCTGCGAGAGAACTCCCGATCAAGCGCCTGAAGCTAAGAAGTCGGTTGTGGCGGACAAGCTGGGTGTGGTCCATCTCACAGCCGAAGAACTTGCGCGGACTGTGATCGAGGTGGCGCCGGTTGCTCGTGGGGCGCTGCTGGTACCCAGACAATATACCGCCACAGTTCAAGCCAACGAAAATGAATTGGCTGAGGTGACCACGCTCATCAGGGGCCGGGTAGAGAAGGTCTACGTGGATGTTGGCCAAGACGTGAAGAAAGATGCCTTGTTGGCCCTGCTCCATAGTACGGACCTCGGCGTGGCAGAGGGGACGTATCTGAAATCTGTCGCAAGGCTGCACGAAGCGAAACTGGCGTATGAGCGCGCCAAGGATCTGTATGAACAAAAGGTCGTGAGTTTGGCCGAGTTGCAGCGGCGCGAGGCCACGATGAAAACGGCCCAGGCAGAAACGCGCGAGGCGCGTAACCGTCTGGAACTGCTCGGTACCCCCCGGCAGGAAGTCGAGCGGCTGGATCGTGAGGATACGATCAAGGCCGACGTGCCCCTACGCGCGCCGTTCGACGGCCGGGTCATCATGCGCAATATCACGAGGGGCGAGGTGGTCGAGATGGAGCAGAAGCTCTTCACTATCGCGGATCTTTCGGATGTGTGGGTGGTCGGCAACGTGCCGGAGAAGGACATACAGTTCATCCGGAAGGACCAGAAGGTCAATGTGATTGTGTCGGCCTATCCCCATGCCATCATTCCGGGAACGATTACCTATGTCGGGGATGTGCTCAATCCGGCCACCCGCACGATGCGTCTGCGGGTGACGGTGCTGAACCCCAATCGGCTGCTGAAACCGGAAATGTTCGCCACCGTCCTGGTATATGCGGCGGCGACCCCGGACGCGCTGACTGTGCCGCTCGAGGCAGTCCAAAATGGGCCGACCGGTAAGATGGTGTTCGTTCAGCGGGGGACGAACGACTTTGAAATGCGAATGGTCAAGGTGGGAGGCGAGCAGGGAGAGATGGTGACGGTGTTGGAAGGGGTGAGCCCCGGTGAGCAGGTTGTGACCAAGGGATCATTCGTGCTCAAGTCTGAAATGGAACGGCACAAGCTCGAGCCGACGCCATGATCGCTGCCCTTCTGGAATTCTCATTGCGGCAACGGATCCTGGTTCTGGGCTTGACCTGTCTCTTGTCCGTGGCCGGAGTGTTCGCCTTTCAGTCTATTCCGATCGACGCCTACCCTGACGTGACGAACATCCAGGTGCAGGTGCTGACCGAGGCGCCGGGACTCTCGCCGATCGAAGTCGAGCGGTTCATCACCTATCCGCTCGAACTCCAGATGACCGGTCTGCCTGGTTTAGCGGAGATCCGATCTCTTTCCAAATTCGCCCTCTCCCAGATCACGGTCGTGTTCAAGGACGATGTGGATATGTACTTCGCCCGCCAATTGGTCCTCGAACGGATCATGGCTGCGAAGGAGCGCTTACCAGAGGGGCTCGAACCAGTGATGGCTCCCGTCACGACGGGGCTGGGTGAGGTCTATCACTATTATGTGGAAGGGCCGAATGCGACGGCGACCGATCCCACGATCGTCCAGACGGAGTTGATGGATCAGCGCACGATGCAGGAGTGGGTCTTGCGCCCGCTGCTCAAGGGTGTGCCGGGCGTGATCGATGTGAATGCCATGGGCGGGTTCGTCAAGCAATATCAAGTCCTGGTCGATCCGGCCAAGCTCCGCAAGTTCGATTTAACGCTCCACGATATCTATGACGCGGTGGCGAAGAACAACGCCAATGCCGGCGGCAACGTGCTGGATCGCCATGCGGAACGCGCGATCGTCCGTGGCCTGGGCCTGATCAAGACCCTGAGCGATATCGAGTCCATCATCGTGAAAGAGTCGGGCGGCACGCCGGTCTTCGTGCGTGATGTTGCGGAAGTCCTCATCGGCCACGCCGTTCGCCATGGTGCGGCAGTCCTCAACGGGGAGCGGGAGGTCGTGATAGGGACGGTGCTCATGATTCGCGGAGGCAATGCGCGTGAGGTGGTGGAGGCGGTCAAGACCAAGTTGGAGAACCTCCAGCAGAATAATATCCTTCCCGCCGGTACGAAGCTCGTACCATTTTACGATCGCATCGAGTTGGTTTCGGCGGCCATCAATACGGTGCGGGATGCCTTGATCGAGGGAATCGTGCTCGTGGTCTTCGTGTTCTTTTTCTTCCTGGGCCACGTCCGCAGCGCCATTGTGGTGACGGTCTCACTCATCGTCACCCCCCTGATTACGTTCATCGTGATGCAGCGGCTGGGGCTCTCGGCCAATTTGATGACGCTCGGAGGGCTGGCCATCGCCATAGGCGAGATCGCGGACGGTTCGCTGGTCGTGGTGGAAAACGTCTATCGGCACCTGGCGCAGAACAATGGCGCAACGAGGAAGAGCACGTCGGAGGTGATTCTTCAGGCCACGAAAGAAGTGGGCCGGCCGATCCTCTTCGGTATTCTCGTCATCAGCGTCGTGTTCCTGCCGCTCATGACGCTGCAGGGCATGGAAGGGAAGATGTTCGCGCCGCTGGCCTACACGTTGGTGATCGCGCTCCTGGCCTCGGTCGTCGTCACGTTGACCCTGTCGCCGGTGCTCGCGTCGCTGATCTTGCGCGGAGACCATCCGGAGGAAACGCGCCTTACGCGATGGATGAAGCTACGATATCTGCCGATGCTGACCTGGACGCTCCAGCATCGCAGCCTGGTGCTCAGCTTCTCAACGGCGATCGTGCTCTGCAGCCTCGCGCTCGTTCCATTCGTGGGGCGGGAATTCATTCCACTCCTTGAGGAAGGAGCCTTAACTCCTCAAGTTGTGAAGCTGCCGAGTGTCTCGCTGGCCGAGTCAATCGAGTTGGAGAAACAGACCCAAAAGGCCATGATGGAGTTTCCCGAAGTGAAGATGGCTGTGAGCAGAATCGGAAGAGCCGAAATTCCCTACCATCCGGAAGATCTATACGAGAGTGACCCGATTGTCTCATTGCACGACCGCAGTACCTGGAAGACGGCGACGACCCAAGCGGGGTTGACCGATGCGATCCGCCGGAAACTTGCAGAGATCCCTGGTATTTCCGTGCTGATGAGCCAGCCGATTCAGGAACGGGTGGACGAGCTGATCTCCGGGGTCAGGACCTCCTGTGCGATCAAATTATTCGGGGAGGATCTCGATGTCCTGCACGACAAGGCGAAGGAGATTGCTGCCTTGATGCAGCTGATCGACGGTGTCAAAGATATCAAGGTTGAACAGATCGCCGGCCAGCCCTATCTGACCGTCGACATCGATCGCCAGAAGATCGCCCGCTTCGGCATCAACGTGGCAGACGTGCAGGAGATCATCACCACCGCCATCGGAGGCAAGGCGGCGACCAATGTTTACGAAGGCGAGCGGCGGTTTCAATTGACGCTTCGGTTTCCGGAGCTGCAACGCAACAGCATCGGCGCCATCGGAGAAATCAGAGTAAAGTCGGCGTCAGGCGCGCTGATCCCGATGAGCGAACTCGCCGCGATCGAGATGCGCGAAGGCCCGGCCCGCATCAGCCGCGAGCATGTGAAGCGTCGCATTTACATCGGCTTCAACGTCGTCGGGCGCGACATCGGCGGTGTCGTGGATGAAGGGCGGAAGAAGCTGGAACAACAGATACACTTGCCTGAAGGGTATACCATCACATGGGGTGGAGCCTTCGAGAACATGGAGCGGGCCAACGCGCGGTTGTTGATCGTGGTGCCGATCACGTTAGGGCTCGTGTTCTTTCTGCTCTTCTGGGCCTTTCACTCACTCCGGTATGCGACCTTGATCATGATCAATCTCCCCTTTGCCTTGATCGGAGGCCTCGTGTCTCTGTGGCTGAGCGGACAATACCTGAGCGTGCCGGCCTCCATCGGCTTTATCGAACTCTTCGGCCTGGCGGTGGGGAACGGGATCGTGCTGGTGTCCTATATCAATCAACTGCGCGGTGAAGGCGCGCTGATGGACCAGGCCATCGTCAAGGGTTGTGTTCTCCGGCTTCGCCCGGTCGTCATGACCATGATGACAACGCTGCTGGGGCTGCTGCCGTTGGTGCTCGCACAGGGGATTGGGGCTGAAGTGCAGCGGCCGCTCGCGACCGTCGTCATCGGCGGGCTGTTCACCTCAACGGCACTCACATTGGTGGTTCTGCCGGCCCTGTATGGATGGTTCGCGGAAAAAGAAACGGGGAAGGAGTATGCGCCTGAGTGGGTGTAACGGGGCAGACTCGTGGGTCCTCCGTGCTCGCGCAACGCGCGGCCTCAGAAGGCCCTCGTTGGACGCGCGCAGTTGAGGCCCCACGAGCCCGCCCCTTTGGGTGAGGAGGCGGGGGATTGTTCCGGTGAGGGTTCGGATGGTATACAACACTGAGGAGGGTTAAACATGAATGAAAGCTTGAGGTATATCGTCTTAATGGCCTTGTTTACAGGAGGTACTCTGCTTTCATCTATGGCGCAAGCAGATGCAGGGCCCAAGGCCATGAATGGCGATGCCGAGCGTGGCAAGACTCTGTTTGTCAGGTACTGCACCGGTTGTCATGGGCCTGAGGGCGGAGGGGATGGGTACAGGCTTCTTCGTGGGCCGGATCCGGCTAACCTCACATCACGGTCGACCAAAAAGAAATCCGATGCCGTCCTGCTTAAGACTATCCATGACGGTAAACCGAACATGCCGCCGTGGAAGGTTCGTCTCTCGGGAAAAGAGGCCAGAGATGTGCTGGCCTATGTGCGGACCCTTGCTAAATGAAGCGATGTGTTCGGCTTCGTTGTGGCACGACAAAGCCCGGGACATGCCACTTTCCCTCTCTTGGTCATGACTATGCCCTCAATCTTGAGCAAACTTGAAGGCGGTGATCGCCGGTCGATAGGCCGGTCCAACGAGGTCGTTGCCGAGGTGCTCGCCGAGCCGAAGCTGTTCAGTGCTCTGTTTGCAGGCCTTTTCATTGAGAATCCGGTTGTGCGGGCCCGGGCCGCTGACGCCGTCGAAAAGATTTCGGTGATCCATCCGGAATACCTGCGTCCCTACAGAGTCAAACTCGTTGGCGAACTCGCTCGATGCGAGCAGAAAGAAGTGCGCTGGCACGTCGCCCAAATGCTGCCTCGCCTTGGGTGGAACACACGCGAACAGCAAGAGGTGTATGCCATTCTCACAGGTTACCTGTGCGACTCCAGCAGCATTGTGAAGACTTTCGCGATACAGGCGCTTGTCGATCTCACGGCGCAAGCTCCCGAGCTTCGCCTCGCCGTCCTGCAGCAATTGAAGAAGCTGACAGTAATCGGGACGCCGGCGATGAAAGCACGAAGTCGGAAGTTACTCGTGGAGCTTAGCGGTTCAACGGGGCTCCCAGCCAGAAGCGCCAAAGGGCGGCGTGATGGTTAGACAACGCAACGGTAACGGATACGCGCTTACGCCACTGTGCGCGGCGGTTGGCTGCTCGTGGTTAGATCGCTTGCTCACAGGGAAGGACGAAAACGTGGAGAGGGAGCATGTTCTCATCCTGACGCATCTTCTGGTCCGCTTTCAAGCGCGTGAATCCATCGATGAGACGGTAGGCAAGCTGTTCCGATACCGCAGTGAGGATCATGCAGTTGGAGCCCGGTGACAGGAGGAACTGAACGTTGGGTCCGGTTTCTCCTCTTCCGGCTACATTGTGTAGTTCAGTATATGCCGTGACGTCGTATTCTTTCAGCAGGGCATGGATGTGTTCTACCATCGACTGACGAAATACGATCAACAGCATTTTCATAGTCGGCTATCCAGTATAGTTGCAGGAGAAAGCGTTACGGAAACTGAGAGGATGTTGCGCATGATTCGGCCCATTCTGGCCCATTCTATAGAGTAGAGGAGGCGAAAAGACAAGGGCTGCACAAAGAACAGATACACACTGAGCTCTCGATAAGATTTGTCTTCAAACGAATCGCTGACGGTGGTGTGCCGGGCTCTTAGGGTTTGGCGTTACTGATGTCGGAATACAATTGTGAACAGGAGGCATGAGATGAACGATCAAGACACGAAACGAGCGGTGGGGATTCTCAATAAAATTATGGAGCATGAGTTGGCGGGAGTCGTCCGCTATACCCATTACTCCCTTATGATCTATGGCTATAACCGTATCCCTATCGTGTCTTGGCTGAAGAGTAATGCGGACGAGAGCCTTGCCCATGCGTATAAAGCAGGGGAACTGGTCACCTTACTCGGCGGCCACCCTTCGTTGAAAATCGGAACACTCTTGGAAACCGAGAAGCATGATGTGGGAGATATCCTGCAGGAAAGCTTGGAGCACGAGAAGGCTGCTGTCTGCGCCTATTACGAACTCCTGAAAGTTTCCGAGGGAAAGTCTGTTTTGTTGGAAGAATATGCACGAGAGATGATTGTTGGCGAAGAGCTGCACCTTGACGAGGTGAACAAGATGTTGCGCAAGTCAGGTGATGTGAAACCGTTTCGCCCCTAGCCCTTCACTCAACCTGGAAAAAATGAGGGGAGAGACCCCGTCTCACCCTCCATGATAAAATTCACAACTCAATACTAACTCAATGGAGGAGGACGTCATATGTTGAAGGAAGTGGCAGGGGATATTTTGTTGACGAAGGCGGAGGCGTTGGCGCACGGGGTTGCTCCGAACGACAACTTTGCGAACGGGCTAGCCTTGGCACTCAGGGAACGGTGGCCGGCGATGTATAAGGACTTCCGGCATTATTCTCAGACGTTTACTCCCAAGACCGGCGAGTTATGGACCTGGTCCGGCGTCGGAGCGGTTCGGATCGTGAATCTGTTTACCCAGGAGGCTGCTGCAAGTCACGGGGCCAGCCACCCAGGCCGGGCCACGATTGAGAACGTGAACCACTGTCTCAAAGCGCTGGTCAAGGTGATCGAAGCTGAGAAGTTCAAGACGGTTGCGCTTCCACGCTTGGCCACTGGTGTGGGTGGGCTCGACTGGAAGGACGTGAAGCCGCTGATGGAAAAACATCTCGGTCACCTGTCCATCCCCGTGTATGTGTATGGCACCTATCATCCTGGGGTTCAGGCAAAAGAGTAGGGGGCAGGGGTGAGTCGGAGGTGAGGACGGCTGTGCCAATCCTCTGTGCTCGCGCAATGCGCTCGGGCTCGTCTGTCTGGTTGGCAGGTCTTTTTGGTCTGTCTGGTTCTTCTGAATGAATTTCCAGTCCGATCAACCAAACAAACCAGATAGACGAGATAGACCAAATGAACAAGCATTCGTTGGACGCGCGCAGTTGAGGCTCGGCTCGACCGCCCTCACTATATAGAGGTGATCTTGCGATGTGTGCAGTTTGGGATTTTCCCAGTCCGCCCTTTCTGTGTCACGATTGTGTGACTGTGCCCGCGCGACTGAGTCTAAATCGCTTCACGATGAACTTGCGGATTTCCTCTGCCGCCAACAGTGCCATGGCGCCTAGCGCGAGTGGCCCGAAGATCCAGGCAGGCAAGGGGCTGGTGTCGAAAAGTGCGTTGCCCCAGGGGGTGTAGAGGATCAACCCCAGGACGACGAGTTCTGTTGCGATTCCCAAGAGGAGCAATGGATTGCTGAGCCAGCCGAGTCGAGAGAGCGATACTCGATCTGAGCGGCAGGCGAACACGTTTGCCACCTGTGCGACGACGATGGCGGCGAAGGTGGCGGCTGTTGCCTGTTTATAGAGCGGATCGGACCATTCCAGCGGTGTGCCCCAGGTCCATCCCTGCGTGAAGAGCAATAAGAAGAATGCACCCATGGCGATCACGGCTTCCATCAGGCCCAAAAAAACATAGGCACGCAGGAGCAGCGGAAGGTTCATCAACCGTTCTGTGCGCGGGCGCGGCGGGATTGACATTATGCCGGCGTCGGGCTTTTCGGCGCCCAAGGCCAAGGCCGGAACCATGTCGGTGCCCAGATCCACCGCGAGGATTTGCGGAACCGTGAGCGCCAGGGGAATTCCGAACAAGCCGAACGCCAGATAGGGGACGACCTCTGGCACATTGCTCGCCAGGACATAGGTGGAAAATTTTCTGATGTTGGCATAGACGGCTCGGCCTTCTTCAATGGCGTTGACGATGGTCGCAAAGTTGTCGTCGAGCAAAATCATGTCCGCCGTTTCTTTTGCCACGTCGGTTCCGGCGATGCCCATCGCAATGCCGATATCGGCTTTCTTGAGCGCCGGCGCGTCGTTTACCCCGTCGCCCGTGACTGCCACCACTTCGCCCATGTCTTTCAGCACCGACACCACGCGCATCTTATGCCGGGGGGCCATGCGCGCGAAGACCGGTTCGGCCTTATCAGGGAGGGTGGGTGTAAGGAGCCGACGTAACGCCTCGTCAGTCATCGTTTCAACCTGGTGTCCTTCGATCACGGAACAGTCTCCGTCCGGCTCGGCGAGGGACTCTTTCGGCGCCAACCCTATCTGGCGGGCGATGGCCAGGGCCGTGAGCGGATGGTCGCCGGTAATCATGATGGTGCGCACGCCGGCTTGGCGACAGCGGGCAATGGCCTCCGGCACTTCCTGGCGCGGGGGATCGATCATGGCCACGAGGCCGAGAAAGGTGAGGTCCTGTTCCACCCGGTCGATATCCAGCTTCTCGACACCCGTTTCAATTTCTCGCATGGCCACTGCCAGGACTCGATAGGCCTGCTGCGCGAAGGTCTGGCTTTGCAACATGATGCGCCGACGGTCTTCCTGACTCATGGGCGATAGAGCGCCTTGGTGACGTATCTGATGGCAGAGGGGAAGGAGCGATTCCGGCGCTCCCTTCACGAAGGCCACGAGACGGCCCCCACGCCAATGGAGGGTGGACATGCGCTTCCGGTCCGCGTCGAACGGGAGCTCACCCATTCGGGGCAACGGTTCTTGCTGGAGGAGCTCGTGATCCAGCGCGAACTCGACCAGGGCCACTTCGGTTGGATCGCCCGTAATGGTGGGGCGGCCGTCGGCCTGCCGCAGGCGTTTGGCATTGTGGCAGTGGATGATCGCATCGAAGAGCGGCGCATACTCCTCGGCTTCGATGGCGCTGGTCACCCGTCCGGCGATCACCAGACTGCATTCCTGCACCTCGATTTCGAGATGGTCCATATAGAAACGAACCACGCGCATCCGGTTCTCGGTCAGCGTCCCTGTCTTATCCGTACAGATGACGGTGGTACAGCCCAAGGTTTCCACCGACGTCAGTTGCTTGATGAGCGCGTGGCGTTTTGCCATGCGCTGGCTGCCTAAGGCCAAGGCCAGCGTCACGGTGGGGAGCAGTCCTTCCGGCACGTTCGCCACGATGATGCCGATTCCGAAGATCGCGCTGATCCAGAAGCCCAAGCCCATGGAGAGGCCGATAACAAAAAAGACCCCGCCCATGGCGACCGAGAGCATGGCGACCACATGGGTGACCTTCGCGATCTCTTTTTGCAGCGGGCTGAGGCTTGTCTCCATGCTCGTGGAGAGGCGCGCGATCTTGCCGAATTCCGTCTGCATGCCGGTGGCGAACACGACCGCCCTGCCTGTGCCGGAGAGCACGGGGGTGCCGGCAAATACGAGATT
>SWDM01000004.1:28748-312226 GCA_005116835.1 Nitrospira sp. | reverse complement strand
TTCAACGGGTACCGGCCGCAGTTCTATTTCCGGACGACGGATGTCACGGGGGTGATGACGTTGAATCCGGGGGTGGAGATGGTGATGCCGGGGGACAATGTGAGTGTGACGGGGGAGTTGATTAGTCCGATTGCAATGGATCAGGGGTTACGGTTCGCCGTGCGCGAGGGCGGCAAGACCGTCGGCTCCGGCGTCGTCACTGAAATTCTGGCGTAATGATAAGCCGGATGGATAGAGGAATGAATGGTTAAGGTTGAACAAAGAATCAGGATTCGCTTACGCGGGTTTGACTATCGTGTCTTGGATCAGTCTGTCGCGGAAATCGTCGAGACCGTCCGCCGCAGCGGGGCAAAAATTGTCGGACCGATTCCGCTTCCTACCCGCATCGAGAAGTTTACGGTGCAGAGCGCCACGCATGCGGATAAGAAAGCCCGCGAGCAGTTTGAAATTAGAACGCATAAGCGATTGATGGACATCATGGATGCAACTCCAGAAACCATGGATTCCCTGATGAAGTTGAATTTAGCTGCAGGCGTGGACGTCGAGATTAAGCTCTGATTGATTTCTTAAGGGCCGTTGGCTGACAAGGAACGTTGCTTATGACGAACGGGTTGTTGGGTAAAAAGTTGGGGATGACCCAGATATTTGACGAGACGAGGTTTACGCCCGTGACCGTCATTGAAGCAGGTCCTTGCCGAGTGGTCACAATCAAGACGAAGGAACGCGATGGATATGAGTCCGTCCAACTGTCTTTTGGCGAAGTCAAAGAACGCAAGTTATCCAAGGCTGAACTAGGGCATCTAAAGAAAACGGAAGCGCCGGCCACTCGTGTTCTTAGAGAGTTTCAAAAGGTTGGTGATGTGACGGTGGGGCAATCCATAAAAGTCGATATCTTTAAAAAGGGCGACTGGGTGGATGTCATCGGTATTTCGAAGGGCAAGGGGTTCCAGGGAGTGGTGAAGCGGCATCATTATGCTGGTGGGCCTGAATCTCACGGTTCCATGTTCCATCGTCACCCCGGTTCGATGGGCGCGAGTTCTTATCCTTCTCGGGTCTGGAAAGGGAAAACCTTGCCTGGGCACATGGGGGCGAAGCGGATTACGGCTCAACGATTGAAAGTTGTTGAATCCAGGCCAGATGAGAATTTGTTATTCGTGCGGGGAGCTATTCCTGGCGCGGCTAACGGGTTGATCATGGTGAGAAAGTCGAAGAAGGGATAGGGCATGCCCACGGTTGACGTCGTTGATTTGAAAAAACAAAAAGTCGGGTCTGTCGATCTTCCTGAAGAAGTGTTCGGCTGCAAACCCCATACTGCGTTAGTTCATGAAGCCGTGGTGATGCAACGCGCTTGTGAGCGTCAGGGGACTGCATCGACATTGCGACGTGGAGAAGTGGCAGGGTCCGGGAAAAAGCCATGGAAACAAAAGCATACTGGCCGGGCTAGAGCAGGGTCGATCCGCTCTCCTGTATGGCGCCATGGCGGATCGGTGTTTGGGCCAAAGCCGCGGGACTACTCCTACAGCATGCCGAAAAAGAAGTATCGGGCAGCGTTGCAAAGCGCCCTGTCGGCAAAGTTGGCGGATGGACAGGTGATCATTGTATCGAATCTGTCCTTGGACCAGCCGAAAACGAAGGTGTTGGCTCAAGTACTGAATACGTTGGGCGCTGGGGTCTATGCCTTGATTGTGGCTGGTCCCGGACATGCTGGA
The DNA here is from genome assembly GCA_005116835.1 of Nitrospira sp. GTDB lineage: Bacteria > Nitrospirota > Nitrospiria > Nitrospirales > Nitrospiraceae > Palsa-1315. The sequence continues at coordinate 310,517 of SWDM01000004.1, read as the reverse complement.
CTGGCTCAAGCGGCAGGTAATCTTCCTAATGTTTGTGTGGTGGGGCCTGAAGGGTTGAACGTCTACGACATTGTTCGAGCTGAGCTGATTCTGATTCCTGAACGCGAGTTGCCGCGGGTGAAAGAGGTCTGGTCATGAAGGCTGGTATCCATAGCATTCTCTTGCAGCCGTTGCTGACCGAAAAGATCACAGCGATGCGTGAAGCCAACAACACGATCGGCTTTCTGGTTCATCGGGATGCGAATCGTCTCCAGATCAAGCAGGCGGTTGAAACGCTCTTGAAGGTCAAGGTCGAGCGAGTGAATGTCATGAACGTTCTTGGGAAGGTCAAGCGCTTGGGGCGTTTCTCCGGTAAACGATCGGATTGGAAAAAGGCTTTTGTGAAGCTCAAGGCGGGAGAAAAGTTGGAGTTGTACGAGAGCGCATAGCCGGGGCTTTGCACCGGACTGATTTCGGAGTGCTGGAAGGACGAGAGTCGCATGGGAATAAGAGCATATAAGCCAAGAACGCCTGGACGCCGCGGGATGACTGCGGTGACGACCGAAGACCTGTCGAAGAAGAGGCCTGAGAAGTCTCTCACGTCATTCCGTCGCAGTACCGGCGCCAGAAACAACGATGGGCGGACGACTGTGCGGTTCCGTGGGGGCGGGCATAAGCGTCTCTATAGAAAAATTGACTTTAAGCGAGATAAGTCAGGAATTCCTGGGAAGATTGCCGCTCTTGAATACGACCCCAATCGGTCGGCAAGAATTGCCTTGGTGCACTATAAGGATGGTGAGAAGCGTTATATCCTGGCCCCTGTAGGTTTAAAGGTTGGGGATACGGTGCAGTGCGGTGTCGGGTCGGAGGTTCGTATTGGGAATGCCTTGCCTCTGTCCAGTATGCCATTGGGAACGACGATTCATAATATCGAGTTGAAGCCTGGAAAAGGTGGACAGCTGATTCGTAGCGCCGGTGGCGCTGCGCAGGTCATGGGCCGTGACGGCGATTATGTGCAGGTGCGACTGAGATCGGGAGAAATGCGGAAGATCCTGTCGACCTGTCTGGCAACCGTCGGACAGGTGGGAAATACGGATCATGAAAATATCAATGTCGGGAAGGCCGGCCGAAATCGGTGGTTGGGACGGCGGCCTAACGTGCGCGGTGTCGTGATGAACCCAGTCGACCATCCTCACGGTGGCGGCGAAGGGAAATCCGGGCAGGGTAACCCCCATCCGGTCTCTCCATGGGGTCTTCCGACTAAGGGTTATAAGACCCGGAACAACAAGGCGACGGACAAGTTCATTATTTCCCGCCGCAAGTAGGAGTACGCGATGCCGAGGTCAGTCAGTAAGGGCGCTTTTGTTGACGATCATCTGCTTGAGAAGGTGGAGCGGATGAATCAGAATAAGGACCGAAAGATCATTAAGACTTGGTCGCGGCGGTCCACGGTCATTCCGGATATGATCGGACATACGTTCGCGGTTCATAACGGGAAAAAATTTATTCCGGTCTTTGTGACAGAAAACATGGTCGGGCATAAGTTGGGTGAATTTGCTCCGACCAGGTTCTTTAAGGGGCATGGGCACGCCAGAACAGAGAAGTCGGTCGCCCTTAAGTAGGCGATCGGCTCCGGTCTCGGTAAACTCGATGGGATAGGACGGTTATGGCTGAAGCACAAGCAGTTCTGCGTTTTGTACGTATCGCTCCGAGGAAGGCCCGCCCGGTGATCGATTTGATCCGTGGGCAGCAGGTTCCAATGGCCTTAGCATTGCTTCGAAACTTGCCGCGTCAGGCGTCGAGAGTGGTGGAGAAACTATTGAGGTCCGCCGTCGCCAATGCAGAGCAGAAGGAGATGGGCGATAGCGATTCAATGGTGGTCTCCAAGGCGTTTGTCGACTGCGGGCCGACATTGAAACGGTTTCGATCTCGCTCGCAGGGGCGTGCCAATGCGATTCAGAAACGTATGAGTCACATCACCGTCGTTGTGTCGGCTCCGAATGTGGCGGATGCGAAGGAAAAGAAGTAGATAGAAATGGCTAACGGAATCGATTCATTTTCCGGCTCAGTGAGGCACAAGTAGTTATGGGGCATAAGACACATCCGATCGGGTACCGGCTAGGGTACAACGTCACGTGGTCATCTCGATGGTATGCAGGCAAGGATTACGCGAAGCTGCTCCATCAGGACATCAAGATCCGTAAGATGGTTAAACAGCGGCTCTTTCATGCGGGCGTGTCCAAGGTCGAGATCGAGCGTTCAGGAGACCAGACCAGGGTCATTATTCATACGGCGCGTCCCGGTATCATCATCGGACGTAAGGGAGCTGAGGTCGATAAGCTCAAGGCGGAGCTGGTCAAGAGTTACGGTGGCCAGGTCTACATTACGGTGAAGGAAATCAAGAAGCCGGAACTGGATGCGCAGTTAGTCTGTGAGAACGTCGCCACTCAGTTGGAAAAGCGAGTGGCGTTCCGTCGGGCCATGAAACGGAGCGTGCAGTCTGCGCTTCGTCTCGGAGCTCAAGGTATCAAGATTATGGTTGGGGGCCGTCTTGGCGGCGCAGAAATCGCGCGCTCTGAATGGTACCGTGAAGGGCGAGTGCCGCTGCATACGCTCAGGGCGGACATCGATTATGGGTTTGCCGAAGCCCACACGACGATGGGGCAGATCGGGATCAAGACCTGGATCTATAAGGGGGAAGTTCTTCCCCTGCAGCCCCTCAATAAAGAGTCGGTATTTGACCGCAGACTTGGGTAATTGAAGAGGATATTGTGTTAGCACCAAAGAAAGTTAAGTTCCGTAAAATGATGAAGGGGCGTATGACCGGCAAGGCCTATCGTGGCAGCCAGATTACCCTCGGAGAGTTTGGCTTAAAGGCGCTTGAGCCTGGCTGGATCACCAGCCGTCAGATTGAGGCAGCGCGTATTGCCATTACTCGGTGTGTGAAGCGTGGCGGTCAGGTGTGGACGAGAATTTTTCCCGATAAGCCGATTACCAAGAAGCCGGCTGAGACTCGAATGGGTAAGGGAAAGGGAAACCCGGAGTACTGGGTTGCCGTGGTGAAACCTGGCCGTATTCTCTATGAAATGGATGGTGTGACGCCGGAAGTCGCTAAAGAGGCATTCCGTTTGGCTTCGCATAAGTTACCCATTGCCACGAAGTGTGTGATCCGTGGTGAGTTTTAGCATCGATTGAACCGGGTTATTAGGGGATTGGGAGCGCTTTTATGGATCTGAAGGAATTACGGCAACTCTCGGAGCCTGAGCTGGCGGAGAAGATAAAGCAGTTCACACAGGAACTCTTCAATCTTCGATTTCAGATGGGAACCGGGCGCTTGGAAAATCCAATGCAGCTGCGAAAGACGAAGCGCACCATTGCCAGGGTAAAAACGATTCAGCGCGAGCTCGCGCAGGTCCCTCAAAATTCTACTGCGGCGAAAGGGGCTTGAGGATGGGAGAGTCGGCAAACAAGCGGCGTGAGTGGGTCGGGCGTGTGGTCAGCAACAAAATGAACAAGACCGTGGTCGTTGAGATCGAGCGGTCCGTCATTCACCCGCTTTATAGGAAGGTGCTTCGTCGGGTCACGAAGTTCAAGGCCCATGATGAGGACAATGCCTGTAAAATCGGCGACCGTGTCCGAATGGTCGAGACGAGGCCCATCAGCAAAGATAAGCATATGCGGGTTATCGAAGTTGTGGAAAAGGGACGGGGCGAATAGGCTGAATTCTTGCGAAGGGTAGAGGGAACACCAGGACTATGATTCAAAGCTATACATACATGGACGTGGCCGATAACTCCGGTGCCAAACAGGCCATGTGTTTTCATGTCCTTGGTGGAACCAGGCGTCGGTATGCCTCTCTTGGAGATATCGTCGTTGTGGCCGTCAAGGAGGCTATTCCGGCGGCTACAGTCAAGAAGGGCGATGTAAGTCGCGCTGTGGTGGTGAGGACAACGAAGGAAGTGCGGCGAGAGGACGGTTCCTACATCAAGTTCGATCGGAATGCCTGCGTCCTGATCAACAAGGACGGCGATCCGGTTGGAACCAGAATTTTTGGGCCGATCGCGCGCGAGCTGCGCTGGAAGAAGTTCATGAAGATTATTTCCTTGGCTCCGGAAGTATTGTAGCGAAGGTGGAGACAGCGGGATGAATAAGCAGGCATTGAAGAAAAGTCGGATTCGTAAGGGTGATGTGGTCGTCGTGATCGCCGGGCGCGATCGTGGAAAATCAGGAAAAGTGCTTTCGGTCGATCCGGGGGTGGGGAAGGTTGTGGTCGAAAAGCTGAATATGATCAAGCGCCACACCAAGCCGAATCAGAAAGTGAAGCAAGGCGGGATTCTTGAGCGAGAAGCTCCGTTTTCGGTCTCGAATGTGATGTATCTCTGTCCGCAAACGCAGAAGCCGACCCGGCTTGGTGTGCGCAGGCTCGATGACGGCCGACGGGTACGGTTCAGTAAAAAATCGAACGACTCAGTCGAGTAGGAGTGAGGACGCCGGATGGCGAAGGTTGAATCAGGAAAAGGCGGTAAGACTCCGGAGCGACGACCACCCAAGAAGAAGGAGGGGGCGTCTGCGCCGCAGGCGAAGGACGAGGGCAGCGAAGAGTCCAAGTTCAATCCACGGATGCGTGAGACCTACTTGCAAAAGGTCGTGCCCGCGCTCATGAAAGAGTTCGGCTACAAGAACATCATGCAGGTTCCGAAGCTTGAACGGATTGTGCTGAACGTGGGAATGGGAGAAGCCATTCAGAACGTAAAGCTGCTGGAGAGCGCTGCGTCCGAACTGGGCGCGATCACTGGGCAGAAGCCATTGATCACAAAGGCGAAAAAGGCCATAGCCACTTTCAAATTGCGCCAAGGAATGCCGATCGGCACCAAGGTGACATTGCGTAGTCGCAGGATGTGGGAGTTTTTTGATCGCCTTGTGACGTTATCGTTGCCTCGAATTCGTGACTTCCGAGGTGTCTCGCCGAAGTCGTTCGATGGCCGAGGGAATTACACGCTTGGACTCAAAGAACAGCTTATTTTCCCCGAGATTAAGTATGACGAGGTTGCATCCATTCACGGGATGGATATCACGATCGTGACGACCGCCAAGACCAATGACGAAGGCCGGGCGCTATTGAAGCATTTGGGAATGCCGTTCCGGGCGTAATGTTTAGCGAAGGAGTTGCCGGTGTCGAGATTAGCTCTCAGAAATAAAGCGGCCATCAAGGCGAAGTTTCCTGTCAGGGACTATCACCGATGCGAGATTTGCGGGCGTGTACGGGGGTTCTTGCGTCGATTTCGCATGTGCAGAATTTGCTTTCGATTACTGAGCCTGAAGGGTGAAATCCCGGGGGTTCGGAAGTCGAGTTGGTAGTGTATCCGATTTTTATGTCGCTCGGCTTGTGATCGCATCCGGTCACACGAAGCATGTGAGTGAAAGGCTTGTATGGTTACAGATCCCATCAGTGATTTATTAGTGCGGTTGCAAAACGGGTTTAGACGGCGTCACGATGTGGTGAGTGTTCCGGCGTCCCGTCTCAAGCGCGAACTGCTTCGAATCCTTATGAATGAAGGATACATTCAGGGCGTTCAGGCCGATGTCGCGGATGGGCATCCGGTGCTGAAAGTGCAGCTTCGGTATGTGGCGGAAGGGCAGCCCATGATGACCGGGATGCAGCGCGTGAGTAAGCCTGGTCGCCGTGTGTACGTGGGGATCAAGGATATTCCGCGAGTCAGGAACGGCATCGGCGTGGCGATCTTATCTACGTCGAAGGGGTTGATGACTGACCAGGAGTCTCGCCGGGCCGGACTGGGCGGTGAAGTTTTATGCTCGGTGTGGTAACGGTAAAGCAAGCCGGATTGTCATTGCAACGGAGTGCTGGAGGAACGAGGCATCGATGTCACGCATAGGAAAAAAACCAATCCAGATTCCTGCTGGAGTGGATATCAAAGTCGCCGGGCCTCTCGTGTCTGTGAAGGGCCCGCTAGGGAAACTCGATTGGTCGTTGTCAACAGGACTTGGGGTGTCGGTTGCGAATGGGCAGCTGGTCGTGAGCCGCTCGAATGAAGACCGTCAAGTCCGCGCCATGCACGGACTGACTCGCGCGGAGCTGAGCAATCTTGTCCAAGGCGTGACGAAGGGCTATGAGCGTAATCTTGAAATCACTGGGGTTGGATATAAGGTTGCCGTGCAGGGTCGCACGATGAGTTTCAGTTTGGGCTATATCAATCCGGTTCTCTATCCGATTCCGATTGGGATCGATGTGAAGGTGGATAAACAAACGCTGATCAATGTCAAGGGAGCGGACAAGCGATTGGTGGGTCAGGTTGCCGCCAACTTGCGAGCCCTCAAGCCGCCAGACGTCTATAAGCAAAAGGGTGTTCGCTATGCCGGGGAAGTGTTGCGTAAGAAGGCCGGAAAGACAGGGAAGTAAGGGTGTGTCATGAATATTGCCGATAAAGCCAATCAGTTAACCAGGCGGAAACAGCGGGTACGAAAGCGGGTCTTCGGCACAGCCGAGCGTCCGCGTCTCAATGTGTTTCGCAGCCGCGCGCATATCTATGCTCAGATCGTTGATGACCTTAAAGGAGCCACGTTGGCTGCCGCGTCCTCCTTGGATAAGTCTCTGCGCACGTCGTTGAAATCAACCGGCAGCATAGACGGGGCAAAGGCTGTCGGAAAGTTGCTGGCAGAACGAGCGAAGGCCGCTAAGGTTGAAGCTGTGGTGTTCGATCGAGGCGGCAGGATGTACCACGGTCGTGTCAAAGCGCTGGCTGAGGCGTCCCGTGAAGGCGGTCTAAAATTTTAGGTTGGGGCTAAGGTCGAGGTCGACCGGAGAGGGTAACTAGCGTGCGAGTTAATCCAGACGAGCTAAGCCTGAAGGACAAGGTTGTCTTTATCAACCGCGTAGCCAAAGTCGTGAAGGGCGGAAAACGGTTCAACTTCTGTGCCCTGGTAGTGGTTGGGGATGGACAGGGCTGGGTGGGCATTGGAAAAGGGAAAGCCGCTGAAGTGCCTGTTGCAATCTCGAAGGCAGTTGAACAGGCCAAGAAATGTCTGGTGCATGTGGCTCTTGCGTCCGGAACGATTGCGCACGAGGTCCATGGGCTGTTCGGCGCCGAGCATGTCCTCTTGAAGCCCGCGAAAAAAGGGACAGGAATTATTGCCGGGGGCGCAGTCCGGGCAGTCGTCGAAGTCGCCGGCGTCCATAATATCATTGCGAAGACGCTGGGCCGCGGAAATCCATTTAACACGGTTCGCGCGACGCTCAACGGACTGTGTCAGCTTCGTAATGCTGAAGACGTTCTTAAATTGCGCCGCGGTGGAGTAGTGCGCGATGCGCAGGATAAGGTGAGTGCCTAATGGCTACAACGAAGGCCGCTAAGGCTGTTTCCAAGGGGTTCATTATCACCTTGCAACGGAGTCCCATCGGGACACCGCAGAAGCATCGACGTGTGTTGTGCGGCCTTGGTCTCAGGAAGATCAGGCAGACGGTGACTCGTCCCGATACCCTGCAGGTGAGAGGCATGATCAGCAAAGTCGGATATCTATTGGAAGTGCGGCCACAATGAACTTACATGAACTCGGTCCTGCAAAAGGATCCAGGAAAAAACGCAAGCGGATCGGACGTGGTCCAGGTTCCGGACACGGGAAAACTGCAGGTAAGGGGCATAAGGGTCTGTTAGCCAGGTCAGGCGGTCGTAGTCGCCAGGCAGGCGGGTTTGAAGGCGGCCAGATGTCCCTAATCCGTCGAGTGCCGAAGCATGGCTTTACAAATATATTCCGGAAAGAGTATTCGATCGTCAATCTGAAAAGCCTGGCTGATATTCTCGTGCTCGGTCCCATCACGCCTCAGGTTCTCGTCGACGCAGGTCTGGTCAAGCGCAAGTCGTTGCCGATCAAGATCCTTGGGAACGGAGACCTCACGAAGGCGATCGTTGTGCAGGCGCATAAGTTCAGCAAATCCGCAGAGGCAAAAATTCAAGCAGCTGGAGGGAGAGTCGAGGTCATCCCCGGTGTTTGAGAGACTCCTGACCAGTTTTCAGAATATTTTCAAAATCCCTGAGCTGCGTACCCGCATCCTCTTTACCGTGGGGATGTTGATCGTATATCGGATCGGGGCGCATATTCCTACGCCTGGGATCAACGGTGAAGCCCTCTCGGAGTTTCTGCAAAAGGAGGGCGGCGCATTACTCGGATTTTTGGATATTTTTTCCGGTGGATCGCTCTCGAGGCTGACGATCTTGGCGCTGGGCATTATGCCCTACATCAGCGCCTCGATCATTCTGCAGCTGCTGACCGTGGTCGTCCCGCATCTCACGAAGTTGGCCAAGGAGGGAGAGCGCGGACGGAAAAAGATTATTCAGTACACTAGGTTCGGGACCATCGGTATTGCGATCATTCAGGGCTTTGGGATCGCGGTCGGCCTCGAGCAGATGAATAACGGCGCTTTTGTGATGAATGCGGGGTGGGGATTCCGTCTGATGACGGTTATCACATTGACGGCTGGTACCGGCTTCCTGATGTGGCTCGGTGAGCAGATTACAGAGCGAGGGATCGGGAACGGTATTTCCTTGATAATTTTTGCGGGGATTGTTGCGCGTTTGCCGTCGGCCGTGGCTCAGACGTTTGAATTATACAAAGTCGGGCAGCTCAGCATTATTCTGTTGGTCGCTCTCGCCTTGCTCATGATCGTGGTGGTGGGCGCGATCGTTTTTCTGGAAAGCGGGCGGAGAAAAGTACCGGTTCAGTATGCAAAGCGGGTCATTGGACGCAGGGTTTTCGGCGGGCAGAGTACGCATATACCGCTGAAAATCAATACGGCAGGGGTCATCCCGCCTATTTTCGCATCGTCCATTATTGCCTTCCCTGCGACGATTACCGGTTTTTTCGAGACGCCCTGGGTCAAGGATATCGGCGCCCAACTCGCCCCTGGGTCGGTCTTATATACGCTGATGTACATCGGGCTTATTCTGTTTTTCTGTTTTTTCTATACCGCGGTGGTGCTGAACCCTGTGGATATGGCTGACAATATGAAGAAGTACGGTGGGTTCATTCCAGGAATTCGTCCCGGAACAAGAACGTCAGACTATATCTATAAGGTACTTACAAGAATTACGTTTGCCGGATCGATCTACCTTGCGATCGTTTGTGTAATCCCGGAATTATTGATCTATAAACTAGGTGTGCCTTTTTATTTCGGTGGGACCTCGTTGCTGATCGTGATCGGTGTCGGTCTCGACACGGCCCAGCAGATTGAGTCCCATATGCTGATGCGAAATTATGAAGGGTTTCTCGGTAAAGGTATGGCCCCCCTCCGTGGACGGAGCGGGTAAGAGACATTCATGCGTGTGGTATTTCTTGGCGCGCCAGGAGTAGGCAAGGGCACTCAAGCCGACCGTATTGCGGCCCAGTATCAGGTGGCGAAGATTTCGACCGGCGATCTTCTCCGAGAGGCGGTTCGCAGTCAGACGACGTTGGGTCTTGAGGCGAAGAGCTACATGGATCAGGGGAAGCTGGTGCCTGATGCCGTGGTTATCGGGTTGGTCAAGGAGAAGTTGCTAGATCCAGTTTGCGCCAATGGATTCGTTCTGGATGGATTTCCCAGGACTGTTCCGCAGGCGGAAGCATTAGGAATGGCCTTGACTGCCAGCGGGATTACCTTGGATCGAGTCGTGAACTTTCAGGTTTCGCGCGAGGATATTGTGAGGCGATTGAGCGGTCGGCGGAGTTGCCAAAAGTGCCAAGCGACGTTCCACATGGACTTTGCGAGGCCCAAGGTGAATGAAGTGTGCGATCGATGTGGGGAGTCACTCGTGCAGCGGAGCGATGATCGTCGTGATGCAATTGAGATGCGGCTGAAAGTGTATGACGAGCAGACGGCCCCGCTGGTTCGCTATTACCAAGAGCGAGGCCTATTGCTTCCATTGGACGGTTCCGGCACAGTACAGGCCGTCTTTCAGCATCTCTCGCAGGAGCTGGCACCATACCGAGCGGTATGATCATTCTCAAGACGCCAGAAGAAATTTCCGTGATGGCGCAGGCGTCAAGAGTGGTGGCAGAGACATTACAGATCTTGCAGAAAGCTGTTAGGCCCGGTATCACGACTGATGAATTGGATCGGTTGGCCGAGCAAGAAATTCGATCTCGTGGCGCGAAGCCGGCGTTTAAGGGGTATCGGAGTTATCCAAAGACGCTCTGCGCATCGGTGAATGATCAGGTCGTTCATGGGATTCCCTCCAAGCGAGTTCTCAAGGAGGGGGATATCATCGGACTCGATCTGGGCGCGATCGTCGGCGGGTTTTACGGAGATTCCGCGATTACGGTTTCGGTGGGGCAGACGACAGAGCGAAATGCCCGCTTGGTTCGAATCACCGAAGAGGCCATGTATCTGGGAATCAAGCAGGCTGTGGTGGGCCATCGGTTGTCGGACATTTCGCATGCGGTCCAGCAGCATGTGGAGGCTGCCGGGTACTCGGTCGTAACAGAGTTCGTAGGCCATGGGATCGGCCGGCAGTTGCACGAAGAACCGCAGGTGCCGAACTATGGTAAGCCAGGGCAGGGACCACGGTTGCAGGCGGGGATGGTTCTGGCGATTGAGCCGATGGTCAACATAGGTGGCGCTGCCGTGAAGGTTCTTGAGGATCGCTGGACGGCGGTGACGGTTGACGGGAGTTTTTCAGCGCATTTTGAACATACGATTGCGATTGAGTCGAGTGGGCCGCCTCGTATTTTGAGTCAGATCTGAGGAGCCGAGGATGTGGGTTACACGGGTCCGTGGGAAGGAATAAAGGTACGTGCCGAAAGAAGATGTAATCGAAATTCAAGGCACGGTGAACGAAACGTTACCGAACGCAATGTTTCGTGTGTCGTTGGACAATGGCCATAAGATTCTTGCGCACATTTCCGGGAAAATGCGCATGCACTTTATCCGTATTCTTCCCGGCGACAAGGTGACTGTGGAACTGTCGCCATACGATCTGACACGTGGACGGATCACCTATCGGTTTAAGTAGGAGCGCGAAATAGACATGAAAGTGCGATCATCCGTTAAGCCGATTTGTGCAAAATGTAAAGTAGTCAGGCGCAAAGGCGTGGTGCGTATCCTCTGTGAGAATCCGCGCCACAAGCAGCGCCAAGGGTGAGATGGTCGCAGGACGACCTGATCGGTCTCCTGCTCGCGCAGCGCTTGGCCTCGTAGGCCCTCGCTGGACGCGCGCAGTAGAGCCCAATCAGGTCATCAAGCGATGAATGATGGGAAGGGTGGGTAGGAGGAACTATGGCTCGTATTTCTGGAGTGGATTTACCGAGAGAGAAGCGGGCGGACATCGGTCTGACGTATGTCTATGGTATTGGGCGGGCGTCGGCGCTCTCGATCCTGAGCAGGGCTGGGATCGATGGAGCAATTCGTGTCAAGGATTTGAGCGAAGAACATATCGTCAAGATCCGTGAAATTATTCAGGAGGGCTATCAGGTCGAGGGTGATCTGAGAAAGACCTTCTCGATGAACATCAAGCGGCTGATTGATAGTGGCACATACCGTGGGCTGCGCCATCGGAAGGGGCTCCCAGTCCGCGGCCAGCGGACCAAGACGAATGCCCGAACGAGAAAAGGCCGGCGCGCCGGTGTGGGAAGCAAACCAAAACCGCCTGCGCGTTAGTCGTAGTGCGTGACCGTTATTTGGAGTAGGGAGCCTGTATGAGCATCAAAAAAGGAAAGAAGAAAGAGCGCCGGATCGTGCAAAGCGGAGTGGCCCATGTACAGGCCTCCTTCAATAACACGATCGTCACAATTACCGATCTGAGCGGTAATACGATTGTGTGGGCCAGCTCAGGGAATCAAGGTTTTAAGGGGTCTCGAAAAAGTACCCCGTTTGCGGCTCAGCGGGCAGGCGAGGCCGCTGCGCGCAAGGCGATGGAGAGTGGGATGCGGCAAGTGGATGTCTATGTCAATGGGCCTGGATCCGGTCGTGAGTCGGCGATTCGATCTCTTCAGGCCGCTGGATTGCGGATCCATATGATTCGCGATGTGACGCCGATTCCACACAATGGATGTCGCCCACCGAAGCGCAGGAGAGTCTGAGAATAACGTTAAGCGTTAATCGCCAGAGCAAGACATGGAATCGACGTTTAACGAATAACGATTCACGAGGAGGCAGCAGTGGCAAAGTATCGCGGTCCCGTCTGTCGGTTGTGTCGACGAGAGGGCGAGAAGTTGTTTTTGAAGGGCTCGCGCTGTATGACGGAAAAGTGCGCCATTGAGCGGCGAAGTTATCCTCCAGGACAGCATGGGCAGAAGCGTCCGAGGAATTCAGAGTACAGCACACAGCTTCGAGAGAAACAGAAACTGCGAAGAATTTACGGGCTGATGGAGTGCCAGTTCAGGGGCGTGTTTGAGCGGGCAGAAAAGCATCCCGGTATTACCGGCGAGGTGCTTTTACGTTTGCTGGAATGCCGACTGGACAATGTGGCGTACCGGTTGGGGTTCGGTGCCTCACGAAAAGAAGCCAGGCAGTTGGTGAGCCACGGGCATCTAACCATGAACGGTCGGAAAATCAATGTGCCGGGCGCGCAGGTGAAGGCGGGCGACATCATCAGTGTTCGAGAGCGAAGCCGTACATTGATCTCAATCCAAGCCGCCCTGGAGTCGGTCGATGGGCGAGGGATTCCGGAGTGGTTGGAACTGGAAAAGACGGCCTTCAAGGGTGTGGTACGATCGTTACCGTCGAAAGACCAGATTTCACTACCGGTGAACGAGCAGATGGTGGTGGAACTGTATTCGAGATAGATGCTGATTTGAGATGGGGGCTGGTCTCTGCGGCGAACCGACGCAGTTCAGGGGCTGGCGACTCGATGAGATGAAGGGGGAGTCATGATTAAAGCGATGAAGGACTTTCAAATCCCGATGCGGGTGGAAGTCGATAAAGATACCCATACCGGAACATTCGGTAGATTCACGACAGAGGCCTATGAGCGTGGATTTGGGACCACAGTGGGCAACGCCTTGCGGCGCGTGCTGTTGTCGTCGCTCACAGGCGCAGCCGTGACGACAGTGAAGATCGAGGGGGTTCTGCACGAGTTCTCCACGATTCCAGGAATTACGGAGGATGTGACATCCATTATCTTGAATGTCAAAGGACTGCGACTTGCCGTTCATACCGATAAGCCGAAGACGCTCCGTCTCAAGAAGACAGGGCCTGGTGAAGCGAAGGGGTCCGACATTATTCATGACGGAGACGTGACCATTTTGACCCCGAACCTCCACATCGCGACGTTGGACAAGGATGCCACGTTCGATATGGAAATGACGGTCAATCATGGGCGTGGTTATGTGCCGGCTGAGCGTAATAAAGAAGAGGGGCTGCCGATCGGTGTCATCGCGATCGATTCTGTGTTTTCACCCATTAAACGGGTGAATTTTCAAGTGGAGAACGCCCGCGTCGGTCGCATGACCGATTACGACAAGTTGACCTTGGAAGTCTTAACGGATGGGACCATCTCGCCTCGTGATGCTCTATCTACGGCGGCGGGTATTTTGCGCGACCACATCGATATCTTTATCAATCCAGACGAACGGGTCGAAGGGCGAGCCGACCTTGGGAGCGATGATGCGCAGCGTGAGGTGAACAAACATCTGTTCCGTAGCGTGAACGAGTTGGAGTTGTCGGTGCGCGCCGCCAATTGCTTGAAGAACGCGAACATCAAGACCATTGCCGACCTGGTTCAGAAGACCGAAGGGGAAATGCTGAGGACGAAGAATTTCGGCAAAAAGTCGCTGAATGAAATTAAAGAAATTCTGACGGAAATGGGCCTGGGTCTTGGCGTAAAGCTGGAGACGGCCCACCACCACAGCGGTAGTCCGAAGAGCGAGTAACGAAACAAGAGGGAACCCGTGCGTCATAGAAAAAGCGGTAGACAGCTTGGACGAAAAACCAAACATCGATGGGCTCTGTTCAGAAGTCTTGTGACCTCGCTGCTCGAACATGAGCGTATCGAGACGACAGAGGCCAAGGCGAAGGAAATACGAGGGTTCACGGATCGGATGATTACGCTCGGTAAAGAGGGGACATTGCCGGCTCGGCGGCAAGCTCTCACATTTATCCGAAGCAAAGACGTCGTCTCGAAGTTATTCAGCGACGTGGCGGTCCGATTTAAGGATCGTCCAGGCGGGTATACCAGAATGGTCAAGACGAGACGGCGGGTCGGCGATGCCGCAAAACTTGTCGCAATTGAACTTGTAACAAGGCCCGATACCGCGTCGGAAAAGAAGCAAGTGCCTGCCGCATCGGCTCCAACGACTCCCGCTGCCGAATAGGTTGTCTGCCCGCGAGATCGATTCTCGCGGGCGGCCAGCATCAACGTTTCGACAACTCTCTTACTCGCGCATTGACCTCTTCCACGGTGCCACGCCCGAAAGGGCAGGGCATCGATCAGGCTTCTTGATTGAGAAAACCGTGCCGTGGTTCCGGCATAAGTTTACTTGGTTCTGAGCCCATGCTACCATCATGCCAGCATTCTTCATCATCTCTAAAAGGAAGCAGGAACAACGTGTGGCAACGATGGGTACGAGGGGGTTTGTTAGCGATCAGCGCGGTATTGGCCTGCTTTCTCGCCTATCTGCTCGTGACTAATTCGGCAATGGTTCCCACCACGGCAGGGGTTGCGCCTGGGTCCATGGATGGCGCCGATGCCACGATTTCAAAATTTTCCTTTACCCAAACGAAGGGCGATACGGTTCAATGGCAGGTCCAAGCGCAAGAAGCTCGGCTCTTTGAGCGGGAGAAGCGCGCGATACTCCATGTCGTTGCTGTCACGCTTTTTGGCCGGGAGGGAAAGGATTTGACTGTCTCTGGAGACGAAGGAACGTTGAATACAGAGACGAAGGATTTTGTCCTCGCAAACCGTACAGAGCCGCTCGTGATTCATACGGAAGGCGGGTACGTGATCTACACCAACCATCTGGCCTGGACCGATGAAACGAAAGAGATCCGCACCCAAGATCCTGTCCGAATCGTTGGGCATGGGCTAGAGGTAACCGGGCGCGGGTTGCTGGGGCATTTGGACCGGGAAGAATTTGAAGTCCTTGAGGATGTACATGTGGATCTGGCTCCTGCTTCTTAATCTGTTCCCGCTCGGGATGGCTTCATTGAGTGAATCGGCTGACGCAGCCATTCCCAAGGGTACAGTTGAGGCGGCGGTCAGCACGACCATTACGTCCAACAAGATGACCGTAAGAAATCACGACAGCCAAGCGGTATTCGAAGGGGGAGTTGTGCTGACTCGCGGATCCTTGGTTGTCTATTCCGATCGCATGGTCGTGATGTTTCGCGCGCAAGATTCCCCCGCTGACACCCGCAAGGGATCCGATGCCATCAAGGGTGTCGGGCCTTCGAAAGGGCCTGATATCGTGCCTGCCATGTCCAATCGTTCAGTGAATCGGATTGAAGCGACCGGACGAGTAAAAATCGAGAAGGATTCTGGGAATGCAACCTGCGAAAAGGCCGTCTACTACCATGATGGAGATAAGATTGTTCTGACCGGCGATCCGGTGGCTTGGGATAAGGGGACGAGAGTTAGCGGCAAGCAAATCACTATGTTTTTAGCGGAGGATCGGAGTGTGGTGGAAGGGGGTTCGCATGTGCGGATCGACCCGGACGGAGGGGCGGCCAAGTGATCGAGGCGGTTCAGGGGAATGTGCCGTCGATTGACTCGCCGGTAAAAAGAGCGGAAGCAATCGGCTTATGCGCATCAGGATTGGTAAAAAGCTTTCGCGCGCGAAAGGTCGTGAAGGGTGTCTCGATCGAAGTTCACGCAGGAGAGGTTGTGGGCTTGCTAGGACCCAATGGGGCAGGGAAGACCACCATCTTCGACATGATCGTCGGGTTGTGCCAACCTGACGAAGGGGCGATTACTCTCGGCGAGGAAGTGATCACTGACCTGCCCATGTACAGGCGAGCGCGTAAAGGAATTGGGTATCTACCGCAAGAGTCCTCTGTGTTTCGACGGTTGTCGGTTGAAGACAATATTCTGGCAATTCTTGAGATGCTGGACTACTCTCGGTCAGAGCGTCGCGACCGAGTCGATGCGCTGCTGAAGGAATTGGATCTCTCGCATATTCGGACGAGCATGGCCTATGCCTTATCGGGCGGGGAACGTCGGCGGCTGGAAATCACGAGAGCGCTTGCGACGAGCCCGTCATTCATGTTGCTGGACGAACCTTTCGCAGGAATCGACCCGATTGCCGTCGCCGATATCCAGCAAATTATCACCCGATTGAAAGAAAAAGGGATCGGCATATTGATCACTGATCATAATGTCCAGGAGACGCTGTCCATCACGGATCGGGCATACATCATCAACGAAGGATTGATTCTTGAAGCCGGGTCTCCAGAATTCATCGTCAAGAGCGAGACAGCCAGGGCAGTCTACCTAGGTGAACGGTTCAAGCTATGATGCATAAGGAGCTGTGCATATGAAGCTTAGACTCGACCTTCGACTGAGTCAGAAGCTGATCATGACTCCCCAGTTGCAGCAGGCGATCAAGCTGTTGCAATTGTCGCGGCTCGAGCTTCAACAGAGCCTCACGCAACATTTGATGGAAAACCCGATGTTGGAGGATCTCCCCGCCGAGGCGGAGGATGCCGAAGCCTCGACCGTGGAAGAGAAAGCGGAAGATGCGGCGGCATCGGCGGACAGCGAACCCTCGAATGCGGAGGAGTCGACTGCCGAAGAGCGGGATACACCGGATGAGGCTTCAGCAGCCGGCTGGGAGGAGTATTTCGGGAACGATCGTCGGATCGGCGGATCCGAATCCCAGACGTCCTCGCAGGATGAGTTTCCTTCTTATGAGCAGACCATGGCCAAGGCGACATCCTTGGAGGACCATCTTCTCTGGCAGCTGTCCTTTTCCGGGTTGTCCGATCGTGATAAGGGAATCGGGAGATTGATCATCGGCAACCTAGACGACGATGGATATCTGCGCATCTCGCTCGCGGAAATGATCAATGGGACCGACTTCACGGAAGTCGAAGCTGAATCGGTCTTGAAGGATGTTCAAAGCTTTGATCCGACTGGAGTGGCGGCGCGAGACCTTGTGGAATGCCTGCTCTTACAAATCGGACACTTGGGGAAGAGTCCGATGGGGTCGCTGGGGGCCAGGCCAGGCGCCCTGAAGGGATCGATCGTCGAAGCCATCGTTCAGCACCATCTCAAAGACTTGGAAAAGAAACAGTATGCGCGGATCGCGAAAGCGTTAGACGTCACCGTGGAGGAGGTGTTTCAGGCGACCAAGGTCATCGAAGTGCTGGAGCCTAAGCCGGGACGTCCGTTCACGAATACCCAGAACTATGTCATTGTCCCCGACGTGTTCGTCGTCAAGAACGAGGGAGAATGGGTGGTGTTGTTGAACGACGACGGGCTGCCACGGATGCGGATCAGCCCGTATTATAAGAAGCAATTATCGAGCGCGGATGAGAATGGGTCTGCGGAGACAAAGGCCTATTTGGATGAAAAGTTACGGGCGGCGCAATGGGTGATTCGCAGTATCGAGCAGCGGAATAAGACGATCGTTAAAGTGGTGTCGAGTATTGTGAAGTTTCAGGAACAGTTCTTTGAAAAGGGCGTGGAACATCTCAAGCCGTTGGTGCTCAAGCAGGTGGCTGAAGATATCGGAATGCACGAGTCGACAATCAGCCGTGTGACGGCGAATAAATATATGTATTGCCCGCAAGGGTTGCTGGATTTGAAGTTTTTCTTCAACGCCGGGTTGCAGCGAGTGGATCAGCCTTCCGACATGATGTCGTCTGTGACGGTGAGAGAAATGATTCGAAAAATGGTGGCGGAGGAAGATCCTGGGCGCCCTCTCAAAGATGAAGAGATCGCGGCGAGGCTGCTCACGCAGCAGGTTGTAATCGCGCGACGGACGGTGGCCAAGTATCGGGCGGAAGAACATATTCCCTCCGCGACTCAGCGCAAGCGGTTCTTTTAGTAGGATGCTCAAAAAGCCCGCCAGCTGTGTTCTCGCATCGCTCAGAGGCTCAACGTACCGAATGAGATTCTCGGATGTCAGAAGCCCTGTATGTGGAGGTTCCGTTCGCCAAGATTTATCCGATCGGCGAACGGCCCACACGAAGTGCGGTCTGTACCTCCTCGCCTCGTCGCTCGCTGCGGCCTTGCGGAACGGACTTTTTGGGCATCCTGCTCACGGCTCTTTTGTTGCGCTAAATCTGCAGGCTATTGAATTTCCGCCGTGCCACAATCGTTTTTCTGCAGCCAGTTAGACTTTCCCGTTCCGCTGTGTTTGTAGTTGGCTCTTATCTGGTGTTTCCCCCGGTGCTATTGATGCTCAAAACCAACCAGCATAGCTGAGCAATAGAGGGGTCGAGTTTAGTTCACCTTGGAAGGACGAAACCCAATGAAAATTACAGGACGTCGCCTGGTTGTCACGCCGGCGCTTAGACAGCATATTGAAAATCGGTTTGAGAGGATCTCACGGTATGATGTGAAACTGAGCCATCTCGAAGTGGTTCTGAGCGTAAGCAAGCTTCAGCATTGCGCGGAGGTCGTTTGTACCCTGCAAGGGCGAAGGATTCAAGCGAAAGCGTCGACGTCTGAAATGTATGCGACGGTGGATCAGCTTGTGGATCGCATCGCGGTCCAGATCCGAAAACACAAGGAACGCCAGGCTGAACATAAAGAGCCGACGAAGAGGTTGGTGAGGAAGGCGCCGCGGGCCGATCTTCATGAGGAAGAGGAAAAGCTCGAAGTTATTCGCCCAGTCCGGGCTGTTTTGACTCTGGAGGACGCGAAGCGCAGGCTGGACGCTCTGCCTGGCTCGCTGGTGGTGTTCACTGCGAAGTCATCCGGGAAATTGCAGATTTTACAACGTATCGACCGTGATCGAATGGTTCTGATTGATCCGTAGGAGCGGGCATGGCCGGACTGAAGTTGGTTGTGATCAGCGGTCTCTCCGGATCAGGGAAGTCGCATGCCCTGAAGTGTTTTGAAGATGGCGGATATTTCTGTATCGACAATTTGCCGCCGGCTCTTCTGCCAACATTTGTCGAGCTCTGTCATCAGCAAGGAGGAGAAATCAAAAATGTTGCGCTTGGCATCGATGTCAGGGAGCGCGTATTCTTTTCCGATCTTGTGGGGATTCTCCAGAGAGTGAAGGCCCTCGGCCACGAGGTCGAGCTCATATTTTTTGAAGCGCGTGAAGAGGTGCTGGTTCGACGATTTTCCGAGTCCCGGAGGCCCCATCCGCTGCTCCCGCAGCTTCCTGTATTAGAGGGAGTGCGATTTGAAAAAGAGCGTCTCGCTGATCTCCGGCGCAATGCCGACCGTATCGTCGATACCTCAGACCTGACCGTGCATGAGCTGCGAGAGCTGTTGATCAGGCAATTCAGGCAGGAAGGCACCGTCCAGCGATTGACCATCTCGCTGGTAACCTTCGGCTTCAAGTTCGGCGTGCCATACGACATTGATCTCTTGTTCGACGTCAGGTTCTTGCGAAACCCGTTTTTTGTCCCAGACCTTAAACCATTGACCGGTGAAGATCCGCGTGTGCGCGCCTATGTGCTGACCGATCCCGATGCCGTGGCATTCATCGGACAGCTGGAAGGCCTCTTTAAATTTCTTATACCTCTCTTTGAACGAGAGCGCCGCAGTTACGTGAATGTCGGAGTCGGCTGCACGGGTGGACGTCATCGGTCCGTAGCGATAGCCGGGCGACTCCAGGCAAGTTTTTCCGCGCTTGGATATCACGCGACCGTCGCTCATCGCGACGTCGATCGACAGTAATCCACGGACAGGCGAACCGTTTTCCCACCGTCATATAGCGATCACTCTCCAGGCTTGCGTAAGAAAGTCATTTTCTTGACAGGTTGAGGCTATGGACTATACTTAGCCTGCGATTGAAAAGATTCTTTTGTGCTTGCAAATCGGTTGGCTGTTGCCGGGCTTCGTTCAGGCTTGAATGAAACGCCAAGCAAGGGAGTGCAAATGGAAGGTAGGACGAAAATGGGCAGCCGGAACGGTTCCGATACAGAAGCGGTCGTGGGGGATAGTGACGGTCTCAGGAGTGTGCTCATGATCGGCGATCTGCGAGAAAATTACATTAAAACTTGCTCTGTGCGGATAGTCATGTACAGTCAGAGGCACATATGTTGAGCGCATTCAAAAGTCTCGCGGAAACCGATTTGTTTTCGATGTTCAGCCCGAAGCGGCAGCTGGTCGGGCTGGATATTGGGTCGAGCGGCATCAAGCTCGTTCAGTTGAAGGAAAACCGAGGGCGATACATTCTCCAGAAGTTCGGCTTCAAACCTCTTGAACCGGAAGTGATCGTGGATGGAACGGTGATGGATGAGGGGCGGGTGGTGTCGGCGATTAAGGAATTATTCGAAGAAACGAATATTAAGGTGAAGCAAGTTGCCGTGTCGATTTCCGGGCATGCAGTCATCATCAAAAAGATCAGCTTACCGCCGATGCCTGATGAGGAGTTGGAGGGGCAGGTGCGGCTTGCCGCAGAACAATACATCCCCTTCGATATCAATGAGGTGAACATTGACTTCAGTGTACTGCCGTCTTCGCCGGCCGCAGGCGACGCTCAAGGCGAGATGTCGATCATTCTGGTCGCAGCAAAGAAAGACAAGATCAATGAGCTGACAGAACTCGTCAAAGGAGCCGGATTATTTCCGATGGTCATGGATGTGGATGCCTTTGCGATCGAAAACATGCATGCGATCAACTACCCTATCTCGCAAGAGGATACGACGGCTCTCGTCAATATCGGCGCCAGTGTCATGAATATCAATATCGTTCAAGGCGGCACCTCGCTCTTCACGCGCGATATTCCGATCGGTGGGAATCGCTATACGGAAGCCATTCAGCGTGAAATGGGCATGTCTTACGAAGAGGCGGAAGAAACGAAAAAAGGCGAACGATCCGCAGGGAACAATCAGGCTGCGGTGACCACGGTCATCGACAGTGTCAATGCCGAAGTTGCGGCTGAGATTGCGCGGACTATCGATTATTTCAAATCTACCGTGGCGGATGCGGCAGTCCAGCAAGTTCTATTATGCGGAGGAGGCGCTCAGGTCAATGGGCTGGTCACCCAACTGAGGGATCGGATGCAAGCCGTCGTCGAAGTCGTTAACCCGTTCAATGAAATCGATATATCGGGGAGCGGATTGGATCAGACTACATTGGCCGAACTGGCTCCGTTAGCTGCCGTGGGGGTTGGATTGGCCCTCAGATCGGTAGGGGACCGATGATTCGTATAAATTTATTGCCGGGGCCAAAGGGCCACAAAGCTAAGCCTCAGTATGATGTGAGGGCGCAGGCGCTGTTGGGCATCGGACTGTTCTGCATTACCCTCGCGGGTTGCTGGTGGTACTCGGCCTCGCTCGATGAGGAGATAACCCTGCGGCAGTCCGAAAAGGTCGATAAGGAAAAGCAGGTCGTACAGTTGAAGGAACAGGTGAAGCAGGTTTCGGATTTTGAAGGCCGGAAGAAGGTGCTGGAAGACAAAAACAGGATTATTGACGAATTGGAAAAATCGCGTGTAGGCCCCGTGAAGGTGCTCGACCATGTCAGTCAAAGCCTGGATCCGCTGAAGGTGTGGTTAGTGAGAGTGGCGGTCACAGGAAATGACATCGATCTTGAGGGGCGCGCCGCGACGAACGATGATGTGGTGGAATTCGTGAATAATCTGCGCCGTACCGACTACTTCTCCAATATTACTCTTCAGGAAAGTCGGGCCGCGGTAGAAAGCCAGCTGAATGTCTATCAGTTCAAAATGGGTTTCCGCCTCAAAGGGTAAGATCTATGAAGCTGCCTACGTTCAACCTCGACGTCTTGCGATCAATCCCGTTGATTCAGAAGGTGGGATTGCTTCTGATGGTTCTGGCCGGGATTATCGTGGGTTTCTACTACTATGTCGCTGAACCGAAGTCCGAGGAGATCGTCGCGCTCCAGACATCGATCGGCACACTCGATACTGAGATGCAGAGGTTGACCATCAAGGTCAAGCACCTGGACGAACTGATTGCCGCCAGTAAGCAGCTTGAGATCGAGCTTGCGAAAAAGAAAGAGCGATTACCGCCTGAAGAGGAGGCGGTGATGTTACTCAAGCAGGTGTCGGACCTGGGGATTCGTCTCGGACTCGACGTCAAACTGTGGAAGCCGAGCCCCAAGAGCGAGGATCCATCGAAACTCTTTGTGCGGATGCCGGTGAATGTAGAGGTTTCAGGCGGCTACCATACCGCTGCCTTATTTTTCGATCGGATCAGTGCATTGCCTCGAATTGTCACCGTGTCCGGTCTCAAGATGGGCTCACCAAAGCTTGAGAAGGGACGGGTTGTCACCCAGACGGTGTTCGACCTGATCGCCTATGCGGCTCCTGAGGAAGTCAAGCTGTCTGCGGTCGTTCCTGTAGAGGCTCCGAAAAAATAGCCGGAAGAGACTATGAGCGAGGCCATGAGCGATGAATATCATGCATGAAAATCGGCAGTCGATGATGAAGACGATATCGGTGATTGTGGTTGGATGTGCAGGCTTGTTGGGCCTAGTTGGTCTGGGTATTGCTGCGCCAGGGTTAAGTTCTCATGTCCGGCAAATTAGCCCAATGAAACAGGATTCAATCAACCCGTCTTCGGTCAGCGATGTGCCCCGGCATGCGCCGTTACCGACCGCGGCTGCAGCAATGGGCAACGAGGGCGCTCAACTGGTGGCGCCCAATCCAATGTTGGAGCCACCGAGCGTACGTGCATACGATCCTTCCGGGCGTCGCGATCCGTTTACACCGGTGTTGCAACTGTCAGGGGTTGGATCGATTGACGCCACGTTACCTCCGCTCCAGCGAGTTGGGCTTACTGAGATGAACCTGATCGCTGTGATATGGGGGGCCTACGGCAATGCAGCTATGGTTCAGACGCCGGACGGGAATGGATATACGGTGCGGCGAGGCACGCGCATCGGTCCTAATAATGGTGTGGTGAGTGCCGTGACGGATAAAGGCATTGTGGTCCAAGAGCGATTTACAGATGTGTATGGGAGCAAACAGGAGCGAGAGTATGTCAAGCTCCTTCACCCGAAAGAGGGCGCAGAATGACACCCAAGCTGATCAAGACAACTACAACATTTGTTCGTGTGCTCTCGGCGGTGGGAGCGCTTAGTGTCCCGATGGCTATACCATCGGTGGGGGCGTCAACCAACGCGCCGGCGGTCGATGCTAAAGTGACTTCGACCATAGAGGGAGATCTGGCGACGATCCTGACCGCAGTCGATGTCCTGCGCGATGCAGACGCCATCCGAGTCGTCATCTCAGGGAATGGAAGGCTGGCTCACGAGGTTACGCGTGTCGATGAGCGTCGTCTTATGATCGATATTCCAGGCGTGGCTTCCACCCTGCATAAGCCAGTCGTCGCGGTGAATCATCAGTTATTGAAACAGGTTCGCCTGGGTTATCATGCCGATAGAGTACGAGTGGTATTCGATCTTGCCGGTTCGGCTGCCTACACCGTCGAACCGCAAGGCGCGAATCTTACTGTGACGCTTCGAAAAGAGGCCGTCATAGGTACCGAAACACATCCTGCCAGTGATGAGATCGTCGAAACTATCGAGGCGGAAAATTCTGTCGTGCCAAGGTATAAGGCAGAGGTCGCAGCTCGAGTGACTCAAGTGAGTCAGAGGACGAGGGCGATGGTTCGGCAGCCGTCACAGAAGTTTCACGTGCAATATGCCCAAATGACAACCGGAGCGGATAGTGGTGAGGTAAGCACGCCAAAGGAAGACTTGGTTGTCGGTGAGACACGATATATCGGACGGCGGATTTCGCTGGATTTCCAGCAGGCGGATATCAGCAATGTACTGCGGCTCATTGCCGAAGTGAGCGGGTTCAATATGGTCGTCGGCGATGGGGTCAAGAGCAAGGTTACGATGAAGCTCGTGAGCGTGCCTTGGGATCAGGCGCTCGATATGATTTTGAAAATGAACGGATTAGGCAAGACCAGGCAGGGTAATATCCTGTGGATCGATTCACTGGCGAACATTGCTAAACAAGAGACTGAAGAGGCGCAGGCGAAGGATGCCAAGACAAAAGCAGAAGAGCTGGTCGATCGCGTATTCTATATCAGAAACCTGCAGGCGCAGGAGCTCATGACGTCTCTTCGGCAGTACTTGAGCCCAAGAGGGTTGATGCAAATGAGTCAGGGGTCCAACGCTTTAATCGTCCGGGATACGGAAAGCAAGATCGGGGTGATGAAACAGCTGGTCGATGGGCTCGACCTCGAAGTACCGCAAGTCCAGATCGAAGCGAGGATTGTGCAGGCCGATACGAACTATTCTCGTTCACTGGGTGTGCAGTGGGGTATCCAAAATGTGAACCAGTTGTCAGGCACTGGTGTCGCGAATTTCAGAACGGGTAATGTAGGACCTTTTGGGGCGCAAACATCGAACTTTCTTGTCAACCTTCCCGCCACAGTCGGTGGTTTGGTCTCGACTCCTGGTGCCGGGTTTACGATCGGGAGAACGGACGGAGCGCTATTGGACGTGCGGTTGTCGGCCGGTGAGCTGCTTGGTCTGAGTAAAGTTATTGCTTCGCCGAAGATTACCACATTGGACAAGCGGGAGGCCAAGATCTCACAGGGAGAATCGATCCCCTTCCAGACGACCTCCCTTCAGGGAACCCAAACCACCTTTGTGGATGCGAACTTGGAGCTGACTGTGACTCCCCAGATTACTTCGCGGGATCCCAAGGAGGTGGGTAAGCTGATTATGATGAAGGTTCGCGCAACCAGAAATGCCGTCGGCGCGCGAAGCAATCCGGCTGGTCCAAGCATCGACCGCCGCGAAGCCAATACCCAAGTCAATATCCGCGATGGGGAGACCATGGTGATCGGCGGAGTCTTTATCGATTCGCAGAACAACAGTGTGGTGGGTATACCGTATCTCTCACGAGTGCCTGTTCTTGGATGGCTTTTCAAGCAGAAAACTGAGGCTGTCGCGAAGCAAGAGCTATTGATCTTCCTGACGCCCAGTATCGTGAAGAGCTAAAAGTGAATCTTCTGGCTTTTCATTGACGGTGCTCTTAGGGTGGTGAACCTTCGCGGCTGATGCCGCTTCTCCATCCCCCTGCGGTGCTCCACTCCTCTAGATATTTCAGAATATGATCAATGTTGGCTGTGCCCGGCGCATGCATATGCGCCGGGTGGTCGGCTGCATCCGCGGCAAGACGACAGGCAGAGATTCGCCCGAAAACCTTCTAGTTTTCGAACCGTTGTGGTACCATCCTCCCCCTGATGTCAGCCATCTTAATTTACTGTGATTTGCAGGTGTAATGGGTTGTGAATCCAGGTCTTTCCATTCAAAATAAATCAGATAAGCGACTGGTATTATCCGGTCAGGAGAGTTCAGCTTTGCGCTTGGCTGGGGTGGTAGAACAGGTTGTGCCGGTCAGGTTGGGAGGGCGAAGCTACGACATCGTCCTTCACCCTGGCTTACTGGCGACTGTGGGTGACAGGCTCGGCGCCCTGACGAGCTCTCCGAAGATCGGAATCGTAACAGATAGGCATGTAGCAGACCGGTACCTGCAAGGGACTCTCCGCTCGTTGTGCAAGGCTGGATACGACCCGACGCCGATTATCTTGCCGCCGGGAGAGCGAACGAAGACGCTCTCCACGATTGGAAAGATTCTCGATGTATTAGCCAGGAAGAAGTTCGAACGTCAGTCTCTCTTGCTGGCCCTTGGCGGTGGAGTGATCGGTGATATCACTGGTTTTGCTGCTTCGATCTACCAGCGGGGAATTCCGTTCGTGCAAGTGCCGACCACGCTGGTGGCTCAAGTAGACTCCAGTGTCGGAGGCAAGACCGGTGTAGACCATAGGTTGGGGAAAAATCTGATCGGGGCATTTTACCAGCCTCGGGCGGTCCTGATCGATCCCCTCATGCTGCGCACCCTGCCGCGACGTGAATGGATCGCCGGGTTAGCCGAAGTGATCAAATACGGCATTATCGCCGATGAGGAGTTCTTCGCTTTTCTGGAGAAGGCAATGCCTGCGCTCTTGAAACTCGAAGAAGGGCCGGTCCTCCACGCAATCAAACGATCTTGTGAGATCAAAGCGCAGGTGGTGACCGCGGACGAGCGGGAGTCGGATCGCCGGCGGATTCTCAATTACGGCCACACAATCGGGCATGCGCTGGAGTCTCTCTCAGGCTACCGTGGGCTGATCCATGGTGAAGCGGTGGGGATCGGGTTGGTGCAAGAAGCGGATTTGGCTTGTCATATGGGTCTGTGCGGGAGAGACATTGTCGAGCGGATCAGAAGTCTGGTGCAGCGCGCCGGCTTGTCAGACCAAATTTCACAACCGTCCTTTGCCCCCATCTGGGGCGCCATGCAACATGACAAGAAGGTTGTCGGTGGGCAGGTTGTTGGGGTGTGGCCGGTGCGGGTTGGGGAAGTGGTGATCCGTCCGATCGAGCGGCAGGTCTGTGCAACCTGGTTCAAGAACAGCCATAACCCCAGGCGCAAATCGTCGAACAGCCGTCAGCCTGGCAAGAACCTGTCCGTCGAAAAGTTCGGGCATGAAGGTAAATCTCAATGACGACCAAACGCGCGCCATCCGTGGCACACCTACAACAGGCTTTGAAGGAAAAAACACGAGAAGTCGATGTGCTCCATCGGATCTCTGCGTCGATCAGCAACCAGCTGGATCTCGAAGCGATTCTCAAACATATCGTCGAAGTCGTCGTCGAAGTCACCAAGGCGGACGCCTGTCTCCTCTACCTCTTGTCGGATACCCAAGACGAACTCATTTTACGCGCCTCAAAAAACCCCCATCCGAAATTGATCGGCCGCATCACGATCGGTTTGGGAGAAGGCATCACCGGGTGGGTCGCTCAGGAACGAACGCGTGTGGTGATTCAGAGTAATGCGAACGACGATCCTCGGTTCAAATTTTTCCATAACCTTCCGGAAGACCGCTATCAAGCCTTCGTGTCGGTGCCGATCATGGCCAAAAAAGAAGTGGTCGGCGTGATTAACGTCCAGCATAAACGCCCCAGACGCTACCAGCCCGATGAAATTGCGTTACTCTCGACGATCGCCAATCAGGTCGGAGGGGCGATCGAGAACGCGCGGCTCTACGATCAAATGCAACGCAAAGCCTTACAAGTGGAAACGTTGTCGCAGGTCTCGGAAACCGTAGCATCCAATCGGCTGATCAAAGACGTGCTTGAACTCCTGGTGACGATGACTGCGCAAATGATGAGCTCCAAGATCTGCTCGATCATGCTCTTGGACGAAGCCAGCGGGGAGTTGCGGATCGCGGCGACCCAAAGCCTCAGCGAACAGTATCGCCGCAAGCCGAATCTTAAAGTCGGGCAGAGTGTCATCGGCCGCGCCGTGAAAGACCGCCGTCCGATCATCGTGCTCGACGTCTCCACAGAGCGAGACTATATGTATCCGGATATGGCCAAGAAGGAAGGGTTGTGCTCGTTGCTTTCGGTTCCGATGATGGTGCGGGATAAGGCCCTGGGCGTCATCAATAGCTATACGTCCACTCCCCACGTGTTCACCGGCGAAGAAGTGAAATTGCTTCAGGTCATTGCCAATCAGGCTGCCATCGCCATCGAGCACACAACCTTGATCGAGAAGTCTCATGAGATGCAAGAAGCGCTGGCGGTTCGGAAACTCATGGAACGGGCGAAGGGCTACCTGATGCGCTCGAAGAAGTTGACGGAAGAAGAGGCGTTCAAACTTATCCAGCGGCAGAGTATGGATTTCAGAAAGTCGATGCGCGAGATAGCAGAAGCGGTGCTCTTGGCCGGAGAACTCGATCAACGGGTCGAGAAACAGCGTGGATAGGTTTTGCCCGCCAAGGAGCGGGCGCGCGAAACGCGAGACATGCGAGAAATGCGCGACGTGAACAAAAGAACTTCTAGCGGGGCGCAGATTTTTTCGAAGATGAAGGAAGAGAACGTGCACGTTCCTCTTCTTGTTCAGCCAGCTTCTTCTTAATTCCCAGCAGCTCCTTCCGAAGCTCGTCCATATCGGCATCTCGTTGACCTGGTTCCCCCTTCACAGGCGTCGGTGAATGTAGGGGAGTCGGTCGCATCTCAGGCGCGACAGGCATTGCGGCAAGCAGGGTGTAATCGATCACCATTGTCGTGTCGGTTGAGCGCACGGTTCGATAGCTATCGGGACGTTTGGCTGATTCCGGGACGAAATGTACCGTGTGGTTGGCTAATCCTGTGGGGTTGAGAATACGCCGAGCGGCCATGTTTTCCGGCCCAGTCCGTTCCGTCCGGTGGCGGTATCCGGTTAAGGTCAGATAGAGGGACTGTCCATAGACATAGACTGTGCCCTCCGTCGACTCTTCTATTGCCGACCCTCCCGCCTGCTCCGACTCGCAGACTCCGGGGAATCGGACATCGGATAGACAAAAGACAGGCCCCGCAGGCGGAGCCGCAGTCTTTGTGCTGCTCTGGACGATCCGAAATCCAACCTGCTGATCTGACGCGGCTCTCTTGAGCCCCTCGGTTAAGAGCGGCGTCAGGTACTCCACCTCTTCTTCCGCAAACACTCGCCCAGCCGCTGGTTTGCCTGGGCTTAAGTATCCCAAGGACCCTCGGCCTTCCTTAATGACGACACCGCGAAGAACCCGCGCCATCGTATCTGCCGGTAATGTCATGGGATGGGCGGTTTGAAAAGACCGATCGGGAATCCGTTCCAGATACACTGCGCCACGGTCGGATTCATGGACCGTGAGATCCAGATCGGGCCCTGTTGCGCAGGCAGACAAGGCTAGAACGATTCCGGTCAGGAGGGCAAGAGCAATTCGAGGCTGGTGGGGCATAGGCGATCCCTATAATGGATTAAGGTCGCCAGTCTAGCATAACTCAAAGGATACGGACACAGGCAGCTTCCTACGGGGGACGACCGAGATTCGGCTACTTGACAGGAGCAGGATAGACTCCGAATATAGCCTTCCCAATTGAACCGGCTGAGTATTGGACAACGACGTCCAGCGCTTCAGCCTGAATATAAGAAAAGGACAAAGGCGTCCTGTCGAGACAGACAGAATGACCGGAAGGGCCTTTTCCCCTCCTTGCATCGCACAGCCCGCCGGTGGATCGGAATAGAGACGTACCGGGCATTCTGGAGCAAGACGATCAGCGTCGTACAAGTAGCCAATCGTCGAGCGCCTACTGGATAGGCGAATTCGTGATAACGAGGCGAACGAGGGTGAAAGACCATGTCTGAGTCCACGTTGTCCCGCCCCTATTCCTGGCTGCCGCTCCTCCTCGGCGTGCTGACAGTCGTCATGCTGAGCATCGGTACACTCGCGTTCCGCTACGTCGAAACCCGTATGGTTGAGACAGCAGGCGAAACCTTGGCTCAAACAGCCGCAGAGGTTTCCGACAAGCTGGATCGATTTCTCATCGAACGGAATGGCGATGTGCTGATGATGGCAAGGACATTCAGCGTGCAGTCGCACAATCGGGAATTTCAGTCGACCTATATCTCCGGGGTAAAGACCGCATATCCGGATTATTTATGGATCGGCGCCACCGACGAACATGGACGGATTGTCGTGGCCACTGACCCGGCCACGCTGGGGCGGGACTACAGCGCCTCACCCTGGTTTCAGACGGTGCGTACCAGGCAAGGGGTCCATATGGGGGACGTGGAGCCATTCGCCGTCATGGGCGGTCCTGATGCTATAGCCGTGACGGCTCCCATCATCGGAACGGACGGGAAATTCCTGGGGGCGGTGACGACTCGGGTGGCGACTTCCGGGCTGGAAAACGTCATGACGAGGACGTTGCTGGCTTTCCGGCAGCGGAAGGGATTTTGGGGAGCGCTCGAATACCAATTCCTCAATGACAAGGGGGTGGCCTTCATCGATTCGGACCTTGAGCATAAGGGACTCTCCAATCTCAAAGAACTCGGCGTCGTGTCGGTACGATTGAGCGAGGCATCCCTGTTCGGGTACATCGAGGAGAACCACTTGCGTCGGCATGTGCCGGTCATTACCGGTTATGCCAAGACTCTGGCCAGTAGCCGCGGATTTGAAGGGATGCATTGGACGGTGCTGATGCGCATGAATCGGAGCGATGTGCTGGCGCCGATACGAGAAGTCCTCTGGAACCTTGGCCTGGCAGGCGGCGCCGTGGCGGTTCCAACATTTGCGCTGTTGGTGTGGACTGTGACACGAGTACGGAAGGAATATCGGCGCGCGCAGCAGGAGCGCGCGATCGCCAGGGAGGCTGAAGCGTCGCTGCGTCAGAGCGAGGCGCACACGCGGAGCATCGTCGAGCTGGCGCTCGATGGCTTCATCGGGATAGATGCGAAGGGTATCATCACCGACTGGAACTTCCAAGCCGAGGAGATATTCGGCTGGTCTCGGCATGAGGCCGTCGGGCGACTCCTCTCCGACACCATCATTCCTGCCCAACATCGGGACGCACACGAACAGGGATTGCGCCGCTTTCTTGCAACCGGCGTAGGACCGATATTGAACACCAGGGTCGAAGTCACAGGGTTCCATCGTGACGGGCGCGAGATTCCGATAGAGTTAGCGATTTCGCCGTTCTTGGGACAGGGGGGCGTCCACTCGTTCAGCGCGTTCGTGCGGGATATCTCGGCGCGGAAGCGGACGGAGGAGCAAAGCCGCAGACATGAAGAGGAATTGCAACGGCTCAATGAGGCCTTGGATCGGCGCGTGCAGGTCCGAACACAAGAGCTGGCGGCCGTCAACGAGTCGTTGCTCGCTGAAGTGGCGGAACGGATGCAGACCGAGCAGTCGCTTGAGCAGAGCCGGCACACATTGCAGAAGTTGGCGCTCCAGCTGCTGCGTGTACAGGAGGACGAGCGGCGACGTATCTCACGCGATCTGCACGATGACATCAATCAACAGCTTGCGCTTCTTGCCATGGATATTGAAGCAGTAGGGAAGCAACTCAGCTCCTCACAGGGCAATGTGGGCCGAGCTGTTCACGCCATACAAGACCGTGTGATTGCGCTGACCGATGTGGTGCGGCACTTGGCCTATCAACTTCATCCCTCCATTCTCGACGACCTCGGCCTTCCGATCGCCCTGCAGCGGTTGGTGGAGGATTTCAGCGCTCGGAGCCAAATCAAAGGAGTGTTTGGGCACAAGAACATGTCCGGAGCCGTCCCCCAGGAAGTCGCGAGCTGTCTCTATCGAATAACCCAGGAGAGTCTTAGCAACGTGGCTCGGCATGCTGAGGCCACTCAAGTCGATGTGGAGCTGACCGGGGCACGATCTGAGCTGAGGGTGACGATCACGGATAATGGAGTGGGATTTGATTCCGAAGAGCCCCTGAACGGATCGCATGGACTGGGGTTGCTCAGCATGAAGGAGCGAGTCGCCTTGATTAATGGGGATTTGCAAGTGACTTCTGCCGTGGGGAAGGGAACGAGGGTGCAGGTGGTGGTGCTCGTTCCGGAGGGCGAGGTATGAACAAGCCACGGGTCTTGTTAGCCGATGATCATACCCTGGTGCTGGACGGGTTCCGAAAACTGTTGGAGGGTCAGTGCGAGATTGTCGGTGCGGCAGAGGATGGCCGGACGCTGCTTCGAATGGCTCAGGAGCTTCAGCCCGACATCGTCACCCTCGATATCTCGATGCCGGAACTCAATGGGATCGATGCGGCCAGGAAGCTGAAAAAAATGCTGCCTGACACCAAACTGATCTTCGTGACGATGCATGCCGATCAAGCCTACGTGAATGAAGCCTTCAAGGCCGGCGCTTCCGGCTATCTGCTCAAACGATCAGCCGGCTCAGAATTACTCCAAGCTATCCATTCCGTCATGGAAGGGCAGTGCTATGTCACTCCCTTGGTCGCGAAGGGTCTGGTGGAGTCCGCCATCACAGGGAGGGTGCCTGCCGTATTGGGGGCTAAGTCCTTGACGGCGCGCCAACGAGAAGTGTTGCAGCTCGTGGCGGAAGGGAAGGCGGTCAAGGAGGTTGCATCGGCGCTCAATATTTCACCGAAGACCGTCGAGTTTCATAAATCGCAGATCATGTCGCTACTCGATCTTCACACGACTGCCGAGCTCACAAAGTACGCCCTCGTCCACGGGATCCTCGCATCGGATTAGGCTGAAGGGGTTCGGCTGAAGGGATTCAGGCCGAAGGGATTCAGGCCGAAGGCTGAAGTGTCCGGACATCCGAACCCCCTACCTTCAGCCTAGCCCGAACCTTTAGCCGTATCCCCTTCACCCGTCGCGCTTTTCTCGCGCGTCCCGCTCGTCGCGCTGGCATTCGCCTAGGGAGATTGCCTCGCGGACCTAGGGAGATGCCTAGTGTGATTATCCTGTCGCTCAGCGTATAGCTTCCAGCCATTGATCCGAGAGGTGATATGGGTGGCAAGGGGTTTGGGGATGCGCACAATGTGGTGCGCAACGACGATGCCGTCGAGGTGAGTAAACCGATCATGAGCGGGCAATGGGATCACCAACGGGGCGTGGGAGGCTGTCACATGAAGGTAGATAGACAAAGATTCAAGAATTTGTTTGTGGTCGCAGGGGCTGCCATAACGCTGGTCGCAGGGATGGTATCCACCGTTCCCAGCGCCTATGCAGGCGGGACCATCAAGGTGGACGATGACAAGTATATTTCCATCGGTATGGGTACCCGGATGAGTTTTAATTCGATAGAAGATGGGTCGGCGAGCCGGTCGCAGTGGAGCAACGAGTTCGCGATCAACAACGCTCGTATCTATATCAACGGAGGGATCCACAAGTACGTCAAGTTCGCGTTCAACACAGAATGTTTTAACTGTGCGGTGGGTCAAGGTAATGGCAGTGGGGCGGGAGCCGGAGCTGCTGGAAATATTTTCGCGTCTAATACCACGATCGGCCTGCTCGATGCGATTGGACAGTTCGAGTTCACTGAGACAGTCAACTTCTGGATCGGACGCACCTTGGTACCGACAGAGCGAGGCGAACTGAACGGTCCCTTCTACCATGCGGTCTTCGATGGCTTTCGGACACCGTTTAATCAAGCCGACTTCAGTGGGAACATTGGAGCAGGTGGGGCCGGTCTCTATGGTCGTGACAATGGAGCGGTCTTCTTCGGGAAAGTCCATCCGGGTGGGACGCACCTGCAATACGTCTTATCGGTATTCCAGGGGCTGCGGTCAGGGGCGGGAACACCAGTCGTTGGACCAAATGAAAGAAACAGTCTGAAGTATGCAGGACGTCTTACCTGGAACTTGCTGAACGATGAGTCGAATCCTGGCTACTACACCAGCGGAACCTACTACGGGACAGCCGGGGATATTCTCGCCCTTGCAGTAGGTGGAGAATATCAGAATGCAGGAGCTGGTTCAAATTTGAATAAAAGCGCTTTTGGGAGTTTTGTCGGCGATGTTCTGTTTGAGAAAGTCCTCCCGAACAAAGGCGTGTTCACGGCCAACGCTGAATACAAACGGTACTGGGCACAGAACCTTGCCGCCTCTGGGGATGCAGGTTGTTTCTGCATGTTTAGCGGGTCTTCAGTCACCGCGTACGCCTTGTATCTGTTTCCAAATGAGATCGGGATCGGGAGGTTCCAGCCCTATGGGAGATATACCTTCGTGAACAGCGTACATACCAGCGCACTCGATGAATTTGAACTTGGCACGAATTACGTCATCAGCGGTCACAATGCCCGCATATCGGCATTTTGGCGGACTGGCAGTCTGGACCCAGCAGGCGGGCCTACGACGATCGGCGCCATTCAGGGAGGTCGGCACCAAGATTCTGTCCATTTGGCCTTGCAGCTCCAGTATTAAGACATCAATGTGGCTCAGAGAAGATCTCCTATAGCGACGGTATAGTTCAGTCGATCTGACACAACATCTGTCTGTGAGTGAAAGGAGTCCGACTATGGCAACGAACAAACCCAGTGAGGTAACCCCGGTTAAGCCTGCTACGGATACTGAGGCTGAGGCCGGTCCCTCGCGGCGTGAGCTTCTGGTTAAGGGAGGCAAGATAGCAGCCGGCGTAGGGGTCGCAGCCCTGCTCGGCAACCTAGGAAACTGGGCCCTGTCCTATGCGGCGGACAAGGAACCGATCAAGATCGGGATCCTGCATTCGCTCAGCGGCACCATGGCCATCAGCGAAGTGTCACTCCGCGATACGGTGATGATGGCGGTGGATGAAATCAACTCGAAGGGTGGAGTGATGGGCCGGATGATCAAGCCGGTCGTGGTCGATCCAGCCTCGAACTGGGATCTCTTTGCCGAAAAGGCCAAGCAACTGTTGTTACAGGATAAGGTCTCGGTCACCTTCGGCTGTTGGACCTCGGTCAGCCGGAAGTCGGTCTTGCCGGTCTTCGAGAAGAACAACGGCTTACTGTTCTATCCCGTGCAGTACGAGGGAGAAGAGTGCTCGCGGAACGTCTTCTACACCGGCGCCGCTCCGAATCAGCAGGCTGTGCCGGCGGTGGATTATCTGATGAGCAAAGAAGGCGGCGGGTTCAAGAAGTTCTATCTGCTCGGCACGGACTATGTGTATCCCCGCACCACCAACAAGATCCTGCGCGCCATGTTGCTGGCCAAGAAAGTGCCGGCGGCCAACATCGAGGAAGAATATACGCCGTTCCATCACCAGGACTATCAGACTATCGTCGGCAAGGTGAAGAAGTTTGCCGCGGGTGGCGGAGGCTGCGTGATCAGTACGATCAACGGCGACAGCAACGTCCCCTTCTACAAAGAGTTCGCGAACCAGGGCTTGCGGGCCGAAGACGCTCCAATCATGGCCTTCAGTGTGGCGGAAGACGAGTTGCGCGGGATGGATACCTCGGCCTTGGTCGGGCACCTGGCGGCGTGGAATTATTATCAAAGCGTCGATACGCCGCAGAACAAGAAGTTCGTGGCGGACTTCAAGGCCTACTGCAAGAAGAGCAACCTGCCGGACGGCGATAAGCGGGTCACGGACGATCCGATTGAAGCAGCCTACTTCGGGGTCTATATCTGGAAGCAAGCGGTCGAGAAGGCTGCGTCGATCGAAGTGGACAAGGTCCGAAAGGCAGTCTATGGCAGCAAGTTCCTGGCGCCGGGCGGTGAGATCATGATGGATGCCGCCAATCATCACACCTATAGGCCGGTGCTGATCGGGGAAATCCTGAAAGACGGGCAGTTCAAGATCATCAGCCGATCGCCGGGATTGGTGAAGCCGGAACCCTGGAGCGAGTTTACGAATCCGGACAAAGGTTGCGACTGGGTCGGTCATCAGGGAACATACCAAAAATAGTCTGTCATGTTAGAGGGGCTACGTAGTAGTCCCCTCTAACATGTGCGGAATCGCAGTTGGCGGGACGCGAGGTCTACGTTATTTCTTTGTCCTGTGGAGGTATATCCCACATCATGATGATCGTCCTGGGTCGCACCGTTGCAGTATTGAGTTTCCTGCTTGTGATGTTTTCCGGACAGCCCCAGTCGATCGCAGGGGAGGGGATCGAGCAAACGCTTGGACAGATCACCAGCGAAGATGAATCTGTCCGCGATGCAGCTGTCCGTTCGTTGATCGAACAGGGCGATGTCAGCTTGGTTCCCCGCCTGGAAGAGATTCGCGCCGATGCCAGCCGCAGCATCCGGCAGACCATCAAGCCCCTCATAGACCTCCTCAAGAATCGGGGCAAGCTGGCCAGCCCCGACAGCGACGTGCGCCGTTCTGCCGCGACGGATCTCGGCACATCCGGGAAACCTGTGGCGATTCAGTGGCTGAATGCGGCAGCGGCAAACGAGCAGAACAAGTGGGTGCGGTACACGATGGAAGAGTCCGCAGCGCTGCTCAAGCTCACGTCGGACGATCCATCGATCAAAATCGCTGCAATCGAGAAGCTCGGCGAACTCCGCAGCGAGAACGGGGTGCCGGCTATGAAGGTGTTGGTCGAGGCCGGCGCAGGCGCCGAGGCGACCGAATCGCAGAAGAGAGTCGCGACTGCCGCCGTTGCATCGATCAAGGATATTGTCACCTGGGGCGCTTGGTCGAACGCGATCGAAACGGTCTTCCGAGGAATCAGCCTGAGTTCGATTCTGCTGATTATGTCGTTGGGTTTGGCGATCGTCTTCGGTTTAATGGGGGTCATCAACATGGCCCATGGCGAGCTGATGATGGTCGGCGCCTACGCGACCTTTATGACCCAGGAGGCCTTCAAGGCTTTCCTCCCTTCCACCATGTTCGACTCGTACTTTCTGACTGCCCTGCCGGTGGCATTTCTCGCCGCCGCAGGCTTCGGTCTGTTGCTTGAAGCCACCGTCATTCGGTTTCTGTACGGACGTCCGCTGGAGACCATGCTCGCCACCTGGGGAGTCAGTTTGGTCCTGATGCAGGCGGCGCGCGTGTATTTCGGAGATCTGACCTCTGTCGTTGCGCCGGCATGGCTGAGCGGCGGTCAGCAAGTATTGGTGGGTGTCTACCTGCCGTACAATCGAATTTTCATCATCGGGCTGTCGATCGTCTGCGTGCTGGGAATTTATTACGCCCTCTTCAAGTCGAACCTCGGGTTGCGCGTCAGGGCCGTGACGCAGAATCGTAACATGAGCGCCTGCCTTGGCATCCCGACCAGGAAAGTCGATTCCTACACCTTTGCCTTCGGGTCCGGGCTGGCCGGCATTGCCGGGTGGGCGCTTACGTTGATCGGAAACGTCGACCCAGGCCTTGGCCAAAACTACATCGTCGACTCCTTCATGGTGGTGGTCACAGGCGGGGTTGGAAAATTGGCCGGTACGATCGTGGCTTCGCTGGGGATCGGCGGGCTGAATAAGTTGATCGAGCCCGGCTTTGGCGCCGTATACGGCAAGGTTCTCATCCTCGTGATGGTGATCCTGTTCTTGCAGTGGAAGCCGTCCGGACTCTTTGCGATGAAGGGACGGAATGCCGATTGAGAGTTTACGGGTGCGGCGCGAGTCTTTCCTTGCTCGCGGAACCCCCACGATGATGCGGTGGTCGTTCGACGCGCGCAGTGGAAAGGACTCACGCCGCACCCTTGGGGAGAATAGAGAAGACGATGAGTGACGGAGCAACAGATACGAAACGCGCAGGAGGGACGGCCTTTTGGGTTGTCGGGGCCATTCTACTCCTGGTCATGCCCCTCCTGAACGTTTTGCCCCCGGAAGATTCTTGGTTCCACCTCTCAGATTTCAGCTTGAATCGGTTCGGGAAATTTCTCGCCTTTGGGATTCTGGCTCTCGGGCTGGATCTCATCTGGGGCTATACCGGCATCTTGAGCTTGGGGCAGGGAGTCTTTTTCGGATTAGGCGCGTACTGCATGAGCATGCACATGATGCTCACAATCGGGAAAGAAAGTGTCTATGGCAGCGAGATGCCGGACTTCATGGTGTGGAACCAGGTGAAAGAGCTGCCGCTTTTCTGGAAGCCGTTCTACAGTTTCCCGATGGCGGTCATTGGAGCGATTCTGGTGCCGATGCTGTTCGCATTGATATTCGGATTCTTCGCGTTTCGCAGCCGCATCAAAGGCGTCTATTTTGCGATCATTACGCAGGCCTTGGCGCTCGTCGCCTGGTTGGTCTTTAACCGGAACGATACGAATCTCGGCGGGACGAACGGTTTGACCGATTTCAAGCAGATCATCGGGTATCGGCTCTCCGAGCCAGGCACGCAACGAGTGTTGTATGTCATCACCGTGCTCTGTCTCGGCGCCTCCTATCTATTCTGCCAGTGGATCATTCGTTCAAGGGCCGGTCGGGTGTTGGTGGCAGTGCGGGACAGTGAGAAACGCGTTGTCTTTTCCGGCTACACCCCGGCCAACTACAAATTGTTCGTCTTTGTCGTGGCCGCAGCCCTGGCAGGACTGGCCGGAATGTTGTATGCCCCGCAGGTCGGGATTATCACGCCGGCGCAGATTGGGGTGCTGCCGTCGCTTGAAATGGTCATTTGGGTGGCGGTGGGTGGCCGTGCCAGCCTGGCAGGGGCGGTATTAGGGGCCGTGAGTGTGAATTATGGCCGCAGTGTGCTTACCAATTACTTCCCAGAACTCTGGCCCTTTATCCTCGGAGGGCTCTTTGTGCTGGTTGTGCTGTTGTTCCCGGACGGGCTCATCGGCATGATGCGAAAGGGGAAAGGTCTCCTGCGACAGAAAAAATCCGGCGAGGAGAAACCGATTGTGCCAAATCAGAAGTTAGCTGTGCCAGAAGGGAAGCGCTGAGATGGCCGAGCAGGGCTCCTTTCAAAATTCCATCATCTATCTCGATGGCGTGACCGTCGATTACGATGGTTTCAAGGCGCTGAACCACTTGACCTTCATGGTTGACTACAAGGAATTACGCGTGGTTATCGGGCCGAACGGAGCAGGGAAAACGACCTTGCTCGATGTGATCTGCGGGAAGACCAAGCCGGCCAGCGGTCGTGTCGTGTTCGGTCAAGATGTCGATCTGAAGGGGAAACGCGAAGATGAAATCGTCGCCCTCGGCATCGGGCGAAAGTTCCAAGCTCCATCCATCTATGGATTTCTGACTGTCTGGGAAAACCTCGACTTGTCCTTGAAACGGAGCAGCAAAGGTGTCTTTGCAACCCTCTTCGGAAAATCGACGGCGGAGGAGCGGGCGAGGATCGAGGAGAATCTTGAAACGATCGGTCTGAAAGATTATGCGCATACCAGGGCAGGGTCTCTGTCGCACGGCCAAAAGCAATGGCTCGAAATCGGCATGGTGATTTTGCAGGATCCTTCGCTGCTTCTGGTCGATGAACCGGTCGCTGGGATGACTGACGAAGAAACGGAACAGACAGGTCAGTTGCTCCAATCGTTGGCGGAGAAACAAGCGATCATCGTGATTGAGCACGACATGGAGTTCGTCCGGCAGATCGCCCGTATCGTGACGGTCTTGCACGAAGGCACCGTCATTTGCGAAGGCACCGTCGAGAAGGTGCAGGCGGATGATCGGGTGCGGGAAATTTATCTGGGCCGCCAGAAGGTGGCCCATGTGTAGGGGCTGGTAAGGGGTAAGGAGTGAGGTGTAAGGGGTTTACGAAAAAGCTGAGAGCTGATGGCTGAAAGCTACGTCCGATGCTTGAACTGAAAAACATCAATGCCTACTACGGTGAGAGCCACATTCTGAGGGATGTGTCCTTTACGATCGACCCGGGAGAGGTGGTATGTCTCATGGGCCGGAATGGGGTCGGGAAGACGACCACACTTAAAGTTCTGACCGGCCTGCTGCCTGCTAGGTCTGGACGATTGATGTTCGATGGGACCGATGTCACAAAGACCCCGACCGATAAGAGAGCGCGCAGCGGCCTGGCCTGTGTGCCGCAGGGCCGGGAAATTTTGCCTCACTTAACGGTTCGGGAGAACTTGCTGCTTGGCTTTTGGGCGAGATCGGACAAAGCAAATGGGACGGTCGAGAAGACCGCATTCGACGAAGTGTATCACCTCTTCCCCAAGCTTACGCAAATTCTCAATCGCCCCGGCGGTGTCTTGAGCGGCGGGGAACAACAGCAGCTGGCGATCGGCCGAGCGATTCTGTCGAATCCCAAGTTGCTTTTGCTCGATGAGCCGACGGAAGGCATTCAGCCCTCGATCGTGGATCAAATCGAAGACGTGATCATTGGATTTAAAAAACAGCGCCGATTCGCCATTTTGTTGGTCGAGCAGGGACTCCACTTTGCCGCTCGCCTGGCGGAGAAGTATGTGGTGATGGCCAAAGGGGCGGTGGTGGTATCGGGCAAGAGTACTGAGTTGAGCGCGGAGCAGGTGAAGCAGTATTTGACGGTGTAGTGGGGGCGCGGGACGGCTAGGTGGTCTCCTTGCTCGCGGAACGCGCACGATCGGAATGTGCTCGTTCGACGCGCGCAGTAGAGCCCACCCTAGCCGTCCCGCGCATATCACTTTCACGCGCTCTTGAGGGAATAGAAAAGAGAAGGGAGAGGAGAGGGTGGTCAGGATGACTTCAACTGCTCCCAGAGCGCGCAATAAAAACGTGCTCGCTCGATGGGCGCAGTTGAAGTCACCCTGACCACCCCGGTACTATTCTGGGTCTCCAGTCCGCCGCGTGCCGTGTTGATGCCTATGGTGTT
Organism: Nitrospira sp.; assembly: GCA_005116835.1. GTDB lineage: Bacteria > Nitrospirota > Nitrospiria > Nitrospirales > Nitrospiraceae > Palsa-1315. The sequence goes on along the minus strand of SWDM01000004.1, from coordinate 270,509 downwards.
GTGATAACCGAAGTAGATTGCCAAGGATTTATGGGTGTCGCATGCGAGCGTGTTTGTTCTTGTTGATAACGGCGACATTAATCGTAGGGTGCGCTACTTCCTATCAAGCCAAGTCATTTTTTGGTGGGTATGTTAATTCAGAAATTGGCGAAGATATCGTTGAGGTAGAGTTCTGGGGGAACCCATTTACTTCTATGGAGAAGACAGCGGACTTTGCTCTGTATCGATGTGTGGAGGTAACGTTGCTTCGGGGGAGCAACCACTTTGTCGGATTACAGCTTGATGAGTTCTTGGATCACGATAATCCGGGCAAGCGGGGGGATCGCCAGACGCCAAGAGTGCGCATACGAATCAAGATACTGAATGAACATTCACGTGAGGTAGGGGAACATAGCGCCTTCGTTTATGATGCTAAGGAAACGGGCCAATCCTTAGGCCTGAAGTATGGAGAATTGAAAGGACGATTGCCGGATCAGGCTAGGCCCGCAAGCAATGAAAATAAATCAATCCAGGATGCCACATCAAATAGGTGAGAGCCCATGCATCTGACACCGAGAGAACAAGAGAAACTGCTGATCTATGTCGCGGGGAATTTGGCTAAAGAGCGGAAGGCCCGCGGCTTGAAATTGAATCATCCTGAAGCGGTGGCATTCATCACGGCGGCGATTCTAGAGGGCATACGGGATGGGCGCTCTGTGTCGGACCTCATGAGTCATGGAGCGACGCTGCTGAAGAAGAGCGATGTCATGTCCGGTGTGGCGGAGATGATTCCTGAATTACAAGTCGAGGGAACCTTTCCAGATGGAACAAAACTGGTCACGGTTCATGAACCGATCCGATAGGTAAATCGATGAAAAAGAAGACCATCACGAAAAGAAAAGTGGTGAAGCAAAGAGTTGGGAGTCGCGATGCCAAGAAGCCCTCAATTCAACCTGCGGCGGTTGTTCCTGGTGAAATCATCCTCGGCGAAGGCGATATTTCTGCGTTCAAGGGCCGCCAGACGCTTGAGATGATTGTCGCCAATACTGGCGATCGGCCGATTCAGGTTGGGTCTCATTGTCATTTCTTCGAGGCGAATCGCGCGCTGCGGTTTAACCGTGAGAAGGCCTATGGGTTTCGCTTGCAAGTTCCGGCTGGGACGGCGGTGCGGTTCGAGCCTGGGGAAGACAAGTTGGTGGCGCTGGTTTCGATAGGCGGCAATCGCGTGGCCTATGGGATCAATGGACTGGTCAATGGCCGTCTGGACGATCCAACCGTAAAAGCCAAAGCCATGACTGCTGCCCGCGAGCAGGGATTCATTCCGAAAAAATAGACTGGGCAGATTCTAAAGAGAAAGGAGAGCGGCTGTTCAAAACGGTTTTCAGCAAGGCCGCAGCGACTGTCTTAAATGTCAAGTGGCTGCAACAGCGATCTCTCGCCACGGGGTCCGATGTTTGAGCATGGCATTCAACATCGTCAGCAGTTTACGCATACAGGCCGTCAGTGCGACCTTGGGTGCTTTGCCGGCTTGACGCAATCGTTGGTAAAAGGCTTTCAGGACACGATTATGACGAGCCGCCACCAATGCGCCCATATAGAGGGCCGCCCGCACAGTGGCGCGGCCACCCCAGACGGTCCGTTTCCCGTGGAAGGTGCCGCTGTCCCGATTCAGCGGGGCGACTCCGACCAAGGCCGCGATTTGTCGGCGGGACAAGGTCCCCAACTCCGGCAATTCCGCCAGCAGCGTCCGCGTCACGACGGGACCGATGCCTGGGACACTCTGCAACAACTCGTCGTGTTCCCGCCAAATCGGGCTGGCCTGAACCGCGGTGGTCAGCTCCTGATCGAGCTGCGCCACGTGCTGCTGGAGCCAGTCGATGTGCTGTTGAATCTGGCTCCGCATCGCGCGCGGGGCACTGCCTCGACGATTTTTCTCCGCCGTGAGCATCTCGACGAGCTGGCGTCGTCGCGTAATGAGCGCCGCCAACTGCTGCGCACTCGCATCCGGCAGGGGGCGGCACGCGGGCCGCACCGCTTCGGCAAATTGAGCCAACAGCTGGGCATCAAGGGCATCAGTCTTGGCCAGGCGCCCGGTGGCCCGAGCGAAGTCTCGCACTTGGCGGGGATTCACGACCGCCACCGGCAAGCCGGCCATGGCCAGCGCCCCGCTGAGCAACACCTCCAACCCCCCGGTGGCTTCCAGGACAATCCCGGCGGGCGACAGAGTCTTCAAGCGTTGGACAACGGTGGTGATCCCCGTCTCGTCATACGGCACTGCAAAGGCACTCCCCGTCGGACGCAGTGCCACATCCAAGCGGGCCTTCGAGATATCGATGCCGATAAAGACTGGCGTGTCTCTCATACCACTCCTCCTTCTCCATGGCCCGTCCTTGCGCGATGCGGGCTCATCCGGCCCAGGCGACTGTGCGGGCTCTCAGATAATGGGATGTGTCGACCCGCGCTGCGGCACGGTCTCATCAGACCTCAGGGAGTTCGGTCTGACACATCCGGTTTGATTCAGCATGTTACCCAGCTATATCATCGAAACCAAGATACAAGGGAGTCCGGCGACTGAGGCGTACCCTCAGGGGTACGTCGCAGGGAGACGGACGACCGAGAACGAAGCTGGGAGCCGTTTTCAACAGCCTGCGAGTTATGAAGATTCCGCGGCGACAATACAACGATCTGTATGGCCCTACCACCGGAGATCGCGTCCGTTTGGCCGATACGGATTTGCTGATCGAGATCACGCGCGATCTGACCGTGCCTGGCGAAGAGGCCAAGTTCGGTGGTGGCAAAGTCATTCGCGACGGCATGGGCCAGTCGCCCTCTGCCACCCGCGCGAAGGGCGCGCTTGATCTCGTCATCACCAATGCGATCATCATCGACTGGTGGGGCGTCATGAAGGCTGACATCGGTATCCGGGATGGCCGCATCGTCGGCATCGGCAAGGCCGGCAATCCCGACATGATGGAAGGTGTGACAAAGGGGATGGAGGTCGGAGCCTGCACCGAAGTGTTGTCGGCTGAAGGGAAGATTATCACGGCCGGTGGAATCGATACCCACATCCATTTCATCTGTCCGCAGATCATCAATGAGGCCTTGGCGAACGGGCTGACGACCTTGATCGGCGGCGGCACCGGACCGGCAACCGGCACCAATGCCACGACCTGTACGCCTGGCGCCTGGAACATCCATCGCATGCTGGAAGCCGCAGAGGGATTCCCGGTCAATCTCGGTTTTCTCGGAAAGGGCAACTCCTCTCTGCCGGAAGGTTTGCGCGAGCAGGTAGAAGCAGGGGTAATCGGGCTCAAGCTGCACGAAGACTGGGGCACCACGCCGGCGGCGATTTCGACCTGCCTCGATGTCGCGGAGGAATTCGACATTCAAGTCGCCATCCACACCGATACGTTGAACGAAGCAGGGTTCGTTGAAGACACGATTAAGGCGTTCAAGGGGCGGACCATTCACTCGTTTCATACGGAAGGCGCCGGTGGCGGCCATGCTCCAGACATCATCAAGGTCTGTGGCGAGGCGAACGTGTTGCCCTCCTCCACGAATCCGACGATGCCGTTCACGGTGAACACGATGGACGAGCATCTCGACATGCTCATGGTCTGCCACCATTTGAACCCGCGTGTGCCGGAGGATATTGCGTTTGCAGAGTCGCGCATTCGCCGTGAGACCATTGCAGCGGAAGACATCCTGCACGACATGGGAGCGATCAGCATTATGTCGTCCGACTCGCAAGCGATGGGGCGGGTGGGTGAAGTCATCATCCGCACCTGGCAGACGGCGCACAAGATGAAGGTGCAGCGGGGGCATCTTTCCCAAGCCGGCATCGACAAGCCATCCGGCTCCAACGACAATTTTCGCGCGCAACGCTATATCGCAAAGTACACGATCAATCCGGCCATTGCTCATGGGATTTCTCATGAAGTGGGTTCAGTTGAGGTCGGAAAGTTGGCGGACCTCGTGCTCTGGAAGCCTGCCTTTTTTGGCGTAAAACCTGAGATCGTCTTGAAGGGCGGGTTTCCTATGTCCGCTGCCATGGGAGATCCCAATGCGTCGATACCTACGCCGCAGCCGGTCTTCACCAGACCAATGTTCGGGAGCTTTGGCCGTGCAATCTTTTCCACGAGCCTGACCTTCCTTTCCCAGGCAGCCATCGATCAAGAGGTGCATAAGTTTCTTGGCCTGCAGAAACGTGTGGTGGCGGTGAAGGGGTGCCGTACCATCGGGAAGCGCGATATGAAGCTGAACGATGCCCTGCCGCACATGGAGGTGGATCCCGAAACCTATGTCGTGAAAGCCGATGGGAAAATTTTGACATGCGAGCCGATGGCGATTCTCCCCATGGCCCAACGCTACTTCCTTTTTTAGCAGGCTGGTGAAAATGGCCCCCAGCTTCGTTCTCGACAGGCGTGAAGCGTGAAGCGTATCTCATGAAGCGTCGTTCGTTTCCAGATTCGGACGTATCACGTTTCTTTCACAGTTCGTCTGGCGCTTCACGCTTCACGAACGACGCTTCACTCATCGGAGACGTTTCACAAACGACGAGCGCAGCCTTTTTGAGCATCCGCGAAGAAGGGATTCAAGAGGATTCTATGGACACGGCATCTCTTCTGAACGGTCTTCGATTTGTCGACAGTTTTTTTCCATCGGGAGGCTATGCCTTTTCGTCGGGACTTGAGGCGGCTGTGCAGGGGGGGGCGGTTCAGAATGGGGAAGAGCTGTCGCGCTACGTGGTGGAGACGCTCACGACTGGAATGGGCGAGAGAGAGGCAGTGGTTGTAGGATTGGCGCATGAGGCCTATCTGTCCGGCTCCCTGGGAATTGCCTTCAAGGCTGATCACGATCTGGAGGCGATGCAGCTGGGCCGTGAATCCCGGACTGCCAGCAGGCAAATGGGACGTCAGGTCATTCGACTGGCTGCGGATCAACTGGCCAGCCATCCGGTGATCGAAACCTATCTTGCGGCGGTTGAGGCTGATCGGACGCCGGGACATTTGGCCGTGGCAATCGGCCTCACGCTGGCCACAGCCGGTTGGTCAAAAGAAGATACCATTGCCGCGTTCTTGTACCAAACCGCAACGGGTTTTGTGGCAGCGGCCATGAAGCTCATGCCGCTCGGTCAGCGAGAGGGACAGAGACTATTGGAAAGTTGGCTTGAGGTGATTGAGCGAGTTAGTCACAAAGCGGCGCATGAAAATGTGCTGCAGTCTTGGTCGCCGATCCAGGATATTTATGCCATGCGACACAGCCGGCTGGAATCGCGGCTCTTTCGGTCTTAGCAGGAGAGGTTGGCCGAAGGTTTGTCGTCGCGGAACTTGGTTAGCGTGTGCTGGGCTCGATGGGGAGACGCCGCAAGCGGTAGCGGGCTTCTTCGACCGTCACAATTGCGCCGGCGGTTAAGGCCTCGTGGCATTCACTGAGAACCTGCAGAAGTCGAGGTGTGACGGAGCCAGGTGTCTGGTTGTAGAGTCTGAGGAGAATCACGCTCGGTAATGTGTGGGCGCCGAGTGCCAGAAGATCGGCAAAGTCCAGATCGCAAGTGATGACGATGCTCCCTTCACGTCCGGCCTTTTCAAGAATGCGTGAATCAGGGAGTCGTTCAAGACCGTCTTCGCTCAAATGTCGTATGTCGTGACCACGCTGGCGGAGGGCCTGTACCGTACTAATCGCAACTCCCATATCCGCCAGACATTTCACAAGGGGCTTCCAGTCAACGGATAGATCTCTTCATTCGTCAGAGCAGCGGCGTACTGAAGCGCTTGCCGGACATCGTCGATCTCAAGCGTTGGATACTCGATCACAATCTGCTCCGCAGTCATTCCATGGGCGACAAGATTGACGAGCAAGGACACGCTCAGCCGCATTCCACGAATACAGGCTCTCCCGCCGAGAATCTGCGGATCGAATGTGATTCGGTCATATCCAACCATGAGCGTGCCTCCTGCGTCTTCCTCGAAGTCTACCTGACGATATGAAGGAAATCCAGCTTCTGCACGGCCACGACTCAGTACTCAGCACTGCCGAGTTTGACGTCGTCATGCCGAGAGCGCTATATAGGCAGGTCCGCTTTGTGGGGTGGAACGATGCATAGAGCCGATGAACATTTCACAGGCAACGGTCGCGTCACGACGGCGCGGGCTCGTCATATTCCGGTGATCGGGGTCGGCGGGCCGGTGGGGTCCGGCAAGACCGCGCTGGTCGAAGCGCTTTGTCTCCGCCTGCGCGACCATATCAGTTTGGCGGTGGTCACCAATGACATCTTCACCAAGGAGGATGCCGAGTTTCTTACGCGCAGGGGCGCACTGCCGCAAGACCGCATTCTGGGCGTGGAAACCGGAGGCTGCCCCCATACGGCAATCCGTGAAGATGCCTCACACAATCAGGAGGCCTTGGATGATTTGCTCAAGCGCCATCCCGATGTCGAACTGATGTTCGTCGAGAGCGGCGGTGACAATTTGGCCGCCACCTTCAGCCCAGAACTCGCGGACACAGTCATCTATGTCATCGATGTGGCAGCCGGTGACAAAATTCCCCGTAAAGGTGGGCCAGGGATTACTCGCTCCGACCTGCTGGTGATCAACAAGATCGATCTCGCTCCGCACGTCGGGGCCGACCTCTCTGTGATGGATCGGGACAGCAAGCGGATGCGGGGCGATTTGCCGTTTCTCTTCACGAATCTCAAGACAGGGCAGGGGCTCAATCAGGTCGTGGCCTGGGTCGAGCGTCTTCTGCCGCAGCGAGCTAGCTCAGTGAAAGGTAAGACGTGAAAAGTGAATCCAGGGGACTGGCTCCGACGTCTGCGGCGGTGCCTGTCCCGCTGCGGTCCGAAACGCTTCACGCTTCACGCTTCACGTCTCACGAATCCCAGGTTGGCCGACGGGGATCTCTATCTTACGAGTTCGAGCGAGAGGGGCCACGCACGATACTCTCTCGCTCATCCTGCACGACTCCTTGGCATCATTTTCCTCCTTCCTACCTCGACGACAGCGGCTGTGCCAACACCTGGCTCGTCAATCAATCCGGTGGCTTGGTCGGCGGCGATCATCTGTCGGTGGAGGCGGAGCTGCATGCGGGGACTCATGTGCTCATGACCAGTCCCTCCGCCAATCGTGTCTATCGAAGTTTAGCTGAGACGGCGCTACAAGAAGTTCGCCTTTCAGTCGGTCCCGATGCCAGGCTGGAATGGTTACCAGAGGTCACGATCCCTTTTGCCGGATCACGCTTTCGCCAATCGATCCATGTGGATCTAGCACCAGGCGCGACCATAATCCTATGGGATGCCTTGGCCTCCGGTCGGGTTGCCAAGCAGGAGCGTTGGGCCTTCGCATCGGTCGAAAACGAAATCTGTATAAGGGGACTGGCTCCGCCGTCCGAGGCGGTGCCGGTCCCCAGTTGGTCGGTCGTCGAACGGTATCGCCTGGTTCCTGGCCGATTGCCTGAATCGGTCGGCTTTGTCGGGAGCTGGGATTATGTGGCGTCGCTCTTCGTCATAGGCGATGCGGTCGATGCCGATGTCTGGAAACGTCTCGATCTTGTAATCGCTACGATTCTGGAGCAGCGTCCCGGCCTAGTGCTGGGAGGGATTTCAACCCCAGCAGCTCCTGGGCTGGCGGTTAAACTCGTCGCCAAGTCTGCGCCGGACCTGACCGCGACGTTGGAAGCGATGTGGGCGGCAGTGCGGAAAGAGCTATGGGATCTGCCTGCAGCGAATCTTCGTCGATACTGAGGCTGAAGGGATTCAGGCTGAAGGGGTTCAGGCTGTGGACCGAAGGCTGTTAGGCTGAAGGGATTCAGGCTGAAGGTCGGAGTTTTTGAAGAGTCTGACTCCGAGTCTTAATTTTCGAACCTTCCGCCTGAACCCTTTCGGCCTTCAACCCCTTCAGCCTTAACCCCTGAACCCCTTCAGCCTAATATGCTATAAAACCGCATGCGTACCTTTCGAATCGCCATGGTCCAGATGAATCCGACGGTCGGGGACCTGGATGGGAATGTCCGTCGGATCACGGCTTGGCTGAAGGAGGCAAAGAAGGCCAAGGCCGACTTGGTCGCATTCCCGGAGTTGGCGATCACCGGCTATCCGCCGGAAGACCTTTTGCTCAAGCCTCGTTTTATCGCGGACAACCGCCGCGCCCTTCAGGAAATCGTTCGCCATTGCCGGGGCCTTGCAGCGGTGGTGGGCTATGTCAGCCAGAGCGATGGGCTGGATCTGAAACCGGCTCGCTCGTCGGTGGTGCATGCAGGCGCGCATGAACTTTACAATGCGGCGGCGGTCATCGCAGATCAAAAACTCATCACGACCTATTGCAAATGGTACTTGCCGAATTACGGAGTATTCGACGAGAGCCGCTATTTCCATCCAGGCCGCAGGCTGCCGCTCATTCGTCTACGCGGCACGATGGTCGGGGTCAATATTTGCGAGGATGTCTGGTTGCCCGATGGCCCGACCGGTTACCAGGCTACAGCAGGCGCCGAAGTCATCGTGAATATCAATGCCTCGCCGTTTCATTTGGGCAAGAGCCGGGTGCGTGAGCAGATGCTGGCAACCCGCGCGAGGGAAAACGGAGTGGTCCTCACGTATACCAACGCGGTCGGCGCTCAAGATGAACTGGTGTTCGATGGGAGCAGTGTGATTCTCGATCACCAGGGTGAGGTCATCGCGAGGGGGAAAGCCTTTGAGGAGGATCTGATCGTGGCAGACCTCAACATGGAGGCGGTCGCGCGGGCAAGACGGACCGGCCGAAAAAAAATCTTGCCGAGGCCTATTGCTTCTGCAGTAGAGGTCTCTGTTGCGCCGCTTCGGTCTGTCCAAACGAAACGGGTGCGAGCGGTCTCCAATCTGGCGGCAGTCCTGGATCCGCTGGAGGAGGTCTATTTGGCCCTCACGCTGGGGGTGCGAGATTACGTGAAGAAAAATGGATTTGCGCGCGCCGTCATCGGCTTGAGCGGCGGGATAGATTCCGCATTGACCGCTGCAATCGCGGTCGATGCGCTGGGCGCCGAGAACGTGTGGGGTCTATTCATGCCGTCGCCCTATACATCGCAAGACAGCCATGAGGATGTCGCTGAATTGGCGGCAAGACTGGGGATCTCCATACGGACGATTCCTATCACGGGGCTCTTCGATACCTACAAGCAGGTGCTGATGGAGACGTTTGCGGGGCGCGCGCCTGATACGACGGAAGAGAATCTCCAGGCCCGCATCAGGGGGAATCTCCTCATGGCCTTCTCCAATAAGTTCGGCCATTTGGTGCTCACAACCGGCAACAAGAGCGAGATGAGCGTGGGCTATGCCACCTTGTACGGTGACATGGCCGGCGGCTTTGCCGTAATTAAGGACGTGCCCAAGACGATGGTGTATGACTTGGCTCGCCTCCGCAACTTCCGTAGCGCAACTCCGGTGATTCCCAAACGGACATTGAATCGTCCGCCCACCGCCGAACTGAGGCCCAATCAAAAGGATGAAGACTCACTGCCGCCTTACGAGATCCTGGATCCCATTCTTCAGGCCTATGTGGAGGAAGACCGGTCACTTGAAGAGATTGTCGAAGCCGGATTCGACCGAGCCACAGTAGCACGTGTCATGAAGATGGTGGATGGCAGCGAGTACAAGCGCCGGCAGGCGCCGATCGGCATCAAGATCACGCACCGGGCCTTGGGGAAGGATAGGCGGATGCCGATTACGAACGGCTATCGCAACTCATAGCATCGCAGGGAGCGATGCTATGAGTTGCGATAGGCTGAAGGGGTTCAGGCTGTGGATCGAAGGTTGTTAGGCTGAAGGGGTTCAGGCTGAAGGGGTTCAGGCGGAGGGCTGAAAATCAAAGGCCGAGGTCCGACGCTCCGAAAGCTCTCGTCTTGGGCATCATAGTTCCACCTTCAGCCTGAACCCCTTCAGCCTATCAACCTGCACTGTCACTTTTTCGCCGGTGTCGTTTTCTTCTTCGGGCTGTCTTGTTTGGCCGGTTGGTTGCCGAGTTGTTTTTGAACCGATTGCAGTTCCTTCCGGAGCGCTTCAACTTCCTGCGCCAGAGCCTCTGTGGAGTTGGCTTGAGTTCCGGATGTGCCGGTTCCTGCAGGCGTTCCCTGAGTCGTTGTAGCCTGTCCCGTCTGATGCGCTGGCTGCTCGGTGACTGTTGCTGCCGGCGCCTGTTGCAACATCTGGTAATCGACGGCGATAAATCGATCGGTCGTCTTTCCCCCTGCCGGTGGGTCGAAGGCCTCGGACCGTTCCGCGGTGCTCGGGGTAAACAGCAGAATACTGGTTCGGAGGCCTGAAGAGTCCTGTGGACGAGACCGGTAGGCCATGTCGCCCATGTTCAGGTTCGCCCTCATCGGTGAATATCGATATTGGGAAAGAATGACGAATAATTGTCGGCCATAAGCATAGAGGGAACCGGCGGTGGTTTCGGTGGTCGATGACTCCAGCATGGAGCCCTCGTGCGTCGTGTGGACACGATACTCGATACGTTGATCCGGCGTAGCAGTCCGCAAGCCTTCCGCAAGCAGGGGAGCAAGAAATTGGATCTCAGTATCCGAGAAAACCGGGATGGATGGCGCTGGTCCCGACAGTATTCTCTGAAGGCCTCGTTCCTGATCCTGAACTCCCATGCCTTTCAATATCTTGGCAAGAAGGGTCGGATCAAGGTTGATCGGATGGCTGGCCTGGATCGACTCGTCCGGTATCGGTTGAAGAGATACGACTCCGCGCTGATCCTCGAAGAGAACCTTGCCGGTCTGGCCAGTGCTGCAAGCCGTACCCAATAGACAGAGGAGGAGCAGCGGAATCGTGAAACGTGAAGCGTGAAACGTGAAACGAGGGTTAACCAGGGAGCCGCGACCTTGCTTGAAACAAGGCGCGTCTTGTCGTGCCGAATGCGGTGAAGCAAAAGCCATAGGTGGGAGGGAATCTAGCACAGACGACCGGTCATTGCCAGGAGCCTCTCCAACCAGGACCCAAAGATAGCATTTTCACACGGGCTCAATATCCCGTCTGCCTCGTCTTGTGTTTATCTTTGAATCGTCAATTGGCCATCACCTTTTCTGCAACCGCATCGGACACGGTCACTCGGTGATGTAAGGGCTGCACCGGCCGATTGTTCGCCTTAATGAGTGAGGTGAATTGTTTGATCTGCGCCGCCGATAGCTGGATGGGGGACTGCATGACGATCCACTTCACCCCCTCTGAACAAGGCGGGGTGGTCAGCGAACCGTCGTAACGGTAGCTCTTGGTGCTGTGCGGCAGGAGGTCATCCACGTTCACTTGGACATGCTCGTAGTGTGATACTACCCCCTGTTGCTTCGGTAGGTTTGCCCAGATTGGGTCGAAGGCCGCATTGTGTGCGCCTTTCTCGATGAATACGCCGACGACCGCCAGGGCACCCGATGCAGACTTGTGCACGAAATGTATTTCCATCGGGTAATACTTACCTTTGACTGTGTGCTCGCTCGGACTGTGGAAATGGAACTGGATGAGCTCGTAAGTGGTGTCTCCGATGGAGAGGGTATCGCCTTCTGAATAGTTGACCTGGATGGTATGGCCGTTATTGATCTCGTCGGCGATATGCTCGTGGTGCACGATCTGGAGCTTCGCCGGACTGAAATCAGCTTGGAGTTTCGGAAGTGTGGCAGGAGTGGTTTTTGCAATATCGATAGGCGACTGGTTCTTGCCCTCTTCACAGAGCGAAAAGTCCGGATCGAGTTTACCCCAGAACCGAGGACCCCTTTTGCCTTGGTAGTCCCAGTGGGGCGTGTCATGAGGAAGTGGCACAGCCTGTGTTTTGACTGATGGGACCGGGGCCTTGTCATCCTGCTGGGCCCAAACCAGAGGACTGAGGAGCGTCACCATCGTCAATCCGACCGTGCTTGCAATCAGCTTCCTCACGACATACCTCCTTTAGTAACGCCCGAGTTGTTTTGCTCTTTCAATACGCCGTTCTTCCCCCGTCCTTATGGGCACCCTTATACCTGCCCAGGGAAAATGCTGTCAATGCCCTTTGTTGCCCTTAGCGGATTAGGTATGTAGGCAGAAGGGATTCAGGTCGGAGACCAAAGGGGTACAGGCTGAAGGGGTTCAGGCCGAAGGTCAGAGGTCAGAATTTGATATTCCGAACATTTCAGCCTTCAGCCTGAATCCCTTCGGCCTTCACACCTTCAGGCTGTACCCCTGAACCCCTTCAGCCTATTGTCCTTATCTTAAAAATCGAGAAACAGATTTACCGAGAGGATGTGATTCATGCGATCGGTGTTGGCTGTGTTGATATATTGGTTGAGATACCCAATTTCTGTCAAAATCTGTGGCTGCCAACGATAGCCGAGACCGGCAAATCCACGGTTTTGATCGAACCCTTGCCTCGCGCCCCAGTCGGTCGTATTCAGGTGAACGAACATTTCATCCCACATCACGAAACTGGCCGCCGGATGAAACGAGAAGGGCCAGTTGAATTTGAAGAATTGACGAAACCGCCCGCCGGTATCGTTTCCGTTGTCTTGCCAGCGCTGTTCAAATCTGGTTCGGCTGGTAAAGGCGCCGAGAAATGTCGGCCCCGACCAGACATATTGCTGCCAGAACCTGTTTTCATGGATCTCGTCGCCGACCACCGGGTAATTTGTGACATGGGCATACCCCATCCACAAAGTAGAGCGGTCGGTGAGCGCGTAGCCGATTCCTGGCCGAATCAACAGTTGGTCCATTTCTTTTCCCGATTCGCGCGCCCGGGGCTGAACCTCCATCCACCAGCGCCAGCGTTTGAGATCTGGATCGATGGGCCCGAAATTACCACGCGCCGTCACGTTGCCCCAGATCCGGAAATCGTCCTGCATCTCTCCCCAAGCGGCAGGCGAAGCGAACGGCATCAGGGAACAGGGGACAACCGCGATGGCCAGATACAGCGCCAGGAGGAACTTTCTAGCTGGTCGCACGATTGAATAGCGGGATGGGATCTGTCTGTTCATAGTCAGGTCACTCCTGGATTAGATGGGATTGTCACAAGAGTTGTGTCTGCGGCTAAGAGAGATCGGCACCCTCCGCTGCGAGACTGGAAATGGCCGGCGGAAAAGTAACACAAAAGTCTCTCGGTCCGCTACTGCCGGTTGCTTGTCCAGTCTCCCTCCTCTCGCCCTGTTACCAGAGATAATCATTGACAGGTATTTCTGGGGCAGGTATAAAAGCGCCCAGCATAAGGGCTCCCATGGGGGGTGTCCTTGAGAATAGGGAAACAATGGCGTTTCCCACCGGACTCATACATTAGTACGGCTTGGACAATGACGTCCTCCGGCCCCAAGTGGCTAGAGGACGTTTTTTATTGGCTGGATTGTGCCTGTTGTATAGGCTGGTGGGAATCGAGTTGAAAGTCAGTAGCGGATGGGCGCAAAGGGGCCTGTGTGACGCACAATGGCGTGCGTATCGACAATGGCGTCGAGGTGAGAGTGGCAAGGGAGCAAACCGAATCACCAATCGGACGAGGAGGACGATGATATGAAGTCAGCACGTAGTCGTATGGGAATAGGAATAGGAATGTGCGCGATGGTTTCGCTGCTGGGCGGCCATGCCGCCTTAGCTGCAGACGCAGACACCACCTGGAAGGAGTTGGGATTTAAGTTCTCCGGGGCGGCGGAAGCCTCCTACACGCAGAATTTCAACAATCCGCAAACAAACCTGAACCAATTGCGCATATTCGATTCGCAGGCGAATTCGTTCGTGCCGCAGGTGGCGCAGTTTATGGTGGAACGGCCTGCCACGGCAGGCAGCGCCATGGACCGGGTGGGCTTTCGCGCAAGGGTCAACTTTGGGGCCCAGTCCAGATTCTCCCGGGCCCGCACGAATTACCAGCCCGGCACCGACAGCAACGAGCTGGACGTCCATGAACTCTATGCAGAGTACATCGTCCCGATCGGCAACGGTTTAAAGATTCAAGCAGGAAAGATCAATACCTTGATCGGGCTTGAGGTGATCAACAGCTGGGAGAATCCGAACTTCTCCCGCAGCTTCACGTTCGGTTTGTCACAGGCCTTTACTGAGACCGGTATCCGCTTCACCTATCCCTTTGCCTCATGGGCGACCGCAGCGGTCGGACTTGTCAATGGGTGGGACAATATCGAGGACAACAACCGGGGCAAAACAGTCACATGGAACCTGGCTTTGACCCCGCACGAGAAGTTTGGGTTTACCGTGTACGGATCCTACGGAGCAGAACAGTCGAATGGCAATGCTGGCAATCCCGCCGGAACTGGCGGTGGTAATGCAGCCGTTGCTGGATGTGTAAGGGCTACCGGGTGCGATCCTACTGCCAAGCGAACGGTGGTGGGAGCCCTCATCACGATCAAGCCGACCGACAGGGATACTCTCATCATCGAGCCCTATTACGGAAACGAGGGTAATGCCAGTGCAACCAGTGCATCTCAGAATGCTCGCTGGAATGCGATCCTCGCCTATTACACCCATGACTTCAACGATCAATCGAAGCCCCATGCATTCAGCGTCAGGGTTCGTGGAGAGCTCTTCGAGGATGCAGGTGGAACTCGTACTTGTGTCGGGGGCGGTAATTTCAACGGCGGCTCAAATACCTGTGCTATTACAGCAGGCAATGGGTTTACGACTGGTACTGGTTCTGGTGTCAGTGGTATTTTTAATACTGCAACGGGCACTGGAGTCGAACAGACCCTCCAGTCCTATACCTTTACGCTTCAATACAAGCCGGCTCCTTCGCTGATGACGCGGATGGAGTTCCGGCACGACATTTCGAACAAGGATGCGTTCCTCTATGGTCAACGGGGAGTGGACAATCAATCAACCTTGGGTTTCTCAGCCGTCTATCTGTTCTAAGGGACGGGGTTCTGAGGTCGGTTGATTTGTGAAGAGGTGGCTCCCTTCGTGGCCTAGGCCACGAAGGGAGCAAACGGATGAGGGAAGACGGGGTGCAGCTGGTTAGTCAGGTGAGATTGAAGAAATTATTTGGCAGGGCAAGTTGTGGGGAGTTGAGTCGACTCACTCACCCCTACGTCGGGCAAGGGAACCCCGTCCGACAAAGAGAAGCGTGAGACAAACCAGGAGGGCCGCTAGCCCGGATTATTCATGAATGCTGTCGCGAGGCGTTCAAGACAGAAGCCGGCCGGGGCTTCGCGCAAGTAAGATCGTGCAGTCGTGCTTGCAGTCCATTCGAAAGCCGAACGAGAATAGCTCCGCCGGGCGAGAGGATCGGACGGTGCAGCAGGTATGAATGGGTAGTCTGGGATGCAACAGTTTAGAACTTATTGTCAACCTCGTCCTGAACCAAGGGATGAAAGGATACAATTATGTCATGGCATTCGATTAGTATGAAAAAGGTTTTGCCGATCCTCCTGATTTGTCTCACGATGTTAGCGGGAGGATTGGCTCTCAACGTGCCGGATGTCGCTGCGCAGGCTCCAGCGGCGGAAGCTGCCGCAGCTCCAGCCGTGCTGAAGGTCGATACGGGGGACACGGCCTGGATTCTTGCCTCCGCGGCGCTGGTGATGATGATGACCCTGCCGGGGTTGGCCCTCTTCTATGGAGGACTCACCAGGCAGAAGAATATCCTGAGTACGGTCTTGCATAGCTTTATCTGTCTCTGTTTGGCCAGCATCGCCTGGGTCTTGTTTGGATACAGCCTTTCGTTCGGTCCCGACGTCGGTGGGTTCATCGGGAACTTCGATTGGGCAGGGTTGCGTGGGGTGGGGGCTGATCCCCATCCGGTCTATGGCCCGACCATTCCACACGAAGTATTTATGATGTACCAGATGATGTTTGCCGCCATTACCCCGGCGCTGATGACGGGGGCCATTGCGGAGCGCATCCGGTTCTCCTCGATGTTGTGGTTCCTCGGTATCTGGTCGATCGTGGTGTACTACCCTGTCTGCCATTGGATTTGGGGCGGTGGATGGCTGGCGCAGATGGGCGCTTTGGACTTTGCCGGCGGCGCAGTCGTACACGTCAGTTCCGCAACCTCTGCTCTGGTCGCCTGCATTATGCTCGGAAAACGCATGGGCTATCCGACGACCCCGATGCCTCCTCATAACCTCCCCATCATGTTGTTGGGGGCGGGACTGCTCTGGTTCGGCTGGTTTGGGTTCAACGCCG
This sequence comes from Nitrospira sp., assembly GCA_005116835.1. GTDB lineage: Bacteria > Nitrospirota > Nitrospiria > Nitrospirales > Nitrospiraceae > Palsa-1315. The sequence continues at coordinate 254,422 of SWDM01000004.1, read as the reverse complement.
GCAGCGCCTTGGGCGCGAATGGGTTGGCAGCCAGCGCCTTTGTGGCCACCCACATCGCAGCTTGTGTCGCGACGGTGGTCTGGATGCTGATCGAGTGGGCGCATCGTGGGAAGCCCACCGCGCTCGGTTGCGCGACCGGGGCGATCGCCGGTCTGGCTACCATTACCCCTGCAGCAGGGTTTGTCGGATTGTTCGGGGCGATCATGATCGGCATCGCGGCCGGCATCGTCTGCTATATCTGCGTCAGCATCTTGAAACCGGCATTGGGCTTCGACGATTCGCTCGATGTGGTGGGAGTTCACGGTGTGGGAGGAGCGCTCGGCCTCGTTGGGGCAGGATTGTTTGCCTCGAAGGCGATCAATGCCGCCGGGAACGACGGGCTGTTCTTTGGGAATCCAAAACTCCTCATGGTCCAGCTCCTCATGATCGGCGCGGTGGCAGGTTTTTCTATGATCTGCACATGGATCATTCTCAAGATCATCGATGTGATCATGGGTCTGCGCGTGACGAAAGACGAAGAGCAAGAAGGCTTGGATGTCAGTCAGCACGGTGAGAAGGCCTATCACGTGTAATACAGGGCCCTGGTACATTCGCCGAAACAATCGCGCCGCAGGTCCTCGCGAACGTTGCACGAGCAGCGTTCGCGAGGGAGCTTGCAAAGGGAGGTATCGACATGAAGATGATAGAGGCTGTGATTAAGCCGTACAAGTTGGATGAAGTGAAGGAAGCCTTGGTGGAAATCGGTGTGCAGGGGATGACGGTGACGGAAGTGAAGGGATTCGGACGGCAGAAGGGGAGCAAGGAAACCTACCGGGGAGCCGAATATACGACCGACTTTATCCCCAAGATTAAGATCGAAGTGTATGTTGGAGATAAGGAGGCGGCGCGTGTGATCGAAACCATTACGCGCGCTGCGAAGACCGGCACGGTCGGGGACGGGAAGATCTTCGTGTCGGATATTGCCAACGTGGTGCGGATCAGAACCGGCGAGATGGGGGAAAGCGCTCTGTGACCATGATGCCCGACAACAGGTTGTCGGCTGAGCTCGTGCCAGGGGCGGAGACCACTCCGGTCTCCGCCCTGGCGTGGCATAGGCAGGCCATCAAGCAACGGCTCTTGGATGGAGCCACAGCGGCTGAAGTGATGGCGACCCTGACGGAGTTTGTGGACGGGCTGGTAAGAGACCGGTACCAGAGCGCCATGAAGCAGGCAGGGGAAGGCGCGCAGGTTGCCGGCGCTCAGCATTGTTGCCTGGTTGCACTCGGGGGGTATGGCCAGCGAGAGTTGGCCCCCTACTCGGACATCGACATCATGTTCCTCTATAGCGAGGAAGCGGGAGAGGCCGCGCCGATATTGTTTCGCGAGGTGCTGCACCATCTGTGGAATCTCGGGTTCCAAGTCGGTCACAGTATGAGAACGACAAAGGATTGTGTCGAGCTGGCAGGGCAGGATCTATCGATCCGTACCGCGATGATGACCGCCAGGTTTCTGGCCGGTAGTCCGAATCTGTTTCAGAAGTTCCATCGCCTCTATGCCAAGGAAGTCATTGGCCGTGGAGTAGGGCGCTTTATCGAGCAGAAGAAGGAAGAGCGGCAACGCGAATACATTAAGTTTGGACAGACGATTTATCTCCTGGAGCCCAACGTCAAGAAAAGCAAAGGAGGGCTGCGGGATTACCATCTGCTCCGGTGGGTCGGCATGGCCCGGTTCCAGGCCGCGACAATCCAAGACTTGGCGGATCGCAGTCTTCTCTCCAGACAGGATTTTCTCTCAGTGACGGAGGCCCGTGATTTTCTGTGGCGTGTCCGCGCGTTCCTGCATGTCGGAGCCGGGATGGCCCAAGAAATTCTGTCGTTCGATGAACAGGTTCGCATCGCTGCTCTGTACGGATTTGAAGATCGATCTCATCTCCTGGGGGTAGAGCAGTTCATGCAGCAGTATTACAGGCATACGACGGGACTCCATGAGACCCTGCTCCGGTTTGTAGACCGTTGCCAGGCCGCGTCTGGGAAGCGCCCTCGCGCCGTATCGGGCGTCATGGTGGACGGCCATTTCTCGGTGAGCGGTCGAAGTTTAACTGTTCCCTCTGAGTTACGGGCTCGTGTGTTGGATAGTCCGGAGTTGTTGCTCCGGCTGTTCGAGCTGGCGAGATCCCGGCGTTTGAAGATCGCGAGCGATTTGCTGGACGAGATCCACAGCCACATGGATCGTGTATCGAGCGAGGCCTTCAGAACTCCGGAAGCCAGCCGGGTCTTTCTGAAGATCCTCTCAGGGCCTGGGGCAGTAGCTGCCACGCTTGACGCGATGCATCGCGCCCATTTGCTGGAGAAACTCATCCCGGTCTTTGCCGCACTCCGGGGCCTGATGCAGTTCAACCAGTATCACAAGTACACGGTGGATGAACATACCCTGTTGGCTGTGGGCAAGGCAGAAGCCCTCGCCATGGAGCCTGGCATCATGGGGGTGGTGTATCAGGAGATTCGACGGAAAGATCTCTTGCACCTGGCGATTCTGTTGCACGATTTAGGGAAGGGACGGAAAGAGGATCACTGCGAAGTGGGCAAGGTGATTGCGGAGGAGACTGCGGCGAGGCTTGGATTTGATCAACAAGAAAGCAGAACGCTGATGTTCCTTGTGCACAAGCATCTGCTGATGTCGCACACGGCGTTCCGTCGCGACCCCTATGACGAGAAAGTGCTCCTGCCTTTTGCTCAGGAGGTGGTCACGCCCGAGGTGCTCCGCATGTTGTTGATCTTGACCGCCGCCGATATTGCGGCAGTGGGCCCCGGCGTGTTGACCAAGTGGAAAGAGTCCTTGCTCGTTGAACTCTATCTGCGCACACTTCGAACGATATCCGGTGAGCAGGACGATAAGATGGCAGGTCCAAACAGTCTCAAGCGTCTGACCCGCGAGGTGGCGCAAGAGTTTAAGACCTTGATGGTCGGGGGGCTTGGCTGGATCGAATCGCAACTGGACCGGTTTCCCTTACGCTATCTGCACGGGACGCCTCCGAAGCGTATCGCAGCCCAACTGGAGGCGATCGCGAAGTTGCAGGCAGGGGATGTGCTGGTCGAGGGGAACTTCAACGAGGAGCTCGGCACATGTGAATTTACGGTGATCACCCACGATAATCTTACCCCCGGCATCTTCTCAAAAACCGCCGGCGTGATGGCGGCCCAGGGGCTTGAGATTTTCGATGCCCAGATCATCACTCGAAACGATGGGGTTGTGGTCAATACCTTCCAGGCCTCCGATCCTGATTTTTCCGGCGCCCCTCCGGTTGAGCGATTGGATGATACAGCCGAGACGATCATTGGGGTGTTGAAGGGGTTGGAATCGGTCGAGCAGTTGAGAAGCAGGAAGATCAGGTTTTCTTCCGCGAGCCAGGCGTCTGCCGAACGTCATGCGAGCGAGGTCGTCATCGATAACAAAATCAGCGACCAGTTCACGGTCATCGATGTGTTTGCCGACGATACGCAAGGACTGTTGTATATCATCACCCATGCCATCTTCCGGCTCGGTCTGTCGGTCCAATCGGCTAGGATCTCGACCAGACTGGATGACGACATACAACAGTCCCTGCGCACCGGCGGGAGACATGAAGTGGTCGACGTGTTCTACGTGACGGATCAACATGGAGAGAAGATCGAGGACCAGGGCCGGCTGGAGGAAATCCGCTGGACGATCAAGCAGGATATCGATCGATTCATGAACCCACAGGTCGATGCGCCGGAAAACGTTTCTTCAGGATCTGCATTATAAGTCGGATGTGAATAAGGAGGAGAGTCGGTATGAATCCCCGTGAGGCACTGGAGTTTGCAAAAAAACACAAGGTCCAGATCGTGGACCTGAAATTTGTGGATCTGATCGGCACTTGGCAGCATTTCTCAGTTCCTGTGGGCGAGCTGACTGAAGGGCTCTTCAAGGATGGATCGGGGTTGGACGGTTCGTCGATCCGTGGCTGGAAGGCGATCAACAACAGCGATCTGCTGATGATCCCGGATCCGATCACGGCCTGTCTCGATCCCTTCTGCGCGGTGCCGACGATGAGCCTCATCGGCAACATCGTCGATCCGATCACGCGCGAACCCTATGAACGCGACCCGCGATTTGTGGCGCAGAAGGCGGAAAAATATCTCCAGAGCACGAAGATCGGTGATATTTCCTACTGGGGGCCGGAGGCGGAGTTCTTCATTTTCGATCACGTCCGATACGACCAGACGGGCCACAGCGGCTTCTATTTCATCGATTCCGAAGAAGGCGCCTGGAACACGGGGCAGGAAGGCCACAACCTGGGCGGAAAGATCCGCCACAAGGAAGGCTACTTTCCCGCTCCGCCGATCGATACGCAACAGGATATCCGCAGCGAGATGATCTTGGAGATGGAAAAGGTCGGGATTTCCGTCGAGAAGCACCATCACGAGACGGCGACGGCAGGCCAGGCGGAAATCGATATTCGTTTCGGTCCCTTGGTCAAGACCGCTGACCAACTGATGATGTATAAGTACATCGTCAAGAACGTCGCCCGCCGCCACGGTAAAACGGCTACCTTCATGCCTAAGCCGATCTTTGGAGATAACGGCACCGGTATGCACACGCATCAAAGCATCTGGAAAGATGGAAAGCCATTGTTTGCGGGGAAGGAATATGCCGGAATCTCGCAACTCTGTCTCTACTACATCGGCGGCATCCTGAAACATGCGCCGGCCTTGGCTGCCTTCACGAATCCCACGACCAACTCCTATAAGAGGTTGACCCCAGGGTACGAGGCCCCGGTCTTGCTGGCCTATTCCAGCCGGAATCGATCGGCCGGTATCCGAATTCCCATGTACTCACCGAGCCCGAAAGCCAAGCGGATCGAGGTGCGTTTTCCTGACCCGACGGCGAATCCGTATCTCGCCTTCTCCGCCATGCTCATGGCGGGATTGGACGGGATCGAGAACAAGATCAACCCTGGGGAGCCGGCTGAGAAGGATCTGTACGATCTCGAACCGGAAGAAGCGGCGACCATCCGCACGATGCCAGGCAGTCTCGATGAGGCCTTGCGGAACCTCGAACAGGACCACCAGTTTCTGCTCAAGGGCGGGGTCTTCAGCAAGGATCTGATCGAAAGCTGGATCAATTACAAACGCACCAAGGAGGTCGATCCCATGCGGTTACGACCCCATCCTTACGAGTATGTTCTGTATTACGACGTGTAGAATGATGCCGCGAGACTAGCGGGACGGGCGGGAAAAGCGAGACGAGGGAAGACACCAAGTGCTGAGTTTGAAGATCGGGGCACTTCAGCCTTGAGGCCGCCTCGCCCGTCCAGAATTTCACGCGCTTCGGTTGGCCTCTCGATATAAGCAAACAAGATATCGGCGTCCGTTTCCTGTGACAGGGTGGCGGACGCCGTTTTATTTCCCGTATTTTTCGAGTCTCTGCGCGATGCTGGAGGAATTGCGCTAGGAGTCTGCTGAAAAATTCGATTTTTGCACGACTCGCTGTTGTCTAACACGTAAGAGAGTAGTGTTGAATAATCAGCTGGATGCTCAAAATGGCTGTTCAGCAAGGCCGCAGCGAGTGAAGGGCCGAGGCGTACCCTCTGTGGTACGTTGAGGATCTGAACGATGCGAGAACGCTGCTGGCGGACATTTTCAGCATCCTGCTAGAGTTTTCCGAACGTCCGTTCAAAGAACTGCTTGGTGAGGGCCATATGCTGTTCGAGGTCCGCCTGTAAATCGCGTGCGCCGGCTTTCCAGTCGTCTTTCGTATAGCCGATTCGGCGGGCAAGAGAAATAAACTCTTCCGAATCGGGAGGAGGGAGCACAAGATCCTTGGTATTTCCCCTGACCATGCGCAATCCGTCGACCAACATCCGGATGAAGATGTAGGATTTTCTGAGGCCTGCTCCGTCGGCGCGCGCGATCAATCCTTCATTCACCAGCGCAGCGAGCGCTTGCAGGGTATTGGGCGTGCGCAGGCTTGGGTGGTCGTGCCCATGCATCACTTGTAAGTATTGCATGGCATATTCGATGTCGATGAGTCCTCCCGCGCTATATTTTACGTTGACCTTCCCCGGCGCAACCAGTTGTTTGAGTTGTTGCTTGCGGATCTCCAACGCTGTGGGGATGTCCCAGGGCGCTTTCCCATAGACGAAGGAGTCACGATGGGTTTCCAAGCGATGGCCCAGCGCGGAGTCGCCGGCGATATGTCGTAACTTGATCAGGGCCTGCCGCTCGAACGGCGCCGCAAGTCCTGTCGGACTGTAGTAGCGGCAGACCTCTTCGAACGCGTTAGCCAACGCGCCTTTGCCTCCGTACGGCCGAAGCCGGACGTCGATGCGAAAAATTCCCTCTTGCTTGGCTTCGATCCATCCCAGGAGCTCCTGCGCCAACCGTTCGAAGTATTCGCTGTTCTCGATTCCCTGTTTCCCGCTTGTCTTCCCCGATCCACTGTAGACGAACAGGACTTCGATGTCCGAGGCGTAGCCGAGCTCTCGCCCTCCGAATTTTCCCAGGCCCAGGACGGCAAAGGAGCAGGGGTTCTTGTCTGCGAGCTGCGGGCGCCCATACAGCTTTTCCAGCTTGGCGCTGCAATCCTCGATGCTCCGTTCCATGATGACTTCGGCCAGCTCTGTAAGCGCAAGCGAAAAATCCGGGAAGTTGGTGGAGGGCTCGACAATGTGTTTAATGTCGATCCTGAACATTTCGCGGTCTTTAAACTGGTTCAACGCGTCTTTTCTCGCTTCGCATGTTTTGGCGCGCGCAACTGAGCGATCGAGCTCCTTCCTGAGGGCCAACTGCGGCCTGATTAGGGGCGCATCCTGGTAGTCTGTGAGCAATGGGAGGAGGTTGTCGTGCTGGCGTCTGAGAAAATCTTCCCACAAGAAGTCGCTGGCGCCGAGCAGCCTGGCGAGCAGGGGGAAACTCTTCTTGTCGCTGACAAAGTCGAGCGACCGGTTTTTCCCTGTTTTGCCCTGGTCCTTGACGATGAGATCGAGGAACTGGTCGAACGACGCCAGCGCTTTGGCCGGGTCGGAAGCCCAGGTCAAGGCATGCGTGAACTGTTTGATGAGCACGGCGGTCAGCCGCAGTTGCTGCTGATCGGCTGGGTCGAGCAGTTTCTGCCCATCGCGATTTCTGACATAGAAACGGTCGTGCAGCTTGCCGCCCTGGCATTCGATCTGGGCTTTCGTAATATAGACGTTGCGCATGGCCAGCGCATTCGCCAGCGCATAGAGGAAGGCCGGAGTATCGTCCGATTGGATGTCCATGATCGTATCGGTCGGCGACTGGCTGTTGTCGAAGGTAATCTCCACCGTATCGAGCAGGCCGGTGAAGGCGCTTCGCTGCTTATCCAAACGTTCGACGAGCCGGCGGTTGACATATTGGCGCGCCTCTTCGAACTGGCCGGCATCCAGCAGTTGCACGATCTCGCTGACGGTCTGTCTCAGAGCATTGTGTTGTGGCGGGGGAAAACCTGCGTGGTCCAAGGGGTGGACCAGAAAGACATCGACGATTTTTTTCCGGCTGAGGCCCGGCCGGCCTTTGGGCCGGCCGTCCGCCGACCTGGCTTCTCGGCGCGGCGAGGGGCTGGCCCCCATAAAGGTATAGATCCGTCCTTCTTCGATATTGAGTCCAAAGGCAGAGAGTATGCCGCAGAGGGCGGCGAATTCCGAGAAGTAATCATAGGCGACGATGCTGATTTCCGATCGGCCTGCTTGTTGGCCGACCACAGACAGTTCGCAGGGGTGGTCCGGTGTGAGCTTGCTGGCGAGCTGAATATGGCGCGCGATGGTATCCGGCTGGAACCGTTCGAAGTATTCGGGGTCCATCCGAGACACGAAGTCCTGGAGGACCTCGCCATCGACATTGGGGCAGAGGGAAGCCAGGGTCTCGATGATCGACTTCCCTGATCCAGGCCTATCCGTCATGGCGGGGAGTATAGCCGAAGTGCGGTTCATTGTGCGAGCGCCAAGGTCTGAGTATAATACCCACCCATGACTGCCCGCCTCAAGAAGCCTGCGCCGCGCAATCGCGCCGTTCCCACGCTCGATCTGCCTGTTCGTCAAGATCCGACTCCGATCCTCTTGGCGTCTGGGCTGGAACCGTCCCAGGTTGAGGCGATCCTTCGTCCCTACGGACTCCAGCGCATTCAGGAAGCCGATGCGAATTTGCAGTCGATGGCAGGCGATCCACACCAGCGGCGTCAGCTGGCAGACATTCTAACCAGGTTGCTTGAAGCCATTGGGAAAACAGCGGACCCTGATCTGGCCTTGAACCAATGGGAGCGTTGGCTCGCGAGCGGCGTCAGCCGATCGGCCATGTTGGAATATTTACGGAGCGCTCCCCGCATGGTGGATCTGGTCTGTGGGATATTCGGAAACAGCAACTCGCTCGCCTCCACCCTCGTCCGCGATCCGCTGTTGCTGTATTGGCTGGCCCAACAAAAAGTACTGTCCACTGCGCCGAGCAAGCATGGGATGGAGCATACGCTCCGGCAAAGCTTGGGGGCTGTCGTCTCCACCGATCTCAAGTTGGACGCGCTCAGACGATTCCGCCGTCGAGAAATCTTGCGCATCGGCGTGCGCGATCTCCTCCGGCTGGCCGATGTGGTGGAAACGACCGCCTCTCTTTCGGACTTGGCCTCGGTCCTCATCGATGCCGCCTATCGCATCGTCGATGCCGGGTTACAATCTCAGTACGGCGTTCCCATGCATCGGAATCGGCAGGGCCGGTGGGTGAAAACCGGCTTCACGGTTATTGGAATGGGGAAGCTGGGAGGGCATGAGCTCAATTACAGCTCCGATGTCGATGTGCTCTATATCTGCGAATCCCATGAGGGAGAAACCAAGCAGGCTGCGCCCAGAGGCGTGAAGGCAAAGGGTTCTTTGCAGGAAGAAATTTCCAACGAAGAATACTTTGAAATTCTCGCGCGGGAGTTGACGAAGGCGCTGACCGAACAGACCCATGAAGGGTATCTCTATCGTGTGGATCTTCGCTTGCGGGCAGAGGGCTCGGTGGGGCAGCTCACTCGTTCGTTGGATGAGTACGCTAAGTATTATCGGACGAGAGGACAAGTGTGGGAACGGTTGGCCTTGCTGAAGGCGTGGCCCGTCGCCGGCTCGCAGGAGGTCGGGAGATCGTTCGTCAAGCTGGTGCGGCCCTTTGTGCTGGCGTCCCCATCGGAACGCTCGAAGGTCGAACAAGCGCTCGCGATCATAGAGGATGTCCGATCGGTCAAGGAGCGAATCGACGCGAAAATGGTGGAACGAGGACATGAGCAACGCAATGTGAAGCTGGGAGACGGAGGCATCCGGGAGATCGAGTTTTTCGTCCAAACGATCCAAGTGCTTGCCGGTCGTCGACTGCGTGGAATCTTGGATCGAGGGACCATTGGATCGTTAGCGCGGCTTCGCAATGCAGGCATCCTTTCAGCGAAACAACAGGGCGGTCTGACCAGTGCCTATCAGTTTCTTCGAGATGTCGAGCATAAACTGCAGATGGTGCATGATATGCAGACTCACGCGCTGCCGGATCGGCAGGATAAACTCGAACGTTGCGCAATCCGCATGGGTTATATCGGGGCGAGCCGATCGGCCGCCCTCGAACAGTTTCAAACCGACCATGCTGCCCATAGAACCCTCGTGCATGACATCTTCCGCTCGTTCTTCGAAACGCCGAAGACTTCCAAGTCGTTCAAGGCGATGTTGAGAGCCATCGGCAAACAGTAGCCATACGCATTTACGAACGTTTTCCCTACAATCGCGATCCGTAGTGTGAAGCGTCGTTCGTGAAGCGTGAAGCGTTTTCGTTCGGACTCGGAAACTTCACTCAGAGTAGACGTTTCAGACATCTTTTGCATCTCGTCTAGCGCTTCACGCTTCACGAACGACGCTTCACGGGGACCGTGATTCAGCGACGAAGCGTCATACATAATGTAGGCGATAACCATTGCGGCGCTGCTGCGTGAATTCACGTAGTTCTTGACTCCTATACATGCGGGACTAAGATCATTTTAAGAATGATCCTGCCGTCACCATCGCAGGGCTGCTGCTCACCGCTCCGAAGGGGGATCGCCATGAATGCCACCATCGAGTCGCCTGCCCCGTCAGTCCTCACCGACGAAAAGATCATCGCGGCATTAAAAAGGGGCGGGCCGCTGACGATTGAAGAAATGTCTTCAATGCCGGAGATGAGTTGGGTGCGGGTCTTCTCCTCCGTTGACCGGCTCAGTCGCATCGGCGTGGTGTCGTTGCGCAAGATCGGTCTAGCCTACCAGGTGGTCTACAACAAGACCATGTTGTCTCAGCCGATAGTATTCCCAAAGACTATTGGCTGAACTGCCGAACCCGCCGCTGCGCGACTATGCTTGCCAAAATTTGATGGCGGAGCCTGTCTCTGGGCTTCACTATTTCTCCATGAATTGTCATGAAAATACGGGCTAGGTTAGTTGCTGAACAACTTAGTCTTATACCGAAGCAAGGGGATAACTTGACTGTGGGCATGAATGCACTAAGCTTGCGAAAGCAAAGGTTTGCAAGGAACTATGAGTAAAGGCATTTATAGAATGGCCCTGCTTGCCAGATGGGTATTGATATTTTTCGGTGTGGTCGGAGTGATCTCCGTTGGCGTCTCCCCGCAGGCTGCATCCAATCGACCATTTTGGACGGAACAGGCGATGTTTCGATTTGGGGAGGATTTATTTTTTACGGGGAGGGCGACCTGTGTGTCTTCCGCAGAGGACGGACGACAGCGCGCGTACAATGCGGCGCTTCAAGAGATTTTAAATTATACTCGAACGAAGGAATTGCCCGGTATCCCTATTGAGACGCAGATGGTCTATGAAGAAGAGGACGCTGACAGATGTCGTGGGGGGCAGGTTTCTGTATGGCGGCTTCTCCGGGCGCCTGCGGCGAGATTGGAGAAGCTAAACCGTATGGCGTCTCATCAGCCCTCTTCTCAAGGTCCGCATACCGGAAGAGCGGGTGTATCCGTGAAAATTCGAGACCTGACACCGAAAGTCGGAACGTACAAAGACGACGCATTTGAGTTGTTCGGGCAATCGAAGTCCGTGTCGCTGATGAGAAATGGAACTGAAGTGCATTGGGAATACCCCCGTTTCGGGCTCACACTCATTTTCGATGCCAATGGATATCTTATTCGCTGGAAGCAGGTAGGGCCGGGAATCGGCCAATTAGGCGAGGAGTCGAGCATGCCTCGGAAGTCCGAATTCGTAGGCTTAGAGGGCAGTACCGATCCGTCCAAGATAAAGAAAGTCGTAGAGGAAACGGTCGATTTGTCAAAGCGATTGGAGAAGATGCAGCTGGATTCCAAGGTTCGGGAGAAGGAAACCGATGTGGTCAGATACTGTGAAAGGGCGTACCCTCGTGACGTGCAGCTCCAGAACTCGTGCGTTCAATATGAAACAGATAAAAGAAAACATCTGTCCTCCTTATCGGGTGGGGATGTGAGGCCGGATGCTGATCGCGCCGCAAAGGTCATATGTGTGAGTCGATGGCCCCAAAATATCACCCTCCAAGACTCCTGCCAAAAATTCGAGCGAGAAAGAATCCTGAACATACAACAGCGGCGATACTAATCGCTTGATTCACGCCCGCTCGTCGGCCACGCCATCTATCCCGAGAGCCGTCTTCTCGATTTAATCAATGGGAAGCGGTCTGATCCCGTTGCCGTCGACGACGAAGGCTGTCCCTCTGAACTGGCACAGGTGTTGTCGAGCCCGTAGCCCATAGAGATGCTCTGCTTTGGCGATCAGCTTAAAGCAGGAACTATTGTCGTGCCCGTAGAGGTATCCGGTGCCCTGGTTAGAGGAACTGCTCCGGATCGGAATATGCGAAGGCAACCCCGAAACCATCTGCTCGTGGTATCCATTGAGATAGACCGTTGCGATTTCGGCTCCAGGCTCAAGTTCTATCTGCCACTCCACAGACTCGTAGGCTGTCAGCAATAGAGCGATTGGGCGGTTTTGAGGAGCAACGAAGACGGTGACCTTGCCATATTTATGAGTATGTCCCTCATACACACCCAACACATATAAGTCGAGTGAGCTCTCCGATGTTTCCGCAATGACTCCAGAACTGATTGGAGTTATCATGGCCCAAAGGAGCAGGAACATGAATTGCCGGCACATTGTTGTAATCACTGGAATTCCGCTGGAAACGTAGGATAAAGGTTGCGCAGACACTTGTGAGCCTGATGTATGGAAACTCACCAGTGCAAAACATGCAAGTGATTAGGAGAATTATGCGGTGGTGTTTTGGCCATGCTGAGTCGTGAAGCCGATAAACAGGGCCATCCTACTTATTCCGGTGTTCCGGTCGATCGTCACAGCTACTGATTCTTTCTCAAAGCGTTCGCGTATCTCTTCAGGGGTGGAGGTTGACGATCTTCCACTGCGCGCGTTGCGCGAGCACAGAAGATCGTCAGCCTCCATTCCCTCCGCTGCTTCGGGAGTAAGGAAACGGCAGAGGTGTCATTCCATCAATCACTTAAAACGGCCCGAAACATTCCCTTGAAAAATGCTCAATGGTGTAGCAGACAGCCAGCTAGTCTGCGTAGCGCAGGTCACGCTCGCTGGCGAGCGACAGATAAGATTCTCCCCACTGATGCAGGCTGTCCAGACTCCAAGCTTCTTCGATATCGATTGGCTTGAATCGCAGGCCGTAAATCCCTCCATAGACCAGGCGCGTCAATCCCGCGCCGGAGTCTTCAACCAACTGGGCATAGGCTTGGCAGGTTGGGGTCTGTGCGTTGTCGCTCCAGCCTGTAACCCAATACCATTCTCCCGCGGGAGTTCGATCGTAGAGCTTTACTTGTTGAACCGGTCGCGCGGGACTAATCTCTTTGAATCGACCGAAAAATCCGGTTTCGCAATTATCGTTTGATTCGACTTCGACAATCACAGGAGGTTCCCTCAGCTCAATCAAGCTCACGTGCATTGTAGCGCAGTGAGGAGCCAAGAAACACGAAGGGCCCGGTGGGATCACCACCGGGCCCTTCGTTGCTGAAAGCTGATTGCTTCCTAGCGCTGCTTTCTAGTACATGCCTTCCATGCCGTGGTTGTGTCCACCGCCACCGCCACCGGCCTGTTCCTTCTTCTCTTCCGGCAGTTCGGTGATCATCACCTCGGTCGTGAGCATCAATCCCGCCACGCTCGCCGCGTTCTGCAACGCGCAACGAGACACCTTGGTTGGGTCGATGATGCCGGCCTTAATCATGTCCACATATTCCTCGGTCGCGGCATTGTAGCCGCCGCTGAGGTTCTTGTCGTTTCGCACTTTCTCAACGATGACGGAGCCTTCCATCCCAGCATTGAATGCGATTTGACGGATCGGCTCTTCGAGCGCGCGGCGGATGATATTGACACCCACCTGCTGCTCAGCGTTCAGCTTGAGCGAATCCAAGGCGCTGATGCAACGGAGATAGGCTGTTCCGCCGCCAGGGACGATCCCTTCTTCGACGGCTGCCTTGGTAGCGTGCAACGCGTCTTCGACGCGCGCCTTCTTTTCCTTCATCTCGGTTTCGGTTGCGGCGCCGACGTTGATGACGGCCACACCGCCCACGAGCTTCGCGAGGCGCTCTTGGAGCTTCTCCCGATCGTAGTCGGAGGTCGTCTCGTCGATCTGTGCCTTGATCTGCTTCACGCGGCCCTCGATCTTCTTCGGATCGCCAAAGCCTTCCACGATCGTGGTGTTGTCCTTGTCGACCGTGACGCGCTTGGCGCGGCCGAGGTCCGTGAGCTTCACGTTTTCCAGCTTGATGCCGATGTCTTCCGAGATCACCTGGCCGCCTGTGAGGATCGAGATATCCTCCAGCATGGCCTTGCGGCGATCGCCGAATCCAGGGGCCTTGATGGCTGTCACGTTGAGCGTGCCGCGGAGCTTGTTCACCACGAGGGTGGCCAAGGCTTCGCCTTCGACATCTTCCGCGAGGATCACGAGCGGCTTGCCTAACTTGGCGACTTGCTCGAGGACCGGCAGCAAGTCCTTCATGCTGCTGATCTTCTTCTCGGAAATGAGGATGAGCGGATCTTCCATGACCGCTTCCATCCGTTCGGCGTTGGTCACGAAGTAGGGGGAGATGTAACCGCGATCGAACTGCATGCCTTCAACCACGTCCAACGAGGTGGTCATGGACTTGGCTTCCTCGACCGTGATCACGCCGTCCTTGCCGACCTTCTCCATCGCTTCTGCGATGAGGTCGCCGATGGTCTTGTCGTTGTTGGCTGAGATCGTCCCGACCTGGGAAATCTCGGTCTTGTTCTGGCAGGGCTTGCTGAGCTTCTTCAGCTCAGTGATCACCACTTCGACCGCCTTGTTGATCCCGCGCTGAATTTCCATCGGGTTCGCGCCGGCGGTGATGTTCTTCACGCCTTCACGATAGATGGCCTGGGCCAACACAGTTGCGGTCGTGGTGCCGTCGCCTGCTGTATCGCTGGTCTTGCTGGCGACTTCGCGCACGAGCTGAGCGCCCATGTTCTCATACGGGTTCTTGAGCTCGACTTCTTTGGCCACGGTCACGCCGTCTTTCGTGATCGTCGGGGCGCCGAACTTCTTGTCGAGAATTGCGTTGCGGCCCTTCGGACCGAGTGTTGCCTTGACGGCGTCGGCGAGCTGGTTCACCCCTCTGAGGATGGACGCGCGCGCTGCGTCACCGTACATAAGTTGCTTTGCCATAGTGATTTCTCCGTTCTAGTTTGAAAGTTTGTAAAGTCCAACGTCATCAAGTCCAGGAAACATTACGATCTTATGGACGTGACGACTTTCGACGTTCTGACATTACGTAGTGAAGACGCCGAGGATGTCTTCTTCCTTCAGAATCAAACATTCCTCGTCCTCGATCCGCAGCTTGCTGCCTGAGTACTTGTCGAAGAGAACCTGCTCGCCGACTTTCACGTTCTCAACCTTTTTGCCGATCGCTTGCACGATGCCCCGTTGCGGTTTCTCTTTCGCGCTGTCCGGCACGTAGATCCCGCCCGATGTCCGATCCAGCTCTTCGGTGTAGGTGACGAACACCCGGTCACCTAGAGGTTGGAACCCCTTGGCTGCGTTCTTCTTCTCTGTCTTTTCCTTAGCTGCAGTGCTCATGACAATACCCTCCTCGTGAAGTTAACCCAGTGAATATCGACGATGTAGAACAGGTTCGGACTCGATCGCGTAATGGCGGTACTCCAGAACGAGCAGAAGTCCTGATCTCTGGACACGGGAGTGGAGATAGCCTCGTGTTCAACCAAGTCAAGGGGGGCAACAACGAAATTCTTCCACGGCCCTCAGAACGGGAACAGAGAGGATCATAACCTATTGAGAATTTGATAATCCAGGAATTCTTTTGCTGGATGCTGAAAAAGTCTTCCAGCGTAAGAAGACCGTTCTTTGGTTTATTTGGTTTGTCTCGTTTGTTTGGTTAAACGAACTTATCAGATGAACCAAATCAACCAGATAAACGAAACAAACCGATCAACCCGACGAGCCACGCTCGACGAAGACAGCCTTTTTGAGCATCCTGCCGAATCAGGTACTAGAACCTGTTGAATTATCGTACTCTCACAGCACCGTGCGGTACAAAATCGAGTTTTTCAGCAAACTTTTGGTAGGGGGAAGTGGGGTCAATGCCTCAAGTGGTCGAAATCTTTGATGTCCTTTTTAATGTAATCTCGTAGTCGTTTGATAATACGGGCTTCCAGTTGTCTGGTTCGTTCTTTTGTAATGGAGTATTTCGCTCCGAGGTCTTCCAGTGTGAGCGGAGTTTCTGAAAGAATCCGGTTGCGGAGGATGTCTTCGTCCCGCTCATCGAGCGTCTTGACGAATTCGGCGAGTTTGGCGCGGAAGATCGTCTGTAATTGGGTTTGCGCCAGCTGCTCATCCGCCGGGACCTGTTGAGATGGGAGGATATCCAACAGGCTGCCTTCCTGGTCCTCGCCGATCGGCTGATCCAGCGAAAGTTCCCAGTTGCCCAGTCTCTGTCCCATCTCGATAACGTCACGCTCCCGCACATTTAAGCGGTCGGCGAGCAACTTGGTGTCGGGAGCGAACCCTTCCCGCTCGAGCTTGGCCTTCTCTTTTTTAAGGTTATAGAACAACTTCCGTTGATCTTGGGTGGTTCCGACTTTGACGAGCCGATAGTTGTTCAGCAAGTAGCGAAGGATGTAGGCGCGCGACCACCAGGCGGCATAGGCGTAAAAACGCACGTTTTTCGACGGGTCGAATTTTTTGATGGCGTGCATCAGCCCGACGTTACCTTCTTGAATGAGATCCATATGGTCGGCGCCGGTGTGGAGATATTCGGCGGCAATAGAGATGGACACGCGTAGGTTGGCCATAATGAGCTTCACCGCGGCATCGCGATTGCCCTGAACTTTATACTCATGGAACAGACGCAGCTCTTCTTCTTTGGAGAGATAGGGATGGAGACGAACCTCGGCTAGATACTGCTGGAGGGCCGTAACCGGCACCACGGCTGTGGAGTCGGCGGCCTGAACATCTCTTGGAGTCGGCCGGTCAGATATTTTGTGAGGCGGGGCGATCTCTTCCTCGGATGGGCCTAAGACCTCCGGTTCGATCGGTTCCTCTTCGAGATCCTTCTTGCGCCGACTCATAGCGATCAAGATTATCATAAGAGCATGTAGCCTGCATTACCCATTGAACGTTTCTGCTACAATCGCGAGCGTTCTGGCGAGAGGCGAATAACTACTCAGGTAGATAGGCTGAAGGTGTTCAGGCTGAAGTGTTCGGAACTTCGACCTTCGGTCTGAACCCCTTCAGCCTGAACACCTGGGTCGTTACGGAAGACCGGCATGACGATTCTGACAATACTACGAAGCGGACATTGGCCATCCTTGGTCGGAGCGTGGCTGCATTTGACTGTCAGCTTCATGGTTTGGCTCCTGATCGGCGCCATGAGTCTTTCGCTTGCGCGCGATCTGGAACTGAGCGATCAGCAACTGGCATGGCTGGTGGCGCTGCCGCTCCTTGGTGGAGCAGGACTGAGAGTGCCGGCTGGGTGGAGCGCCGACTGGGTCGGCGCCCGGTCCACAGCCCTGGCGATTTTGCTTGCCGAAGTAGCTGCCTTGCTGTGGGGATGGCTGGGTGTGTCCGGATAT
Source organism: Nitrospira sp. (assembly GCA_005116835.1). Classification (GTDB taxonomy): domain Bacteria; phylum Nitrospirota; class Nitrospiria; order Nitrospirales; family Nitrospiraceae; genus Palsa-1315. Next base: position 237,316 of record SWDM01000004.1, on the reverse strand, counting down.
GGCGAGGCGGTGCTCTTTGCTCTGCTACTTGGTGTCGCCGGCGCGAGTTTTGCCGTAGCGTTGCCGATTGCCGGACGTGCCTATCCACCGGCTGCGCGAGGACTTGTGCTGGGTCTGACCGCGTCGGCGAATTTGGGCACAGTGCTGATCTTGTTTCTCGCGCCGCGGTGGGCTGCTGTGATGGATTGGCATCGAGTTTGTGCCGTGATGGCCGGCGTTGTCGGCGTCACGGTGGTTCTGTTTATGCTCCTCGTGCCGCAGGAACAGTCGAGCCTGGCGCCCCATCGCGTCGAGTGGTGGCGCAATGCGGCGGAGTTTATCCGCCGCCGCGGTGCCTATTGGCTCGGTTTTTTGTATGCCGTGACATTCGGCGGGTTTATCGGCTTCTGCAGTCTGCTGCCGTTGCTTCTGCACGATCTCTATCAGCTGGATGCGGTCATGGCTGGATCCGTTGCCGCGTTATGCGGACTGTTCGGTAGCCTGATTCGTCCTCTGGGGGGCTATGTGGCGGATCGGTGTGGTGGCCTCCGGATCCTCTATTATGTGTTGCCGATCATCGTCGGTTCGGTTGTGGCCGTAACGAGTCCCTCGTTTCCCGTGGCTGTGGCCATGATGGTGATTGCAACCGGTGCGATGGGATTCGGGAACGGCGTGGTCTTTCAATTGGTCGCCGAATGGTTTCCTAAAGACATCGGCCTTGCATCCGGTGTTGTGGGAGCGGCCGGCGGTTTCGGAGGATTTCTCTTGCCGATCGTCACAGGAACCACCAAGGGGTTCACCGGGAGCTATGACGTGGGTCTCTGGCTCTTTGCGGGCTGCGGTGTTTGTGCCTGGGGGACGGTGATTGTCGCGTTGCGGACTCGGGCAGCCGCCCTGGCAGAGCGCTCCCCCTGATCAGCTGTATATTGACCGCTGGGTGAAAAAAGCAATGTTAAATGTGTAATGTTAAATGATAAATTGATCGTTCATTCAACATTCATCATTGCACACTCATCATTTGGAACCTATGCCTACACCATTTCACAGTATCGAAGACGCTGTCAGGGACATTCAACAGGGGAAACTGATTATTCTTGTCGACGATGAAGATCGCGAGAATGAAGGCGATCTTGTCATGGCCGCGCAGCATGTGACGCCCCAGGCCATCAACTTCATGGCCCGGTATGCCCGTGGATTGATCTGTCTCGCCTTGACGCCCCAGCGAGTGGAAGAACTTCATCTTCCGCAGCAGGCGGTGGAGAATACCGCCACCTTCGGCACGGCCTTCACCGTGTCGATCGACGCCAGGAAAGATATCACGACCGGCATCTCGGCGGCGGATCGGGCCACGACGATTCATGTCGCGATCGACCCCAAGTCCAAGCCCAGCGACCTGGCGCGCCCGGGCCATATTTTCCCCTTGAAGGCGCAGCAGGGCGGGGTGTTGAAGCGGGCGGGGCAGACAGAAGGGTCTGTCGATCTGGCGCGGTTGGCTGGGCTTACCCCGGCCGGCGTGATCTGCGAAATCATGAACGAAGATGGCACGATGGCGCGCGTGCCGGAGCTGGCAAAGTTTGCCAAGGCGCACAAATTGAAGATGGTCACGATCAAGGCGCTCATCGAATACCGCATGCAGCGCGAGCCCTTTGTCCGGAAGATGGCCAGTGCGCGGCTGCCGACGATGTTCGGTGATTTCGAGGCGGTGGCGTTCGAAAATGAATTGGACGGTGTCACCCATATTGCATTGGTGAAAGGACGTGTGGAGGGAGGCGACCCCATCCTGGTGCGCGTGCACTCTGGGTGTTTGACTGCCGATGCCCTAGGATCGTTGCGGTGCGATTGCCGGGATCAGCTCCACAAGGCGATGGAGGTGATTCAGAAGGAGGGGCGCGGGGTTCTGCTCTACCTCAATCAAGAAGGGCGAGGCATCGGCCTGCTTAACAAAATCAGAGCCTATGGGTTGCAAGACCAGGGGAGCGATACGGTTGAAGCGAATTTGAAGCTGGGGTTTAAGGCGGATCTGCGCGATTACGGGGTAGGGGCGCAGATTCTCGTCAATCTCGGACTGCACCAGATCAGGCTGATCACGAACAATCCGCGCAAGATCGTCGGCATCGAGGGGTATGGGCTGCAAGTCGTCGAGCGTGTGTCGATAGAGATTCAGCCGCGCGCGGCGAACGTGAAGTATTTACGCACCAAAAAGAATAAGATGGGGCATATTCTCAAGAAAGTCTGAAGGTCATAACGTCTTCAAGTCGAAAGTCTGGGCGACGGAGTGCCTCCTCTTGGACTTGACGACTTTCAGACCTTACGACCTTCAGCCTGTATCCCTGTAGTGACCTATATATGAAACTGAAAAAAGGTTCTTATGACGCGACGGGGTTGCGGTTTGGGATTGTTGTTGCGCGGTTCAATAAGTTTGTCACGGGCAAGTTGTTGAGTGCCTGCATCGATGGATTGAGCAAGCACGGGGCGAATCAGGATGACATCGAGGTAGTGCGGGTACCGGGGGCGTTCGAAATTCCCTTGGTGGCTCGGACCATGGCACGGACGAAGCGGTTCGATGCGGTGATTTGTCTGGGCGCGGTTATTCGCGGCGATACGCCGCACTTCGACTACATCAGTGCGGAGGCCAGTCGTGGAATTGGGCAAGCGGCGCTGGATGCGGATATGCCCATTATCTTCGGTCTACTTACGACCAATACGATCGCGCAGGCGATCGAGCGCTCCGATCCCGCCAAATTCAACCGTGGCGGGGAGGCGGCTAAGTCCGCGATTGAAATGGCGACGGTCATGAGGATAATGAAAGGAAGTGCTGACAAGACCACAAGTCCCAAGCTGTCAAGTGGGAGTCGCACAGCTGACAGGCTGACAGGTCCAAAGCTGACAAGTCAGAATGGCAGGACGCGAGTGAGGAAAAAGCGATGATTAATTCCCTGTCAGCCTGCTTGCTTGTTAGCTTGTCAGGCCGTAACCATGGGTAGCCGCCATCATGCGAGGGAGCGGGCCCTCCAGATTCTGTTTCAATACGATATCCACGGCAGGCCGGGCCTGTGGCTGGATCGGTTCTGGACAGATAACGAGGCCACAGATGAGGTGAAAGCCTTTGCCGAACGACTCGTGGCTGGGGTCTTGGATAAGAAGAAAGAGCTGGATGACCTCATCGGAAAGTACGCCACCAATTGGAAAGTCAGCCGTATGCCGATCGTGGACCGCAATATTCTGCGGGCCGGCGTGTATGAGTTGCTGTGGATGGATGATGTACCTGCCAAGGTGACGGTGAACGAAGCCATCGAGTTGGCGAAAAGTTTCGGCGACGACGAGGCCTCGAAGTTCGTGAACGGCATTCTGGATCAGGTCTTGACGAAGGAGCCTCGCTTGGAAGCCAAGCGTGCCGAGGCAGGAGCCGTGAAGCGTGAAGCGTGAAGCGTATCTCGCAAGAAGACGTGAAGCGTCAGGCGTGAAGGGTTAAAGCCAAGAGGCAGGAAATGGATCTTCATACTCAGCACTCAGAACTCAGCACTCAGGACTACAGATGATCGATAGATACACCCGTCCTCAGATGAAGGCCATCTGGGACTTGAAACGGAAGTACGAGATCTGGCTCGCGGTCGAGCTGGCTGCCTGCGCAGCGTTCGAACGGGCCGGGCAGGTTCCGCGCGGCACTGCTACCCGTATCGGGAAGAAAGCTACGATCGATGTGAAACGGATTGCCAGAATCGAGAAGGTGACGAAGCACGACGTCATCGCGTTTCTGGAGTCGCTGGTGGAGTCGGTCGGACCTGAGCATCGGTTTCTTCACATGGGGCTGACTTCGTCGGATATTGTAGATACGTCCTTGGCCGTGCAGATGACCGAGGCGTTGGACCTCATCCTCGACGGACTTGATGGACTGATCTCCGTTTTGAAGCGGCAGGCGCTGAAGTACAAGAATCAGGTCATGGTCGGCCGCTCGCACGGTATCCATGGCGAACCGATCTCCTTCGGCTTCAAGCTAGCCATCTGGTACGAAGAATCCTGTCGGCACCGGGAGCGGCTGAGGTACGTTCGGCAAGAGATTGCGGTTGGAAAACTCTCAGGCGCCATGGGCACATTTGCGCATCAAGGACCTGAGGTAGAAGCGTTTGTATGCGCCAAGCTGGGGCTCACGCCGGACCCTGTTTCCAATCAAATCGTGCAGCGAGATCGCCATGCAGCCTATGCCTCGGCCTTGGCGCTGTTGGCAGCCAGCATTGAAAAGTTCGCGACGGAAATTCGCCATCTGCAACGGACTGAAGTGTTGGAGGCGGAAGAGTATTTTTCAGAAGGGCAGAAGGGCTCCTCGGCGATGCCGCACAAACGGAACCCGATCGCTTCGGAGAATCTCTGCGGGTTGGCGCGTATCGTGCGGAGCAATAGTTTTGCGGCAATGGAAAATGTCGCGCTATGGCATGAGCGCGACATCAGCCATTCGTCCGTCGAGCGCGTGATTATGCCGGACAGCACGATCCTGATCGACTATATGCTGGCGCGGATCACCGACGTCATCGAGCATCTGGTGGTGTACCCCGCCAATATGAAACGTAACCTCGATCTCACCGGAGGGTTGGTCTACTCACAGCGGTTGTTGCTGTTGCTCATCGAGAAGGGGGCGCAGCGCAAGGAATCGTACGAAGCCGTCCAGCGCAATGCCATGGCGTCCTGGAAAGGGGCTGGAGGGCTACAGGCATTAGTCGGCAAGGATCCCTTCCTGGCGAAACATCTCACGGCAGCGGAGATCAAATCCTGTTTCGATCCAAAGTATTATTTGCGACATCTCGATAAGATTTTTCAGCGGGTTTTCGGATCGAAAGCCCAGAATCGAGCAAAGAGGAGAAAACGATGAGACTCTCTATTATGACCTTCATGCGTTTTGTTGTGCTGGTATTGATCGGTCTGGTCGTCGTGCAGGCTGTCGAGGCAGCCGATCGAGACAAGCTTCTGAGCGAGCCGGGCGTCTACGGCACCTTTGCGTCCTTTAGTCTCGATGCAGACTGGGGGAAACAGAATCAGGCATTGCGCATTGCACAGTTGACCGTCCTGAAAGGGGTGGTCGAGCAGCACCGAGAGAAAATGGCGATCGATGTCTATCTGCTTCGTGGACTGTCCGATCACGCGGATCTGCTCTTTCGTGTACATGCGACCGAATTGCGTGAAACCCAACAGTTCCTTCTGGATCTTCAAGGTAGTCTCTTTGGAAAGCACCTCACGACGGCTGGTGTCATGCATGGTCTGACCAAGAAGGCCAACTATGTGCCTGGCATGCCGGACAACGTCAAGGCGGAGCTGAAAATTCCCAGCGATCCCGGTTCCAAGCCCTACGTGATTGTGATCCCTATTCGAAAGGATGCGGACTGGTGGTCTCTGTCGCAAGAGCAGCGGGCGGCGATGATGCAGGAGCATACCGAGGCTGCGTTGCCCTATGGCAAGACAGTCAAACGGAAGCTGTACCATGCGACCGGCCTTGATGATTTGGATTTTATTACCTATTTTGAAACATCGCGGCTAGAGGATTTCCAGAGCTTGATCCTGGCATTGGAGAAGGTGAAGGAGTTCCGGCATAATCGGCGTTTTGGCCATCCGACCCTGCTGGGGACGGTCAAGTCTTTGGACGAGATTATCGAGACGTTGGCGCAGTAGGTAGCGGACGTTCCTCGTGGAACGTATCTCATGAGGGGGCGAGTCTCGGTTGGGCTAGACGTCGACGTTTGCTGCAGAATTGTTCATGAGCAATGCGGAGTTAGGACTAAAATGGCAATAGGCGCATTACTCTACGAAGGCAAGGCCAAGAAGGTCTTTGCAACCGATAAGCCGGATCAGGTTGTCCAGTACTTTAAGGACGATGCGACAGCGTTCAATGCCCAGAAGCGTGGGACGATCGTTGAGAAGGGCGTCATCAATAATAAAGTCTCTGAGAGGCTTTTTCGGCTGTTGGAACAGGCCGGGGTGCCGACGCATTTTGTCGAGCGGTTGAGCGACCGGGAATTGCTCACGAAGAAGGTGACGATCGTCCCGGTCGAGGTCGTGGTCCGCAACGTCGTGGCAGGCAGTTTGGCCAAGCGGCTGGGGTTGAAAGAGGGCGATCCCATTGAGCCGGCCATCGTGGAGTGGTACTACAAGAACGATGCATTGGGCGATCCCTTGATTGCCGACGAGCATATTCGATTGATGAAGCTGGCGACGCCGGAGCAGATGACGGAGATCAAGGGGCTGGCGTTGAGAGTAAATGGCCTGTTGCAGCCGTTCTTTCGTGAACGTCAGATGATCTTGGTCGATTTCAAGTTGGAGTTTGGGCTGCACAACGGCAAGCTGCTTCTGGCCGATGAGATTTCCCCTGATACCTGCCGCTTCTGGGATCAGACGACGAAGGAGTCGATGGATAAGGATCGGTTTCGGAAGGATTTGGGGAAGATTGAAGAGGCGTATCAAGAGGTTCTGAGAAGAGTGTGCGGATAATAATGAGGGGACGCCGTGGTAGCCTCTGTGCTCGCAGAACGCGCACGATGAAACGGTGCTCGTTCGATGCGCGCAGTGGAGGCTAACCACGGCATCCCCTCATTGGGATCCTCCAATCCTTCCTTTTTGGAAGGGGGGGAGGGGAAGAAAGAAGGAAAAGAGTGAAAGGGTTTCGGGGATGGTTCATGAATTATGGGTTGGTGTTGTCCATTTTGGTGTCCACGGCGCTGGTGGCTGTCTTGGCCTATCGTCTGGACGGGTCACGCTGGCGCTGGCCGATGGTAGCGCTGGCCTTGGCCGGGATCGGGACGGCCGTGGGGATTTTATGGATCAGGAAATACATAGATAGGCAGCCGAAATCATCTGATGCGGGGAGTGAAAAGTGAGGGGTGAAGGGTAAGGGGTAAGAGACAAGCGAATAGCGGAGCATTTCCACAGGATGCTCAAAAAGGCCGTTCAGCAAGGCCGCAGGCGAGTCGAAACCGGAGGCGTACCCTCAGGGGTACGTTGAGGATTTCGATGAGCCGAGAACGAAGCTGGCGGGCTTTTTCAGCATCCTGGTAAGGAGGAAGAAGTGAAAGCCAAAATTCATGTGACGCTCAAACAGGGGATTCTCGATCCGCAGGGGAAGGCGATTGAGCATGCGCTGGACTCACTAGGGTTCAAGAATGCGGGCAATGTCCGAGTCGGAAAGTACATGGAAGTAGATGTGGAAGAGAAGGACAAGGCCAAGGCTGAGGCTCAGGTCAAATCCATGTGCGAAAAGTTGCTGGCGAATACGATCGTTGAAGAATATCGGTACGAACTTGGATAGTGCTGAGTAGGAAGTGCTGAGTGCTGAGATTGGACCGAGAGCATATTTCCTGCTCCAACTCTCAGAACTCATTTCTCAGTACTCAGCACTTTTCCCTCAGCCCTGGGGGCAATTATGAAGATCGGCGTGGTGGTTTTTCCTGGGAGTAACTGCGATCACGACTGCCAGCATATTTTCAAGGATGTGCTGGGGCAGTACGTGGAGATGATCTGGCACAAGGAGACCTTGCTGGCGGGGCTGGATGCGATTGTCTTGCCTGGCGGGTTTTCCTACGGCGACTATTTGCGAACCGGCGCCATTGCGCGGTTCTCGCCGGTGATGGGGGCGGTGAAGGAGTTTGCCAAAAAGGGTGGGATGGTGCTCGGCATCTGCAACGGGTTTCAGATTCTGCTCGAAGCTGGGATGCTGCCAGGGGCCATGCTCCGGAACAGGTCCCTGCATTTCATCTGCAAGGATGTGTCGGTGAAGGTTGAAAATGCTGCCACATCGTTTACCAGCGCTTACGAGTCCGGCCAGGTGCTCAAGATTCCGATCGCCCATGCGGACGGGAACTATTACACCGATCCAGTCACGCTGGCAGCGATGCAGGCCAACGCGCAGATTGTGCTCCGCTACTGCACGCCGGAGGGCAAGGTGACACAGGAGGCGAATCCGAACGGCTCGCTGGATAATATTGCCGGAATCATCAATGCCGAGGGCAATGTGCTGGGCATGATGCCGCATCCGGAACGCTGCGCGGAAGCAGTCTTGGGCAATGACGACGGGAAGATGATTTTCCTGTCGATGTTGGAGTCGTTGAAGGGGAACAAAAAGCAATTAAAAATGGTGGAGGCGTGACCGCGGGTCCTGTCGCTGACCAGCCCGTCCGTCCCCTCGCACCCCGCCCGGTGTAGGGACCCCGCTGTGGGCGGACGGGCTCCCAGGTCAGCGTCACCTGCGGTCATATACAGGGCCTGCGATGAAGAACGATGGGTCCCGACCGCTCTCGGCAAAATCGCTCTGGCCATACCCTCACCCGCTTGGTTAGTGGGGAGATAACGGGATTGGAGAGCCTCCTTGTAATGCGCGACGCAGATCCTGACTTGCGGCGAACCATTCTTCGAACGGCGAAACCTCTATGAAAGATAGAGGCTTCCATACTCTCGTGGATGCGATTGAAACAATCAAGAGAGGCCTAGCCCGCATTATTCATGACGGTTCGTCGCGAAATCGCTGAGCCGTGTCGCGAGAGCGGCGCGCGGAGCCCGGAGGACCTGAGGCGTACTCGTGTAGTACGTTGAGGGTCCGAGGGGCGAGCCCGCCGACCGAAGGCTTGTCGTAGCAGCGGATCGGCGGTTGCAGCAGAAGTGTTCATGAATAATGCGGGCTAAGGAGGTCCTAGCTATGGAAATATTTCCTGGTATCTCGATGGACCCTGGCATCAGATTTGGGAAGCCCTGTCTCACTGGGACGCGGATTGATGTGGCGACTGTAGTGGGCGCGCTGGCGGCAGGGGAGAGTTTTGAGGCGGTTCAAGATGCCTATGCGGTTACGCGCGAGCAGATCCTTTCCGCACTTTGTTATGCGGCACATGTCGCTGAACACGTGCCGCCCGCGGTGAAACAGGCATCTTGAAGATCCTGTTGGATGAGAACTTCCCGTTGCCGCTCTATCATCGGCTTCGGGCTGCGGGATATGATGTTGAGCATATTATTGTGCTGGGGTTGCGCGGCATCAAAGATTCAGAGCTCCGTAAGCGGCTAGTGCGAGAAGAGCTTGTCTTTCTCACACAGGACACAGAATTCGAGGATGTTCCTGTCGATTGTCGAGGCCAGGTCATCATTTCACGTGTACGGCAAAATTGGGCAATCCAGCGAAGAGTCGATATTTGGTTCAAAGCCATTCAGGAATTCATGACTCGCCAGCGCCATGAGAAGTTGTTCGACTTGCTCGAAACCGGACAAATCGTTCCCTGGGAAGTACGGAATATAGAATGAAATCCTCCAGTCAAGAAATTACCAAAGACCTCATCGCGCAGCATAATTTGACGGACGATGAGTATAAGAAGATCGTGGAGATACTCGGTCGGGAGCCGAATATCACTGAGTTGGGCATGTTCTCGGTGATGTGGTCGGAGCATTGCTCCTATAAGAGTTCGCGTGTGCATTTGAAGAAATTACCGACGACGGGGCCCCGGGTGGTGCAGGGGCCTGGGGAAAATGCCGGGGCGGTGGATATCGGCGATGGGCTTTGCGCGGTCTTCAAGATGGAGTCGCATAACCATCCTTCGTTTATCGAGCCCTTTCAGGGTGCTGCGACCGGGGTCGGTGGGATTCTTCGCGATATCTTTACGATGGGGGCGCGCCCGATTGCCTTGCTCGATGCGTTGCGGTTCGGTGGGCTCGACCATGCGAATAACCGACGATTAGTTAGAGGTGTCGTGTCTGGGATAGCCGCATACGGGAATTGTATGGGGGTACCGACGGTTGGGGGTGAAATCGTTTTCAACGATATCTACTCGCAGAATCCGCTCGTCAACGTGTTTTGTCTGGGCATTGCACATAAAGATAAGATCTTTCTTGGCACGGCAGCAGGGGTCGGTAACCCGGTGATCTATTTCGGCTCGAAGACTGGCCGTGATGGGATTCATGGCGCGACGATGGCCTCTGATTCCTTCGACGATCAGTCGGAACAAAAACGTCCTACGGTGCAGGTGGGCGATCCCTTTACCGAGAAGTTGTTGCTGGAAGCTTGTCTCGAACTGATGTCGGGCGACCTGTTGGTCGGTATCCAGGATATGGGGGCAGCAGGGTTGACCAGTTCGTCCTGCGAAATGGCGTCGCGCGCGGGTAACGGCATCGATCTGGATCTGACGGATGTGCCGCGTCGTGAGCCGGGTATGACGCCATACGAGATCATGCTGTCGGAATCCCAAGAGCGCATGCTGATGGTGGCGCAGGCAGGCAAAGAGGATGAATGCATCAGGATCTGCAAAAAGTGGGATCTCGATGTGGCAGTGGTGGGACGGGTGACGGGCGATGGGATCCTCCGCGTGAGGGATCAGGGCCAGGTGGTGGCGGAGATTCCGGCAAAGTCGTTGGCCGATGACGGACCCCGCTACGACCGCCCCTATTCGCCGCCTGGCTATCAGGACATGCTGACCAACCTGAATTACGATTCGTTGCCCGACGTGAAGGATGCTAATGCGGCGCTGTTATCTTTGCTGGAGTCGCCGACAATTGCGAGCAAACGCTGGGTCTATGAACAGTATGATCATATGGTGCGAACCAACACGATGATCCGGCCCGGTTCCGATGCAGCGGTGGTACGGATCAAGGGGACGAATAAAGCTCTCGCCATGACGGTGGACTGTAATAGCCGCTATTGCCTGCTACATCCCTATGAAGGGGCTCGGCTTGCCGTGGCAGAGGCGGCAAGGAATTTGGTCTGTTCCGGCGCGGAACCGATCGGGCTCACGGACTGTTTGAATTTCGGCAATCCTGAGCGACCCGATATCATGTGGCAATTTGTGTTGGCGATTGAGGGGCTGAAGGATGCCTGCGAACATTTCGCCATCCCTATCGTCAGCGGCAATGTGAGCTTCTACAACGAGACCAATGGTCTCTCAATTTATCCCACCCCGATGTTGGGGATGGTGGGTCTGATCGATTCAGCGGATAAGACGATGACGCAGTGGTTTAAGCAGGACGGCGACGCGATCCTCCTTCTGGGTAAAACGAAAGAGGACTTGGGCGGCAGTGAATATCTGAAAGTGCTCCATCACCGGGAGCAGGGATCCCCGCCGCTTCTGAGTCTTGAATCGGAGAAGGCGCTTCATGACTTCCTATTGAGAGTAATCCGTGAAGGAATCGTGCAATCTGCCCATGATTGCTCGGATGGCGGGCTCTCTGTCGCATTGGCTGAAAGTTGTATTTCTGCCCCAGACACCAGGCGAGGGGCTGTGGTACAGTTACCGCTTGATGCCTTGCGGCGGGATGCCCTCCTGTTTGGTGAGAGCCAATCTCGGGTGATTCTTTCGGTGAAGCAAGAGCTGGCCGATCAGGTCTTGAATCGCGCCTGGGATTCCGGTATTCCAGCGATGAAGATCGGGAAGGTGGGAGGCGACCGGTTCGTGATCGATGTGGAGAAGGGGCAATGGAGTGAAGGTTGCCGCATCGACATCCCGGTCGATCAACTGTACGATCGATGGGCCTTTTCAATTGAACGGACGCTGAACGGGGCGTGAGGGGTTAGGGGTCAGGAGTGAGGGGTAAAAGGATTATGAGTAAGAATCGATCAGTGCCTTCAATCGCCTTACCCCTTACCCCTTACCCCTTACCGCTGATAACCCCAGACAAGTTTCACGACGAATGCGCCGTTTTCGGTATTTATGGCCACAAGGAAGCGGCCAATTTGACCTATCTTGGGTTGTACGCGTTACAGCATCGTGGGCAGGAAGCCTCCGGCATCGTTTCGGGCGATGGCAGGCAGGTTTTTGTCCATAAGGGGAAGGGGCTTGTCGCGGATATCTACAACCCTCAAGCACTCGATCAGTTAGTCGGTACAATGGCGATCGGTCACAATCGGTATTCCACGGCAGGAGGAAACGATCTCAAGAACGTGCAGCCCTTCTCGGTCAATTTTGCCTTTGGAAATCTTGCGCTCGCCCATAACGGTAATCTCATCAATGCCCAAGTGTTGCGGCACGAGCTGGAAGCGTACGGCGCCATCTTTCAATCCACTTCGGACAGCGAAGTCATCATTCACCTGATTGCCCATTCACGGGCCGATACATTGTTGGCCCGTATCATCGATGCCTTGAGTCAGGTGCGTGGGGCATTTTCGATCGTCTTGCAGACTGACGACGGGGTCATCGCCGTGCGGGATCCTCATGGGTTCAGGCCGCTCTGTCTCGGCAAGCTGGGCGATACCTACCTTGTGGCGTCGGAAACCTGCGCGTTCGATCTGCTCGGCGCCGAGGTTGTTCGCGAGGTCGAGCCAGGCGAATTGGTCCTGCTGGACGACAAGGGGGTCACAAGTTATAAGCCATTCGCTCCAGTCAATCCCGCCATGTGCGTCTTCGAATATGTCTATTTTGCCAGGCCGGACAGCAAAATCTTTGGCGCGAACGCCGTGTATGGCACACGCAAGGCTTTGGGTCGCCAATTGGCGAAAGAGTCGCCGGTGCTCGCGGACATTGTGATCCCTGTGCCGGACTCTGGAGTGCCTGCTTCGCTCGGCTATGCCGAGGGGGCGGGGATTCCGTTTGAGTTCGGCCTGATTCGAAATCACTATGTCGGGCGCACCTTTATTGAGCCGGAACAGTCGATTCGCCACTTCGGCGTAAAGGTCAAGCTTAATGCCGTCCCGGAAGTACTCGAAGGGAAACGGGTCGTCGTCGTCGATGATTCTCTGGTGCGAGGCACGACAAGCCGTAAAATTGTGAAGATGCTTCGCAATGCCGGGGCGAAAGAAGTGCATATGCGGATCAGTTCACCGCCGATTATCTCTCCCTGCTTTTACGGCATCGATACGCCCACCAGGAAGGAACTCATTGCATCCAGCCATTCAACCGAAGAGATTCGGAAGTACATCACGGCCGATAGTCTGGCCTATTTGAGCCTTGATGGCATGTTGAATGCTTCTCCAGGCACCCCGAGCCAGTACTGCAACGCCTGCTTTACCGAACGTTACCCTATCCCGCTGACTCGCGCCGAAGAGTGGCAGTTAGGCCTCTTCGAACCATCCATCTAGCAGGCTGCTCCCCTAAAGAGAGGTAGAGAGACTTAGAAAGCCCTCGCTTGGGATAAAGCGCGTCTTGGCGCGCTGAGGGTGGGCGGGTGGAATATCGCGCGCAGTTGGGATCATCCCAGCCACCACTTAGTAACGTACTACAGATCGCTTGCTCACGACCCGTCCATCCATCTATATCTGACTCACGCTGGTGCTGTGGCTGTTGTGCGCCATTGCCCCTCAAAAAATCTGCATGGTAGGATAGCCTGCAGTAAGTGCTGAGTGCGGGGTAGTGAGTGCTGAGAGGGGTCGGTTCCTTCTTTACTCATGACTCAGCACTCAGCACTTCCTGAGAAACGGAGGCCGTGATGACACGAATGATCGTTGCTCTAGGGGCACTGCTGACCCTCGTTGCTACGACTCAACTTGTCCTTGCCGAGGGACTGTTCAAGGTGGGTGAGAAGGCGCCGTCGTTTGCATTGACGGCTATCACCGGCGAGACGGTGGGGCTGGATACCTATAAGGGGAGGGTCGTGGTGCTCGGACTGTTTCATATCTGCGAGCCATGTATGGTGCAAGGGGCTGCGCTCCAAACAGTGTCTGAGATGACAAAAGGAAAAGATGTGGCGGTGCTCGGCGTCAATTCGTCCGGCGATTCCAAGAAGGATGTCGGCGAGTTCTTGTCTGCCTTTCCGGTGAAAATCACGTATTCCTACTTGCTCGATCCAAGCAAGGTAACGGACAAATTGTATGGCGGAGGGAAGTTTATTCCCAATGTGTATGTGATCGACCAGCAGGGTGTGATTCGGTGGCAGCGAGTCGGCAATATGGACTTGGCCGGTGAAAAGGCGATTGTGGCGGAAGTTGAGAAACTGTTGGCTGGAGCGAAGAATAAGATGTAGCGGGTCCTGTCGCCGATCTGGGAGCCCAGCCGTCCTCGCACCCCGCCCGGTGTAGGAGGGGAAGGGTAGCCCGTTAGTCTCCTTTGCTCGCGCAACGCGCGGCTTGAGAAAGCCCTCGTTGGACGCGCGCAGTCAGAGACCAATCGGGCCACCCTAATAGTAAGAGAAAAGCTAAGGCGGTTGGGCTCCCAGGTCGGCACCACCCGCGGTGATATTCCCTCCTAATGAACCGGCATGGAAGGATGTACGCGAATGGATGAGATGGAAGAGGGTAAGCAGAAGTTTTTGGAAGTGGTGAAGGGGACTGATGCCGCGGTGCAGGTGGTGATCCCTGTGACGCCTTCGAATAGCATGTTTCTGATTTCCCTCACGAAGGGGCCGAATCGGAAATTCATGACGGTCTCGGAAGACGACATCATCGACATGCCGAACGAGGCGAGCATCCTGGCTAAGGTCACAAAAACCGTCAAAGATGCCATCGCGGCGCTGTGAGACAGCGCGACGAGCGGGAGTGGCGCGAAAGGCGCGAAGTGCAAAATGATTAAGATTGTTCCGGCAAGTCTCGCTTGTCTCGCGACTCTCGCGCGTCACGCCCGTGTATCATGAAAAACATTCTACCCGGCATCTGGCAATGGTCTTGGTTCTCGGAGGAGAAACAGATCGATTTCAACGGGCTGTTCTTGACGGTCGGGGAACACAAGATTCTTATCGATCCTCCTCCAATGACGGGCGATGCGAGTTCCCTGATTCTCCGCAACGGTCCTGTCGATTACATCATCGTGACGAATCGGGACCATGCGCGTGAAGCGGTAAAGTATCAAGGTGAGTTCCACTGTCAACTGCACGTGCCGGAAGCGGATGCGGCTCAGATGGATCTCAAGCCGACCAAAACGTTCAAAGACGGCGAACTACTCACGGGCGGGATCTGGGCCATCCAATTAACAGGTCAGAAGACTCCCGGTGAGTCGGCCTTGTTTATTCAGCAGGGCAAAGGTGTCTTGATCGTCGGCGATGCCTTGATCGGGAAGCCGTCCGGTTCCGTCAGTCTGCTGCCTGCTGAAAAGTATGCCGATGTCGGGAAGGCCCGAGAGGGATTGCGGCGCCTCCTCAAGTACAATTTCGATAGTCTTCTGGTCGGTGACGGCACATCGATTCTCACCGGCGCCAAGCAAGCGGTCGAACGGTTACTCCAGCCCTCATCATGACACTGCGGAATGGGCTTTCAGAAGAACTCAATCGCCAAGGGAACGAGCACTTTTCGCGCGGACTCTATACCGATGCCTATACCTGCTATGCGAAGGCCTTGGAATGTGACCGGCTCACCGGTGATCAACGGGCATTGGCGACTACATTGGGAAACCTTGGGAATATTTGCGCGGTCAGCGGGCGCCGCGAATCGGCCCAGACCTACTATCAAGAGGTATTAGAGCTCCAGAAGCTTCTTGGGGATGAAAAGGGGATCGGGACGACGTTAGGTAATTTAGGGAATCTCAGAGCCGATGCAGGCGAATGGGATCGCGCCAAGGCCTATTATCTCGAAGCGCTTGATTTGATGAGCAAAAATCAGGACGATGCGGGTAAGGCGGTGTTATTTTCCGATCTCGGGTTGGTAGCGCGCGAGACGAAAGAGTTCGAGCAGGCGATTGGGTACTATGAACAGTCGCTGACCCTGATGCGGCGGTTGGGTAATGCCGGCGGCGTTGCCGACGCCTGGCGCATGATCGGTCGAACATTCCTGCTTCAACAGCGTTACGACGACGCCATTGCCTGCTGCCAAACGAGCCAGTCTGTTGCCGAGCGGTCGCGCGATGAGCTGCGGACAGGCGGGGCTCGTTATGTATTGGCTCAATGTTATGAGGAGATCGGCAAACTGCGCGAGGCGGCGGATCTTCTTGAGCTGGTCGTGGAGATGGATCGCAAATATCAGTTGCCGAAACTTGAGGAAAACATTCAACGGTTGGCGGCCCTGCGTGCAGGCCTTGCCGGACAGGGCGGGGCCTCGCCTCCCAGAAAGATGCGCGTATGAGTGACGAAGCCTCGCCCGCCTGGAGTTCTCTCAGGGTCACGCTGGCTCCCACATTCCCCCAATTGCAGGAGTTAGATGCCGGTGGCGCATTGGCAATGGAGCTTGGCTCAGACGGCTGGCTGTTAGAGCTGACGCCGGACGGGCGGCTGCTGTGCCAGTACGGCATGGCGCTGGAGGATGTGATGGCATTGCTATCCGATGGAACGCCGGAGGATCTCGGCACCGACGAAATCGCGAAACAGGCCAAATACTACATCCAACCGGCGGTCTCAAAGTACCGTCCGATTCTGTTGAAATCCGGCTTTACAGAAGAGACTGAGATGAACGACGACTACGTGGCTGCTCGTTTCGAACGAAGCGTAGACCTGACAAACCCCACAGGTATTCAAGACTTGATACGCTGGTGTGTGAAGACGATTGGCGTGGCCCGGTGAGGGGGCGTCTCTCCACATTCGACGACTTCCGCAATGCGATTACAACTTACCGGTTGCCCAGGGTGTTGATTGCCGCTATCGAGCTGGACCTCTTTACGGCCATCGGCACTGATACGTGGGCCATCTCCGATCTGGCTCGTGAGATGAAAGTGAGTGAGCGGGGGCTGGCCATTCTCTGCCGGAATCTCGCGATGGCAGGCCTGCTGAAGAAACAGGCCGAGACCTATCGCAACAGCCGGTTGGGCGCCACAGCATTGAATGCTAGTCATCCAGCCTATCGGGGGGACTATCTTCGACTGATCACGAGTCATTGGACCGATTGGGGACGGCTGCTGGAATCGGTGAAGACGGGGCTTCCGCTCGATCACGATGAGCCGGATGATCCGGATTATCGTCGCCGGTTCACATGGGCGATGCACCATCGGACTCTGGAAACGGCCCCGAAGATTGCGGCCCAGATCGACCTGCGCGGCGCGCGGACCCTACTCGATCTTGGCGGTGGTCCCGGTACCTATGCCATGGCCTTTCTTGCAAAGAATCCCACGCTCCGAGCTACGGTGTGCGACCGTCCCGCTGCGCTCGACGTGGCGAAGGAAATTGCGTCGACCCACAAGGCCGGTGTTCGACTCTCCTATCTGCCGCTCGATGTGATGGTGGAAGACATCCCCGGCGCCTACGATGTCATCTGGTATTCAAACGTGCTCCACATCTATTCGCCGCAAGACAATCAGATGTTGTTTCGGCGGATGTTGGCATCGTTGAACCCTGGAGGACGTCTGTTGATTCAGGATGCCTTTCTCCACGACAAAGAGGGCCTCTTTCCCGAAGAAGCGAGTCTCTTTGCCGTCTCGATGTTATTGTTCACCGAGAAGGGCAATACCTACTCGGCAGCGGAGACGAAGGCTTGGTTGACGGAAGCAGGGTTCGGACGAATCAAGGTCTTGAAGATGAAGAAGGGGACGGAGGATTGGGAGGACGGGATACTGGAAGCGCGGTCCTCTGGAATGACTGCAAGAACGCGCGTCCGCCGAACAGGATCAGCGACAGGTTTACGATCCCGCTCATCGCGCTAAAAAGAAACAAGGATTCAATCTCGCCTTTTCCTCCCAGGATACTGGCGACTGTGGCGAGGTCTAAGGCCAGTCCCACCGTGCCATAGATTACACATACCATGGCAGTCCAAGCCCATCCCATCCACACAAGGCCCGCGAGAGTGAGAGGAAATGCGAGGAGATAGAGCATCCATCCGACTCGACCGGCGTCCGTCGAAGTCGGTATGAGCTGAACGGTATTGGCGCCGATAAGGCAGAGACCCGCGAGCAGGCCGATAAGGGTCCAAGTATGCCGCATGGACGGGATGATATCTCTGTTTTGCTGCGCACAGCAACAGTAACTGGAATGCTCAAGGGTGTATGTGGAATGTTTCATTGAATATCGAGAGTTGTGCATGGAACATCCCATGGGGTAAGGAGATACGCTTTACCAGGAACGCACTCGACAAGCTACTGATCCGACCTGCCTATAGCGCACGTACGGACGTTTCGGCATCCTCGAAATCTCTCCGTGGCCAGTGCCGACCATTCAACATTCAAGATTGAACATTCCCCCTGCGTTTGACTCGTATCCCCCCTTTTGGTGGGTTTTCTCCCCACAGTGGGGAATATACGCTGAAGAGCGTCAATGAGAGACTCCAGCACAAGCAAAGGAGAACCTTCATATGACGATCATCCGGCGGCTGTCCGAGACGGTAGGCGAAGCGAGGAAGTGGTTCTGGCCGATCGATGGGCATACAACGAGGGCTTTCTACGGCGCAGTGATCGCCGGAGCCATGATCGGATCGGGCGTCCCATCGACAGGTTGGACTGCGGATGTATCGTCTCTTGCAACGATGAAACCCAGGCAAGTCGTGGCAGCCGGCGTTGGATATGAGAATGCGGAGACAGCAACGATTACTGTCAAAACCTACGATGCCGAGAGCGGCGCGATCCTTTCCGATGAAACCTATGAATTGAATGTGCGGGAAGATGCAGCGACAGCCGGCAATCAACCGCGTGAGCGGATTTTTGCGGGCGGAGTTGGTCCTGGGGTTGACGGACTTTCAGCATTCAGACTTCGTGTGTACGATTCGGCCACTGGTGAGTTTCTCTGGGAAGGTGTTCTGAATCTCGGTGTCGGGAATCAAGAAACCAATTCCGCCCATCGGACCGTAGCCCATCTCACTGCTCCACGGGCAACCGTAACCCAGGTTCGTAGTCGTGGCGTTGTGGGTGGTCAACCGGAATTTTTCCTTCGCGCCGTCGACCCAATAACTGGACAGCTCATGTGGACCGATCATTTCACAACCGGTGTCGGAGCGATTGCGCGCGCGGAACGAATCAGCAGAGCCGTTGTCGGTCAGACAGAGGGATTGATGGGGCCATCACAACAGATCGAGTTTCGCGTCCAAATGATGGATGATCGAGGCCGGCAGATGATTTGGGAGGACACGATCGAGCCGACCGTGGAGGGAACAGATATGGCCGCTGGGTTCGATGATGAAGCCGAAAACCTGCCGGTTTGGCGTGGTGAGGCGCCAGAGGGGATGAGAAAGGAATCGATCTAACAGGCCATCTTCGTCGTTCGTGAAACGTGAAGCGTGAAACGTCAGAATCCGGAAACGAACAACGCTTCACGAGATACGCTTCACGGGTTTCGAGTACACTGCTAACCTTTCTTTCCGTGCTCTTGTAACTGATCTATCCACCGAGATTGGAATTGTTCGTAGGATAGCGAGAGCTGCGATTGCATTGCGGCCGAAAACGATTGTCTTGCCTTCAGCTGAGCGAGCAGTTGTTGTGTCTGGTGCATGCCGAAGCGGTCGATCAGATAATGCACGGCTGAATGCGCCTCCAGATAGGCTACATCCGCAGCATCGCTGGATAACCCTCCCCATCCCCCCTCCAAGGCGGTCAGAGGGATCAGCGTAAACTGCTGTTTCATAATCTGATCGAGGTCCGACCAGCGATCACCGGACATTTCCATAGCTAAGCCTTCATTGAGCCAGGTAGGGACGGCGCTGTCGGCGGAGCCGAGTTGGTCGTGCAGGAGAGCATGAACGAACTCGTGCCGCAGTACGCGTGTGAGCCAGGCCCGATCTGCCAAGGCATCCTGCGCAGGAACTTGGATGCGCCCGAGCACGGGATCGAACAGGCCGTCGGCCCATGCGGGGCTGCCGGTTGCGCTCTGAAACGTGGATTTGGCGTGCAGGACGACGACGATGGTCTTCGAAGGGAAGTGTCCGAACTTCTGGCCGATCTCTCGATAGGCGTCTTCAAGAATCTCCAAAACAACGGCCCAGGTTGCCTGATCGGCTTCCCCGTCGAACTTTACAGTGAAGTGCTGGCTGTCTCGGCTGGTCAGTCGCGCTTCGCTTTTTTCGGTTCCGCGGACTTTGGCCGTGACAGTTCGCAGGTAGGATTGAACGGCGGGATCCTTGCTTGCCCGGGCGGTAGCTTGATCGAGATGGCGAACGGCTTCGCCAAGTTGATCTCGTTCCTGGAAAAGATCCGCCAGCGCCAGATGGGGGAAAGGCTCGGTTGGAGCCAACATGACAAGCCGTTCCAGAAAGTCCTGTGTCATGGCCGGGTCGCGCAGTTCCCAGTAGGCATGGGCGAGGTTCAGAAGGACGACGGGATTTGTCGCGTCGAAAGATGCCGCTTTCTTGAAGGCCTTGAGCGAGGCGGTGGTTCCGCCGTGTTTTTCCTGTTGAATGCCCAGGTTGTTCCAAAGAATGGACACGTAGGGTCGCGTGCGGTTGTCGTCTGAGACGGCTGCCGGCAGATCGCTTAGTTTTCCTTCCGCAGCGGTGACGTTGCCTTTTTCGATGTCGTCGCGGATGATTTCCAATTGGTCGCGATAGGTCGTATTCGGGACCGCGCCGAGATTGATCAAGCGAGTCTGTTTAGCTTCCAGCTCGGAGGGCCCATCGTGACGAGGTTCTGGTTGTGTTATCGGTGAGTCTTCTACGACGGTATTTGGCTGACTCGGTGGCGGAGCGGGTAGATAAGTCGGTTTCAGCCAAGCCTGATAGAGGATGAATAGCCCGATGAGGCCGGCGATGGGAAACAAAATGTGAAAAATATTCCGACGATACATATGGACCTTGTGAGATGAACTCACTGTACCACCCTAGATAGGAGAGGCAAAGGATTGTTGGGATATTGTAAGACGAGCCGGACTGGTTGATCTGGTTCATTTGGTTTGTTTTGTTCATCTGGTTAGTCTTAGTTCAACCAAACAAACCAAATAGACCAAATAAACCAGATCAACCAGTTGTGGTCGTTGAGGCGGAGGCGAGGCTATGATACGATCCACCCTGTGATACGGCGCTCTTCCGAGCCCAATCCCCCCGAACAGTTTCAGCGATGGCTGGATCGTGTTGCGCGTCCGATTGAATTCGCGACACGCGATGCCTTCGCGCATTTGCCCACGGTCAAGAACCTGAATCGGTTTGTCTCCTCACAGGTGATGCAGGCCCTATCCAATCACATCTATCCGCGGGCGATTGAAGCATCGTTGCTTCGGCTGCGAGAACTGTTCCTCGAAGATCAGCAGCATCTACCGGCTGCTGATCAGCAGCAGCGGCTGCAGGAAGCCATGATTATTCTTGGAGGCTTGCGCAAGGTTGCTCGCGACCCGGCCCGGGTGTGGCACGAATCGGTGGCGCTCGCGCTGGGTGAGCCTATAAAGGCGGACGCCCCATCGCGAGCATGGTGGGAACAACCCATCCGTTTTGCGAAGGGCGTCGGCCCGAAACGCACGTTGATGCTGCAGCGGTTCGGAATCGAGACGGTTGAGGATGCCCTGTGGACGCTGCCCTGGCGCTATGAAGATCGCTCGGTCATGACCCCGATAGGGCAATTGGTCCCTGGTGTCCAGGCCTCAATCTGCGGCACGATCGTCCGAAGCGAAGCGAAACGAGCCCGCAGTCGCCGCCTCGCCATCCTCGACATTGTGGTGGAGGATTCAAGCGGGCGCCTCCAGGCGGTGTTCTTTAACCAGCCGTTTCTCGAACAGCTGTTCACCGTCGGGACGAGCGTGATGTTGACCGGCCGGATGGTAGCCGGCGCCCAGGGGTGGGTGGCATTGAAGATGGACGTGGCGCAATACGAAGTGGTGGGGGCGGAATCTGAAGCGCCGCTGCACGTGGGACGTATTGTTCCTGTGTACCACGAAACCAAGGGGTGGACATCTCGTCAGATGCGGGCGCTCGTAAAAGGCTTGCTGGAAGCGCATGCCGCCGAGGCGCAGGAGGTGTTGCCGGTTCCGCTTCGTGCCCGCTATCGATTGTTACCCATTCAACAAGCCATTCAGGACGTGCATTTCCCTCAGCCGGGGACGGATGGAGAGCAGCTCGATCGTGGTCTGACCCCGGCGCATCGCCGCTTGGCATTCGAAGAACTGTTTGTGCTCCAACTGGCCTTGGCCTCGCGGCAACGAGTGACGAAGGCGGAGGTCAAGCAAGTGTCGTTCGATCCAAAAACGCCGCTCCTGGGCAAGCTGGGTCGGGCACTGCCCTACGAGTTGACCGATGCGCAAAAGCGGGTAGTCCGAGAGATTCTGTCGGACATGGCTTCGCGCAAACCGATGAATCGCTTGGTGCAGGGCGATGTCGGGTCCGGCAAAACCGTCGTGGCGGTGCAGGCGATGGTGCTGGCCTGTGGATCGGGCTACCAGGCAACATTGATGGCGCCGACGGAAATTCTTGCCGAGCAACACTACCGGACCATGAAGGGGCTCTTGGAACCGCTGGGGCTTTCCGTGGTGCTTGTGAGCGGCGGTGGCCGCGCAGCAGCGCGTAAAGCCGTTCGCGAACAGGTGGCTTCCGGGGCCGCGCAGGTCGTGATCGGAACCCATGCGATTATCCAACAGGGCGTGACCTTCGCGAAACTTGGGCTTGCCGTGATCGATGAGCAACATCGATTCGGTGTGCTCCAACGGAAGACGCTCATAGAGAAGGGGTATAAGCCCGATGTGTTGGTGCTGACTGCGACCCCGATTCCACGCACGTTGGCCATGACGGTCTATGGGGATTTAGATGTATCGGTGATCGACCAGATGCCGCCAGGGCGTAAGCCGGTACGGACGTTTCTCATGAGCGACAGTCAGCGCGGGCGGGCCTATCAGATTCTTCGCGATGAGCTACGGAGTGGCCGACAGGCCTATGTGGTGTATCCGCTCGTCGAGGAATCGGAGAAAACCGATTTGCAGGCTGCGATCCAGGGGGCAGAGCAATTGCAAACGGACGAGTTGGCTGAGTTTCGCGTCGGGCTTGTGCATGGCCGGATGAAATCGGAAGAGAAAGAACAGGTCATGGCATCGTATAAGAAGGGGGAGATTCAAGTACTGGTCTCAACGACGGTGGTGGAGGTCGGGGTCGATGTGTCCAATGCCACAGTCATGATGATCGAACATGCCGAGCGGTTCGGGCTGGCGCAATTGCATCAACTGCGAGGACGGGTCGGACGAAGCAGCCAGCAGTCCTACTGTCTACTGATGGCGTCGGGTGGAGTGTTGGCCCGATCGGCGAAACCCAAAGCATCCGGCGAAGGGCCGTCGGCGGCCCGGGAGCGGCTGGAGGCGCTCGTACGGTCGACCGACGGGTTTGTGATTGCCGAAGAAGATCTTCGTATCCGTGGGCCAGGAGAGTTTTTTGGATTCAGGCAGTGGGGCATGCCGGAGTTTCGCGCTGCGAATCTGGTGCGGGATACCGATCTGCTTCAGCAGGCGAGGCAGGAGGCCTTTGCGCTCTTAAAGCAGGATCCCAGTTTAAAGGCGCTGGGGCATCAAGGGTTGCGGGATGCGATGTTGCGAAAGTGGGAAAAGAAGTTGGAGCTGGGATCGGTCAGTTAATACGATGACAAGCTGACAGGAATACAAGCTGACAGAATAGAGTCTGGATGTCAGCTTGAAACCTGCAGGCTTGTCAGCCGGGAGTTAGTTATTGTGGGCTTACTGCAACGGCTAAAACATGATTTGCTGGCGGGGTTGGCGACGTTGCGCCATGGTACGGCGCAGGCGGCGATCCGCGCGCTGGAAGAAACGGAAATGCTGCGGATCCGGCTCGAAATCCGCAAGCTCGACCAACAATTGGCCGAGCTGTATCGGGATGTCGGAGAGCGGGGGGTTCATCTTCGCGAGGGAGGAGAACCGGTTGAGCGGGTTTTGTACGACACGGAAGTCGCTCGACTCGTCAAAGAGATTCAGGAACTCAAGGACACACGAGCGAAGCTGGAGTCGGAGATAGCGGAGATTCGAACCGGCATATGAAGAACCAGTCACGATCAATGCGTCTTGCCGGCGTAGATATCGGCACGTTGACCTGTCGGCTGTTGATTGCCGATCTGTCGCCTGGTGGCCAGCTGAGAGAAGTACGTTCCGAACGACGAATCCTTCGGCTAGGGGAAGGTGTCGATCAGACTAAACGATTGAGTGTTGCAGCAATAGATCGTGTGTTGCAGTGTCTCACGGAGTGGCGAGAGCTGATCGAAGCTGCTCATGTCGACGCCACCGCTGCCGTCGCGACGAGCGCGGTACGTGATGCGGTAAACCGCGATGAGTTTCTTGGTCTGGTCAAGCGTGAAGCAGGCTTTGAAGTTGAACTGATCTCAGGAGAAGAAGAAGCCAGACGGACCATGCTGGGCATCCGCTCCGGCTTACCCCACGGCGTCACCGACGTGCTGGCCCTCGACATCGGCGGCGGCAGCACCGAGTTTATTCTAAACAGGCCTGGCGAAGACCCGGTCGTACAATCGATCGATGTCGGCGTCGTCCGGCTTTGTGAACGGCTCCTGCACCACGACCCTCCGACAGACGAGGAGTTGCGCCAAGCGCGGGAGTGGGTCGCGAAAGAAACCACAGCAGCAGTCTCCGGTATGGAAAACTATCAGACAGCGACCTTCGTCGGCACCGCCGGCACCGTCACCAGTCTCGCCGCTATGGCCCAGAAACTCCCTACCTACGAACCGTCAAGAATCCACAACTACAGACTGCAGCTCGATGCCATTCAAGAACTCGAGCAGACGTTATTGAGCCGTAAGAAAACCGACCGAACCGGCCTTCCTGGCTTGGAGAAGGGGCGAGAAGAAGTCATAGCCGCCGGCGCGATCATCATCCGGACGATCATGGAGACGTTGGGGATATCGAGCGTGCTTGTCAGTGATCTCGGATTGCGAGAGGGAGTGCTTATTCATCTTGCTCTCCAGGCGGGGTAGGGCACATAGACTGTCCGCCACATACATGTCAGACGGTTTGGCGTTTACGGAAGACAGAAACATGTCTGATAACCTTCTTAGAGTTGAGTGGAGGGATCTCGACTCAGCCGAATTGATGCTCCTTCTATACGAGCGAATTGGGAGATCTGGCCAATATGATGATAGTTCAAGTAACCCCAATAAGTTTCATCTTCCGTCCGCAGGTTCCTCTTGCCGAGTTTCACTCACCTTTCGCGATAAAAAAATTGTCGCAATAGAGTCGGGCGAAGCGTTCGATGCTGTTGAATGGATGAAGATTAGCAAAGAGATCGAGGGGTCGATTCTTGCAGGGCCACTGAAGGTGGGACGGGATTACAGTTTCAATAGCTTTCGCGTGACGGGTTCGTGGCGAGGGGAACATTCAGGGGTGCAGATTCTTCCGCCGCCCGAGCATGTGCCGCGCGCCAATGTCGAAATGGCTGATCACCCTTTCATCCTTGAGTTTCCGATAAAGGCAACCAATTCTTGGCCGGTTACCAATCACCGAAGAATGAGGGAGCATCGCAACTTGACCCTTCTTCTCAACGTTTTACTTGCGGGTCATACAAGCTTTCAGTCGAAGAGGTCCGCACACTTCTGGGCAAGCGTGCCTCTTGACGATGGCCGCCATGAATTCAAATGGGTTAAACAATTTTTTAATGTGGAGGGATGGGAAGCTGTGACCTCGGAACTTTCGCCATCTGCAGACGAACAGCTAGAAGAAATGGAGCCAGAAGAGTACTACACCAAGGTTGGCCATGATGGAAAGGGTTTGCGCGTCCCTGCCAATCTCGACCAGTCGATCTGTTGCTACATGCGCTTATCAGTGGGGAATCGGAAGAAGTTCGACAGGGCTACTTTCTGGATGGGCATGGCGTCGCGCCAATGGGACACATCTGTGTCTGTATCCTTCGCGGCGCTAGTCTCGGCAATCGAGTCACTGACAGAACGCGGAGCGCGACATCCATTCAATTGCCCAACTTGCGGCGAACGTGCTGAGCATGAAGTGCCGAGTGTAACTCGACGATTTAAGGATTTTTTGGACACCTACGCTCCGGGTGCTGGCCTGGCTAAACGACGCGACGATATGTACAAGCTTCGGTCAGACATCTCTCATGGAAGCGAGTTGATGCAACTCGATCAAGATATTGATTTCGGGAGGGAGCCCCCTTCGCTGAACGAGATAGAACTTCATTGGGAGCTTTGGAGTTTGACGCAAATCGCTCTGCGCAATTGGCTAAAGAGTCCTCCAACAGTCTGATTGCAGCCCGCTAGCCTATTCAGAGGCGGGTTCTGCAATCGTACATCTTGTCTTCCACGCGAACGATTCCTTTCCGTGCTCTCCCCGTTACGCTCTAAGTAGGGTGACCAGGCACCTAAAATGGTCCCCCCAAGCTCGCTCGTTCCCTCTTCAGGGATGGGGGCTGATTGATCTCCCATTGCGCGCGTCCAACGAGGCCCGCTCTCCTTCAAGACTTCTTCTCCCCGCCCCAAGAAGGGAGGAGCCAGTCCGGCTTTCACTGCGCGCATCGAGCGAGAACCATTCATCTATATGATCCCTCCAAACTTACTCGTTCTCTCCTCAGGGATGGGGCCTGATTGATCTTCTACTGCGCGTGTCCAACGAGGGTCTTCCGAGACCGCGCGTTGCACGAGCACAGAAGATCATCAGGCTCCATCCCTTCCTTCCCCTCTGTGCATTTGTGTTTCTGATACGAGAAGCATATATTTTCTATCTATCACATTATTATGAGGCCAGGTATTAATCGGTTCTTCTGCCAAATGAGGAGAGGGTCCATGCGAACGATCCTTACACTCGCCGTATTGCTCTGTCTCGATGCTCACCACACGATGGCTGCGGAGCCCCTTGATGAAACTGCCAAGAAGTTTGCCGCTGGGTACAATTTTCTGAAACAACAAAAGTACCAGGAGGCGCGCACGGCCTATGAAGTCGGTCTACAACAACAGCCTGCCAATGCCATGGCGCATTTCTATCTCGGCGATGCCTGCCGGGGCCTGAAAGCCTGGGCCTGTGCGGAAGAGCATTACGAGACCTCGGTGGAGCTCGATGAGAAATCCTCGGTGGCCGCTTTGGCCAAACAACGAGCGCGCAAGGCCAAAATCTGGCGCCTGCTGGACGAAGAGAAGCAGGCCATCAACACGCCGAATGCCTCACCCGATATGCTCGCACAGGCCGAGGACACCTTGGACATTGTGAACAAGCTGGGTCTTGACGACGAACAAGAGGCCCGCTACCGGCAGTTACGAGAGAAAATCGAGCAGAGGCACAAACAGAGTAACGAGATGCCGGCGGCGGCTCCTCTTCTAGACCGGTCGATGGTACTGGTGCCGGCGGGGGAGTTCACGATGGGGAGTGTGGGAGGAGATCCAGACGAACAACCGGTGCGCAAAGTCTATGTAGGTGCCTTTTTCATGGATAAGCACCAAGTAGCGGTGTCGCAATATGCGAGGTTCTTGGAATCCACACACCAGGACAGCCCGCCGGAATGGACTCTCATGAACAAACAGACGAACCAGAGTCGCCCGGTCGTCAATGTGGATTGGGGGGAAGCGGACGCGTTCTGCAAATGGGCTGGTAAGCGTTTGCCGACCGAGGCGGAATGGGAGAAGGCGGCCCGGGGGACAGATGGCCGGACCTATCCCTGGGGGAATGAGCCTCCGACGAAGCTTTACGCGACCTCAGGGAAAGATATCTGGAGTAGCCATACGGCAACGTCGCCGGTGGGGACGTTGGAAGCAGGCAAGAGTCCCTATGGCATCTATGACATGGCCGGGAATGTCTGGGAGTGGGTCGGTGATTGGTATGACCAGGACTATTATAAGAGCGGTCCATTGCAGAACCCTCCCGGACCGCGAAAGGGCGATTTCAAAGTGGTTCGTGGCGGCTCCTGGGGGAGCGGTACGGATGACCTGCGTGCCGCGAATCGAGAAGTCCATGTACCGTCGTTCCGTGGCTTCGGCACCGGGTTCCGTTGCGCAAAGAATCCGTAGCTCATGGACTTTTGATACTCGGCTCTACCCCCGTTACCCCCTCACCTCCTGTATCCCTGTATTCCTCTATCCCTGTGCCCCTACTTCTGCGAATACCACCGATACCCGTTATTCTCCGAGAAACTGGCTTTCGGGGCTCCGCCTGGCTTTTCGAGTAGCAAAACTTTGAAGTCGATGAGTCCGAACCAGGCAGGATCTGCGACATCGTGGTAGTGGCAGCCGTGGAGCTTGGGGAGCATGTCGCCTAGGGCCTGCTGCAGTTCCTTTTCCTGGTAGGCCCGCACAATAAAAGGCTTGTTCATGGCCTGACAGAACCGCTGAATCGTATAGGCTGCGCCGGTGCAGAGTACTTTGGTGTCTGGTTTGAGGGCAAGGAATTGGGGCAAGGAGAGATAGCGTTCTTGAAAGCCCAGCCAGCGGACAGCCTGGCGCAGGTGGCTGTATTGGACTTCATACTCTGTATGGCCAGGCAATTTGACCGGAGCCGGCCACCCTTCTTCAATCCCGAACTCAGTAAGGAAGGCCCTGCCCCCTGGCTTTAAGACTCGCCACAGTTCTGCCACGAACCGAAAGGGCCCGAGGTTAAAGATAATGTCCTCGGGTAGATCCTGGCCCAGCGGCAGCCTCACCCGTCTGATCCAGTCCAACGCTTCCTGGTGCTGCGGCCTATCGCCGATACCGTCGAGGAGTTCTTTCCTGGTCAACTTGACCGGTGTCATGTCGGCCATGTTTTCGTTGTCGATGACGAGGTCGACGGAATTGTCTTTGAAGGGCAGCCATTCACCGTTGGCGCGGGTGCCGATACCTCCCCAGCCTCCGGCTTTGGCGCGGGTCCTTTGTAATCTGAGGAAGGGCTCGGTGATATCGAGAGAGATATATCGGATGGTCTGCTTTTCAAATGGGAGAAGCTCCATGCCCATCTCTCGGGCGAGGTAACCGAGCCCGCCTCCCACTTCCACAATGATGTGGGGTTTGGGGGTGAACCAACCAAGCTTTCGGAATTGACGCATGAGCAGCCGTCCGTAGGTCAGGCCGTTCAGCGTGGCATTCGGTTCCCGGAAGAGATGCGAGACGGTGGTTTCGATCAGGTCGAAGTGCCCGTCGCCCTCTTCGTTGTCGGTCAGTTCGTGGTGATGAAAAGCTTCAAGATGCTCTTCTCCTTCAAATCCCTCCTGTCCTGACCAGCCTTCCCGAATTTGCTGGAGGAGCAGATCCCACTTGGCCTTATGCCGATGGCCACCCGGAGGTTCCGCCCCGTAGTAGCAGAGAGAGAAGGTCGGCAAAGCCCAATGTGCAAGGTGCCATTGACCAGGCTGTCCGTCCGGTCCGCAGACCCGTGCGCCGTATTTCTCCGCCAACGCGCCCACTGATGTGTGGCCGTTCATCGCTTGCAGCAGCTCCAGGCCCGTGCGATTCAGCCGTACGATCGGTAAATTATCATCAAGGGGGGCGACCCACCATTCGTCTTCCTGGTGCTGATAGGCGACGAGGTCGGGAATGTGCCAGGCCAGGAGGTTGAGTGTTTCTCCGGTAAGGCTGAGCGGTTCGTGAACGGCGACAGCTGGTTTCATGATTCGTAGACCAGTGGAAGTCCCGCAGCCTACACGGCAGATCGGGATTCTCGCAAGGCCTTAAGAAGCGTGAAGCGTATCTCGTGAAGCGTCGTTCGCGAACGACGAACCAGTGCGACGAATTCTAGAGTTGGGAGGGGGCAAAGGTGTCTGTGACGGTAATGATTCCGTGCATGATGGGATGGAGGCGGCAGAGGTAGGGGTAGCGACCGGGAGTCAACCCTTGTAGTGTAAAGCTGCCGTTTGGCAGGACAATTCCGGAATCGAATGCACAGGCCTTCCCATCTTCCAAGCAGCCCACGTGGGTTATGGTGTGTTCGGTGGCTGTGGGGTTATCCCATCTGACGGGGGCCCCGCTGGGTACGATGGCTGACTTTGGGACGAAATAGGGTGACCCGCTATCGATGATAATGTCGGTGTACGGTGGCGTGGCGGTAGTTGGCCAGGCGGTGAAGAGTCCCAGCGATAAGGCGGCGATGATGATCCGTAGTCTCATGGTCATTCTCGTATGTTCCGTCAATTTTACCATGTCATATAATGAGGAATGTACTGTGAATTTTGGAAGATTCTTGATTCTTCCCCTTGACGCCGTGGTCTGTTTGTAGGATTCTCCCATCCCACTGGGAGTCAAGGTGGTCCACCCGTAACCAGAGTACTCAAAAGGGCCGTCCAGCGTAAGCAGACTGTTATTTGGTTTGTTTAGTGTATTTGGTTGAACAAAACTGGCCAGAAAACGAAATAAACCATACAAACCAAATGAACCATCCTACTTGAAGTGTGAGTTGCAAGATCCTTAAGGTTATGCTAATTGGAGGCGGCGTTAACATCCAACGGATGAGAGAGGAGAAATTCGATGGCAAAGACCAAGAAGAAGCTGGCAAAGAAGGCAACTGTGAAGGCGAAAGCCAAGTCAAAACCCGCAGCCAAGAAGACTTCCAAGAAGGCTCCCCGGAAGGTCGGCAAGAAACCTGCCGCCAAGAAAGTAGCCAAGAAGGCTGCTAAAAAGACTACCGGAGCAGCATCCAAGGCTGCCTCGAAAAAACCGGTGGCAATGACGAGCGCAACGGCTGTATCCAAGCCGGTAGCTGCAGCCCCGGATAAAAGGCCCGCGAAGTCATTTATGGGAGAAGAACCTAGGAAGCCCTTGGGAGCCTCGCTGCCTAAAGAGGTCGATCTTGACGAAGAATTGGGCGACGACGATGTGGACATCGCCGTCGAAGCCGATGAGGATGTAGAGGAAGAGCTCACCTTGGACGGGGAAGACGAAGACACGGGCTTCCCTGAAAAACGAGAGGGCTTGTTAGACGACGCAGACGACTACCATACGCACTAATAGACTTGCAGAGGATAACCCATCCGGGCGACTCCATCGAGTCGTCCGGGTGGGCGTGTCATGAGTCTGCTCCCGTTTCATGGCGCATATTCCCTCTGTGTTTGACCTTCCAGCTTAAACAGCACAATACACGCAATATACGAAGGCGTCTGCGACCCTCGCTGTTCGTCTCGCTCCTATTATGAGTCATTTTCTATTCGTAGCCGGTGCCTTACGTGAGCGCACTTCGGAGGAAAGCGCCGAGCTACAGCTCGATCACGGCCTCTGGGGACTCTGCACGGGGCTAATTCGGACAAATCTACAGTCCTACCTCGATGCGGAATCACGAGGGGTTCTGTATGTGCTGAAAGCCGGGCTCTGTGCCGAGTTTCAGATCGTATCGCCGGTGAGAGACTTTTCAGAACTGGACGCGTTCCTGAGCGATGAACTGAGAACAGAGGCCAGGTTTGGCTTCGTGCGAATCGCCGAGGTACAACGGTTTACCTGCTCGTCCACAGCGAGTCAGGCGCTATTGCTCAGCGTATTGCAGATTGCTGATCAGGCCGAACTCGCTCGGCGATTGAGGCTGGGCATGCATCGGTTGACACAAGCGGAGTATGACGCGATCGTCAGGGGGGCTACGGCTTAGAAGGCGGAGGGTCAACCTTTCAGAGTGTTGGTAGGTAAGCAGGATGCTCAAAATGACATCCCGGCAAGGCCGCAGGGAGTTCGGCGACCGAAGCGTACCCTTGGGGTACGTTGCAGGGAGACGAGCGACTGAGAACGACGCTGGGGGTCATTTTGGGCTTCCTGCTAGATTCGTTGGCCTGTCATCAGCAGATACGCATCGTCGATCGTATCGACTTCTTTCACCGTCATATTGAGCTGAAAGGCCAACTCGATCAAGTTCCACTGTGAGGTGTGCATCTGCCCTCGCGGGACTAACACCGTGCGATAGCCTTCGCGTGCGGCGGCGCGAATCTTATCCGGGATGCTGCCCACCGGGCCGATCTGTCCTCCCGATTCAATGGTTCCGGTCAGGGCAATGCCGCGTTGAATATGGTCGCCTTTGAACAGGGCGATGAATCCCACAGCCATTGCCGCGCCGGCGCTTGGTCCATCGCTGCCTACTGGTCGATAGGCCACTCCCTGTACAGAGACGGTCCCGTTGTGTTGGACCGCCGGTGTGCGTTCGACCGCATATTGAAAGGCTTGAGCCATGGCGCCCAAATGATCGTTCCCCAATCGTACACCTGCGAGTAGCCATTGGAGCTGAATAGGATTCGGCTCCGGTTTCTTGTCCCACCACATCATCAGAATTTCGAACACGCCCAGATTATTTTGGCGAATGGCTGCTAGGACGGGGAGTTCGATGACCGTGTCCGCTGATACAGGGGTTTGCCAAAGAAGGACGACAACTAATGCGCAAGCGGCGGCAAAGTGGCGTGACATTGGGGGCCTCCCATCTCGAAAAACGTGAAACGTAAAATGTGAAAGGTGAAAGGCAGGACTGTCGAATGCTCTTTCTCCTAACCCTTTCACGTTTAACGTTTTACATCTCACGGCTTTCGAAAGTGTAGCAAATCCAGATAGGCAGTAAAGCGAGTGAGTGGTTCTTGCCTTGCGTTGGGCCAGGGCATTTCGTATAAGGGCGTGCATGCTGAATCGAATGTACATCTGGCTTCTGGTGGGTGGGCTGGCCCTGCTGGGGATGCCGCTCGGCGTAGCTGCGTCGAATTGTCAGGTGGAGACACATTCTGGGCCGGGATCCGCATGGACGCTGCATTTGAGCGCCGATTGTACAGAGCAAGAGCGAGAGGCGCGAGCGGTGGATGCAGCGCAGCTGCTGCAGGCCTTCCGAGATGGGAAGGGGATCGATCTTTCCGGGGTTGTCGTTCGCGGCGACCTGACTCTGGATACCCTGCCTGTGGGTTCCCTGCCGTCTGAGCTTGAGGGGGTGAAGGAACTCGATGGGCGCGAGGTACGAGTGATCCCCGGCTCCTTGAGGATTGTCGATTCGGTGGTGCGCGGAGCGATCACACATCGATCGGGACAAGGGCTGCTGGTGGTGAAGGGGCCTGTCACGTTCAGTGGAACCAGGTTTGAAGAGCTGGTGGACCTCTCTCGGACGGTATTCATTCAGCCGGTGACGTTATCAGGCGCGCGGTTCCTGCGAGAAAGTTATTTTGTCCAGGGGCGGTTCCTGCGGGGTATGGATGCCGAAAAAACATCGTTCGGCCCCCATACGAGGTTCCATCGTTCGGTCTTCAATGGTCCAGCCACATTCTCTCAAGCAAAGTTCAACGGGCTGGCTGAGTTTTTGGAGGTGGTGTTCGAGAAAGATGTCAATCTGTCGCATGCCTACTTCAAATTAGGCACAGGGTTTTCCGGAAGCCGCTTTCAAGGCTTGGGGGATTTCTCCGACGCATTGTTCGACGGTCAGGCCTTTTTTACCTTTAGTCTGTTCGAGGGGAACGCGGATTTTCGCCGAGCTACGTTTCGATCGACGGCAGACTTTTCCAGTGCCCAGTTCAAAGGGCAGGACGACTTCTCTGCATCTTCATTCAAGCAGGGCTCGCAGTTCACCAACGCGACTAGATCGGCCCCCGTACAGGCTCCCCCAGAGCGCGACAATGAGACCCTACAGTACACCGCTGTCTTCATTTTCCTGACCTTTGGCGCGCTGCTCATTATCTACCGGGTTCGGCGGAGAAGCAGGGGGACAGGCACCGCCGCCGACGGCTGAGCCAGTCCCCCTTGCACCACCAGTAATAGATAGAGGCTTGCCCTGTCTCCCCCAAGTCTGGTATAAGCCAACCCGTGGACGACCATTCCGACCTCCCAGAACAAACCGAATTGCCCTATCAAGTTCGTATTGAGAACTTTGAAGGGCCGCTCGACCTTTTGCTCCATCTGATTAAGAAGAGCGAGATCAACATCTACGACATTCCCATCCATCTGATTGCCCAGCAATATCTCACCTACATAGAAGCGATGGAGGGGCTAAACCTCGCTGTTGCTGGGGAATTTCTCGTGATGGCGGCCACGCTGCTCCAGATCAAGTCCAAGATGCTGCTTCCGTCCGATGAATCGGTTGCTGATGAGGAAGATGGGCCTGATCCCCGTGAAGAATTGGTGCGCAGGCTGCTCGAGTACAAGCAGTTCAAAGAGGCTGCCCGTCAGTTGGACGAACATGAACGGTTATGGCGTGAGATCTACAGTCGTGAGCAGAGCCAAGAGGTCGAACTGGAGTCTGATGAGACCTTGTTGGAGAATGTCAGCCTGTTTGAATTAGTAGATGTCTTGCAGGAAATTCTCGATCGCAATCCCGGCAAAAAACTGATGGAGATCCTGCCGGACAACTTGACGGTTCGCGAACGGATGAACGCGATTTTGGAGACGTTGGAGGGGCGGGAGTCGGTGAATTTCGTCGAGCTGTTCGAGCCGTCCTGCCACAGGCTTGTCATCATCGTCACGTTCTTGGCCTTGCTGGAACTGATGCGGCTTCGAACAGCGCGGGTATTTCAGGCAGAACATTTTGGGCCGATCCTTGTGTCGCGCTGTTTTTCACTCGTACCGGACCCGGCGGAATTGGATGAGGCAGAATGGAGGGGAGCATGAACTCGACAGTGGAACAAGAAATAGATGACATCGTTCTCGCAGAAACCGAGCCTGCAGTTGAGAGCAATGAGGTACTGGGCGATATGGGGAAGGATGCCGACGTTGAGACAATGAGCGGCCAAGCCGAAGCCATCGACGCACGGGAATTGAAAGCCATTCTTGAAGCCGTCTTGTTCGTATCGCCAGAACCGGTGCCGGTTGCTCGGCTGATGTCCATCTTGGGGACGGTCTCAAAAGCCGAAGTCGTTCAGGCACTGGGAGTACTCGCGCACGATTTAGACCGGGAAGGGCGAGGGATTCAACTGGTGCAGGTCGCAGGCGGCTATCGGCTGGTGACCAAACAGGAGTATGGGCCTTGGCTGAAACGGATCGATAAGGCTAAGACGGCGCAAAAGCTTTCGCGTTCCGCGCTTGAATCCCTTGCCATTATTGCGTACAAACAGCCGCTCGTGCGGGCGGAGATCGAAGAGATCCGTGGCGTTGAAACATCCGGTGTTCTGCGCACGTTGTGCGAGCGTAAGCTGGTGCGGATTGTCGGACGGAAAGACGTGCCTGGCCGGCCGATTATGTATGGAACGACCAAGTTCTTTCTCGAGCATTTCGGATTACAAGATCTGAGCCAACTCCCGCCATTGCGTGAGTTCAAAGAACTTGGCGAGTCCGAACAAGCCCTCCTGCCGATCGAAGAAGAGTCAATGGTGATGTTCAAGACTCCCAACCCTTCCGACACCAGGAACCTCCCCCTCACAGGTGATCTTGCAGAAGGTGAGGCTGGGATGGTTTTCGAAGCAGAAGCCAACGGGGCGATGCACCACGAACCGGTCGAACAATCTTAACAGGCTGCTGAAAAAGGCCCCTAACTTCGTTCTCGGTTCGTCATAATCCTCAACGTACCCCTGAGGGTACTCCTCCGGTTATGACTCGCCTGCGGCCTTGTTGGATGGCCTTTTTGAGCAGCCTGCGCTCGGAAATTGATCAAATCAACTTTGCTCGACTTCAACATCCAAAGAAGTTGAGATAGTTCAACGTCAAGCAACGATCTCACCTCTTTCTCACCCACAGACCGGAAAGACCAGACGAACCAGTTTCTGCCAGGTGTCGCCAAGTGGGCTCTGGTTCTTCTGCTTTCAGAAATGAGTCAATAGTTATGCCTGAACCGCAGCCTTTGACGGAAAGGGTCGGGTCATGGTGCGGCACGATGGCCATGGACAAATACAAAGCCAAGATTGACTCACTCAAAATGTAGTACTAATATTATTAGGTATTACCAAACAGGTGGAGGTAGGAATGCTGGAATCTACAATGACCAGGAAAGGCCAAGTCACGATTCCCAAGGCGATTCGCGACCGTCTTGGAGTGAAGGAGGGCGAGAAGGTCCTCTTTGTGATGAGAGGTGAGGAGGTCGTCTTGAAGGTCGTCAAGGGGACCATTCTTGATCTCAGGGGCTCGGTTCAGCCGTCTGCATATCCTGAAGATTTTGAGAAGATTCGTCAGTCCGTGAAGCGCAGCGTGGCAAAGAAGGTGGCCGGGCATGGGTAGTCTCTTCGTGGACACGAATGTGTTCCTCCGTTTTCTGACCAACGACGACCCGGCAAAAGCCAAGCGAGCCGAGACGTTGTTTCGCGATGCGCTGCACGGCAAGATCAAATTGGCGACGAGTTTGCTGGTCATTGCCGAGATCATCTGGACGTTGGAATCCTTTTACAAACTGGAGAAGCCGGATATCGCCGCAAAAGTCGAGAAGATCCTGAATACGCCCAATCTAGACTGTCCCGAAGCCTCGCTGCTCTATAGGGCTCTCGATCTCTATGTACATGCCAACATTGATTTCATAGACGCGTATAATGCCTTCCTTATGAAAGAGCAGGGACTCACACAGATTCTCACCTATGATCGCAAGCACTTCGCCCGGGTTCCGTGGGTCCAGATCGGGGATTTGTGATCGCACGATTAGGGAAGAGTTGGGGGCACGTGGTCAGTGTTTGACCTGAAACCTCAACGCGAATAATCTTCCGTGATCGGTCAAATCAATTTTGCCTCGGCTTCAGCATCCACTTCCCTTTCTCTGACCGTATTTTTACACGCCAGGAGCATTGTCAGAAAACTTTACAGAGAAGAACTTATACAAGTGATTGATAAGTTAGTGTTGTGACGTTCCAAGAGAGATAGCGCGCTGTTTCTGCTGTAAAAAGGTTTTACAACGTTTCTGACTATTTCTGACTATTCGCAATATATCTTTATACATATTAACGCCTTGTGCGATTAACGAAAATGGCACGCCTTGTGCGTCGTTCGAGGCACGCGTCTGAAGTCAATAGAACAGTCCAAGATGCTGTGGAGTCAACTCGATAGACATACATGTCGTTAGCCACAATACAGAGGGTGTGAAATGTTGAAGCATATACTTCTTGGACTTGGCGCAGCGTCGCTACTCGTAGTCGTGACGGCCCTGCCAGTGCAGGCCGATAATATCGTTCCTCTTTTTACTAATCGACCGTTGCTTGGTCATGAGGTTCCCACGAATCTCATCGTCAATGTCCGTGGCACTGACAATAATCTTTACCAATGGGTGTGGGCAAGCCCCTGTGCTGGGACGCATGATACTAGCGCATTAGAGAAGAGTTGCGGTTCAGATTATGTACTGCCTCTCGGCCAGGCTGACCCTAAACCTGACCCTTTAGTGTATCTGCATCATGGCTTTGGCATTGCCACCGATGACGACTGGAACAAGAGCTTTCCCGATCCCACCCCTGGCACCGCTCTCACCGATCTCGACAATGAGGCCAGGCGAGAAACTCTGATTAGCGTGTTTACCCCTGACCGATTTACTGTGCCGGCGTCATGTGCTGCCCCGTATTTCAGCTATGCATATAATGATTGCAAAGTTGGGAACGTCTTCGCTGGTGCCATCTGGAAATCGCCATTGGCGTTGGACGACTTTCGTCTTAGCAGTGGTTCACAAACATTCTTGGTTAAGCAGATTGGTGAGAATGGTTCTGTGCCCGAACCCTCTTCTCTGCTCTTGCTCGGTGCAGGTCTCCTGGGCCTCGCAGCGTGGCGGTGGAAGCGCACAGCGTAAGCGACACTCACATCGTGTCATCACGGACGGCGGTTCCAGCAATGGGGCCGCCGTTTTCGTTTGAGTATGGCAAGACGTGACAGACCTCGATCTGTGACCTACCGTCGCTCCTTGAACCAGCCGAGCTTCGTTGCGACGCACAAAGGAGAAAGAGCGGGGTCGTTACTTGACTTTGGATCGCACCATCGTCTGAGTCGTTTCTTGAGTCGCACGCGTTCAACTAGTGCCTTCTGATTCCTCGACTTGCCCAGAAGGAGTAGGCAGATTGTTCTTCACTGCGCGCATCAAGCGAAGCACCGCTCGTTTATCTCTTCCCTTGAGGGCGGGCTAGATGGTTTCCCACTGCGCGTGTCCAACGAGGGTCTTCTGAGACCGCGCGTTGCACGAGCACAGGAGACCATCTAGTCCGCCCTCGCATGCTCCCTCCAAGCTCGCTCGTTCGCTCCTCAGGGATGGGGCCTGATTGATCTTCCATTGCGCGCGTCCAACGAGGGCCTTCTGAGGCCGCGCGTTGCGCGAGCACAGAAGATCATCAGGCTCCAGCCCTTCCACGCCTCGTCACTGTGCGCATTGGACGAGGCCACATCTCTAAATCATCTTTCCAAGCTCGCTTGCCTCTCTCTCTGGGAATGGCATCCGTAGTGGTCCAACTGCGCCCGTCGAACGAGCACATTCCGATCGTGCGCGTTCCGGGAGCACGGGACCACGCGGGTGCCGTTCCCGCTCCCCCGTTGACTCTCTTTCCGCCCCTTTGCTAGACTTCTCAATCCAATTCTAAGTCATTGAAAGATCCCTCATTTTCTGGCGGCGTTCGTAACACGGGAAGCACCACTCTATGATCAAAGCTTGGCTACTCGACGAAATGTTTCGGCGTGATCGCAGGTCTCTGACCATCGATGGCACGCTGGGCGAATGGGGTGCCGGCGATTCAATTGCCGCTGAAGAAGAACTTCCCGCACCACCGGCCAATGTGGCCGCGAAATCGGGAAATGGCCAGGCCACCATTACGTGGGATCCGGTTCCCGATGCCATGTATTACAATCTGTACTTCCAGACCACCAAGGGTGTGATGATCAAGCCCTCCGATCTCACGCGTCCGATTGCCGGCAGTGATGATTTCAAAGCCGTCATTGGGGTAAAAAAAGAAAAAGGCACCTGTGTGGAAGGGGTTCAAAGTCCCTTTGTCCATGACGATTTGGCCAACGGAACCTGCTACCACTATGTCGTGACGGTAGTCACACAAAAGGGGGAGAGTCTTGAGTCCCAAGAAGTCATGGCGATTCCTTCGCCGTACCTATTAGCCATGATTATTGGCCAAGAAGGTGTGGACGACGGGGAGTTCAGTTCGCCCACGGGGATCACGCTCGATAAGGAAGGCAATATCTACATTGCCGATACCGATAACCATTCGATTCAGAAGCTCGACAAGTCCGGGAAGTTTCTCGCGCGGTGGGGTGGCGATCCTTCTTCGCAGGAGGGGAGTTTCTACTATCCGAGGGGATTGGCGGTCGGGCCGAATGACGTGTTGTACATTGCGGACAGCGGCAACAATCGCATCCAGAAGTTCGATCTGAACGGCAATGTCATGCAGGCCTGGGGCAAATTTGGGTTTGCCTGGCGCGGAGCCGATCTGGGCAAGTTCGATGTGCCCTGGGGGCTGGCGACGGACGCAGAAGGGAATCTCTATATTTCCGACACGAGCAACGCGCGGATTCAGAAGTTTACATCCGACGGGCAGGCCTTGCTCAAGTGGGGCCGCGACGGGAGCTTTGACGGCGCTTTCTTTTTCCCCCGCGGCGTGGCCGTCGATTTTGTGGGCAATATCTTTGTCGCCGATGAAAGCAACAATCGGATCCAGAAATTCGATGCCCGTGGAAGTTTCCTTGCCAAGTGGGGTCGCGAGGGGGCCGGTCCAGGCCAATTCAAGTCTCCCTGGGGGATTGCCTGCGATGCGCTCGGCAACGTCTATGTGGTCGATACCGGGAACCACCGCATCCAAAAGTTCGACGGCAACGGGACGTTTCTCTGTGCCTGGGGAAACCGTGGAAAGTCGGAAGGACAGCTCAATTACCCTTACGGGATCGCAGTCGACAAAGAAGGCGCGGTTTATGTGGTGGACAGCGGCAATGGCCGCATCCTCAAGTATGTGCCGACGGAAGAAGAACTCAATCGCGGGAAGGATGAGACGTCGACCAGCCAGGCGCCGACCGAGACTCCTGCGCCCCGCAGCGTGGCGGTCAAAGCCGGCGATACTGAGGCCTTCCTGAGTTGGATGGAAGTGCCCGGCGCCCAGTCCTATAACCTCTATTTCAATACCGTCCCGAAGCTCACAACCCAAACGGCGACGAAAATCGAAGGGGTGACCAATCCCTATGTGCATACCGGTCTCTCGAACGATACCGTCTATCACTATGCCGTAACTGCCGTGTTCGAGACCGGCGCCGAAAGTGAATTATCGAATGAGGTCCTGGCGACGCCGGTCCTCATCGACATTACCGCGCCGCAAAATCCCTATGCTGTGATCAATCACGGCGCGTTCATGACGAACACGCCGGAAGTCATTGTCACGGTCTCAGCCAACGATGTGGATACCGGAGTGGCGGCCTACTTTATTTCCGAGGCGCCGATGACGCCCACGGCGGGGACGCCGGGATGGGTGGATGTGACACCGGCTACCAAGTTCGGCGCGACGATTCCCTATATTTTGTCGCCGGGAGATGGACAGAAGTCGATCTACGTCTGGTTTAAGGATGTGGGAGGGAACGTCTCCACCCCTGCGGGCTCAACGATACTGGTCAATACGTCGGGGTATCTCTGCGTGGCCGAATGGGGCCGCACGGGCCGCGGCGCATCGTTGCTCCACGGAGGCGAGTTCATGGCGCCGATCTACGGATTGTGTGTCGATCAGCAGGGGGCGTTGTTCGTGGTCGATAACGGCAACAATCGAGTTCAGAAATTCGACAATGCCGGAAACTTTATCATTCTCTGGGGAAACTTCGGGTCGGCCAATTCGAACTTCCATAACCCCACCGGGATTGCCTGCGACGGTAAGGGCGATGTCTGGGTCGTCGATACGAACAATCACCGCGTCCAGAAATTTGACGGCAAGCTCGGCGGCTATCTCATGAAGTTCGGATCTCGTGGAAATGGCGAAGGGCAATTCAACTCACCCTGGGGCATCGCGGTCGATCGGGTGCGCGGGTATGTCTATGTGGTTGATAGCGCGAACTTCCGCGTGCAGAAATTCGATATGAACGGGGAGTTCATCATGTCCTGGGGCAGCTTCGGAAACGGCGACGGCCAGTTTTATTTTCCGCGCGGCGTGGCCGTCGATCAGACGGACGGGTTTGTGTACGTTGTCGACATGGGGAATCACCGGATTCAGAAGTTCGACACCAGCACCAACGTGCTTCCGCAGTTGCTGGCCAAATGGGGCGGCAGCGCCGAACCGGGCCACGCTAGCAGTCCACTTGCGCAGGAGGCAGGTCAGTTGCGCTCTCCCTGGGGCATTACTGTCGACGGGGCCGGCGATGTGTATGTGTCGGATACCGGCAACCATCGGGTCGAGAAGTTCGATAAAGAAGGCAATTTCATCACCCAATGGGGCGGGTTCGGGAACGGGAAAGGGCAATTCAATTTCCCGTATGGTATTGCCGTCGATGTCAAGGGGAGTGTGTTCGTCGTCGATAGCGGAAACACCAGGGTTGAACAGTTCATGCCGGCTGACGAGGGGAGCGAACGGCTCCAAGAAACTGCGCAGTCTGTGGAAGAGTTGACACCGGAGTCGGACAGTCCAAAGTCGTAAAGTCGTCAGGTCTATAAGGTCGGAAGACTTTCAGACATGTAGATATTCGGATGGAGTAATTATGTTGGATAAAGAGCCGCGTTTAGGACTGACCTACG
Source organism: Nitrospira sp. (assembly GCA_005116835.1). GTDB lineage: Bacteria > Nitrospirota > Nitrospiria > Nitrospirales > Nitrospiraceae > Palsa-1315. The sequence continues at coordinate 196,207 of SWDM01000004.1, read as the reverse complement.
ACGACGTTGTGTTGGTTCCGGCGAAGTCTCAGATCTTGCCGAGTGAAGTCGACACACGCACAAGACTGACTCGCAACATCAAGATCAACATTCCGATCATCAGTTCGGCCATGGATACCGTCACCGAATCCCGTTTGGCCGTCGCCATTGCACGTGAGGGCGGCATCGGGATTATTCATCGAGTCCTGTCGCCGGAGGATCAAGCGACAGAAGTGGACCGGGTGAAGAAATCGGAAAGCGGCATGATTCTCGACCCGATCACGATCTCGCCGGATCAAACGATTCGCGATGCCCATGAGTTGATGACGAAGTTCAGAATCTCTGGGATTCCCGTGACAAAAGACAAGAAGCTGGTCGGTATTCTCACGAATCGCGATTTGCGGTTTGAAACCAGAATGGATTTGAAAGTTTCGCAGATCATGAAGCGGGACAAGTTGATCACGGCGCCGGAAGGGACCAGCCTGGAAAAGGCTCGCGAGGTGTTGCATGAACATCGGATCGAGAAGCTGCCGGTCGTGAACAAGAACTTCGAACTCAAGGGGCTCATTACGATCAAGGATATTGAGAAACGAATCATGTATCCCAACGCCTGCAAGGACAGCCATGGCAGGCTTTGCGTGGGGGCGGCTGTCGGGGTGGGGCCTGAGACAGAGGATCGAGTGGCTCGACTCAAGAAGGCCGGGGTGGATCTTGTCGTGGTCGATACGGCCCACGGGCATTCTCAAGCGGTATTGGATACGGTCAAGATGATCAAGAAACGTTTTCCGGATCTTGAACTGATAGCCGGGAACATCGGCACGGCCGAGGCGGCAAGGGATCTCCTCAAGGCCGGTGTCGATGCCGTGAAGGTGGGTGTAGGCCCTGGTTCGATTTGCACAACCCGCATCGTATCGGGAGCCGGAATGCCGCAGCTGACGGCAATCGCCGACTGTGCAAAGGTCCTCGCCGGCAGCGGAGTTCCAGTCATTGCAGACGGCGGAATCAAGTATTCCGGCGATATCACGAAGGCCTTGGCGGCAGGAGCCTCCTCGGTCATGCTGGGTGGGCTTTTGGCAGGGACGGAAGAATCGCCGGGGGAAACCGAGCTGTATCAAGCCAGAACCTATAAGGTGTACCGCGGCATGGGCTCGATTGGCGCGATGGAGCGAGGAGGCGGAGATCGCTACGGACAGGCGGGGCGTCCGGCGCAGAAGCTGGTTCCGGAGGGCATCGAAGGCCGCGTGCCATACAAGGGGAAACTCTCGGCCGTCATCTATCAATTGATCGGCGGTGTGAAGTCGGGCATGGGCTATTGCGGCTGCAGGACGATCTCGGATTTACAGCAGAAGGCCAGGTTTATCCGGCAGACGGTCGCCGGCCTCCGTGAAAGCCACGTGCACGATGTGATCATCACGAAAGAAGCGCCGAATTACCGGATGGATTGGGAGTGAGCGAAAGCTATCAGCTCTCAGCCGTCAGCTTTCAGCAAGACACGAGTCATTCCCACCTCGGTTCACATCTTGTCACAAGCACAAGTACGGTTATCCTATCTGATTGGTTACTGATGGCTGAGTGCTGACAGCTGAAAGCTAACTGCATGGAACTTTGGCACAATAGAATCCTGGTTCTCGACTTCGGATCGCAATACACCCAGCTGATTGCGCGCCGCATTCGCGAAGCCCACGTCTATTCGCAAATTCTTCCCTGCACCGTTCCTTTAGCGAGCATTCTCGCCTATCGTCCGCAGGGTATTGTGTTGTCCGGTGGCCCATCTAGCGTGTACGAGAAGAAGGCGCCGAGCGTTCCCAAGGAACTTTTCGATCTGGGAATCCCCATTCTCGGTATCTGTTACGGGATGCAGCTGGTGACCCATCTCTCTGGTGGGGAGGTGGCTAAATCCAAGCACCGGGAATATGGCCGCTCTGATCTGACGATCGATGACCGCAGCAATCTCTTTAAGGGAATTGGCGAAGGCGGGTCGACAGTCGTCTGGATGTCGCATGGGGACCGCATTGAACGGATGCCGCCGGGTTTCCGATCCATTGCTCATACGGCCAATTCACCGATCGCGGCGATGAAACGAGACGACCATAAGCGTCGGATCTATTGCCTCCAGTTTCATCCGGAAGTCGCGCATACGCCGGAAGGAACCCAGATCCTCAGGAATTTTGTCTACGACATCTGCGGCTGCAAGCCGACCTGGACGATGCAGTCCTATGTGGAGACTGCGATCCGTGATATCCGAGAAAAGGTCGGTAAGGAGCGAGTGATCTGTGCCTTAAGCGGAGGAGTAGACTCGTCGGTCGCTGCCGCCTTGACCCATCGGGCCATCGGTGACCAGCTGACCTGTATCTTCGTCGACAACGGATTGCTTCGAAGTGGAGAGAAGGAACAAGTTAAACAGACATTTGCCCAGCAGCTCCATCTGAACTTGCGAATCCTCGATGCGTCCGATTCGTTCCTTGCCAAGCTCAAAGGGGTGATCGATCCGGAACGAAAACGGAAAATTATCGGGAAGCAGTTCATCGAACAATTCGAGACTGAAGCAAAAAAGAAGTCCGGTGGCGCAACGTTTCTGGTTCAGGGCACGCTCTACCCAGATGTGATTGAGAGTGTAAGCTTTAAGGGGCCATCGGCCACGATCAAGACACATCACAACGTTGGCGGATTGCCGGCTCGCATGAAGTTGAAATTGATCGAGCCCTTGCGCGAGCTATTTAAAGATGAGGTGCGGGTGCTGGGCAAGGAGCTGGGTCTGCCGGATGAGATTGTGTGGCGGCAGCCATTTCCAGGGCCTGGCTTGGCCATTCGGGTGCTGGGAGCGGTCACGAAGGAACGACTGGTCATCTTGCGGGCAGCCGAGTCCATTCTCGACCAGGAGATTCGCGCCGCCGGTTTATATCGAGAGATTTGGCAATCGCTCGCTGTGCTGTTGCCGATCAGGACCGTGGGCGTCATGGGCGATCAACGGACGTACGAACATGTCATTGCGCTTCGCGCCGTGACGAGCCTCGACGGCATGACGGCAGATTGGGCCAAGATTCCGAACGATGTGTTGGGTAAGATCTCGAATCGGATCATCAATGAAGTCAAAGGTGTGAACCGGGTGGTCTACGACATCAGCTCGAAGCCGCCGGCCACAATCGAATGGGAGTAAGACGTTAGATGTGAACCGTGAAAGGCGAGACATGGACAATCGTTTTACTTTTCACATTTCACGTTTTACGGTCCAAATATATGGAAATTAGACTTCAAAAAGTGATTGCTGGAACGGGATTGGCTTCGCGGCGGAAGGCTGAGGAGTGGATTGCCGCTGGGCGTGTCACGGTCAACGGCAAAGTCGTGACGGAACTCGGCACCAAGGTCGATCCGGATCGCGCGCACATCAAGGTGGACGGCAAACACATCAGCTCCGCTCAGCCGTTCGTCTATCTATTGCTGAATAAGCCGAAGAATGTGATGTCGACGTTGAACGATCCAGGCGGTAGGCCGACGGTAAAGGATTTTCTTCGTGGCATTTCGGTGCGGGTATTTCCCGTCGGTCGATTAGACTTCGATAGCGAAGGGTTGATGCTCCTCACGAACCATGGTGACTTGGCCCAGACCCTGCTCCATCCCCGTTACCATGTGCCGAAGACTTATCTTATCAAGGTCAAGCAGGTTTTGACGGATGACCATATCCGGCAGTTAGAACAGGGTGTGCAGCTGGACGATGGGATGACCGGCCCGGCTATCGTCAAGAAGGTGAAGAAGGCCAAGCTCAATTCTTGGTTGGAAATTACGATCCGTGAAGGGCGGCAACATCAAGTCAAACGCATGATGGAGGCGGTGGGGCATCCGGTGTTGAAGTTGACGAGAATTAAGATGGGTCCTCTGGTGCTGGGAGATCTTGGGCCGGGTGAATTCAGGTATTTGACCGACCGTGAAGCGAACGCATTGCGCGAACTGGCAGAACAAAAACTGGCCTCAGCGGAGGATGCGGAGCAGCAGACTCCCAAGCCGAAGAAGCGAATCAGCCGGGTCGGATGGGCCCGCTCCAAGAAAGCGAAGGTGGTATGAAGGTTAGAACTCATCGGTGCGGCGAACTCACGAAAGCAGCAGTCGGGCAGACCGTCGTCTTGAACGGCTGGGTTCAGCGGCGGCGCGATCATGGCATGGTGATGTTCATCGATTTGCGGGACCGAACAGGGATCACGCAGGTCGTCTTCAATGCCGAACGTAATGCAGCGGTGCATCAAGCTTCCCATGCGTTGCGGAGTGAATGTGTCGTGTCTGTGACCGGCCAGGTGATGGCCCGTCCAGATGAGTCGAAGAATCCCAATCTCCCCACCGGCGACATCGAAATCTTTGTGGATGCCGTTGAGGTGTTGAATGAATCCAAGACACCGCCCTTCGTGATCGAAGACGACGCCGAAATCACAGAGTCGATCAGATTGAAGTACCGCTACCTCGACCTTCGCCGCCCAAAGATGCAGCGGCTCTTAACCATCCGGCATGACATCATGCAGGCAGTCCGTGGGTTTTTGAATGGGGAACGGTTCCTTGAAGTCGAGACGCCGATTTTGACCAAGAGCACACCGGAGGGGGCGCGGGACTATTTGGTGCCGAGCCGGGTGAATCCGGGACAATTCTACGCGCTACCTCAGTCTCCGCAGCTCTTCAAACAGGTGCTCATGGTGAGCGGCGTCGATCGCTATTACCAAATTGCGCGCTGCTTCCGCGATGAGGATCTGCGCAACGACCGGCAGCCGGAATTTACACAGATCGATCTCGAAATGTCCTTTGCCGACCGTGAACAGGTCATGAGTCTGATGGAACAGATGATCGTGAAAGTATTCCGGGAGGCAGGAGGCGTCCAACTACCAATTCCCTTCCCGCGTATGACTTATGCCGAAGCGGTGGGCCGCTATGGGTCGGACAAGCCGGATCTGCGTTTCGACATGCCGTTGCACGATGTCACAGCCTTCGCTGCGGCGAGCGAGTTCAAAGTGTTCAAGGAGGCGGCAACCAAGGGCGGGATCGTCAAGGCGCTGATCGTGAAGGGTGGAGCAGCCACGCCGCGAAGCAAGATCGATGCGCTCGGTGAAACGGCCAAGAGCTTTGGGGCGAAGGGACTCGCCTGGCTCAAGATTACCCAGGAGGGGCAGCTTGAGTCTGTGATCGCCAAGTTCCTGGATGCCAAGGCCTTTGCGGCAGCCCTTCCAGACGCCAAGCCTGGCGATCTCGTGCTCTTCGGCGCCGACAAGGCTGCCATTGTCCACGATGTGCTGGGCCGGATCAGGCTCATGCTGGGTGAAGAGCTGAAGTTGATCGATGCTGCCGCGTGGAAACCGCTCTGGGTCGTTGAGTTCCCGTTGCTGGACTATTCGCCGGAAGAAAAGCGGTACATCTTTATGCACAATCCTTTTGCTGCGCCGATGGATGAGGATGTCACGTTCCTGGGGTCGGAGCCGCTCAAAGTGCGGGCGAAGGCCTACGATATGGTGTTGAACGGAAGTGAAATCGGAGGTGGGAGCATCCGGAACCACCGGAGCGATATTCAACTGCGCATTCTCGATCTACTCGGCATCAATAAGGAGCAGGCCCAGGCGAAGTTTGGGTTCTTGCTCGATGCGCTGGATTATGGCGCCCCGCCTCATGGAGGTATTGCCTTCGGGCTCGATCGGCTCATCATGTTATTGGGAGCGGCTGACTCGATCCGTGATGTGATCGCGTTCCCCAAAACGCAACGGGCACAATGTCCGCTGACCGATGCGCCGTCTTCCGTAGGAGCCGATCAATTAAAAGAATTGCGCATCAAGCTCGATCTCGTGGAATAGGGAGGAGTCATCCGCCCCATGGCAGGCAATTCGTTCGGCCACATATTCACGATCACGTCGTTCGGCGAGAGTCACGGACCTGCGATCGGCTGTGTCGTGGATGGCTGCCCGCCGGGTCTGACCCTTTCCACCGAGGATATTCAGCAGGATCTCGATCGGCGCAAGCCCGGCACTTCCCGCCATGTGACGCAACGGCAGGAATCAGACACTGTCGAAATCCTCTCCGGTGTTTTTGAAGGCAAGACCACCGGGACGCCCATTGCCCTGCTCATCAGAAACGAAGACGCCCGCAGCAGGGATTACGGCAATTTGATCGATACCTTCCGTCCCGGCCACGCTGACTATACCTATTGGCAGAAGTACGGCATTCGCGACCACCGCGGCGGCGGGCGCGCGTCTGCGCGTGAGACAGCCGTGCGAGTGGCGGCGGCGGCAATTGCGAGGAAATGGCTCAAAGAAAAGTATGCTGTCGTGATCCGTGGATACCTGAGTCAGCTTGGTCCGATTGAGGCGCCGTTTAAGAATTGGTCGGAGGTCAGCAAGAATCCATTCTTCTCCGCAAATGCCGAGATTGTGCCGAAACTCGAATCCTTTATGGATGAGCTGCGGAAAGCCGGCGATTCGGTCGGGGCGAGGATCACCACGGTAGCTGAATCGGTACCGGTGGGATGGGGCGGGCCTGTGTACGCCAAGCTCGATGCCGATTTGGCCGGGGCCATGATGAGCATCAATGCGGTCAAAGCTGTCGAGATCGGATCTGGCTTTGGTTCTGTGACGCAGCGCGGATCAGAACATGGAGACGAGCTGACCCCGGATGGTTTTGTGACGAATCATGCGGGAGGGATTCTCGGTGGGATCTCGACCGGGCAAGACATCGTTGTCACGATCGGCATTAAGCCGACGTCGAGCATCCGAGTTCCACGTCGTTCGATCGACAAGCAAGGCAAGCCGGTGACGGTCGAAACCAATGGACGCCACGATCCCTGCGTCGGCATCAGAGCGACGCCGATCGCCGAAGCCATGATGGCGCTCGTGCTGATGGACCACGCCTTGCTCCATCGCGCGCAGAACGCCGATGTGATGACGAAAACTCCAAAGATAGCGGGCTCGCTGAAGCGGGCCGCCAAATCCGGGGAAAAGAAGCCTGCCTCAAAGATAAACCCCGATCCTGACGAAGCATAATCTCGGTGTGAAGCAACGAGTGTCTGTTCCCAGGGGAACAGGGTCTCCCTCAAGGCGCTGTTACACCTCACGCGGAGCGTGGACAAATGATCGAAATCTATACGGATGGTGCCTGTAGCGGGAATCCCGGGCCTGGCGGCTGGGGCGCCTTGCTGCGTAACGGCGCTACCGAAACGGAAATGTGCGGGGGCGAGCCGGCCACGACGAATAACCGCATGGAGCTACTCGCGGTGATTGAGGCGTTGCAGTCGCTCACGCAGCCGGTGGAAGCGCATGTCTACACCGATTCGCAGTATGTGCAAAAAGGCATCAGTGAATGGATCCATAACTGGAAGCAACGTGACTGGAAAACTGCCAGCAAAGAGCCGGTGAAGAATGAGGATTTGTGGCGCCGTCTCGATAAGCTGGCATCCGGTCATACGCTGAAGTGGCGCTGGGTCAAAGGACATTCCGGCCACCCCGACAACGAGCGAGTAGACTCACTGGCTCGAACTGGCCTCGAACAGTCGCGGCGTGCCGGTCAGGCGGTCGGCGGGATCATCGTGCAGGCGGTCCGTGCGACTGTTTCCCATCCAATCCTCGATGTCCAACATGCCACTGTCTATCGGGGGGACACCTGTGTCTTCAGTGACTTTTCACTGTCGCTCCACGAGGGGGAACATGTCGCGATCCTCGGTCCCAATGGCGCCGGGAAATCGACCTTTCTGAAATTGCTGGCAGGCGAAGTTCACCCAGTCCCGAACGATGAGACGCATATCCGGCTTTTCGGGGAAGAACAGTGGAATGTCTGGGATGTCCGCAAACGACTGGGTATGGTCTCGCACGACCTTCAGCATCTATACATGGAGAAGGTGACCGGGTTGAATGTTGTGTTGTCAGGCTACTACGCGAGCATTGGGACATACGATCACCAAGACTTTATCGATGCCCAGATCGGTCGTGCCCATATCGTGCTGGAGGAGCTTGGTATCGGCTTCCTGACGGACCGAAGATATGGTGAGATGTCGACCGGCGAACAACGGCGCTGCCTGCTAGGCCGTGCGTTGGTGCATGATCCGAGGGTGTTGGTCCTTGATGAGCCCACCAGCGGACTCGACCTCACGGCCACGTTTCACTATCTGGATCTGGTGCGGGCCTATATGAAGAAGGGGAAGACAGTGCTACTCGTGACGCATCACATTCACGAGATTCCTCCGGAAATTGAACGTGTGGTGCTCTTGAAGCAAGGGAAGATACTTCAGGACGGAGAAAAGCGCTCTATCCTCACAGAAGCCAGTCTCAGTCAGGTATTCGACTGTCCCGTATCATTGGCCCAAGCCAACGGGTGGTATCAAGCGTTGCCAGGACACAGCATCGCGCACTGACTCGTCTTACTATTTTTTGCGAAATCCGAAGAACATTCCGACCGCTGCTGCTCCGGTTGACGGGAGATACCCGGAGAGGATGTGTTTGAGCCCTTGAGCACCCTGTTGTGTCGCCGCGATAGCGTGGCTGATCTGTGCTTCCACTGACTTCCAGTCAAGATCGATCCAACCGGTCTCATCCAGGACAGCGACGCCGGCCAGCAGTCCGCCGGTGATCAGGGCAGCCATTCTCAGAAATCTCCGGGATGCCCAGCCCATGAAGAATCCTGCCAGATAGCTGCCGCCGATTCCTGCCACAGCAGGTGAGGAGAAGTTCGCTGCCCATGATGTGAGACCTCCGGCAGTTGCGATACCAGCGGCGATGACGGATTTGGCATTCCAGGGCGCGTCGGCTAGAAGCGCCGCCCATATTCCCTGGGAGGCTGATTCGTGTGGCGGCTCCTGATAGTGGTCGATATCCATAAAATGTGGGACAGGCTGCTGAAAATGTCGCTCTCGAAAAACGTGAAACGTCACACGTTTCAAAAGGCCTCAACGTCTCGGATACGTTCCCTCGTTTAACGTTTCACGTCTCACGGATTGTTAGAGCCGGTTGTTTGCGAAGGTATCACAAGCCTTGGGATCGCCCGTCTCCAATCCTTTGCGGAGCCACGTCATGCGTTGCTCGGAGGAGCCGTGAGTCCAGCTTTCCGGCTGAACAGAGCCGCGAGACATTTTTTGGAGCCGGTCATCGCCGATGGCTGACGCGGCTCGTAATCCTTCTTCGAAATCGCCAGGCTCGATCAGGTTCCGCTCACGCTTGGCATGGTGACCCCAGACGCCGGCGAAACAATCTGCCTGCAGTTCCATTCTTACCGACAGGGCATTCCCCTCTCGTTCAGAGGCCTGACGCTGGAGGCGCGTGACTTTTTCTGCAATGCCCATGAGATTCTGCACGTGATGGCCCACTTCATGCGCGATCACATAGGCCTGCGCGAAGTCACCTGGCGCACCCAAGCGTTGGGACATTTCGTTGAAGAAGGAGAGGTCCAAATACACTTTGTGATCCCTGGGGCAGTAGAAGGGGCCGACGGCGGACGATGTGGTCCCGCAAGCAGATTGGACTGCTCCAGTGAAGAGTACGAGTCGAGGCTCTTCATACTGCGGCCCAAAGAGTTGTCTCCAGGTGGTTTCCGTGTCGGCAAGGACAACCCCTGCGAACTTTCCCAGTTTGTCAGTAGGCGATCCGGCTGGTGCGGTCGGAGTGGGCTCGGATGGTGCCGATGAGTCGGTGATCTCCTGTACGCCGTTGAGCATGTTGAGTAGAGTCACAGGATTGATGCCGGTGAAATAGCTGACGGCCAGTACCAGCACGATGCCGCCGAGTCCCAGTCCTCCCACGCCTCCGACCCTGGCTGGTCCCATGCCACGACGATCTTCAACATTGTCGCTTTCTCGTTGCCCTTCCCAGCGCATGAGGACCTCCTGACAGGACGTGCTGTCTCGAATGGCGGATCAGGCCGGCTCTTTCTCCATAGCTTGAATGAACTTGTCGGCTTCGGCAATAGAGCGGTTCATCTCTCGGACCAGCCGATCGACCTGCGCGTCGACTTTCACCAGCTCACCTTTCATGGCGGCCAGCGCGCGCGCATTGAGGTTGTGTTTCAGGTAGAGCACTTGATCGCGGAGCGGCCTCAGGACTGGATCGATGCGCTGTTCCGCCCGATTCATGGCGCCGAGCATGTCTTTGTAGCGGCCTTTGGTTTGGGCGAGCTTCGATTCGCTCTTCCGGCGCAGGTCCGCGCTGGAATATTGATTGAGTTCGTTCTCCCATTCCGAGAAAAGCGCGTCGGCCACACTTTCGACGTCTTTGATGCGTTTCCGCACTGTCTCGGCACTGTCTTCGCTGCTTTGCAGCTCGCCGTTGAGTTTCTTATACGTGTCTTCCAGGTCTCCGCCTTGATAGGCCACGACTTTCCCAAATTGATCCAAGGCGCTTTGGATTTCTTTTTTGGCATCTTCCTGCGCGTCGCGCGCTGACTTGACACGGCTGCTCAGGATGTCTCGCTTGGCGTAGCCAACCTTTTCCATCGTGGCAATATAGACGGTGTCACAGGCGGACAGTCCGAGGGATATTGTGAGGAACGTCATCATCAGCATGAATCGCAGCATTGATAGATACCTCAGTTCGTGAAGTGGGATCAATTTCTGAGCAGTGATATCGAACGCCAAGTATGTAGTGCATCATAACCGAAGCAGGGAAGCGGGGGAAGGCTCCTGTCACTCATATTGATTGGAGAATGCAGACCTGATATAGCTGCGCTGGCTTTGATGAACAAGGAGGAGCGTATGGCTAAAAATATCTCTGGTCTCTGTATCAGCCTGTTGGTTGGGAGCCTGGTGTTGAGTGCCGGGGCAGTGGGTTCGGATATTTGGGCTGAGGAGAGACTTGCGGAACAGGCGGTTTCCGAAAACCTGAAGCAGGCGTTGGATCAACTGATTGGGAAACGTGCGAAGCTTAAGCTGGCATCGGGGCAGGATATAGAAGGAATCGTAGCAAGTGTGACGGCGCAAACTGTGCAGCTCACGCAACTGACAGGGGCGGAGTTTTTCGATGCTATGGTCAGGCTCGATCATGTCAGCGCAGTAATCGTGCGGGCTCGGACGAAGTGACGCATGTGCGGTGAGATCTTGGCGATTGACGGATAGGGAGGTGCCCACCCTGTTGGGTGAGCACCTCCGGAAAACGGATGGCTATTTCGTTTCTGAGGTGGCGGGATCCAGTTGGCCGGCAATCCGTTTAAGGTCTTTGGGGTACAGCACGATCTCGATTCGCCGATTTGAAGCCCTGCCTTGTTCAGTATCGTTCGGGGCGAGGGGCTTGGTATCGGCATAGCCGACTGCAGAGAGGTGTTGGCGGTCCACACCACCCTGATCGATCAGAAAACGCACGACGGTTGTGGCTCGCGCGGTCGAGAGTTCCCAGTTTGTCTTGAAGCGGTCTTGAAGCTTCGGGCTGATGTTGACGTTGTCTGTGTGGCCTTCGATACGAATCTGTTTGTCTGAGATCTTGTTGAGCACGTCGCTGACCGGTTTCAAGACTTTTACACCGGCCGGTTTCACTTGGGCCTGTCCGGAATCGAACAAGACTCGGTCCACCATGTTGATGGTCAGGCGGTCACGTACTTGCTGTATGGTGACATTGCCCTTGGAAATTTCGTCTTGCAGGGATTTGGATAACTCTTCCTGTGTGCGGGTCAGGCGATTGATCTCTTCTTCTTTTGCCAACTTGGCCAGCCGTTCCTGTTCCAACGTTGCGGCAAGTTGCGCCTGTTCCAGTTGAAGTTGCTCGCGCTCCTTCGCGATCCGAGCAGCGTTCTCCGCCAGTTCAGAGGCTTGTTTCTGTAACTTGGTGATTTCTTCCTGCGAAGAGGCATTTCCGCTTGTGAGCTTCTGCTCAAGATCGGTGATTTGCCCGCGCACATTGCCCAGCTCGTTGTTCAGTTGCCCCTTTTCTTTCTCCAGACCGCTCAGGTGGGACTGCAGCTCGTTCGAGCGAGCTGCGAGCGCTTCACGTTCTTTGGTCAACGTTGCCGCTTCCTGTTCGGCGGCTTTCCGTTGAGTGGCTTCTTGGCTCAGGTTCTGTTTGAGCCCGTCTAACTGCTGTTGGAGCTGGGCGGAAGTTTTTTTTGCAGTTTCGAGTTCAGCAAGCGTTTTCGTGTGGGTTTCCGTGCTCACGCAACCCACTACTGCCATGGCACAGAGTATGGCCAATGCTGGGCCCCGGAAGGGCGTGGTTCGATCGATCGAAATTTTCTTCATAGGTTCCTCCTGTAAATGAAGATGACTGGAACATGGTGCAGTGGAGCAAGCTCGATGCCTAATAAGTAGAAAGCTCATATGCACAGAACTACTTATTTCTCCGTGAGTTGTAAAGTAAATAGCGGCTTGTCGCTCATGGTCTGTAGAAGCACTGGAGCATGGCGCTACAGGCACTGTAGGGTTTGACATACAGTATATGAGTGAGGAACTGAATGAAACGCCAGCCCTCTGCAGGGATTCTCGCCTGAAGGGGGATGCCTGCATCTATACAGCGAGGGTTTGAGGGAGAGAACGGCTGACTGCGGGGCGGGGTTCGTTCGTTGTTCTGCCGGAAGGGGTTGGATATAGTAGTCGCATGCTGATGCCCCCTCTTCGCACGATCGCGTTCAATAAACCCCATGGGGTCTTGCCAAGCTTTACCGATCCAGATGGGCGGAAGACGTTGGCTGACTATATCGATCTGCCTGGCGTCTATGCAGCGGGTCGTCTCGATTTGGATAGTGAAGGGCTGCTGCTTCTGACCTCGGACGGGCGGCTGGCCCATTACATTACAGATCCGCAGCATAAGCTGGCGAAAGTCTATCTCGTACAAATTGAACGAGTCCCGAAAGAGGAGGTCTTGAGGCAGTTGCGAGAGGGAGTGATGCTGAACGGCAAGATAACCAAGCCTGCTGAAGTACGTTTGCTGCCGGACGATCCTCAGTTGCCTGATCGCCCTGTGCCTATCCGTTTTCGAAAAAATGTGCCGACTGCTTGGGTGGAGATGACGTTGCGTGAAGGACTGAACCGACAGGTCCGGCGTATGACCGCTTCTGTAGGGCATCCGACATTGCGGCTGGTGCGAGTGGCGGTCGGGCCGATTGTGCTTGGTGGCATCCAGCCAGGTGAGTGGCGAGATTTAACAAGTAGTGAGATTGAGCAGATCTATTCCGCTGTTCGTAAATAAATTTCTAAGCATCTTCGATGCCTTACCGTTGACTCTGGTGCAAGTCTGATGATTCGACGCCACATTCGCTCTATCGCAGCAGTAGCCCTAGGACTGTTGATTGGTCTTGTCGGCTGTCAGACCAGTGGCGGGCGGACCATGCAAGGGCTTTCTTGTTCGGAGATTGAACGGGGGATCGATCTTTCAGACAGAATCGATACCCTCAACCGACTGGCCGATGCTTTTGCGGGTCGGTGTTATGACACATTGATAACTCATGGCGAGAAGGCCCGTTCAGAATTTCGGCATAAGAACTTTTCCCTCTTAAAGGAGACCACCAACGTCTTCATTCCAGAGGGCTCTTTTATCGACTATGTCCTGGAAAGTTATGAGCGCGGGTATCTCAGCCTGTTACTGGCGGCGAGTTATGCCAATGTGCAGAAAATGGAGGAGGCAAAGGTTGAACTCAGGCAGCTGGACCATGAGTTATTTACGCCGCTCTACAATTATGGCGAAGACCCGATCAATCTGTTGCTGTCCGCAGTGTTGTGGGAGCGGGTAGGGGAGGTGAACGAGGCACGCGTCGATTGGCTCAGACTGAGAGATCTGGACGTGATGTGGAAGGGGAAGCAAGATGCTGTTCGTGTGTTTGCAGCAGGACGGGTGGCTCAGATTGATGAGGGACAAAGCGACAGCGGACCGTGGCAGGTTTACGGTATCGGTCGGTTTCCTGAATTGACATGGGATCTGGAATTCTTTGGATCCACGAGCGGGTATTTCTCCGTGAAGGCGAAAGAGGATTTTCTTCCTGCCTGCCGATCCGACACAGGTGTGCGGCTGTCTACGCGAAGCTGGTTCGAGAAGGTCGCGATTCGCCATAGCCATGGGTATCACCCGCTCTTGAACGTGCAGGCCTGGGTCCGACTACCGATTGGTCTGACCTACAGTCTGGTTCCGTTGGCGGCAGGAGCCGGAGTCATGGTCGGGGGCTGCATGCTCGATGCGGCAGCCAAAGGTAACGGGGCGCTCTGTCAGGTTTCGGTGGTCGGGGGAGCGGCCTTGATGCGTACCGCGCCTGCGGTGATGGAAGGCGCGTTACAGCCGGACCTACGGCATTGGGAGCATGTGCCGGCAGCGTTTGTGGTGACTAGAGCCTTAAAACCAGAACTGGAGCCCTGCTTGGCAAGACTGAAGGCACCTGTTCAGCGGTTGTGGTAGGAGTAAGCCGTCCGCAGTAACCGTAATACTCAATGTGTAATGTTGAATGTTCAATTAAATATCAGGAAGGCGTTTTGGGGCGACTTCGCGACGAATTGTCGTTCAATCACTTTCGCGGGCGGCGACCGTGCTTTTTGGGCTTATCAAGTGCTTGGCCCCAATGGGACAGAAACTTGGTGATAAAGGTGTGCTCCTGATCCGGTTCCACGGCCAAGGGGGCCAGTGCGAGCGCGACGGTGAGCGAAATGTGATAACCCACGGAGCGGGACGCCAGTGCGCGCCGATAGGCGGGATGGGCTTGGTTGATCCAGACGGTGGATTCCACGAGCCTACCCAGTTCCGAATCATCTGGTCGGTCCTCGAACTGAACCCCCAGTCCATATCGCATTGGAGCGCGGGAACGTCCATGACCTGGGAGCATCGCTGATGCTGGAGCAGGAATTGTGGTTGTCGTTGGCTCAGCTTCTGCGGTGTCCCGGTCTTTAGGGGGAGGTTGTGTTTGTGGCTGAGCTGGCTCGGTCTCATTTGGCTCAGGCTCAGCCGTCGATTGGACTGCCAATATTGTAAGGGCATCTGTCCCTGTCGCTTTATCGTTGGCCTTGCCATCGATCGGCAATCGTTTTTGGCCGCCGGCTCGTCGTTCGACGAGTGAGGCAAGTAGCGGAAAGTCGTCGGATAATTCTTCCAACACTCGATCCAGATCTCGTTCCAGTGGGCGCATTACCCGTGATGAGGCGTCTGGAGTTCCTGTACGCGTATCGCCCCAGGCTTCCAGTTGTCGAGAGACAGCCTCCTGAATCGCCTTTCTGTATGCAAGGTAGGCTGCCCCTCGATTGCCAGTTCGGATAAAATCCCCTTTATTGAGCGTGAGCGAGGCGGCCAGATCTGGGACTTCGATCAAACCGTTGATTCGGTCAGACTGTAATGACGTTACACCTAACCAGTCCCATCCACGTTTGATGACTTTGCCCAAGGTGCTGATTGCGACGCCTCGCTGATCCTCCGGTAATGGCGCGGTATGGCGGGACAAATACCCCAAGGCCGAAAGCTTGCGCCGCCGGGCCAATCGAATGGTTAACGGAGCTTGGTCAGGCGCCGACAGGGGATGCCGTTCTAACGGTCGCCCATTGACCTCGAACGTAATCCCGGCTGGGTAGTGGCCGGTCAGAAAGGAGTCGAAGGGGGATTCGAGTAACGGCTGAAAATGCCGACGCATCACTCCTTCGAGAAACCCAGGGTCTAGAAGAGGAGACAGAGGGGTTTGCAACTTCAGCTGCACTGCAGTGCCCTGCTCGCCGACCAGTCCAATCGGAGGTACCCATTGCCACGGTGCACGATGGCGCGAAGCCAAGTGCCATCGCGTCGCCACATGCGTGCTGCCGCGCTTGGTTTCCGTGAGCACTTCTTCGCATACTAGGAGTCCGAGCTTGATGCCCACTCCGGCAAACCCAATGCCTTGGCCGCGCACTTTCGTGCTGGCGGCGATGTCGTGATACTGTCGCATCGCCTTCCGCTGCATGCCGGACCCATTGTCGACGACGGTCAGCGTGGACTGCGCTGGGTCAGCCGTCATGGTGATTCGGCTGGCCCCTGAGTCCAGAGAGTTGGCAATGATTTCGGTGAGGATCGTTTCCCCGATGCTGTAGGGATAGGCATCCCGCAGGTCTTCCAACAGATGTTCAAGATCGACGCGGGTCTCACCCATGTATCACTCCGTGAGTCTGTTCTGTGAAGGAAAAGGACTGTAGACGGAGGCGCAGGCGAAATCAAGGCGGGAGAGGCGAATTTCTGGGTGGGGGTCTGACCAATAAGGTGCCTGCTTCAATCCAAACATTGACGGAGAGTCCTGAGCAGACGGTTGGTCAATGTTGGACCGCGAGACTTGGCCCCGAATCTTCTTTTTGGTAGGGGAGAGCATCCCTGCCCGTGAGTCTGGAACGATTTCAAACCAGACAAAGGTTGCTGCACTCTCCTATGATCCTGGAATAGTTTGTCCTCGCAACAATTCAGGATATACTCCTACCCAAAGGCCTGTCTTCCATCTTAATTTGCACTGACTTTGTTGGAGAAAAGGTTATTTATGCGAATGACGCACGTAGGTCTCTGGCTAATCTCACTCACTGTTGGATGCACCAATCTGTATCCAGTGACAGATGGCTTCCATAAAACACTGCCACAGCAGAACACCCGCGCAGTTGTCTGGGCTGACCATCCAGCTACCGCAGGAACCGCGACAATATGGCTTCAGAAGCGAGGGCTCACGATTGTGGAACGAGCCAGGCTACAGCAAGTTTTTAATGAACAACAGATCAGACTTACTCACACACCTGATGATGAAGCGCAGGTGCTCCGTGTCGGAAAGTTGTTAGGGGCTGAAATGGTGATATTCGTTGATACGTCTTTCCAAAAGGAGCTGCGAAGTAGCTATTACGCAGACGCAAATAAGGCAGAGGGAGGCATGCACACCGAATACAGCGCTAGTGTTTCTATACGGGGGGTAAACGTTGGAACAAGCGAGGTAGCGTGGAGCGGAACGGCTAGATACCCTAACCCCGTCGGTGGAATCGAGGATGCCCTTGCAAAGTTGACCTGCCAAGCCCTTGCGACCGCATGGGGATTCCGCCCTCCTGGTCAGCACGAGTTCGCCTCACAAGCAATGTGCCAAGCTGGTGAGAGGAATATTCCATTGAAGGACTGAATAAGGGGCACGTCGTGAGATGGATGGTATGACTTACAACGGTTATGAGATCAGGGCCGTGCCTCATCAACTGGCTGACTCGGGGGAGTGGACGGGCAACATTGTCATCCTCATGCATCGCAGCGATAAGGTCACCAGCAGGCAGTTCAGCACTTCCAATACGTTGAAAACTAGGCAGGAAGCGATTAAGTACTGTTTCGCTTTTGGACGACAGATCATTGATGGTAAGAGTGAGAATTGCACTGTCGCAGGCTTGTGAAACGATTAGCTCCTGAAGGCCTCAGTGAATCGATGCTATGTCCAACACTGAACAGGCCGCCCGTAGTGACCCTATTTTGAGGCAGTCAATTTGCTCCTAGTTGCATTGATTGATCCCCGGACAACGATATCGCGCAAGCTGTCGAAAGTGATATCGGCGATTACATCGGGATCAGTGTTCACCATGGACATCGTCCCGTCGTGGAAAGCAAAGCTCCAAAATTCACCCTCATGGACGACATCACAGCGGATCTCGTAGAGCATGTCGACTGCCCTGTCAAGGCCGAGCGTCGGTAGTAGATGGGCTGAGGCTGAGTTGTCACGAAATCCGGCTCCGAGTCCTTGCTTGTCATTGTCGCTTAAGAAATCCTTGAAAAACTTGCGCACGTAATTCCGTGAATGTCCTTCTCCTGTGAATCCATCGTGGAGCTTCGCGATGTTTTCCGCACACATCAAAAGGAACAGCAGCCTAAGCGAATCTGTATGAGGGCGTATCTCTAAGATGTCATCGGAAAGAGAGATCAGTCTCTGTGCCTGGTGCATAAGGATTTTGGCAGTGTTGTTTGGTGGTACTTGCTGCTCGCAGGCCTCGATAAAATCTCTGGCTTCGGTCTTTGTTGGGAAATATTGAAGATAAAAGTTCAGCCATTCGTTCACGGACAAGCTCCCTAACATGCTCTCTTCTTCATTCACTTCCACAAGGGTGGTCTGATTGTCGTTCACTGCGCGCATCGAGGGAGCACATTCTGATCGTGCGGCCTCTGCGAGCAGGGCGATCAGATTAGCCACCACCGTTGAGACCGACTTGGCCGGTCATTGTCTCGCCTCAGTGAGGGGTAGCGGTGTGGTTCACGGTGCGCGACCATCCCGATCGCTATACATCTCTTTAGGGGGAGTGGCCGAGGCTGCCCTCGACTGCGCGCATCGGACGAGCACCGTTTCATCGTGCGCGTTCTGCGAGCAAGGAGGGCACCGGGCCGCTCCTCCCCCATCCTTCTGAGGCCGCGCGTTGCGCGAGCACAGAAGATCATCAGGCTCCATCCCTCCTCATTCTTTGTGCGCCTCCATATAAGCCCTGAGGAGGGCATTGATCCGCGTCTGATAACCAGGCCCCTTGGCCTTGAACCAATTCAAGACCTGACGATCCAGACGAATGGTGATGGCGGTCTTTGGCTCGGGAAGCCTGAGCACTGAACGTTTGAAGAAGGTCTTTCCTAGCTTTGGGATATCGGAGAAATCGATCTCGCTGTCCTTGAGCTTGTCAATCTTTGCCCAGTTCGTCCGTGACCGATTCTTGGTAGCGTGCTTTCTCATTGTCAGAGCGTTTTCGCAACAGTTTGATCTTGCAGGATCAATACAGCCGCTGAAAGTCTGGTTTGCTCAAGATCCTGACGATGTCGATCCGAGTGCCAGACCGTCTAAAGACGATGCGATAGTCTCCCGCTCGCAGACGATAAAGACGTTCCTTATAGCCTTGCAATTTCTTGATTCGCTTTCCATCTGGGACTGGATTGTTTGCGAGTCGGGAGCAGTCAGCGACGATTTGGGCAGCGATCTTCCTTGGGAACTCGTCGAGGTCGTCTTGCGCCTTTTCTGAGAGGAAGACCTGAAGCGTCACGCTCTCTTTGCTTTCCGCTTCGCGCGCCTGTTCATGTATTCTGCCAACGGCATCGTTCGCCCTGCCCGAATGTCTTTCAGCCCAGCCTCGATTTTCTTGCGGAGTTGCGGGCTATACGCCAGCATTGCATCCTCAATATCATCTTCCGTGACTGGGACGAGCATGGCTGCAGGGCGTCCATGGTTTGTGACCAAGACGGTATTTCCCATCTCGACGGTTCTCAGCATTTCTGAAGTTTTGGCTTTGAGTTCTCGAACATTTGTGAATTTCACATACCCTCCGTAGTCCCAAGTGTGGCTACATCGTAAGGTTTGATAGAGTTGAAGTCAAGAAGGGGTGAGGTGAGCTAGACTTGCTCGACGTCCGCAATAATGGTGTGCAGTCCACTCGCCCCTGCTGGTTGTGGCCGGACAATCTCAGCAATCTGCAACTGCCCCTTCGTGTCCGTCGCGCGCACGACGGTTTGGAATTTTCCTCGCTGAGGCAGCTTCCAGGTGTAGTTCCAGATGACCCAGGAGTAGGGCGACATCGGTTTTTCAATGTTGCACTCGTTCCACGTACGTCCAGCGTCGAAGCTCAGTTCCACTTTACTGATGCTGTTCGGACCACCGAAGGCGATGCCGCGGAACTGCTGCTCTTGCCCGCGAAGTGTTTGATAGTGGCCTGGACTGTCGATGCGTGAGAAGATTTTGATAGTTCCGTCGTCGGTCCAGCCCTTGCGCTGCCAGTAGCCCAGATAGTCTCCTGGATAGACTTCGATCTCGACGATCCATTTCACATTCTTTATGCCGTACAGGCCTGGCACGATGAGGCGAATCGGGAAGCCGTGTTCTTTCGGCAGCTTTTCGCCGTTCATCAGAAAGGCCAGCATCACATCGTCTTGCATGGCCCGCTTGAAGGGAATGCTGTCGTCGTACCCATCGATGCCGCGAAACACCACATCGCGCGCGGTGTCCTCGTCGGCGCCTGCGTCTATGAGCAGCTTCTTGAGCGAAATGCCGCGCCAGGTGGCGTTGCCCATGCTATCCCCGCCCGGTAAGGTGTCGATGCACATGAGTGTCGAGACTTGATCGTAGGAATCGCGATTGAGAATATCGCGCCAGCCGAGCGACATCGGCGCGCTCACGGCCCCTTTGACATGGAGTTTCCACTGTTCGATATTGAGATCCCGCGACATCGACACGGCCCCGTCGGCGTAATTAACTACATAGAATTTTGAATTGGGCGTGAAATAGGTCGTGTCGCGCGCTGGAATGGCAAACATGCGCCCGAAAGTCGACCCCACTGCGTCGCAGCCGCCGGTCAATCCGACGAGAGAACCCAAGCCGAGAGCCTTCAGAATGGTTCTCCGCCCTATGGACAGTGGTGATTCGTGCGGTGACATTATTTTCATTATACACGTAAATGACCTTGACTCTGCACTGTGGCTTTGTTATCTTGCCGCCTGTTCGATGGTGCTCGTGCTTCCTGCCTGTTGACCGCGTGCAAGTGTGCGGTGAGGGCATGCGGTTCTTAGGGAATACCCGGCCATAAATTGGTAAAAGGGTCCCTTGACACGCTTTCCGTGCACGGAGTATAGTGCTCGGCTCGCGTGACGAGTATTTTGTTCTTTGACAACTGAATAGAGAATGTTGAGCAATGGTGTAAGTGTATTGAAGTGGTGGCCCTTGGTCCAAATTCTAAGAACACCTTTATGAGAGTTTGATCCTGGCTCAGAATGAACGCTGGCGGCGCGCCTAATACAAATGTTGAGGGGCTCGGGGTGGTATCGGAGACCGTGGTCGTCTCGTCTGACGTAATCACGACGTCGACAGACGAGGTTCTACACTAAATGCCAACGGCCAGTGTCCCAAACTCATTGACACGTTCCGTTTGTTGGTAGTCAGGACATGCTTTGTCATGAAGATTGTAGCTGGAATGTTCGCCCCTGAGCGAGATTGGAAGATCGTTTCTGCTTGAGATACTGTGAGGGGAAGCATGAATGATATTTGGCCAGCCGCGTCGGATGTCGTTTCAAGGGGAAGTGTCTCGATTTTACCTATATCATTATAAAATTGAATGTAGGCAAAGTCTTCAGGGTCTGGCTCATAGTTCAAAACTCTCAAATCCATTCCTGCATATTGTGGCAAACGTCTTATCTCGCTCGTGTCAACATCGAGGTTTAGTGTGGCAGTGAGATTCCCCCCGTATTTGGCAGTTATACCTTTAAATTTGACCATCTTAAATAAGTAGCCTCCTGCGCTTGCACGGGCAAGAACTGGATGTTTTCTCATCACGTGCCTAATGTTATTGTTTCCGCTAGCATCATGATACAGGTAATATTTATCCAGGACTTCCTCTGGATTAAACTCAAAGCTTGGACCTAGCGCTTCTTGTGAGAATGCACTCAACGGCGAGACTCCCTGGCAGATAATTAACATGATACAGATGCTTAATAGGCTAATTCCTACTCGATGCTTAATTGCATTGAACATGGATACCTCCCGCAAGCTGAGTTGTGGATGGGGAACCAGCCATTCATTCCTCCGGTAACAGAATAATGTGCCTGCAACTGTCCTGCGAGTGTCGCATGTGAGGAGGAGGGATAATGGTGTCAGGAACCAATATCTCCACGTTTTCCTGTTAGGTGTTTTCCCTTTGGACCTTTATCAAGTAATCCCCCGTTACCGTGTGAACGACTTGTCTGGTTTCCGTTCAATGTCCGAACCAGTTGTCTGAGTGACAAATAAATAGCTGGCGATCGTCGCTAGAATTTCTGTCGCGGTGGTGAGTTGTGGCTCGACATTGGGTAGGGCACTGCCAGCACCGGGGAATGTTCGAAAGGTTGTGATTGATGGTCGCGTGGGATGGGGAAGGGCATGAGGGATATCAAGAACCATTTTATGATCCATGGTGCGCGGGACAATATCACAAGTCTTTAAAGATTCCTATCCAAACAGTTAGGTCTCATGAAATATTTTCATTTTATTTCAAGGGGGCGGTATTTCGCAGTTAAGCAAATTGCGGGCCGCGGCTGAAAGTATTCATTCATGGCGCTAAATATGGAATTTCAGAGCCTCACAGGATGGGATTTAACACTGCTGTGAATCGTTTTTGATTCGGCGATGAATCTGAATTGATTCATCACGCTGATTGATTGATGGTGTCGGTGGGGAGGAATGGTCAATGTTGGATGGTGAATGTTCAACGGGTGGGTTGAACGGGAGCGGGGAGTAAGGGACAGAATGTTCAATGGTAATAGACCGCCTCTTGCCACCAACGAAGTTAACAGTCATGCCTGGTTCCAAATATTCCGTTTCGAGTTGTGCGATGGTTCTGACGATGGCTCAGCTGGCTTTCGCGGTCACGTGCAGTTTCACGTGGGCCTTCTTCTGGAGGGCGCACACGATACTGAAAAAGTTTTCCGTACTTGGGTTGCCGCGTGGAGCCAGCATTCGGTGCAGGCTCTTGCTCGGTTTTTTGAGCGTTGCAGCTAACTCTTCAAATCCGATGGTGGCGTTGACGAGATCCCTCAGGATTGTTTTGCCCACGGCGGTATCGCCAGCGAAATAGGCATTGAGCGCCTCGGTGAAGAGGGCTTCGCGAAATCGAGGATCTCGTTGCGCCCGTGCCGCAACCGTGTTTTTGAATTCCTTCGTGAGCGCCATGGTATCTCCGTTCTGCGCACAGTGGCCGAGGCTCTGCACCGTGAACCGCGCAAAGGTGTAGCTTAATACAGAGCCGGGGGACAAGCGACGATATACAAGCGACAAGTGCCCAGTCGAAGGAGACGGCCCACCACACACCGCGTAATGGTTTCGAGAGGATTATTTATTCGACGAAATTCAGCATGACCCCATTTTCCCCGCCGTTGTTTCCCCTGGTATCAGGCATTGGGGGTGAGAAGTTCCAGTCGATTAACCCAGGAATTAAAGTGAGGGCATTTATTTCTCAATGCAGGAAGGCCGATTGCAGCCGCAGCGGCTACTCCAACACGTACCTTGCTTCTTTCGTAAATGGGCACATGGCGAATAATCCGTTTGCTGGGGGCTGTGGTTGTGCCATCGTTGATTTCCTCTGGGGGAATACCTCTGACTTCCTTAGTAAGCTTGGTCAACCCAGGCGCTGATCCTGCGATGCGTTTTTGAAGTTGCGAGAGATCGCAGTAAAGTAGCGCCTCGAATTCGTGAAGTTGGATATATGGCAGAAAGCGTTGATCCTCAATGTCGGCTTTAAGTGAGCTTTCCAGTATCGTTATGCGATTCTGCGAGTGAGTTGGTTGCCTTGCTTCAGTCCAACCTGGGAATTTAATTGGTAAAGCATACAGATCGATCATGGTCGTGAATCGTGCTTCTTCATGCTGGTCTTCCAGCATAAGGCGGTGAAGGTCTCCGCGAATCTTGTCGTAATCCATGATGCCGCCCCGTTTCCCAAGTTTGCGGTTGGTTAGAACAACTCGTGCTTTCACTTCAATATTGTAGTTCGCCAGATGTGGGCCTAATACCTCTTCGGCAAATTTTCGCTCTGTTTGCCCCTCAGTTGTGACGTAAAGTCGAACCCATTTCATTAGGGCTGACCTCCCAATTCATTTTTTTCCCATAGCTGACCTAAGGTGTATTCTTTGAGCCATTCTTCAAGCCGATCCTGATTTTGACGAGCTAGAACCGTTTCGCCGTCTCGATGGTTTGCCACAATCACCTGGTTAGCCTCAAATTCATCAAGCAAGACCGATGATTGTGTCGAGACGATCAACTGAGCTCGATCAGCTGCTTCATGGAGGAGACTGGCTAAGAGTTTTATGGCTTGAGGGTGTAGCCCGAGTTCGGGCTCGTCTATAAGAATCGTCGCAGGTGGGTCAGGTTGCAGGAGAAGCGTAGCGAGACAGATATATCGCACCGTTCCGTCGGAGAGTTGATGAGGGTAGTATAGCAAGTCGGAGTATCGGTCCTTCCAAAGCAGCTGGGTTTGTTCAGATCCTACCTCCTTGAGGACAAATGTGCCAAAGAATGGCGCGACCTGACGTACAGTCTCAAGAATTTGTTCATAATGTTCTGGATAGCGGCTAGACAGACGCAGAAGAAATGCAGCGATATTCGCGGCGTTGCTGTGCAGCACGTCGTTGTCCACGATGTTGCACCTGGCCATGACGGGGGCTGATGGAGAGGTATCATGGAAGTGATAGACTCGCCAATCTCGGATAGTGTTTACCACCCACTGCTGCGAGCTGCTGAGATTGGTTGATCGAGCCAAGGGGCTTTCGAGGTGCCCGCTGCCTTGGTCGTTTTTAATGGAACCAAAGTAAGGGCCTGCGAATGGTGCAGATTCCTGTGCAAAAAAGAGTGACCTATCGTCAGCCGCTCGCAAGGTGAACTTGTATTCGTTGAGACCAAACTTCAGGTGCGCCGTGAACTCTGGTGTTACCTTCATGCCTTGGAAAAGAAACGCATCAGCGCGACCGCGGCTGCTGACGTAGTTCTGTAAGCCTTTATTGGCATCCATGATGTTGCCAAGCAATTCAAAGAACCGAATGAAGTTGGTTTTTCCTGATCCGTTAGCTCCGATCAGTACGTTTAGACCGGAATGCATTCGGAAGGAATTGAGTTCTCGGAACGATTTGTATCCGGAGAGGGAGATTTCTTCCAACGGCCGTATCTCAGTGAATTTCATGAAGTGTGGTCTCCCTACGATTCAAAACTTGGACGGCGAAGTGCCTCAGATACTGGGTGATGGAACAGACACATTGTACTTTTTCGAGGGCATCTTGGTCTACGACTCTTCGTGCGCCATAGTGCCGTTCCTTTTCTCTCAGTAGTCAGGAAGGGCGACCTGGCGTTTTTCCATCGTGCGCGCGTCCAACGAGGGGAGTTTTCGACCGCGCGTTGCGCGAGCACAGGGAGTCATCAAGCCGCACCTGTCCCTCTTTTTTCATTCATTTTCTCCAGTATTTGGAGGGAGTGGCCAAGGTTGCCTTCTACTGCGCGCATCGAACGAGCACATTCTGATCGTGCGCGTTCTGCGAGCAAAGAGGGCACCTGGCCGCTCCCTCCTCCTATCTTACGACCCTGGGTCAGACTCAGGCAGTTGTGTAACGGCCTCGATGGCCTCCCTCAGAATCTCGACCATCCGCCTGAGTTCCGGAAGTGACGTGCTGAGGGGTGGCATGAGGACCATCACGTTGCCGATGGGGCGCAGTAAGAGCCCTCTGCTGCGCGCCTCCATGGCTACTCGATGGCCGACCCGCTCTTCGAGCTGATAGGGTTTCTTCGTCTGCCTATCCTCCACCAACTCGATCGCCACGATGAATCCCCGCTGCCTGATCTCGCCGACATGGGGTAGTTGTTTGAGAGGCAATAACAATTGCGCGAGCGTCTTGATCTTCGGTTGCAGTTTGGAGAGCGTCTTTTCTTTCTGGAAGATGTCGATGTTGGCCAGCGCGACCGCGCAGCCGAGCGGATTGCCGGTGTAGCTATGTCCGTGGAAGAAGGTCTTGAAATCTGCGTATGTGCCGAGAAAGGCCCGGTAGATTTCGTCCGTGGTGAGCGTCGCGGCCAGCGGCATGTAGCCGCCGGTTAAGCCCTTGCTGATCGCCATCAAGTCCGGCGTGACCCCCTCATGCTGGCAAGCGAACATTTTGCCGGTGCGGCCGAATCCCGTAGCGACTTCATCGGCAATCAAGAGGACATTGTATTTGGTGCAGAGCTCACGAATCCGCTTTAGATAGCCAGGAGGGGAGGTCAACATGCCTGCTGCTGCCTGCACGAGCGGCTCGATGATGAAGCCGGCCAGTTCGCGGTGCCGGTCTTTGAGGATTTGCTCAATTGGGTCGAGGCAGGCCATCTGACATGAAGGAAATGTCAGGCTCAACGGGCATCGATAGCAATAGGGAGGATCTGCCTCGGCTGTGGGGAAGAGCAGTGATTTGAATCGCCCATGGAAGAGGTCGATGTTGCCCACGCTGACGGCGCCGACGGTATCGCCGTGGTAGGCCAGCTTCAGATGGAGAAAGGTATTCTTGGGACCGGCATCGGGGCGTCGTAGCTGCCAGTACTGCACCGCCATTTTGAGCGCGATCTCGACCGCGGTCGATCCATCGTCGGAGTAAAATACCCGTGTCAGGCCTTTGGGTACGATCCTGATCAAGGCGCGCGCAAGTTCAACCGCCGGTGGATTGGAAATTCCGAATAGCGAGGAATGGGCAATCTTATCCAGCTGTTTCTTGATCGCACGGTCGAGGGTCGGATGGCGATGGCCATGCAGATTGACCCAGATGGAGGAGGTGCCATCGAGATACTTTTTCCCTTCCGTATCGATCAGGTAGGTGCCTTTTCCCTTCTCGATAATGAGCGGCTCCTCCTGTTCCCATTCCTGCATTTGGGTAAAGGGATGCCAGAGGTACTGTCGATCCCAGTCGCGCAATTGTTTTGTCGAAGGTGGTCGAGCCATAGCGGTTGGGTGGAACGTTATTGGTTAATCGTCAACCGTTAATCGTCGGTGCCAACAAGAGTCTTTTATTCGATTGACGGATAACGAATGACGGTTAACGGGCGCAGGGAGCGCCGATGCGATGCCGAGTATACGAGCGGGGCCGTTGCTTTGACAACCTTGGGGGCAGTAACTATAATAAACCGATTTTATTGGGAAATGAGCCAGGATTTGCAAAGCCTCATACGCAATTTTTCGATTATTGCTCATATCGATCACGGCAAATCAACTCTCGCTGACCGGTTCCTGGAAGCCACGGGCGCAGTGACGGCCCGAGAATCGAAAGACCAGATTCTCGACGCAATGGACTTGGAGCGTGAGCGTGGCATCACGATCAAGGCCCATGCAGTCGCGGTTCGGTATAAGGCTAAGGACGGGAAGACCTATGCGTTGCATTTGATCGATACACCGGGTCACGTCGATTTTACTTATGAAGTGTCGCGCAGTTTGGCTGCTTGCGAGGGGGCGCTCTTGCTGGTCGATGCCACCCAGGGGGTCCAAGCCCAGACGATTGCCAATGTGAATCTGGCAATGGCCAATAACCTCACGATCATTCCGGTTATCAACAAGATCGATCTTGCGAGCGCCGATCCGGAAGGCACGAAGCAATCGATTACCGATATCCTGATGCTGGATGCGACCGATGCCTTGCCGATTAGCGCAAAAGAGGGAAAGGGTGTGTCGGAGGTATTGGAGGCGGTCATCGCCAGGATTCCTCCTCCATCCGGCAATCCCGATGCGCCGCTCAAGTCGCTGATTTTCGATTCCTGGTTCGATAATTATCAGGGAGTGATTGTGTTGACGAGAGTGGTGGATGGAGCCCTGCGGCCCGGGATGAAGATCAAAGTCATGTCGAACGACCGGATGTTTGAGGTCATGGAGGTCGGCCAATTTACCCCGAAGAGGACCAAAAAGACTGAGCTGTTGACCGGCGAGGTCGGGTACCTTTGCGCGAACATGCGAGAAGTGGCGGACGTCAAGATCGGCGATACGCTGACGGATGCGGTGAACCCGACGAGCGCCCCCTTTCCAGGGTATAAAGAAGTCAAGCCGCTGGTGTTTTGCGGTCTCTACCCCACCGACACGGGTCGATACGAAGATCTGCGCGATGCGCTGGTGAAACTGCGGTTGAACGACTCCTCCTTCGTCTATGAGCCGGAAACGTCCCTCGCACTGGGGTTTGGGTTTCGCTGCGGCTTTCTTGGCCTCCTGCATATGGAAATCATTCAGGAGCGGCTGGAGCGGGAATATAATCTGACGCTCCTGACCACCGCGCCGACCGTCGTCTATCGTGTGTTGACGACGAAGGGCGAGGTGCTGGAGGTGAATAACCCGTCGCAGCTCCCGCCCCCCAGCAGTATCGACTCGTTTGAGGAGCCCTTTATTCTGGCGTCGGTCATTACGCCGGAACGGTACATGGGGGCCATCCTCAAGCTCTGTCAGGAGCGCCGCGGCATTCAGCGCAGCATTCACTTTCTCGATCCGACGCGGGTGACGATCAGTTATGAAATGCCGCTCAACGAGGTCATTCTCGATTTTTACGATAAGCTTAAGTCGCGTACGCAGGGTTATGCCTCGCTCGATTACGAGCTGCTCGGCTATCGCGAATCCGATCTTGTGAGACTCGATATTCTCTTGAACGGCGAAGCGGTCGATGCCCTGTCGTTTATCACCCATAAAGAGCGCTCCATTCAGCGTGGCCGTCAGCTGGCCGAGAAGATGAAGGAGCTGATACCACGGCAGATGTACGAAATCGCGATTCAGGCGGCGATCGGCAGCAAGATCATCGCGCGGGAGACGATCGGGGCCATGAAGAAGAACGTGCTGGCGAAATGCTACGGCGGCGATATTACTCGGAAACGCAAGCTTCTCGAGAAGCAGAAGGAAGGCAAGAAGCGCATGAAATCTGTGGGGAGTGTGGAAGTGCCGCAAGAGGCCTTCCTCGCTATTTTGAAAGTCGGTGAGGAATGAGCGGGGACTCGAAGCTTCCCCCATCGGACGACCTCAGGTCTGCAGCCCCACAGGGGCGGACCGATGCCGCAGGAGCGCCGGCGGTATACAGCGAGCCGGCGGCAGTGGAGCAGCCGGGCCGGAAGTCGCTGTTTCGCGAGTACGCGGAGGCCATTATTGTGGCGATGCTCCTGGCCTTTGCCATTCGGGTATTTGTCGTCCAGGCCTTCAAGATTCCCTCCGGCTCGATGATTCCAACCCTGTTGATTGGAGACCATATTCTGGTCAGCAAGCTTTCATATGGCCTGCAATGGCCCAGCCAGTGTAAATTTCAAGCAGGCTTTCCTCCCATCAATTGCTACGCGTCGCAGGCGCTCATTGAATTCGGCAAGCCGCAGCGGGGAGACATCATTGTTTTCCGGTTTCCCGAAGACGAGGAAAAGGATTTCATCAAACGGGTTGTGGGAACGCCGGGCGATACCATCCAACTTCGTAATAAAGCCGTGTTGGTGAACGGGGCCGTGCTCGACGATAAATCGTTTACGCAACGGATCGATCCGGGGGTTATTGACGGCACAATCAATTCACGCGATAACTTCGGCCCAGTGACAGTCCCGGAAGGCTCCTATTTTGTGATGGGGGACAATCGCGACCAAAGTTTAGATAGCCGGTTTTGGGGTTTCGTGCGCGAGGAAAAAATCCGTGGGAAAGCGTTCCGTATTTATTGGTCGTGGAGTGGACAAGGTCAAATGACGGAGTGGGTACGATGGGATCGATTCGGCAAAGCCATTCAATAGGTAAAGGGAAAGTTGCGCGCCAGGTTGCGGCAGGCGAGGCCAAAGGCAGCGGAGGCGCAGCCACTCCCCAAGAGCTTCGTCAATACATCGCACGGTTTTCCCAAGCCTCTGTGCTCGTGATCGGCGACCTCATTCTCGACCATTATATATGGGGCCGTGTGAGTCGGATTTCGCCGGAAGCCCCGGTCCCGGTGGTCCATGTCGATTCGGAGTCCTTGAAGCTCGGTGGCGCCGCCAACGTGTTCAATAACATCGTTGCGTTGGGGGGGAAGGCGGACATCTGCGGTGTCATCGGTTCGGATGAAAGCGGCCGGATGCTCCTCAAGGAGTTGGGGCCGACCCGTTCCGGGCGCGGCGGGGTCGTCATCGACCAGGACCGCCCGACCACCAGAAAGTCCCGTGTCATTGCGCATAATCAGCAAATCGTGCGGTACGACGTGGAGCGCCGAGCGGAACTGAAGCCGGCGATGCAACGGCGGATTCTCCGTTACGTGGAGTCGCGATTAAAGGAACTGTCCTGTCTCGTGGTGTCCGACTATGCCAAGGGAGTCGTGAGCGCGTCGCTGATGTCCGAACTCACAAGGCTGGCCACTGGACGCGGAATACCCCTGGTCGTCGATCCGAAAGTCGAACACTTCAGTTATTACAAGGGAGTCACGGTCATTACGCCGAACCATCTGGAAGCGACGCAAGCTGCCGGGGTCCACGGCGATGACAATCAGGCCTGCAACGAGGCAGGCGCGATCATCCGACAACGTTTGGGATGCCGGGCCGTACTTATCACGCGCGGCGAAAAGGGGATGAGTTTGTACGAAGGAGAAGATGCGTCCTGGCATATTCCTACTCAGGCCCAACAGGTCTATGATGTCACGGGCGCGGGTGATACGGTGATCGGGACGTTGGCCCTTGCGTTATCGACCGGCGCCTCGACAAGAGATGCGGCGACGTTGGCGAACTATGCTGCAGGTGTCGTGGTCGGTATGGTCGGCACGGCGACCCTCTCGGCGCAGCAGCTCTCGGAGGCGCTCGGCCATGACTAAGGCCACACCGTCCGTCATGGTGGTGATTCCGGCCCGATTCGGGTCCTCGCGTTTCCCAGGGAAACCCCTCGTTATGCTTGGCCGGAAGCCCATGATTCAGCATATATATGAACAGGCAGCGGCTTGCCGCGTGGTGGCGGATGTCCTTATCGCCACCGACGATCAACGGATCAAACAAGCCGTGGAAGGATTCGGCGGGCGTGTCGTGATGGTCACCGGAGATTATCGGACAGGCACCGATCGAGTTGCCGGCGTGGCGCGCATGTTCGGCGGAGACTATTTTGTGAATCTGCAAGGTGATGAGATCCCGCTGCAGCCGGAATTGCTGACGGACCTCATCGAGCCTTTCATCACGAGCGGCGCAGGAATGGGCACATTGAAGCGTACAATTGATTCGACGGAGGATATGCACAATCGCTCGGTGGTGAAAGTGGTCACGGACCATCTCGGCAATGCCCTGTATTTCTCACGCGCGCCTATCCCATTGGTGCGGGACGACACCACTCGGCAAGCGGTCGGAGGATTGCATTACATTCATCTTGGTCTGTACATGTATCGGCGCGATACTCTGTTGAAGCTGACGTCCCTTCCCACCGGGCGGCTGGAAGATGCGGAGAAGCTTGAGCAGTTGCGCGCGCTGGAGCATGGCATTCCGATCAGGGTCTGGGAAACCAAACATGCTTCCTTGCGGGTGGATACACCGGAAGATGTCGAGCCGGTAGCGGAGAAGCTTCAACAGTTTGACGCCATCAAGCGGGAATTAGGCGCACTGAAAGCAGCCCCTTCCAGGTAAGGGTGGCATGCGTGTCAGAATTATACGATCCGACAAGATGGGGGCTACGATGAGCAAGTTCATTTTTGTCACAGGCGGAGTCGTCTCTTCCTTGGGGAAAGGACTCGCATCGGCCTCGATCGGCAATCTGCTTGAAAGCCGAGGGCTGAAGATCACCTTTCTCAAGCTCGACCCCTACATCAACGTCGATCCCGGCACGATGAACCCCTACCAACATGGAGAAGTGTACGTAACGGACGACGGCGCGGAGACAGACCTGGATCTCGGCCACTATGAACGGTACACGTCCCTGACCCTCACCAAAGAAAACAACTACACGACAGGACGGATCTACCATTCGGTCATTACGAAAGAGCGTCGTGGCGACTACCTCGGCGGGACGGTGCAAGTGGTGCCTCATGTCACCGACGAGATTAAACAGTGTATCATGCGGATTTCCCAGGGGATGGACGTGACCATCGTCGAGATCGGCGGCACGGTCGGCGACATCGAGAGCCTGCCTTTCCTCGAAGCGATTCGCCAGATTCCGTACGATGTAGGCCGCGAGAACGTGCTCTATGTCCACCTGACGCTGGTGCCATATATCGGTACGGCCGGTGAGCTGAAGACGAAGCCGACGCAGCATTCTGTCAACAAGCTCCGCGAGATCGGCATTCAGCCCCACATTCTTCTCTGCCGGACCGATCGATATCTGCCGCCGGAACTCAAGGGTAAGATCGCAATGTTCTGCAACCTCGAGAAGGATGCGGTGATCACGGCCAAGGATGTTGAGACGATTTATGAAGTGCCGATCGTGTTTCGAAAGGAAGGGCTGGATGAGCTGATCGTGCGCCTGCTCCAACTTAAGACCGGCCCGCCGAATCTGCGTGAATGGGATGCGATGGTTCAGAAGATCAAGTATCCCAAGCATGAAGTCTCGGTCGCGTTGGTCGGCAAGTACGCGGGGCTGAAGGAATGTTACAAGAGTCTTTCAGAATCGCTGGTCCATGGCGGCATCGACCATGAAACACGAGTAAATATCCAGTGGATCGAATCAGAGGAGATTGAACGACAAGGGACTGAGCGTATCCTGCGCGAAGTCGATGGCATCTTGGTACCGGGGGGGTTCGGCGTCCGCGGGATCGAAGGAAAGGTCTCTGCGATTCGTTACGCGAGGGAGCGTCAGGTTCCGTTCCTCGGTCTCTGTCTGGGTATGCAGTGCGCCACGATCGAGTTTGCGCGGAATGTCGCGGGCTTGGCCGGCGCCAACAGCGCGGAGTTCGATGAAGCGTCCCCCCATCCCGTGATTCATTTGATGTCGGATCAGCAGTCCGTCAGCGAGAAGGGCGGGACGATGCGGCTTGGATCCTATGTCTGTGTGCTGGGGGAGGGAACTCTGGCTCAGAAGATGTACGGAGTGAGTGAAGTACGTGAGCGCCATCGA
The DNA here is from genome assembly GCA_005116835.1 of Nitrospira sp. GTDB lineage: Bacteria > Nitrospirota > Nitrospiria > Nitrospirales > Nitrospiraceae > Palsa-1315. The sequence goes on along the minus strand of SWDM01000004.1, from coordinate 163,881 downwards.
CATCGGTATGAATTCAACAACGCGTACCGCGAGCAATTACTGGCCAAGGGATTCGTACTGAGCGGGCTTTCGCCGGACGGCCGGCTGGTCGAGATCATCGAATTGAAGGACCATCCTTGGTTCCTGGCGACGCAGTTTCATCCGGAATACAGTTCGCGGCCACATCGTCCGCATCCGTTATTCAGTGGTTTCGTCGGGGCGGCGCTACGCCGCAAGTGTGGCCACTGAGGTGAGATGCTGAAACCGGCTCCCAACTTTGTTCTCGGCTCGACAAGATCCTCAACGTAGCCCACTTGGGGGATGAGCTGTCTTGGCAGCTCGGTGGCGGGCGGGTGAGAAAGATACGCCTCTGGTTTCGATTCGCCTGCGGCCTTGTTGGAAAGTCAGTTTGAACCTCGCAACGAAAACAGATAGATTTGAAACCTATGGCACACGAAGTCCAAATCGGTTCTTTCACAGTCGGGGCAGGCCATCGGCCTTTTCTGATCGCCGGGCCCTGTGTCATCGAGAGCGAACAGCTTGTGCTGGAGACGGCGGCGCGGATTGCTGAAATTGCCGCAGCTCTGGGCATGCCCTATATCTTCAAGTCGTCTTTCGACAAAGCGAACCGGACGTCGATCAACTCCTATCGTGGGCCTGGCCTTGAACGGGGCTTGGCTGTGTTGCAGAAGGTGAAAGATCAGCTGGGGCTGCCTGTCTTGACGGATGTCCATACGGAAGAACAGGCGACCGAGGCGGGGAAGATCGTGGACGTCCTCCAGATTCCCGCGTTTCTCTGCCGCCAGACCGACTTACTCATTGCGGCAGCGAAGACAGGCAAAGTGGTGAATGTGAAGAAGGGGCAGTTCCTCTCGCCGCAAGAAATGGGCAATGCGGTGAAGAAAGTGGAGGATTCAGGGAATAAGCGGATTGTCCTGACGGAGCGGGGATCGTCGTTCGGTTACAACAACCTTGTCGTCGATATGCGGTCCTTCCCGGTCCTTCGAAGCTACGGTTATCCCGTAGTCTTCGACGCCACACATAGCGTCCAGTTGCCTGGCGGTGGGGGAACCAAGTCCAGCGGCCAGCGTGAATTCGTCGAACCATTGGCCTGCGCTGCTGCTGGTGTCGGGGTCGATGGATTCTTCATGGAAGTGCATCCCAATCCCGACGAGGCCTTATCAGACGGGCCCAATATGGTGCCGCTCCATCAACTCAAAGCGCTACTTGAACGGGTCATACGAATATGCGACGCGTCACAACCTCGAAAGTAACCAAGCCGATTGGGGCTCGATCGGCGGCGCCGAAGAAGCTGACCAGCCTTGATGTAGGCCGGCGTGTGCTGGATATTGAGGCTCGTGCAGTCCAGGCTCTCATCCAACGGCTCGACGACGGCTTTTCTGATGCGGTGGATCTGCTCTATCGATGCAAGGGAAAAGTTGTTGTCTCCGGCATGGGCAAGTCCGGTTTAATCGGGCAGAAGATCGCGGCCACGATGGCCAGTACCGGAACTCCATCGTTTTTTCTCCATCCAGCCGAAGGGCTCCACGGAGACCTCGGTATGTTAGCGCGCCGCGATGTGTTCATCGCGATTTCGAATAGCGGAGAGACGCAGGAAATTTTGAAGCTGTTGCCGTTCATGGAGCGCATGGGCATTCCTGTTATGGCCATTGTCGGACGAAAGGGTTCGACCTTGGCCAAGAACAGCGCGGTCATGTTGGATATTTCTGTGGCAGAAGAAGCCTGTCCGATGGGACTGGCTCCAACGGCAAGCACAACTGCGACACTCGCAATGGGCGATGCCTTAGCCGTCGCGCTACTAGAGAAGCGAGGGTTCAAGGAGCAGGACTTCGCGCAGTTTCATCCTGGCGGGACATTGGGACGCCGATTACTGGTGAAGGTGCGGGATGTTATGCACAAGGGATCGAACGTTCCTCAAGTTAGAGAGACGGTTATAGGCTCTGTGGCCATTCTTGAAATGTCGGCAAAGAAACTCGGCATGACCACGGTGGTTGATCAATCCGGCACACTCCTCGGGGTGATTACCGATGGCGATCTGCGGCGGTTTCTCCAGCAGGGTGGGGATTTTTCCAAGGTGACAGCCGGATCCTTGGCTTCGCACCAACCGAAACTGATCGGACCGGATGAACTCGCGGCCAAAGCGGTTGAAATGATGGAGCGCTTTACCATCACCACACTCGTTGTTGCGGACGATGCCAAGCGAATTGTCGGTATCGTGCATCTGCATGATATACTGAAACATGGGATTGTATAACCAAATACTGATAGAATCTGCCAGCTTAGTAGTTCGATAGTTCCGGCTAAGGCCAAGGTTAAGGAATCCAGATAGGCGCTCAACTGTACTCTCGGTTGTAGTCTTCGTCTCATGGAGTAGGTTAACGATGAATCGTGTATTGGCGGCATGGAGATCGGTCGGGCAGGAGTCCCTCAACCTGCCGAACTTCATAACGCTCACACGCATCCTCTTGATCCCTGTTTTCGTGGTGCTGTTCGCTACACCCACTTCGGACCGATCCATCAGCGCCGCCATCGTCTTTGTCGTCGCGGCGGTAACCGACTTGTTGGATGGTTATCTGGCGCGCCGTAACAGCCAAGTCACGTCGCTGGGAAAGCTTCTCGACCCCATTGCCGATAAGCTGCTGGTCCTCTCCGCCTTGATCCTTCTGGTGAATGTCGATCGCGTGAGTGCATTGGTCGCGATACTGATCATTGCGCGCGAAGTTGCGGTCACAGGTATTCGCGCCATTGCCGCAGGAGAAGGCATGGTGATGGCTGCTGAAACCACTGGTAAGTATAAGATGGCCCTGCAAGTCGTGGCCATCGTACTATTGATCCTTGAAGGTACGTTCTTATCTGACTTCGGTAACCTCCACCTTGCTGGAATCGTCACGCTCTATATATCGCTGGTGCTCGGCTATGTCTCAGGCGGTCAATATGTGTGGAGTTTCTGGAGGCAAGTGGTCGCCAAGGGCCTTTAGCTCGTTTCTCTGGTCTATCTCGTTTATCTGGTTTATTTGGTTTGTCTGGTTCTCGTACCGGACAAACCAAAAGAACAAAACAAACCAAAGAAACCAAATGAACCAAAGAAACCGAGTTCGTTGTTGTGCGCACCTCCCATCGCTGTCCCTCTGATCCATGAACGAAGGACTCCTCTGTGCAGTGATGACGGTGCTCGGCTATCTGCTGGGGGCCGTTCCCTTTGGTATCGTGGTGTCGAAGGCGATGGGATTACCCGATCCGCGAACGGTCGGGAGCAAGAACGTCGGCTTCACCAACGTGCTGCGAGTGTCCGGCAAAACGCCGGGCATCCTGACGCTTCTTGGCGACATGGGCAAGGGGTGGCTGCTGAGCTGGGTGGCGATGCAGTGGCTCACCGTCGAAACCTTCATCATGATCGTGGCGATTGCCCCTATCCTCGGACACCTCTTTTCTCCGTTTCTTGGGTTCAAAGGAGGGAAGGGCGTGGCGACGGCCCTGGGAGCAGTGCTGGGTCTCTCTCCCTCTATCGGACTCCTTTTGTTGTTGATCTGGCTGGGGGCCGTTGCGATCTGGCGTTACTCGTCCGGTGGCGCTCTGGCAGCTTTCAGTTGCTTACCGGTCGTGGCGATCGTGAATGAACAGCGTCAGGAATTCTTTATTTTTTCTCTGCTCGTCAGCGCCATGATCTGGATCAAGCATAAGGATAATATTGTCAGACTGTGGCAGGGAACAGAGAGCAAAATGGGGAAAAAGAAGCAGCAGGAATTGGAAGAGTAGGAGGAGAGTTGTGAATCCCGCAAGTGGGTGCTCCGACTCCCCGTTACCGCTAGCAGGGTTCGGAAAAACTCGGGTTATACCAAAATGCCGCTTGCGGACTTTTTCAGCGCCCTGCTAGAACGTCGCCGTTTGGAAGTGAGAGCTTTCTCGATGCGCCTTCTCCGAAGGCTGTGCCTGATTGTATTAGCCTCATGGCTGTTGGGTGACTGCACATAGGGAGGGGTTGTGAAGCAGGGTTATCGGTTGATCATTGTCGACAAGGCAGGTGTGCTGGTCTCTGAGTTTCAATTGACGGAAAACGCGTTGGCTCAGCCGGAGGCCTTCGTCTCGGCGCTTAAACAGTCGATTGAGGACATTGAGGAGGAAGAAGCGTGAAGGCCAACGTCTGCTTTCATTGAGTGGCAGGAGACTCCTTCTCCTAACTGCGTAGGTTTCCAGTTCAGGCACAGAAGGGGAGAAAATGTGTTGGCTGCTGTACCTGTCTGGCTTTCTGCCATAACAAACGCGACGTCGCCCCCCCCCATTAATACCGCTTGACCGGACCTTTGCTGGCGTCTAGCATAGGGCTGCGTTGTACTGAGCCTCGCAGGCTGTCCTATCCCTCGCGCGTACTGACTCCTTCCTGCGCGTTTGATTCCGCAGTCTCCGCCGTTTCAAGGCCAGATTTTTTCCAACGCCTTGTGATCATGGGTCATGACCTTCATGCCGGAAGCGGTCGGTTCCTTGGTCACAGTCTAGTCTGCAAGCAAGTGTAGGGTTTTTTTGACAGCCCCAATCTTGGAGGAGAAACTCGATGACGTCGGAAGAGCAGATCGCAAAGATGAAGAAGGCAATCACACAGGCCATCAAAGTGATGGGAGATCGGTTTGGATCGACAGAAGGAGATGTTGACCGGGCTATTGCTGAATTGAAGTCATCCATGCTGACGGCTCCAGTATCTGCGCCGCAGCCTTCTCCTGGCGCGGCAGCTGAGACCGTCGGGGTCTAGTGGCCGAAAGCTGGCCGCTGGCGAGTCTATGCGCTCTGCCATCTGTGGTTTACGCCATGGGTAATCAGCATCAAGAGGAGAATGTATGAAGAATACTCCGCAAGTCTATGTGTTGACGTTAAATACGCCGTCAAAAAAGACCGTTCGGCTCTGGACCGGAACGAGTCTCCATTCGTTGAGACATTGCTCTAGCAAGAAGATTGACCGTACGTTGGCGGAGATGCAGCAACATGTGGATGATTTGCAGCGTACCATCAGTGTGCTGGCAAGGGGTGGATCATATTCCATTAATCGCTCTCGCTAGAGTGCCAGCAGTAGGCGCCGTTGTCGGCGGAACCTCTCACCAAGATAGAGTAGAACCATCATGCAGGACGATAAAGAAGATAAGAAGGTTCATGGCGCAGCCAAGCCAGCCAGTGCTCAACCACGGAAAGCAGCCGATGGTGATCTTACCTGCAGCGAGTCCCAGATGGAGGACATTCTTTCTGAAGGTGAGTCCAGTAGGCCTATGAGCAAAAGCGACAAGGGTTTGCTTCCGAAACGCCAGCCGAAGCTTTCGCGGTAACGATAAGCAGTCTTGGGTGAGGTCTGCTTTAGCAGGCTTGACGAATCTTCAATATCTTCTTCTTCTTCTCTGCGACCCAGGAAGAAAACGTACAGTGAGTGGTTTTCTGGCTCGCCCCGTTTGCTCGCGATAGCCGGCATTGACGGTTTTTGAAACGCTTGATCATGACCATTCGTGCTGCGGAACAACCTGCGCTGCGAGCGCAACAGTAGAGCAGCCATATGACTGAACGCACGAACGACACGAAGCTTCGGTGGCCGCTCCCAGCCCATGACTATTGGTCTACTCCCTTTGCCGAATCGTTGCTGCAGCATCTGGTTCTTTCTCCTGGAGATTCTATCCTCGATATCGCCTCGGGCCATGGGATACCGGCTTTCTACCTGGCAGAACAGGTGGGGACAACCGGACAGGTTCTGGCCGTCGATCTGAGCCAGCGCCAGGTCGAGAGCGCTCGAATGATCCAAGGCACGAATCTCCCTTGCTTACAGTTTGAGTGTCTAGACATGCGCGCATTGCCTCCGCACCTGCCCTGTTTCGACCGCATCACCGGTAATCTCTCCGTCATGTTTCTCCGCCCCAATCGCTTCGAGGCGGTCCTGGGGTTGGTAGAACATCTCAAGCCAGGCGGCCAACTGGTTCTGACCTTTCCTTCGCTTGGCACGTTTGACTCACTCTGGCGTCGGATCGATCAGGAAATGGCGGTTCGCGGTCTATTGGTAGAACGTCGGCGGCTGGAGGCCTACCTTGCCGAACGGCCGTCGGCAGACGAGGTGCGTGGATGGCTGGACAAACTTCAGCTCTCACGCATTGTCGTGGCCGAGTACCCATTGGAGGTGGCGACTGGCACAGGCCAGGCGTTTCTCCACCATCCGTTGCTTCGAGGTGGGTTTCTCGATGATGCCTACGAGTGTTTCGATGATCAGAGGTTGGCGGATGAAGTGATGACTAGGGTGTCTGACGATGTCGAGAGTTTCAGCCCGCTGATTGCTCAACGGTGTGTGTTGTCAGGGTGGAAGCTCTAGCCCGCGTTATTCATGAGCACTTCTGCTGCATCGCCGATCCGCTGCTACGACGAACCGTCATGAATATGCGGGCTAGCAGGACGCAGACCATTGCCGTCAACGGTATGGTCTGCGTTAGCTTAGAAGCACGTCGTCCTACTGTAACTGCGGGGGGATTACTGGAGCGGTCATGTGAGCCTCCGTCCTGGCAAGTTTCTAAGTTTGCCACTGAAACAGGTTGTCGAATTTCTGTGGCACCCCGTTGTTAAGTTGCCACAGAATAGCCGGTTCGGCGATATTCCGACTAAAATTTATATCCAAGCTCTGCGATGTACATGTCCACACCGAGACTAGATGGTCCGTACAGGCCCGCATCTGAGAAGTGTTGAACGCGAACGCCGGCATAGGCGTGAGCAATCGGATTGACGCGAGCTCCCATGGTTGCAATTATTTGAACCGGACCCCCGAAGTCTTGCATGCCGAACTCATGATTGGTAAAGAATCCTGCTCCCATTCCTGTGTCGAAGGTGACCAGTTCTTTCCAGCCGCTCAGCGCGAGAACCGGCACGGTCGTTATCATCAGACTGCTCTCATTGGCCCCTGTCAGTAGCCCCGCGCTCGCGATCAGCCTTGTGTCCAGACTCCATGTGCTTTCACCGATCGGCCAGGACCAGGGGAGTTTGATGAGCGCTGCGATGTCGTGTAGGTGAAAGTAATACAGTTGTTCTTTTCCCATGAGGGGAGCTTTTTCACCGAATCCAACGCGAGGGCCTATGCTCAAGAGAGCCACTTCTCCTGCAAAGGTGGTTGTGCAGATTGTTGAGGAAAGACCTAGAGCGAGTAACAGTGGCAAAAGGTAGGGACGTCGGTAGCAGCGCATCTGCGGCCTCACGGTGATGATACGTAGTGTGCCATGGTTCATCTGTATCTCCAATTGTTCACGCATTTCCAAACAGTTTGTGTGTCACGTATGAGCTCCGGCGTGGCGATATCGGAGCATCACATTTTTGCTCTTTTGTCGCCGGGTCGCAGGAGTTATTGTGTGGAACAGTTGCCCAGTTCGAGAAATATGTGAGGTAGCAGTCTGAGTCTGAGATCCGCAGGAGAAAGAGTGTGCCGTTTACAAGGCAGATTACATAGGGGACTGTGGCATGGATTATAAAAAGAAGGGGCGCTTCACGTGAAGCGCCCCTTCTAGAGCAGATATTGGTGGGTGCTTTGTTAGAAGCGTCCGCGTCCGCCGCGATCGCCACCACCGCCGCCGCCACCGCCGCCAAACCGTCCGCCGCCGCCACCACCGCCGCCGGTACGTGGTTCTTGTGGCTTGGCTTCGTTGACAGTCAGGGGACGTCCATCCATCTGTGAGCCATTCAACGCGGTAATCGCGGCCTTGGCTTCTTCCTGTGTGGCCATCTCGACGAAGCCGAAGCCGCGTGATTGCCCGGTGAACTTGTCCGTGATCACACGCGCAGACTCGACGGTGCCATGCGCGGCGAAGAGGGTGGTGAGCTGTGATTCAGTTGCCGCATAGGGCAACCCGCCGACATAAAGTTTTGAACCCATGGGGGTTCCTCCTTCTGAAATTGATATTGTGTGAGACTCGAGAACGTATACAAGAGGGGAAGGAACGGGCCGAAGACGCGAACAATGGGGCGGCTTGGGTCGAGCTTCCGATCAGCTTCTCGGTACAAACAATATCGGTGATGGGCCGTTTTACTAGCTGTGTTATGCGAGGCCCACCGCACAACACAGCGACATCCTAACAGAGGTGCTGGTGAAAAGCTATAGCTTCTGATTTTCTAATTTTTTAAGCGCCGCACTCATTCTACACATCCGCATTGCCAGTGGGACCAGGACCTGGCCAGATGAGGTAAGGGGGCTTCTTCATTGACTCAGCCGACCGCGGATAGAGGCGTTGCGCATAACCATACGCATCTTCTTGGGCTATTAAACAGGTCGCTGCGGCGAGATGGTTGGATACGACACGGAAGTCTCCTCGGTCATCTGCTGCGATGGTCGCCATATAGAGGGCACAGGAAAAGTTTCCCTCTTTTGAACAGGCGGTGCTGATAACAAGGTGCGATCCATCAGGAAATGTCATGATCGGGTCTAGGTTGGTACGGCTCATGCGCACTCCTCGTTCGTGACGTTGGTGATCTTATACGGCCTGGTTTGCGTAGGGAGTGACATAGAGTCTGAGGAGATGTCCCTCCCATTCAGTTCCTTCAAGGGCGACCACGGCATTCATTGCCTGTTCGCCGGATCCCATTTCGACGAATCCATACCCAGCGGACTTTCCTGTATGTTTGAACCTGACGACATAGGCTCTGGCGACCAAGCCGTAGGAGGTGAAAATACCCCGTAGCTCGCAGTCCGAAACTTTGTCCGGGAGTCCTCCCACATACAGGACCCGCTTCCCCATCGACATCCCTTTCCTGGCCGTCAGTTCATCCGAGGAGCGAGCGAGTTTCGACATACGTGCCTGTGCGCAACGAGTTCGCGAGTCCCAGGGAGTAGAGCCCGTGGATGAGCCATTTTGAAGGGTCGAAGTGGTACCAACGAGGGCCATTTCGGTAATCGGTTGGATACATGTGATGGTAGTTATGGTATCCCTCGCCGAATGTTACGAGGGACACCAGCCAGCTGTCTCGACTTGAATCTGACGTGCCGTGCGGTTGCTCTCCCCAGAGATGACAGATGGAGTTGATGAAGAACGTCGAGTTGAGCACGGCAAACGTCCGACCCACGCCGGCGAGGAGAAAGCAGCCGATGCCACCCATGATACCGTTATAGAGAAAGCCGATGAGAAACGTGGCCGCTAAGCCTGCGAGGAGCAGCAGAGGGTAGTACTTGTGTTGCCAAATCGCGACGGGATCGTTCGCGACGCGCGTCGCATATTTGGGGTCGGCATGCTGGTCTGGGACAAAGAGCCATCCACAGTGACTGTGCCAGAATCCTTGTTGGGCATTATACGGGTCTTTCTCTTCGTCGCAGTGGGCGTGGTGACGCAGATGATCGGCGGCCCATTTAATGGCGGAATTTTGAAGCGCCCAGGCCCCCGCGATTAAGAGTGTGCCTTTGACCCAGTTCGGGCAATCGAAACTTCGATGAGACATCAAGCGATGGTAGCCGACAGTGATGCCCAGGCCGCTGACGACATAGAGCAGCGCGAACATGGACCAGTCGACCCAGGTGTAGTGATAGATAAAGCCATACAGAGGGACTCCGATCACAGTGCCTACGGCGAAGGCGCAAAAGAGGATGATGGTCCAGATCCCGCGGCGGCTGCTGATTTTGATCGGTACACCTTTACGGGTGACGGCAAATTTTGGTGAGAGTGGGGTCATGTGCTGTTTGGCTGTTTGGCTCATTCAGGCCTCTTTTTCCGATGGATTGGTAGCGCCGGCTTTAGGCCGTCACCATGTGCGATATCTCGTTTCAAACAATAACCACACGGTCATTAAGCATCTGCCGAGCATGTTGCCGGCAGGGTTGAGTGCGGTACAGGCTGGTACTGTTCGGAGGTCTCAGGGAGGAGGCCTCTGTGCGGAACAGAGCGGAAACTAGAGCATCGATCGCGCAGAGTCTAGGGGGAGGGAGTGAGGGCGCGAGGGATAGAGTAGTGACCGAACTTCACATGCCACTAACTTAGCACAGCCAGACGAAGATAGCGAACACATCGATCAATCTTGATCTGGGCTTAGATAGCTGCGGAAAGCCTCGGTTAATCATGAAATGCCGCTGCAATCTCACGGAATGTCGCTTCTGCAGAATAGCTCAGGATGCTCAACAGGGCCAGGATTTTCATCCGCCCAACCCTAGCGCGCCGAGACGCGCGTTGTCACAAGCGAGGCCACAGTGAGCGAAGAGGCAAGGGAGTAGAGGCCATTCTTCGATTGAGCCGTTCGCCGATCGGATGAACCTTGGCGAACGGAATCCCCACTTACAGTGCTTTGATCTCTAGGGATCTGATTCGGTACGTTAAGCCTCTGAACGATGCGAGAACGACGCTGGCGGACTATTTGAGATCCGTCGTCTGCACATCTAGAGTTCTTTGATGCAATAGAAGCTGTCCAGGCGCTAGCCCATCAGCTGCCCAGCCTTGGGAATATTGTCCAGCTGCTTCGCCAATTCCAATATGCGACCTTCTCCTTGATGGTCTTTTGCTCGGTGGTCATGGTTCTCATTCCTTTCGTGAAGAGATGACTTGACCGGACTGTCAGATCAAGTACTAACACGTACAGCTTCGCCCTCCCCCATTACCACGGGCGATGCGTTTCCACGACAGTATCGAGCCGTTCGTTGCCGCAAGTGAGTTGACGCCGAAGGATGCTTACTGTACGATGGTCTTCACATCGTAGCCGCAGTAGTCCGGTGGCACGGCTGTATACACCATAACGGACTTCGCGATCGCATCGCGACCAGGTCCTGTCGGAGTTGAGCCTTCCTGGTTTGTCTCCCCTCGGTTCTCTGATCCCGTCTTAATGCGATCATAGTGAAAGGATAGTGCATTGCATACCTCTGTTCACACGAGTTTTCACTCCCTCGGTTTGTCTGAGCCCCTCTTGAAGGACTTGACTGCAGCAGGACTAATGGTTCCCACTCCCATTCAAGCTCAAGCTATTCCACCGGCCCTGGAGGGTAGGGACGTTATCGGCTGTGCCCAGACTGGTACGGGGAAGACAGCCGCGTTCGTTATCCCCATGATCGAACGGCTGGCAGCCCTGCCAAAAGGCCAGCCGCACGCATTGATTCTCGCACCCACACGCGAATTGGCCTTGCAGATCAATGGCACAATCGAGAAGCTCGGTCGAAGCCACGGCGTCTCTGCCACGGTCATTGTCGGAGGGAGCGATATGCAGGCGCAGATCAGAGGATTGCGTCAGCTGCCCGATGTTCTGGTTGCCACACCGGGGCGTTTGCTGGATCATATGTGGAATGGGACGATCAATCTGGCTCCGATTAAAATTCTAGTGCTCGATGAAGCGGATCGTATGCTCGATATGGGGTTTGCCCCTCAGATCAATCAGATTCTCGACGCGTTGCCGGTTGAGCGCCAGACGTTACTCTTTTCCGCCACGATGCAGATGGATGTCACTCGCTTGGTTCAAGCGAGTCTAAATGACGCGGTCCATGTGATGGTGACTCCGTCCTCGACCACGGCCGATGGTGTGACTCAGACAGTGCACCATACGACCTCCCAGGGGAAGACTAGTCTATTGGTGTCGTTGCTGGGAGCGGAACGAGGGACTGTCCTTGTATTCGCTCGGACCAAGAATCGGGTCGATCGACTCGGGGAGGCGCTCGAACAGGCCGGCCACCGTGTCGCGGTCATTCATGGCGACCGCAGTCTTCCCCAGCGCCTTCGCGCGCTCGAAGGATTTAAACGAGGACAGGTCAGGATTCTTGTCGCAACGGATATCGCAGCCCGCGGAATTGATGTGGCAAATATCGGCCACGTCGTGAACTACGATTTGCCGAATTGTCCTGAAGACTATATCCATCGTATAGGACGGACAGCCCGGATGAAGATGACGGGGCGAGCCAGCAGCTTCGTCACGTACGAGGATCGCGATCAGCTGCGCGCGATTGAAACGCTGCTAGGGCATTCTGTGCCGGTGGCAGAAGGGGGTCACGTTCTCGATCGCCCCCATTTAAAAATACCGGACCGTCTTCCTGGCGACAGTCAACGGTGGGGGCGCTCAGCTCAGGATCGACGTCGGAATCAGCCGAGTCCCTCTACGTAAGAATCTGATCGCTTTGTAAGAAGCCGCGCAAGATATAGACTTGATCTGGTGCGAGGTGGTCGCGTTTCCGCTGTCCCTAATATAGGGGCTCTTGAGGGCCCCACTGTAGTCCGGCCAAATCAGGATCCTCGCCCCCTGTATTCGAAGGGCGAGCCGGCTTCTCAGTCTTGCGCTGTTCTCGACGGACATCCTTCTCGCGACGCTGAACTTGCTTGGCTTTCTCGCGGTCGCGCTTTGCGATGGTTGTTTTTCCTGCTCGTCCGATGGCGCCCTCCTTTGACCGGCAACTCCGAGTGAGTCGCCCAATCATGTGCCTATATGGCCTTACTAAATCTTATGATGAGGTGATTACGCCGCTCCGCGACGTCTCTTGTTGTTTGGCTCAGGTGCACGGCTAGTGGTTTTTGCTTCTCGTTCAGCCGTACGGGAGCGAGTACCTTGGCCGAACCCACGGCTAGCCATGTTTGACACTTGAAGACGGATATCTTCCATGGAGGTCGTCAGACCAGGAACGATAGGGCCAGGCAGGCCGAGTACTTCCCATCGGATTTTCGGCTTTCTTGTCGCCCGTGCACGGTTTTTTCTTGTCTTGTCTGCTCGCCACCCTGTGGACAGTTTCATAATCTCTCCTTTACAGATGGAACGCGGCATCTTCAGTGTGAGAAAACGCCCATGGTGATGAGGGGGGCGAATAGGAATACTGAAACTCGTTTATCCATCTTTCTGTCGGCGCCCACGTGCAGAATAGGATGGAACGTATGGGCAAGCAACTACCCCAGGGGCCGATCACGCTGAGATGAAGCGATGGAATCAGTCGCTAGGATTATACTGGCTCGTACGATTGAGTACAATAACATGGGGCAGGAGGGTAGTCAAATAGGGTATTTAGCTAATTACATAACTTGTATGGCGAATAGGCCTTCGTTTGGCGGCGGAATGAGTTCCCCTCAGACGATGAATCGATCGGCGCATTTGAAGAATTGTATTTGTAAAGAAGGGATGCTGATGTACGGTAGAAACAGGGTAGGGATGCTCTATGATACAGAACCCGCATCGATCCTCCGTCCTAAATAAATTCCGTCAGCATCCTCGGGTCCGCATCTCGGCCCCCTTTGTCTGCGCCCTTTCTCATTGTGTGTCTCGTCGTTGGTTAAGGAGCCCAGGTGTCGACTTGGGTGTGGTCTATGATCTTTCGATACGCGGCGCCCGAGTCAGCACGGAGGCTGAGATCAGGCCCGGAGATGAAGTCACGTTGCGCCTGCGCCTTCCCAAGCAAATAAAGCCAGCCGATATCGCCGTTGCCAAAGTGCGGTGGGCAAAGGATCAATTCTTTGGCCTGGCTTTTACAAAAGTATCCATTGCTGCGCAGACTCGCCTGAAAAAGTATGTGACTATCGTGTCAACGACAGCCGTGAAGGCTCCAGCCTGTTTGCCGTCGCGTCTTGCCCGCTAGCGCCAGTGCCGCTTGCTGAACCCATTTGTCGAATTCCGGCTCCTTTTTCATTGCACAGGTATAGAACCTACTCTTGATGGAGCCCTTGGCGGGCTAACTTCTCCCTCATAGGATCTGAAAAGTCGTTTTTCTTTTTCCGACCCAGTTCTGATGCACACTACGAAGCACTGTGAAAATGATGCATGAGAACGTGCCGTCATGCGTCAAGCGACAACCGTTATGCGTGCATACACTTGGCGTGACTGATCGCGCGGAGCTCACGCGTGGCAGACGATCAATGGGGGGGCTTATCATCCTCTGCGGCCTTGTGTGGGACGAGGCCGCGTTTCTGGGCGAAGAAGCTGTCTTGGCAAGCACAGGGTGGGAGAGTGAGAACTCCAGCGGATCTTTCAGCATCCTGCCAGCGCAGTCTGCATTCATACATACAGACTACTTGATGGCCACTGCTTTGACTTCCTTGAATGTGGTTTGGCCAAGCAGAACCTTTTGGATTCCATCCTGCATGAGGGTGGTCATCCCTTCTTGAATGGCATGCTGCAGCATGTCTTCAGTTCTTGCCTTTGTCTGAATCAGGCGTTTGAGATGGTCCGATCCCAGAAGCAATTCATGGAGGGCTACTCGCCCCTTAAAGCCTGTGCGGTTGCAGGTTTCACATCCTTTCCCGCGGGTCAGGCGGAAGGTGTTATCTTGGGGGATTCCGAGCTTATCCCAATGCTGAGGCCCATAGCCCTGGCGGATTTCCTCGTATTCTATATCGGTCCCGACATATTGCTCCTTGCAGTCCTTGCATATGCGGCGAGTGAGGCGCTGTGCGAGAACTCCCAACATCGCATCGGCAAAGCTAAACGAGTCGCAGCCCATGTCGAGAAGCCGAGTGATGGTTTCTACCGCGCTGTTGGTGTGGAGCGTGCTCATGACAAGGTGTCCGGTCAATGAGGCTTCAATGCCGATCTCAGCCGTTTCTTTATCGCGCATTTCTCCGACCATAATGACATCCGGATCGGCTCGGAGGAAGGCGCGCATGGCTTTGGCAAATGTGAAATCGATCTTTGGCTGGACCTGCACCTGCCGAAGCCCATACTGGGTGATTTCGACCGGGTCTTCCGCCGTCCAAATTTTAATGTCGGGCGTGTTGATGAAACCGAGGACGGAGTGCAGGGTCGTGGTTTTTCCTGAACCGGTCGGTCCAACACAGAGAATGATTCCGTAAGGTTTGGCGGCGATTTCCTTGATTCCCGCGAGATTCCGATCCGAGAAGCCCATCTTGTCGAGGGGCAAAGGCTCACTGGCTGCCAGCAGACGCATGACGACATCCTCGTTGTATCCGGCGGTCGGAATCGTCGCGACGCGCAACTCGATTTCCTTGTTCTCCGACAGCTTAAACTTGATCTTGCCGTCCTGAGGTTTGCGCCGTTCTGCAATGTCGAGACTGGCCATGATCTTCAGGCGTGAGACGATGGCGCGCCGATAGCTTTGGGGAATCTTCATGTACTCGAAGCAGTCTCCGTCAACGCGAAACCTGACAAGCGTCTCGCGTTTTTCGCCATAGGGTTCGACGTGAATATCGGAGGCGCCTTGCCGGTAGGCATCGGCGATAATTTGGTTAGCCAGCCGTACGATGGCATTGTCGTTTTCATCGAGCCCGCCTGCGTTGTCCTCCGCTGCTGCTTCTTGGGCTTCGTTGACGAGTTCGCCGAGAATATCGGAGACGTTCTCATCCAGCTTGCGGCCATTGCCTCCGTCGACCCCCTGTCCTGTGGCGGATCCCAGGAATTGGGCGATATCACGACGGAGACTGACGGCAAAACGAATGTTGAGGCCGGGGAACGTCCGCTTGATATCCGCCACGCGATCGAGATCGCCTGGGTCGTCCGTCAAGATTTCAATGGCGGTCCGATCCCGCTTGAGGGGCATCCAATGGTTTTTCTTCAGATAATCGACGTTCAGGTTCTTTAAGAGTTCGACATCGACAAGTGTTCGTTCGCTGTACTCGATATAAGGGCATTTGTGAAACTGGGCGAGCGATTTTCCGATCTCGATTTTCGGCACTTTGTACTTCTCGATCAGGATACTCTCGAAGTCCGACAGACCCTTTCGAGCTTCGGCAATTGCCTGGTCCAAATCATTTTGGCTGATACGGTTGTTCATGACCAGGAGATCGAATTTGGTGGGGGTTTTCTTCGATACCTTGCGGAGATTAAAGAAGGCGATGCCGAGTGCCTTTGCAATCTCGGCGACGGACTCTTCGTCCTTTCTCGTAAACCGCACACCGGTTTTCTTGTTCAGAAGTTGAAGGACGCCCATCAGATACTTGTTGTCCGCCACGATCGGGTAGGTCAATACTTGTTTCGTCTTGAAACCGGTCCGCTTATCGTAGGAGGTGTCGTGGACGAGGGAAGGATGGATGCCTTGCAATTCGGCGATGTTATAGGCATCGGCAATACTTACTGGGCGGAGATATTTTGCGCAGAATCCGGCCAGGCTCTGTTCGGTGATGGGAATGCGAAATTCTTCGACACTGTCGATGCTGGGGACTTTGGAGAAAATCTCTTTTTTCTCAGGATCGAAGGCGAAGATGGTGAGGTCTTCCGCATCGAAGATGCCGAGCACTTCTTTCCGTAGATCGAGGAGAATATGATCGAGATCGCTGGCAGCATGGATTTGATCCGTGATGCGCTTGACGTTCTCGGCGAAGGCAACTTTCTGCTGAAGTTCCTGAAGATTTTGCGGGACGGGATTAGCCGGCATTACTTGGGCTCCTGAAATCGACTGCAAGGGTCAACGGCGGATCCGCACGCTCAACGAAGAAAGCACGCGATCTACGTAACCGTTAGGTGCTTTGAAGGAGAGATTGAGGCTCAGTGTAGCTGATCAAAGATGGAAGGCAAGGAAAAGGCGGTTTCAGGATTTTATGGCTCTGGGCGCGGTCAGTAGGACTTTGTTGATGATGGGGGCAGGGTAGCTATCCTGCTTGCGTGCGGACCAGATGAGCGGCGACTTGCGCTGGAGGCAACTTGAGCTTGACCCCATCTTTTCGCGTCTTGACTTCCACCACTCCTTCGGCAAGTCCCTTGTCTCCGACCACGACTTGAAATGGGGCTCCCATCAGATCCGCATCGTTGAACTTCACACCGGCCCGCTCGTCCCGATCATCCCACAGTACTTCGAAACCTGCCGTCTGCAGCTCGTCATACAATTGCTGGGTGACCTGCGCGGTTTGCGCAGATTGGGTGAGCGGGAGGAGATGCACATGGAATGGCGCGATGGGGAAGGGCCAGATAATGCCTTTTGCATCGTGGTTCTGTTCGATCGCCGACGCGGCGGTGCGTCCGACTCCGATGCCGTAGCATCCCATGACGGCGAGGCATTCTTTGCCGTGAAGATCCAGAAAAGAGGCCTTCATGGCTTCGCTGTATTTGGTGCCGAGCATGAACACATGTCCGACTTCGATGCCTCTCGTCGTCTTCAATGTCCCGTCTTTCTTCGGTGACGGATCTCCGGCGGAGGCGCTACGCAGGTCGGCAAACTGCTCAACCTGAAAATCCCGATCCCAGTTTGCGTCGACGTAGTGCGTATCGCCCTGATTGCCGCCGACGACTACGTTGCGTGACGCTTTGATTGCATGGTCGGCAATGATCCGGATGTCTTTCAGGCCAATGGGACCGGCAAATCCGACGGGCGCTCCAGTGACCTGCTCGACGACGGTGGGGGCGGCGAGCTCAAGATCGGTTACTTGCAGGAGCCGTCGAATCTTGATCTCATTCGCTTCATGATCTCCCCGTATCAATACCGCAATCGTATCTTTTCCTGCTTTGTAGAGGAGCGTCTTTACGAGCCGCGAGGGGGGGATGTTCAAGAATTTCGTGACCTCTTCAACCGTCCGGCATTGCGGCGTCTTCACGGCCTGCAGGGGACGAGCTTCATCCGTATCCATATCGGACGGAGGAAGCACTTCGGCCTGCTCGACATTGGCGGCGTAGGTGCCAGTATCGCTGTAGACGATGGTGTTCTCACCTGTGTCGGCGAGGACCATGAATTCGTGAGATGAGCTGCCGCCGATCAAGCCTGTGTCGGCCTCCACGGCTCGAAAAGTTAGGCCGCAGCGTGTGAAAATACGATGGTAGGCATCGTACATCTTCCGATAGCTGAGCATGGCGCTCGGTTCGTCCTGATCGAAGCTGTAGGCGTCTTTCATGATGAATTCGCGTCCCCGCATGAGGCCGAAGCGAGGGCGTATTTCATCGCGAAACTTCGTTTGAATTTGGTAGAAGTTCAGCGGCATCTGACGATAAGACCGGACTTCCCGTCTGAACAGGTCGGTGATGACTTCCTCATGGGTCGGTCCCAAACAGAACTCGCGCTCGTGGCGGTCCTTAAATCGCACCAACTCTTTGCCGTAAAAATTCCATCGGCCGGTTTCTCGCCATAATTCTGCGGGCGATGCGATGGGCATGAGAAGTTCTTGAGCGCCGGCCCGGTTCATCTCTTCGCGGATGATCTGTTCGACTTTCCGAATGACCCGGAGACCGAGCGGGAGATACGTGTAGATGCCTGCCGCGACCTTGCGGATCAGACCGGCCCTAAGCATGAGCTTATGGCTGACTGTTTCCGCTTCGCCCGGATCTTCGCGCAATGTGGGGATTAAGATTTGGGAGGTTCGCATGGTGTTGTGAGAAGGGTCAGCGAATCATCAAGTCTGAGCGCAAGAAGATAGGAAAAGATTGTGGTGACATAGAGACGTTCGACTTTCAGACTGTTGAGTTGTTTGTATTTATTTCAGGAAAATTCGCTCGAGGTCGTTCCAAAATGCAAAGATCATGACGCCCACCAATAACACGAGGCCGGCCTGTTGCGCGATTTCTCTCTGTCGTTCGCCGAGCGGTTTTCTGAGGATACCCTCGATCAGGAAAAACAAGAGGTGGCCGCCGTCCAGAATGGGAATGGGAAGCAAATTGAGAACCCCCAGATTGATACTGAGAATGGCGATGAGAAAGATGACACTTGAAGTTCCCTGAGCAGCGGCTTCTCCGGATATATTGGCGATCGTCAGAGGGCCGCCGATGTTTTTGCTGGAAATGTCTCCCACGACCATTTTGTAGAGGCCTATTGCAGTCAGCTCAGTCCAGCCCCATGTGGCTCCCAAGCCGTCATAGAGAGACATCAGCGGGGTGCTGGAGCGCATGATCGAACGGCCTGGCCCTGAAATACCGATTTTGCCGATGTCGACCGACTGGCCGTTCACCATTGTCTTTTCTGCAGAGGGCGTCACGGTCAACGGAATGCGATGCCCTTCCCGCAAGACTTCTATATGTAACTCGTGGTTGGGGTTTTCTTTCACGATCCCGGTCATCTGAGACCAGGTATGGATCGTTTGGTCTTCAATCTTGGTCACATGGTCCCCGGCTTGAAGCCCTGCTTTTGCCGCCGGAGAGCTTTGCACGACTGACGTCACGAGCGGGGGTGTTTCTTCAACGCCCAGGTAGTATCCTGGCTCCTGCGAAGAGGCTTGCGGCCCTGGCGCCACGGTGGGCGTGATAGTCAGAGTCTTGGCCTGTCCGCCCCGTTTGATCTCAAGGGTCAATGCCTGTCCTTTGCTCTTCGCCACCGCGTCGAAGAGTTCATTCCTTGTCGAAATGTCTTGTCCATTTACTCGGCTGACACGATCTCCGATTTGAATGCCCGCGAGATCTGCTGGTGAGCCGGGGGCCATCGCTTCAATATCGGGGCTCAGGTCCTGGAATGTTGGAACGAAAAGCGGAGTGCCGGTCGCGAGCCACCCGGCAAAAATAAAATAGGCGAGGATGAAGTTGAACCCTGGCCCCGCCGCGACGATCAGGACTTTGCCCCACAATCCTTTGTGGGCGAACGACCGTGCACGGTCTTCCTGTGTGGTCGCCTCCGCTTCGTCTTCTCCGTACAGTTTTACATAGCCACCCAGTGGAATAGCCGAGAGAAGGTATTCTGTTTCGCCCATTTTTCGGCCGAAGATCTTAGGTCCAAACCCGAGAGAAAACTTGAGAACTTTGACGCCGACCCATCGAGCGGCCAAGAAATGCCCGAGCTCATGGAATGCGACTAACACACCCAGAACGACCAGGAACCACCAGGCTTTTTGCAAGATCAACCAGACGGTATCGGGAGACCAGGTGAATGCCATGAACAAAGTATATGCTCCTTCGTGTAGACCTAGCGTGCTAATGCTACAACTAACGATTCTGCTTTCTCTCTCGCCCAGCGATCAGCTTCCAGCGCGTCTTCCAAGGTGTCGACTTCTTTAGTGGCGTGCTCGTCCATCGTACTGCGAATGATCGCCGCAATGTCGGGGAACCGGACACCTCCGTTTAAGAAAGCCTCGACGGCGATTTCATTTGCGGCGTTCATCGTGGCCGGCATCGTACCGCCGATCCGCAGGGATTCATAGCCGAGACTCAGACAGGGGAACCGGTCGTGGTCCGGTTTGCAAAACGTCAACTTCCCAATCTCCGTCAGATCCAATGAAGGAAGGTCCAGCGGCATGCGCCCAGGGTATCTCATCGCATAAGAAATAGGGGTTCGCATATCCGGTAATCCCAATTGCGCGATCATCGATCGATCCTGATATTCTACCAGAGAATGAATAATGCTCTCCCGGTGGACCATGACCTCGATCTGGGACTCCGGGATATCGAAGAGCCAGCGGGCTTCAACCACTTCAAGTCCCTTGTTCATCAGTGTGGCGGAATCGATCGTGATTTTCGCGCCCATTTTCCAATTGGGATGTTGGAGCGCCCGCTCCGGTGTGACATCCTGCAGCTCTTCCGAGCTCAGATTCCAGAGGGCTCCTCCGGATGCC
This sequence comes from Nitrospira sp., assembly GCA_005116835.1. Classification (GTDB taxonomy): domain Bacteria; phylum Nitrospirota; class Nitrospiria; order Nitrospirales; family Nitrospiraceae; genus Palsa-1315. The sequence continues at coordinate 143,539 of SWDM01000004.1, read as the reverse complement.
GTCAAGATCAGACGGCGGACATCTTCTTTGCGGTGGCCTTCTAGGGATTGAAAGATGGCACTGTGTTCGCTATCGACGGGGAAAATACGAACGCCATGCCTGCGCGCCTCGTCCTGCATCAGCTTTCCCGCCATGACCATCGGTTCTTTGTTGGCCAACGCAATTTGTGTCCCGCACCGGATCGCGGCTAGGGTAGGCACGAGGCCGGCTCCCCCCACGATGGCAGAGATGACAAGTTCGGCTTCGGGCGCAGAGGCGACTTGAACGATCCCTTCTTGGCCGGCCAGAATTTCGACAGGCAGTCCCGCGCAACGTTGCCGGAGTCTGGCGGCAGCGGAAGCGTCCGATAGAGCCACTAGACGGGGTTTGAAGCGACGGATCTGGTCTTCAAGTTTTTCATCGTTGCTGCCGGCAGTCAGTCCTGCCACGCAAAACTCTCCCGGGAATCGGTCCACGATATCGAGCGTGCTGGTACCGATTGAACCGGTCGATCCGAGAATCACGATTGTCTTCATTGAGGCTCCTTCACTCCATGACTCGTAACCGACTTGCCATCGTTACATAGTAGTAGAAGACAGGGGCGGTGAACAAGAGACTATCGAGACGGTCAAGCATGCCTCCGTGCCCCGGGAGTATCCCACCGGAGTCCTTCATTCCTGCGCTCCGTTTCATCGCCGATTCGGCCAGGTCGCCCCAGAGGCCTACGATCGTCAGCAGGACACCCAGAATCAGACAGTCGAAACCGGACAGCTCAGGAAGAAACCACCACCGAGCCGCGTACCCGGCGATTATGGCACTAATCAAGCCTCCAACCAAGCCCTCGAAAGTTTTTTTTGGGCTGATTGTGGGAGCGAGTCGATGGCGTCCGTACAATGTCCCAACATAGTAGGCGCCGGTATCGGATGCCCAGGTTACCAGTAGAAGAAAGATGATCAGCCATTCACCCTGGGGCAGGAGCCTGGTCATTGAGATCGTGCTGAGTGTGAGGCCCAGGTAGAGCACACCGAACAGGGTCATGGCGCTATCCCGCAGATTCTGCTCAAGAGGAGAGCCGCCGAGGAGCGGGACCGACGTGATACACAGGAGTGTGGCCAGGAGCGTGGGCACGATGATGCCGGGCCAATGAGCGCCGAAAACCAGGCCGGCAAATCCTGTCAGGCCGATTCCTATCAGCCAGGAGGGGCTGCGGTCGTTAAAGCATAATCGGTAGAACTCGAAGAGGGCGAGCGCTCCGGCCACTACCACGACAGCAGAAAATGCGAGGGGCGGGAAATAGCGAATGACGGCGTATAAGAGCGGCACGAGAACGAGAATGGTGTAGATCCGTCGAGGGTCGAATCTGGGCGTGGCCACCGGCTTTGGTTCAGCCTGCTGATCGCCGCCAGCTTTGTGGTCCTGCATGGGAAGGTTGAGGTCGCCCACTATACTATGATGAGACAGCACTGAGAACCCGACCGAATCGCCGCTCTCGTCGTTGGTATTCCAGCAAGGCCAACAACAATTCGCGGCGACGGAAGTCGGGCCATAGAATTGGAGTGAAATAGAGCTCGGTGTAGGCGAGCTGCCAGAGGAGAAAGTTGCTGATCCTGGTTTCGCCGCTGGTGCGAATCAATAAATCGGGATCGGGCAGTTCATGGGTATAGAGATATTGCTGAATACGCGATTCATCCACATCGTCCGGCTGCAGCTTTCCATCTTGTACTTCTTGCAGGAGTTCGCGCACCGCGTCCACAATTTCAGTGCGGCCACTGTAGCTGAGGGCGACTGTGAGATGCAGTTTGTCGAGATGGGAGGTGTCCTGTTCTGTGGCCAGAGCCCAGCGGCGGGCGGAGGCCGGGAGGGCATCAAGCCGTCCGATCATGCGCAGCCGGACACCCTGTTCAATGAGTTTTGTTCGCTCCGTTGAAAGATAGTATTCGAGCAGCCCCATGAGTGAGGAGGTTTCCTGAACGGGGCGGTTCCAATTTTCTTGTGAAAACGCGTAAATCGTCAGGGCGTTGATGCCGAGTTCTAAGCAGCCGGAAACCATTTCTCGGACAGACTTGATCCCTTCCCGATGGCCGGCGATACGGGGGAGGCGGCGCAGTTCAGCCCAGCGGCCATTGCCGTCCATGATGATGGCAACATGTTTGGGTAAGAGGGTGGGATCGAGTTTTATGGCCAGCGCTTCTTCGGATAGTTGAGCTAAGGGCGACGAGTCTTTCGTGTCCATAATTGTGCTGTAGGTGAAGGCCCTTCGCGCAAATAGTTTGTATGGTAGGCGAGCAAAGTCTACTGGTGAGGGAAAAGATTGTCAAACAAATTTTCGTAAAAGTCCTGTAAAAGCGATGAGTTGGATGAAATGTCGTTGCGCCTGCGGAAAGTGATCAGCTATACTTCCACGTCAATCCGCATAGTAATGGTTATAAGGACTTGCAAACCATGGGTGATCTTGTTCAGTTGAAGTCATTTGGTCTGACCGAGAGCGAGGTGTTTGGGGCGCTCGGGAGGGTGAAGGTTCGCGATGTCGACTATGCCGATCTCTACTTTGAATCCTGCGTGTCCGAATCTGTCTCGATGGAAGAATCCCTTGTCAAACGCGCGACGAAGAGTGTGTCTCAGGGTGTGGGGGTGCGGGCAACAGCGGGAGAAAAAACCGGCTTTGCCTACTCCGACGAGTTGACGAAGAAGGATCTCGAACTGGCGGCAGATACGGCTCGGTACATTGCCAACTCGCCCGGTGGAACCAACACGGTTCCGGTTCCCGTTCATCATCGCCCCACCAGGGATCTTTACCCGATCGACCGGACTCAGGCCGAAGTTGCCACAGCGGAGCGCGTGTCCCTCTTGAATGCCATCGATGTTGAAGCGCGCCGGTACGACCCGCGCATCAAGAATGTCATGGCCTCGTTCAATACGGAATATAAGGTGGTGATGGTGGCGACCTCGGAGGGAACGTTGGTCGGGGATGTGCAGCCGCTTTCGAGGCTGCAAGTGACCTGCATCGCCGAGGAGAACGGCCAACGTCAAGCCGGCTCGTTTGGCGGAGGCGGCCGTGTTGGATTTCAGTTTTATTACGAGGGTGATCGATATCTGCGGTTCGCGCGTGAAGCGGCGCGTGAAGCGATTCTCAATCTGTCTGCTGTGGAGGCGCCGGCTGGTGTCATGCCGGTCGTGTTGGGTGGTGGTTGGCCCGGGATCTTGTTGCATGAAGCCATCGGCCATGGCCTGGAAGCGGATTTCAATCGCAAGAAGACATCGGCATTTTCGAATCTTCTTGGGAAACGGGTGGCGTCCGACGTCTGTACCATCGTCGATGATGGTACCTTGCCTGGCCGGCGGGGCTCACTCAACATGGATGACGAAGGCACTCCAACCGGTCGTACCATGCTTATCGAACAGGGAATTCTGCGCGGCTATATCACCGATAAACTCAATGCGCGACTGATGGGCATTCCTCTCACAGGGAACGGGCGGCGAGAAAGTTACCAAAGTGTGGTGCTACCGCGGATGACCAATACTTTTATGCTGGCCGGGACGTCGGACCCTGAGGAGATCATTCGCTCCGTCGATCGTGGACTCTATGCCGTCTCGTTCGGCGGGGGGCAGGTGGATATCACCAACGGTAAATTTGTGTTTTCCGCCAGTGAGGCCTACTTGATCGAGGGGGGGAAAGTTACAAGGCCGGTCAAGGGCGCGACATTGATCGGCAGCGGGCCGGATATTCTTACCAAAGTCTCGATGGTCGGGCACGACCTCAAGCTCGATGAAGGCATCGGTACCTGTGGCAAAGACGGGCAGTCCGTTCCGGTGGGCGTCGGGTTGCCGACCATTCGGATCGATGAAATTACCGTGGGTGGGACTCAGCGATGAATCAGCAAATACAACAGCGTGATGGGTATGGCCAGCTTGCGTTGGATCTCTTGGCCAAGGCGAAGCGTAGTGGAGCGACGGAAGCGGATATCATCATCGCCGACGGTGAAACGTTTTCAGTGCAAGTGCGGTTGGGCGCCGTCGATCGGCTCACAAAAGCGCGGGAAAAACGTCTCGGGTTGCGCGTATTTGTCGGCAAGCGTTCCGCCAGTACTTCCACATCAGATTTTTCAGTGGAATCCTTGAATCACCTTGTCGGCGAGACCTGTACCCTGGCTAAGGCCGTTGTGGAGGATCAGGTGTCCGGCTTACCGGTGGCGGATCAAATGGCGGGAGAGATACCGGACTTCGATCTGTACGATTCGACCAGGTTGAATACGGAACAGCAGATTGAATTGGCCAAACGGGTCGAGGCTGCGGCCATGTCGACGGATGAGCGCGTGACGAATTCTGAAGGAGGCGACTTCGACTCCTCTTCGGGGCGAGTGGTGCTAGGTAACAGTCACGGGTTTCTGGGCGAGTATCAAAGCTCCAGTTTCTCCATGTCGGTGTCACCCATCGCAACCGATCCGGAGACAGGGGCCATGCAACGAGACTCCTGGTATGCCGTGCAACGGAAGTTCGCCAAGCTGGATTCTCCTGAGGCTGTGGGATTGGAAGCGGCGCGGCGGACCGTCAGAAAGCTCGGAGCGAGAAAAGTGGCGACCCAACGGGTTCCTGTCGTCCTCGATCCCGAGATGGCCGGCAGTCTTATGGGAAATCTCTGTGGCGCTGTGTCAGGGTACGCGCTCTATAAAGGGGCGTCGTTCTTGGCCGGCCAATTAGACAAGCCCTTGGCTCCGGACTATGTGACAGTCTATGACGATGGGCGAGTGGTCGGAGGGCTGGGCTCCCGACCATTCGATGGCGAAGGACTGCCGACCAGAAGGACGACCGTGGTGGAGCGAGGGGTATTGAAGAGCTACCTGCTCGATACCTATTCTGGAAGGAAGCTCGGGTTGGCGTCGACCGGTAATGCCTCGCGAAGCGTCGGGGAGAATCCGTCGGTCGGTCCCACAAATTTCTATCTCGCGCCAGGGACGAAGACGGTGCAGGATATTATCAAGACCGTGAAACAGGGCTTATATGTCACGGACCTGATCGGTTTCGGCATCAACATGGTCACAGGTGATTATTCACGGGGAGCCGCTGGGTTTTGGATCGAAGGGGGCGAGTTGGCCTATCCTGTGGAAGAGATTACGATTGCCGGCAACCTGAAAGAGATGTTTGCTGGGATCGAGATGATCGGCAACGACCTGGTCTTTCGTGGGCGCATCACCAGCCCGACCGTGAAGATTGCCGAGATGATGGTTGCAGGCAACTGATCGCTAAGGCGACAGTTGCAATTTTGAATGTTGAATGATGAGTGTTGAATGGTTTCCTATTCCAATTCATCATTCAAAATTTCTCATTCATAATTGCGCCAGGTTGGAGGTGCATTATGGCCGAGTCAATCAGAGAAACACTGGTCCAGTATCCCAGCGACAAGGTCACGATGCGGGCCTATGTGGCAGCACCGCAGACCAAGGAGCGACGCCCGGCAATCATCGTGATTCAGGAATGGTGGGGACTGACCGACCATATCAAGGACGTGGCAAAGCGTTATGCCGCTGAGGGGTACGTGGCGATTGCGCCAGATCTCTACTCCCGGTTAGGGAATGCCCTTACCACCGACGCCGGCGAGGCAGGCAAGTTGATGAATACGCTCCAGCAGGAAGATGGACTCAAGGATCTGAACGCCACGGTAACCTATCTCAAGTCTGTTCCGGAGGTTGATGCCGCAAGAATCGGAGTGACCGGATTTTGCATGGGCGGATCCTATGCGCTCATGCTGCCTTGCGTGAACAAAGATGTGAAGGCGGCTGTGCCGTTCTATGGTCAGGTGCCGAATCCCGCTGCACCGCTGCAACAGCTGTCGGCTCCGGTCCTGTACCTCTATGGGGAGGATGACGGCTGGATAACCAAGGCGGATGTCCAACGGCTCGCGGCAGGGTTCAAGAAATATAGTAAGTCCGGTGAGATCAAAACCTATCCCGGCGCGCCCCATGCGTTCTTCAGGGATACAGACAAGACTGTGTATCGTCCTGAAGCGGCCAAAGATGCATGGGCTCGGGCGCTGTCTTTCTTCGGTCAACATTTGAAATCGTAAGGGAATACCTGTCTCACGTCTTCAAGTCGAAAAGTCATCACGTCGTAGATCTCCGGACATTCTGATGATGACTTGATGACATTCGACTTCAAGACGTGACGACACGAAGGAGTGTTCATGCCGCTCGATGCCGAACTTGGAAAGACCATGCTCCAGCTGATTACGTCGCGTTACGACGACCGGCATTGGCGCAAGAAGATTGAGAAGACCTTGGGGCTTCCTCAATCCGGTGTCGGGGATCCTGCGCAACAGCAGATTTTTATGTATCTCAAGATCGAGCTCAAAGCCTACAAATCGCGCCGAGCCGATCCTGACTCCTGGGTTATCGGAGGCTATGCGACGAAGGAAATTATCGAGCGAGCCAAGTTCCAGCCTCAACTCGTCGGTCCAAACGTGACGAAGGACGATGTTTCGTTTCTCGGGAACGATCCCGGGAAAGAGATCGATGAAGCCTGGTGGGATGAAATGCTCGTGTCCTGGTTCGATGTGCCGGAAGAGGAAAAGCCTGCCGAAGAAGAAGGCGGCGAGGCTGCCGAGTCAGACCCCCAGTCCACGATCAAGACAAAAGCTTAGGATCGCCGCTCGGGAGGATGCGCACCGCCGCAGGACCTCCTGAATCACCCAACTACGCCTTGCTCGCTCGAAGCCTGTAAACTCGCCGAGCCTCAAACAGTACAGGCTTCGCCGTTGCAACTGCAGAGCAACGGTCGCGCGCTGCGGCAAGTTGTGTCCCGATTCATCCGGTCATCGGCGGCCACGATCCTCCCGATCGACTTTGAGGAATAAATTGATCCCAGGGGACTGGCTCAGCCGTCTTCGGCGGTGCCTGTCCCGCTCCCAGAATTGCCGCCCACTACTACTGCCGCTATTGCCAGCGCCCTGCTGGCTCGCCCTCACGCTCAGCCACGCTTGGCCCAGAAACTAGCTCCGTTCCGACCGATGGTCGAACGGAGCGTCGAACAGTCTGTGCCACCCGCTGGGAGCGGGGCGCGTGACTTCGCTAGCCAGCATTATTCATGACGATTCGTGGCGAAATCGCGCAGTCGCCATGCGAGACAGGCGCGCGGAGTCGTGAGGGAGGGAGGCATACTTGAAACAGTATGTTGACCGACCGAATGGCGAGCCCGCCTGCCTGGCCGCTGGGCTACCGCGTCCAGGCTTGTCGCAGCGGCGAATCCGCGAATGCAGCGGAAGCGTTCATGAATATTGCTGGCTCGGGCGAGACTCAGCAGGGCGCTGATGCACGCGGTAGCAGCAGCGGGCGTCGTTGGGGAGAAGGTCAGCTAACTTGGAGGAAATTGTTGAGACAGAGCTAAGCGGCGGTGCGCTTGCGTGCCGTCCGACTTGTTCGCGTAGGTATGCGTTTTTGCGTCTCAACTAGACGACCGGATACAAATTTGTGAAGGACGCTTGCCATGAGTGTCTGGTAAGGAACGCCCTCCTCAGCAGCACGGGCCTGCAGCCCCTCGAGGTCAAGCGACGAGATACGAATGTTGACCCGCTTGTTTTTGAGCAGGGTAGCCGTGGCCGATGCCTTGATCCGCGCGATCTCGCTTTTCTGGTTCCGAACGGGCCTCCACTCACCTCGATCAAAAGAGGCCAGAATTTCCTGTTCCAATAATTTTGCGTCATTCATCTCACTTGTCTCCCGTTAAGAAGTCACGCGTCGCCTTGCGGCTTGGCATGATGCTTTTCAGAAAAATCTCGTTCTCGTTTTCAACATAAGGAACGAGGTACGCGTAGCCTTGTATTGCGACCACAAGCATCTTTTGATGCCCATACTTTGCCCGGTTGGGATGGTCCATTACGGTGATGAGACCCCCCTTCGAGATCGCCGAAAGAACTTCCTCGAATGAAACGCCGCGTTCCGCTTTGAGCAAAAGGCTTTTCTCGGAGTTCCATCGGATCGGTTTCACGTCCAAGATTATACATCTGTGTGCCTTATGTGCTCAAGAGGTGTAACGTTCCGCATGAGCGGACGGAGCCAGGGTTGCGAAGTGAAGCTGGCGACGGTCCGTCTCGATGCGGAGCAGAGGAATAAACTGAGCCAAGGGGGTTGGCTCAGCCGTCGTCGGCTGTACCTGTCCCGTTCCCAGACCGCCGCCCGATGCTGCTTCCGCTCTTGCCAGCGCCCTGCTGGCTGCCCTCACGCTCAGCCACGCTTGGCCCAGAAACTAGCTCCGTTCAGACCTTTGGTCGAACGGAGCGTCGAACAGTCTGGGCCACCCGCTGGGAGCGGGCCGCGTGACTTCGCTATGGCGAGACTCAGCAGGGCGCTGATGCACGCGGCAGTAGCAGCGGGCATCGTTGAGGAAAAGAGTTCGGCAAGCTTGTAAGGATTTGTTAAGACAGACGCTAAACTGAGGCGGAACTGGTCCTGGGCTAGCTCTTCGGAAGTCGTAACTCACCCTCAATTCCCACTGGGTATGGGAAGGACAATGGTGTTGTTCAGAAGCTGCGGGGAGGTGGTGTGAAGCGGGTCTCCTGGAGCAGCAGGTTAGTATGCTCAAAGCTCATGGCTCCATCTCTCCATCCACACCAGGTAATTCGTTGCAGAGGCCTCTGCTGACAATGCGCAGGACAGACTCAAGTGACGCCTCCGAGTCCTTCATTTCCGTGAAGATTTCGCCATTTCTTGAAGGGCGGACGATCGATTTGCCCTTACGCCACTTTCCATCATCACCGATATACTCTTTAAACCAAATAACGACGTCGCTGCGCTTGCTCATGCACCGCCCGAAGAAAACCCTGGTCTTTTCAACCGGTTTTTGGGACGTGAAATCATTCAATGTTCCAGGATAGGAATATCGCTTGCCTGATCCTTTAAGTTCATTCGATCCAAGTGGAAAGAACCTGATGGTTGTGCTTTCGTCACACATGGTGCAGTCGGCGCCTTCGGCCAACAGAGTGTATGAACCGTCGGTTGAGGTGAGAATCGCTATCGGTTTCGCTCTAAAGAGTGGAATCTTCAAACGTTGGCCGTTACTCAACACAACCGTGGCTCGGTCCACCTCTCCGATGTACTCTGTCTTTTCTTTGTTGCGCTCGACCGTTTGAATTCGTAACTCCTGTGAGTCTGCCGCAAACAGGCACAGGGAGAAGAAGGGCGAAAGCATTAAGACTAATGTGCTTGCTTGGATCAATCTCATTTGCAATCTAACTAATAACCCTGCGATGACAAATGGTGTCAGGACCCGAACAGATCCATCTGGGTTGGTTGTGGCGGTTCGATCTGGAGTGTGGGTGCAGCAACCGTGTTCGTTGCGGTGGGTTCGGCTGGTTTGGTGTTTCGATCCAGAAATTCTTTCAACTTCTTGAAGTCTTCACGGAGCGGGACCAGCATGCTCTCTTGGTGCAGGGCTGCAGCAGGATGTAGCAGAGGGAAGAGGACAAAGTCTTTCAAGTAGAAGGCCTGGCCGCGAACTTTTGTGATCCCCACCTTCCGTTCCAGCAATGTTTGCGTCGCCCAATTTCCCAATGTGCAGACCAGTTTCGGATGGATCATGGCGATCTGTTGCATGAGAAAGGGTTTGCACGTCTCGACTTCATCCGGTTCTGGGTCGCGGTTGTTTGGGGGGCGGCACTTAATGACGTTTGCGATGTAGATATCGCTGCGTGACAATCCAGCGGATTGCAGCAAGTCGTTCAAGAGCTTTCCTGCGGCCCCGACAAACGGCTCTCCTTGCTGGTCTTCGTTGAAGCCGGGCGCTTCCCCCACGAACATCACGCTTGCATGAGGATTCCCTACACCGAATACCACCTTGGTTCGGCCCATCTTCGCGAGTTTGCAACGTTGGCAGTTGTGGAGAGAGGTTGCAAGTTCTTGGAGAGGTGTTGTGCTCATGATCGAATAGAGCAGATGAAAACGTGGCGGTATCTTAGAAAGGCAGAGCTAGGTTGTCAATGTGGACCCAACATGACTACTCGACTCGATAGCCCTTCGCTGTTAGGCAGGTATCGCGCATGGCGTTGATGGTCGAGAGTCCATGCAGTGCGCGGGCGTGGTCGCTTGGGCTTTGGGGGCCTCCGCTGAACGGGAAAGGCGTGTTCTGGTTGTAGAAAGAGTTTCCGTTCGCAAGTCTCGCCTTGTACTCACACTCCATATAATCCTGTTCCACATCTCGTTGACTGAGCCCTTGTGGATTGCCGCCACGTTCCGCGCACCCGGTCAGCATCAGAACGGCTGCTCCAATCACAACGTGTTTTGCGAACAGGTTTCCCATGGCGATAGATCTAGCATCGGATCGGGTCATCGTCAAGCCGGCTTATCAGAGGCGATCGCATCGGCGCAGCGGTTGCCGCTGACGATGGCGCTTTCGAGGTTGGGTGGCCACCCTGTATCGGTCCAACTGCCAGCCAGCAGCAAGTTTGCGATCGGGCTGCGTTGGATAGGTCGATGCAACTTGCTTCCAGGTTTGAGTGACAGTGTGGCGTCGGAAATCGTTCGATGATGCGTCGACAGGATCTCGCTTCCAGGTAAGAGGAGTTTCAACGATCTGAGCAGGTCGGGTATCGCGCTATCAAGATTACAGTCCGGTCGTGCCTCAGTGATTTGGTTATCGGTCGTGACAAGCGCGAAGCTGGTGCGTTCAGGCGTTGCGGCTGTCGCGAGTATCGAGTGAAAAGGTGTATCGCCCTGCAGGATGAGGCGAGGGGTGGGGCAGGGTTGCTCAACATGTAGGTGGAGGATGGTGCTGTCGATCGATTGCAATTCCGCGAGGTGTTGAAAGTAAGCGTACCGAGTCAGCCATCGCTCCGGCAGCAAGGGCGTGAACTGTTGGGGCGGCAGGGCTGCCACATACCAATCGGCTTGTAGGAGGGAACCATTCCGCAGCAGGACGCCTGAAATGCGGTCTCCCTCATAACGGAGCTGAGTCGCTTCAGTATTTCGCAAGATGGTGGCATTCGCTTGCGTCAATACCGCGGTGATGGGTTGTACGACACAGGTCTGAAACGAGTCTTGCACGACCGAGATGCGGCTATCCGGGCGAGTACTCAAGAACAGGGGCTTGAGTGAGCGTACGAAGGCATCGGCGGACATGACGGAAAGATCGTTGCCGGTCAACCATTCTGCAATGGGATTCCAAACCAGGCTGCGGGTCTGGGCGCTTTGCCCAATCGACGCAAGCCACTCATCGGCGGTGCGATGTTCCAGATCGGCAGGCAGCTCCGCATCGCCTTCCCACAGCTGTTCCACCCATGATGCTAACCGCCATCGTTCTTTCCAGGGAATGCCGGAAAATTTCAGGAGGTTTACCCAGCTATGAAGAGGAGCAGGGAAGGCGGTGCGGGGGTAATGCACGAGGGAACCGTCAGGGAGATGGAATTCCAGCGAGATCTCAGACGTCGCTGGCTGCTGGGAACCAGGGTGCAGCGACTGAAGCAAGGCCTCTGTTGCGTGATGACAGCCGAGCAGGGTGAAGGGCTCGGGAATCTCGCAATGGTCATCGACGGCGCAGACGCCGCCAAGTTGGGGGCTGCGATCGGCGATTGTGACTCGATAGCCAAGATTGGTGAGACGGTACGCGGCAGTGAGACCTGCTGGGCCTCCTCCAATAATCACGACGGACTGAGTGACCGTGGATGTCACGAGAGTCGGGAACGGATCCACACACCGGCGGCCACGGCTAGCCGGCGACTGGTTGAGAGCCTGGCCCGAGGGCCGAATATCTGATGCCCCTGCCTCTCGATTCGTTGCAAAATGCGGAAATAGACGGCGCGCATGATTTCAGCGACGACCAGCGCCTGTTGGTCCTTGGCCGGCAGGGAGTCGAACGCCGCCTGCGCTTTTGCATAGTACTCATGGGCCCTGGCGATCTCAGCGTGAAGCACCTTGTGGAGTTCTGGGCTCTCCTGGCGTTGGAGGATTGACTGTTCTGTACAGCCGAATTTTCTCAGATCCTCTTGTGGAAGATAGATGCGGCCTTGGGCTGCGTCTGTCCCGATGTCCCGGATAATATTCGTCAGTTGGAATGCCATGCCGAGGTCGACGGCATAGTCCTGTGCCCTGGCCGATGTGGGTCCAAATATGTGAAGGCAGATCAGTCCCACGACCGACGCGACACGATAACAATAGATCGAAAGGTCTTGAAACGAAGGGTACTGTGACGCGGTGAGATCCATTTCCACGCCTTTTATCAGCTCATTGAAATAAGCTTGCGGGATACCCAGCTGCTTGACGTGGTTGGCTAGGCTGATAGTTACAGGAAAAGTGGGCGTGCCCCGGTAGGCCGCTTCGAGTTCGCCTTGCCACCGTCGCAGTTCCTCTTGAGGGTTACTGCCTGCCGGCGGCTCATCGACCGCATTGTCGACTTCCTTGCAGAACGCATAGACCGTGTACATCGCGGCGCGCCGGTTTTTCGGCAGGAAAAGAAAGGAATAATAGAAATTACTCCCGCTCTTCTTGGTGAGAGCGGTGCAGTAGGCTTGGGCGTCAGTGACGGAAAGGGAGGTCATGGGTATTGGTGAACCCGAAGCGGCTTGAGGCGACAGGCCATGGATTCCAGAATGAGGTTGCGATCTGATGGGTGCAGGATGGCAGCTAAGAGTTCAATGCCGTCGATCAATCGAGGGCCTGGCCGGCTGAAGTAGGAAGAGGCGTCGACCAGGTACGTCTGTGCCGCCAATTCAGGAGACAGTGTCCATTGATCAGACTGCCCCATCAGTTGGAGTAATTCTGTTTGCGTCCGCTCAACGGAAAAACCGCAAGGCATCACGATGAGGACATCTGGGGCTGCTGCCAGAACTTCCTCCCACGTGACCACTCGTGAGGGGCTCTGGGGTTGGGCAAGGACATCCTGGCCCCCGGCTAGCTGGACCATTTCTGGAACCCAATGGCCTGCGACGTACAGTGGAGAGAGCCATTCGATACAGACCACGCGAGGTCGATGAGCGATACCCTGGGTGCGAGCTTTAATGGCATCCAGCCTGTTGCGTAGTTCTGTCGCGAGACGGTGGCCCTCGGCGGATCGACCGGCGGCGTCGCCGATCCGAACGACATCGTCGATTACGTCATGGACCGTACTCGGGTTCAAGGTGAGAATAGTCGGTTGCTGCTCCATGGAGGAAAGGGCATCGTGCAATTGGTCCGGCGTAACCGCACAGACATGGCAGAGATCTTGGGAGAGGATCAGATCTGGTTGCGCCTGTCTCAACAGACGGTCATTGAGACGATAGAGCCGTTGTCCTGACGCGACGAGCTGGCCGACCTGTCGGTCGATCTCGGCGCTGGCCAGTCCATGGGGAGGAATCATCGGTTCAACCATGATGGGCACGTTCTTGACAGATGCCGGATAGTCGCACTCGTGACTGATTCCAACCAGATCGTCACGCAGACCGAGTGCGGCAATCACTTCGGTCGCACTGGGAAGTAGAGAGCAGATTCTCATGTCATTCGTCTCTTAGGCATCGGGCCATAGGGTTGTCCGGAGTTCGCTGAGGTGAACCTGCGAAAGACTCTGGGCGACTGCATGGGCTTCATGCAGATCTTGGATCGTGTGGGTATTGGCCACGGCGAGGACTTTCATTCCCGCGGCCTTTGCGCCTCGGATACCGGGGAAGGAGTCCTCAATCACCAAACAGGACTCAGGGGTTATGGCCTGATTTCGTTGTTGTCGATTTAAGGCGTTGAGCGCATGGAGAAAGGGTTGCGGATCGGGTTTCCCTCTGGTCACATCTTCAGCGCTGGTGATGTGAAGAAATTCTTTTTGGAGCCCTGCCTGTTCAAGGATCACGTCGATTTCGTGGCGGAGGGCGCCGGATGCGATGGCCAAGGGGTACAGGGCGGCAGCTTCACGCACAAATTCGCGAACTCCAGGGAAGATAGTCAGATTACTCTTCACTGACTCTAAATAGGCATGGGCTTTTCGTTGCATCAGCTGTGCGAGGGCTGCCGGATCATTGGGGCGTTGGTTTGCAGTGAGTGCCGCAATAAAACAACCCCGATCGTCGTACCCCAAGTAATTGGCGTAGTAGTCCGATTCGGTCAAGCTGATGCCGATTTCGGCCAGCGTTTGGCGGAGTCCGGCAAAATGGAGGGGCTCGGTATCCGCGATCACGCCATCGAAGTCAAAAATGATCGCTGAAAGTGTGGCCATGAACCGTCTCGATACAGTGGCTTGGGTACGGGATCGAAAACGTGCGGATTATAGCACAGGGCGAGAGTTTAAAAAGGCGAGAATATGGCTGGCCTATGGCCGCTCAGGTCGGAGAGGAAGAGGTCATCAGAATTTCAAACGAAGGCGTTTCTCCGATACCCAGCCCTTGGCGCCATCGTCAGTCCGCACCAAATACATCCAGCCGTTTGGCTGAAGGTCTCCATCCATGACGGTCAGCGAGACTCCTAGGCGAACGAGGGGGCCTGGTTTGATACCGGATGGATCTGCGAACAACGGAATGGTTCCGCCTGGAGCCGCTTGATCTCCAGTGACAGTGACTTTCTGTCCTTCGCTGAACATCGGATCGAGAGGAGGTATGGTCGGTGGCGCGGGTTTCGCTGCCAATTGGGATGGTGGAACAACCGCCGGGGCAGCAGGGGTTGGTGAGTCTGTTGGAGACGACGGAGCCGAAGCGGAGTTACTTGGACTCTGGATCGATTCTGGCGCCGGTGTTGGTTGCGCTGCAGGCGGCTTTGGTACGGGTTTGGGTTTCAATGCCACTGGCGCTGGAGTGCTTTGGCCTAAGTAGGGGCTCAACCACTCTTCCAGCATCTCCGGCTCTATGATGGCGACATAGGCAATGCCGCCGACCAGCGCCAGGAGGAGGAGCCAGAGAACAGGGCGTCCACCGCCGGACTTCTTTCGTGGGTTCAGAGGACTCCGTCCTTTGGTGGCGACCGTTTGGTCGAGTTCTTCGTCCGTGAATTCCAAGTCCGGTTCCGGCTGGCGTGCGAAGTGGAGAGTCAGGTCAACCGGGTTCCAGACCGAAGTCAGATTCCCAACGAGCGCAGCCATCGAGCACCTCCATACTGATCAATTCGATCCCATGCGGGCTAGTCTGTGAAAATACCTATCACCATCGCAGGGTGCTGTCAATTTTGTTAAGGAATTGCGCGTATAAGTCATTCAGTTCAGCAGGGCTGAGTTGGGCTGCAAGAGAAGACTTGTTCTGCTCGACTGCCTGTTCGAAAGACAGTGAGACCTTTGCATCCGAGTTGGTAGGCAAGGAGAAAGGCTGTTGCCACCTCGTTTTTGGTTGCCGAGGCAGACATATTGATGGTTTTGGAAACCCCGCTGTCGCTATACCGTTGAAACACCGCTTGCATACGCACATGGTGCTCGGGCGAGACATCATGCGCGGTGACAAACAGCCGGCGCAACTCTTCGGGAAGATGGGTCAAATGTTGAATGGAAGCTTGCGCGGCTAGATCGGGTTGAAGCGCGTCGAGATCGAGGCCGAGTCTCCTGGCGCGCCGGACGAATGCCGGATGAATCGACGTGAGCTCGATGCCGTCCATTATGCGGCGGACCTCCTGTATGCCATAGAGTGGTTCAATGCCTGGTGAGCAGCCGGCAATGAGGCTGATGCTACCGGTCGGGGCAATGGTGGTCACGGTCGCGTTGCGACGCCGCTGGTGACGTTTGTGGAGCAGGCTGCCTCGATAGGCAGGAAATACTCCGCGCTCCGCAGCCAGCTCCGCCGATGCGAGGTGAGCGCGAGATTGAAAGAATTCCATCAACGTATTTGCTGTGTGGAGCGCAGCGTCAGAGTTATAGGGAATATTGAGGGAAATCAACAAGTCGGCGAAACCCATGATCCCCAGGCCGATCTTCCTGGTTTGTTTCGTCATGCGATCGATTTGAGGAAGCGGAAGGCGTCCGCGATCGATTACGTTATCGAGGAATCGTACGGCGAGAGCAATGCAGTCGGCTAATCTAGCGAAGTCGATGGAGGGGCCTCCACCTGTTTGTGCGATAAAGTTGGCGACGTTGATGGAGCCGAGGGTGCAGGATTCATAGGCGAGAAGGGGCTGTTCACCGCAGGGATTGGTCGATTCGATGGAGCCAAGGTGAGGGGTGGGATTGGCTCGATTGATGGTGTCGAGAAAGACCAGACCCGGCTCGCCGCTGGTCCAAGCTGCTTCAACGAGCCGGTCGAAGAGGAGCTGTGCCGAAAGCCGTTTCATCGGCTTGTTGGTATGGGGATTGATCAGGTCATAGGCGCGGCCCCGTGCGAGGGCCTGCATAAAGGAATCGGTGATTCCGACCGACAGATTAAAGTTCGTCATCTCCGTCGGTATCTGTTTGAGCGCAATGAATTCGAGGATGTCCGGGTGGTCGATACGAAGGATGCCCATATTCGCGCCGCGCCTGGTTCCGCCTTGCTTGATGACGTCCGTTGAGAGGTTGAAGAGGCGCATGAAGGAAATGGGACCTGAGGCCACGCCGCTCGACGACGCGACCAAGTCATTGTGAGGACGTACATGGCTAAATGAAAATCCCGTTCCGCCGCCCGATTGGTGGATGAGCGCCTGATATTTAAGGTTGTCAAAAATAGAGGTCAGAGAGTCTTCTACCGGGAGGACAAAACAGGCGGAGAGTTGTTGGAGGCGCCGCCCGGCGTTCATCAAAGTAGGAGAATTCGGAAGAAAGTCGAGGCGAGCCATGCAATCGTACCAACGACGAGCTGCGTGGGGCAGCTGGCCAGCGGCCGGATAAAGTCTTTCAGCCTGTGCGATGTCGGTCGCAACCCGCCAGAATAATTGCGCAGGCGTCTCGGTGATCGTTCCAGACTGGTTTTTGGCCTGATAGCGCCCGCGGAGGACGATTTTGGCATGGGCTGAAAGTCGAAGCCGTGGAGATTGCGGTGGACGTAAGGCTATGGGCGTCTTCTTGATGGACATGCGGATAGTATATACCGGACGTATGCTGATTGATGACCAATACGGGAAAACCGGCGCAGCTTGCATCTTGACTGTCCGGTTCGGCAGAATGAACGTGCGTTGACTGTATGAAATCTTATCGCGAAGAACTCTGGTTCGAAACCAAGACCCGGCGCGCCTATCTCAACATCACGCCCCAGGTCGAGGCGGCAGTTGAAAAGAGCGGTGTGCAAGAGGGGCTGGTGTTGGTCAATGCCATGCACATCACGGCTAGCGTCTATATCAATGACGATGAACCAGGCCTCCTCAAGGACTATGACCGATTTTTAGAAACGCTCGTTCCTCAGGGTGGAGTCTATCGGCATAACGAGACGGGGGAAGATAATGGCGATGCCCATATCAAACGTCAGTTGATGGGACGGGAAGTCGTGGTTGCGATTACCGCAGGCCGTTTGGATTTCGGCCCGTGGGAACAAATTTTCTATGGAGAGTTTGACGGTCAGAGACGAAAGCGCGTGTTGGTCAAGGTTATTGGATCCTGAGTCCTTCGATGTATTGCGGCGAGTGGCTTCGACTCTGGAGGAAGAAACTGTTGGGGCGCTTGCTACCCCGGTGAAAGTTTGGCAACATGAGGCGCAGTGTTGCCGGTAGGAGTTTATCGATATGTTGAGTTGGTCTCGCCCCGACCCCCTCACTCGAGATCTCGTGCATTTGATCAACGCCCGGCGCCATGACCATGGCGACACCGAGGCGGCGATCGATACACTGCAAGCATTTTTAGAGCAGGGACGGGAATACGATCTTCTCACGGTGCTGGCGGCGCTGGATGAAGATATGGCGGAATGGCTCTTCGATCTTCTCGCGGAGGCCTCCTGTTCTGTGCTCATTGACGGCCCGGCTGATGAAAAATTGTCCTATGCCGTTATGGCGGCGTTGGAACTACCTCTCCAAGCCAATTTGGCTCATCCCCTCAAGTTGAAGATCGATCCTGTAGTGACGGCGGATCTGTTGCATCGGCATCTCCGGCTCGCTCCCGGGACGGTGGTGCGTGTGGAGTCGCGCCTCTTGACCGATTCGACGCTGGAGCCACTCAGCCTTCAAGGGTTGAATGAGCATTTGAGCACGGTGGCAGACTCGCAGCGAGCCACGTCGATCGCCGCGCGGCTCTATCCCCCCGTCGAGAGCACCGCTTTTCTCTTTTTCGAATTGATCGGTGTGCCGGATTCAGGGCTGCCCGATTCGCTGGAGGACCGGCATCGTCGGGCTCTCCTGGAGGGCCTCGTGGCGCAATGCCCCGAGCTGGCTCTGGCTCCCGATATGATCGAAGCGCCGGTCTACGCAGCCTATGCCATTTTCGATGCCCAAAATGCCGTGAGACTCCATCGGCTGGCAGACGAGACTGCGGCAGTCTGGCGCGATCTGGACCCACTCGTTCGCGCCCGCACGATCGTACACCTCCATACGCAATGTGGAAACGGGGTGTACATGCCGGTGTGGACTGACCTGTTCGATCCCGAACTCCCCGACGATCACGGTCCCGTGTGGACCTCTCCCGATGTTTGGATCTTCACTGCCGACTTGCCCATCGAATGGCCTGGGGAAATGCTCACCAATCGGCTGCTCGCCGAAGGCTGTACCAGGTTCGAAAACCACATCGTCGAAACTCCGGAAAACTAGCGCATCACTCAGCCAGACCTATGCGACCCGAAGTGCTGAGACACTGGGAGGTTCTGAGTGAGTTCCGGACAACTCAGAACCCAGAACTTAGAACTCAGCACTTCGAGCCTCGCCCGTGATTCGGTAGAAACCGGACATTTCGTCGATTTTTTCGCCACCATATCCTATGCTCTGTCTATTCAGATTAGGGAGTGGTCATGGCTCAACAACAGTCTTCACGCGGGATCATTGCTGGCGCAGTTACAGTATTGGGGCTTGGGCTTGTCTGGCTGACGGTGATCACGAATCTTCCCTTACAAGAAGAATTGTCATCAGCCGCTCTGCCGACAGAGACTCGCCAGGCTGCGCGTCTTTCATCACCTCCGTCTTTGCCGCCCACACTGGACTTAACCATTCCCATTTCTCCCCCGCTGCCTTCAGAAGCAGCCATGCCGCGGACTGGGACTGATCAGGCGCGGGATCCAAATGTAGAAGCTCCGGCTGTGGCGCGAATGGATCCTCGTACGTTGCAAGCTACCAGGTTGACATGCGAGGCAGACATCGACCAGTTGTGTCCCGACTCTCCGGACGGTTCTGCCCGCAGGCGCTGTCTGCAGCAACGCGCCAATCAACTCCTACCGCCGTGCCAAAGCCAATTGCAGGAACGATTTGTGAAATGGAAGGAAGATCAAAACCGGTTAGTGGCGGCCTGCGCGGACGATGTCAAAAGATTCTGCCGGGCAGTCAGACCAGGAAGCGGGCAGATCCTCCAGTGTCTGCATTCTCATAGCCAGGAGGTCTCTGACCGGTGCTTCCAGACCTTTCCTAAGGGTACGTTCTACTATAAGTAGCCCGATAGGTATTAACGAGAGGAGTTCTTCGACTCCGAGCGCGCGTAGAAGGTCATTGTCACGCCGGCCACCTCAATTTGGTCCCCATCCTTCAGTTCCTGTTGCCCCACAATGTCCGTACCGTTGACGAGCAGGGATTTTGCGCCCTGAGAAGGGCTGATCGAGTATGAGCTGCCTCGTCGAGCGATCATCGCTGCAGATTTAGGGGCAAACCATCCGGTCAGCCGAATGGTCGATCCGTCTTGCGACCCTATGACATTCACTTGTTTTGTGAGGGAGTATTCCAGCTGATCGGTTTTCCCCGTGACGATCAGGATCTTTGCCGCAACTGTCGGAACCTCTGGCGGACGTCCTGATCCTCGGAGCACCGTCGTGCGATCCAGATCGACAAATGGCGGAGCCGCCGAACGGGCCGGCTGATTTTCTTGGAAAACCAGCCGATGTTGGCCGACGGAGATTACGTCCGCATCACGAAGTTGGTGGCGTGTGATGGGTTTGCCATTGATAGCGGTGCCGTTCGTGCTCATCAAGTCTTCGAGAAAGTAGACGGCATGGATTTTCACAATCCGCGCATGATGCCCGGAGACGCCGGGATCTTCGATGACAAGCGTGTTATCGGTTTTCCGACCGATCGTCAAGGTGTCATGGGTCAATTCGAAATGTCTCGATCCTTGCCCGGGAAGTTTGACAAGCAATGTAGCCGATTGTGACAGTGTCTCAGGCATGGGGCGTTCTCCTGTGCAGGTTCGCTGTGATTGGTTATGCGGCGAACCGTTTTTTTAGCCGCTCCCACAGTCCGGTTTCGTACTCGTCCCGCAGGGCCACAATGATTACAGTGGTGTTGTCATCCCCACCGGCTTGATTGGCCAAGTGAATGAGGCGATCCGACATGCTGGAGAAGTCGTTCGATCCGCTGAGGATGCCAAGAATCTCATTTGGGTGAACACCATGGGTTAGCCCATCCGAGCAGAGCAACAGCCTGTCTCCGCTCTTGACAGGAACCTCCGCCAGCTCGACGTCGACGTGGCTGTCGATGCCGAGAGCTTTCGTCACGACGTTCCTACGGGAGGACCGCGCGGCTTCTTCTTCTGTGATCAACCCCTTGAGCACCTGTTCGGCCACCCAGGAGTGGTCTGTGGTAAGGGCTTGGATCGTTCCGTTTCGGACGAGATAGAGCCGGCTGTCCCCGACATGGGCAATGGCCAGCACGTCCTCACTGAACAGCGCAGCGACTACGGTGGTCCCCATTCCGGCATAGGCAGAATTGCTCCATGATTCGCGATGAACGACAGTGTTGGCGGAGCGAACTGCGCTGGCGAGTCGATTGGCCATTGCAGACACTGTGGCATCGTTGGGACCGATGAGGGGCAGGTCTGCGCACCGAGCTGATTCAGACAGGTGCGACTGAATGGCTTCGGCAGCAAGACTGCTGGCAATCTCGCCGGCATTGCCGCCGCCCATGCCGTCGCAGACGACGTACAGTCCGAGCAGAGGGTCGGCCACAAAGCGATCTTCGTTATGGGATCGTTTAAGGCCTGTATCGGATTGGGCGCTATGTAACCGTTCAAGTGCCAGTGGACAACTCCTTCAGGCCGCGAGGCTTTGCAGGCAGGCGCGGAGCTCGCCTGCAAATTCTTCCGCGCGCCGATAGCGATGCGGCAACTCTTTCTGTAATGCGCGATCCACGATTTCCTGCACCATAATGGGGAGATCCGGCCTCAGGGTCTGAATGACAGGATGCGGGTGATGGGCGATGCTGAACAGCACGGCCGACAAGTTATCGGCTGTAAAGGGCAACTGTCCCGTGAGGAGTTCGAATAACACGATGCCGAGCGAGAAGATGTCCGACCGGCCGTCTACCTTCTTGCCTGCGATTTGCTCAGGCGACATATAGGTCGGCGTGCCCATCACAATATTCGTTTGGGTTTTGCTGCTCGATGCCATTTTCGCAATGCCGAAGTCCATGACTTTGACAATGCGATCCTTTGTGAGCATGATATTGGCCGGCTTGATGTCGCGATGCACGATGCCCTGTTGATGAGCATAGTCCAAGGCATCTGCAACGGTGGCGACAGTCAGGAGGACGTCGTTGACAGGCAGCAAGTTCGGTTTCCTTGCCCGCTGGTTCAAGGGGGTTCCCTCCAGGAGTTCCATCGCGATATATCCTAAGTTGTCTTGTTCTCCCGCATCGTAGATCGTCACGATGTTGGGGTGAGAGAGCCGCCCGGTGGATTCTGCTTCACGGAAAAACCGTGCCTTGACGTCTTGCAGCTGTTCATCGTGACCGATCTGATCGAGTCGCATGGTTTTGATGGCCACGAATCGCTGGATCGTCGGATCCTTTCCTAAGTAGACAAACCCCATTGCTCCGTGTCCGAGCTCTTTCAACACCTTGTAGCGGCCAAGCATGGCAGGCGCCTGGCCATTGGCTTGGGCGATGGCGATTGTCGCGGTCGCATCCGACGGGGGCTCTGCTGCTTCTTCTTGCCCCCTGTCCTCTTCCTCGGAGTGGGCCTGCGCCTCTTTCCTTGTCCGCTCGGGGGGAGCGAAGGCCTCGCGGAGCGAGTTTCGGTTCAGGATCCAGACTGCCGTGAGCCAGAGACCAGAGCCGACGAGGCCGATGGTGTATCCCCATGCGAATCGAGAAGAGCCGATCTGCTCGATCAGCGGCAGCCCCACAGTTCTGAATGCTTTGTTTACGAAGAGGACAACGAGAAGAGTTGCCACCGGAAGGGCGAGCTTGCGGAAAAAGGTTAAGGCTCGCCCATTGTCAGGGATTTGCTGGGTAGCTACGAAGCCGAGAGTCCAGAGGGTAGCGAGTGCGAGGAGGTTTGTGCCCAAACGAATGGCTTGAGATCCACTGAGCTGTAGCTGTGGGAATGAGGCAGATTGAACCGATGCCAAACTGCTCAGTAGGGGGCCGGCCAGAAGCAGGGCCAAGATGGCAATGGTATAGGGAGCGATCCAGGTCCAGGCTTTTGGCATAGGAGTTTTCAAAACGGTGTATGAATGGCTCAAAGTGTAGCGGATGGGAGGGGAGAGTCAATGAATTGGGAGAAATGCGCGGCAGCTGACCGGTTGCTTTGGTTTGTCTTGTTTGTCTAGTTGATCTTGTTCAACCAAACAAATGAGACAAACCAAATAAGCCAGATACACCTCAAACGAGGAGCGCGGCTTTTTTGAGGGGGTCGAGCAGCTTCTCGGGAACTTTCAAGTCGCCACGGCCTCTACCCACTTCGATGTCGGGCTTGGTGATGCCGTGGAAATCGCTTCCTCCTGTCACCAGGAGGTTTAGCCGTTTGGCCAAATCGAGATACTCCGCAGTCTGGCGCTTTGTGTGGGAACTGTAGTGAACTTCAATGCCGCCGAGGCCTTCGGCTTTCAAGGTCGTCAGGAGTGTATTCAGACCTTCTCCAGATACCTTGGCCCAAGTTGGATGAGCCAACACCGCTACGCCGCCGGCATCTCTGATCCAGGCGATGGCGTCAGCCGGCTGTGGCAGGTCACGCGCCACATAGGCAGGGCGCCCGTCTGCCAGGTACCGGTCAAAGGCGTCTTTGGCGGAGGTGACATACTTTTTGTCCATCAAGAGACGGGCAATGTGAGGTCGTCCGACCGAGTCCGTGCCGGCCAGAGCCCGCACCTCTTCATAGGTTACGTCCAGCCCCAATGACCGCAGCCGTTCGATAATCTGCGGGTTGCGGCTATGCCGGCTCTCGCGCAAGGTAGCCAATCGACGGTTCAGCTCCTGGTCTTGCCATCGTATGCAATAGCCCAGGATATGGAGTTCGCTGTTGCCGACGCGGGAGCTGATTTCCACGCCGGGAACAATTTCAATTCCCAGTTCGGCTCCGACTGCCAGTGCTTCAGGGATGCCGGATACAATGTCGTGGTCTGTGATGGCGAGCGCCGTGACCCCAGCTTCATGGGCGAGCCGTAACACATCAGCCGGCAAGAGACTGCCATCAGAATGGGTCGTATGGAGATGGAGGTCAATGCGGCTCATCGAGACTCGCAAGGCAGGTTGCTGGGGGCCGCCTGTTGGGCAATGAGCCGCGCGGTAAAGATCGAACCCTGCTCAGGGCTGCTGTCCTGTTCGCTTTCGTCGTACGACAGCACGCGGAGAGTGGAGGTGAGCCGGAGTAATTCATTGTGCGCGAGACAAAACTCCCATCGGCGAGGGTGGCGATGGCGCACATAGTTGTCGATGGTAAAGGTTTCGTAGATTAACACGCCGTTTGGCTTCAGCGATTCGATGAGGGAAGAAAATAGCGGGCGATGCAGATAGAAAAACACGATGATCACATCATATTCCTGTTTCGGGAATTCCGGCCGTTCATCCGTCGTCCGTTCAAAGTCAACCGTTTGGACGGCGAGGTTCGGGAGGTTCCGTTGTTTCGCCGTGGCTGCGAGCTGTGTCATGGCTTCTTCATTACGGTCCAGTGCATCGACTTGAAAACCATGTGAGGCCAGGTAGAGTGCATTGCGCCCGGATCCGGCTGCAACGTCGAGCGCCTTGCCTTTCGGTAATCGATGCAGTTGCTGAGTCAGAAAGCGAGCCGGAGTCGGTCCTGTATCCTGAACCAGCTGGGCTATGCGGGATCGGTCACGCTGTACGCCGACCGAGCCGATCACATGTTCCATGGGGGGCGCAAGCTTCCGCAACCAAACCTTGGCCCGTTCGATGGGGAATTCCGCAAAGAGCATCGAAAGGATCCGTTCCGCCAATGTTTCCAGCAGAGCGCAATCCTGTGTCGCGCTGATCTCGATAATTCGATCTGCCACTTGGGCATAGTCGACAGTGTGGTGGATGTCGTCGGAGATTTGCGCCAGATCAGCTTGGCGATCGAGTTCCAGATCTACCGCCAGGGGCTGAGGCCGCCGGCGTTCCTCCAGAGTCACACCGCAGCAGCCCTGGAACTCCAGCCGTTCAATGATGATCTTTCCAGCCATGGGAGCCATTCTCAAGTATCGGATTGTGAACTGTCAATAAAGCGAAGGGGAGGGAGTGGCCAGATCCCCTCCTTGCTCGCTCAGGCCGCTGCAGGGTTGGCCAGGTACAAGGTCAAGCAATAATCCCATCTCCTTCTCACCTCGACCTCTTGTATGCCAAGTGGGCGGACTCGCCGCTCGGTCGGTTAACAAGAATAGCCTCCCTACAAATCAGATAGCTGCGACTGAACAAATGCAAATTTCCGTCTCACCTCGACCAATAATTGGCCCATGGCCAAGTCGCTCGGAGCGGCATCCATCGTGGCCACCGAGCAAAATTCAAACAAATTCAATTGATCGACAATCGAGAGCCTCGAACGGAATCTCCTGGTACGTGGATTGCTGATGAGCAGGGCTATGAGCAACGAAGAGGGCATCACAGAACAAACCATAGGGAGGGGATGATGAAGAGGAATTATGCTCTATTTTCAGTCGGCGCCACGCTTATAGTTTCGCTGTTCGGTTTCGGTGTAGCCCATGCGATCCAGGTCGATGCGAAGAAACTGGAGGGGATGAATAAAACCGGAATCGTTCACCTGTCGAAAATGACAAGTCCTTGTGGAGGCAGGAATGGAGCCGCCTGTAGAAAGCTGAGCTCGCTCGAATCGGAGAAAGCTGAAACAGTTCAGTATTCATCCCCCAGTACCCCGATGCTCAGATAACGGCTGAAGTTTCCTCGCCTTGTCTGTACAGGGGCGACGAGCATCTTGATGGGCTCGTCGCCCTTCTGTTTATCTGGTCCATGGGGCACTTCAATGAACGTTCCGTTCATCGAAGCGGGAAAAATCAATTCTCGAAGACTGGAGTGGCTCTCCGCCATTTCTTGCTTTCCGGTCTCCCTGCGCTTCTCTGATCCCCATCTCTTTCCTCGCTGAGGATTGTTAGATTGCAAGACCTGACCCCATTACTTCCCTTCTTTTGCCCGTAGAGCCACGGCCATATAACCATATAATGGTGGCCCCTGGGGTAGGAGGCTGTTTTGACGCACCCGCGGTTGGGCGGGTGAAGCATGGCGCGCCCAGTAAACATGACCCTGGCACACCAGAAATTCTCAATGGGGTGGTCGATCAACTCCTAAGTCAGGACCGTTACGCTCGGACTCCTTCAACGATGCTGAGGGGCCCCTTGGTCGGGACCACTTTGGTCAGCTTCAACCCGGCTTCGGTAAATAATGCGGCGAATTCTTTCTTCGTGCGCTCGCGCCCTCCGATGATGAGCATTTGAATGTCGAGGAGTTTACCCCAGCTTGGGTCGTTGCCGGGAGCGATGACGTTGTCGACGACGAGCACCCTCCCTTTCTCGTTCATTGAGGCGCGGCAGTTCGAAAGGAGTTTGACGCAGGCCTCATCGTTCCAGTCGTGGAGGATGTACTTCATGATGTAGGCATCGCCGCCCTTTGGCACTGTCTCGAAGAAGTTACCGGATTCGAGCCGGCAGCGTTCCTTGATGCCCTTCGCGGTCACGTGCTGGTCCTTCACAGCGCGGGCGATCACAGAAGGTTGGTCGTAGAGCACGCCCTTCAGCTTTGAATTGGCTTTGAGGATATTGGCCAAAAGGCTGCCATGTCCGCCGCCGATATCGACCAGCGTCCGGATTCCGGAGAACTTATACGCGGCTGCAATGGCGGGGTTCTCAGTTACAGAGATACTGGTCATTGATTCGCCAAAGACCTGGAGGTCCTCGGTATGTTTCTCGAAATACTCAAAGAGCGGAACACCGTGGGCCTTGATGAACGGCACCTCACCGGTCTTGGCTCCATGGAGGAGCTCCTTCCATGCGTCCCAGCCCCAGTTGTCGTTGATCATGAGTGCCCACGCATGCATCGAGGCCGGGGTGCCAGTCTGAAGGGTTGCAGCGAGCGGAGTAAGTTTGAAAAGTCCGTTCTTGGTCTCTGCAAAGACGCCGACACTCGCCAGCGCGCGGAGGATCCGATAGAGCGCCTGCGGCTGGATGACCAACGTTGCCGCCAAATCTTCAACGGTGCGAGGTCCCTTTTTTAATAAATCTGCCAGCTTGAGTTTCGCGGCGACATGGACGAGGCGCGCGACCCAATATCCAATGGTGAGGTTCCGCATGACTTCCGGTGGTGATAGCTTCTTGGCCATAAGAGTCTCCGGGAGAATAAATCTGTGTGGTCGCTCTGTCTAACGAGTCAATTTGCTGCGGGTTGTCAATGCAGGAACGCACCGTAGCACCAAGAAACTATTGAGGACAAGCGCGTCTCCTCAGAAACGTAAATGGGTTTTAAGCCTGGTCGTGGTCCAGCATTGAATTCCTGGCAAGCGTTCGAATGCGCGGTCGTTCGACCAAATTCCGTCATGCTCTTCTGCAAGAGCTAGTGCGACAAACGGAACGTCGTCTGGATCAATGGCACCGATCAATATGTCAGCCTCAGGAAGGTATGGGGCGATACGCTCAAAGGGAACGACCGGACGGATATCAGCAAGAGCGTCAGTAACAAGTCGAGTTCGTCTCCTTTGAGCCGAGCGGCACGGACGATTTTGCCTCGATGTTTCGCGAGTTCATCAAGGGCAAAGGCTGGAAGAAGAAACTCATGATCGGGGAGGAGGAGAATATGTCTCGTGATGGAGTCTTTTATCAGTGCGGCAATGAGAATATTCGTATCGAGAACCAGCCTCATGCGTTCGAGGCCTTGGCATAGCGGCTCCGCAACCCTGTCTTGACGGATCGGGCAAGGTCTTTCGCCGCAGTCTTAGTCAGCGCGCTACGAGATGCGAGCCGATCCGCCAGCGCCACCTGCCGTGCATACTGCCAAAGCGCTTGTTCAGCCACGCGAGCCCATGGAATTTCTCGATGGCGCTTGAGAATCGTGTCCAGTTCGGTAGGAACGTCAATGACGACCTTTGACCGTGTTCCGCTGGTAGGTTTACGGTTCATAGGAATGTTCCTTGTTGAGTAGCAAAATCGGAGTTGCTGTGACGCCGATTTTAGCACAGATCCCGCAAATTTAAATCGGACTGAACTGACTTTCCCACTATATCAAGAGCAAATGGCTGATCGCTGATGATGAGGAGGAAGGACCATCGTTCGTGAAGCGTATCTCATTATTCGGCGTGACTCGCGAGACTTGCGGGACCAGCGGGACGGGGGCGGATGGACGACAGTTCGAGGTCCAAAGTTCGAGGTTTTCGGAACTTCGAATCTCGGATCGCGCCTGTCTCGCACGTCTTGCTTGTCTCGCTCACAATCCTCGAACGACGAGAGGGGGAGAGTCGAACGACGAACCGGCAGGCAGATGCACCACGCACTACAAAATGTTGGATTGAAAGACCGATCCCAATTTTTGGCGTTTCCATGCGAGAGGGGGGGCGCGAGGGGGGAGCGGGTCAGCCTCGTGTCTCCCGGGGCGACCCTTCCGGGCGTGACATCGTGGAATCCTTCCGAAATCCCGCGCCCGCGATCATGTGATCGCGGTGCTTTGGTCAGTTCCGGCTTTCCACTTCAGTCATGCCTCGGTGGGTCCCTGCCCCTCCGACAACGGGTGCTGCCCCGCGCCCCCCCCTCGCGTCGGAAAGGAACTGCTTACGATAGGGTCACCAGGATTGTTCAGTGTAGACGGCTTAGGGTAGGGAAAGATCGGTTGGATACCTGCACAGATGTTGCTCGCTCAAGCTGCTAAAGGGTTGTCCAGGTATAAAGTCAAGCAACGACCCCATCTCTTTCGGTTTGGTGGGAACAGTTAGACTCGTTGCTCGATTGATCGCTAAAAGGCGGTTGCATTAATCGTGAAGTAGCCTCCGCTGCCATAGCCAATGCGAAAGCTAAGCTCGGCCCCTGATTTGACAGTTGCATGCACCTCCGACATGCCACCACTACAAATGCCGTTCGGCCACGCGCTAAATACGTACTCACCTGCCGGAAGGTATATTATTACCTTCTCTGATGTTCGAAGGTCGGCAACAGGTTTTGCGTTAACGAAGACGCGGGACGAACAAGCAGAGCCACCGAATCCACTGTCGCGCTTGACGGTAACTATGCCTGCGTCGGCGGTTTGCTGCAGAAACTTTCCATCAATAATTCGATCGATTGGCACGGGAGTAGCCTCGACGTTTGAAACGGGTCGAGTTGCACAACCGGCGATGACGACTGCGAATGCGAACACCAGGAGTCGAGTGAGCATGTTTGTTGGCAAATGGGTAAGGTTTAGCTAATCAGCCTGCTGCGATCTGCCATGCTGCATGGCGTGGTCGCCCGAATACACACTCTGGTGAAAGGCAAGTCTACTTGAACATCCAACACTTGTTCAATCTTTCGTCCTGTTAGACTGTGCCCGCCACGCGCAAGCTCTTAATTCATGTTGGTAAAGCGAATTCATTATCGAGGGCTATGGAGTCGCCAAAGAATGCCACTGATTGTCGCGGGCTTGGATAGAGCCTCATGTCGCGTTTGACAAGCGGTCGCTTAAGCTCCAACTCGAGTAGTTTTCTTGCACACCATCTTGCAACGAGCGTCTGCTTGGCTATGTCAAAAGCCGTGTCGGTATCAAGCAATCCTTTCAAATATTTCGGGTGCGCGTGACCGAAGAACCGGTGGCGTGCAATGTAGATATGAGAAACAATCTTCTTCAGATTGTCGTCAAATTTGTTGTCAAAAAGTGTCTGACCCTGCTGTAATGCCTCAGCCTTGTTGTGCCGTTCGAGAATGGCCTCAACTGCAAGATAGAACTGCATGAAAGCAGCATCAACTAGACCAGATATAGAGTCCTCGCCGGCGAGAAGTGACATGCCGGTTGAGTAGTGTTGCTGAGCAATGCGAGCCTTCTCAGACAGTTTGAAGTCACCAAGCTGAAAGGATTGATCTACAGCCCCACGTTCCTCTACTTCGAAGGCGACTCCACGGGTAAATGGTAGTCGTGACATTATCAATAACGGTAATTCCAGGCCACGGCCAACATCCGCG
This sequence comes from Nitrospira sp., assembly GCA_005116835.1. Taxonomy (GTDB): domain Bacteria; phylum Nitrospirota; class Nitrospiria; order Nitrospirales; family Nitrospiraceae; genus Palsa-1315. The sequence goes on along the minus strand of SWDM01000004.1, from coordinate 114,261 downwards.
AGATAACTGACACAACTGAATGTGAGATTAATGTCCGTGTGCAGTTCAAGCTGTCGAATTGCGTCGGACAGAATCTGAATATCAAACGAGAATAAATCTTCGGCATTTTGAAATGTTTGCCAAAGGAACAGTGTCGAAGGCTTCTTAGGATCGAAATAATGCATGCCGCGCAGGAAGTCCGATGCAACTTCACCCATTCCCGATGGCGGTGCGCTCGCCCTTTCAGCAAGAAACTGAAGAGTTTGAGGGACCATCACGGTTTGCAGTACCTCAAATGAAAACGCGCCCGAGATCGGAGACATCGAGTCAGCTAAAGAGGATTTCCAAATCTCAATAGAACGCGAAGGAAATGATGACACGTGAGGCTCTCCGGGGTGGGTTGCAACTAACTATTAAGTCTCCAGCGGTCTCCCACTGCAAAAGAGTAAGGCAATCTCAGCAATCCGTTGGCGAGTCTACTGCAAAGTAGTACACATATCCATCACCGTTTAGTACCATCCATTGGGATAGGTCGCGAATCTGGCAGTTTATTCAGCTATCAGTCAGCTGTATATGCCGGGCAATCTCTTATTCTCAGGAGGATTAGCCAAGGCTGCCCTTTACTGCGCGCGTCGAACGAGCACCATTCCTTCTCTTCCTCTTATCTCAATAAAGGGGAGCCTGGTTGCCTGAGCGGCCTTGGGCCTTGTGTTTCTGCTGTTGCGTCGTTCAGGCGCCCTGCTCCTGGCAGGTGGCGGCGATGTCCGACGTTCCATTCAAGCTTCGCTTGGAATGGAACAAGTTTCGGCGCCAAGCGTGAACGAGGCTAACAGCAGCCAACAAGGCCCCGGCCTGAGCGAAGGCATCCAGGCTCCCCTTCACCTCCCTTGACTGCCCTTTCCACCGGCTCCTATAATCCCCTCACGTTTCTTTGTGCAACCGGCTGATTCAGCTGACAAAATGGCAGAATTTACGCACTTCAACGAGTCGGGGCGGGCGCGGATGGTCGATGTCAGTGCCAAAGACTCGACCGAACGGGCTGCGACGGCTCAGGCCACAGTCTTTCTTCAGCCAGAAACTCTTGAAAAGATTCAACGGGGCAAGATTGCCAAGGGCGATGTGTTGTCCGTCGCGCAGGTGGCTGGCGTGATGGGGGCTAAGAAGACCCCGGACCTTATCCCCATGTGCCATCCGATTCTTCTCACCAGCGTCGATATCTCGTTTAAAGAAGACGCGCGGCCTGATCGTGACGGTCGCTGTTCAATTACGATATTGGCGACGGCCAAGACGACTGGGCCGACTGGGGTGGAGATGGAAGCGATGACCGCGGCCTCGGTGGCGGCGCTCACGATCTATGATATGTGCAAAGCGATCGATCGTGGTATGAGTTTCAGCAACGTCTGCTTACTCTCAAAGTCTGGCGGGAAGTCTGGCGTATTTACAAGAGGTAGCACGAATAACTTCAAGTAAGTAATGAGGGTATCAGTGGTCATGGTTCGCCTATTTGGGATGACGAAAGTGATAGCAGGGAATCAGGGAACTTTATCCTTGGATCTTGCAACTGGCAGCAGCGTGAAAGACCTTATCAGTGGGTTAGAAGCTGGGTATCCAGCCATTGGGGAACTCATTCAGAAGAAAAAGGTCCTTGTTTCGGTCAATCAAGAAGTCGCCCATGAGGATACGATGATCCAGGATGGCGACGAAATCGCTTTACTGCCGCCCTTCGCAGGGGGAAGTCCTTCTGGTCAGGTCGGCGATGAGATGCTTGTCCGTGTACAACGGGAAGACTTTTCCGTCGATGCGGAGATCAATCTGGTGCGACGCAAGTCGAAGCGCATCGGCGGCATTGCGACATTTCTGGGCATTGCCCGCGATCGCTCCAAGGGGCGTGATGTCGATAGCATGACCTTCGAACACTACGAAGGAATGGCTCAAACCAAGCTGCGAGAGATCCGCGAACGGGCGCTCAAGGACTTTGACATCATTGAAGTCGCGATTCTCCATCGGTTTGGCGAAATCGCCATCGGTGACAACATCGTGCTAATCGTCGTCGGCGCGGAGCATCGGGCGGAGGCGTTCCGAGCCTGTGAATGGGCGATCACTGAATTGAAACGGATCACACCGATCTGGAAACTCGAACATACGCCGGAAGGCGAAGTCTGGGTGGAGGAACACCCTTAGGGACGTGAGACCAAAGACGTGAGGGGTGAAGGGTAAGGGGTGAGGGGATCAAGGCGAACTAACGGGTATGAGTGAATTATCGAAAAATATGGAGCTGGTAGCCGATACATACGGTCGGCCGCTTCGGAGTTTGCGTCTGTCCGTGACGGATCGGTGCAATCTTCGTTGCTCGTACTGTATGCCGGAGCAGGACTATGTCTGGCTGCCACGCGAGGATGTGTTGACACTTGAGGAAATGGCGAGGTTGACCGGCTATTTCACTGACCTCGGAGTGGATCGTGTGCGGTTGACCGGCGGAGAGCCCTTGCTTCGACGGGGTTTGTCAGGGCTGATTCGCCTGTTACGCCAAAACCAACAGATTAAAGATATCGCGCTGACGACGAACGGCATTCTCTTGGCAGATTATGCTGAGGAACTCTATGAGGCAGGGCTACACCGTATCACAGTCAGCCTCGATACCCTGAGGCCGGAACGATTTCATCAGCTGACGCGCCGTGATGAACATGCGCGTGTGATGGACGGCATCGCATCGGTGCCACGGGCTGGGTTTACCGGTTTGAAAGTCGACACGGTGGCGATTCGAGGGTTCAATGACGATGAGCTGGTCGATCTGATCGAGTTTGGCAAGCAGGCGCAGGCGGAGGTTCGGTTTATCGAATATATGGACGTTGGTGGCGCGAACGAATGGTCTCAAGAAAAAGTATTGTCTCAAGCGACGATACTGCTGATACTCAGCATGCGCTATGGGACGATCGAACCGATGCCAGAGCGGGGAGCGGCGCCGGCACAGCGATTTCTATTGCCGGATGGAACGACCTTTGGGATTATTCCTTCGACGACTACACCGTTCTGCTCGACCTGCGATCGCAGCCGGGTGACAGCCGACGGTCTGTGGTATCGCTGTCTCTATGCGACGGCAGGAACGGATCTGCGTAAGCCCCTCCGTGCCGGCGCTTCGAGCGACGAGATAAGGGACTTGATCCGGTCCGGCTGGGAAGGCCGCCGCGATCGGGGCGCAGAAGAGCGCAAGGCGCTTGAACGGGACGGGTTGCGTATCGGGGGACTCATCGGCATTGAAAAGCTACGTGAAGACCCCCACCTCGAAATGCATGCTCGCGGCGGCTGACGTTCCACTCTGTTGCCGAATGCTGCGCCATCGTGTGACTCCTGTTGATGCCTCATGCTGGATACTGAATTCCTGACAATTTTAGGGCTCGGGTTGGTATTGGGGCTCCGTCACGCCCTCGACTCGGACCATTTGGCTGCTGTATCCACGATTCTTGCGCAACGGCCCTCGTTTCGTGCTTCCGGCATGATCGGATTCAGCTGGGGGCTTGGACATACAGCAGTCTTGCTGGTGGTCGGGACGGTGGTCTTGGTGCTTCGCGTCTCGATTCCTGAATCAGTCGCGTTGGCAGCCGAGTTTGGCGTCGGCGCGATGCTCGTGTTTTTGGGCGCGGTACTCACGGTGCGTTTGGTTCGGGAGCGCTGGCATGTGCATCGGCACGATCATGACGATGAACAGCACCTGCACCTGCATAGTCACGCGTTGGTGGAGGATCACGGGCATGGGCACTGGTGGCGCGACTCCATTAGGCCGTTCGGTATCGGAATGGTCCATGGTCTGGCCGGGTCGGCGGCGCTGTTATTGATCGTCTTGTCGTCTGCGCGATCGGTGTCGGAGGGGCTTATCTACATCGTGGTCTTCGGGATTGGCTCGATTGTGGGGATGGTGTTGGTCGGGATGGTGGTGAGCCTTCCGGTCTTATGGTCGTTGAACCTCGGACGCCCTGCCTTTCTTGCGGTCCAGGGGCTGGCAAGCGCCGGGAGTGTTGCCATCGGGCTCATGATGATGTTTCAAATCGCCTTTGGCGGACAACTGTTCTGACGTCCTATCTTCGTCTGCAACGACGGGAAATCTACGTGCGTCATGGGGGCTGCTATGGTATCCTGCCGTCCTCTTGGCTTGTAAGCGAGACAAGCAAGACGCGCGCGACAGGCGGGACGGGTTGATCTGGTTTGTTTTGTACATTTGGTTAGTTTAGTTCAACCAAACAAACCAAATAGACCAAATAAACAAAAGAAACCGATTGGTTCTCGCGAGTCCCGCTTGCGACTAGAAGGAGCTTACAATGGCCTGGTTTAAAAAACAGAAGACGACCGAGCCGGAACCTCCAAAACGCTCCAAGATTTCTGAAGGGATGTGGCTCAAGTGCAACCACTGCCGGGAAATCGTCTATCGGAAAGAAGTCGAGCGAAATAATAAGGTCTGTCCGAAGTGCGACTACCATTTTCCGATATCTGTCACTGAGCGTATTGCGCTCTTGGTCGACCTCGGCACATTTAAAGAGTGGGATGCGGAACTCGGCCCACAAGACCCGTTGAATTTTCAGGACACGAAATCATACAAGGATCGAGTGAAGGCGCATCAGGGCAAGACTGGCCGCAAAGATGCCATGATGATCGGCGAAGGGATGATGAATGGCCGTCGCGTGGTGCTCTGTCTGTTCGATTTCAGCTTTATGGGCGGCAGCATGGGGTCAGTCGTCGGGGAAAAGATTTGCCGGGCGATCGATCGCGCGTTGGAAGCCAAGTTGCCGGTTATTTTGGTGACGACATCCGGAGGAGCCAGAATGCAAGAGGGAATTCTTTCCCTGATGCAGATGGCCAAGACCTCTGCCGCTGTCGCCAAGCTGGGCGAGGCCAAACTCGCTTTTATTTGCTTGTTAGCCGATCCCACGTTCGGGGGCGTGACCGCCAGCGTTGCGATGTTGGGCGATGTCATTCTGGCCGAACCGAAAGCGCTGATCGGCTTTGCCGGCCCCCGCGTGATCGAGCAGACGATCAAGCAGCAATTGCCGGATCAGTTTCAGCGGGCGGAGTTTCTGCTGGAGCATGGCATGATCGATATGATCGTGGAGCGTAAACAGCTGAAAGAAACCTTAAGCACCCTCGTTGCGCATTTTTGAGTTCGGACCCTTCATGAATAATCCTGGCTAGTTTCCTCCCTGCCTGGTTACACCATGACCTATTCCTCTGCCGTGGCCTATTTGTTCCGTCTACAAAAGCACGGCATTCATCTGGGTCTAGAGACGATAGGGGCGCTGGTGGCGCGTCTCGGAATGCCACAGACTAAGTACCCTGTCCTGCATATTGCGGGTACGAACGGAAAGGGGTCCACCGCCGCCATGGCCGCTTCCGTATTGCAGGCAGCAGGGTATCGAGTGGGGCTCTATACCTCTCCCCATCTCGTGGAGTTTCGGGAACGGATCAGGGTGAACGGCGAGATGATTGGTGAATCACGGGTGGCGCAATTGACCGAACAGCTTCAGGCCCTCTGCCGTCAGGATCTGTCGCCGACCTTTTTCGAGTATACGACGGCGATGGCCTTTCAGCATTTCGCCGATTCAGCCGTCGACGTGGCCGTGTTGGAAGTTGGATTGGGCGGGAGATTCGATGCGACCAACGTGGTGTCGCCATTGGCCTGCGCGATTACGACGATCGGCCTCGACCACCAGGAATACCTAGGGAACACGCTCTCAGCGATCGCTTTCGAGAAGGCCGGTATTGTTAAGCAGGGAGTGCCGGTCGTACTGGGTCGGCTTGGAGATGACGCGTGGCGGACGATTGAGCAGGTAGCAAGGGAACGACAGTCGCCGGTGTTTCGCCTGAATGAGGATTTTCGTACAGAGGGGGAAGAGGCCCGGCAATTTTCCTATCATGGTTTGAGCGCGCATTATGACGGGCTGACATGCAGCCTGGAAGGACGCCATCAACTGGATAACGCCGCCTGTGCGCTGGCTCTGTTGGAGGCGGCATCATCCCAGGGGCTTACCGTCACGGCTGAGGCGGTGAGCAGTGGCTTACGTACGGTTAGTTGGGCAGGGCGGTTGGAAGTGGCCGATCTCCATCCGACGATCCTGCTGGATGGCGCGCACAACCCTGCGGCTGCGACAGTTTTGGCCGACTTCCTTGCAATCTCCGATCGAACTCATCCGTCCCGCCCTCTGGTCCTGGTCCTTGGGATGATGCGTGACAAGGATCATCGAGGCTTTTTCGAGCCGCTGAGGGATATTGTTGATGAGGTGATATTGACGCAGGCGGATCTTCCACGTTCTGCCACCGCGCAGGAGATCAATGCCTCGCTTCAAGGGCTAGCGCCCCACCCCCATGTTGTGCCGTCGCTCGGCGATGCCATGGTGTTGGCCAGACAATTGGCGACGCCGGATGGGCTGGTTTGTGTCACGGGATCGCTCATGCTTGTGGGAGAGTGCCAGGCATGGTTCCGTGGCTGTGGAATTTCGCCGCTTCGGGGCTGACATGGCAGGGATTGCAATGCGGCTCTGGATAGGCCTGATTGGTTGGTTGATGCTGGGAATACTGTTGCCGCACGCAGGGGCTGCGGCAGGGAATGGAAAGGGCTCCGCCGAGACGACGACGTCCGCCGAGGGGCTCCCGCTCGATATCACTGCCGCGCGAATCGACTATCTTCAAGACCGCGAAGTCTACGAAGCCGATGGCTCGGTGGTCGTCAACCAAGGCACCCTGCGCCTGACTGCCGATCATATGACTGTTCAGGCCTTGCCTGGCGTCGTCATTGCCACAGGCCACGTTCGGCTCACCGATTCCAAGGTCGATCTTGTGACTGAACGGTTGGAACTGAACGTGAATACCGAGGCGGGGGTCATCACGCATGGACGGGTCTATCTCAAATCCACGAATACGACGGTGGAGGGGCGTCTTATTCAGCGGTCTTCCGATGAGCATTACCGGGTGAAAGAGGGTCGGTTTACCAATTGCGACGCGCAGGAAGGTGAGATCCCGGCCTGGCGGTTTCAGTTCAAGGATCTTGACCTGCATGCCGGCGACAACGTGGCCTTTACCGGTGCGTGGCTCTGTGTAAACGATGTTCCGGTGATCCCGCTCCCCACGTTGACGTATCCTCTCTCCAAACGACGCACCGGGTTCCTCATTCCCACGATCGGGTACGATAACCGCTTCGGTATGCATCTCCAAGAAAGTTTCTTTTGGGCCATCAATCCCAGCCATGATGTGACGATCTCTCCCTCTTATTACAGCAGCCTCGGATACGGGGGCGATCTGAAGTATCGTTATGCCTTGGACCGGAGGTCGAGGGGCCAATGGTTGGTTAGTGCTTTGCGGCAGACAGAGTTGCCGGATGTGGCTGGTGTGAGTCAGATGGGACAAGATGCGGAGCAGACTCGGGCGATGATCACTGGAACCCATATCCAGCAATTCACACCAGATTTGTTGCTTCGTGTCCAAGCCAATTTGGTGACAGACCCGAATTATCTACAGCAGTTGAGCAGCTCGGGAGTTCAGAGAGCCCTTCCCAGCAGCGAATCGAACTTTTTGGCAACGCAACGTCTGGGGTACGGGAAGGTCTATCTGCTCGGTCAATACTTGCAGCCGTTGCAGTTGGGCGGAAGCGATACCTTTCAGCGTCTGCCGGAAATCGGATACAGCCTCCCGAACGTCTCACTATTCAATTCGCCGGTGTTACTCGGTACAGAAATGAGTTTCGCGAACTTTTATCGCGAGCAGGGGTTTAGCCAGAATCGAGTCGATGTGATGCCGGGACTGTCGACCGACGTCGTGGATTTTGGCCACATCGTAGGCCTGACTCCCCAGGTGAAGGTGCGCGAAACCTATTACACAAGGGGGGCCCAAAGTCTTGAAAGCGAGCATCGCGAGACCCTATGGGCGGCGCTCGATGCGACATCGAAGCTGAGCCGGCGTTTCAGGACGAGCGAGGGAAACAGCCTGTTGCACACCATCGAACCCAGCGTCATCTACGAATATGTTCCCACGACGAATCAGTCGCGATTGACCCAGATCGATCAAGTAGACGATCTACCGAAGAAGAACTTGCTGACCTATGCGATTCGAAGCCGGTTGTTGGAGCAAGAGGGAAGCAGCAGTTTCAATTGGCTGGATTTCACGATGGCCCAGAGTTATCACGCGGGCGCCGTGCAAACGAGAGCCCGAGACTTTACCCCGGGCGCATCCCCGCTGTTCGGGTCGATCACACAACCGCTACAACCGGCGACAGTGGCCATTGATGGGAAGAAATTCTCCGATCTCTGGATGAGGATTGCGATCGGGAATACGACTCCTCAGTTTACCCAAGCTCAGTTGGCCGCTGCCTCCTTCGGCCAGGGTATCGGGACTGGCCCCGGCCTTGGTCAACAGCCTGCGCTCAACCAGTATTTGACCATCGATGCATTTTTTGATCCCTACCAATCGTCGTTGAGTCAATTCAACACCAATCTCCGGGTCCAACAGTCCAACTATTGGTATCTCGAAGTGGGACAGCGGTTCTCTCACGATGGGAATCGTGTGCGTCGCGGAGACGTCTGGAACCCGATTTCATTCAATGAAGTCTATGCGCCGACCCCTGAGATACAATTTGCCACAGCGGGAGGAGCGTTTCGGACACCCTGGGGTTGGACGGTCGGGGCGAAGGGCTACTACGACATCAAGACCGGAAAGAGTCCGGAGTACGACGTGGTCGCTCTCTATCAGAATCCCTGCAAATGTTGGTCGCTAGGGCTCTATTATTTACAGTTCCCCGATCGCCAGCAGTATAGTTTCATGCTGAGCCTGACCGGAATCGGTTGGACAGAGAGTTTTGGTACAGCAGTGGTTCGCAGCATCCTCAGCCCGTTGTTGGTTGGAGAGAAGGGGCTGCCCTGGTCTACGCCAGGAGGGCCCTATGGGGCACCGCAGTCGGCTACGCCTCAACCGACGATGGAGCCGTACGGTCGATAAAACGATTTTTCCCTGAGACAAAGCCAGCCCAGAGTGGGCAGGCATGGAGGATTTGACTCCTCGAAGAAGGCTGGTATACGATGCCGCACCAGTTCCAAGATTTACGGTGTGCTTAGCGAAGGAGGATGCGACGTGGCAGGTGATGCACTGAAGGTTGAAGATGCAACGTGGGATGCGGACGTCATGAAATCCCCCGAACTCGTGATGGTAGATTTTTGGGCCGTCTGGTGCGGTCCTTGTCAAATGGTCGCTCCGATCGTCGAGGAATTGAGCAAGGAGTATGCGGGGAAGATGAAAGTGCGGAAGCTCAATACCGATGAGAATCCTGAAGTTGCAGGCCGCTATCAAGTGATGAGTATCCCGACCATCTTGTTTTTCAAGAATGGACAGGTTGTGGAAAAGCTCGTTGGGGCAAGACCGAAGCGGCAGTTCAAGGACATGATCGATTCGCTGCTGGCACAACCAGCCGGCTCAGCCTAAGGATTGTAGTTACCTGCCGCAATGCTCACCGAGTTGCGCATTGTCAATTTCGCGCTCATTGAGCAGCTCAGTCTCCAATTCCAGTCTGGGTTTACGGTCCTGACAGGGGAAACCGGAGCCGGCAAATCTCTCCTCATCGATGCCATTGCCCTCCTGGTCGGTGGGCGCGCCTCGACCGACCAGATCCGTTCCGGCGAAGACGAGGCGCAACTTGAAGCAGTATTTCACCTTCCTGACAGCCATCCGCTCCTTCGTCGCCTGAAGCTCCAGGACATCATCGGTCAGAACGAATCTGAGCTGATCCTCAAGCGAATCCTCTCCAGATCCGGTCGGCATCGGGTGTACGTCAACGGCAGCCCCTGTCCCCTGCGTGTGTTGGAAGAACTAGGGGGTACTCTTGTCGATATCCATGGCCAGCATGAACAGCAATCGTTGCTGGCTGCCACGAATCAATTAGATGCCCTCGACGCATTCGGACGCCTTTTTGAACTGCGTGGACAGTATGAACAGGCCTATCAGGCTTGGAAGGAGCTACGCGCGCAGTTGGAGGTGTTGCAGAAGGATGTTGCCGATCGCGCAAGGCGTGAAGATATGTTGCGATTCCAATCTCAGGAGATCCAACAGGCGGGGTTGGCGCCCGATGAAGAAGAGCTGCTCCGTAGCGAGCGGCAACGGCTTGTCCATGCGTATCGGCTCAGAGAGTTGGCCCATGAAGCGTACGTCGAGTTGCAGGAGGACGAGCAGGCTGTCCTTACCAGATTGGGCCGCATTGGGCGTACCCTTGCTGAGCTGACTCAAACCGATCCGACAATGGGTGATTGCGAAAAGGCTGCTGTGGAGTCGGCGATTGAACTCAAAGAACTTTCCGGGCGGTTGCGCGACTATGCAGAGCAGTTAGAGGCGGACCCTGACAGACAGGCTCTCGTAGAGGATCGACTCGACCTGATTCAGCAGTTGAAGAAAAAGTATGGAGGGTCGGTTGAGGCAGTCTTAGCGACTGGCAGTCTGGTACAAGAGGAACTTCGGTTGTTGGGCAATCGCCATGAAAGAACCGCCGAGTTGACTGATCGGTTGGGCGAAGCGGTCCGATTGCTTCAGAAATTGTCACTGCAGCTGTCTAAAAAGCGACTTGATGCGGCCAAGCGGATGACGACATTGGTGGGGGGGGAGTTGGCTGCGTTAAAGATGGAACAGGCGATTTTTCAGGTCTCGGTCTCGAGTGATGAGTCGGTCGAAGGGCTGGGACCCTCTGGACGCGATCGAGTCGAGTTTTTGCTATCGAGTAATCCTGGTGAACCACCAAGACCCTTGGGCCGTGTGGCGTCTGGCGGGGAGCTTTCGCGGATGATGTTGGCGCTCAAGACAGTATTGGCCGAGATGGACCAGGTTCCGGTTCTGGTCTTCGATGAAATCGATACAGGAGTCGGAGGGGCCGTCGCTGCCGCCATGGGAACGAGACTGCGCAAGCTCGGATCGTTCCATCAAGTGTTTTGCATCACCCACCTTCCGCAGGTCGCCTCTCAGGCAGAACATCATCTGCTGGTGGAGAAGGGCTTGGAAAGCCGGCGAACTTCCACGTCGATCAGAACGCTCAAGGGGATGGGGAGAGAAGAGGAGATTGCCAGAATGCTGGGGGGGCTGACCATTACGAAGAAAGTACGTGAAACGGCAGCGGAACTCATTGCCGGAGCAAATGGAAAGCAGTCGGAATAATCTGGTTCAACCAAATAAACAAGACAAACCAATTAAACGAGATAGGCTGGCGGACTTTTTTTAGGATCCGGTTAAGAGTCAGATCGGTCGGTCGGGGTTATTGCGAGTGCCATGGCAGGAAGGGAGGCCTTGCATTCCTGGACTACATGGACAAAGAGCTCGGTTAGTTTCGGTTCGAAGTGAGTGCCGGCGTACGACAACATCTGTTGGCAGGCGTCATCGATCGAGAGGGGAGTTCGTCCAGGGAGTTCCGCAGTCAGATGGTCGAATGTTTGGGCTAGACAGACAATGCGAGCCAGTTGGGGGACTCCATTTCCCTGAAGCCCGAATGGATAGCCAGCGCCATCCCACCGTTCATGGTGATAGGCAATAATCTGTCCCACCTCAGCCGGAAGTCCTAACGGCAATACGAGTTTCGCCCCCTGCTCTGGATGATGCTGGCTTCCACCGGACTTCTCGGTCGCAGTGATTTCATCATCGGCGAATCGATAGGGTTCCGGGCCGATCTTACCGATGTCGTGGAGGAAGGCCCCCAGGGCCAGTGACTTCTGTTCCGGTTGCGTCAGGTTAATTCGGTTGGCCAAGAGTGTGGCGTAGAAACTCACGCGGCTGCAGTGGTTGAGCAGTTGGCGATCCTTGGCTTCAAGCAGGTCTGAGAGCACCGGGAGCAGATCCGACTTATCTTCGACATTGGAGGGGCTGCCCGATGTTGATTTTGCGATCGCCTTGTAGCCCGCAAGTAATTCTTTCCAGGCTTGTGCGCTTTCAGTATCCGACCCCCAGAGGCGCGTCGATGTTCCGATGAAATGTCTCAGGAAATCGAGCCGTTGTTTCTTTTCGAGCGTCTGATTGACGAGGGAAAGTAATTCCGTGACATTGAATGGTTTGAGTAGATAGCCGGCAGCGCCATGGCGTATCCCCTCCATGGCAGATTTCAGGCTTCCATAGCCGGTGATGATGATGACTTCTACGTTGGCATGGTCATGCTTGATGTCCTGCAGGAGATCGATACCTTGGCGATCTGGCAGTTTTTGATCGAGAGTGATGATGTCGATCTGCTGGGAATTGAGCACCTCAACTGCTGCACTGGCCGATTCCGCTGTTTGAATATTGAAGAATGGGCGGAGAATCACTCTCAGCGCATCACGAGGCCCTGCCTCGTCGTCCACCACGAGCAAGGTCGGTTTATTCAATACCGGATCTGAAGTGACGGGCGTATTCATAGGGTCCTTTAGCATCAACTACGTAATTCTAAGCAATTCCCGTTCCATTTCAGTGAGTTAGGCCATCCGTCAATGGAGTGTAGCTGCTCCACGACGGAAGCCCATATGTAGTTTTACGGGGCGAAACACTACGTACTGCGGTGGAAATTTCTGCATCAATGGTGCAGAAAAGACTCAGTAAGGCTGTGCTATTCCTGCACTATGGCAGGAGGTTCTGGCGCAACCTCCTGATCGGGTCGACCGATTCCCAGCGTGTCCATACGGTACTTGAGCATCCGGCGGCTGATTCCCAGCAGGTTCGCAGCATGGGTTTGGATATAGTTGGTTCGTTTCAAGGCATCCAAGATGATTTCTCGCTCAAATTCCATGACGGCCTTCTCGAGCGACAGTCTGCCGGCGAGCGTGTCGTCACGGAGCGAAGAGGATCGGGAGTCGTTTTTGAGAATGGTCGGGAGATGTTCGGGCAGAATGGTGTCGCATCCCTTAGACCAAATGAATGCCTGTTCGATGATGTTTTCCATCTCTCGGACATTGCCGGGCCAGGGATAGCGGCATAGAAGATCGACGGCATCTTTGGAGAACTCTTGAGGCTTCCGACTCTCTTCCTCGATACGTTTGGACAGAAAGTGCCTGGCGAGGAGTGGAATGTCTTCGCCACGCTCCCGAAGAGGGGGCAAATACAGGGCAATGACGTTGATGCGGTAGTAGAGGTCTTCGCGGAATTGCCCCTTGCGGACAAGATCTTCGAGATTCTGGTTCGTGGCTGTCACAATCCGCACGTCCACCTTGATCGATTGCACTCCTCCGACTCTGGTGAACTCTCGCTCTTGCAGGATGCGCAGGAGTTTGGCTTGGGTCATGGGACTGAGGTCGCCGATCTCGTCGAGGAAGAGTGTGCCGGTATTGGCCAGTTCAAATTGCCCGACTCGACGGGCTGTGGCGTCCGTGAATGAACCCTTCTCATGGCCGAACAGTTCACTCTCGATGAGCGTGTCGGGAATGGCGGCGCAGTTCAGCGCGATAAAGGGACGTTCCCGTCTGCCGCTGTTATAGTGCAGCGCCTTGGCGACCAGCTCCTTGCCTGTGCCGCTCTCGCCCCCGATCAGGACGGTCGTACGGCTGTCTGCGACTTGCTCGATCTTGGTGTAGATATCCTGCATGCCGGGGCTTTTGCCGATTAGGTTGTGAAAGGCATAGCGACGGACGACTTGCGCGCGGAGTTGTTTGACTTCTCGTTGAAGCTCTTGGTCACTGAGCGCGCGCTCGACAATGATGCGGAGTTCTTCCACGTCGAACGGCTTTGAGAGATAGTCGGCTGCGCCGAATTTCATCGCGTCGACGGCGGTTTTCACCGATTTCGTCCCGGTCAACATGATGACCGGCGCCGTGCGGTCCTCGGCCCGTATCGTTTGGAGGACCGATAGTCCGTCGGTCCCTGGCAGGATCACATCCAGCAGCACCAGGTGAGGGGCTTCTTTCCGAAACAGCTCAAGGCCCTCCTGGGCATCGGCGGCTTGGATGGTTTCGTAGGCCGGTTCCAGCACTGCTTTCAATGAGGCCCGGACCCGGGACTCATCATCGATCAACAGCACTCGTTTTTTCATACTAGTGTCCATAGGGTGTTGACGGCTATGCGGGTAGTGCAGGCAGGCTCACAAAAAACGTGGTGCCGACACCGATCGAGCTTTTCACCCGTATCTCGCCGTGGTGTTCCTGAATGATTTGATGGACGATCGTCAAGCCCAGTCCCGTTCCTTCGTGTTCCCCGCTCTCGTGTTTCGTCGTGAAAAACGGGTCGAAAATATGCTCGATGTTCGTCTCTTGGATTCCCTCTCCTGTATCCTCGATTTCGATGTTGACCCAGATGCTTCCCCCCGGTTTCACGAGCTTGTAGGTGCGAACGCGCAACCGTCCACCCGCTCTTGCCATCGAGTCCATGGCATTGAGGAAGAGGTTGAGTAGAACCTGTTTGATCTGCTGCCGGTCCAACATGACACGAGGCAGGTCGGACGCCAACTCTTTTTCAATCTTGATCCCATGGCTGTCTGCCTTGACATCGATGAAATAGAGGCAGGAGGCCACAATATCGTTGAAATCCTCTTCCGTCAGCTTGGGTTCCATGTATCGGGCGTAGTCGAGGATTTCCTGGATGAGCCGTTCGATCCGATACACATCGTCGAGCACCACTTTGCTGAACTCTTGAATAAACTGGGGGTCGTCTTTTCGTTCAGGAGCCAACTGGATAAAGGTCTTAATCGAGGTGAGGGGATTTCGGATTTCATGTGCGAAGCCCCCGGCGATCGTTTCAAGGGATTTCAGGCGATCCGTGCGTTTCATGAGCAAGTGAGAGCGATGGAGATCTTCGTACAGCACAATGGTGTCTAGGGCGTTCGTGGCGGTTTGCGCGAGCGCAGCGAGGAGAAATCTGGTCGGTGAATTCTCTTCGGGTATAGGCTGTGCCGCGCCGAGGAGCGAAAAGGCGATGAGACGGCCTTTATTGATGTGGGGTACGATCCTCAGGGCCTGCATGGATTCCATAGCTGCTCGGGCGCCAACTTCGGAATCGGTATCCTGTAGGTCTGCCGGCGCGTTGCCTTGCGTCATGATTCGGTTGGTTGCGAGCAGGTGGCGAGGCAGAGGATGGTCCATAGCCAGCGTTGGAGGCACAAGCGCCGGTGCGACCGGTCCGACCATGCTGGCGCGGCGATAACATTCGTGTTCACGATCGAGGAGAAACAGCGCCCCATGGGTTGTACCACCTGCCTCACACAGCTCTTTGATAATACGGTTTCCGATTGTCGTCAGGTCGGTCATCGTTCCCAGGTCAGCTGCAAACTGCGTGACGATATTCAAGAGTGTGCCAGGGGAAGGAGCCAAGATATCCGTATGAGAGGAAGGTGATGTCATAGTGAATAGGGAATGCCATAACACCGTGTGGCCCGCCGGGGGGGTCATACGGATTGGCCTGGAACCGTTTAAGTGTTCAAAGATGTGCGGATGAGAGTATACATGGCACAGGCACGTTCAGCTAGCAGATTTACCTTTTTCTATGACGGCAAAGAGGGCATGTCCGTCGAACGCAGGAAGGATACGGGGGGTGGGGATACCGGCTTGCCGGAGGAATGAGGCTAACGAAGACCGGTCAAAAGTCTGCAGTAATCCATGCCGAATCGCTTCTCGGAGTCGTCCCAGGTAGTGCAGAACGAGGTGAGCATGAGGAGCAAATTCATCCTGATTGGCCATACGCAGGTGCCGGCGATACATCACAGAAAGATCCGTGTCGGGGTGAAGGACCGTGAGGACTAAGCGTCCCTGTGGCTGGAGTATGCGGTAGAGCTCCCGAATCGCAACGAGTGGCGAGGGGACGAAAGTGAGTGAGAGATTACAGACGATGCGTTGGAGAGACTCGTCCTTAAACGGAAGATGCTGTGTCCAGTCCACTTGCATCCAACCAGTGGTCAGGGGTGGGTGGATGGTCAGGGTGCCGGCAAAGTCCGTGTCGAGTTCCCGATGCAACGCGCGAAGACTCTCTCTGGCCTGCGTCAGTGAGTCCTGGGAATGTTCCAGACCGATCACCTGAACTGGACGCTCAGGACTCCATCCACGCTGTCGTGAACGGTAGGCGTGGTTGACCATCGTGGCTCTGACAAAATCGCCCTGGCCGACTCCCACTTCCGCAAGCATGGAACCTGACTCGAGTGGACTTAGCAGCCTGTAAAGATCGTCCAGCAGCTTCCAATGCTCATGGAGATTTCCGAGTTGGGGTAGCTGTTGCAGATGCATAATTCGCAAGGCCTCTCGTGAGATCTGCGAGATGTTGTGGCGCAGACGTGTGCGTTCCAGCTCGATACGTTGTTGACGCGCCAGACCATGACGGGTTTGTGCGCTGAACTCAGCCGGAATAGTCGGCAGGGAGACGGTTGTGGCGATCTGTTCCAGGATTTGCTGGAACGCCAAGGGATGTTGTTCATTGAGCGGGAGATGCTGGCCGATCAGCGGTGTTGGAGACGTTGTCAGGCGCGTATGGGATCCAAGCGCGGTAAGAAATGACTGCGGGAGATCGGCGGGAGGCATCGGTCCGAGCGGGTTGCTGGGAATGGTGAGAATGGCCGACGGTGTGCGAAGGAGCCTCAGATCCGCAAGCGTGGCGTCCAGATCGGTAAAATGGCCTGCAACCGTGTCGCCGATAAAGCGATCGACATCGACATTGAGCCCCAGCAGGTTCGCGATGCCGCGTCGCAGCCCGTATCGGTAGTCAGCCACGAGATCGTGGCCATGAACAGCCAGAAGTACGGCTTGAACGTCGACGACCGGATTGATCAGGAGAAGCAGGTCGAGCGGGCGTGATTGCACCGTCATCTTGAGGGCGACGCGCGCAGCTAAGTCGCTCGCTATGACAATCAGGGGAGCGGTCGGCCACGTATGTTGCACAAACTCCACCACTTTGAGGAGGTCGGCTTGCATGCCCCGTAGGGTTGTTTGCTGCAATTCGCCGTCGCTCAATCCCAAGTGATTGGTGTGATCATAACGAAGGACGCGGAGCCGATGGTGCGCCAAATAGTATGCCAAGGTGCTGGCGTCCAACGCAGTCTGGCCGTAACCGGGAGAAATAATGACGACCGGTGTGTTTGGGGTGACTGACTGGCGAAGGTGGTCGTCGGTCATCATGATCGTCTGGCCGCGTGGATTACGGCACTCTCGCAGGATACTCACGACCGACGCCTGTGGTGTGGAGCGGTCCAATTCGCCCGTGGATGTCAGGTATTCTCGGACGACCCGGTTCACTTCATGCTCAGCGTAGACTGTGAGGTCTTGAAAACGGACACCGACTCGTAGCGCAGGGGTGGAGATTTGGTGACGATAATCGCTGGGCGCTGTTGGATCGGGAGCCAGCCAGACGATGCGAGCAGCCAATGGGGCGTCAGGCGCACCGGGCTCACGGCTTATGGGATAATTCCCGGTCTGTGTGGGAGCGAAGTGT
Organism: Nitrospira sp.; assembly: GCA_005116835.1. Classification (GTDB taxonomy): domain Bacteria; phylum Nitrospirota; class Nitrospiria; order Nitrospirales; family Nitrospiraceae; genus Palsa-1315. The sequence continues at coordinate 96,912 of SWDM01000004.1, read as the reverse complement.
AGCGTCGCCATATCCCGCAGGAGTTCGGGGCGAGCAGTGAGGTGGAGACAGGCGCCGTCTCGGCTAAGGTTGCTGGTTCGCGCCTCAAGGCGATAACGTTTCCCGGCAGGATCTATGACCTCGAGCCGGATTGAAAGAGCTAAGGGTACTCGTGTCGTCTCGCGTGGGTCGAAGTCTTCCGGTTCCACTGGCGCGAGGGAAGGACTGGCCGTCAAGTCACTCGGTAGTTCTGCTGCGAGCAGAATCTCAAGCGAGAGGGGCAGAGATTTCTCTTGCGCAGCTTGGACCAGCGATGCCAGGACGGCGTCTTCTTGTTGAGCGGGGGGATAAAAAGTCACGATCAACTGCGCGGCGGGTGTTTTGGTTTGGAGTGAGTGGGATCGTTCCCGCGCATTGCCTTGCAACTCGAGAATTCCCACGGACGTTTTGACTATGACATAGGCATCTTGTGTATCGACGGTTGGGAAGTCGCCCGGCAGTGTGATGCAGGCTCCTCGGGAGCTGAGATCGGAGATGGTGCCATCCCATGCAGCTGACCCAACAGTGATCGTGGCAGGCAGGGTGGTGCGAAAGCGAGGGACCCGGCGTCGCTCTAGTTTCGGCCTGTCAGAATCGGTTGCCGGAGCGGATATCGGTTGGTCGCTTTGTTCAGCCGGCATGACCGCGATGTGAACGGATGGGACCGTAGTCGGCGATGGGAGATTCTCAAGGGGAACACGAGAGGCAACCGGCAGACGGAGGATCAGGCGAAAGGGGCCCTGCATAGGGGCGGACAAGTCGAGGGCGCCGTTCAATCTGCCAGCGAGTTCATAGGATTCGAGGAGATCAGCGGACTGAGTTATTGGCGCGGGAGTTGCTGGCGACCGCGCCACATCGGACTCGAGCATCTCGACTTCGATTTCAGTCGGAGGGGCAAGAGGAAAAAGAGTAGGATCGTCTGCAGAGATGGAGGAAGCTCCCACTGGGCGCGCAGACACAATGAGTCGATGCGCGCGTCCGACCGTGAGTAGATAGGTCTGCGCGTAGCTCACGAGACCGAGCAAAAGCTTTGTGATCTGTTCTCGATCGCCGAGAAGGGGAGGAAGATGAGAGGGGGATTGCCGTGTAATACCGGCACCGTCCACCAGTGAGGGATTCGGGGACAGGAGTATGTCGTCAAGCACCTCGTTGATGGTCGGTCCTAAGGCGAGTCCTTCTCTTTCCTGGAGAGCCTGTGTCAGCTGTGCGCCGAGTTTCGTGGCTTCTGCCGCGTGGGCAGCGAGGGCTTCGGCTTGGTCGTCCAGGCGTGCGTCGCGTATGGTCGTAAGGAGTTGTTGTGATTGCGTGAGCAACGACGCCAGGGGATCGTGCAGCTGTTCCGACAGCAGGCTAACTTTCTGTGCGAGAACGAGCAGTGTTTCACTATGCCGGAGGTGCCGGTGCAGTTCGTGGATCGTCGTGTCTTGCTGTCTGGATTTGGATATGTCTCGGATCAGTCCCACCGTGCCGAGAAATCGACGAAGCGAGTCATAGAGTCCTCTGGCGTTCACCTCAGCGGTGAAGGTCTGCAGCTTGTTGTCCTGCGTAGGCTTCAGCCTCAAGATCAATTCAACATGGCTGGCGCCCCGCGCTCCTGATCGACGTTCATTCAGGCGATATCGAGCCGCCGACTCCTGGTCGGGCGGGACGAGAGTGGTATAGGGCATTCCGATGAGCTCGTCAGGCGAGTAGCCTAGTAGCGCGACGATGTTCGGACTGACCATGACAAACTTGCCTCCGGCATCCAGTTCGTAGACGATATCGCTGAGCGATTCGGTCAGTCCACGATGGCGTTCGATCGTATGATCGAGGGCCGCTCTCAGACGGCGCGTTTCGATGGCTTCCTTTGCGCAGAACAGGAGTTCGGTAAGAAAGGCCGGGGATTTCTTCGAGAGGAAAAAGCTGATATCGGCCTGGAGAGCCTGAAGGGCCGAGGCTGAGTCGGTATGGTTGCCGAGCAGAATGCTTGTGGCGTAGGGTGCGCGGCGTCGGAATTCGTTTGGAAGTGAGTTATCGTTTTCGGCGAGGCATTGTTCGTCGATGAGGACAAGGGTCCATTCTTGCGTCGATATCCATGCTCGGGCTTCCTCAGCGGAATAGGCGACATCCACGCGGCAGTTGGGAAAGAAGCCGCGCAAACAGAGGGTGATAACTTTAACTGACTCAGCCTGTCCGCTGACAATCAGGAATGCGACCGGTTCGCTCTGCAGCATCGAGATATCCCTGTGTTTCCTGGGAATTCGAGCAAGTCCAGTCTTAGCGCGATGCCACTAGATTCGCCTTCGTTCGATCTGAGATGCGCTGGTTTCTGCGATTCTGTGGCGCGCGACTCGGCCCTATTCGGCCCTATTTAAGGGTAACGATGTGAATAGCATAGGAGGAGGTGGGAAACCCAGTCTCTCCCGGTGAAAATGGCTCAATCTTTAGTAGGGGGTGAGCCCCAAGGGTTTCGATTTTGAACAAAATTGAACGGAGATAGAGGGCATCTAAGCGCAGGCTGTGAGGATCCGCTACGATACCCGCGCGGACTGTCCGGCGGGTACCGTATTGCAGGGAATGTTAGTTGAGGGCGAGTGGCGAAGCGGAAGTCGTCGGGCATGTGCCAGGGGTCATGTACAGCAAATAGTTTCCCATCCCATGTTGGGGTTCTTTTTTCTGCAAGGGATGGTGATGGACCATGACCATTTCGTAGTCATCCGCCTTCGTCACAGGGAATCCTTGGCCGTCTTGATAGACTTGATGCGGCTGAAATTGGAGAAAGGTTCCATCCTGGTCGACATCGGGAACTGTCCGCAGCAACGTCTGTTTCTTGGTCTTGTTGTCCAGCCCAATCATGAGGAGTTCGTCATGTCCATGCGGATAGGCAAACTTCACACAGCCATCCATTGAGAACTTGAGTGGCTCCTTGTGGACCTGGACTCCGGTGTTAATCTCAATCCCTTCGTCCGTCTGGTTGGAGCCTCGCTGGGCAAATTTACTGAAGCATACGATGTTGACTCCTACCTGATACACGTCCATTTCTTTGACGGGCGTACCTTCAGGCGCCATGTACATGGTGAAAGTCGCCATGACATCCTTGGTGACCGGCGCCTTGTGATAAAACGCGACGATCGACATAAGATGATCGCTCTTGGCAAGCTTGACCCCATAGCCGGACGGGAAACGAGTCTCAGTCATCTCCAGCCCCGCTCCAGCAAAGAACAAGGGCTCGCCATCGCAGGAAACGCTTGGCTTGCTGTTATTGAGCATCAGGATGTGATGGAGATAGTTCTTGGGGAGCGGTTTTCCTTCTTTGGTAAAGACCGCCGTCTTGTAGCCCACCATGTACATATCTTTGGGAAGCTGAAAACTATGTTTGGGCATCGACGCCGCCAGGTCTCCTTCGTGAGAGGCGGGGAGATCGATGGGACCGAACGTGAGGGTCACGACATTGTCTTGAATCGTGACGGTCGTGGCTGTCTGATTTTTGAGCGAGGGAACCGCATGGTGGTCGTGACCGCCGTCTGCAAGGGCCGGAGTCACTAGGCAGATGCCGGCGAGCAGAGTGAAAAGTAGCTGACGCATAGAACCTCCAAAGGATAAATAGTGGTCACGCGAATAATCGGGGTGCTGATCGTGTAGGCCTGTGTGATACGCAGATATCATCGTGCAGGTGGGAGCGGGGTCAGCCGCTTCCAGAGGTAGGTTCCGCCATGTTCTCGAGGAGGAATGTTTTTTTGAGCCCCGACACGGGAATACCACCAGACTCCTTTAGCTTGAGTCCCATCTTCTGAGAGGAGCAATTCAAACTCTCCTTCGCGATCGTTACCCGGCTGAAGCCAAGTGCCTTGCCAGAGACGGTCGGCATATTTTGTCGTAACGAATCGTCCACCATGCTGGGTATAGGGACCGTTGCCGGCTTTGTCGAGTGTGGCCTTGTAGCGCTTGTCGTCCTCCACCTCGAGAATATCCCATTCCCCGCTCAAGTCAGGGATTGCCGAAGCTTGAGTATTGCTGACCAAGTGTTGCGGAGGAGATGTCATGGACCGCTGGGCTAACGAGACGCCGAGCTGCATGTCCCGGAGCGATTCATGCCAGGAGAGCAGAACCCATTGTCCCCCGCGTTGTTCTAAGACTCCGCTTTCTCTCAGAGGAAGCACCGTTCTCCGTTGATCCGATCCCTCTCCTATGTAGCGGATGTAGTCCAGTTCCATGGTAAACCAGGCCACAGTTCCTTTCGTCCAAACCTTGAGCTCAGTAATGGGAATTTCAAGCTTGGCCACGGAGGAAAACTCTTCTTGCATGTCATGCTGAAACTCCGGCCATCCCACATACTTTCGTCCGCCGATGGTGTAGCTGGTGATATCGGCGTCATGTGCCATGTAACGAGAGAGGGTAGCCATATCCAGTTCGGCGTTAGCGCGAACTAAAGTGCGGATGGCGGCTTCAGGACCGTCCGAGTCATAGGCGAAGCCGATCATCGGTTGGGTGGTCATCAAGACTAATACTGCGGCGAACAGGGTGCCGCGAACAATCCCGAGCATGAGAACCTCTTGATATCGTAGCCTCCTCTGTGGTGGGAGAGGAGGAACTGGTTAGGAATTGCAGGCTACACAGCCAGGCTCATCTTGTCAACGGAAAAGCTAGGGGCCAGGGTCGCCTGCGCGACTGATGCATGCTTCGCTGCAAATGCTAATGTTTAGGCAGGAGGCACGGGGCTAGAGGGTACTCTCGGGACGATTTGCAATGAGTCGTCTTGAGGAATCTGGGTTAATGAAACACCACGACGATTACAGTCACATTATCTTCCCCCCCTCTGTCCAGCGCTTCCTCGATCAGGTCGTGGCAGGCCTCGTGGGGGTTGTCGTTTGCGCGGGAGAGAATCAATGCGATAGCTGCGTCCTCCAACATTTTCGTCAGTCCGTCGCTGCACAATAGTATGATGTCGCGAGGGGTTATCGGTATGGAGGTCAGTTCCGGCTTCAGGCCGACACCCATCCCCAGTCCCTTGGTCAGAATATGACGCTCAGGATGAACAAGCGCCGTGGCGGCGTCGATCAGGCCACGCTGCACAAACGACTGGACGAGAGTGTGATCCCGTGTCAATTGTGTGAGCTGGTTTTCGCGATAGAGGTATGCGCGGCTATCTCCCAGGTGGGCGATATGGGCGACCGACGTCGATGCCGGCGCCATTGTCAGCGCGACGAGTGTTGTGCCCATCCCTTTTAATGACGGGTCTGCCAGCATGAGTCCGTGGACTCGCCGGTTGGCGCTTGTCACGAGGTCAGCAGTGAATTCGGCTGCGGCTTCCGGATGCTCGCGGAGCCACGCAGCCCGTTCCAATGCCCTCTGAGAAGCGGCGGTCACGGCATTTTGGGCTGCAATATCTCCTGCCGGGTGCCCGCTCATTCCGTCTGCCACGAGCCAGACTCCGCAATCATTCAAGAGGGCCAGCGCGTCCTGGTTCGACGTTCGGACATGACCTTTCTCTGTTCGACCGATTCCGGTCCATTGCTGGGGCTCTGTCACGGAGCAACCTCGTTCGGTTCTCGGCGGGGGGTCGGTAGAATTCCCATAGAGGACGGACCGAATCTGGCAACCATCCGGTCGTAGATCAAGGATGCGAGCGGTTCGAGGTTTTTGGTGTCGGCTTCGTTGTACCTCAGCAGGAGATCGCGCGCGGCTTCATCTCCCGCGCACCACCGGTGCCACAAGCGGACGGCTTCCCATCCGTCGAGTCCCGTCACATCGGCCGCTCGCTCAATCTGGACCTCGCGTTCGATGTGTTTGAGCCCTCCCTGCATGCCGAGTCTGCGCGCGGCGAAACAGAGATCGAAGTGGGGCTTCTTGAAATTGAGCCGGGGAAACTTTGCCTGCAAGTAGGGAATGTCGAAACCGCTGCCGAAGAAGGTGACGAGGATGTCTGTCTGTTCCAGTTCCGCATGCAAGCGGTCCTCCGTCAGCGTTTCTCCCCGGACCAGGCTCGTCATGTGACCGTTTCGATACAATCCGACCACGGTGACGTGCCCTTCGCGCGCGGACATCCCCGTCGTTTCGATATCCAGGTAGAGCGCGCGAGGGCGGAACGTATCGAAGAGGCGCCAATGCTCACGACTCTTTAGACAAGCGCTGAAGAAATGCGCGTCGCCTAATTCCAAATGCGTTTGGGCGACGGTAAGTTCGCGGTCATACCACTCTTTTCTGGTCTGCGAGATGCCGGGCAGGGTCGGAGATTGGAGAAATGAAGCCCAATCGAGAATGCCCTCTTGCCACAGACGGCGTTCAGAACTTTGGCCGATGCCTTTGAGCAGTACGAAGGATGACGCGATCATATAATCTGGGGATTGTAGCCTTGATTTCACTGAATAAACAAGCTAAAGTCCGCGTCCTGAGCGGGTTTTCTCAGGTCGATGTCGGACACACCATGGAAGCCAATGGCTGACAACTCCAACAAGATACGCATTACGGTCGGAACGGTGCAGCTCGATGCGGAGCTCAAGGCGACAAAAACAGCGAATGAAGTCTATGCCGCATTGCCGGTTGAAAGCCCGGTCAATACATGGGGCGAAGAGTTCTATTTTAAGCTGGCAGGGGTGAAAGACCATCGAGAGACGGCGACGAATCAGGTTAAGGTCGGCGATGTCGCTTTCTGGGGAGCGGGCCAGGTCTTGGCCATCTTCTTTGGGCGCACGCCGATGAGTATGGGGCAAGATCCGGTCCCGGCCGATCGCGTCAACGTCATCGGGCGCATTATCGGGGATGCCTCGGTGCTGCGGCGGGTCATGGATGCTCCGACCATTCGAATCACGAAGATATAATCATGCGGCTGTCGAAAGAACGTGTTCGCCATATCGCGGAGTCGCTCGCTACCAAGTTGCAGCAGGAGGGGCAGGTGGCGATCGTCGGGGACCGTAAATCATTTGTCGAACAGTTGGATCATGCCATCACCGAGGAACTCTCGGTCGAAGACCGCCTGAACGCCGAGGTGCGACAACTATTGAAAGCCTACGAGCAAGATATCGAGCGGGGACAGGTGGATTTTCAGCGAATGTTCACGATGGTGAAGACGAAGCTGGCGAGGGAGCGGGGCATCATTCTGTAGGGCGTGAAACGTGAAAGGTAAAACGTGAAACGTCGTAAAATGGAATGTTCAGCCTCCGTGCGTTTCACCTTTCACGTCTCACGTTTTATGGGCATCGTATGTTGAGCGAAGATAAAATCAGCCATCTCTCTCACATCGTTCTTCAGACGATCAAGAAAAGTTCGCTCGTGAAAGTGCAAACCGATGAGGCGCGGATTTTGAAAGAGATCAAGCGGGTACTCGCTTCCGAGATGGCGCAAGAAGAAGACATCAATCAAAAGGTCAAGGCGAAGCTCGCTTCCTATTCACGCGGGATCATCGAGGGTAGCGCGGAGTGGGAGGTGCTCTATCGGAAAGCGTTCGAAGAGGAGTCGCGGAAACATGCGAAGGCATGAAGTGCCGATAAAGGGTGCTGGCAAGATGAAATTTCTTTCTCTGCTTGCAGTGCTACTTCTGTTCCTTGGAACGGCAGCCTGTTCCTTCATGAACAAGGAGAAACCGTTGGTTCCACTAGCGCTTGAGCCTGGAGTCAAGCCGCAAGCGGTGACGTTGAATGAGCAGGGAACCCAGGCCTACCAAGCGAAACAATTTACCGACGCGAAAAATTATTTTTCCCAAGCGGTGGCCGAGGCGCCTCAATCGGGACCAGCGCACTATAATTATGCCTTAGCCTTAAATAACGTGGGCGAGACGGAGCAGGCGCGCCAACAGTTTATGGAAGCGGCCAACCTCGCTCCGGGCGACAAAGTCATCTGGGATTCGCCGGCGCTCCGCCCCTACGGCAACCCAGACTCTCCAAAAAAGAATAAACTCTATCCACCCGGGGCTGGAAGGCCGGGCATGGGCAGCGGTAGCGGGCCGCGATAAGAAGAGCAGAATGTTCAATGTTCGAATCAACATCCTTGTGAATACGAGATACGGTTTACGGGTTTCGAACAGGCCGTATGGAAAAAGGAGTTAGCTTAATGGCTAAGGAACTTGAAGTCGGTGATAAGGCTCCCTCTGTGTCTCTTCCCGATCAATCGGGTGAATCGGTCAGCCTGAAAGACTTTACGGGCAAACAAGTCGTTCTCTATTTTTACCCAAAAGATGACACTCCGGGCTGTACCACGGAGTCATGTGACTTTCGCGATGCCGCTACGCCGATCAAGAAAGCGGGAGCCGTGATTCTCGGAGTGAGCCTAGACGGTAAGGAGTCACACCAGAAGTTCATTAAGAAGTTCGATTTGCCCTTTCCTCTGCTCAGCGATGAAGAAGCCATGGTCTCGAAGGCCTACGGCTGTTATAAAGAAAAAAATATGTATGGCAGAAAGTATTGGGGAATCGAGCGCAGCACGTTCGTAATCGATCAGGCAGGCAAGTTGAAGGCAATTTTCCGCAAGGTCAAGGTTGGCGGTCATGTGGATGAAGTGATAGCGGCCCTAAAAGCCTAACCTTCTAGCAGGATGCTGAAAAAGCCCGCCAGCAGCGTTCTCGGTTCATCGAAATCCTCAACGTACCCCAGAGGGTACGCCTCCGGTTTCGACTCGCCTGCGGCCTTGCTGGACGGCCTTTTTGAGCATCCTGCTTGGTGTGCTCCTGTTGTCCTATACGTGCAGGTTATTGAATCCCACCGTGGACAATAGTTTTTTCCGCAGAGCCGGTCTCTTTACCTTTCTCTTCTTTTGGGCTGCGCCCGTAATCCTCTCCGCTGTGGAGAAGATGCCCGGAACCTTGTCCGTTCACGATAGCCTCACTGCTCCCAACCAGCCAGCTACTATTGAAGCGATGCTCACAGGGAAGAGCCTCCGGACGGAGATTCCACTAGGAGGAGAACCCATCGAGCTTCTTGTCGCCGCCAATGTCGTGGCCACCGCGATGACCGGTAGCGATGGGCGGGCTTTCTTGTCCTATACCCCGAAGGCTAAAGGATCGGTCCTATTCACCGTACGCGTCGGTGCCACTTCGAAAACAGCCGCAGCAGAGGCTGATGCGAACTTGGCCGTGTGGGAGCGTCGCACTCCGATCATAGCGGTGGAAATGGCATCGCTTACGGAAGCCCCGACCGTACAGGGGCCGACTGTGACCTTGCTTGGGAAAGATGCGGAAGGCAAACACCCGATGTCCGATGCTGCTTCGGAACTCGGCAAGCTCACGCAGTTCTATTACAACGTAATCTATGTGGTGACAGAGGATAAGGCGGTTGGCACCAACGATCAGGTGAATGCGCAAACCAGACTATGGCTCAAAGACCAGAAGTTTCCGGTCGGGCATATCCTTGTGTTGCCATCTGATCCGGCGGCGTTTGGGACGAAACTCGATGAATTGCATGCCGCCGGCTGGAAGATGCTCAAAATAGGTGTGGGGCGGACGAAGGCCTTTGTCGAAACCTTTCTGCAGCGGCGTCTCGATGCCGTGATGGTGCCGGAACCGGCCAAGGGCGAGGCGCCGCGCAAAGCGAAGGTGGCGAAGGAGTGGAAGGATGTGCGGAAAAAGATGTGAGGGCAGCCAGGTAGCTCCCCTTGCTCGCGGAACGCGCACGATAAGAATGTGCTCGTTCGACGCGCGCAGTGGAGGAGCTACCTGGCCGCCCTCTTGTCAGGATGTTTTCCGCTCTGGTGAAGGGAAAAAGTAGAGAATGGAGCGGGATGATCTTCTGTGCTCGCGTAACGCGCGGCCGCAGAAGGATAGGAAGGGGAGCAGCCGGACCATTCTTCTTGCTCGCTGAGGCCCCACGATGAATCGGTGGTCCCTCGATTGGTACAGTGAAGATCCGTATAATGCAAATGGGTCGGGAATCATTTTTTGCATGATCGATTGGCTGATAGTATTAATTGGAGTGTTCGTTGTTTTTGAGCCATTCCCCTATCACACCACCACCTTCTCGAACCGCTATAAGTGAATTGACATGATTGAGCTGCTCTCCAATCCGCAGATGTGGATCGCGTTATTGACGCTGACCGCTCTTGAGCTTGTGCTCGGGGTCGACAATGTCATTTTTATTTCGATTCTCGTCGATAAGCTTCCGGAGGGGAGACGTGATTTAGCGCGTAGGATCGGCTTGTTCTTTGCCATGTTCATGCGCATCGGGCTCCTGTTCCTCCTTTCCTGGATCGTTGGACTGACCGAGCCTCTCTTTTCTCCATTCCAACAGGAGATTTCCGGCCGGGATCTGATTTTGATCGGCGGTGGTCTCTTCCTCATCTGGAAGAGCACCAAGGAGATTCATCAGCTACTGGAGGGCGAAAAAGGCGAAGGGTCAACGGCAGTCCCTGCTACGTTCTCAGCCGTGATTCTTCAGATTGCGATCATTGACCTCGTCTTCTCTTTTGACTCGATCATCACTGCCGTAGGAATGGTGGATCAAGTGGGGGTCATGATCGCAGCCGTCGTCCTGTCGGTGCTGCTGATGATGGTATTCGCCGGCGGGATCGGCCGTGTCGTTTCAACGCATCCGACGATCAAGATGCTGGCTCTCGCATTTTTGTTGGTGATCGGCGTCGTGTTGATCGCCGACGGATTTGACCACCATATTCCCAAAGGGTATGTATACTTCGCGATGGCGTTCTCGGTCATTGTTGAATTGCTGAACATCCGAATGAGGAAGCGCGCGGTTCAGCCGGCCGAGTTGCACGAGCGCTATACGCGGGAGCCCATAAAGATCAAGGAACCATCGAGTCGTTCACAGGTCGAGGCCCCCAAATGACTCCTCCCCGCAACATCATCCGCGTCGATCACGAGGGAAGCCATACCCATGCCTGGCGAGTCACGCTGCAACGGTGGAACGGGATTACCGTTAAAATATTCTCCGATTCGGTTCATGGTGGAAAACGCAAAGCCCTGAAGGCTGCGCGTGAATATCGAAATACACGTCTCCTTCAGTACTCGCCGTTTAAGCATCATATCTGGGTCCGCACTCGCCTTCGCAAGAACAACACATCCGGTATTCCAGGTGTCGGCCGTTATGAAGTGGTTGCCAATCACAAGACCGGGCGGCGTCAAGTATTCTGGCTTGCCTCCTGGGCCAGTGAGCGTGGTGTCAGACATCAGCGTAAGTTCTTCATTTCGAGCTACGGAGAGAGGCAAGCTAAACGCCTTGCCATCACCGAGCGGAAGCGGCAACTGAACCGTGTCTGTGCTATCAAGTGCGCTCAGGAATGAGCCCTAACCCCTGTAGGGTGAGAGGGGTAAATGTTTCCGTCCCTTTCCTCCAGATGGTGAATTCTCGCGCGTCGGAGTATGTCTTGGCATAGGGGGTCGGCATCGGCTTCCATTCACCTTCCCTATCCTTTAATATATCCCCCGGTTTCCATTTTCTTGAGGCTCTTCCAAATGCGGGCGAAGACGAGTTTTTCCTGCCAAGCTTGCGGCCATCAGTCGCCACGATGGCTCGGCCGCTGCCCTGATTGCAGCGGTTGGAATACCATGAAAGAAGAGCGGCAGGCGCCGACCGGCAAGGGGCGGCCTGCTGCGATGAAGACGGCGCAGGCCAAGGCTACGCCTATTGCTGAGATCGAGGTGGTCGGTGAAGACCGGCGGCTGACCCAGATCGGCGAATTCGACCGGGTGCTGGGTGGGGGAGTGATTCCCGGCTCGGTGATCTTGATCGGCGGCGATCCTGGAATTGGGAAGACGACGCTCTTGCTCCAGGCGCTTCCGCGTCTATCTTCGAAGAAGGAACCGGTATTGTATGTGTCCGGAGAGGAATCGCCGCGCCAGATTAAGATGCGGGGGCAGCGGCTTGGTATCGAGCATCCGAATCTTTTAATTCTGGCGGAAACCTCCCTCGAACAAATCCTCAAGGCGGCGCAAGAGATCCAGCCGGCCGCGATGGTCGTCGATTCGATTCAAACGGTCTACACAGAGCAGATTACCTCCGCGCCAGGCAGTATCAGCCAGGTGCAGGAAGTGGCGGGCCAGTTGATGTGGTACGCGAAGCGCAGCAGTGTGCCGGTCTTTATTATTGGGCATGTGACGAAGGAAGGGGCGATTGCCGGTCCGCGGCTCTTGGAACATATCGTGGATACGGTGCTCTACTTTGAAGGGGACAAGGGGCACAGTTTTCGTATTCTCCGCGCAGTGAAAAATCGCTTTGGCTCGACCAACGAGATCGGCGTGTTCGAGATGAAGGATTCCGGCTTGGAGGAAGTGAGCAATCCCTCCGAGTTGTTTTTGGCGGAACGGTCCCAGCGCACGACAGGATCGGTGGTGGTATCCAGCCTTGAAGGATCGCGTCCGATTTTGGTCGAACTGCAAGCGTTAGTGTCGTCCACCAGTTATGCGATGCCGAAGCGAATGGCGAACGGGGTGGAACAGAATCGAGTCTCGCTCTTACTCGCGGTGATGGAAAAACGGCTCGGTATGCACCTTTCCGGACAAGACGTCTATGTGAACGTCGTCGGGGGGATGCATATCGACGAGCCTGCCATCGATTTGGGCATTGTGGCGGCGGTCACATCGAGTTTGCGGGAGGTGCCGATAGAGCCGGGGTTGTTGGTATTGGGCGAGGTGGGCCTCGGCGGTGAAGTACGGGCGATTAGCCAGGCTGAGATGAGGATTCGGGAAGCGGCAAAGATGGGGTTTAAACGCTGCCTGTTGCCGGAACGAAATTTGGCCAAACTCGATCCCATCGATGGGATCGAATTGATCGGGATCCGGGAAGTAGGAGAGGCATTGGATGTGGTATTGGCCTAAGGATCAGAAGGTGAGACGAGTTTTGGAGCATGGGTTGAAGTGTCGTGGTGAGTTATGCGTGAAGGGCATGTAGGTACACAAGAATGACTTCATTCGCAATTTTGGTTCGTCTTACGCTTCACGCTTCACGCTTCACGCTCATGTGCCTTCTTCTTGCCGGCTGCACGATGTTTGCGCCGCACGAGGATGTTCAGCTGAAGAAAGCGACGGCAGAGGAACTGACGACGTTGCTGAGCCAGCAGAAGGCGGCGATCCGGACCATGAAAGGGCTTTTTAGCGCGAAGGTGCGGGGAGGGATCATTCCCATCGCAACGAGGGTGGAAGGGGCGGTCTATTATCGTCGCCCGAACGCCATGCGCCTGCGCGGGTTCACCCCAGTCGGCGGCGAACTCTTTGAATTTGTGCAGGCAGACGATCAGTTTCGGTTGCGATTACCGACGATGGGCCGGATCCTGTCGGGCAGTCCGTCCGACATGAACGAGATGGGAAAGCTCGCTCGGCCCTTTCAATTGAGTATATGGGCGATGGGAGGTGTCCTGGGCACAGGCGCCATTGCAAAAAATGAGACGGTCGCTCTCGTAGAAGAGGGGAGCCGCTATCGGCTTGATGTCTCAGGTCCATCCCCCAGCGGGGCGCAGTTTATTCGCCGGCGGCTGTGGTTTGAGCGGCAGACCTTGCAGGTTGTTCGTGAGGACCGGCTTCTGGAGTCCGGAACGGTGGAAGCAACCATTCAGTACGAAGACTTTCGTCCAATCGGTGAGGTGGAGACAATCGCAGGCACCGGCGATAAACGGATGTTAAGGCCGTTTAAGATTGAATTGGAAGATGGAAATGGGCAGGGGAGCGTGGAGGTCATGTTTCACGAGCTGACTCCGAATATTCCGTTGAGCGCAACCGACCTCGCTCAGGCATCGCTCCAATGAAAGTTTTGGCAGTTGAGACGGCAACCTCCTGGCAGAGCGTGGCGATTCTCGATGGGGAGCGAGTGCTTGCCCGAAATGACCAGGATGCGGGCGGATCCCATGCCAAGTTGTTGTTGCCGACAATCGATCGATTATTTCGCGAGACGGGCCTGAGACTCAAACAGCTGGATGGCCTGGTAGTGTCGATCGGTCCAGGCTCCTTTACAGGGCTGCGAGTGGGCCTGGCAACCCTCCTCGGATTCCGGACCATCAGTCGACTCCCTTTGGCAGCGGTGCCGACCTTAGAGGGTATGGCCTGGAATCTGAAAGGAAGCCGGGAGGTACTCTGTCCTATTCTCAATAGCCGGCGCGGTGAACTCTACTGGGCGTCGTTTCGCTGGATCGGTGCCGATCAGTTGGAGCGGGTCGTATCGGAACAGGTGGGCACGCCCGTTATGTTGGGGGGGGGCCTGAAAGAATCGGTCCTCGTGTTTGGCGAAGGCTGGACGGTCGAGGCCTCTGCCATCCGTGCGGCGACTCCCCATGCTATTACGCTTACAGAGGCGCAGGCCTCTGCCATGAAACCTTCAGCTGTCTCGATCGGCTTGGCGGGAATTGAGCGGTTCCGACAGGGTGAGTACGCTGGTGTCGGCGTCAGTCCGCTGTATGTGCAACGGACCGCGGCAGAATTGAAGTACGAGGAGTCCGGCGGTATGTCTCCTGTGACCCTGCGACAGGAACGAATTGCGAAGAAAGTGAAGGCGCGGCAGGCTGCGCACAAGGGCCGTCCAGCGATCCATGAGAAGTGAAAGGTGAAACGTGAAAGGTTTCGGAGCAAAAGCGCTCGGCAGTCCTGCGTTTCACGTTTTACCTTTTACTTTTAACGATTTGTGATAGCGGCTTTTTCAGCTTTCTGTAGGGGGGGGACTAGCGGTGGCTGAATGGGTGATCGAGCCGGCAACCGTCGAAGCCCTGCCGGATATTTTGAAGATTGAAGAGGCTTGCTTCTCGGCCCCCTGGACGCGCAAAATGATGGAGGCGGAGTTGAGCGGCAATCCCTTTGCGCATTTTCTTTTGGCAAAACCGTTGCCACCGTGCGAAGTTGATTGCGGCTCGATCGTCGCCTATCTCTGTTTCTGGGTCGTGTTTGAGGAAGTACGGCTGATGAATTTGGCTGTCATCGAGTCGATGAGGCACAGGGGTATCGCCAAGGCCTTGGTGACGGAGGCTTTGGAGCTGGGGCAGGCACAGGCGGCGGTACGCGCCGTGCTTGAGGTGCGGGCGTCAAACCATGCTGCTCATGCGCTCTACCGAAGTCTTGGGTTCCGCAACGTGTCGACCAGACCGAAGTATTATTCCAATCCAACCGATGATGCATTGTTAATGGAACTGGATCCAATTGTGTTAGAGTCGGGTCAACCGACACCGGCCGCCGGTCGTGAGGGAGGACGTATCAGGCCACTGCAGTAATCTCATACTCTAGCCAGGAGGTGCGACATGCTGACAGACAGTATGATTGCGATGATTTCGGAACAGTTGCGCCAAACCAATCATGAGTTTCGTGCGCTGGAGGAAGCGCACCACCGTCTAGACCTGGAGTTGATTCAATTGCAGAAGCGCCATGTGCTGACCCCGGCTGAGGAATTGGCCATGAAGGGTTTGCATAAAGAGAAGTTGGCGAAGAAAGACAAGATGGCCGAGATGATTCGTGCCTGGCGAGACCACGAGCTGCAGGCCGTTTCTCAGTGAGAAGCCTCGTCATGGGGCTGGCGGCAACCAGCAACCGGGACCGGAACCATGGCACAGATTCTCAATCCCCTTGCCGCACACATCCAGACCGTCAAGAAACGTCTGATCATCATCGGGGCTACAATTCTAGTAGCCCTGATGGTGTCGTTTCTCTTTTCCGGCGACATGGTCGCCTGGTTGAATCGTCCGTTTCCAAACCAGCTGGTGTTCTACGGACCGACGGAAGCCTTGTTCGCCTCGATCAAGGTGTCATTTCTTGCGGCGGTCCTGGCGAGTCTGCCGGTTATTTTCTACCAATGTTGGAAGTTTATTGAACCGGCGTTGCTCCCCAAGGAGCAACGCTGGGGCATTCCGCTGTTTATGTTGGCGGGAGCGCTCTTTGTCTGTGGATTGATCTTTTGCAATCTCGTTATCCTTCCGCTGGTCATCAATTTCTTTGTCAGCTTCGGTATGGATCACGATATTACTCCGGAGTTGAGTGTCGGCACCTACATCGACTTTAACGTCAAATTTCTCCTGATATTCGGCTGTGCGTTTGAATTGCCGCTGGTCCTCACCATCCTGGCTCGGGTCGGTGTGGTCTCGGCGCAGGTGTTGGCGAAGTATCGGAAACACGCGATACTGGGTTCGCTGATTCTGTCGGCTATTGTGACACCGGATGCAACCCTCTTTACCATGCTCTTGATGGCCATACCCGTAATGGTACTGTATGAGATCGGCATTCTTGGCGCGCGTATCTTTGGGCGGAGGGGCCCAACCGAGGTCAACTTGCCGCTCGACCCGGATTTACCCATAGGGCCGGCAGGTCAGAGGATCAGATAGAAATTAGTGAGTGGTAAGGGGTAAGTCGTAAGGGGTGAAGAAATTGCGGATAGAGCCAGGGATAACGGAGTAAGGGATAGAGATCGATGATGATTCGACCATGGATAGTATGCGCCGCGTTTGCGGTGAGTATATCCAGTGTAAGCGGGATGTTGAGTGCTGCCACGCAGGCGCCCTCACCGACTCCGCCGCCATTGCCACAGGCCCCAGGCCATGGGGAAAGCCAGGGTCAATACGACTTCTACGGTCAACAGGCTGTGAGCATCCAGGCCCTCACATCTGTCGGGAACGATCTGGTCTATGCTGGCTCTTTTGGCCTCGGCCTATTCCGTAGCGAAGATCGGGGTGCCACCTGGGAAAAATCCGGTCAGGGTGTGACCGATCCGTTTATATTGACACTCACTACGGGGAAGGACGGCGCGGTTTATGCCGGCACGTTCCGTGGCGGAGTGTTTCGTTCACGCGACCAAGGGAAAACTTGGCAGGCAATCAATAATGGGCTCAAGCGGTTGGAGGTTAAAGCCATTCTTGCGGTGGGGGAAGGGGTCTATGCCGGTACGAGCGACGGGGTCTATCGGCTTGCCGCCGCCGATCGCTGGTCAGTGGTGACCGCTGGTCTCGATGATATTCTGGTCCACGCATTGGCCCTCTCGTCCGATGGGACGCTGTTTGCCGGAACATCTGGGAAAGGCATCGTGCGGTTTAAGGCCCAATCGACCGGTTGGGCGCGCCAGCAGCATGGACTCAAAGACCATGAAGGCATGACGGAAAACTTTATTCGTGTATTGACGATCGATCCCGAGGGCGGTATTTATGCAGGCACGTTCGACGGAGGAGTCTTTTGCAGCGTCGATGGGGGTGTGACTTGGCGGCCAATCAGCCGAGCGCTTCCGAACGATTCGATTCGCGGGATTCTCTTCAATAGCCGGGGGCTTTTCGTCGCCACGGGGCACGGTATTTTCAAAACAACCGATAAGGGTCGCCAGTGGGTGCCGCTGAACAAGGGGTTGACGAGTATGGCTATTCAGGTGTTGATCGAATCGGGCGCAGGAGTACTCTATGCCGGTACAAGCGATGGGGCGTTCCGGAGCAATGACGACGGACGAACGTGGAATGCCATCAATCAGGGTATCGAGGGGGGAGAGGCTCCGGCTCCCTTCCGTTTCCGCTAACCAAGAAAGGACAGAGGACGATGTCAGAACCGACAGAGAAAACACGGGCCACCATTTCCATCAGCAGCAAGGGGACACAGTTGGGCGAGATTGTGTTGAGGTTGTTTCACGATGTGGCCCCGGGGCATGTGAAGAACTTTACGAAGTTGGCCACGGAAGGTTTCTATAATGGGACGACGTTTCATCGAGTCATTCCCGGCTTTATGATCCAGGGTGGCGATCCCAACAGCAAGAACCCGGATCGGTCGTCGCATGGTATGGGGGGGCCTGGCCACAAGGTCAAGGCTGAGTTCAACAGCAAACCACATAAGCGCGGAGTGCTTTCCATGGCGCGTTCGAACGACCCGGACAGCGCCGGGTCTCAATTCTTTATCTGCGTCGCCGACGCGAACTTTCTCGATTGGCAGTACACGGCGTTCGGGGAAGTGGTCAGCGGGATGGATGTGGCGGACAAGGTGGTCGGCATGAAACGGGACGGCCGGGACAATCCCTTCGAACGAGTCGAGATGACAGTCACGATCACGGACTAAAGTGCTGAGTGCTGAGACCATGAGTGCTGAGTACACAAAAAGAGCAAACAACAGATCGTGGGTTGTGAGACTGCTTTCCTTCTCAGCACTCAGCACTCAGCTCTCAGCACTGCTGCTTCTTGCCGGTTGCGCCATTCCTATGGTGCCCTATCGCGCGGTCTATGAGGATCCGGTCAATTATGTTCGGCTTGAGCGCGATGAAACGGTTCTGCCGGAATGGCCCCCCAGCGAGCATACGCACCCGAAGACCATGCGTGCGGAGGACTTGTCTCGCATCCTTGGCAGCATATCGGTCAAAGAACATCGGGTCTGGTTACAGAAATGGCTACAGGGCGAGGCGCCGCTGCTTCCGGCGTTTCGTCCGAATGAACTCACGCTCTTATCTAGGGAGATTGCAGAGGCCTTGGCCGAAGCCAAACCGGACGAACGTGTGACTTTCTATCTCAGTCAACCCCAAACGTCCGTCAAGCGAATTATTACCACCGGTGGATTATACGTCCATGGCACGGACCTGCATTTCATTTTGGGGAATTGGCAGGTCGTCTATGGCATTCCGACCTATGGAATGATCTATGATCGACGCTATCCCATGCGACCGACGGCCGCCAAAGGATTTTACTTGTACTTCTATCCAGCGGAATCAACCGTAACCCAGCAGCACAGTGTCTGGGATATGTTGTTGGCCAACGCCACAGATGAACTTGTGATCGATCTGACGAAAACGGTTTCTGATCCTCTCACGTCGCAAGCAGGGCGCTGAATACATTCATCAACACGAAGCAGGTCGAGGTTCAGACTACGGCAGAGCGACAGAGAGTCTGATCTTCACTCAACCTCGACCGTCGCCTGAACCTTCCCGTAGCACGCCAGACTCTTCTGTCGCCGTGCTGAATGTTAAGCCGGAAAGCGGAGAAATCCCTGTCAGGACGTAGACTTAGTAGATTTCACGCAAGTGATTCGGTAAGATGGCCGCATCAGTAGAACCGTTGCGGTTTACCTACCAAGGATGATTAATCCAGGGAGCAGGAGTGGTCCGAACTCGTGTTGTTGGCGCCCTGATTGTCATTGTGCTGATCGGCGTCGTCGGTCTCTTTATTTCCTTGTCCTACCTGACCGACGAGGCGTACTTCAAAGACTTCTTCCTTCAGCAGCTTGAGCAGAGTATTGGACGTAAGATCGGTGTCCATCGCATCAAGCTGGTTCTAAGCGATTTCCCTCAAATTCGATTGGAACTGACCCAGGTTGTGATTCACGACCGGAATTCCGATGACGTATTGTTATCGGCGAAGAAAATGGATTTGGTGTTGCGGTTTCTCCCGCTGTTGCGTAAGCAGGTGGTGGGGAAACGGTTGCTCATCGAAGAGCCGATCCTTACGGTTCGGCGCGATCGCAGTGGACATTGGAATCTTCTCGATCTGGTTGTCCAGGGCGGCTCCTTCGATCGAGAGGCGATGCAGGCGCTCGGTCGGATTTTCCGCATCCGTGAAGCGACATTGGTGAGGGGAAAACTGCTCGTCATCGACGAGGCGCGTCCAGCGGGGACAGGATCGATGACGCTGGAGTCGGTAGAGGCGTCGTTAGTCATCAGAGCGGAGCGGGGAGAGGCTGATTTGCACGTCTCCGCAGGCCATGCGGCAGGCAAAGGTTTGTCCGGGGTCTCTCTGGGAGGGACGATTAGTATCGCCCAACGGCAGACCATGCCGATCGGCGAATCCTCGGCTTCTCAGCCCACACTCCAATTTGACGGTACGCTCGAAGCATCCAACCTTAATCTCCGGGAGGTGGCGGATTTCTTCGGGCCGTCCCCGGCTCCACAACAGTTACAGAGCGCTGTCAATGTGCATAGTCATGTCCGAGTGGTACCTGGTGTCGCGGGCTATGACGTGGTCATGTCGGACTTGTCCGCGAATCTCGACGAACTAGAGTTGACAGGCCAAGCAAGTCTCTCCGGGCTGCTGACACCACAGCCGACATTTGCTGTGACGTTTGCCTCATCCCCGATCCGATTGAGCCGGCTGTTCGAAGCGGTGCCGTCTGAGTGGTTGCACCCTCAGTTGCCGGCAATCATTCAAGATCGGCAGATCGATGGGATTGTGGAGGTTGTATCGGCAACCGTCACAGGGTCGCCGGTGGCGGGGCCTCAACTGTCGATGACAGGGGAGTTTCGGGTGAAAGAGGGGCGAGCCTTGATCGGGAGCAATCAGGTCCCTGCCAGGGATTTGGCCGCCCTCGTGTCGGTCGAAACCGGACGTCTCAGGGTCTCGAATCTCAGCGGAGTCTATGACACGATTCGCATGAACGAGAGCAAGGCGCTCGTGACATTTTTGGAGGCCGGTCCCTGGCTGGATATGGATATTACCGGGGAGATGGCTGCTGCCGACCTGTTGCAGTTTCTCGCGAAGACCGTCAAATCAGAACAGCTGTCGCGGGTGTTGGCCGCTTCGAGCCAAGTCGAAGGCAATGCTGTTCCCACGTTTCGTCTGGTCGGCCCGCTCAATCAGCCTGGCGGTATCACCTTTGCGGGAGGGGAGATTACCGTTCAACGGGTCAGTCTCACCAATTCGATGTTGCCAGAGCGGGTGACGGCGCTGCAGGGCCGATTTGTATTGTCGGATGGTGTAACGCTGTTCGATCAGGTAAGTGGGAATTTGGGCGATCTAACCGTGCAAGTCAGCGGGGGCATCACGGGGGGCAGCAGCAGTACTTTCCAGGATTTTCTGATTCGAGTCAATGGCGATGCTGCTCATATGGTTAAGCTGTTGCCTTCGAAGGCTATTCCTGCCGGGGTGATCGAGGGCTTGGTAAACGGAGCAGTGGTATTGACCGGTCCGACCGTCACGCCGCACTTACGGGGCGAGGTGGTGTTGACCGAATCGAAAATGACGCTTCCCGATTTGGTGGAGAAACCGATCGGCGCCCAAGCGACAGTGGAATTCGAGGGTATCATTCCACAGACCACCGGCGTCTTGCTCGACCGGCTCGAGCTCATCGTCCCGCCGATCCGACTTCCGATCAAAGGCAAGATTCAATTGGGTGAACGATTCTCCATCGACGCGGCGATTTCGACCGGCACGCTCTCATTGTCTCGCGTGCCGGAATGGATCGCAAAGGGAGGATTTGAAGCGGGAAATATCGAATTGTCGCTCGACATGAAGGGAAAGGGTCTCGATTGGAAAGCCTGGAAGATAACCGGATGGCTTGCGCTGACCAATGGCCTGATGAATGTCAAAGGCACCGA
This sequence comes from Nitrospira sp., assembly GCA_005116835.1. Lineage (GTDB taxonomy): Bacteria > Nitrospirota > Nitrospiria > Nitrospirales > Nitrospiraceae > Palsa-1315. Next base: position 75,748 of record SWDM01000004.1, on the reverse strand, counting down.
AGGGGCCATCCAGGATTTATATTTGCGGGTCCGGTTTGTGAAGAACGGCGCGGAGATCAAGCGGTTGTCGTTTCACTTGCTCGACAGCGACTTAGCGCTGGAAGGGGCGATCCGCAACTGGGCGGTGAAACCTTCGATTACCGCCAAGATCGAGTCCAATCAAATGGACCTGGATCTCTTGATTCCAAAAGGCCAACGGTCGCCGATTCGAGAATTGTTGGAGATCCTTGCCGCCACAAGCAAGGTTCAGGCAACCGTATCGATGGCGCGCGGCCGGTACAAACATCTCAAATTCGGGAGCCTTTCCGCCCGCGCCATGATTCAAGATGGGGTGCTCGATTTGGATCGTCTCTCCGGCCAATCGACCAATGGAGAAGTCGCAGGCCGCATCGTGGTGCAACTCCCGCGCAAGGCCCCAGCCGATGCGGAGCTCTCGGTTCGGGCCACAGGCTTATTGGTAGAAGACCTGTTGAAATTATTAGGCCCTAAAGCGGGGTTCATTACCGGTGAGGCTCGCATAACAGGGACGATCCGCGGCGATGGGAAAAATCCTCACGGCCTCTACCCCACCCTGGACGGCAAAGTGGACGTGCTTCTTGAAAACGGACGCATTTTCAAGTCGGAGGAACGGGCGATCTGGAAAATCATCAGTATATTGAACCTTCCGGCGGTGCTCCAGGGGAAGGTGGATTTAGAGAAAGACGGGCTGCCCTATAACAAAATTTCAGCGAAGATCCTCGTGCGGAATGGGCTCTTCGAGACCGAGAATCTGATCATCGACAGCCCGATCGTCAAGATTACCGCCGCCGGTAACTATGATTTACCGACGGATCAAATCGACATGGTCTGGGCCGTCAGCCCGTTCGGATCCTATTCGCAGTTTCTGAAAACGATTCCGCTCTTTGGGCGGCTGTTTGCGGGCGATCGTAAAGGCATTGCTACGGCGCTATTCTCCGTCAAAGGATCGATCGAGGATCCGGAGGTGACGTATCTGCCGATGAAGTCGTTCGCCACCGGTGTGACGGGACTGGCGCAGCTTGCCTTCGATATTTTAAAAAATACGGTCATGCTGCCGATTGATCTGATGACGCCTGATGAAGAGAAGGCCGTCGACAAAGATATCATCCCAGCGCCTGAACCGGTTCCATCCGTGCCTTGACCGACTTCCTCCCCCGTGCTAGATTCCGGTCTGCATTCATTATGGCCTCATCAACCCCGCAATCACATCGCGCTACGGTCTTTATCGCTGCCAGCGAGACAGACTCCAATTTATATTACGCGACTAAGTTTATTGCCCCGGACCCCTTTATCTATTTAGAAATCAAAGGGGAACGGATTTTGGTGATGAGCGATCTCGAAATGGACCGTGCGAAGGGCCAATCGTCCGTCGATCGGGTGCTCTCCTATTCGGAGGTGGAAGGACGAGCCAAGACACAAGGCATCGCTGAACCTGGCACGGTCGAGGTCGTTCATATCCTTTTGAGAGAAGCCGGGATTACGCAGATCCTGGTTCCGGCAAACTTTCCGTTCGGTCATGCGCTCAAATTCCAGTCCCTGGGCTATCAGCTCTTTCCAAAGCGGGACCCGTTTTACGAACAACGTGTGGTGAAAACCGCCGAGGAAGTCGGTTATATCGAAGCAGCCCAGCGCGCAACCGAGCAGGCGGTCGCAGCCGCGTTCGATCTGCTGCGTAAGGCCTCGATCAACAAAGACCAATTATGGTTCGAAGGAATACCCCTGACGTCTGAGCGAGTGAAGAAGCTGATCAATGTGGCGTTGATGGAGTGCGACTGCGTCGCTCAACATACCATCGTCGCCGGGGGTGAACAGGCTTGCGATCCCCACAACGAAGGCAGCGGTCCGTTGCCGGCTCACCGGAGTATTATCTTCGACGTATTCCCCCGTTCAGCCACCAATCGGTATTTTGCCGATATGTCCAGGACCGTGGTGCGAGGGACTCCGAGCCCTGAGTTGAAGCGGCTGTACAAGACGGTCTTGGCTGCGCAGGAAGAGGCCATTACGAAAGTCAAAGACGGAGCCGACGGGAAGAGAATACACCAAGGCATCTTGGCCAGATTTGAAAAGGCCGGTTATCAGACAGGACTGGTGAACGGGCGCATGCAGGGTTACTTTCACGGCACCGGCCACGGGGTCGGACTCGATATCCATGAAATGCCGCGCATCAGCCGGACTGGGTCGCTGCTCCAGGAAGGCCACGTCGTCACGGTTGAGCCAGGTCTCTACTATCCCGGTCTTGGCGCCGTTCGGATCGAAGACATGGTGCTCGTCACGAAAGACGGCTGTCGCAATCTGACGAACTCTCCGAAGATATTCGAGTTGGGCTAATATGAGCAATCAGCTCTCAGCAATCAGCTTTCAGCTTGCTGATGGCTGACTGCTGAAGGCTGAAAGCTTATTATGCGTCTAACTTTCACGATTCAACGATTCAACCCCGAAGTCGATTCTATACCCCACCCTCAGGAGATCCGCCTCGACGTCGGCCGTGGGATGACCGTCCTCGACGCGCTCATTCGCATCAAGAACGAGTGCGATGGGAGTTTGGCGCTTCGTTATTCCTGCCGCTCTGCGATTTGTGGTTCCTGCGCGATGACAGTCAACGGCAGCGAGAAGCTGGCCTGCCGCACATCCCTCCGAAAAGAACTTGAACGGCACGGGCACATCACGGTCGCGCCGCTCCGTAATCTGCCGGTCATCAAAGATCTGGTCGTGGACATGGCGTCGTTTTGGGGGAAGATTCGCGATGTGCATCCCTGGCTAGTATCGGCGGCTCGGCATGCTCCGGAGGGCGTGCCTGCTCAAACGAAGGCGCGGGACGATGCGAATCCCGAGTTTCACAATGTGGATGCCTGCATCATGTGCGGCGCCTGCGTTGCAGCCTGCACCGTGCATGAGGTTTCGAAGGGCTTTGCCGGTCCTGCAGCCTTGGCGAAGGCCGATCGTTTTCTCTCCGACCCGCGAGAATCTCCTTCTTCTATCAGGGCCAGGCTCTCGGCGCTTCAAGATGAACACGGAATCTGGGATTGCACCCGTTGCAACTTCTGCGTGGAGGTCTGTCCGAAGGACGTCAAACCGATGGAGGCGATCATCAGATTGCGGAGAGCCTCGCTCGAACAGGGGTTTACGACGGCAGGCGGCGCGCGCCACATCGTGGGCTTTACCGAGTTGGTCGAGCAGCAAGGGCGGTTGAATGAAGCGATTATGCCGTTGAAAGTGGTCGGATTCGCGCCACAGGGTATCTCGCGCATCATGCCTTTGGGTATCAAGATGTTCTTGAAAGGGAAAGTTCCCAACCCTTTTGGACATGCGCTCCCAGGGCTTAGCCAGCTCCAGGCATTCATTAGGCGGGTGAGGCGCGCCGGGCCGCTGGTCTAACAGGATGCTGAAAAAGTCCGCCAGCGGCGTTCTCGCATCGCTCAGAGGCTCAACGTACCGAAGCGTACGCCTCGCCTCTTCGCTCGCTGCGGCCTTGCTGGACAGCCTTTTTGAGCATCCGTTAAGTTTTTTGACGTCGGTGCCATACGGAAGATTCCAACGGCGGATTGCGGGAAAACCGAGGTTTCCGGTAGCCTGCTAATATCCATGGCCTGGTCCTTTCAATTTCTCGAAGAAATCGCGCTGGCCGATATTGCCTTCGAAGCTGAAGGGGAGTCGGTTGAGGAGGTCTTTCGCGGTGCAACCCAGGCGCTGCTTGAAAGTATGGCCAACCCTTCCACGGTGTCGGATGGCTGGGAGCGCGCGATTGAGCGGAGCGACACGGACCAGTCGGCTTTGTTGTTCGATTGGCTGTCGGAATTGGTGTATTGGAAGGATGCAGCGGGGGTGGTGTTCCGAGAGGCGCCGCTTACCCTGAGGCAGGAAGGGGAGGTTTGGCTGTTGCACGCGCGTCTAATCGGTGCGCCAGTGGACTATCAGACACAAGAACTCCATGCCGATGTAAAAGGTGTCACGAAACATCTCTACGAACTCAAGCAGACTGGCAGCCGCTGGAGCGTACGGGTGGTTCTCGATGTGTGAGGGATTCTGAAAAGTGCTGAGTGCTGAGTGCTGCGTCAGAGACCAGACAGATGAGAGAAACCAAAAAAACTAAATAGACCAAATGAACCAGACAGACCATCCCTGACATGAAGCTCAACACCGACATGACGGTCAATCGGATTACGGACGAGATTTGGGAAATTCCCATCTCTGAAAAGCCCGGTATGCTGGTGCCGGCTCGAATTTATGCCACCCAGGAGATCCTCCAGGCGATGGACTCAGGGGTTTTCGATCAGGTGACCAATGTCGCTTGTCTCCCAGGCATCAGCCGGTATGCGCTTTGTATGCCTGATGGACATTGGGGTTATGGATTTCCAATCGGAGGGGTCGCGGCGTTCGACGTCCGGGACGGCGTCATTTCACCTGGCGGCGTGGGATATGACATCAACTGCGGCATGCGGCTGATTCGGACCGATTTAACGCTGGAGGATGTGCAGCCACGTCTGGAACGATTGATGACTGAACTCTTTCGGAAAGTGCCTGCCGGTGTCGGTGCGAGCGGATTCGTTCGACTCTCTGGAGAGGAATTTGGCCGAGTGATGACCGATGGAGCCAAGTGGTGTGTGGAGCGAGGATACGGGTGGCATCGGGATCTCATCCGCATGGAAGAAGGCGGCTGCATTGAGGGAGCCGATCCGGCGAGCGTGACCGATCACGCGGTTAAACGTGGCATCAATCAGTTGGGAACGTTGGGATCGGGCAATCATTATCTCGAAGTTCAGGTGGTCTCGAACGACCGGATATTCGACCCGGCCACGGCTGCGGCATTCGGTATCACCGGCAACGAACAGATCGTGGTGATGGTGCATTGTGGCTCACGTGGGTTCGGGCATCAGGTGGCGAGCGATTATCTCAAGGTGTTTGAGAAATCCATGCGCCGCTATGGAATCAGCGTGAAGGATCAACAGTTGGCCTGTGCGCCGTTTCGATCCCCCGAAGGGCAAGAGTATTTTTCCGCCATGAACTGCGCCGCAAATACGGCGTTTGCGAATCGCCAAGTTATCACGCATCAAATTCGCGAGGCGTTCGAAACGGTCTTTGGCCAATCCGCCGAAACATTGGGGATGGAGTTGGTGTACGACGTGGCGCATAACATTGCCAAGGTTGAACGGTATCCGGAAGGGGACTTGCTTGTCCATCGTAAAGGCGCGACCAGGGCGTTTGGGCCTGGGAGCGCGGAATTGCCGGAACCGTTCAGGCAGACAGGCCAGCCGGTCATCTGTGGCGGTTCGATGGAGACAGGCTCATACTTGTTGGTGGGAACAGACCGTGCGGTGAGTGACACGTTTGGATCGACGATGCACGGGGCCGGGCGAACGATGTCCCGCGCGCAAGCAAAGAGAACGGTTCGCGGGGCGGAGCTGCAACAGCAGATGAAACAGCGCGGTATCCTGGTCAAAGCTGTCTCGATGTCGGGCCTCGCGGAAGAGGCAGGCCTGGCCTACAAGGACATCTCCGAAGTGGTGGAGTCGGTCGATCGCGCAGGAATTACAAAAAAGGTGGCGGAACTGCGCCCGATAGGGAATATAAAGGGGTAATAGACTGCCATTCTGCCAGGTATGACGATGGAACAACGAGAGAACATCCGGTTTCCAGTCAAATTTCGTAGTTCTTTTTCTTCCACCGGCAGGGTTGGCGGAGAGGGCAGGGTTGTCGATCTCTCCATCAGGGGTTGTCGCATCGAAAGTCCCATCGAGGTTCAGCCTGGAGCCACTCTGGAGGTTCAGATTCAGGCCATTGAGCATGAACCCCCAATTCTGATTCAGGCAGCGATTGTCCGGTGGCGCCGAGAGCGGCAATTCGGCCTTGAGTTTGAAGTGATTGTTCCGACGGAATGGGCTCACCTTCAGAAATTCGTGAAGCAGCTCGAAATGGAGCCCTACCTTAGAGACAAACAGTCTGCTGAGTTTGGCGGAGCTTCTTAACGCCTGCAAGAATAATCCTCCTCTCTCCGGCGCATAAATACTGAAATTCATTGCCAGAACCGAACTATCTGTTACCGTCATGGTGACGTGAGCGCTGTGCGGATAACAGTCGTCAGCGCACTGAGGTCGGTCAAGCTGTCATACCATCGGTTGCTGCGGTCAGTCCTATGTTTACTCGTACGTCTTTCCTCGTCGTCGCACTGAGCATACTCGGTGGAGCACTACTGACGCCTCTTCTGGCACCCGAAGAAGCACAGGCCATTCCTGCCTTTGCCCGTAAATACAATACCAATTGTATGGACTGCCACACGGCGCCCCCGATCTTGAACGCGTTCGGCCAACGATTTCTCGAAAACGGATATCAATTGCCTGGCACAGAAGACGGTGGCAGTACCGGCAAGAAAAAATTGAGCGACCTAAACCTGGACGACGTGAATCATTATCTCGGGTTCCGCTTGATCGGCAATGTGACAAACAGTTGGAGATTTAAGCAGCAGAACCCTCCAGGCGCCGATGCCGGGACGGTCGAAAATAAGACCGAGTTTTCGTTTCCCAATAATTTCGTGGTGTTCGCCGGCGGGACCGTGGCGAAAAACGTTGGATTTTTTGTCGAGTTGGGCCATGACGTCGCAGAGGGTGGCGCAGAGGTGGAGCGAGGATTCGTGACCTTTAACAACCTCGGGTATCGTGACCTTGCGCATCTGCGAGTCGGAAAGTTCGACCCCAACACCTTCTCGTCCTATGCCACGGTGCGCCAACAGCTTGGGGAGATTGGGGAAAGCCAGAGGGGTAATTGTACGGCGTTTGCTCCCTGTGCATTTAACCGAGTGGGCCTAGCGCCCAGCGCCTTCGCGACAAAATTCTACGGCCTCTATGACAGGTCTGGCAACGCTCTGTCCCCCTTCGCCGCGTCACTCTTTAACTCAGGGGCCGAAACCGGCGTCGATATTCATGGGCGCCCCTTCGGAGATTGGTTCCTGTATCAAGTCGGAGTGCTGAATGGGTCTCACGAGCATTTGAGCGACTCGAATAAGGGGAAGGATGTCTATGGCATGGTTCGTTTCGATTATGCGAAGTCGAATTTTTTCTCCGCCAGTCTGTCGGGGTTTATCTACCAAGGCAACAGCAATGCCAAAGTGCAGACCGAAGAGGACGTGAATTGGAATCGCTATGGGTTGTCGGCGCGGGCGACTTACATGATGGTCGATGTCTACGCTGCCTATTCCGTAGATAAGATCAACAAGACGCCGATGGGCGTGGCTGGTCTGTTCGATTCTACCGCAACCGGTTTGACGATTGGCGCCGATACCTATGTGACGAACCAGACGCTAGTCTCCTTTCGGTACGACAACTTGGATGCAGGCGGGATGCTGGATCAGCGAACGTCTGCCTCGTTTATCGGCCTGCAAGCGAAACATTTTCTCCGCGCCAATCTGGCGATTTTTGCCAGAGGCGATTTCAATCTTAGGCAATCGGAAGGTGGAGAGACCGCGGCGAGAAATCTTCGCCATGCCTTCTTCTCCGGGATCGATGTGGTTTTCTGAGTGGGGGAGTCTATGAGAATCCATGCACTTGTCGCTATCGGCGCTAGCCTTCTGATGCTCAGCGGCGCGTCATTTGTCCATGCCGTAAAGCCTGAAGATAACCAGGCGACCAGGGAAAAGGGAAAACAGATCTATGAGCATGCATGTCTCCTCTGTCATGGCGTGGATGGAAGGGGCGATGGACCGGCCGGATGGTTTCTTAGCCGCTATGAAGGACCACGTCCGCGAGATTTTCGCGGAGGAAGTTACAAGTTCCGCAGTACGCCATCCGGTGAGCTGCCGATCGATCAAGACCTGTTCCGTACGGTGACGCAAGGCATTTCCGGCCATATGCCACCGTACAGCGGGTTGAGTGAAGAAGAGCGGTGGCAGGTCATTGCCTATATCAAATCGTTCAACCAAGGGTTCAAGGGCCCAGTGTCCATAGCCTTGCTGTTGCCCAATCCTCCAGGCCCTCCTTCAGCTGCCGGAATCGATAACGGGCGCACGGTGTATATCAAGTACGGATGTCAGAACTGTCACGGGGATAACGGCTATGGAGATGGAAAGGAAGCGCTTGACGGCAACTTGAAGGATACATATGGGCACACGATCTCTCCCGGCGACTTAACCGAACGGGCGTCTTTCAAGGGCGGGTCTTCTGCTCAGGCAATCTACCGCGGCATCATGACTGGGTTGGACGGCACACCCATGCCGTCCTATGCCGATACCATTGGGGGTAATGACAAGGACGTCTGGGATCTTGTGTACTACATTCTTTCACTATCACAGGAAAGACAGTGATGGGTAGGAGAGTTATGACTGGCTATCACAGGATTTCTGCGCAGGCTCTCGGCCGCATCCTGGTGGTCGTTATGTTCTTTGTGGTGGCGGGATTGGCCGATTGGTCGCCGCTTCTTGCTGCGCCGCAATCGAGTAGTGAATCGACAGGGCCGGTAATTGTCGGACGCATCCTGTATCGAGGGCCGGTGCCCGCTCCCACCCAGTTAGCGGTCAATCGGGATACGGACGTGTGCGGCGTCACCATATCGACGGCCTCGCTCTCAGTCGATGCAGGCACCCATGGACTACGGAATGCCGTGGTCCATGTGGATTTGGCTGCCGGTGAGGTGTCAGCCAGAATAGTATTTCAAAGTCCAGCCGTCGTGCGAAACAAAGATTGCCGGTTCCAACCCCATGTCGCTGCAGCGCAGATGGGGGATGAAGTGCAGATTTTTAACGACGATCCGGTGATGCACAATACCAATATTATTGTCGAGAATAGCACGGCGCTCAATGTGGCGATGGTGGCGGGAGGGAACCCGATTAAGAAACGGCTGAAGAAATTGGGCCTGCACCTGGTGAAATGTAACGTCCACAAGTTTATGCAAGCGTATCGGGTGGTGTTTGATGATCCGTATTTTGACCAGACGACGGAAACCGGCCAGTTCTCCATCTCTGGTGTCTCTCCTGGCACCCATAGGATCAGCGTGTGGCATGAGATCTTAGGTGTCGTGGAAAAGGAGGTGCAGGTTCCGGCGCGGGGCACAGTCGTCGTAGATCTGGAATATAAATAATGCTGAAGATGAAGAGTAATCGCTCTGCAATGTGTTCACAGGCGTTCGTCCGCCTACTCTCTGTCGGTGTGTCCGTTCTGATGATCGGACTGGCCGGTTGGCCGATGCTCCTTGCCGCATCGCAGTCTGACGCCGATCCAAATGAAGTTGGCCGCAGGGCGGCCGTCTCTCAGGGATTGCAAGGGCTTGCACCGGTTTTGCCTGCAAAATTTCGTCGGGCACAGGAGGTGGTTCCCCCTGTAGCGGAGCTTGAACCAGTGTCTCCTGCCCCAGCGGCGCCGCAGCCTGGCAGCGAAGCTCCGCCAACGGGGCAGGCATTATCCGAACCGGTAGGCCCAGTGATAGTCGGACGTGTTCTATATCGAGGGCCGGTTCCTTCTCCCACTCTGAGCGAAGTCGATCGGGACCAGGAGGTGTGCGGAACGACCATATCAATGACCCCGCTTTCGGTCGACACAACCACACGTGGACTTCGGAATGCCGTCGTGCATGTAGAGTTGGGCGAGGGCGATGTCCCAGCAGAAAGACCTGCCGCGGCTTCTATTGTCGTTCGAAACAGACAATGCCGGTTCCATCCCCATGTCTCGGCAGCGCAGGTGGGGAATGAAATGGGAACGGTCAACGACGACCCGGTAATGCACAATACCCATATCACTGTCGCCAATAGCACCGTGCTCAATGTGGCGATGGTGGCGGGAGGGCGTCCGGTCAAGAAACAGCTGAAGAAAGCGGGCCTGCAGATGATCACATGTCATATGCACAAGTTTATGCAGGCATATCGACTGGTGTTTGACGATCCCTACTTCGACCAGACGACAGAGGATGGTCGATTCACGATCAGCGGCGTTTCTCCGGGATTGCACAGGATCTCGGTGTGGCATGAGACCTTGGGTGCGATGCAGAGGGACGTGCAGGTTCCGGTTCAGGGCACGGTTGTCCTAGACCTGGAATACAAATAAGGACGCCGTGGATGCCTAACGACGACCATCTGCAGCTGCACAGACCTGTCCAATCTCCTGTCCAGCGGATGACGCTGGCGATCAGCGGCATTCTCCTCCTCGTGGTAGCAGGGTACACCGGTTTTTTCATTCATAACGAACAACAAGCCGTCCGCATACAGGCCCAGGAACAGGGGCAGGTATTGGCCAGCGGGTACGCGGCTATCGGCGCCACGGCTTTGTTCGACAACCTGTTCATGTTGCAGAGCGCCTTTATTCAAATCAAAAATCAGCATGACATCAAGCGCATCATGATGCTCGATCCCGATAGCATGGTGGTGGCATCGGACGTGACAGCACTGATCGGCACGATCCTCGACGATCAAGTGACCAAGAGCGCAGACTTGAAGAGAAATGGGGTTGCCTTCTCCGGACCGGAGTTCGGCTTAAGCGATGATACCATCGTGATCTTCGAGCCGGTCTATCAAGATCCGTTGTATCGGACCGGAACCGAGAATGCCGCAGAGAATGGGTATGACCGAGCGCCCAAATTCGCCGGATGGATTCGAGTCGAAATGTCGCTCGGGAGGCTGCAGGCTGAGGCATGGCAGTCGCTTGTGCGACAGATCTTGACGATGGCCTTGCTCACCATCGCAACGATTTTCGTCGTGGGCAAGACCATCCGGCGTCTCAGCCAGTATCTTGAAAGCAGCGAGAGTCGGCTGCGGAAGACGATCGATACGGCGCTCGATGCGGTCGTCACGATAGACGCGGGTGGGGCGATCGTCACATGGAACATTCAGGCTGAGGTGATCTTTGGCTGGTCCGAGCAGGAAGTCGTCGGGGAACCGCTCGAGTCCATCATCATTCCGGCCCGATATCGCGAAGCGCACCGTCAAGAACTTGCGCAATTCCGTGAGTCGCGTGAGACCTCGCTCTTGAACCGGCGGGTTGAACTGACCGCCATGAGAAAGGATGGGGCCGAGTTCCCTGTGGAATGGTCCATGACTGCGATTTCGGTGGATGGGGGATATGTATTGAGCAGTTTTATCCGTGACATTACGGAACGGAAGCAGGCCGAAGAGGCGCAAGGCAAGTATCGAGCTCAGCTTGAGTTGGAAGCTGTCATGCGGACTGAAACGCTCAAGGCTCTTGAGGAGGCAAAGAATCTTGCCGAAGCGGCGAGCAAGGTCAAAAGCGAATTCTTGGCCCACATCAGCCATGAAATTCGCACGCCGATGAACGGGATTCTCGGGATGACCGAGTTGTTGCGGCAGACGCCCCTATCGACCAAACAGGGACACTTTGTCGACACCGTATATCGATCCGGGGCTGCGCTGTTGAAGCTCCTCAACGATGTGTTGGATCTTTCGAAGGTAGAGGCAGGAAAGGTTGAACTGGAGCGAATCCGATTCGATCTGAACAAGACGGTCAGGGAAGTGGTGGATCTCTTTGTCGACCAGGCAGAGGGCAAGGGGATCGAGCTGACTTGTGTGCTGGATGAGTCTGTCCCCTCTGTTCTCCAGGGAGATCCTGTTCGGTTACAACAGGTGCTTATGAATCTGGTGAGCAATGCCTTGAAATTTACCGAGCATGGTAGCGTCACCCTCACTGTCACAATAGAGGAAGGATCGGCTTCACATGCCACAGTACGATTCGAGGTTCAAGATACGGGGATCGGTGTTGCGCCTGATGCGCATGCCAAAATCTTTCATCCGTTCTCTCAGGCCGATGGGTCGACAGCCAGAAAATTCGGTGGGACCGGCCTAGGATTGTCTATCGTGAAGCAGTTGATTCTGCTGATGGAGGGGACTGTCGGTGTCAAGAGTGAAGCTGGGCAAGGGGCGACGTTTTGGTGTACCGCCCGTTTGGCGAAAGTGTCCGGGAGTACGCGCGAAGCCGGAAAGAGATTTCCGGAGCGGAGGGGAGTTCTTTTGCCGACCGCCCCTCCTCAGCTCCCTGATCCAAGGATAACAGGGGCGCGGATTCTGCTGGCAGAGGACAATCCGGTCAATCGAGAGGTTGCGGTCTGCATGTTGGAACAATTGGGTTGCCAAGTTATGGCGGTCGAGCATGGTCAAGAGGCTGTGATGCAGGCGGAATCCAGCCAATTCGACCTGGTACTGATGGACTGTCAGATGCCGGCAATGGACGGCTTCTCCGCGACCAAAGCGATTCGCGAAGGTGAGCAGCGTACTGGCCGGCATATGACCATTGTCGCGTTGACGGCGCATGCAATCGATAACCATCGCGAACGCTGTTTGGCTGCCGGTATGGATGACTACATGAGCAAACCCTTTACGCAGGCAGAACTTGGAGAGATGGTCCAGCGGTGGATCAGAAGGCCCTACGACAGGACAAGGCTATCTTCAGATCAATCCAAAGCGGGGCTGGCAGAACCAGCGCAGCCATCATCCAATCAGACGGAGCAGAGAGCGACACCGATACCGGTTATCGCCCAGCCGGATGTGCCGCTCGTCGACCAAGTGCTTGCCCAGATACGGGCTCTCAGACGTCCGGGCCGTCCGGATCCGGTTGCGCAAATTCTGAAGAGTTTTTTGGACAGCTCGGCCACATATATAGGCGCCATTCAGCAGGCCATGGTTCATCAGGATGCAGCGGCGCTTTTTCATGCGGCCCATGCTTTGAAATCGTCGAGCGCCATGATCGGCGCCATGGGCCTATCCAGTATTCTGAAAGATATTGAATTCATGGGCCGCCAGGGTAATGTGGCGGGAGTCCAAACGAGGATGGATGAATTGGACTCAGTGTATGAAGCGGTGAAGCAGGCCGTGCTGAACGAATTGGATAATAAAACAGCGTAGGGAAGATGGAATTATTAGAAGAACGAAAGTGCAGGCTCGCATTGGTGGTAGACGACGAACCCTTCATACGAGTACTCGTCCGTGAAGTGCTTGAGCAATCAGGCTATCAGGTTTGCGAAGCTGAAAACGGCGAGCAAGCCCTAGAGCGATTTGCCGAGTATCGCCCCGATATCGTGCTCATGGATATTGTGATGCCTGGTATGGATGGGTTCACCGCCGCTTCGAAATTGCGCGGTTTGGTGGGCGGCAGCCGAGTGCCGATCTTGGTCATGACCGGACTCGACGACAACGAATCGATCGCCAAGGCCTATGAACAGGGTGCGACGGATTTCATTACCAAACCCTTCAATCCGATGATTTTAGATCATCGGGTGCGGTATTTGTTGCGCAGTACCCGCATGTTGGATGCCTTGCTGAAAAGCGAGGCGAGGCTTGGAATCGCGCAGCGGATCGCCAAGATCGGCAACTGGGAATGGCGTCCCGAAACGAATCAGTTCGCTGCGTCGGCCGAACTCTGTCGCCTGATGGGGATTCGACAGCAGGATTTTTCCAGCACCTTCGACGGGTATATCCAGCGTGTCCATGCAGAAGACAGAACTCAGGTGGCGGAGGCCCTGAAGGGTCTGTTGGTCAATCGAGTACCCTGCGTTCTCGACCATCGTCTCGTCCTGCCGAACGGAGGGAACATTTCAGTCAATCTTCAAGCTGAGTTGATATTGGACGATCAAATGAAAGCCCTCTCGGTTATTGGGACCACGCAAGACATCAGCGATCGGAAACAGTCTGAACGTGAGATACATCGCCTGGCCTACTACGACAGCCTGACGGGACTGCCGAACCGTGTCCTGTTTAAAGATCGCGTCGAGCAAGCCCTCTTGCATGGCCGCCGCTACAGCACCACATTGGCATTGCTCTTTCTCGATTTGGATCGGTTTAAGGTCATCAACGATACGTTGGGACATAATGTCGGTGACTTGCTCCTAAAGAGTGTGGCGGACCGTCTGGCCGAGTCCGTGCGGCATAGCGACTCAATCTGCCGCTCTGTCGACAAAGGGGAGAACCATTCGCTCGCACGATTGGGCGGCGATGAGTTTACCGTGCTGCTCACCAATTTGCATGATGTGCAGGATGCCGGAAAAGTTGCCCGCAGAATTGTGGAGTCGCTGCAGAAGTCATTCTCGATTGAAGGGCGGGAGATTTTTGTCACGGTCAGTGTCGGTATTGCCATATTCCCGGTTGACGGAGAGTCAGTCGACGCATTGCTGAAGAATGCGGACAGCGCGATGTATCATGCCAAGGAAGAAGGCAGGAATAATTTCCAGTTCTATTCGAACAGCCTAAATGCGACTGCCAACGAGCGGTTGGTTTTGGAAGGGGAATTGCGCCATGCCGTCGACCGAGAAGAGTTCGTAGTCTATTACCAGCCGCAAATCGATCTGAAGACCGGAGCGATTATCGGAGCGGAGGCGTTGGTGCGGTGGCAGCATCCCAAAAGAGGACTCATCCATCCCGGAGAGTTTCTGCCGGCTGCAGTGGATACGGGCTTGAGCAGAACGATCGATGAGTGGGTGCTGAAAACAGCTTGCCGTCACATCCAGGCGTGGGAGCAGCGAGGCAAGATGCCGGTGCGTATTTCCATCAACATCTCCAACTCGTTGTTTCACGGTAATACCTTGCTCTCGGTCGTGGAGAAATCTCTTCGTCAGACCGGGTTGACGCCGGCTTGCCTGGAGTTGGAATTGACGGAATCGATCGCAATGCGCAATGTGGAAGCCTCGATTATCATGCTCACGGCATTGAAGTCGATGGGGGTACAGCTCTCAATCGACGACTTCGGGACAGGTTATTCCTCTCTGAGTTATCTGCAGAGGTTGCCGATCGACACGGTGAAGATCGATCAATCCTTTATCCATGAAATCCTGACGGAGACCCATCCCGCTCCGATCGTGAGGGCGATCATCGCCATGGCCCATAGCCTTGATCTGTTGGTGCTTGCCGAGGGGGTCGAACAGGAGGCGCAAAGAGTCTTGCTGCTCGCACAGGGTTGTGATCAGGCTCAAGGCTATCTGTTCGGTCAGCCAATGCCTGCTGATATATTTGCCCAGTCACTCCCGGGGGTTTCTCTGCGTAAAGCCAGCTAGCGATCCCGCTGGTCTGATCCCTCTCGTTCGTTCCGCCTCTCACTCCCATCTTGGGCTCACGGTCCAGTACAGTGACTTTCCTATAGGCGAAAGCTATACTTCAAGCCTAGCTGGTTGAGGACAAACCAGGTCTGTCTGGTCTATCTTGTCTGTCCGGTTCAACCAAACAAACAAGACAAACCAAACAAACCAGTTAAACGAGTCTGGATGGAGACAATGTCGATGAAGAATCGTGTCGGAGGGTTGTTGGCGATCGTGGGAACAGGGCTGTTGATGTTGTTCGGTGCTGTTGCGGCTGGAGCGGCAGATAAACAGGTATCCGGCGGCACGGTTGTCAAGGAAGCGCAGGAAGCGGCGATTGCCACCAAGGATTATACCATTCAGCAGAAAGACGTATTCCAGCGGAAGGTGCAAGTAGAACTGGACGAGATACAGGTGCATATCGCGAAACTCCGTGGGCAAGTCAACCATGCATCGACTGAAGCCAGAACGGATATCCAGAAAGCGATCGTGGAATTAGAAAAGAAAAGAGACCTGGCAAAGAAAAAAGCGGAGGATATTCATTCCGCGACGGCTTCTTCCTGGGAGCAGGTCAAGTCGAAAACGGCGGCTGCGATGGACGATCTTCGTGACTCCGTCAACCGGACGCTGTCTCATCTCCCGTGACGGTACATCAATGAAATATGCTCTCTATCCAGGTTGCGCAGCCCAAGGGGCTACGCCGGAACTCTATCAATCGACGAGAGCGATCATCGGACGATTGGGGATTGAGGTGGTCGAACTCACTGCCGCGGCCTGCTGCGGCGCCGGGGTTGTGACTGAGGCGAATCCCGATATGGCATTGGCGCTCAACGCCAGAACCTTTGCGCAGGCGGAGGCACTTGGGCTGGATGTGATGACGATCTGCGGCACCTGCCAAGGGGTCATGAGCGCAGCCAATCGACGACTGAAGACAGAGGCAGGGATTCTGGATCGCATCAATAGCCTTCTAGAGCCAGAAGGCTTGGCCTATCATGGTCGAGTCCAAGTCAAACATCTGTTGTGGATTGTGGTGCGCGACATCGGCCTGACGCGCTTGAGCGCGATGACCTCTGTGCCGATGGGAGATTTTCATATCGCCCCGTTTTATGGTTGCTATATCTTGCGGCCATCGTGGGAGCTGGGGTTCGACGATCCTGAGAACCCTCAATCCCTCGAACAGGTCATCAAGGCCGTCGGTGGCGAACCGGTGGCCTATTCCGGAAGAACCAAATGTTGTGGATTTCCTATCATCCTCGAAAAGGAAGCCATTGCCGTGGCCATGTCAGGGATGCACATGGACGAGGCCAAGGAACATGGAGCCGACTTTATGGTCACGCCCTGTCCTCTGTGCCACATGAGTCTGGATATCTATCAGGAGCGGGCAGGCCATGCGATGAACCGAGAGTTTCACTTGCCGATCTTGCATGTGCCGCAGTTGCTCGGTCTTGCAATGGGGCTTCCGGCCAAGGACTTGGGGCTCTCGCATCACGTGATCTCGGTTGATTCTATCTTGGCGAAACTTGAGCGGCGTCGAACCAATCCGCAACCGTCCTGAAGGAGTCGGCGAATGAACGTGGTGAATATCTCGGACCAGCAGCAGTTCAGCAGCGAGAAGATGAAGAAGAATAATTTGTTTCAGACATCACGATTCTTCTGCGACATCTACTGCTTCGAGCCAGGGCAGGAACAGAAGGGGCATATCCATGGCGAGCAGGACAAGGTCTATCTCGTGCTTGAGGGGCAGGGCACATTCCAGGTCGGTTCAGAGAAACAGGTGCTCGGTCCTGGTCAGGGGACCATGGCGCCGGCTGGAGAAGAGCACGGCGTGAAGAACCACACAGACCAACGGCTCAAAGTCCTCGTGTTCGTCGCGCCGAATCAGGCGTAAGAAGTTAAACGTGAAACGTGAGAGGGTGGGGAAGGGAGTGGCCAGGTGCCCTTCTTGCTCGCGGAACGCGCGCCCTCAGAAGGGCCTCGCTCGACGGCCGCACGTAGACCAACATGGGTGTCCTTCCAGGAATGAGAAACGAACAAGCTTGGAAGGATCGTTGGTTGGTAGGGGAGAGTGCTCGTTCGACGCGCGCAGTGGAAGATCAATCAGCTCCCATCCTTGATCAATAAACATACCAGACAGTCCAGATAAACGAGATAGACCTACTCCGTCTCGCGTCATTCTATCTGCCCTTTCATAGAGGCCCGGGCGTCTTCTCTTTACTGCCGCGGGTGACACCTTATCCTATAGCGCAATGCTTCCATTTCCATTTTCCGTTCGTTGATTTTATAGAATGAACAGGGTATCTACTTTCAGTCTCGTGGTGGATTGAGCAGACAATCCTCGTCATTCGTGGTCATCGAGTCATGCTGAGCACAGACCTTGCCGATCTCTATGCAGTTGAGCCGCGTGTGCTTATCCAGGCTGTGAAACGCAACAGAGGCCGATTTCCAGCTGACTTCATGTTTCAACTGACGGAGCAGGAGTTCAACCACTTGAAATCACAAATTGTGATTTCAAGTTGGGGCGGTCTCCGTAGAGCCCATCCCTATGCCTTTACCGAACAGGGCGTCGCAATGCTATCCAGCGTGTTGCGAAGCAAGCGCGCCATTGAGGTGAACATCGCCATTATGCGGACCTTTGTTCGCTTGCGGGAGATGATCAGCTCGAATAAAGCCCTTGCCAGACGTCTCTCAGATCTGGAGAAGAAGTATGATGGCCAGTTTCAAGTCGTGTTCGAGGCCATTCGTGAATTAATGGCGGAGCCCACGCCAAAATCCCGCCGCATCGGATTCAAGACTTGAGGGAACAGGAGAGGGCAGGCTAGACGGTCTCCTGTGCTCGTGCAACGCGCTCGGGTTCGTCTGTCTGGTTGGCTGGTCTTTCTGGTCTGTTTGGTTCTTCTGGATGAATTTCCGGTCCAATCAACCAGACTAACCAGATAGACGAGTTAGATCAGATGAACAAGACAGACCAGCCCCCTGCTACGCACAATGGAGAGGACCGATCACCGCCCTAGGAGTTCGAACATCCCGAGGGGTTTGGCGCGGCCATTGAGGAGGAGGTCTACCCGGTGTTGCCCTGGATAGTGCTTGCGGGTGGTCATGGGCTTGAGGGACACCGTCTTCTTGAGTGAGATGCTCGCGCGTGGTGAGAGCTCGATCATCTTGAGCTTGAAAACTTTCGGTGTCGTCGAGCCGTTGGCCTTCACGAAATGGATTCGGAAATCGACCACTACCCGTTGCAGTTTTGATTGTGCGTTCCTGAGTTCGAATGCCACGGTTACAGACTGGCCCACTCGCACTCGGCTTGGCATGATGGAGCGCTGTCGCACAACCACTTGCGCTTCATGCCCGGCACCCAGCACATGCAACGCGCCTGGCTCGCCCCGTTTCACGGCAGAACGTAAGGCATGACGGATCAACCAGCGCCGCTCTTCGGTGGCGTTCCGCATCCACTTCTTGGCGATTTGGGCCAATAAGGCCGGATGGTCCTTCCCGATGTCGTTCAGGTTGTTCGCCACCGATCGGCGCACGTAGAGGTCTGGGTCGTCTTTCAACAAGTCGAGCAGGGCCAGCACAGGTTGTGGGTCGGCCTGAAAGGCTCGCAAGCGCGGGGCCCAGGGCAACCGTGGCCTTGTTCCCTCTGAGACCAACCGGCGGACGTCGGGACTGGGATCGGTCGCCCACAGGGTTAGTCTTGCCAATGTGGCCTCACGATGACGCTCCAGAAAGGGGCGAATGCTGAACTCGGCGGTAAAGCGTTGTGTCAATTCGTATTGCGCCCGCATCGAGGGTTCGAAATGGTCGAGCCCATAGTCCTGCACGAACATGGCATGCGGCATATAGAAGAAGGGCGCCATCCCTCCGTGGCCCGCTTGCTTCGGGACAGAGGGACCGAGCGAAGCCAGGAGGATCTCAATGGCTTCTTCGTAGTTATCTGGAAGATGTTGGCGCAACGCCCGTGCGATGTGCCGCCCGCGTGGCATGAGCTCCCGCGGTTCATAATTTTGTAGGGCGGTGCGAAGAAACTGGGCCTTGGGAAAGGCGGGATAGACCGCCACGATCATCTCGGCAATGATGCGGGGAATCTCAACTCCGAAATGATTCTTGAGCGGTTCAGCCATGGGGTGAGTCCTCTGAGTGCTGTCTGAGCCAACGGCTGGGACATTTTACTGATGCAGGGAGGCTGGGTCTATATGGCGGTGCTGAGAGTGAATGGCTGATGGCAAGAGGGGGAGAGGGCAGGCTAGACGGTCTCCTGTGCTAGTGCAACGCGAGGAAAGAGGAAGGAGCGGCCAGGTGCCCTTCTTGCTCGCAGAACGCGCACGATGGAACTGTGCTCGCCTGGGACAAGAGCGCGTCTCGGCGCGCTCGGGGTTGGGCGGGTGAGAATGTCGCGCGCAGTAAAGGGGAGCCTCGGCCACTCCTTCCAGGAGAAGCATGAGAAATCGGAAGACCCTCTCCTGGGACAATGGGAAGCTATCTATCAATGTCTCGCCAGTTCTACTCGTCGCTCAGTCCATGTGGGTTGCCCGTCCGGCCAACAAAGTAGCCAGATAGACCCACCCCGTCGTACTTCGTAGTCCCTCAATCGCGTTCGTATGAAGCCCCGGGCAGCTGTTCCTTATTGCAGCATGTGACACGCTATCCCCACGCGTAATGCTTCCATTTCCATTTTCTGTTCGTTGATTTTACAGAATGAACAGGGTATCTACCTTTAGTCTCGTGTTGGATCGAGCATAGCGGAGGAGAAGCATGAGTGCTCTGGTACCTCGTGAACGGACTGAGCAGACAATCCTCCTGATCCGTGGTCATAACGTGATGCTGGATAGCGACTTGGCTCAGCTCTACGGTGTCACAGTGGGAAGATTGAACGAAGTCGTCAAAAGAAATGAGGATCGCTTTCCCAGTGATTTCATATTCCAGTTAACAATAGCGGAGTTTGAAAACTTGAAATCGCAAATTGCGATATCAAGTTCGAAGTGGGGTGGCAGAAGGATGTGAATCGTCAGACGTGAGGCTCAAGAGTGGGATGGGGGCTGATTGATCTTCTGTGCTCGCGCAACGCGCGGTCTCAGAAGACCCTCGTTGGACGCGCGCAGTGGAAGATCAATCAGCCCCCATCCCTGAAGAGATAACGAGCGAGCTTGGAGGGAGCAGGAGAGGGCAGACTAGACGGTCTCCTGTGCTCGTGCAACGCGCGGCCTGGGAAGGCCCTCGTTGGACACGCGCAGTGGGTGACCATCTAGCCCGCCCTCAAGGGCGAAGGTTGATAGAAGAGCGATGATATTTCGACGAGAAAATACTCCCGACCCCTTTTCAGCTCCCTCACTTTGTTTTCATGAACCGCCCTTTAAAGTATCACGACCCACGGGCTTCAAGGTGTTTTCGGATTTGAAGAGCAATGGCTTTAGCCAGCAAGACGGGCACTGCGTTGCCTACTTGCTCATACTGAGAAACACGGGAGCCGAGGAATCTATATGAGTCAGGGAAAGACTGAAATCTTGCGGCTTCACGTACAGTGAGGGAGCGGTCTTGGTCAGGAAGGAAAACGGCGCTCCAGTGAGGATCACACTTGGCCATGACGGTGCCGGCCAGCCCTTCGTATCGGAGTCGACCATAACGCTTGGTATGATCAGACTTTCGAGCACGTTTCATACCTTTAGGCAGAAGGCGGTGAGGAATATCGCGCCAGGATCCGCCAGGCTTGACATATTTCATTCGTTCAGAGTTTTGTCGTGAAAGTTTGGCAGCTAAATGATTGAAGGTTATCCCTACAGGGTTGCGCATGAGCCTCGCATAATCGCTGTGGGCAGTAGCGGTATAGCTAACGAGCTCTGCACCGTATCCCATTTCTAAGCGGGGAAGGTCGCCGATCGCTTGCTGAACTGTTATCGCTGGCAAAAGTCGGTTTTTTTCGTCGGGCTGGAGGTGAAAAGCAAGTGTCCTCCCTCCCCTAAAATTTGTGCGACCGGTGGCATAGTGGGTGGGTGGGGGTGGCATAATGCTCGAGAATTTAGAGCCAAGAATGATGAGGCGCCATCGTTCCTGAGGTACGCCATAATGGGCAGCAAATAGAATTCTTGTCGTTACATGATAGCCTAGACGTTCAAATTCGAGGACGATTTGTCGGTAAACTTTACCGTTAGCGAGGGAAAGCAGGCCAGGAACATTTTCGAAGAGGAAAGTCTTTGGCTCGAATTCTTCGAGGAACCTCACGTAATCCTTGAAGAGCTTATTGCGTGAGTCGTGAAGGAATCGTTCCGGTGCATTAATTGAAAAGCCTTGGCATGGCGGGCCGCCGACGAGGATATCGAGTGTTCCTCTTTTGAGGTCGAGGCGAGACCTTATATGTGCTGGTTTAACCTCTTCGATATCGCGGGGGTCAGCCCACGCTTTAGGGTGGTTGAGAGAAAATGTCTCGATGGCCTCTGGCATGCAATCATTGCCATAGAGACATTTGTAACCAGCCTGGCGGAAACCCTCAGTAATTCCTCCAGCTCCGCTGAAGAGGTCAAGGGTGAGTAAAGATGTCTGAATTTTACTGGAAGTACGGCGCTGTTGTTTTTTTAATGACATGCCGTTCATAGAGTTGGCCGAGTTGACTCATCTCTGGATAGCGGCCACTGATCCGCGCTGTATTCTTCAACAACGTAAAGGTTCGATGGAAAGCTGATGGAGACACGCGGCGAATGACTTTCTTTCATAGTGCTTTGCTGATTCATTCTCAGCGCGAGTCAATTCTATATGCCACTGTACAACAAAGTGGTACCATGAATTGCTAGAGCGAGAACAGTGGAGTTGGGGACTTTTGCTATTACAGAAATGGAAGATCCAGGGCAGCCTGTTTCTTTGACCCAAGCCACTGCATCGCATGAGAACTTGCAGAGGGTGCATGCTCGCATATTCGAACCCGATCAAAGGTAATGCAAGTTTGCCCTGCTTTGCGTAATTTATCATCCTCCGTCATTAAGAATGGTACTGCGATGAAAGTAAGGCAGACATTGTAGGAATGAGGGGGCCTTGTAAAGAAACTCCAAAATAGTGTGGGCTGTGTTTCAAGGCCTTTACTTCGCCAGTTGGTTCGACCTGTGGCGCAGTTCCCGAGCGCTATAATTCTTGAAAACTTCTTATCTGAAAAATTATTGACAACGACAACATCCCACCCGGCATCCCCACCTCCCGGAGCTTCTTTCTGAACGGGGGGACCAAGATCAGGAATCAGGTCCGAGACCATATTCAGTAAAGCCTCATAGCTCGTTATTTCTCCATTTGCCCAAGGAGCTCCGATACGAATTGCCTTTCCTCGAAAATAGCTTTCGGCTGCTGCTTTCACAACAGATTCAAACTCACTCGTCCTCAAGCGTAAAGTTATATCTTCGAACCAAGTAAGGCCTAGGCAAAATAAATATGATGAACTTGTCTCGTGTGAATTTGGAGCAAGTGTAACTCCGTCGTGTGTAAATGGATAGGCACTATCAAGAAGCCGCGCCCTTTCAGACATCTCCTCAAATGCCTCACGAGCTAATCTTTCCGCATTCGCCTGTTCGTCCTGAGGAAGCGCCGCCTCTAACTCTTCCTTTAAAGCGCTAATGCTATAAGGGCGATCAGTGGCCCAGGCTTGTAGCTCAACTATATCTGCGATTTCAGGAATGTTATTACTCATCTAGTTTATTTTCAGATTTCATATTGATCTTCGCCTTCTTATAGGCTCCCTCAAGTTCCGAGAACGATTCTTTAACAGTGTCATTCTCTCGAACGTCGAAAAGCTTGGTAAGGCAATCTTCAATGCTATATGCCGCCTCTCGGAACTTAGAGGCAATCTCTTCCGCATTGTATTCTGTATAAAGAAGTGATGCGGCTAAGTCTCCCTTGACACGAAAGTGCTTTAGAGCTTTAGAGCTTGATAACACCTGCTCAAATTGCTTTTGCTGGCGGCTGTTAACAACCCCAGGATTTTCCCTTGTGCCAATAGTCCATTTAATGAAATCTCCAAGTTCTTTTATGTGATCTTCAGGAATAGGATTCTGGTTTATTGGGTCGTCCTTAAGATTCAAGAATTTCTGCGCCTGCTGTCCGCCGAGCAGAGTGTAGAAAGTGCCGAAGTATCCCTTTGCGGGTGCCGTGTCTGAATCAAAAACTTCTTTCCTCTCCGCCTGCCTCAAAGTGAGATAGGCGACAAGCCACCTTTTCAGAGTCGGGAATTTCGTTCCAAGACTTCTGGCAAACTTGCGAAGATTATCGGTTGAGAAGTCACCGCCAGCGTGTTCGAAAACAAACTTGGCCTTAGCTTCTGGCGACCATTCTCTTGATGCAGTTACGTGCTTATACCCGAGATAGGCTTGAAGTTTATCCTGCGGCCACTCGCTCTGCACTTTGATCTTCTTGAAGGAATCTGCAAGCTCCGAAGGCACCGTTGGCATGGTGGGATTAGGTTGACCGTCCTCCGGAAGGTTGCCAGTAAGCAACTTTAGAGCAGCGAGGCGGCGATTGCCTTCAATGACATAGTAGCCTCCAGCAGTCCTCTCTTTGACGATTATTGGATCTGCTTCAAATAGTCCCGAAGTTGACAAAGATTCGATAAGGTCTTCCACTCCGATATCGGTGATTAAATACCTGAACATCTTGTTCTGGTCATCACCAAAATCCCCTATAAGTCTCGGATTTTTCGGGTCAAAGAACAGCTCCTCAAGTTTGGCCGTAAATAGTTTTGGCATTTATAGATTTCCTCGTAGACCCGTTTAAGGTCTTTCGCATTAAGAGCATCTTTCAATCCGTAAATATGCACTAAACCGTACATTTTGCCAATCCTAAAATTAACCAATTTCTTCAAGGACAGTCTCGTCGAACCTTGGTTGCGTGCGTCGAACGAGCACGTTTCTATAATGCTCCTTCCAAGCTCGCTCGTTATCTCTTCAGGGATGAGGCCTGATTGATCTTCCACTGCGCGCGTCCAACGAAGGCTGGTTAATCTGGTCTATCTCGTCTATCTGGTTTGTCTGGTTGATCGGACTGGAAACTCATTCAGAAGAACTAGACAGACCAGAAAGACCGGCCAACCAGACAGACGAGCCCGGGCGCGTTGCGCGAGCACAGAAGATCATCAGGCTCCATCCCACGCTCCTTGAGTAAGGTTCCTAAAGCTTTGGCGTGGGTTGTGATCGGCGAGGAACGGTCGGGCCTAGCGGTGAGGTCAATTCGCGAGGGATCGACGGCGGATATTGTGGAGTCTATGCCGCCACGCGTTTCTTCGATCCTCGCTTTGAGCGGGTTGTCAGGCGTCGAGTCGCCTCGGACACTTCGAGAAGGGAGCGCAGAGCCGCATTGACCGATGCGGAGTCTCGAAAAGCGTTGGCGACATCGGGATCGAGCACGGCTACATTTGCACCTTCCTTGAAGAGCCGCCGGTAGTACTTTCCTCGAACGGCTTTTGTGTAGTCGAAGGTATACTCTGCCCGCATGTTGTCTGACCGTGGTGGCTCTTTACGTTTCATGCCGTTTCCTGCTGATTCTTGAACTTAACAGGGAACCGGGCGATCCCGCTCCGATCAGAATACACCTGTATCAACGCATCTTTGACGCGTCGGACTTTGATCTTTCCAGCGTGCTTCTCTACCTGTGCTAGGTCATAGGCTGATTGCATCCGCAGCCAGGTTTCGGCGCCGCCTCCAAATGCCTTTTCAAGACGGAACGCCATTTCGGCAGAAATCCCGGCCTTGCCGCTGACCAGGTTATTCATGGCCTGCCGCGTGACACCCAGCACCTTCGCTCCTTCCGCGACGGATAGGCCAAGCGGTTCGAGGCAATCATGCCGCACTGATAATCCTGGATGGGGAGGGTTCTTCATACGCATCGTTGGGCTCCTTAATGGTAGTCAATCAGATCCACATCGAAGGCGCTGCCATCCTGCGCGAGTCCTGCGTATCTGTCAAGTATGCCTTTACAATGAGCGAAGGCCTAGCTGCTGAGTGGTCGCAGGGCCTCGCGTTCCCTCTCTTGGAAGGGCACCCATGTTGGTCTACGTGCGGTCGTCGAACGAGACCACAGATGATCCATCCAAGCTCGCTCGTTATCTCTTTAGGGATGGGGCCTGATTGATCTTCCACTGTGCGCAACTTTCTCACCCGCCCACCCACTGGCACGCCGAGACGTGCCATTAGCCCGAGCGAGGGCAGTCCGCGACCGCGCGTTGCGCGAGCACAGGGCCAACGTGGGTGTTTTCCTGTTCAGGGTCTTTTCGCTACCTCTCTTTAGGGGAGTAGCCAAGGTTGCCCTCGACTGCGCGTATCGAATGATATATATGCTCATTCCAAGCTTGCTCGTTCCTTCTATAGGGATGGGGCCTGATTGATCTTCCACTGCGCGCGTTCAACGAGGGGAGTCTTCGACCGCGCGTTGCGCGAGCACAGAAGATCATCAGGCTCCGTCCCCTCCTCTGGTCTGCGAGCAAGGAGGGCACCTGGCCGCTCCCCGCTTTCGCTTGACCTTGCACCGCGGTTCTTCTGGTCGTAGGTGGGTTTCTGAAGGCCATGGAAACAATGTTTGAGGTCGCAAATCGCGACCTCAAACATTGTGCTCATTTGGCTGCGAGAATGTGTCTGCGGCGTTTTCTAGAAGATGGGTTACGAGGCTAACGCCGTTAAGCCACGGGCTCTCGTCTCGGGACTGTCCGGCCCTCTTCCAAATCTTGCAAGTCTGACCAAGCGGTGAGGTCGGTGCGGGAGGGATCGACTGCGTCGCGGAGTTTGTTGAAATACTTCTGCTTATCCGGCGTGCTTGGCCCACGCGTCAGCATCATCTCATTCCACTCGTTTAATTCTGCCGGAGAATGAGGCTTCGACGCCTTCTTGAACCATTGGGCCACGCCCTTGTCAGTGGGATTGGCCTTCACGGTTGCAGTGAATTCCTTGTCCTTGATTCCGGAGAATTTTATGAGCCGGTCGTCCATAGGGCAGGGGTAGATGTATTCCCCCTCGGTCTTGGCCAGCACGGCGCGGCACTTATCGATCATGCGCGCGAGATGGACGTAGCCCTCCATCTTCACGTTCATGCTGCGAGGGAATGAGCTTCGAAGGTCCATCAGATTCCAGTTGAATTTCCCCTCACCGTCGCCTCTCCCCATGGTGGGGAGAGGGTGGGGAGAGAGAATCTTAGATCAGTTTGTGATTCGTGAACGTCAAGTTCTTCACGACCACTCCGCCGTTTTCGTAGGTAATGATGCGGCGGCTCGCAGGTAGATCCGATGATCCGATGCGCACATGGCTGTCGGTGAAGCTTTCGACGTTGTTGAGCTTTCCATCGGTGGGTGAATAGTAGTACACGCAGTACTTCGTCGTCAGGTTCTTCTGGTCCTGAGTTACCGCGCTTTCTTCCACGTTGATCGTAAAGGCGAAGGGGGTCATGCCTGGGTGCGCCATTGTGCGATTGATCTGGGTAATGCGCTGGTCTTTGACGCGATAAAACGAATTGGACCCATGAATGATGAGTTTCGTGCCGAATGGGTGCCCGTCTTCTTCCATGGTCAATGAATACTTGCCGTCCGATTCTTCGAAGGTTCGCGGGCCACGGTGTACCGCGATCATGCCGAGCTGTTCCTGTGCCCATTTCTGCACATCGGCATCACCCAGTTGAACCGATACTTCGCGAGGGCCTTTCACGATGACTGGTCCGCTGGTTTCTTTTCCGTTCACATTCACCGTCAGATCGGCCGTGAATCCCTTAAAGTCCTGCTGCCAGCGCGAGGTCTTTTCGAACGCTTGTCGAAGTATCTCGCGGGCCTTCGGATCGTCGGCGACGGTGGGCTGATTTGGCTTTTGATGTTCCATGGGTAGTCTCCTTCGTGAATCGAGTTGTCGGTTTAGCGGCGTATTATACGCATGGGGCAAAACGTGTCACAAGCGCTAGCAAGTGCGAACGGCGGTTGGTTCATCTGGTTTCTTTGGTTTTCTCGTTTGTTTGGTTAAATGAAACTAACCAAATCAACCAAATGAACCAAACTAACCAGAGAGACTAGACAAACCTGGTTCCTCCCACCTGTCTTGCGAAGCTACCATTCTGTAGCAATATAGGTGGTAGAAAACATTGAGTATTTCGAGTATACTGGGCCGCGCAGAGGCTTTATGCCTTTGTAACGAAAGGATGGACATGGAACGACGTGCTGCTTCCCATACTGAAGAAGAAGAAATGAATCATCGCCGCCGGCTACTGAATGCCGCAAAGAAAGGCGATCAGAAAGCCATTGCCAAGCTCTTAGAGCTGTATCAAGTGCGCATCCATAGTGGCGATATGGTTCAGAAGCTGAATAAAACATCTGCGACCCACAAACTTCAGGCTCAACTTGCGGAAGGGAAGCCAGTGAAGGGTGGGTCGGGGGGGCACAGCAAGAAGTCTGCGCCAGCGAAAGGCTCTTTAACAAAACACGCGCCGGTGAAAGCTGCAGTGCGACCTGCTGCTCCGAAAGAAAAGCCGAAACCGAAGCCCGCACCTAAACCAGCGAAAGCCGCTAAAACGAAACACAAGAAGTAGCCAGGCTGGGTATTCGTCTCCTCCGCCGAATACCCAGTCATGTCCCGCTTACGCTGCGGCTACGTCGGCGGCGTAGCCTCCTGCTTGGAGCTTCATTGCACAGCCACTCGGAGCCCCCCTCCCGCCAGCCTTTCGGCGATCTCTTCTGCTTGCGCGAGTGTGCCCGTGAACACGATGGCTTCCCCATCGTGGTCGATCTTCCAGGCGAGCTCAAAGGCTTTGGTGGAATTCATGCCGGGAATGTATTGACAAAAGAGCGCGATGACTTGTTCGTAGGTATGACATTCACAGTTGAACACGATGACACGCGCGTCGATATCAGCGCTGGTGTCGATGCTGGTGGTTTCTGTCGGGACAGGGGGGGCGAAGGGTGTTTTTGTGCCGGCCATGGGGGTGAATTCTATCAGACTTGAGTGTAACTTTTAATAGCCCGTACGAACCAGCAGATGATTAATATTCGGCCAACTCTCTCTGTCGCAGGATTGCGCATAGAGCGCAAAGTGAGCGGGGGAATCTGTGACTGGTTGCAGTTGATGCGTCGATGCCAGAGTCTGAGTATAGACGAGTGACGCGGATGTCTTCACAAGGGCGAGTCCATATTCAAAGCAATATCCCTCTTCAAGGGTGAGATTGTTCCTGCATAATCTTCTGACCTGAGTGAGGTCGTAGCTCTGCGATCTGAATGAATCGTCCATGAGGCGCAGGAGGGCGGCTGGGCCTGGTACGAGGCTGTCGCCAATTCGAAGACTATGGGAAGGCTCGAACAATCCACGTTGGAGACGTCGATTCCGGCATAATGCCGCGTGAAATAATTGACGCCATAGAGGATCCTGCAGGTCGCGATCAACGGCGGCTGCCACAGCAGGCCGAAGCGGTCCACTCACATCATAGCCCTGGACGAGGCGGCCTGATGCGATGAGCTCTGGAAAGCTCATGCCCATTCGGTCTTGGAATGCCGTGACCCCTGACATGGGGGTCAATTGCAGCGCCATGAAGTCGCGGAAATGGACTGTGGCGAAGCGCGCCAGGAGACGAGTCAGGGTGTCCGGGTGAGATAAATGAAAGGGGTAGAACAGAGCGCGGGGTTGTCTGGGTTGATTCATCGACAAAGTTTCATGGTCATTGCTTGGGGTTGTTCGTTGCGGAATGCTCGTCTTTTCCAGTTATCTCTTTGGGATGCCGTTGGACCTGATCTTTACGCTGTTTGAGGTCGCTGCGGTGACGATGTCGGTTGTGAATGTCGGATTCGTGGCGATGGACGGAGAATCGAACTGGATGGAAACTGTATGTTGGTCGGAGTTTATCTGATGCGGGCCATCGCCTGTTTCTTTCTGCCAGCATAGCAGCCTATCCGCCAGCGGCTAAGCTGCGTGACGCGCGAGAGGTGCGAGACAGGCGAGGCGCCCAAGCCCTGATTCTGAGTGGCTCGCTTGTCCCGCGCACTATTCGCGTCAGAACTTATCCATGTCGATGACTTCCGTGGCCTCCCACAGATTTTTCCTCTCCGCATCAGCCAGTTCCTTCACCCGATCCTCGTCCGTTTCTTCTCCGAACTGAGCCGTTTGTGTCGGTACCGCCATTTCCTTTTCGGACGGAGACGAATTTGCCGCTGGCTGCGGCGGCTGCCGTCTTCGTTTCTTGGCCGGGTCCATATTGACGGGCATGGCGACTCCGAAGTGATGGGGATTCAGTGTCCGTCCGAACGAAGGATAAAGTCAACCGAGCTGCCGGGATCGTTAGTCAGAGAGATTCGTTTGGTTTGTATGGTTTCTTTGGTTCGACCAAACAAACGAAACAAACGAAACAAACAAAATAAACCAGATGAACCAGCGATCTGTTAGTACAACTGCTCGGCGATGGTGTCGGCCTGAAGGAGCCCTCGCGCCGAGAGCCTGCTGCGGTTACCGTCTTCTTCGATCAATCGTTGGGCGAGTAATTGAGCGGTGATTGTGGCATGTCCGTAATTCTCAGCATGCTGATGGAGATGCGGCGAAGGAATGCCGCGAATCAGGCGTAGCCCGAAAATGACGGCGTCGCGTAGTTGCTCCTTTTCCGAAAGCTTCGCGCAATCTTCGATAGCAAGCAGGTTTGCTGTAAGCGAAGCGTTATAGGCAACGAGGTCGGCGATATTCCCGAATCTTGCCCCGCCCAGATAGGACTGCGCGCTAGGGCCTAATCCAAGGTATTCGCCATTGGTCCAGTAGAGCAGGTTGTGCCTGCAGGCATAGCCGGGCTTGGCATAGTTCGACACTTCATACCGCTCATATCCGGCGTTGACCAGCATTTGTTGCGCAGCCTCATCCATCTCGATCTGAAGGTCTTCGTCCGGCTCAGGGCTTCTAAGCCGCCGGATATTGGAGTCGAGCCTTGTGCCTTCTTCGACTGTCAGCGCATAGGCGGATAGGTGTGTCGGCTCCAAGGCCAGACAGTGGGACAGCGTCCGTTGCCAGCTCTCTAAGTCTTGGCCCGGGAGCCCATATATTAAATCAAGATTGATGTTGGTGAGTCCTGCGATTCTGGCCTGGGTCACTGCTCTGACGGTTTCATGAACGGTCCCAGGCCGCCCGATTCTGATCAAGTCGGTATCCTCCATCGATTCTGCGCCGAAGCTTATCCGGTTGACGCCGGCCTGATACAGTTGCACGAGATCCCGCTCGGAGACCGTGGAGGGGTGCGCTTCAACGGTAACTTCACAGTTTGAAGTGAGGGTGAAATGCGCGCGAACCTCTGACAGAATTGCGGTGAGCTGAGCCGCAGCAAGCACTGTCGGTGTGCCACCACCGAAATAGACTGATTGGATGGGTCGGCTTGCGGTTACGTATTGCTGCCCCGATAGTCCGATCTCCTGCATGAGGGACCGGACAAAGGTTTCTGCGCGGCCTTCATGATAAATCTCAAGATAGAAGGCGCAGAAGTCGCATCGCTGTCGGCAGAAGGGGATATGGAGGTACAGACCAAGAGGAGGAAGCGTCATGACGACAGGCTGAATCCTTGCGGTTTGGAAAAATCCCGTGCGAGAACGACTTCTATTTCATCGGACGGGGACTTACCTCGATTGCGTATATGTGACTTCCAGGACTGATGCCGTCGCAACGACTCGAAGAGCGCCTTGAGGAGATCCGGCTTGATGCTCCCTTCCCACTCCTTCACCCAGGCTTGGTTGTCTACTTCGCCTTCGTAGTCGTCAGGAAACGAGGCCTCCAGGCTGAATCGAAGGGTAAAAGTTTTGTCTTCTTGATACATACAACTCCTTGACGCCTGCCCGATTGCGAAGTGATCGGCCCGCTCTTATAATGTCTCCTTGAACAAGGAGAACGATCCATGCCTATCTTCGAATATGTCTGTGGAGAATGCAATCATCGATTCGAGCTGTTGGTGTATGGTTCAACAGAAGCTGCCTGCCCTAAGTGCAACGCGACGAAGTTGGACAAACAAATCTCTTCGTTCGGGGTCGGGGGAACGGATGGCTGGGTACTGCCAGGCAACGGGGGAGGTTCCTGCGGAAGTTGCGGGGACCCGCGCGGTCCAGGTTCCTGCTCTACAAATTAAAGATGGACTCCGGCGACCAGTCTTTGCAACGAGCGATTGCCACGATCTCCCAGTCCGACCCGCTCACCAAATTACTTGAACAGGTCAAGCTTGGCCGGATGAAGCCCTCCGATGCCGGGTTGCGCGCCGTGACCGACTCGTGGCTAGGCATCTATAAAAAGGTTATCGAGTCGGGTGGAATGACCAGACAGGCCTTGCATCGCATCGATCCACAGCCTCGCCTGGCAGTGCTGATCGAATGTGGAGTGTTGACGGGTGAGCAGCAGATGGTCACTGCTCTCCGCCAGAGCTTTGAACGGGCTGTCGCCGACGCGACGGAGTAATCTCATCCCATGAGGGTTGTCTGGGTCATTGCCGTACTGCTCCTGTCCTCCGTAGGGTCGGGTGGGGAAGGGTGGGCTGAAGACGCGCTCGGTACGAGACCGCTTCTGACAATCACGCGCAAGGATCTTTCCACAGTCTTGCCGCAGGATTACCGTCTTCTGATCGATTCTGGTTCCATTGAACAATTTCTCGAGTCGCTGGATGGGATTCCTCCTGACTGGGGGTCGGTCTACGGTCATGGCCATCATGATCCTGGCCTCGATGAGCGGTTGTTTAGCCTAAATCGAGAACGGGATGTGAAGCGTGCGGGAAAGAAAGCACTCGAGTGGACGGTGGTCTTTCTCTGGTCTGGAGAACTGTCTCGCTATGAGCCCACGGTGGGCGGGTTTAGTATCGCCATAGGCCCGATCTTCACAGCCACCCAATGGGGCATGGTGCGATTCAAAGCCGAAGATATGCCAGGCAATCTGACGCTGATTCCCAATCCCGGCCAGCGTGAAGCGTTCCAACGCAAACTCAATAACGGTGAGAAGATTGAAGTCGATGTCGCCATGACCGGCAGGCTTATTCCAGAAGAATCCATCGTCTATGATTTTTCCCATGACCAGGAGGGGCTCGGTATCATCATGCCGGTTGTGCGAATCGAGCGGATCGATTATCTCGCCCGCAGTATTCATGACGGTTCGTCTCGAAATCGCTGAGCCTCGCCGTGAGAGCGCCGACGAAGGTTCTTTATGTTCGCTCAGAAGTGCTAGACAGGGGTTCTGAACGATCGAATTGCGACATATCGCCGAAGTTCGAACAGACTGGATGGGCAGTGCCCGCATTGGTGCCAGCCCGCACAATCTGCGTCGTATTGAAGCCTGCCTCTGCGGCTGCATCTAGCTCCGCCTCGATGTCCGACAGAAAGAGAATGTCATTTGAGGAGAGAGCGAGTACCTGACCAATGTGTCGGTAGGAAGCCGTCTCTGTTTTTGCTCCTATGCTCGTATCGAAAAAGTTGGAAAACAGGCCTGTGAGATCGCCGTCGGTTGTATGTTCGACGAGCAGCCGTTGCGCCTGTTCAGATCCTGAAGAATAGAGGGCTAGCCTAAGGCCGTTTCTCCGCCAACGTTTGAGAGCAGGAGCCACATCTTCATACAGACCGGGAGTAAAGGCGCCTGCTCGGTAGCCGTCATGCCAGATCATGCCTTGAATGGCCTTCAACCCTGGGTGTTTGCGGTCCTCTTCGATCCACCGACAGAGGATACCGGGGATCTCTGCATCTGCGGGTCGTTGCCCAAGTTCCTGCGCCACGGTATCCAGACAGGCTGTTGTCCATTGGCGAAGGGCCGGCACATGCTGGTGCTCTCGCAGGAAGGCTGCTAATCGATGTTTTGCATAGGGAAAGAGCACTTCGCGGACGAATGCCACAGAGATAATGGTCCCTTCGATATCCATGAGCACGCAACGAATCATAGTTCGACGTTATCGATAGCGTTGTTCAATGCCGGATTCGGTGTATTGGGGCACCCAGCCGGCTTGGTTGGTGAACACTCTGATCGCGCAGACGTTGGGGTGGATGCCGAGATCGAACCAATGTTTCGTGTCGGCGGGAACAGAAACCAGATCGCCTTGCTCGCAGAACAAGGCGAATACCTCATCCTGTACGCTTTCCGTATGGAACCAGAAGACTCCTTGCCCATGGACGAAGTAGCGGATCTCGTCTTCTGAATGGGTATGCTCCCGTAGAAATTTTTCCCGGATGGCGGGGAGGTTCGGAGTCTGGGGTGTGACTCGTATGATGTCCGAAGTCTGATACCCATGTTTCTTCATGAAGGGCTCGAGCCAGTGATTATTGGCTGCCAGCACTTGCGTGTCGGTCGCGTCGCTGGGTAGGCCGGTGTCCGTTGGCCATCGTTGGTAGAAGATCCCGCGTTGGTCGAGAAACAGGCTGATCGCCTGCTCATCGGTGAGCAGCATATCCTTGTCAGGCATTCGCAGGGTAGCCATGGCTTCGTACCTCCCGCTCACATTGCAAGAGAAACTCAAACACTTCCAGATGACGCTTCGCCGTTGCGATATCCTTTCCCCATACGTAGAGCCCGTGTCCGGCCAAGAGAAACCCATAGCAGGGTTGCGTACGCGGGAGACGGGTCTCGATGTGTGCGGCCAATGCCGGTATGTCTTGCGAGTTTGGAAACACCGGCAGGACAACCTCACAATCGTGAGTGTCAACCCCGTCGAAGCCTTTGAGCAATTCCCATCCAGAGAACTGCAGGCCGTCGCATGCTCCAGCAGATCGGGACAGCACTGCTGCTGCCAATGAATGAGTATGCAACACTGCGCCGGTCCCCATTGCATGGTAGAGCATGATATGCAGAAGTGTTTCCGCAGAAGGTTTCAATTGACAGCCGTTGATCGGCACGCCAACGCGGTCAACGGCAAGAACCTGAGCGGGGTCGAAGCGTTCTTTATCCACGCCTGAACTGGTGATGGCGCAGAAGGCCGGCGCTGCATGGTCGGGCAATCGCACGCTGTAATTCGTGCTGGTTGCCGGAGCCCAGCCTTTGCGGGAGGCCCATTGCGCGATGTCGGCCAGCTGGTCGGCGAAGGCCTTGAAATCATACCTGTCGTCCATGGATATCAGTTCTTTCCGTCTAGTGTAGCCGTAATGCTAGCTCTATATGCCTATGGCAGGCGTGCAATACATACTGGCTGATACGCCAGGTCGAAGCCGCATTAGAACGCATCTTTGGCGCAACGAAAACCCGTGCCGCTTGGGCGGCTGTCCATCAGGCCCCAGTCGCGGTCGCTTGCGCGAAGACTGACAGCCGGCTTGAGCCAGGATCCGCCGCGCATTGCCTTGATCGCTCCGCGAGGGGGCCCTTGGGGGTCTGAGAGAGGGGCTTCTCTATAGTAGTTCGGGTTATACCAATCCTGCACCCATTCGGCGACGTTGCCTGCCATGTCATAGAGGCCATAGGGGCTCGCGCCTTCCGGAAAGCTGGCAATCGGCATGGTGAGCACTTCTCCCTTAATGCCATTTTCTTTTGAAATCTTCGCTCCCTCGCCCTTGACCCAGAAGCCATCCCAGTCGGTTCCGCTCTGAAACTCGATGGTTCGTCCCGCCAAATAGCTGGCGCTGTTGGCTTTCTTGATGTCCCAGTCGTTGCCCCAGGGATAGCGGCGACCGTCGGTGCCACGCGCGGCCTTTTCCCATTCAGCTTCGGTCGGCAGACGCTTACCAAGCCAGGCGCAATAGGCCACGGCATCCTCCCAGCTGACGTTGACCACAGGGTGGTTGCCGATACCGGGAATGGGCTGATTGTTTTCCCACAGTGTGGATTGAGGGTTTGAGTGTGCCGGCGCGCGATGTCCGGTTGCTTGGACAAACTGCGCATAGGAGTCCTGTGTGACCTCGTAGCGGTCGATACGGAATGGTGCGGTATAGACGAGCCGTTGTGGCTGTTCGTCGGGAAGGCCGTCGCTGTCAACCGGACTTCCCATCAGAAATTCTCCCCCAGGAACTAGCGCCATCTCACCCTGTAGAGGCGCGCTGAAAGCTGACGGCTGATTGCTGATTGTTGGAAGAACGGACAGGGAAAGGGCGAGTAGTGCAGCAGTGCTGAGCCGATTCACCGTGATGTTTTTTTCAAACCACAGGCTTTGGCAACAGCATCGCGATAGGTTTGCCAGATCGTGAGGCATTTTTTGAGGCAGGTCAGTACGGCCTGTTGTTGGGCGCGTGTCGTGGCATAGTTTACCACCATGGCGTAGGCGTCATGGCGGTGGCCGGCTTCGACCATTTGGTGCGCGCGAATCAGATCCATGGCATCGAGGGGGAGACCGTGGTATTTGACCAGTGGATGGCGTTGGACGATCCCTTCGATTTCTTCAGCGGTTTTGGGCTTGGAGGGATCGGCTATTTCGGCGCGGTCCTTGATGCTGCCCTCCACAAAGATAGTCAGGGCTGCCGCTCCGACCACCCAGTCACGATTGTTCGAGACGCGGTCTAGCCAGGCTCGGTATTGCCGACTAGGCGGCAACAGGCGGACCAGCTCAAAATCTTGCGCCGGCAGCCCAAGACCCGCCATCATGGTCAGAAACAATTCCGGGTGCGACTTCCCCAAAGAGAGCCCGCCGGTATCTTCTTCATAGATATTGTCTGCGAGCATCCGGCGGACCGGAGGCGGGGGATTTTTCCCGTGTATGCGCGCGAGGAACACCGGGAAATCACGCACGTATACGCCATATTCCTGTTGGAAGTGGCGTTTAAGCTGATCGATGGTGACCGTTCCATTGGCAAATGCAGGCCAAGCCCAATGATGTTTGCGATCCATAATGCGTAAGAGTTCTTCTTGGAATCGACTTTTCGTCATGGGTCCTGTCATGTCTGTTGCCTTCCCGGTAAGCGGCTCGTTACAATTCGATGGTACGGAGGTATTGAATGAATCAAGTGACGATACAGAATCCAGAGGACATCCTGACAATGCTAGCTGAGGTGTCTCTGAAAGGGTCTGGTTTTGTGACGGACTGTCTCCTGGACTACGTCTTGGAAGAAGGCTTCACTGAACCGATCTTTCTCAATGCCAGCGGGGAAGATCCTGACGCCTCGTTCAAAGGCCAGTCTCCTGCCTGGGCCGTGTACCAGATCCGAGAATGGAAACGGGTGCTGACTGTTTCCGGAGGGGCCGGCAGAGAGCGCCGCGTGCAAATTACAGAAACCCCCTAATCGGTGGTGAGTGTAAAATGGATGCGGAGAAAAAGCAACGTGACCAAGTGGGACAACTATCGCCGGTCGGTTTGGGTGTGAGGTGCGTCGCATGCCGATGATCCGTCTTACTGAGCCGCAGAGTATGGGCGAGCTGGCAATGATTACAAGTTTACTGGAGGGCAGCGGCATCGCCTACATCGTTCAGAACGAACATATAAGCAGTCTGTATCCCGGACTTCCCATCCTCAACTCAAGTGTCCTTGTCGAAGAGGGGGATCAGCCCCGTGCGGAAGTACTCCTGAGCCGGCTGCGATTGGCGGTGCGCGATGTTTCGTTGTCGCCGTAGGTAAAGACTAGCAGGCTGCGGAGAAACTATTTTGCACACGAGCACCCTCTCGCAGGATGCTCAAAAAGGCCGCGGTTCTCACCCTCCCAGCCCCGGCGCGCCGAGACGCGCCGCTCCGCAGGCAAGGCCGCAGCTCCGTGGCTGACCATCGTTTCACGTTTCACGCCTCACGTTTCACGATCCTTGGGAACGATGCGAGAACGCCGCTGGCGGAATTTTTCAGCATCCTGCTAGGGTCGAGCTTTTGGGCTGTGCGGGTTAGACGGGGTCTGGGTGGGAAGCCGTTCCCCTGAGCCTTGGAACCATCCGCCGATGAGGTTGCCTTCCTCAAAGTACAGATAGCGGTGTTTCACCACCGCTGAGTTTTCCCAATCTTCAAAAATCCATTCCTCACGACGGATGCCTTCTTTGGTGAAGGTCGTGTTGATGGTTTGTGGTCCTCCCCAGGCCTCTAACACCTGTTCTTTGGACATGCCGACCATGACCCGATGTTCAGAGATGTGTTGTTGGAAATCCGGGTCTTTGAGTTGCGCAATGAGCGGCCAGATCACCATGATGAGAACGAATAGGCCAAGGCCGGCATAGATGATAAGCCGAACTGGCCGTCGTCGGATGAAGGGGGTCGGTTCTTCCAGATCGGTTGGGGAGACGTTCATGGGTTCATGGGTAGAGAGCGTGACGTGTTGCATGTTGCGGCGCATCGTAGCAACGTGAATTAGAGAGAGTCAAGCGAAGCGAGGCTGTTTGTCCCAATCTAATCAATAAGATGTGATCGACAGGTATACTTAATCGCATGCGCTCATCGAGTCATGAAATGGGTTCGAGATATCGACAATATCTGGCGTTGCTCAATCGCAAGATGGTTGCTTTCATGGGGGGCCTGCTCTTATGGATCGGCAGTCTCCTATTACCGGGGATCGGTTATGCCACGACGATCTACTCCTATGTCGATGAACGAGGCACTCCGGTTATGACCGACAAGTTGGAGAATGTCCCCGAACGGTATCGTGCAAAGGTGAAGGTGACGGAGCAGGAATCTAAAGGCGTATCTGAACAATCTGTTGCCGGGAAAATACAGCAGAAGATGACAGATTTGATGCCCAGTACTGGTAGGAAATTCGATACATTCCTTCCGAATATCTCCGGACTGACTCACTATCAGTCTAGAGTTCTCAGCATAGGCGGCATCGTTGTGGCACTCTGCCTATTTGTCAGACCATTTATGCGAAGTCAGGCTGTCCGGTTTTTACTGCTCTGGTGTTTGATTATGGCGGGTGTAACCGTTCCTGCCCTGTTCTTTACCTCACAAGATGCTGCGCTGGATCGGTTGACCGGTCAGGCGGGGGCAATCCAAGACAAACAACAGAAACACATCCAAGGCACGCCATAGCCCACACGTTTTCTCATTATCGCTCTGTCATAAAACCCGATCAGACTATTCCGCATATTGGGGGAGAGGTATCCTTTTGCCTGTGGGCGGACGAGGCGTAAGCGCCTGCTGAAAGAACTCTTGCGAGTATGGATTGAGGATGGGGTCATGGGTGTGGCGTTGGCGTTGACGCACAAGATCGATACTTTGCGTGCTGATTTCGACTCGATCGACCAACGCCTTGGTCGTGAGCAGGTCCGGCAAACCTTGTAATGAGAATAACTGGTAGGCCAACGTCCAATCGAACTTGTCCTTGCTGGCTTCTCTCACGATAAATCTGGCCTGCGGTGAAGCGGCGCCCTTAAATAACAGCAGCCAAATATTCGACCGGTATGACGGAGAGGCCGGATCTTCGGACGGGTGAAATTCCGGGACAAGCGCGGGGATTTTGGCAATTGAGACGGCAGGGGTGAATTCAATATCGACGAGCCGAACGAAGAGGGTCCGATTGTCACTTTCGTCGTTAGGGTCTACCGTATAACTGAACGAGTATCGGACTTCGATGTTGTCTCGGGTAAAGGTATAGACGTCCTCGCCGTTTTCCGGGGAAACGAGTTTCCGGAAATACTTCTCCCAATCGGTGATGGCATAGTAGGTAAAGACGCGCAGCGCGGATTTTCGATCGCGTACGGCTTGCGGCATCCCTAATTTTTGATGTAATTCGGTTTGGGTAAGTCCGAGATACCCATCCTCAAAATAGGCGGCTGCGAAGACCGTAGAGGGCTGGATCCAGGTGCCAATGGCCGATACGAGAAGCAGCAGAGAAGAGAAAATGACCGGGATGCAAAGACGCAGGAGCACAGTTACTCTCCAGCTAGTTTCGGCATCGTATCGGCAGAGTCCTCTCCTGTCAAGGCGCGGGAATCCGAATTGCTTGCCGGTGTAAGAACCAGTCGGTTATGATGATCGGCCTTTCGTTACCGTCACAGTGTGCAGGATCGCGGAGACAGGACCAATGAGCGCATCGATTACAACCTTATTGCAGCAACGTATTCTGGTCCTCGATGGGGCCATGGGGACCATGATCCAGCAGCGGAAGCTGGATGAGGCCGCGTTTCGTGGCGAGCGGTTCAAAGACTGGAAGAAGGATCAAAGAGGACATAACGATCTGCTCAACCTGACGCAGCCCGCCATTATCGAGGAGATCCATCGCCAGTACTTCGAGGCCGGCGCCGACATCGTGGAAACGAACACATTCAATGCGCAAGCTATTTCACTGGCCGACTATGGCATGGAGTCGTTGGCCTACGATATTGCAAAAGCTGGAGCGGAATGCGCCAAACGTGCGGCGGAACAAGTCATGAAGACAGCGCCTGGCCGGTCCTGCTTCGTGGCCGGCGCCATTGGACCGACGACGAAGACCTCGTCCATTTCGACCGATGTCAACAACTCAGGCGCGCGCGGCACCACTTACGACGAACTGGTGACGGCCTACTACGAGCAGGTCCGTGGCTTGGTCGACGGTGGAGTGGACCTGTTATTGGTCGAGACTATTTTCGATACGCTCAATGCCAAAGCCGCGTTCTTTGCCATCGATAAGCTGTTCGACGATCGCCACATCAGGCTTCCTCTCATGGCATCGGTGACGTTTATTCAAGCAGGCAGCAATCGCGGGGTGACCGGCCAAACGATTGAAGCCTTCTGGAATTCCATTTCCCATGTGCCCTTGCTCAGCGTCGGCATCAACTGTGCGTTAGGTCCCAAGGAAATGCGTCCGTTGATTGAAGAGCTCTCGCGTCTAGCTCCGATCTATGTGAGCAGCCATCCGAATGCGGGGCTGCCCAATCCATTACTACCGACGGGATTTCCTGAAACACCCGATAGTTTGGCGCCCCAATTGAAAGAATGGGCGCAGAGCGGTTGGCTGAATATCGTCGGTGGCTGTTGTGGGACAACCCCCGGGCATATCAAGCTGATTGCCGAGGCCGTGCGGGGTCTGCCTCCGCGCGTCTCGTCGTCCGTC
This sequence comes from Nitrospira sp., assembly GCA_005116835.1. Lineage (GTDB taxonomy): Bacteria > Nitrospirota > Nitrospiria > Nitrospirales > Nitrospiraceae > Palsa-1315. The sequence continues at coordinate 35,916 of SWDM01000004.1, read as the reverse complement.
GAGCCCCATACCAGGCTCAGTGGGCTGGAAGCGGTTACGATCAGGCCGGAGTCGAACTTTGTAAATGTTGGTGAACGGACCAACGTGACTGGCTCGCCGGCTTTCTCCAAACTGATTCTGGCAGGCGATTATGAAGCCGCGCTCTCGGTGGCGAGGCAACAAGTAGAGGGGGGCGCCCAGATCATCGACATCAACATGGACGAAGGTATGCTCGACTCCCAGGCCGCCATGGAGAAGTTCCTGCGATTGGTGGCGTCGGAGCCGGATATCTGTCGTGTGCCCATCATGGTGGACAGTTCGAAGTGGGACATCCTTGAGACGGGGTTGAAGAACATCCAGGGTAAGCCCGTCGTCAATAGCATCAGTCTCAAAGAGGGCGAGGCCAAGTTTCTGCAACAGGCCAAATTGGTGCATCGCTACGGAGCTGCCGTGGTGGTGATGGCCTTCGATGAGCGAGGCCAAGCCGATACGTATGAGCGCAAGATCGAGGTCTGTGAGCGGGCCTATCGCCTCCTCACGGAGCGCATCGGTTTTCCTGCCCAGGACATCATCTTCGATCCCAATATCCTTACAGTGGCGACCGGCATCGAGGAGCACAATAATTATGCGGTGAACTTCCTCGAAGCCACGCGCTGGATCAAGCAGCATCTTCCGCTGGCGAAGGTCAGCGGCGGCGTCAGCAACATTTCCTTCTCGTTTCGCGGCAACAATCGCGTGCGCGAAGCGATGCATGCGGCATTTCTCTATCACGCCATCAAGGCCGGTCTGGACATGGGCATTGTGAATGCAGGGCAGTTGGCAGTGTATGAGGAAATTCCCAAGGATCTCCTGGAACTGGTCGAAGATGTGCTGCTGAACCGCCGTCCGGACGCAACGGAACGATTGGTGACCTTTGCGGAGACAGTCAAGCAACAGGGCAAAGTAGCGGTGAAGGACGATGAGTGGCGATCGGGCACGGTTGAGGAGCGACTGTCCCATGCGCTGGTGAAGGGCGTGACCGACTATATCGAGCAGGACATCGAGGAGGCGCGACAGAAGTATCCCAAGCCGCTACACGTGATCGAGGGACCATTGATGGCCGGGATGAACATTGTCGGAGATCTCTTCGGGTCCGGGAAGATGTTCTTGCCGCAAGTGGTCAAGAGCGCCAGGGTCATGAAGAAAGCCGTGGCCTACTTGATGCCGTTCATGGAGGAAGAAAAGCTCAAATCAGGGGCCTCCAGCTCGAACGGCAAGATCTTGCTCGCCACAGTCAAGGGCGATGTGCATGATATTGGGAAGAACATCGTCGGGGTGGTTCTGGGATGTAATAACTACGAAGTGATCGATCTTGGAGTGATGGTGCCTTGTGAGAAAATCTTGGCAGCCGCGCGCGAACATGGGGTCGCGATTATCGGGTTGAGCGGACTCATTACTCCATCGCTGGATGAAATGGCGCATGTGGCGCGCGAGTTGACGCGTGAGGGCTTCGATTTGCCGTTGCTGATCGGCGGTGCCACCACGAGCAAAGCCCATACTGCCGTGAAGATCGCTCCCTCCTACAACCATTCCGTGGTGCATGTGCTGGATGCCTCCAGAGCGGTGGGCGTTGTCGGGAGTCTAGTGAATGCCGACCTGCGGGACGAGTTTGCCAAGGCGACTCGCGCCGACTACGATCAGATACGCCAGATCCATCAGGACAAAGGCGCAAAAACTCTGTGGACGCTGGAGCGGGCGCGGGCCAATCGATTCCAATCCAAGTGGGCTGAGATCGATATCCCCATCCCGGCCTTCACGGGGATAAAAGTGGTGCCGCAGCAGTCGTTGGATCAGCTGATTCCCTTCATCGATTGGTCGCCGTTCTTTCACACCTGGGAATTGCGCGGACGCTATCCGACCATTTTTGAAGATCCTGTCGTGGGCCCAAAGGCTAAAGAGTTGCATGACGATGCATTGGCACTGCTCCGCAAGATTGTGGATCAACGGCTGTTTACCGCCAATGGGGTCTATGGGTTCTTTCCTGCCAACAGCATGGGGGATGATATCGAACTATACACCGATAACAGTCGCACGACGGTCTTGACGACCTTCCATACCCTGCGTCAGCAATCGGAGAAACCCCAAGGGCAGAACAGCTTTGCGCTAGCAGATTTTGTCGCGCCGAAAGAGTCCGGGCGTGCGGATTATGTCGGCGCCTTTGCCGTGACGACGGGAGTCGGGGTGGATGTATTATGTAAAGAGTTCGAGCGCGATCACGACGACTACAATTCCATCATGGCGAAAGCTTTGGCCGATCGTTTAGCAGAAGCCTTTGCGGAGTTTCTCCATAAGCAGGCGCGTGATGCCTGGGGGTACGGCAAGAGCGAGGCGCTTTCGAGTGAGGACTTGATCCGTGAAAAGTATCGCGGCATCCGTCCAGCGCCAGGGTATCCGGCCTGTCCTGACCATACAGAGAAACGGTTACTCTTCGATCTCTTGTCCGCAGAGCAGCAGACTGGCATCACCTTGACGGAAAGCTTCGCCATGTGGCCTGCTGCCTCAGTCAGCGGCCTCTATTTCGCCCATCCGGACGCCAAGTATTTTGCGGTGGGAAAGCTCGGGAAGGATCAGGTGCTCGACTATCAGGCGCGAAAAGGGATGTCTCTTTCAGCGTTGGAGCGATGGCTGGGGCCGAATCTGAACTACGAGCCCACCGGAGGATAACGGAGAAAAGCTGGTTGATTTGGTTCATCTGGTTAGTTTCGTTCAACCAAAGAAACCAGACAAACGAAACAAACCAAATCACAATCTTCTGAGGCTACGAGGCTTCTGCCAATAGGGTATGCCGATCAGTTGACCTGATCGCATCGGTCAGCGCCGACTTAATTCGCCGATATCGTTCCTCTGCCCAGCGATTCACATCCTCTGAATCAGTAAAGACCAGCTCCCATGCTTTGACGGCATCCAACATCAGCAATTGGTGGGGGTGATCGTTGCCGGATACATAGACGACCAGCACGGCGGACTTGCCGGTCAGGCTGATATCGGTAAACACATGTAGCACGGCCCCTTCAGGCAAGGCGCTGCCACGAGTGGCAGCCTCGGCGAGGGGATGGTACAGCCGCTGTAAAAACTGGGACGTCACTTCGTAGGAGTTGGTCGCACTTAAGAGTCGAGGGTTCGGTTTCTCTCCAAATAGATTCTCGGTCAGGTAGGTCGCGGCCTCCCAGGTCGGCATGACTCCGGACGTGACTAAGGATTCGCATAGATAAGCGATCCAGTTACGCGTGACCCTCTGTTTACGGGACGCCGGCGCTTTCTTTGCCAAGATCAGCAATCCTTTCACTCGTAGAAATGTTGTGGTACAGGGCCAGAGAAGCTGGGCGAGGGGCCGTACCTGCGAGATGGAGAAAGTATAATGGCAGCGGAAGAAGCGGTCAACGAAATGACGAAAAGAGCGCGAGGGATCTGTGCCCTCTTGTCATGAATAATGCGGGCTAGTCCTCGGGAGTCATTTTGCTCGGCGTTTGGTCGGCATACTGATCGTGGATCTGTTTGATGTCGTTCAGGGAAGCGAAGAAGACATCGAGGAGCTCAGGGTCGAAGTGCTCTCCCCGATGTTTGATCATCAGATTCACGGCATGATCGAGGGAGAAGGCGGGTTTGTACACCCGCTGTGTGGTGAGGGCGTCGAAGGCATCGGCTATTGCTGCGATGCGTCCTTCTACGGGAATCGATTCGCCTTTCAGCTTCCGGGGATATCCGTTGCCATCCCAACGCTCATGGTGGGTCCAGGCGATCGAGGCCGCAACCTTGAGGATCTCAGCATCCGATCCGCTGAGGATGCGATAGCCGATTTCCGCATGTTGCGAGATGACGGTGAATTCTTCCGGCGTAAACTTGCCGGGCTTGAGGAGTACATGATCCGGCGTGCCGATTTTTCCGATATCGTGCATAGGGCTTGCGGTACGGATCAAGTCGCACCGTTCGGAAGACAGCCCATACTTCCTGGCAAGTAGTTCGCAATAGTGGCTCATTCGTTGAATATGCTGGGCCGTGGCGCTGTCACGGTATTCTGCGGCGATGGCGAGTCGCTGAATGGTCTCCTCCCGAGAGAGACGTAGTTCCTTTTCGCTGTGCTCAAGCCACTCAAGCGCTTGCTGGAGAGCCATGGTTCTGGTTCTCACGACATCTTCAAGATTTTCCCGGTGCAAGCGGTTTTCAAGTTCAAGCCGTCGGCGACGAAGCGCATTGGCGACATCGATCATGACCTCATTCGACTCGAACGGTTTGACGATGTAGCCGAAGGCGCCCATATCCAAGGCCGCATTGGCCAGCACGGAGCTGTCGAGGCCGGTCACCATGATGACGGCGATGTGAGGATGCTGGCTGAGGACGCTGCGAGCGAGATCCATTCCCGATTCACCCGGCATATTCACGTCGCATAACATTAACGCAAAGGGCTGTTCATCGAGTCGTGCTCTTGCCTCACGGGCGTCGGACACGAGGACCGTCTCATACCCATGGGTTTGAAGCATGTATCCCAACAGCCGACGGATCGGTTCTTCGTCGTCGATGACCAAGACGCGCTTGAGGTCAAGGAGGGCTTGATGGGAGGATCGGTCAAGAATCAATGTCATGGTCTGTGGGGCTGCTATATATGAAGAAGGGATTTCTTCGGGCTCAGCAGTTATCCATTTACATTAGGGTTGAGGTATCCTGGGAACTGTACGACCAGACGCACCTTTCATGCCACTATATTATGAAATACTGCACATCGTGAGCCTTTAGCAGGGCGACGTATTTTTGGCTGAGCGTCGCAAGATGCCGCGCCGTGACAGTGTTTTCATGGGTGGCTGTCGCGGCGATGGTCCCTGCTCAAGTTATTGTCCGTCTTGGATGTACGTTGGTCCGTACAGATTTAGGCTTCGCACGGGGAGTTTTTGTACAGATCACTCGGAAGAATTGATACAAGGCTCAAGTCGTCTGCTGCAGTGATCACTCATTGACCGGAACAGAAGCTTGCGTTGTTCATGACTGTTTACCATTCTGGCCTCTGATCCCCTGCTTCTTGTCTGGACATCGGAGTTCCAGCAGTCGCGCGCAAGAGAAAGATGGACTGGGGCAGTTTCATTGCGCTTTCATAGAGCCTTCACTATAATGCGCGGCATTCATCAACGGGAGTAACCAATGAGTAATGCAGCGGGACTATTGCGTGTCGATGGGCGGCGAAAAGATCAGCTTCGTCCCGTAAAGGTGACGCGGAATTTCATTAAACATGCCGAAGGATCTGTCCTGATCGAAATGGGCGACACCAAAGTGATTTGTACTGCCTCTATTGAGGAGAAGGTGCCGCCATTTTTGAAGGGAAAGGGGCAAGGATGGGTGACGGCAGAGTATTCGATGCTTCCCCGTTCGACCCACGAGCGATCCCCGCGTGAAGCGGTTAAGGGGAAGCAGAGCGGCAGAACCTTGGAGATTCAGCGCCTTGTCGGGCGTGCGCTCCGTGCTGTGACAGATATGGGTCAGATGGGGGAGCGGTCGATCTGGCTCGACTGCGATGTCATCCAGGCCGACGGAGGTACCAGAACAGCGTCTATAACAGGAGCGTTCATCGCCCTGGCCGATGCGTTCTCGGTTCTCAAAAAACGAGGCATGATCAAGAAACGTCCTTTGATGGATTACTTGGCTGCTATCAGCGTGGGAAAAGTAGGTGGGGAAATCCTCATCGACCTGGCCTATACGGAAGATTCGACGGCCGATGTTGATATGAATCTGGTCATGACTGGGCAAGGGCGTTATGTCGAGGTTCAAGGCACAGCGGAACGGACCCCCTTTGCCAAACAGGAAATGGATGAATTTATGGCGATGGGATGGAGCGGGATACAAACTCTCACCGCGCTGCAGAAGGATCTGATCGGGGCATTGGAATAGGCGATGATTCGTGAATTGGTCCTCGCCACACGAAATCGGCATAAGGGAGAAGAGCTGGCAGCCCTCTTAGGCGATCTGGGGATCACGATTCGTACGCTCGATGAATTTCCTGATGCTCCGGACGTAGTCGAAGACGGAGAGACCTGCGAGGCGAACGCGATCAAAAAAGCCAGGGCCATTGCCGAATTCACAGGCTTGCCGGCTGTCGCCGACGATACAGGGCTGGAAGTGGATGCGCTTGGTGGGCGGCCTGGTGTCTATGCGGCTCGTTACGCCGGTGAGGACGCGACATATGAAGACAATTGTCGAAAGTTGCTGCGGGAACTGGCCGGAGTGCCCTGCGAACGACGAACGGCTCGCTTTTTGACCGTCGCAGCGATCGCGCTGCCTTCCGATGGAGTACAAGTGGCGCATGGAACATTGAATGGAGTGATTGCGGAAGAGGCAAGTGGGGCGTTAGGATTCGGGTATGATCCGGTGTTCTTCGTTCCAGAGTTAGGAAAGACCTTAGCGCAGCTGTCCGCAGGTCAAAAAAACACGATCAGTCATCGCGCTAAGGCCTTCTGTAAGATGCGGGAAATTCTAAGCGCATCAACAGTAAACGTATAAAGATGAATGTAGAATTAGGAATGAAAGCCATAGATAGTGTCGGGGCGTAGCGCAGCCCGGTAGCGCGCCTGCTTTGGGAGCAGGATGTCGGAGGTTCAAATCCTCTCGCCCCGACCAAAGTGTAACAATACCAATTGAGAGTCGAGAGGATTTGAAGCCGGCGAGCGCCGACCGCTAGAAGGAAAAGGTCGCCGTATTTCTGGCGACCGACAGCGAGTCGGCCGGGCCGAAGGCCAAATCCTCTCGCCCCGACCAAATCCAAAGCCAGTACTGAGTTCTGAGTCTTGAGTGCTTGGTATTGAACCTCAGAGCCTATTCGAACCAACTGTTCCCCACTCTCAGCACTCAGTACTCAGCACTTCATAAGAGGGCGTCGATATCTCAGTTGGCGATAGAGGATTAGCCCGCTAGCCTCTCGGTCTGCCGTCGCTAGCTTTTCCAATGTAGTATTCCCCGGTCACATTCCCCTGTATCGCCAGCGCCAGCTGTTTTGGGCAAATAACTAATTGGCGCTGATCAGGGGCATTCAAAATTATACTCAGTACTGGTAGTGTAATCCCAAAATGATAATGTCCGCTTTGGCCCAAGTAGACATGTCCTCTTCGTTGCGAGACTGTCGGCTCTCACAAGGAGGGTCAGATGGTCAGAGAGGACAGGGTCATCATGA
>SWDM01000004.1:0-28648 GCA_005116835.1 Nitrospira sp. | reverse complement strand
GAACGATGTATTCCCGTTAATCGCATCGGTGAGCTGTGTAATGCGGTCTAACGCGTCGGGGGTGTAGAGCGTTTTCTGCCCGAGCGGGTTGGTGAGATTGCGCAAGCGTCCTGCCGCGTCCAGAATCCGTTGCGTTTCCCGATTCAACGGATCTTTTACTTTGACCAGATCACCCAGATCGTAGGTCAAGGTGGTGGTGTTATTGAGCGGATCTTTTATGGTGAGCGGCTGGCCTTGGGCATTCACCGTGAGGGTCGTGACCTTGTTCAAGGCATTGGTAATCGTCGTGAGATTGCCCTTGGCGTCGTAGCCAAACGTTGTGGTGTGATTGCGTGGGTCGGTGACGGTGGCTGGCAGTGCAAGGTCAAGCAATGACCCCATCCCCTCATCCTAATAAGTCAATAGTCACGCCTGACCCCAAAGCCGTTTGGATTGGCAGGACAGACTTTTCAAGGTGCATCAGAATTGTCAAGACACTAGAGCCCGGCCCCGATTACTCTTTTTGATCTTATTCGCGAAAAGCATACCAGTTTGTTTCTCCTGGAATTTCTAAGTAGGCTCCAGTTTTTAGTAGCTTATCGTCGCTACGATCGAAGAACTCATATCCGTAGTCGACATTTTTCCCACCATACATGATTACCTGCACATGCTCATGCGCATTAACAAACACCCCATCACAAGATAGTCTTTTTACAATAATGCTCAGTCGCGCGAGCTTTGCCTTGCTTTGTGGATCCTTCAATTTGACTACCTCTATTCGCTCAAAACGAAATGGCACCTCACGCGGATATCTCACTCGATCTGGCGTATCATTGTACAGTGCTCCAGCCACAAACCCAGATATGCCTTCTGTGGTAGCTATAATTTGAATGAGTTGCTTGGCTTCGTTCAAATCTTCTCGCATTAGGGCAAACTTTTGCACAAGCTCACTCAGTCGGTCTTCTCCGCTGGTGCACCCACCACAGAAGACAAGAATACCGCACAAAATTACACGCTTGTTTAGCCTATGGGCCGCACGTACAGCGAGACTTCCAATATCCATTATCATAATCTGCAATTCCTTGAATGACCCATTGGTGTCCAATACCGGTATCACCCAACGCACGTGGATCCACCGCTTTTAGTCCATTATCTAACGCGTTGGCTGCTGCTGCACCAAGCTGTATCGTATCGGAATCCAATCCGTAGGCTCGACCCGTTAGTCCATAAACATAGTTGCCTGCGGCTCTGAAGGCAGGATTCACCCATTTAAAGTCCCATAGCCCCTTACGTTGGACACGGTCCAACCAGGGATTGTAAGCCCAGCTATTTCGATCCAATCCCCATGCCTGTGATTGCTTTATGGCGAAGCAAACATCAAAATCTTGTGGCATATTAGATGGTGGTGCGAGCCCTAAGGGATCAATGGACAATAGTGGTACATTTCTCACGTACGCATATAAGTTAACATCCCCTCCGGCGAACCCAATCGGATCTTCGCTGATAAACCGCTGCAAGCGGGGATGATAGTACCGGGCGCGATAGTACTGGAGGCCTGTGCCGTCGTCTTCCCGTCCTGTGTACTTGAATGAGTTCGTGCTCGCCAATCCCGTCTGTGTCGCATAGCCAAAAGGTTCGTACGTGTATTGCGTCTGCAAGGTCCCTGTCCCATCACCAAGAGCAACAGTTGAACCAAGCGCGTCGGGGAGGAGGGCGCGCACGCCGACCCCGTCAGTTCTCGCGAAGAATTCGTCGATGCCCAGGCCAGTCAAAAGATTCGCCGTGACCGTGGCTCCCGCCTTTTCTTGTACCGGATTGAGCCCATCGTACACAAAATTGGTCGTCGTGCCTTGCACGGTCTTGCCGGTTCTTCTTCCGAAGCTGTCATAGGTAAAGCTGGCGGAGAAACCGGGGGACGCGATGCTCGCCAGTTGGTTCCGCGCATTCCATGTATAGGTGGCGGTATTACCGGCATCGGTGACGGTCGCCAGGTTGCCGTTCAAGTCATACGTCTCGGTGTTGGTGCCGAACGTGATCTGCTGGTTGTTGGCATTGTAGCTCACGGTGGTGAGCGCGGGTGGCAGTCCACTTCTCGCAAACGATCCTCCGGTCTTGATCCGATTGCCTGCGGCATCGTACGTGTAGGTGAGATCACCAATGACCGTTGCGCCTGATTTATAGGTGAGGCTCGTGAGTTCGGAGGCCGCGTTGTAGGCGTAGACGATGCTGTTGCCATTCGGATAGGTGACGCTGGTGCGTCGATCGGCATCGTCGTAGGCAATGATAACAGTCGGTGTGCCTTGCTGGATCTGTGTGAGCCGATTCGCGTTGTCGTGCGTGTACGTCACCGCTGTTTGGCCCGCCACCGTCATGCTCGTCCGACGACTCGCGCTGTCGTACACATAGTTGACCGTCCCCTGCGCCGTGACCTCTTGCGTGAGTCGATCGAGCCCATCATACGTCCGCGTGATCGTCGCCGTGACCGTCCCGCCCGCATCCTTTTCCTGCACCTGCGTGATCCGATTCCCCGCATCATAAGTGTAATTGGTCGACGTCCCATCCTGGAACGTCGTCTTCGTCTTTCGATTCAGCGCATCATACGTGTAGCCTGTCAGCTGTCCCTTCCGATCTGTCAGCTGGGTCATGTTGCCGTTGTTGTCATAGGCGTAGGTCTCGGTGTGGATCAGCGGATCTTTGCGCGTGGCGGTGCGGTTCATATTGGAATAGGTATAGATGGTCTGCTGGCTTTTCGCATCGGTCACGGTGAGCAGATTACTGTTGGCATCATACGTGAACGCGGTGTTCCCGTTGATAGAATCCGTCAATTGCGTGATGCGGTCTAAGGCATCGGGCGTGTAGAGTGTTTTTTGCCCGAGAGGATTGGTGATATTTCTCAGACGCCCTGCCGCATCCAAAATCCGTTGCGTTTCTCGATTGAGCGGATCTTTTACTTTGACCAAATCACCCAGATCGTAGGTCAAGGTCGTGGTATTGTTCAACGGATCTTTGATCGTGAGTGGCTGGCCCACGGCATTGACGGTGATGGTGGTAACCTTGTTCAACGCATTGGTGATGGTCGTCAGATTCCCCTTGGCATCGTAGCCAAAGATCATCGTGTGATTGAGGGGGTTCGGTGACGGTATGGGGAGTGCACGGTCAAACACAGCCTCGGCACATGACTGTTCAGACACAAAAAATGTCGGACAGCAGAACAAATCATGAGTCGAAGGTAATCTTATCGAAGTCACCGCGGAGAAATCGGCTCGGTTCGCGTAAAAATAGCTGGCGAGTTGAAGCAGAATCCTCTCCCGACAGGCTGGCAGAATAGTTACTTTCTTCAAAAACCTGACACTTTCCATCCTTGTGGAGTTTCTCTATAAGATAGCGCTCTCTGAACGATGCAAATCGTTCCTTCATTCGTATCTGTTAGGTCAAAACGAAGTTCAATTTCTTGCCCGCCCTTTGCAAAGGCAAAATCGAATATCTTCATTTCAAGGTACGCCTCTGCTCCAAACTCTTTCTCGTAAAGCGCCGCCCTTGTTTTATATATTCCTTGCAACTCGGGCGTTAAATATTGCATTGGGTCGGTCTCATCTTTTTTGAAGCTCAGGAGAAACCTCACGAGCAGCTCTTTTACAGCAAGAAGATCCGTTTTCTGCTTTCCGGTAAGTTGCTCTGGGGGCCGAGGCAAGTGAATCGATTTGGTAATTTCCACGGGAGCGAAGAGCTCTTGCTCAAAGTCGTTTCCGGCCACCGTCCCTGCAGAAGACTCGATAGGGAGCACAGTACAATACAACAGCAGTGCCAAAATAAGTATTCGGTCTCTTACGTCGCTCATTTGCACGAACATCCTATTCCTAACCCTTCTCCTGAAGCTGGTCCAACAGGTGGGATTTTCCCGTGAAATTCCTGCCCAGTGGCGGCAAAGCCCCAAATGGCTCCAGAAGGCCTCTCTGGGCGTATATCAACATGCACATGGGGGCCGACTTTTGGATCGATTGGTGAGTAGTAGCCTTCTTGATACCAACCTATTCCACCAAAAATCCTACTTCGGATAGCTTGATTCGCTGTTGTTAAATGGTCTTGACCTGGAATCTTGATGTCCGCCGCCATACCTTTACCGTGGAAAGCTTTATCTCCTGGTCGGTTACCTCCGGTGATGGTGATGTCCTTGTCGCAACCAACGTAGCTATTGAAGTCCCACAACGCATTCATCACGGCAGAAGGCACGTTATAGTTATCTGGATTCAAGACCATCAGTCCGAACGGATCGGTGAACAACGTGGGCCGATTCTCGACGTAAGTATACGTATTCAATCCCCCCGCTAACCCGATCGGATCTTCCGCAATAAATCTCTGCAGCCTCGGATGATAGTATCGCGCCCGATAGTAGTACAGCCCTGTGCCGTCATCCTCTCGCCCCGTGTATTTATAGCTGTTCGTGTTCGCCTGTCCTGTCTGGGTTGGATAACCGAAGGGCTCATAGGTGTACTGGGTTTGAAGCGTCCCGGTGCCATCCCCCAATGCAACGGTTGAGCCGAGGGCGTCGGGGAGTAAAGCTCTTGATCCAACCCCATCAGTTCGCGTGAAAAACTCGTCGATTCCTAATCCAGTGAGCAGATTCGCTGTGACCGTGGCTCCGTTCTTCTCTTGTACCGGATTCAACCCATCGTACACAAAATTGGTCGTCAAACCCTGCACAGTCTTCCCCGTTCTCCTTCCAAAACTGTCGTATTGAAAGCTGGAGGAAAAGCCGGAGGAGGCAATACTCGTCAGCTGATTTCGCGCGTTCCAAGAATAGGTGGCTGTGTTTCCCGCATCCGTCACCGTGGCAAGATTGCCGTTGAGATCGTAGGTCTCGGTGTTGGTGCCGAACGTCGTCTGTTGGTTGTTGGCGTTGTAGCTCACGGTGGTGAGCGCGGGTGGCAGTCCACTCCGGGCGAATGACCCCCCGGTCTTAATCCGATTCCCTGCGGCATCGTACGTGTAGGTGAGGTCACCAATGACCGTTGCGCCAGACTTGTACGTGAGGCTCGTGAGTTCGGAGGCCGCGTTGTAGGCATAGACGATGCTGTTGCCATTCGGATAGGTCACGCTGGTGCGTCGATCGGCATCGTCATACGCAATAGTGACGGTGGGGGTTCCCTGGGTGATGGCCGTCAGCCGATTCGCGTTATCGTAGGTATAGGTGACTGCTGTCTGACCGGCCACGGTCATCGAGGTCCTTCGGCTCGCGTTGTCGTACGCATAGTTCACCGTCCCCTGCGCCGTGACTTCTTGCGTCAGTCTGTCTAACCCATCATACGTCCGTGTGATCGTGGCCGTCACAGTATTCGTCGCGTCCTTTTCTTGCACCTGCGTGATCCGGTTCCCGGCATCGTACGTGTTGTTCGTCGAAGTGCCGTCGTGGAAGGTCATCTTCGTCCGCCGGTTCAACGCATCATAGGTGTTAGTCGTGACCTGACTCTTCCGGTCCGTCACCGTCGCGGCATTCCCGTTGTTGTCATAGGTGTAAGTCTCGGTGTTCAGCAGCGGGTCTTTTCTCGTCCCTGTGCGGTTCATGTTGTTGTAGGTGTAGACCGTCTGCTGGGATTTCGCATCGGTCACGGTGAGCAGATTACTGTTGGCATCATACGTGAACGCGGTGTTCCCGTTGATAGAATCCGTCAATTGCGTGATCCGATCCAAGGCGTCGGGGGTGTACAACGTTTTCTGCCCAAGCGGATTGGTGAGATTGCGCAAGCGGCCCGCGGCATCGAGAATGCGCTGCGTTTCCCGATTCAACGGATCTTTGACCTTGACCAGATCACCCAGATCGTAGGTCAATGTGGTGGTGTTATTGAGCGGATCTTTTATGGTGAGCGGCTGGCCCGCGGCATTGACGGTGATGGTGGTGACCTTGTTCAACGCATTGGTGATGGTGGTCAGATTTCCCTTGGCATCGTAGCCAAAGGTCGTCGTGTGGCTCAATGGATCGGTGATTGTGGCGATCTGATTATACACTGGCCCGTAGGTCATCGTCGTCGTCACGGCATTCGCGGTGGTGGCGAGCTTGGTGACGGTAAGCGTATTGCCCTTGGCATCGTAGGTATAGGCGGTCTTGCGGTTCAAGGCATCGGTGACACTGAGCAGAAGATTTGTGGTCGCGTGCCATTCGTAGGTGGTCGTCTGCGCGTCGGGCTGGCCAAAGGCATCGGTAATCGAGGTGGTGAGCCCGGCACTGTTGAACACAAACCGTTTCACATACCCTCTCGGATCCGTGACATTGGTCTGCGTGACGTTACCACCTCCATCGAGTGTATAGGCAAATTGGTAAGTGGTGCCGTCCGCCTGCGTCTGCGTGGCCACGCGGCCATTGGCATCGTAGGTATTGGTGACGTGCGTGTTCCCATTGGGCTCTTTCGCGGTGAGCAGCCGGTGCGACACATCGTAGGTGTATTCGCTCACGCCGGTCATTGGATTCGTGACCTTCCACAAGCGCCCGCTCGCATCGTAGGTATAGGTGATGGTCCGGCCCAGGATGTCAGTCACCTGGGTGATCCGGTTACTCACGTCGTAGGTGAAGGCGAGATAGCGTCCGTTCGGCGAGGTGATCCTCGTGAGATTCCCGGCGAGCCCGCCACCCGCGGCGCGGGTGAGGGTCGTCATGTTCCCATTACGGTCGAACATGGCCACCAACGAGCCATATTCGCTGAAGCGCCATTCGGTGCCGTCTTTGAACGTCAGCCGGTAGCGTAAGAACGTGGTGTCCCAGGCCAGTGTGGCGGCATAGAAAGCCGTGTGGGTCGTGGCATGCGTCAGCGTCGCGTCCATGCAATTCGTCCCGCTGGTGCGCGTGAAGTGGATATAGGCCCCATCCGGCAAGATCACCCGCGCCGCGGTACAGAGATCGTCGCGCAGCAGGTACTGATCGTACGGATGACTGGCGCCGATACCGAACACCCGCGAAGCCGTATCTTCCGTGCGATAGGTGCGGGTGAGCGTGATCGGCATGACATCGGGCACGGCGATGTCGGTGTCTTGCTGATAGTAGAGCCCCGTCTTGGTATCGCAGGGATCGCCCGCACAGCTATACCCATCGCCAGGATGCTTGAACTTTACCGACGGATCAGCTTGAAGGACAACCGGGTTGGGCGCGCTACGCTGGTGAACCGCCGCACATATGAGTGGATATTGGATATATCCAAAGTACTGCCCCCATTGGCTTTGCGAAATCAGTTCCATATTAAAATTACGGATGGTGATGCCCCCCAAGAGAGGGCCAGGGTATAGGTGGCTTAAGTGTGGCGGGGCATAATACTGCCACATTATTCCTATACCACAAGCCCAACTCCAGCCTGTTGGGGGGGAGGTGTTCAGCGTCCCGTTCTGATTCCCCCATGGAAAGAAGGCGAGCGCGTCATAGTACGGACTGGTACCAGGGGTCACGGTCCCGCTGTGCTGGCCCTCGACCCCCATGAAATAGATGGTGTTGGAGCCGTTCTCCAGGGTCACGAAGCCGGGCGCCATCGGGATGCCGGCGACCGTCCCACTCTTCACCGGCGTGAACGTCTGCGCCAGCAGCCCGTCAGCCACTCCCACCGTCCATGCGACGGCCAGACAGAGTATCAGGAGCCCTTTCGACCTGAATATGGATTGCGTGTGGTTCATGGGTTGGTCACCTGTAGATTCAGACTGCCGGTCGCAGTCGTTGTGGGGTTGATCGTGATCGTGTAGGTCCCCGTGGTACTCAGGGTGACCGTTGAGAGATTGAAGCCGGCGACGGAGTTCGTGGTCCCAGTCTGATAGGCGCCACTCGGCGTATAGAGATTCACCGTCACGTTACCCAGGGTATTCCCCGTGATTCTGACAGTGACTGACTGGCTCGCCGTCCCGGCAAACGTGTACCGCGCATTCTGGCCCGCGCGGGAGAGGGTCACCGGTGTCGCAGCGGCATTGATCGTGACCGAACCGGTCACCTCAGACGACAAGGTCAGAGTGAGATTCCCCGTGTACTGGTACAGGGGATTCACAGTAACCGTATAGAGCCCGGTGGTCGGCAAGACCGGTGGATCGAAACTGCCGCCCGCCGTGCCGACCGTGACCGATGACAGCGTGGTGCCGTCCGGCTTATAGAGCGTGACGTAGGCGGTGGTGAGGGTCACGCTGGTCAACCCGAGACTCACCCACTGACCAGCGGTCCCGCTGAATGTGTAGAGCGCGTTCTGGCCGACCGTCGTGATGGCGGCAGTGGTGGGCGCGCCGTCCAGATTCAGCGTCCCGGTGAGATAGGACATGAGGGTCAGGGTAAGATTGCCTGTGTAGGTGCCCGTGGGATCGATGACGATGGTATAGGTGCCGGTCGTGGGCAAGGTACTGGTCGGCTCCAGCCCTCCGCCGGCTGTGCCGACTGAGGTGGAGGCCAGCGTGGCGCCAGTCGGACCAAGGAGGGTCACTGTGGCGGAGGCGATCGTCACGGACGTGAGGCCGAGACTCACCCATTGGCCGCTGGTACCAGTAAACGTATACCGCGCCGTCTGCCCGACGCGGGTGAAACTGATCGGGACCGAGGCGCCGTCGAGGGTGATGGTGCCTGTCAGCGCCGTCGAGAGGGCGAGCGTCATGCTGCCGGTATAGGCGATCGCGGGATCGACGACGATCGTGTAGGTGCCGGTGGTGGGGAGTGCGGTCGTGGGATCGAGGCTCCCGCCGCTCGTGTTGATTGTGCCGTTCACCAAGGTGGTGCCATCCGGTTTCAAAATCGAGACCGTGCTGGAGGCGATCGACACGCTGGAGAGCCCCAGGCTCACCCACTGGCCAGCGGTGCCGGTAAATGTATAGCGGGCCCGCTGGCCCGGCACGGTCAGGGTCGGGGTCACCGCTGCCCCATCGAGGGTGATCGTCCCGCTCACATCCGGTTGGTTGTAGAGGGTCACTGTCGCATTGCCCGTGTTTATGCCGTAGGGATCAAGGTGGATGGTATAGGTGCCGGAGGTGGGGAGCACCTGCGTATCGATGACCCCGCTACTAGTATTGAACCCGATGCCGGACACCAACGCCGTCCCATCGGGCTTCAGGATGGAGAGGCTGCCACCGGAGATGGTCACCGCCGACACGGCAAGGCTCACGGTGTGGCCCGCAGTCCCGGTAAACGTGAGGCGGGCATTTTGCCCGATGCGGGCGATGGACAGGGGCACGGCCGCGCCACCCGGAGTAATGGTGCCCGACAGTTCGGTAGACGCCGTCACGGTCACGGCCCCGGTATAGGTGCTCACGGGATCGAGGAAGATCGTATAGGTCCCGGTCATGGGCAAGACGCCCATATCCATCCCGCCGCCGCCACCGGTGGCGAACGTGAGGAGCCCGGCCATCTGGATGCCATCGGGTCGGTAGACGGTGGCGTTACATTGGCCGATGGTGGCGGCACTGAAGCCGAGATTGATTCGCTGGCCGGCCATCCCCTCGAAGACCATCAGCCCGTTTTTATTCGCCGTGGGAATTGAGGCGGCCACGGTCGCGCCGTTCACGGCGATGCGGCCGGTGTACTGGATATCTGGGGCCACGACACCCGGGGGCGCCACGAAGAATTCTTGCGCGCTCGTGGCCTTGCCCTGGGTCGTGGAGATGGTGAGCAGACCGGTTTGCGCGCTGCCCGGTACCGGGACGGTGATCGTCGTGCTCGTCGCCGTGGCGGCGGCGCCGATGGTGGACGCAAAGGCCACGCGGTTGTTGATCAGCGTGGGGTCGTAGTTGGTACCGGTGAGGGTGACGGTGGCCCCAGGGTTGGCCACCGCCGGACTGACACTGGAGAGGGTCGGTGCGCCGGCGGTGCCGACGGTGAAGGACGCTGCGCTCGTGGCCGTGGTGCCGGCGACGGTGACGCTGATGGTGCCATTCGTCGCACCGACCGGCACGGTCGTGGTCAACACGGTGGTCGAGGCCGTCGCGACGGTCGCAGTCATGCCATTGAACTTCACGGTGTTCGACGCCGGTGTCGCGCTGAAACCGGTGCCGTAGATCGTGACGGAAGTCCCGACAGGTCCACTGGAGGGGGTGAACTGGAAAATCGCGAGGGTCGAGGAGGCTTGCCGCGTGATGCCAGTCAAGTTGCCGACGGCATCGTACTGATAGACCGCCGTGTCGGTGGCCGGATCGATCACGGCCAGGACCCGCTCCAGGTTGTCGTACACATAGCTGATGTCGCCGGCTTGGCTGGGGACCGTGGTAGCCAGTGACAGGATACCTGCCACGGCCAGGACACGGAGGCTGCGCTGGATCTTCGACCACCAGAATGTCATCATCACGACCCTCTCTGCATAAAAGACGATTCCCTCGTCGTTTCCGTTTCGTTCGACGCCGCAGAACGGCATCGTGCTCGTCGTCACTGATGTTCCTGCGAATATCCCTTCAAATTCGTGGCGGCCTATCACGCAGGCGGGCGCATGATGCATTGCCGCCATTCATTCTGCAATCCCCTCTTATGGCTATAACCACTTGAGGGGAGCAAAAATACCTAGATCCGAGTTTCACCGCCCACAAATGAGGCGAATTTACCTGTATTTACTGGGGTGCGGGGTTATGTCACGCAACGCCCCCTTCAGCATCCCGTCTTTAGGCCTTAACCATTCGTGCTAGCACACTTGGGGGGAGCGGGAGCAACCCTACGTAGGACAGAACAGAAAGAAGATGGGGGGTGGCATGCCGAAGCAGAAGGACTAGCAGGCGACTGGGATCGAGTTGCCGTTCATGGTGTGAGCCCTGCGGCTTTGCTCCCGGCAGGTTTCTCGACCCACGAAAGTCGCACCGGCACGATTTTCTGAATGGTTTAATCTGTCGATATCACCACAAGGCACTTTCTATGCTCTCGTCCGGAATAGGTCTACTGGTGGATGTGCCAGTAGGTGATAATCAGCTACCTTTTCTGATTCTGTTGCTTGACAGAGATCCCTGACGACTCGTAAGATGCCGAAACCTTTAATGCTCATCCTGCGAGGTGAGCAAGGAGTGTTCATGGGCTTGAATCAAGTGTGTGTCTGGTGGCACGCCTCAACCTTCTCGTCGGATAACGATGGGAGGGTTTTTTTATGCTTCCTAGGATGCTGATAAAGTCCGCCAGCGGCGTTCTCGCATCGTTCAGATCCTCAACGTACCCCAGAGGGTACGCCTCCGGTCTTCACTCGCTGCGGCCTTGCTGGGCGGCCTTTTTGAGCATCCTGCTTAACGTGAGACGTACGATATGAAGCGCGAAGACGTGACGTGTAAAACGTTAGAGGCGAAACGTAAGGTGTATGCGTGAGACGGACGTGGAACTTGAAACGTTTTGATACGATGCAATGAGAATGAGGCAACGATGACGAGTAGCGATCGGCAAGTTGAGCGATCAGTGATGGACGCGGGAGATATTGCGCGGGCGCTCACCCGTATCGCTCATGAAATTCTCGAACGCAACAAGGGCGTGAACGATTTGGCGCTGGTCGGGATTCGAACCGGGGGGGTGCATCTGGCCCATCGACTGGTGAAGCGGATCCAAGAGATTGAGGCGACAGCGGTGCCGATCGGCGAGTTGGACATTACTCTCTATCGCGATGACCTGTCCTTGTTGAAGGAGCAGCCGACGCTCCGCAAGACCTCGGTCCCATTCGATATTTCCCAGAAGATTGTGGTGTTGGTCGATGACGTGCTGTTTACCGGCCGAACCATTCGCGCGGCGATGGATGGGTTGATCGATTTGGGACGGCCGGCAGAGATTCAACTGGCCGTTTTAGTCGATCGGGGCCATCGTCAGTTGCCGATTAAGGCGACCTATATTGGGAAAAATATTCCGACGTCGCGAGAAGAAAATATCCGAGTGTTGTTGGAAGAAGAAGGCGAAGACGATCGGGTAGTGATTTCCAAAGGCTAACCCGCTTGAGTCGTGCGGGTTCAGATGTTGAGGGAGGGCGATGGGTCTCAAACGTAAAGATCTCTTGAGCCTGGCCCCGTTGTCGGTGGATGAGATTCAGTCAATCCTGCAGACCGCGGATTCGTTCAAGGAAGTCACAGGCCGGGAAATCAAAAAGGTGCCGGCGCTCCGTGGGCGGACCGTGGTGAATCTGTTCTTCGAGCCCAGTACCAGGACGCGCACCTCATTTGAGTTGGCGGCAAAACGGCTGAGCGCGGACGTGATCAACTTCTCGCCCTCGTCGAGCAGCGTGGTCAAAGGAGAAACGGTACTCGATACTGCGCGCAATATCGAGGCCATGCAGGCGGATATTATTGTCCTGCGCCATCCGTCGGCCGGCGCAGCCGAGGCCCTGGCCCGTGGCGTGAAGTCGTCGGTGATTAACGCAGGAGACGGGTGGCACGAACATCCGACGCAAGGGCTCCTGGATCTGTACACGATTCGCGAGCGTGGGTTGTCGTTCGAGGGTTTGCGGGTCGCCATCGTCGGAGATATTGCGCATAGCCGTGTGGCTCGTTCGAATATCCAAGCATTGGTCAAGCTGGGGGCGGAGGTGCGGGTGGTCGGGCCCCCGACGATGATCCCTTCCGGAGTGGAGAAACTGGGCGTACGCGTGTTTTACAACTTCGATGAAGCGCTGCGCGGCGCGCAGGTCATCATGATGCTGCGGTTGCAGCTCGAACGGCAGGGCATCGCGCTGTTTCCGACCATCCGGGAATATGCGCGTCTGTACGGGTTGACGACCGAGCGGGTGGAGTTGGCCGATCCCGGGGTGATTGTCATGCATCCTGGTCCGATCAATCGTGGAGTGGAGATTGCTCCGGAGGTGGCCGATAGTTTGTCGTCGGTGATTCTGGATCAGGTCGCGAACGGCGTGGCCGTTCGTATGGGTATTCTCTATCTCTTGTCGGGCAGTAATTGAGGATGCAGGTTGATAGGCTGAAGGGATTCAGGCTGAAGGGGTTCAGGGGCAGGGGTACAGGCTGAAGGTCGGAGGTCGAAGATCCGGACACTTCAGCCTTAACCCCTTAACCCCTGAACCCCTGTGTCGTGATACGCATTGAATCATTGAAGGAAGCAACGAACTTATGAAGTCATCATCGAATGGGCAAATTCTCATTTCGGGCGGGCATGTAATCGATCCTGGGAGGCTTAATGGCCTGGCCGATGTGTTGATCGAGGAGGGCCGAGTCGTGGCGGTGGGGCCTGGTCTTCGAGCGTCCGCAGGGGCCACGAAGATCGACGCCACGGGCCGGTTGGTCCTTCCCGGTTTTGTCGATCTCCATGTCCATTTCCGGGAGCCGGGCTTTGAATATAAAGAGTCGATTCAGAGCGGAGCGGCTGCGGCGGTGGCAGGCGGCTTCACCTCAGTCTGTTGTATGCCCAATACCAACCCCGTCAATGATAACCAAGCGATTACGGAACTCATGCTCGATCGCGCGCGAGTGGCGGGGCTGGCGAATGTCTTTCCGATCGGGGCCATTACAAAAGGTTCCGAAGGGAAAGAGCTGGCGGAGATCGGGGATTTGCGGCGCGCCGGCTGTGTGGCGATCTCCGATGACGGAAAGCCGGTCATGAACAGCCTGGTCATGCGGAGAGCGATGGAATATGCCTTGGCGTTCGACGTGCCGGTGGTCGATCACTGCGAAGATCTGCATCTCGCCGAGGGGGGCTGTATGAACGAGGGGGCCATCTCGACAGAGTTGGGGCTTCCGGGAATTCCATCGGCAGCGGAAGATGTGATGGTGGCGAGGAATGTCGCCTTGGCGGAACTGACCGGAGCCAGGCTGCATCTGGCCCATATCAGCACAGAGGGATCGGTTCGGATGGTGCGGGAGGCGAAGTCGCGCGGACTCAAGGTCACAGCCGAAGCCTGCCCCCATCACTTTACCATTACAGAGGAAACGGTCCGGGGCTATAATACCTATGCCAAAATGAATCCCCCGCTTCGAACCTGGAAAGATGTGCAGGCGATCAAAGAAGGTCTCCGTGATGGCACGATCGATGTCATTGCCACGGACCATGCTCCGCATGCCACCCAGGAAAAACAACTGGGGTTTACCGAAGCGCCGTTCGGGATCGTTGGACTGGAGACGGCGCTGCCACTGACTTTTGCGCTGGTCGAAGAGGGGGTCTTGTCGTTGGAGGCGGCGGTCGACAAACTGAGTACGGCTCCGGCGAAGGCGTTTAGCTTGGCTAAAGGTACCTTGGCGGTCGGAGCCGATGCCGATGTGGCGATTGTCGATCAGCAGGAACAGTGGGAGGTCGATCCGGCCAAATTTTACTCCAAGAGTCGAAACACTCCGTTTGCCGGATGGAAAGTGAAGGGTCGGGTTACCACGACGATCGTGGGTGGCCGGGTGGTATTCACGACCGGCCAGGTAAAGCCGTAGCCCGGTGCAGTGGATGTCCCGTTGGGGAATCGTCGTTTGTCTGACACTCGAATGGTTGGCCCTGGGGGTATGGGTCGGCGGTTTAGTGGTGCTGATCGGAGCGGTCATTCCCGCCGTCTTCAATACGTTCGGCGGGCAGGATTCTGGCGGATTGTTTCTCACCAGGGCGTTTGAGGGTTATCATCGCTTTGTGTTCGGAGCCCTGGCCATCCTTTGGGCTTCGTTGTGGTATCGCCGACGAAGCGGCAATCCGGCGGTCGCAGTCGGTAAGGGTGAAATGTTGTTGTTGGCTGGCATGGCGGTGATTGCCGGAGTGATCATCGTGGGTGTGCATCCCTATGCGGTGGAGCTTCAAGCTCAGGCTTTTGCGGTGAAAGAGGAAGCGGCGAAGAAGGCAGCTTTTGAAGCTTTGTTTCGTGTTTTGATGCCGGTTCGGGTACTCTACATCGTCAATCTTATCCTGGGTGTTCTCTTAATCGGAATGAAGGCAAAACGGTCTCTCGACCGAGGCGGAGCGCATACGTGAAAAAAGCGTTGTTGGCATTGGCAGACGGCACGGTCTTCGAAGGCCGTGCCCTTGGATACGAAGGGGAGACGGTGGGAGAAGTCGTGTTTAACACGGCTATGTCCGGATACCAGGAAGTCCTGACCGATCCCTCGTATAAAGGGCAAATCGTTACCATGACCTGTCCCCATATCGGGAACTACGGGACAACATCGGAGGATGCCGAGTCGAGGCGGATTTGGGCTGAGGGCTTCATCGTGAAAGAGGCAAGCCGACTTGCCAGCAACTGGCGCAGCCGGCAACAGTTACAAGAATATTTGCATGGGGCACAGATCGTCGGTATCGAGGGACTGGATACGCGAGCCCTGACTCGCCACTTGCGCGAACATGGATCGCAGCAGGGCCTTATTACCCATATCGATGGGGATCCTAGCCGGGCCGTCGCGAAGGCGCAGGCCGCTCCGAGCATCATCGGCCGCGATCTGGCGGCAGCCGTGACCTGCAAGGAAACCTATCGGTGGACGGAAGGGACCGGAGAATGGACCCCCTCGCTCGGTGAACGGATCGGTGTCGGTACGACCAGGCGATGGCATGTTGTCGCTTACGATTTTGGAGTGAAGGCCAATATTCTGCGCCGGCTGGTGGATGTGGGGTGCGACGTGACCGTCGTTCCAGCGTCAGCCACATCGATGGAAGTCGAGGCGCTCAAACCCGATGGGATCTTTCTCTCGAACGGTCCGGGCGATCCGGAGGGGGTGCCCTATGCCATCGAGGCGATGCGGCAACTGATCGGGCGGCATCCGATCTTCGGGATCTGTTTAGGGCATCAAATTCTGGGGCTTGCCATGGGTCTCGACACCTATAAGTTGAAGTTCGGCCATCACGGAGCGAATCATCCGGTCATGGATCTTCGTACGAGAAAAGTCGAGATCACGTCGCAGAACCACAATTTTGCCGTGAAGGTGGCTAGCTCGATCACGGCCATTCCCGATCGTCCGCCAGTGGTGGAGACCTCGTTCGGTCAAGTTCTGGTGACACATCTAAGCCTCAACGATCACTCGGTCGAAGGATTGGCCTCTGTCGATCATCCGGTGTTTTCAGTGCAGTATCACCCGGAGGCCTCTCCTGGGCCTCATGATTCTGCGTATTTGTTCAGCGCCTTTATTCAGCTTATGGAGAAACAGCATGCGTAGAGTGCCCGCTTTATTTGTTCAGTTCTGTTTCCTGGCCCTCATCGGTTTGCAAGCCGGGTGCGTCACCATCAATCTCATTGAGCCGGCTGGACCAGTGAAGGAAGTGCAGGTCAGCGGTACTGGGGATGCGAAAGTCCTGTTGCTCGATCTCTCGGGAGTGATCAGCTCACAAGACAAAGAGGGCCTGATCCCACAGACCAACATGGTCGCCATGTTCAAGGAAGAGCTGACAAAGGCGGCGAAGGACGAGAAGATCAAAGCCGTGGTTGTGCGTATCAATAGCCCTGGCGGCACCGTGACGGCCTCGGACATCCTCTATCACGAGTTGCGGGAATTCAAGATCAAGAAAAAGATTCCTGTCATTGCCTCGATGATGGATGTGGCTGCCTCAGGGGGCTACTACCTGGCTATGGCGGCAGACAGTGTGATGGTCCATCCCTCGACTGTAACCGGCAGTATCGGCGTCATCATGTTGACCGTCAACGCCCGTGGATTACTCGAAAAAGTCGGTGTTGAGGCCAATGCCATCACGTCCGGTCCCCGCAAGGATATGGGTTCACCCTTTCGTGTGATGACACCGGAGGAACGAGGGATCTTTCAAAGCGTCATCGACTCGTTTTATCATCGGTTCCTGGCAGTGGTGCAGGAGGGGCGTCCCAATCTGTCGGCTGAACAAATCAAGAAGTTGGCCGATGGACGGATCTATTCCGGCGATCAGGCGAAAGCGACCGGCTTAATCGACGAGATCGGGTATCTCGATGATGCGATTGAATTGGCAAAAAAGAAGGCGGGTATTACAGAGGCACGAGTCGTGACCTATGGGCGGCGGGGAGAGTATCAGAATAATATCTATTCGCGTCTATTCGGGTCGAGTTCGGGCATCACTGGATTAGCCAATTTGGACTTGCTGTCCATGGTGCGGGGCGGAACGCCGCAGTTCATGTATCTCTGGATGCCGTGACTAAACAATCTCAATGAGTGACTTGTCGATGTGTTCATCGAAGTGATCCTGCAATGGTTCAATCACCAGATCGCAATATCACTGATTTATTGGCGACGCCGATCGGACGCCGGGCGATGTTGGCGTTGGGAGCCCGTGGGGCAATGAATCTTTGCGCGGCGATTGGGGCCGGGGCTACCATCGGCCTATTCGGTAGCGTGACCGGTTGTTACCGCGCGCCTGGCACGGCTCGCGATCAGGTGATCTTCTTTTCCGAAGAGAAAGAACTGGAATTTGGGGTGGGCGCATTCCGCGAGGTCTTACGGGCGGCGCCGCTCAGCGACAATGCGGAAGTGAATGAGTTGGTGCATCGTGTGGGGCGAAAAATCGCCGAGGCCGCTAACAAGCCGGAGTATCAATGGGAGTTCGCCGTCATTCAAGACGACAAGATGGTCAATGCCTTTGCGCTCCCAGGCGGGAAGGTCGCCATCTTCACCGGGATTCTCAAACATACGAAAGACGATGCGGGATTGGCGACGGTCATGGGTCATGAGGTCGCGCATGCGTTGCAGCGTCATGGGGTGGAGCGGATGAGCCGGAGTATTATCGACCAGATCGTGCAGTTGGGTGCTATGGGCGCAGCGGCCTCTGGAGCTGTTGGCCGCAGTGATCCGCGCTCGGGAGGCTCGGGAGGAGCAGCGATCCAGGGCTTGTTGGCAGCGTACGGGGTCAATGTGTCGTTGCCCTTCAATCGGAAGCAGGAATCGGAGGCCGACTATATCGGTCTGAAATTGATGGCGCAGGCCGGGTACGATCCTCGTGAAGCGGTGCCTTTTTGGGAACGCATGAGCGGCTGTCCGAGACAGATGATCGGGAAACTCTGTTTTCGGTCGCAACAGGCGATACCGGAGTTTCTGTCCACCCATCCGTCCGATTTGACTCGTATCAATCAGATCGAAGCCTGGTTGCCCGAGACTCTTCAATATTATCGTGCGACAGGGGGAGCGGTGGCGCCACCACCACCGCCATACAGGCCGGCGATCGGGCCCATGCCCGAAGCAGGTTGATTAAGAAGCGAGGTATCTGTGCCAAGGCGAACTGATATCAAGTCCATCTTGTTGATCGGATCCGGGCCGATTGTGATCGGGCAGGCCTGCGAGTTCGACTATTCCGGCACCCAGGCCTGCAAAGCCCTCAAAGAAGAAGGCTATCGAGTCATACTCATCAACAGTAACCCGGCGACCATCATGACGGACCCCGAGTTGGCGGATCGGACCTATGTGGAACCGATCACGGTCGAGGTTGTGGAAAAGGTGATCGAGCGGGAACGGCCCGATGCGCTCCTCCCGACCATGGGCGGGCAGACTGCCTTGAATACGACGATGGCATTGGTCAAGCGGGGCACGCTTGAGAAATATGGGGTCGCGCTGATCGGCGCTTCTGCCGAGGCCATTCATAAGGCAGAGGACCGCGAAGCCTTTAAACATGCGATGCAGCGAATCGGGTTGCGGGTGCCGACCAGCGGCACGGCCCATACGCGCGAAGAAGCCATCAAGATTCTCGAACAGACCGGATTCCCCTCGATCATCCGACCGTCGTTCACTATGGGCGGGACCGGTGGGAATATCGCCTACAACCGGGAAGAGTTCGAGAAGCTGATCGATTGGGCCTTGGCGATGAGTCCGGTCAGCCAAGTGCTGATTGAAGAATCCCTGATCGGTTGGAAAGAGTATGAACTCGAGGTGATGCGGGATCTCAAGGACAATGTCGTCATTGTCTGTCCCATCGAAAATCTCGATCCGATGGGTGTGCATACGGGCGACAGCATTACGGTTGCGCCGGCTATGACCCTCTCGGATAAAGAGTATCAGCGCATGAGGGATGCCGCAGTACGGATCATGCGCGAGATCGGCGTCGATACCGGCGGATCGAACGTTCAGTTCGGCCTGGATCCGAAGAACGGCGACATGGTGGTCATAGAAATGAATCCCCGGGTATCGAGGAGTTCCGCGCTCGCCTCAAAGGCGACCGGGTTTCCCATTGCCAAGATTGCGGCGAAGCTTGCCGTGGGCTATACGTTGGATGAAATCACCAACGACATCACCGGTGTGACGAAAGCCTCCTTCGAACCCACGATTGACTATGTGGTGGTGAAGATCCCGCGCTTTGCCTTCCAAAAATTCCGGGGGGCCGATCCCACTCTCACGACGCAGATGAAATCGGTAGGCGAGGCGATGGCGATCGGGAGAACCTTCAAGGAGTCCTTGCAGAAGGCGATTCGCTCGCTGGAATTGAATATGAACGGACTCTCTTCACGGGAGGGGTTGGATCGCGGCATTCCTGAAGGGTACGATCGCCTATCGGCGCTGGATCGGATACGTCAGCATCTGCGAACTCCGATTGCCGAGCGGTTGTGGCATGTGGCTGATGGCATCCGGATGGGCCTATCCAATGACGACCTCTTTGCCCTCACGAAGATCGACCCCTGGTTTTTGGAGCAGATCCGAGAGCTGATGGACTTTGAAGCGTTGCTGGTAAGACAGGAGACCAAGAAGCCCGCTCTGCTTGAGGAGTCGCTTCTCTGGCAGGCCAAGGAACAGGGATTTTCGGACGATCGTATCGCAGAGCTTATCGGTTCGACTGCAGCGTCGGTTCGGGCGCAACGAACCGGCGCCGGCCAGGGCAAGAGACGGGTGACCTATAAACGCGTCGATACCTGCGCCGCAGAGTTCGAAGCCCATACCCCCTATCTATATTCAACCTACGAAAGCGAATGTGAATCTCGTCCAACGGACAAAAAGAAAGTGATCATCCTCGGGGGCGGGCCGAATCGTATCGGGCAGGGAATCGAATTCGACTACTGTTGTGTCCATGCGGCCATGGCGCTTCGGGAAGAAGGTATCGAATCGATCATGGTCAATTGTAACCCTGAAACCGTGAGCACGGATTATGACATCTCGGATCGGCTCTATTTTGAGCCGTTGACGGAGGAAGATGTTCTCAACATCGTGGAGCGCGAACAACCGTTGGGCGTCGTATTACAGTTCGGTGGGCAGACGCCGCTCAAGCTCGCGCTGCCGTTGTCCAAGGCTGGGGTGAGAATTCTTGGAACGAGTCCCGAGGCGATCGATCGAGCGGAAGATCGGGAGCGGTTTCGCGATCTGTTAAATAAGCTTGGGCTCCGCCAGGCGGAGAGCGGCATGGCCCGATCCGTCGATGAGGCCCTTCAGATCGCCGGGCAGATTACCTATCCGGTCATGGTGCGGCCTTCATATGTGTTGGGCGGGCGATCTATGCAGATCGTCTACGACGAGTCCGGCTTACTGGAGTATATGGGATCGGCGGTCAAGGCCTCGCCGAAACATCCCGTGTTGATCGACAAGTATCTGTCGGATGCCATCGAAGTCGATGCCGACGCCATTTCCGATGGGACGAACGTTGTGGTCGCCGGGATCATGGAACATATCGAAGAAGCCGGTGTGCATTCGGGCGACTCCGCCTGTTCCTTGCCGCCCTATTCGCTCGACCGAAGCGTGGTCGAAGAGATTCGGCGGCAAATGAAGGCATTGGCTCTGGAATTGGGCGTGATCGGCCTGATGAATGCGCAATTTGCCGTTAAAGACAGTATGATCTATGTCCTGGAGGTCAATCCTCGAGGTTCGCGCACGGTGCCGTTCGTGAGTAAAGCCATCGGTGTGCCGCTGGCCAAGCTGGCGATGAAGACCATGGTGGGTAAGAGCCTTCCGGAACTGGGGTTGAGCGAAGCTCCTGAGCCCACGCATTTGTCCGTGAAAGAGTCCGTTTTTCCCTTTAACAAGTTCCCAGGCGTGGATGTCCTCTTGGGGCCTGAGATGAAATCCACCGGGGAAGTGATGGGGATTGACCAGGATTTTGGATGGGCGTTCGCGAAGTCGCAGGCAGGGGCCGGAGCCCCACTGCCCAAGGGGGGCACGGCATTCATCAGCGTCAAGGATAGCGATCGCCCGGCAGTGCTGGAAGTCGTGCAGCGACTTCAACAGCTGGGGTTTACCGTTCAAGCCACGAGCGGCACGGCAGAGTACTTGAACAGCCATGGAGTCGAGACGGAAACCGTGAACAAGGTCAGGGAAGGCCGGCCACATATCGTGGATCATATCAAAAACGGGCGAGTAGCCTTGGTTGTGAATACCGTGCGGACTGCCTCGTCGCATGCCGATTCATTGTCGATCCGCCGGGAGGCCCTGAACAAGGGGCTGGCATACTATACGACGATACGGGGGGCGCGAGCAGCGGTGATGGGCATTGAAGCCATTCTCAAAAAAGAACTTACCATTCGGTCGTTGCAGGAATATCACCATCATCCATAGAGGACGTCGTTGACCATGCCGACACCGATTACAAGAAAGGGGCACGAAGCGCTCCAAGCAGAACTCGATCGTCTTCGCAAAGTCGAGCGCGCCAAGAATATCGAGGCCATTGCCGAAGCGCGTGCCCATGGCGATTTGAGCGAGAATGCTGAATACGATGCCGCGAAAGAGCGGCAGGGGTTCATCGAGTCGCGTATCGTGGAGCTGCAATCGAAGTTGGCGGAGGCGCGCATCATCGAAACGGCCGGGCGCGTGTCCGAGACCATCGTGTTTGGCGCCACGGTGCTCGTGATCGAACAGGAGTCGCAGTCGAAGCGGGAGTATACGCTGGTGGGACAGGATGAAGCCGACATGAAGGTGAACCGCATCTCGATTCAGTCCCCGGTCGGCAAGGCGCTGATCGGCAAGCGGGTCGGCGATTTTGTCGAGGTCAAGACGCCTGTCAAGGTCGTCGAATTCGAAGTCGTGGAGATTCGTTTCGAGGAGCTGTAGGGTGGTTCCTCTCATCACGCTGCTGACCGATTTCGGCGAGCGCGATTGGTTCGTGGCGAGCGTGAAGGGAGCGATCCTCTCGATTAACCCGCAAATCCGTATCGTCGATCTCTCCCATCAGATCGCTCCCCACCGAATCGACGAAGCCAGTTATTTCCTCAAGTCATGCTATCGCGAGTTTCCCGAAGGTACTATCCATGTCGTGGTCGTCGATCCCGGCGTCGGTAGCGCGCGGCGGGCCATTATGGTCAAGAGCGCACAATACTTTTTCTTGGCTCCTGACAACGGCGTCCTCAGCTCTATATTCGAGGCAGAGCAGCCGGTGGAAGTACGCGAGATCGATCAGCTGAAGTATCGGCGTAAATCGCCTGGCCGGACCTTCGACGGTCGGGATCTCTTTGCTCCGGTTGCGGCCAGGCTTGCCAACCACGAACCGTTTGAGTCGTACGGGCCGATCATCGGAGACTACCGGAGATTTCCGATTGCGCAGCCCCGGTGGGAGCAGGGTATTCTGGTCGGTGAGATTGTCTATGTGGATCGATTCGGCAATCTTATTACGAACCTGACTCCGGCAAATTTGGAAGGGGTTCGTTCCGTAAGACAGCGCGGAGTATGGCTCATTCGGGTCGGCGAGTGGATTATCGAAGGGCTGGTGGAAAGCTATAGCGAAGGGACAGTGGGGAAGCTGTCCGCACTGATCAATAGTGACGGACGACTCGAACTCTTTCTGAAAGAATCCTCCGCCGCCGATCTCTTCCGCATAGGAAGGGGAGAGCGAGTCGAAGTATCCTAGCAGAGCTGAAGAACGGAGTTGCGGGTTTCTCGTTTCTGGTTTCGTGTTTTCAGGAAACACGCTCTGAAAACTTGAAACTTGAAACCCGAAACATGTTCATTTCACCCGCCACTGACTACAACAACGCGAGTTGTGCCTGCGCCCAAGCATTTCCCTGGGCGGCGGATTTTTCGTACCATCCCCGCGCCGCTTTCTGGTCCTGTGCCACTCCTCGCCCCGTGGCATAGAGTTCTCCAAGCTGAGCCTGCGCCCAAGCGTTCCCCTGGGTGGCAGCTTTTTCGTACCATCCTCGCGCCGTCTTATAGTCCTGTGCCACACCCCGTCCGGTGGCATAGAGTTGTCCAAGGTTGTATTGAGCCAGGGACAGACCTTGAGTTGCCGCTTGTTCCCACCACTGTCTTGCCTTTTTGTAATCCTGCGGTTCACCCCGTCCGTCTGCAGCCAGCTGTCCGAGCTGGTTCTTTGACCAGGCATTGCCCTGGGCTGCAGCCCTCTCATACCAGGCTCTGGCAGTCGTATAGTCCTGTGGCACACCCTGCCCGATGAAATACAGCTGCCCAAGTCGATTCTGCGCCGAGGCATTGCCTTGGGAGGCCAGCGTCTTCAGTTGTTGAAGGTCTACGGCTGAGATGGTCTCTTCTGCGGTTGCCGGGGCGCGTCCGGGGGCCTTCGCCATCAGTTGCCTTACTAATTCCGGCCGATCCAGTTTGGCTGCGGTAGTGGGTTCGTTCTGTGGAGATGTCTGCTGATGCTCTGTCCGAACAGAGTTGTTGGAAGGACCATCGTGCAGATCTGTGGTTTGGTGAACATGCGCTTCTTCAACTGTTACCAGCTCAGTATGCGAATGTGTCTCCGTTTCAGTTGAATGAGCCGGTGTATTGGAAATAATCACTTTCGATTTTTTCGTCATCGTGAATCCGATGATGACAATAAAAAGTACGGCTATGGCCGCCATGGCTGTTTTCGCAGGGGAGAGGGACTCATGTTCTTGAGCTGCTGCAGCGGCAGCTTTCCGTTTGTGAGAGTCCCATGTATCGTGCTGCTCTTGAGCGGCACGAACGGTTGCCTGGCAGGATGGGCAGGTCACTGGATCAGGAGCCTGTGCATTTCGTCCATGGCTGGCACGGAGCCATTCGTCATACCGTTGTTTCAGTACAGGGTCGCTGAGTGTCTCGAAAGCGACATTGATTTTCCCTGACTTCTGCTCCACCTTCCTCATCAGCGCAGGCTTCTGCTGAAAACGGTCTGGATGCCAGACTTGCAATAAGAGCCGGTAGGCCTCCTTGATCTCGTCGGGAGTCGCGTAGTCCGGAATTTCAAGAATAGAGTAATAGGTCTCCATACGAGAGGTTTCCCCAAAAGTGTACGTGGGTCGTTACAATAAGCCCAACGAAAGCAGATCGATCGTCTCTATATTATCCCACCGCAACAATCAGTGGAAAGCATGTCCTCGCGTGGTAGTTTGCGAGGAAGCCAGCTCATTGTGGCAAAGATATTGGTATCGGGCAAGGTGACGGGTGGGACATCGACGAGAAGGGTGAGCCCCTTGCTAACTGTTTCTATGTGTCCCAGGGGCTCGGTGGATGAATGCTGAATAGGGGACGGCAGATGCTGGAACCGTATCGAGGCTTGTTCCCACTAGAAGTCGGCCCAGGATGAGAGTGATACCGATGAAGACACTGCTGTTGATCCATTGGAGAAAGGACTGCGCTCCAAACAACACACTGGTCGAGCTGAGAAGCCAGACGCCTACTCCTATTGCCAGGAGATAAGAGAGCCTCGAGGTGTCGGCCGCCCTGAGTGCGAGAGCGACTCCCACCGCGCCGGTGAACAGTGCAAGCAGTGGGTAGCCAACGGGATGCGCCTCTGGCGAGATTCCTGCCAAGGCCAACACCAGTCCCGAGACAAAGGTCGTGCCGTACGCGATGGCTACCGCACGCACAATGGCACGCCACTGTATTGGGAGATTGCTCGCCGTCATGCGGCTCAGAGTACGGGTTTCACCAAGCCAATCGCTATCCTACGGACGGGGGGATGAGGGGGCGTTGGCAAGATTCTCCCCATCATGTTCTCTGAACCATCAAGCCTCCAACGCACAAGACATCCATCCTCGCGCTGACGCCCGGTCTGCTTTGTTTGCAGACAGCATGTCATGGAACTTTACACTGCGAAAAAGGAACTCTTTCCCTTTGCAATTCAATGTCCTGCCGTATTTGCGACGTCTTGGGAGTCGACAGCATGTCAGGAAGTTTTACATACGGCTTCCCACACACAATGCCTAATCTGAATGAAATGAACGGATTACGTTTTGGTATTGCATTTGCGCCCATCTTAAGTGGGGGTCTTGTTCTTGGCCCACGACTAATCGAAGCTGGAAAATATGTCATGAAAGCGGAATTGAGTGGTTGGCCGATTGTCGGTGGCTTAGTTCTGGCGATGCTGTTCTGTGGAGCAGAGGAGGCGAGGGCGACGAGCATTACATTTGAGCTAATTACATTTGGCACATCTGTGGATGTACCGGTCCCGCTTCATGCACGGCAGGATATTCTTCCAGCTGGAACGGCAGTGGCTTCAGGGGGATTCCTATTCACCCCAGGCCCGATGAACGGCAGCGGTTTCAATGATCTCCATATCAGTAACCAATTCTCTGGCGATAGTTTTAATGGGACTACTGTCGGCATTACGCATGACGATCTGATCATGACGAAAGTGGGTGGTGGGACATTCTCTCTTCAGAGTTTTGACTTCGCCGGTTTCCCACTGAACAAGGAAGTCCCGTTTCTGGTAACCGGTATCCTGGGGGACTCAACCATAATTACGCAAACCTTTACCCCCAATGGTAAGGTTGATGGTAACGCTATGCCAGTCGTAGATGATTTTCAAACGTTTTATCTCGACAATAACTGGACAAACCTCAAGAGCGTGACGTGGATACATACCGGGTCTGGGACAGATCGTGGCCTCTTTGCCGTAGACAACATTGTTGTGAACGAACCTAAGACCGTCCCCGAACCTTCCACCATCACACTGTTAGGACTTGGCACTTTCTTTCTCCTTGGCCAGGGCTGGCTTGCGCGGAAGCGGTTGAAGACCCTCGGAGTAAGGACTTACAGTCGCGCGCATAAGATGTCAAAGACGCCTGCTCATTAATCGCTCCATATCAGCCTGTCCCCCCTGTCCCGCCGCCATAGGCCGAGAGGTATCCGGTTGCAAGACCGTTACGATTGATTTCACAATTGAAATGCTACCGCTCGGTAAAACAGGTCGATGAGCTGGGACTTTTGGGCTGCCAGCACTCTTGCTTCCAAAAGCTGAACGGAGTCGAGAACTGACCGTGTCCCTGCGGATCTGTGTCCTGTGCGCTCACACCCGCGTTGAATTCCTTAATATGAATGCGATGCCGTAACTCCTCTGGTGTGGTGTGGAGCGCGGCGATGAGGTTCGTGATGCGCCCGGCAGTGCGGTCATGCAGAGTGCCAGGGTTGGCGAGGAATTCATCGACCCATACCAACAAGGAGCCGCGCGGAGGAAGATCCACATAACGAATGGGTTCCCAACGGTCACGAACCTCAGCGCGCGCATGGAGGGTCAAGTGGTAGAACTGCGCATGACGGTTCTTTGCCAGGTAGGGGAAGATGTTGTCTTCGTAGTCCTTGACCGTTGCGGCTGCGGCCATGTACGCGATCCGGTTGAAGGGCATCGTTCCTGACGGGGATGTTCCAAAATCGTGGACCATGCGATTGAGGACGATCGTACCCATACTATGGCCCACCAAGGTGATGTCCCAGGCATCGGCGCCGCCATTCCGCGCAACTTCATCTTGAAGCCGGCGCATGAAGACCGAGAGTCCGCCGTCCGCTAGGACATGTTGGTAGCCCTTCTCATCGTGCGCTCGCTTTGCGACGTCGGATTCAGTCGAAAACTCACCGTCGGTGTGATAGAGCAGGTCGGTGCGTCGTAACATAATCTCCCAGGCGCTTTTGCCAAAGGCGTCGATGAACGGCGCCGTCAGGATCTTGGTCGGGGCGGTGACGAGCCAGGAAAACCCTGACAGAACCATCTCGGCCGTATCCCGTTTGTCCTCACCTTCTACCAGATCGATGATTCCTTCCCTCTTGATGTCAGCAGCAATTCTCGTCGCGTCGGTTTTGGACTGCGTTGTGATGAACGGAATACTCCGAATGTTGTTCCAGAATTGGAACGCCCAGACGACCGGCGCACGGGCCACGCTCCGCGCTATATCGGCAAGGAGGTAAAAGGGTGCGAGCGGCACGCCTAACGCGCCCATGTCCTGGCCCTTTCTCATATAGAGCAGGTGATCGAGGTAGCTGGAGACCAGAGAGGATTGCCAATTGACAAAGATTGGGAAATAGCCGGCTGCTTCAATGGACTTGTGGAGCTCGGCAGCCCGCTCGATCGTTCCCACTTGGGTATTCAATCCGCCGTGGATGAAAATCAACAATCGTCTTTTGCCGCCGACTACAGGTGCGTCTCGCTTCATTGCTTCGAATAGGTTCGATAGGTAGTGGTCGTACTTGCTCCGTTCCATTTCAGGGTAGGCGGTCAGCCAGAAGTGTGAGCCATTGCAGGGTGCTGGTTCGTCGGCACAGCCGATGTTCCCCGTCGGGTCCACGGGGTTTCCGCGACCACTGAACATCACGATGTGGTTGGTCGGCACCTGTGGGATCGACGAGCAACCGGCTAGCAGGGCCAACCATAGAACGATGAGGCCGCATGCAGCTGGTAGGGAGTTTGACGCGCGCTCGCGGTCTTTCTTATCAACCCGCCGCTCTTTCTCGGTCTTAGAATCGCTTTCCCTGGTGTTCGCCATGCGCACACCTCCTCAGTATTCTCTCCGCCATCCGGCTCACTCAGTGGTTCTTGCATTTATTTATCGCGGTTTCAAGTTTCTAGTGCATCGGAAGAATTATGATGCAGTGACCGATAGACTTTCAGTGCTGTCGCGAGGTGGACACAGTTATCTTCTTCCCTAGCCCCAACTCTTCTCCTGTCCCCCACTCAGTGGCTAACGACTCTGATTTGACAGTGGCGGCTCAACTGGACCGGCCCATTCCCCGTCTAAGTCCTTCAGTATCAGATCGTCTGACGTGGCGATATAGGGCCCATCTCCGTCGTCATCAATGAAGTGGAGAACCTTCACGGTGTTTCCATCAGATTCACGGCGATACCAATACCACCCGGTTATTGTCGGCTTCTTAGTCGTCCAGGTCACTCCGCTACCTCCCCAGTCCAAGTCAATGAGGGCTTATCCGCATTGCGCCAATCTGTCTGCCCACGAGAGTCTCTATACCACCTCTTGTCGCGTAACGAAGTCAATAGTCACGTCTGCCAAAAGTTTTCCTTTCTCGTTGGAGGGTGCAATCGTCATGAGGGGAGGGGAGGTATCGGAAGGAGAGACCCTTACGCTCAGTCTACAGTCGCCTGATCCTGTCAGGGAAAGACTTTTGACGCCTTTCCCCTACGCGTCCAAAGCCGTGGTTAGCGAGGAGCGGCGGATCTCATTGGATAACTCTCGGAGGGCGACTGTCAGATTGTGAAAAGTGCGATCAAGGTTGGTCATCATCTCACGCTCATGCTCCCCCCATGTCCAAAACGACAACATCAGCTGCTGGCCACACTGAAGTCCCAGTGGCCCTGGCAGGGTCGTAAACCGGACCGACATGATCGTGGCGCCGATAGCACCCCATTCAAACGCCGGATCGATCCGTCTCAACGCATGTGCCGCAGCGTTGGTCAACCAGTGAATCTGCTCCGGCGAAGTATTCACGACCAGGTCTCGGTACAGAATCATCAGGCGTCCGGAGCATTGAAGGCGCTTGGAGGGCTGCGTACTGGAATGATCTGTTGAGCTGCTAAAGGCGCAGTCATTAGACTCAAAGATCGAATCAGGTCCATTGAGCCATTCAAGGAGCCGATAGAAGGTCTCGGTCGCAGGGTAGGCCCCTCTGTGCCAATATCAGTAGGACACTTTGCCTCTCTTCAATTAGAGTAGCGGGCGGAGAAAAACACCCATCATGAATGCTGACAAGAAGTACGACAGCCGAGGACTTGGGGGAGCCCGGCGGG
>SWDM01000003.1:121302-175674 GCA_005116835.1 Nitrospira sp. | reverse complement strand
TGGAGATCACGTTAAACCGCCACAGGCCCATCCACACATTCTCGAACTCCGGCGTCATGGAGTCCAAGCCGTGGGAATACCCGAATACACGCTGAAAGACGACCTCGGACCCGACCGCCGCCAGCATGGCGAACCAGCCGATCTTCAGGGGTCGAGAATCGTACCATAGCGACATGTCATAGCCCCGGTCGCTACCGCCGAACGTTGTACTAGCCATACACTGACCTCCTTTTAAATAATGAGAACCAGTTAAAGGAAATTGAAACCCACTGAGTGATGATACCCACCCCCCGATTTTTTAATCCGGAGAAACATTCCCCGGCGAAACGTGGCCACCATATGTTTTCGTGGCGGAGATTAGCGGATGCAGTTTCTCTATGTCAAGCATAATATCGGAGAAGTATGCTCTGTAACATGTGCAAAATACGTGCGAAGATTTATGCACTTAACTCCAGTTCCACAACCTGCAGGATTAGAGGGAACATTAGCTGGATCCAGCAATTAATTTGGGGAATTGGACAGGCTCGATCGAGACAGCTTGTGCCATGAGTCTGGAGAATTGCTTCCATCGGTACTTGGATGTCCGTCGATTGAACAGAAATGAGAACTCTTCAAGATAGGTGTCCAATTGCTCACGAGATAGCGCGCCCTGATGGGTACTGATCAGCCAACGTTTGAACAGGGAGGCCACGCGGTATACACGGGGTAGAATAATCGGCGACGGTTTGCCACCGGCGTTGATCACTCGCGGCCGGTAATTGAACCCTTTTTGTGTCAAGCCAGTATGGACGTCACATCCGTCAGTAATGACCACCGATCCCGGTTTAACTGCTTGCTCCACGAAGGCGACGAGCGGGCTTGCGGATGCGGCTGGGATTCGACGCAGATGGATGCGTCCAATGCCCTTCCCGTCAATTTGTGCTGCGATGGCAACGAGGATCTTGTCCCCCAGCTTTCGACGGCCCCCTCTCGAATCAACGGCGCCCAAGTATGTCCTATCTACTTCTACTTGGCCCCCCAATCGGTCATAACTAGGCCGGATCATTGCACGCCGGAGTTTCTGTAGCCACAACCATGCCGTCCTATAGCTTCCAAGGCCTAGCAGGCGCTGCAGTCCTAAAGCGCTGAGTCTATGCTTCTGATCGGTCATCCACCATATGGCACGGAACCAGTCCTGTAAAGGAATACGTGTTCGATGGAAAATCGTTCCAGCAGTGACCGAAGCTTGGTGTCCGCAGCTACGGCACATCATGAGGTTTCGAGTGGTTGTCCAACTGCCGTTGGTCTTGCACTGGGGGCAACGAAATCCGGTTGGCCATCGCAGCCGAGCCAGGTAGGCACGGCACGCATCTTCTGTGGGAAAACGCTGTTCGAATTGGGTTAGGGCTTGCACAAAGTTCTCCATCACCCTGCGTCACGAGATCCACTGTGTACTGGAGTTAAATACATAGTCAAACGTTGGTAAAAATATGCCAGAAGACATGAAATGTCAAGCTCACCTGCATGTTTGTGCAGCGACTCCATGTCCTGGGAAGTCTCATTTCCGTAAACGGTCTCTTGTTGAGCAGGACAACGAGTAGCGTAATGTCATCCTTCATCAGTGTGCCCCTCTCGCTCACAGGAGCACGTATGGCCACTCCGTGCCCATATGTCATGGCTTTTACTGTGGAGGCTCAATGGACATGGTCGTCTGGCGGAGGTTTGATCTCCTTCTCCCGGTTAAGTTGCTCGATCTGCCGCGTTAATTCTCCGATGTCCGTCCATCCTGGACCGTCCACGGCAGGAATCCAGCGTGCCCGCAGATAGCCGTAACGGTCGATCAGGAATTCCATGTGCTTCGGTGAGGTTCCCTCGCCTGCCAGATCGGGATTGCTGAGGGTTCTACGAAACAGGGCGTAGCTACGCGTGATCTCCTGAGCGCCCTGCGTCGCCACTAGGAACGGCATATCGGCTGTGATCGCCGCAAGATCTTCGGGGTTGAGATCATTCACCGATGCGGCGAGAACTACCGTGTTGCCGCCGCTTAGTGTGGAGTGCGCCAGCCGCAACTGATCGAGCCTTGCGCGCGACTCAGGCCACGAAAACAGGACCAGCAGTAACGTTTTCTGCCGGCGAAAGTCCTTCAACGTACCACTCGTGCCATCATGCGCGGAGTAAGAGAAGTTCTGCGGAGCCATGTAGGGCTGATTGGTGGCGACATAAGGGTTAATGAGGCGAGCTTGATAGCCGCGGGAAGTGGCATGGAGAAAGTTCACCAGATCCCAACGATCCTCTTCCGAGAGTTTATCTGCAAACGCCGGCATGCCGGTACCGGGAATACCGTAGCTCAGCCAGTGGAAGAAATCCCCTGCGGTGTGCTTGGCCGTGTGTGGCTCCGTGAGCAGGTCTACTGGCTGTATGGTGAAGGTTTTGGCCAGTACACCATTGCCCTTGGCTTGGGGGCCGTGGCAGGGCACACAGTTTGAGGTGAATAGAGCCGCGCCGTTGGAGACGGAAATTGAATCGAATGGAACAGGCGTCTTGCGGTAGGTTTCCGGAAAAGCTTGAGTGGCAAGGGAGGGCAACGCGATGGCCAGGGCACAGGTAGCCAGCGCGATCGGGATGGCAATGCGCCATCTTGTTCCCCAGTGTTTCCGCCGACCGAGCAGGATTGATCCGCCCGCCAGGATCAGCAGTATCACCCCGATCCCTGTACGGACCATTACGCTCATGTCACCCCATGTGGCGTCGATGGAGAAGCGGAACGGAAAGGGCCAATCTTCAATGACGGTATGCTTGGCCGGCACGGCATTCGCCAATAGGGTTGCCGCCAATACCAACGCTGATGCGAGCAGGACTTCGAGTGTGACCCATTTTCGAAGCTTGCGCCCGCCATCTGCAGCCACAGCCTCATTTTGGCTGAGCGCTGGCAGCCAGACGAAGCGCGCGCGCGCGGCGATTATGAGAATCGCTGTAAGCAGCACGAGCTTTGTATTGAGAAACCAGCCGTAGCTTGTCGCGAACAGCGAGGCATAACTCGTGTCCACCATGCGATCGGCGACGATGATGCCCGTGGCCACCACCGCGATCATCACGGGCAATGCCATTTTCGAGAAATGTTTTAGGGGCTGGATACCGAGCTGATCCGTTGCCTCGCCTGTTTGTTTTCCCGTGGCGGCAAACAACACTGTGAGAAAAGCCGGCAGGCCGCCGAACCAGACGCTCGCCAGAACGGTGTGCAGCGCGTAAGGCAGTACCGATGTTACGGACAGTTCATCAGCTGAGGCATGGCTTGCGAGCGATCCGGCAGCCAGCGTGAGTGCTGCGGCCGTCGCATACAGTGCATACTGCCAGCGGGCTCGATGTGAGAACCGGATATAAAGGGCCACCCCGAACACGAGAAGTGCAAGGGCCGCGCGCACTTTCCAGATGAGGCCTATTCGGGTTTTTTGTAGGAGTTCCAGCCAGGATCCCGGCCGCCAGGCATTTTCGGCCACACCCGTGGCCTGCGCTGTAGTCGTGGCCAGCAAACCGAGTAATCCCAACAGAAGCGTGACCGCCAGCCATGGCAAGGCCCGCTCCAAGCGGGCAAACCATGGGGCATTGAACGTAGTTCGTGCGCGCCAAGCGATCGCAAGAAAGACGCAGCCGCCGATCAGGATCATGTTGGACGCAAGCTGCAGCCAGCGGAACAGCGCGCCGATGACCTCGATCATTTCTTTTGCGCTTTACCCTTTACAGTGAAGTCGAAGTACGATTCCACCACATGGCCGTCCACCGATAGCACCCGAAACTTCACTGAATACTTTCCAGGCATCAACTCCGGCAACGGTAGAACGATGGATTTCCGGTCATCGGGAGCCAGTGTGGGTTTGATTTCGGTTACGGGATGTTTCTCGGCGTCGAGCACCACCAGCGATGCATAGTCGCCTTCAATCTCCTCGTTGAACCAGAGTTGTACTTGTGGTGGCGCTTGGGCGAGGACAGCCCGGCGCGGCGGCTCTGCCTTGACCAGCATCGAATGCGCCAACGCTGCCCCGGCGCTGGCGCACAATGCCATCACCATCGCTGCGCCCACTGCTGCGTTCTTCAATGTGAGAGCCGCCCACGATTTCATCGGATCTCCTTTTCATCATTGACTACTGCGCGGACATCCGGCAACCGATGTGCTTACGAAACGGCGCTAGCCGAGGGCTTACGCCGGCCGCGCAGTAAAAAGAAAATCGCCGCGCCGCCGCCAATTACTGCGAGTGGGACTATGACCATCATGTAATGCATGAGGTGCGAAACCACTCCGCCTTCTTCAACTGAGATCGGAAACCGGGCGACATGTATCTCCTTGCCGTTAACCGTGACTACACCGATGAATTTGCCAGGCTGTTCGAAGTTATGTTCGAAATTAATGAACCCCCCGGGGTAGACCTTGGCCGGTATATGAATGATCGTAATGGCCTGAAGATCCTGCTCCGAACCCGTATCCTTGATGACCCGGACCTCGACGGGCAACGAGCGGAGGTCTCCCTCGATAAAGTCGAGCACTACCACCGTGCGGCCGATCGATGGAATGTCTCCGCAAAGTTCCTGCCGGTCCGAGATGTCGGGCTGATATTCAGTAAGGTGCATACCGTAGGGCCCGAACTTCAGTATGCAGAAATTTTTGTCCAATTCGTGAAAGTGCTGGGCTTGCGCGCTGAGTGGAATCCCGATCGCCAGGATCCAGCAACACATAACCACTGGTTTCAGTAGTGATCGCAACGACATCATCTAGTATCCTTCTTGCGTTAATTTTCCGAAGTTGTCTCAATGTTTTCGTCGAGCTGGACATCCACCTGCGCCGGCACCTTGGATCGATGGCCAGCCGTCTACGAAACAGTGTTGCTAGTATTTTTGCCACGCCCGCGCATGGCAAAGAAGACCAGTCCGACGACAGCAACCCCTGCAAACGCGATTAAAAAGTAGGTGGGCGGCAGCCATATTTTCGTTTCCCCGACAGAGAAAGGGAATCGAGATACATGCTTATCACCCACGGTAACCAGACCGATAAATTTGCCGGGCTGGTCAAAGTTATATTCAAAATTAACCGAGCCGGCAGGGTAGACTTTGGGCGGCAGGTGAAGCACCGTGACGGCCTGAAGATCTTGCTCCGACCCCGTATCTTTGATGATCCGAACCTCGGTGGGCAACGGGCGGAGGGCGTCTTCCATATAGTCAAGCACCACGACCGTGCGACCGGTCGCGGGGATGTCCTCGCAGAACTCCTTATTGCGTGTGGCATCAGGCTGATAGCCGGTAAAGTGCATGTTATACGGGCCGATCGTGAGTCTGCACATGTCCTCTGCCAGAGCCAGCCCTCCGTGAGCCTGGGCTTGTGTTGAGAAGAGCGGCATCCCGATTGCTATCATCAAAACGCACAAGCCGACAGATTTCAGCATTTGCACAGCCATCATCAGTATCCTCCCTCTCGAATATAAAACCATGTGTTAGCGGGTCGGATCGCCCGGCGTTTTACGCACGTCGGGCTGCCAATCGATTCCGCAACCACTTCGACCGTATGAGCTTGTACACGAGGAAGGCCACGAATAGCACTCCCAGCAAAGGTACCCCCACGGTACGCACTAGCTTCTGGTAATCGACCATATGTACCCGCAACAGATACTGCGGGTG
This sequence comes from Nitrospira sp., assembly GCA_005116835.1. Classification (GTDB taxonomy): domain Bacteria; phylum Nitrospirota; class Nitrospiria; order Nitrospirales; family Nitrospiraceae; genus Palsa-1315. The sequence goes on along the minus strand of SWDM01000003.1, from coordinate 170,031 downwards.
CCGCATCAGATTCTGATTCTCCGACGAAATGGTGACGGTGTAGATGCCCTCATCCAGCCTGGCTTCGCCCCTGAGCACTCCGTCCGGGTGGGTGCTCGGACGAATGTCTGCCACGATCTGATCTTCCTTGTCGTTGGAGCCGTTCCCCTTCATGACTCGCATGCCGACCGGCTCGGTGCGTAACGCCGGGTCCACGAGGTCTATGACGAGGAAGGTGTCTCCTTCCTTAGGAATGTCGGTGCAGTACTGTCCTTTTAGCTCGTACTGGGGCTGATAAGCGCTGAAATGCACTACGCGCTCACCTACCTTGCGCAAGCACGGGTCGTCTTCTCCAGTCGCTGCTCCATGCGCAGCAGCGATTTCAGGATGATACAGTGCGGCAAGAAGAATGAGCACCATAAAGCCTGCCCCTATCACTTGCCTTATCGTCATAGTGTGCCGGAACCTCCTGTTTTTGACCATGCGACGCCTCGCTGTTTCGTTCAGCTCAGCGATCCCATTTTGGATGACGTGAGTTACGACATGCCACATGAGGCATGCCACCATGATGCCACTAAGACGGGGCAAGATTCTACCCCCCTTCCCCTGGTGCAAGGCAAGCAAAAAAAAATGGACCATGTTTCCTGCTGGTTGGTCTGTCCCGGCTATTAGGTACGAGCTGTAGTTATCGGCATCATAGCGGTGCGGCAACGGGCATTCTTCGCATTGTGTTTGTGACTCGGGTATAGCTGCCAAGTGTGGCGGCCTTGTTTGCAGCAGGAACGACCAGGGTAAATGAGTCTTAAGTGCCTAGCAGGGCTTCAAAGAAGGTTCGTCACTAGAGGTTCATGCCGAACCGGGACAAACCGTCTTTGACTTGACGGTATCGGATGGGCGACAATTGCGGAACAGACGGTTGCTCCCTTTCGTGAGGCCTCAAGTTGACATACCGTGACATCGATCGTGCGTGTGGATTGCTGCGTCACCAACCGACATGTCTGTCAATGTGCCGAGCGATGTCGAAATTACCCCAGGAGACAGCAGGTTTCTGTACTATTCGACATTACGGCAATTCATTTACTTCCGTTCCGGTAGGATCTCTCCCAATATGTTTCAAACCGTTGCACTGAGCGGTAGTCGCGGGGAACGGCAGCTGTTCTCCGACGTCAGTGTGACGGTCAAGCCTGGAACCTTGCTGGCTGTGGTCGGGGAGAACGGCAGCGGGAAAACCAGCTTTCTTCGTATGCTCTGCGGTCTGTTGTCCCCAGATCGAGGCACAATCCTCTGGGAAGGGAAGGACATCCGCCAGCTCAAGGAACTCTATAGCGCCCAACTGACCTATGTCGGGCACCTCAACGGAATCAAGGACGAGCTAACTCCGGTTGAAAACCTTACGGTTTCCGCCTGCCTGGCCGGCGATGAATGCGCCGGTGGAGCTGTGCCCAAGGCGTTGGAGGCCGTCGGCCTTGCGCGACCGGTCCATCGTCTGCCGACGAGGGTGTTGTCGCAAGGACAAAAGCGCCGCGTGGCTCTGGCGCGTCTCTGGCTTTCAACCCGTCCGTTATGGCTGTTAGACGAGCCGTTCGCTTCGCTCGATGTAACGGCCACAAACTATTTGACCCAGCGTCTGCATGCGCATCTGAGTCACGGCGGCATGGTGGTTGTTGCTACGCACCAGGACATTGCCATCCCTCCCGATTTTGTCCAACAACTGAGGCTGACTCGATGAGCCAGCCCAGCATGAGCGAGGCATTGCGGGGTGTTGTCCGGCGCGATCTTCTGCTGGCCATGCGACATCGTTCGGATGTGGCGATGTCGGTGTTTTTCGTCGTCATCGTCGCAAGCCTCTTTCCGTTAGGAGTCGGACCGGAGCCGGCGGTTCTGAGGATGATTGCCTCCGGGGTGCTTTGGGTCACGGCTTTGCTGGCGTGCCTCTTGTCGCTTGGGCGCCTCTTTACGGCTGACTATCTCGATGGTGTGCTGGAACAGACGCTCTTGATACCTCAACCTCTGGCAGTGTTGGTCGTTGGGAAGGTATTCTCCCACTGGGTAATCTCTGGCTTGCCGGTGGTTCTCCTCTCGCCTCTCCTGGGTTTGCAGTTCGGCTTGAGTGGGGACTCCTTGGTGGTGTTGACGTTATCGCTCTTGCTTGGTACGCCGACGTTGAGTATGATTGGGGCTATCGGGGCAGCGTTGACTCTCGGGTTGCGGGGGAGCGGTTTGCTGGTTGCACTCCTCGTGCTTCCACTTTTTATTCCGGTGCTGATCTTCGGAGCCGGCGCCGTCACGAATAGTTTGGCCGGAGTCGGCAGCGAAGCGAATCTGTCGTTGCTCGGGGCCTGTTTTCTGCTCTCGCTTGCGTTTGCGCCCTGGGCCACAGCTGTTGCATTGCGCATTGCATTGGAATAAGACAATCTTTATGAGCAACACGGGGATCAATTGGTTCAAGTACTCGTCGCCGCAAGCCTTTCATCTTCTGGCTGGGCGGATGATTCCATGGTTTTCCGTTGTGTCGATCGGGTTAATTCTAATTGGCCTCTACATCGGGTTTTTTGTGGCGCCGACCGATGCGACGCAAGGCGACGCGTACCGAATTATTTTCGTCCATGTGCCGGCTGCCTGGATGTCCATGTTTCTGTACGTCATTATGGCAATCTGGGCCGGTATCGGACTGGGGCTTAATGCGCGGCCCTCCTTCATGATGGCACAGGCCATCGCTCCTACCGGGGCGATGTTTACTTTCCTCGCTCTGTTCACCGGGTCGATGTGGGGTAAACCGACGTGGGGGGCCTGGTGGGTGTGGGATGCCCGGCTGACGTCGGAACTGATTTTGCTGTTTCAATATATCGGAATCATTTTGCTTCGCTCGTCGATCGATGACCTGCGACGCGCCGATCGCGCCAGCGCCGTTTTGGCGCTCGTGGGAGTGGTCAATGTGCCGATCATCTACTTTTCTGTGAAGTGGTGGAATACGTTGCACCAAGGGGCCTCTGTCAGCATTACGGCGGCGCCGACGATGGCGGGAACGATGGTGACGGCCATGTTGGTGATGATGTTCGGCTTCTGGATGTACAGCATCGCGGTGACGCTGGCTCGGGTACGCTGCGTGATTGCCGATCGAGAACGACTACCGTCGTGGGGCAAGCAGGCTTCGATGGCAGATGTCGCGGAGGCGCGCTGATGCAGTGGGGGAGTCTGTCTGATTTTTTCGCGATGGGCGGATATGGCCTATATGTGTGGACTTCGTTTGGGGCCGCGGCTTTGTGCATGGGGGGGGAAGTCCTTCTGTTGTGGCGGCGGTCTGCGGCTGCGGCCGGGAACCATGATGGGGAGTAGGAGGAAACGGAGACGATGAAACCTCGACAGAAACGGTTTGTCCTCATCGGACTGGGGCTCGTGGCACTGGCTGTGGCGGCGGCCTTGGTATTGAATGCATTCCAAAGCAATCTTGTGTTCTTTTATACGCCGACGCAAGCCGCCAATGGCGATGTGCCCCAGGGCCGCAGTTTCCGTATCGGCGGGATGGTAGAGGCCGGCAGCCTTACGCGCGAGGGCGATGGGTTGACTGTGCACTTCGTCGTAACGGATATGGCGAAACGCGTGCCGGTGACATTCAAGGGGATCTTGCCGGACCTTTTTAAAGAGGGCAAAGGTGTCGTAGCGCAAGGGCAACTTAGGGCTGATGGCGGTTTCTTCGCGAGCGAAGTGCTGGCCAAGCACGATGAAAACTACATGCCGCCGGAAGCGGCTGACGCCCTCGCCAAGGCCAAGACCGCAGGGACGCAGAGCAGCAGCACACTGGTTGTCAATCCACGCTAGGAGCCTACATGATTCCAGAAATCGGTCATTACGCTTTAATTCTTGCGCTCTGCGTGGCGGTGGTGCAGGGAGTCCTGCCCATCTATGGCGCCGCAGTACGAAACTCCTCGCTGATGGCCGTCGCCAAGCCGGCGGCACGAGGGCAATTCCTCTTAGTCCTGACAGCTTTCTGTTGTCTGGGGTATGCCTTCGCGGTCAAAGATTTTTCCGTGCTCTACGTTGCGGCCACGTCGAACTCCCAGCTTCCATTGCACTATCGGCTCGCAGCCATCTGGGGCGCGCATGAGGGCTCACTGCTGCTCTGGATGTTCATCCTCAGCATCTGGATGGTCGCAGTTTCGTTTTTCTCCACGCATCTACCCGAAGCGATGCGCGCGCGCATCTTGGGTGTCATGGGTCTCGTCAGTGTGGGATTTCTTCTATTCATGTTGACCGTCTCCAATCCGTTTGAGCGGTTGATCCCGGCGGCCCTCGACGGGCGGGATTTGAATCCGCTCTTACAGGATCCAGGAATGGTCATCCATCCGCCCATGCTCTACATGGGATACGTAGGATTCTCCGTCGCATTTTCTTTTGCCATCGCTGCACTCCTGGGCGGCACGCTGGATGCGGCTTGGGCGCGCTGGTCACGCCCCTGGACGACGGTGGCCTGGTGCTTTATGACCGTGGGTGTCGCGATGGGGAGCGGCTGGGCCTATTATGAATTGGGATGGGGTGGCTGGTGGTTCTGGGATCCGGTTGAAAATGCCTCGTTCATGCCCTGGCTGGCCGGCACCGCATTAATGCACTCGCTGGCAGTGACTGACAAACGTGGCGGCTTTAAAGCCTGGAGCGTGCTGCTTGCCATTATGGCGTTTTCGCTCAGTCTACTCGGAACCTTCTTGGTGCGCTCGGGTGTCCTGACCTCAGTCCATGCGTTTGCCACTGACCCGAAACGTGGACTGTTCATTCTCGTCTTTTTGGCCATTGTGATTGGCGGCTCTCTGGTCTTATATGCCTGGAGAGCCCCCCGCGTCGGACTAGGCGGGGGCTTCGCCCTGATCTCACGCGAGGGGATGTTGCTGGCAAACAATGTGTTGCTGGTGGCAGCCTTGGGTTCTGTGCTCTTGGGCACCTTGTATCCGCTGTTCTTGGATGCCTTGGACCTCGGCAAAATTTCGGTTGGCCCGCCGTACTTCGACACCGTGTTTCTTCCTCTGATGACTCCCGCCATCTTTTTGATGGGGATCGGGCCACTGGCTCAATGGAAGCAAGCAAGCCTGCCGGCCTTGGCCATTCGCCTGCGCTGGGCTTTCGGCGTCAGTCTGGTGACTGCCGTAGTGGTGCCGTGGCTCATGGGCCAATGGACGCCCCTCGTCACTCTTGGCCTCCTGATGGCTTTCTGGATTCTGGCGACGATCGTCGTGGACTTACGGGAACGGCTGCTTCAGGCGGAGGGCGGTGGCAGCATCGGCGGCCGGGTGGCTCTGCTGCCGCGCGCCTATTGGGGTATGGTCGTGGCCCATGCGGGTGTGGCGCTATTTATCGTGGGCGTGACCATGGTGAAGGGTTTCGAAGCGGAGCAGGACGTCCGAATGAATGTTGGCGAGACTGCGACACTCGGTGGCTACACATTCCGTTTTGACGGAACCCAGCAAGTGAACGGCCCGAACTATGTCGCTGCGCGGGGGACGATTCACGTGAGTCAGGACGGCAAAGAGGTAACGGTCATGTATCCGGAGAAACGCCGCTACTTCGTGCAGAACCAGACAATGACTGAAGCGGCGATTGCGACGGGGTTATTGCGAGATTTGTATGTGTCGTTAGGCGAACCTCTTGAGGGCGGAGCCTGGAGTGTGCGGCTCTACCACAAGCCATTCATCGATTGGATCTGGGGGGGCTGTTTGGTCATGGCCGCGGGTGGCATTCTGGCCATCAGCGATCGGCGCTATCGGCTGGCCTGGCGACGGAAAGAGGCCACGGTGCCAGTTGAGGCACAGTTGGCGCGCCCGACCGTCACATGAACCGATTTCTCATCCCGTTCGGGCTCTTCATTGTCGTGGTCGGATTTCTTGCGGTCGGGCTGACGCTCAACCCGCGTGAATTGCCGTCTCCATTAGTTGGGAAGGCGGCGCCTGAGTTTTCGCTGCCGCAGCTCCATGACCCAGGAAAAGTGATTTCATCGAACGACCTGAAGGGCAAGGTCTGGCTACTCAACTTCTGGGCCTCATGGTGCGGGGGCTGCAAGGACGAGCACCCGGTACTCATCCACCTCGCGCAATCCGGTGAGGTGCCCATCTACGGTATGGACTATAAGGATCAACGGAGCGAGGCCTTGGCATGGTTGAAGGAGTGGGGCAATCCCTATCAGATCGTCGCAGTAGATGAGCCGGGGCGTATCGGTATTAATTACGGGGTCTACGGTGTGCCGGAAACCTACGTGATCGATAAGGCCGGGGTCATCCGCTACAAGCAGATTGGCCCGCTACGCGAGGACATCTTGGATAAAAAGATCATGCCTCTGGTTAGGGAGTTGCAAAACCAATGAGGTGGCTCTGGGTACTCCTACTGCTCATTCCCAGTTTTGCGACGGCGTACGAGGCCTCGCCGCTTGCGGCGAATCCTCAGGCGGAGGCGCGATTGAAAGCGCTTGCGGTCGAGCTGCGTTGCCTGGTCTGTCAGAATCAGACGTTGGCCGATTCGAACGCGCCGTTGGCGGAAGACTTGCGCCGCGAAGTGCGGGAAATGATCGCCAAAGATTTGACCGACAAGGAGATCATCGACTTTCTCGTCTCGCGGTATGGGGACTTTGTGTTATACCGGCCGCCCTGGAAACTCACGACAACATTGCTCTGGGTTGGGCCGTTCCTCTTGTTAGGAGTCGGCGCCATAGGACTCGTATTTGCGCTGCGTCGGAGACAGAAGAAAATGACTGATGTGACGTTATCGGAAGCCGAGCACAATCGTGTGACGCAACTACTTTCCGAAGGAGCTCGTCGTCCGTGACCATCCTATTCTGGTGTATCGCCTCGGGTATGACTCTTCTCATTCTTGGTCTTTTGTTGTGGCCGTTGGTCAGGCGTACCAGCAAGGTTGTAACGGGAGAGCAGGAGAAGACCTTATCTATTTTCCGACAGCAATTTGCAGAACTCGAGCAGGATCGGGCAAACGGTGTGCTCACGGACGAATTGTATCAGCAGGCACGGCGTGAGCTCGAACGCCGTCTCCTGGAAGAAACGGGCACGACTGAGACGACGCCTACAAAGACCCCGCGGCAGGTTCATAGTCGCCCGGTAGCGTTCGCCCTGGCCATTATTGTGCCGGCCTTCAGTGTGGCGCTCTACTGGCAGCTTGGGAATCCGCTCGCCATGACGCAGCCACCCGCTGGCTCGCTGTCTGCGCAAGGGGGGCCAGAAGATGCGCATTCGTCCGCTGACGCGCTGGAAGGATTGGTTGAGCGGCTCAAGCAGAAAATGGAGCAGAATCCGAATGATGGTGTGGGATGGGGGTTGCTCGCGCGCTCATACGTGGGGCTGGGGCGCTACGCCGAGGCCGCTTCGATTTACGAGAGAGCTGTGACACTGATTCCTGATGACGCCCAGTTACTCGCGGACTATGCGGATACCTTGGGGGTTGTGAATGGTCGCAAGTTGGAGGGGAAACCCGAAGTCTTGATTCAGCAGGCATTGAAGCTCGATCCGCGTAATGTGAAAGCGCTGATGCTGTCTGGGACCGTGGCGTTCAACCGAAAAAACTTTGCTCGTGCAGCGAAGGACTGGGAGCAAGCTCGTGCAAACCTTCCTGCGGACGTAGATCCGGAGATGACGCAGCAGCTGATGGCGGCCATTGCCGAAGCTCAGAGTCAGCTTGGCGGCGGTCAAAAGGCGATGCCGGCATTTGCAGAAGCGCAGGCTCCTGTCAAGCCAACTGGGCAAGCCGGGCAGCCGCGTACGATCCGGGGCACGGTGACAATGGCGCCGGACTTGGCGGGTAAAGCCTCTCCCACGGACACATTATTTGTGTTTGCCCGCGAGACGAGCGGCCCACCCATGCCGGTGTCGATCGTGCGGGCGACGAGGAAAGATTTGCCCTTTACGTTTCAGCTCGATGACTCAACCAGCCCGATGCCGTCCAGGAAACTCTCCAGTGCCGGGCCAGTCGTGATTGTGGCTCGTCTCTCGAAGTCCGGTCAGGCAATGCCGCAAAGTGGAGATCTGGAGGGGACGAGTCAGCCGATACAGTCTGGGGGGGAGGGGATCACCGTCGTCATCGATCATGAGAGAATGAATAAAGAATCGGCAGCGCCGGCTCCGCTAGCCAGCCAGACGGGACAACCACGTGCGATCAGAGGTACGGTGACTGTGGCGCCGAGCTTAGCCGGCAAAGCATCCGCGACCGATACATTGTTTGTCTTTGCCCGCGAGATGAGCGGGCCACCGATGCCGGTGGCGATCGTGCGGGCGACGAGAAAAGATTTGCCCTTTACGTTTCAGCTCGATGACTCGACTAGCCCGATGCCCTCCAGAAAACTTTCCAGTGCAGGGCCTGTGGTGATTGTCGCCCGTCTCTCGAAGTCTGGCCAGGCCATGCCCCAGAGTGGAGATCTAGAGGGGACGAGTCAGCCGATACAATCTGGAGTGGATGGAATCTCCATTGTCATCGATCGTGAACGTCCGTAGTGCCTGGAAGTCCAACAGGACCATCATTTAAAGCCACACAATAATCGTCGACCCTTCAGAGAGGCTTTAGCCCGCATCTAGCGATGGCTTGTCGAGAAATCGCATCGAACTCACTTAATGTAAGCAGTGGCAAGATGTGCGCCCTATTGTCTTGACATTTTCAGATGTAAGTTGAGATATATTCGCGCTGTTCGCTAAGCGATAAGTTAACTCAAGAGCGTAGGGATGTGTTTTCACAAACGGGGAGTATGAACATGGTCAATAAATTTTGGCTGAGGTGTAGTCTGCTGGTCTGCGGCGTGCTGCTTATTTCAATGGGAACTGGATATGCGGATCCGGCAGCGCCGGCGAAGTCGTCTGGACAGTCGCTTGCGATCAGCGGCAAGGTCAGTATTGCGCCGAGCCTTGCAGGCAAGGGGTCCGCAACAGACACGTTATTTGTGTTTGCCCGTGAGACGAATGGCCCACCGATGCCGGTGGCGATCATGCGGGCGACGAAGAAAGACTTGCCCTTTACGTTCCGGCTCGATGACTCGAACAGCATGATGCCGTCCAGAACACTTTCCGACGTCGCAATGGTGGTGATTGTGGCTCGTCTGTCGAAGTCCGGCCAGGCTATGCCGCAAAGTGGAGACTTGGAGGGGATAAGTCAACCAGTGAAGCCTGGTGTAGATGGGGTCACCGTCGTCATCGATCGTGAAAGACCGTAGTCTCAAGAACCAAGAGAGCTCTCTCTCATTACGATAACGCGTGATGGCTTGCCTCTGACCATACAGGAATACTGATTGCGCTGGACTTGCCAAATTCAGAATCATGAGACTTTTTTACACCAAACCCACTTAATATATTGACATCGAATATATGCTGCGATATAAAAGCGCGGCACACTAATTATGACCGCTAATGTAAACGATAGCAGATATGAATACCGGCACATACGCACGTACGATCATTAGAGTGGTTTGACTTATAAATAGGGCGATTATCAATTTGTGGGAGGCTTTAGTATGACCAAAAAATTCTGGGTGAGATGCGGCCTGGTAGTTTGCGGGGTGTTGCTTGCGGCAACAGCTCAAGCAGACTTTCCCAGCGTCCCCACTGAAACCTACCAGGCGTTGAACCTTGATCGGTCCGCCAGCCCCAAGGACTTGCATGAGGCGTTGACGAAGCGCTACATGGATCCAGGCAGAGGCGCAGGGAAAGGGCAGTACGGCCAGTATTGGGAGCCGATCCCAATGAGCAAGTATTTCGATCCAATGTCGTTCTACACGCCACCAACATCGGTCAAAGATATCGCGACACGCGAGCAGTGCGTGAAATGCCACACCGATGAGTCGCCTGGGTGGGTGGCACTTTGGAAAAAGAGTGTCCACTCCAATCTTGACAAGATTCGCAAGCTCACCCCCAAGGATGACACCTATTATAAGAAAGCGAAGCTGGATGACGTCGAGAAGAACCTCCGTTCCCTGGGCAAGCTCGGCGCCACCGAATCGCTGAAGGAAGTCGGCTGCATCGATTGCCATGTGGACATCAATACCAAGAATAAGGCTGACCATCGCAAAGACATCAAGATGCCAACTGCTGACGTCTGTGGCAACTGCCATCTACAAGAATACGCTGAGCAGCAGTCCGAGCGCGACACGATCTTATGGCCGAAGAACCAGTGGCCGAGGGGCCGGCCGTCGCACGCGCTTGATTACAGGGCCAACGTTGAGACGGATATCTACGCCGGAATGTCGCAGCGCGAGATCGCTGACGGCTGCACAATGTGCCACACCAACCAGAACAAGTGCGACAACTGCCATACCAGGCATGAATTCTCTGTAGCTAACGCCCGCAAGCCTGAAGCCTGCGGTACCTGCCACAGCGGCGCCGATCACAACAACTGGGAAGCCTACAACGGGTCACAGCATGGGTTGGGATACCAGGCCTCTAAAAATCAATGGAACTGGGATATCCAGCTCAAGGATGCAGTGGTCAAGGGCGGGCAGCGCTTCCCTACCTGCCAGAGCTGTCATATGGAGTACCAGGGCAAATTCAGCCACAACACGGTGCGTAAGGTCCGCTGGGCGAACTATCCCTTCGTGCCTGGCATTAGAGAACCTGTATTTGGTGAATGGGGCCAGAAGCGTCTGGATGCGTGGGTCAAGACCTGCACAACGTGCCACTCTGAACGTTTCGCGCGCGCATACTTGGAGTTTATGGACAACGGCACCTCTTCAGGACTCGATAAATACGATGAGGCGCACAACGTCGTCCGTAAGCAGTATGATGCGAGACTCCTGACCGGTCAGAAGAACAACCGGCCGGCCCCTCCAGCGCCGGCTAAGGCTCAATTCGAACAGTTTTGGCAGATTTACTGGTCGAAGGGCAACAGCCCTACAGCGATCGAGCTCAAGCTCTTCGAAATGGCTGAGGACCATCTTGTGCAACTGCACGTCAGTCTCGCGCATCAATACCCAGGCTACACCTATACTGTCGGCTGGGCAGCGATGAACCGAGCTTATGTCGAAATCATGGACGAGGACACCAAGCTTAAGGATAGGTTGATGCTGATGGAGCGGGTGGCCAAGCTCGAGCAGAGCAAGACCAGTGGCCTGCTGGATTTCGATAGCACGGACGGGAAGATTACGCTCGGCAGCGTGGGCGGCGGATTGTTGCTGACCGGCACCCTCGCGCTCGCCGGATGGAGCAGACGTAAGAAGAACCAGCGGTGACAACGGGCGCAGCGCAAACGATGGAAGCAGCGCTGACGCGACCAAGTAGTAAAGTCCTCCCGTCGCTAGGAATAGTCCTAGTGGCGGGAGGACTACTTATGCTCGGTTGGTTTGCGTTTTTATGGTTCAGTCCAGGTCCAGCGCCGTATCATTACCGCTTGGTGGAAGAGGGCGGTATTGATAAGTTCAGCAAGCTCGGACTAGACGCGTGGCCTGACCTTGGCATCAGCAAGCAAGAGATTATCGTAGACGGTGTGGACGAACCGGTAGCTGTAGGCTATCTTGCCCGACGCGGAAATACAAAGCCCGTTATGCTCGCCTGGGAAAATTACACCGGCGAACCAGTGGTTTTCGTCAACAATAAGCTCTCCGAGCTGACCCTGTTGGCACCAGCGATTGCGAAGCATGTGCCGAAAGACGCTGTCATACTCGCCTGGTGGGACACTTCACGTCAGATTCAGCTATTGACGGGGTTAGAGACGGTGTTCACCTCCCATCTCAGTGGACCGCTTGTTGCACCGTCGCTCTGGCGGCCACGAATCGAGGCGATCGACAAATATGAACGCGAGTTCTGGGGCTCTACGGCAAGCGCAGAAGAGAAGGGAAAATTCCAACGCTTTGCTGTTGCGTTGTCGTCAGAACCAACAGAGGGTGCAGCGATACTGCGTGAACTGACTGGCGGGCGCGAAGCCTACGTCGTGGTTCACGTCTCGGACCTCTATAAACTCGGGCTGATGAGCCCTGATCGCATCGGTGTCGCCTACAAGGATTTTCCCTTGAAGGGCGGTGATGTGCATGGACTAAGCGCGATGGTGAAGCGTTGGCTATTGGACAACAACTACACCTCTCAAACGGTGCACGGACTCTCGGAGGAGAACGCGCGCGCCTACTTCCTGACCGATGATAAGAGCAAGGACACGCTGCTTGCACAGATGCTGCCCATGACGACCTCGGTACCTCTCGATTTCAAAGCCGTCAAACTGGTCCATAAAGAGGGCGGCTATTGGGTGTATAAGATTCCGTCTGCGCAGTCATCGAATACCTGATTCATTGAGTTGCCGAGGTGGATGAACCGTTATTGTAAATCTTACACATTCTCGATAGAGTAACGCATAATCGATTTTCAAAGTACAACCACGCATAGTTTTTCTGATGAAAGGAGGCCCCGTGAAGTATCCTATGGTATTTGCACTAGCAGCTGTAGTCGTATTCGCAACTATGGCCGGAAGCGCTTCTGCTGAGACGCCATTCGAGGGTCGAAAGAAATGCAGTAATTGCCATAAAAGTGAGGCCGACTCCTGGCTCAAGACCGCCCATGCCAAAGCGGTTGACTCGCTCAAAGCCGACAGGAATAAAGAAAAGAATGCAGCCATGGTCAAAGCAAAACTTGACCCTAAGAAAGACTTTTCCAAAGACAAGGATTGCATCGGCTGCCACGTAACTGGATTCGGTGTAGAGGGTGGATATGAAATTTCTGAGCCGGACAAGTTCTTGATCGGTGTAGGCTGCGAGTCTTGTCATGGGGCCGGTCCAGATTACCGAAAGATTCACCGTAAGGCAGGCGAGGCCTTTGAAAAGTCGAAAAAGGTTACGCCACGTGAGTCTCTCGCGGAAGCCGGACAAGAGTTTGAGTTCATTGAGAAGTGCAGTTCGTGCCACCTGAACTACGAGGGCTCTGGGTGGAAAGGGACTAAGAAACCCTACACGCCTTTCACCCCCACTGTAGACAAGAAGTATACGTTCGACTTTGAGAAGATGGTGCGTAACAACAAGGCTATGCATGAACACTTCAAGCTAGCGGGTACGTTTGAAGGTCCGCCTACCCCAAAGTTCCATGAAGAGTTCCAAAAGGATGCCAAGCCGGCTGAGATCGGCAAGGAGGAGTAATGGCGGGGGGGCTAAGGAATTACCTAAGTGTGTCTGGTGGCGCCTTGCTTCTCGGCGCAGTTCTTACGGTCGGATCGATCGTCGTCGTATTCGGCGGCGAGGCTGCAATATCCAGGACCGAATTCTGTGTAAGTTGCCATTCAGAGACCTATCCGTATGAGGAACTGAAAAAGTCCTCGCATTGGGGAGCGCTCGGCGCCGACCCAGGCTGTAAGGATTGTCATGTGCCCCAAGGCTTGGCAAACTTTCCTCTGGCGGTATGGACCCACGTTGTAGATGGAGTGCCGTTCCTGATAGAGGAGTTCACCGTCGACTATTCTACGATTGAAAAGTTCAATGAGCGACGGCCGGAGGCAGCCTACAGAGCGCGCATGAAGCTGAAGGGTTGGGACAGCATGACGTGCCGGGCCTGCCACAAGAATACGAAGCCCCCGGGGGCGTCGGCGAAGGCAGCTCACCAGAAGATGCAAACAGAGGGGGCAACCTGTATCGATTGCCATCAAAACCTGGTTCATAAGAAAGTGCCGGAGCATGATCTCAATGCCAGTTTGGCGCAAGGCAAGGCGGTGTTGAAGGTGGACAAGAAAGAGAAGGAAGAGTAAGACTGATCAACACGGTACTGGTCGAACAGGTATCCTACTTCGTCACCCTTGGCGGGAGACTGCCGCAACAGCAGTTCTCCCGCCGTTTTTTTTGCAAACAGCCCGGTATGTTCTGTAAGACACTTGGCTCGTTCTGATGATTGATCTTGAATCGGTACCCTTGCACGCATAACACCACCGTAGTCGAGTAACCTATGATTCCGACTGATCACAGTCGGTTGACGTGAGGTCGGGCACAGGTTAGATTTCGACCACAGGAGAATCTGCAGCCTATTCGTGTCGCGTCAGACGTACATTATGATGGCCCCTTGTTTCCTATCGCGTATTCAAGTGCTCTACAATAGAGCGTAAGTAACAGGCTCATGAAGGGCTGACATTCAATGATGTCGAGTTTGCTACGCCATTTCCCGGAGATCGAAGCCGCCTATACGCATAGGAAACGGGATTACATCATCGCGGCAGTCACGTTTGCCTCTGTCGCAATCTGTATGGTGTTTGAAGTAAACGGGAGTGTGTGGAAACAATATGCCCTCGGGTGTATCGCGTTCATATGTTTGATTGGGTTCTTGCGGGGTGAGACGAGAGATGTACGATTGCAGGTTGCAGTGGCAGTCGCGTTTACAACAATTGGTGAATATGTGGCGTCTGTCTGTATGGGTGGCTACACCTATCGCTTCGACAATGTGCCGGCCTATGTGCCTCTCGGTCACGGAATGGTGTATTTAACTTCCATTGCGTTGGCTCGATCGGGGCTATTTATAAAATATGCAAGAGTTATTACCACAACAGTGATTGTGGTGTGCGGGGCATGGTCGATTTGGGGGATCAGCGGGATTCCAGAACAGGGTGATGTAGGAGGGGCGGTGCTCTTCACCGCGTTTTTGATCTGCCTGTTTAGAGGTCGCTCGCCGTTGGTGTATCTCGCGGCGTTCTTTATTACAACTTGGTTGGAGATACTCGGCACAGCAGCTGGGGCTTGGAAGTGGGCATCAGTCGATCCTGTGTTTGGTTTGACCCAGGGAAACCCTCCAAGTGGGGTTGCTGTCTGGTATTGCCTTGTTGATGCAGTGGCCCTCACTGGAGGGCCTCTATTATCGCGCGGCCTGAAGAATGCCAGCGGATGGCTTACATCTAAGGGCTATTATCCTGAGCGAGTGGGGAGACTGTCAGATCTTCTAGGTTTCCGAGACCATGTACGTGAGGATATTCAAACGCAGATACACCGTACCTCGCAGGCCATCACTACATCGTTAAAGAACCCCGATCTTGCCGTTGATCCTCTCGACAAATCCTAATTCCACGCCATATCTGGGCGAGGCTCATCCCAATTCTCCGATCACAGGGCTACATCGTGACGGCGCTCAAGAGTGCTGGCCGACACCCTCCGTTTGCCAAAATTCCCGCCCTGCTCATCAGGGCTCAACCCAGTCGAGCAGCGCTGGGGTGACCTGCGCGAGAAGCCCCTTCACAAATTGATTTTCAGTAGTGATGCCCGTAACGGGCCAGGAGTAGAAAGTGTTCAGCTGTCAGCGTGAAGCTATCTATGAATCACCGTGGAACGAGCAGGGGGGGGCTTGCGCCCCCCCCCTAAACCACCGAATGACCTAAGACTTATTTCTGAATCTACTTCGCGTCATCGCGCACACACCAGACAAAGTTCGTGTTGGTCTTAAAATCGTTGCCCACGATGCCATAGTCGAAGTTGACGTCCCACGCGACCATCGAATAGTCTTCGTGCTCCGTCGCCGTCCAATAGCCAAAAAACTCGATGTTGGAAAAAGGATGGCCAGTCGGGAGGGCTGGGGGAGGATATATGTTGTGATCCGCCAGGGTCGCCAACTCTTTAACTGTGGGCAAGCGCCAGCCCTTTTTGCCACCGACGGTCTTTTTCGCACAGATACCGGCGGCATTTTTCCAAACCGTCCTCGATCTCGCCGGAATTGTTTCCCACACCAGCCCCGTCTCATTGTCCTGCGCCGCCTCATTGTTCAAGGCTTGCAGCACGACAAACCGAGACGCATCCTGCTTACCCGTCGGTGAGTCAGACGCTTCGGCAGGCGTGGCTCCTGAGCCCAAACCAGCCAGCGCCAGGCATCCGACAGCCAGCCCCACAGCCCCGATGCGGCTCACCCATTTGCTTCTTCTGCTTTTCATGTCGACCCTCCCCGTCTAATGTTACTCTGGTGCGACCATTACGACCGTGATGCCATGAGCACCACTGCGATTGAGGCCGCTGTGTCTTGCCATCATCCCAATCATTTCCCTGCAGAGACTACAGCCCTTTGAAGAGGGCAGGATTAGTTGGACCATCTATCTTGAGCAGGCCAAGGGCGCCTTTCTCGATGCGGAAGATTGAGTGGTCAACCGAAACAAACGTGCCGGGCATTTCGCCTTTAAATTCTCCTATGGTCGCTTCACCTGGCGGCACCAAGGTGCTTTGGATACTCTCAATTGGCGCTTTTGATACGTCACCGTTTGGCCACACCCGATCTAACATCTCGCCGATGACATGCCACGAAGAGTCAAAGTTGATTCCAGCATTGCCAAAGAACCATCGATCGGTCTCTCCCACTTTAGATCGGAGTGGAATTTTGACCAGCGCGGTCATATGGCCGTTATGTACGACATAGGAAGCATCCGCGTCTGTCACCTTTTGACTCGAAAAAACCAGTGTATCGTTCTTCTTGCCATCTTTCATGTAAAATTCGCTTTGCACGACCTGGAATTCTTTTTCGACAGGCTTCAGCCCACCAACCGGCTCAACTAAGATCAAGCCGTACATGCCACTCGCAATGTGTTGGATATCGGCTGGCGCTGCAGTGGAGGAGCGATAGACAAAGAGGCCCTGCTTGGTGGCCTTAAACTGTATCTGGGCTTCCTTCCCGGGCTCCGCATTGACCAGGGCGGCTCCGCCACTGACCGCTTGGAAGTCAAGGTTGTGACTGCGCTTGCTGCTGTTCTTGTTCTTCAAATGGACTTCAACCGTATCGCCCACCATGACGCGGATCATGGGCCCTGGCACGGATCCATTAAGACCCCAGAACTCATAATTGTTATCGTCGCTAATCGGACCGACCCACTCGGACGATTCCAGGTTGACCACAACGGTGGCGGGTTGGGTTCGTGTGATGGGAGCGGGAACATTGGGTGCCTTCGCCAGTTGGGCTTGGATGGTCTCCGCCGACACCAGGCCTGCATTGATGGCAAGACACGGAGCCATGACCAATGCGCTGATCAATCCGGCATGACGCACGCTACGCACAAAACTCTTGGACATGACGCCTCCTTTAATTTTGGATTACTCTGTGACGGTCATCATCCTGATCACCTGCCTGCAGAGTACTTCAGGCCTTTGTAGATGGCCTAGTTGGCGGATTCTCTAGGCTACCTTCAGTCTACCTTCAGCAGGCCAAGGGCGCCTTTGTCCTTACGATCCTTTACTGGGTCAACAATGGTATAGGTGCCCGCCTTAACTTTAAACTCTGCCATGACAGCGCCACCTGCAGGAATCCTGGTAACCTTGACATTCTCCGCAGGCGGTGAGGTCAAAGAACCCTCGGGGTACACCCTGTCGAACGGCTGTTCGAGGATCTGCAAAGAGTCGACAAAGTTGGGCCCTGCGTTGGTTAAGAAAATCCGAACGGTGTCTCCGGCCTTGGCTCGAAGAGGTTTTTTGACCAGCGAGCTCGCATTGCCGTTATATACAACATGGGAGGGGCGCTCGTCTAACCCATTTTCGAATGAAAACTCCAAGGTCTCGCCCTTCTCGCCATCTTTCGTGTAAAACTCGCTTTGCATGATCTGGAATTCTTTATCGACTGGCTTCAGCCCACCCACTGGCTCAACTACGATCGTGCCGTACATGCCATTCGCAATGTGCTCGGGAATGGATGGCGATGCGGTGGCGCAGTGATACAAGAAGATGCCAGGAATGATCATCTTAAACTTTCCCCCGCTCTCCTGCCCTGGCTCGCTATTGAGCAGGCTAGCCCCGCCGCCTGGTCCCGTGATTGCGTGGAAGTCGATATTGTGAGCTTCCTTGCTGTCTTTATGGTTCTTCAAACGGATTTCAACCGTATCGCCCACCATGACGCGGATCATGGGCCCTGGCACGCTCTTATTAAAACCCCAGAACTCATAGTTGTTATCGTCGCTAAGCGGACCGACCCACTCGTTCGCTTCCAGGTTGACCACGACGGTGGCTGGCTGGGTTCGTGTGATGGGAGGGGGAACATTGGGTGCGGTCGCTAGTTGGGCTTTGATGGTCTCTGCCGCCGACACAGACCCTGCACTGATAGCAAGGCTCGGAGCAGCGATCACTGCACTGAGTAATGCGACAGTGCGTACGCTACGCGAAAAACTGATAGGCATGGGGCCTCCTTTGAATTTTAATTACTCTGACGTTTTCTTCGAACATCACTTCGAAAACTGACGCTCATACGCAATAACCTGCCAGATCTGCTCTTCTGACAGCTGCGACTTCCAGGCTTTCATTTTTGTTTTTGGAACCCCTTCAGACACTCGCCAGAACCAGAAGGCGTCAGACATACGGCCCATTTGAGCTTTGTCCCGAAAATCCCGAGCGCCTTTTTTTACTGGTTTACCATCCTTGCCATGGCAGCTGGCACAGTTGACCTGCGGATTAACCTCGCCGGTGTAAATCAGCGCTCCCTCTGCGAGGACCTTAGGATCAGTCAAAAAGCCAGCCGGCATTTTTTTGTCGGCATATTCAGCTGGGACTTCAGGCAATGGCGCTGGTTCCTCAGAGTACGCCATCCCTCCTGAAAGGATCAGGATAGACACCATCATTACGACCGATGTTCCGACCTTCCGCTTCGACATTCGCACCTCCTTTTCTGATGGTGATTATCGTCTTTCGACGATATCTTACCTCATGGGGCTCAAAAAATGATAACAAATAGGTTCGCGCAGATCCACTGAGCGAACACTGTTTTTGACTCTGGTAAAGGCTCGGCAGAATCGCTGAAAATGTGTCTTCTTGTCAAGACCTAAAAACAAAATTGACCTAAAAAATCAAACTGTCAAGTTCAAATAGAAATGTCCGGTTTTATGTTCCGACCGCCGCAGCAGAGCGTGTGCGTTCTGGCCACAGGCGCTGGCGCCACGGATGATCCGGCCTCGATGTGACCGGCACCGGGGTTGATACACCGTCTTGGCCTTAGCCGTCTTCATGGACCGAGACGTGATCGCATGAAAGCCGAGCGGCCGGCTCTGGTGCGTGATCTGCATCATCCCGTCCCCAGGCTCTTCCACCAGCACACGTGGGGCTTGGACCGCCGCATGAATCTGATAGAGTCCTCCCTGCTGCGCACATGTTGGGATTACAGAGGGGGGAGGAGATGGCGCCTGATGATCTTCTGTGCTCGCGCAACGCGCGGCTTAAGAAAGCCCTCGCTCGGGTTAATGGCACGTCTCGGCGTGCCAGTGGGTGGGCGGGTGAGAAAGTCGCGCGCAGTGGAAGATCAATCAGCCTCCATCCCTGAAGAGAGAAAGAGCGAGCTTGCAGGGATCATCCGTAGCTTCGTTCGATACACGCGGTGAAGGCCACGAGCTCGAGCGGGAGACCATTCCCGCTCGAGCTTGCCGTGGACTCAGTGCGGAACTACTTGGTTTGCGATAATTTCGAGGAGTTCGATCTCGAAGACTAATGTTGCGCCGGGCTTGATGAGGGGAGGCATGCCTTTGTCGCGGAAGGCAAGATTCGACGGGCAGACCAACTTGCTCTTGCCGCCGACTTTTATTTGCTGGATCCCTTCCACCCAACACTTACTCATTTCATTCACTCTCAGCTCAGCAGGTTCGCCTGGCTTGGTGGTATTGTCGAACACGGTTCCATCGATCAGAGCTCCTTGATACTGTACCTTTACCTTATCTGTGATTTTCGGGGTGGCGCCATTCCCTTCCTTGATGGTCTTGAGGATCGCGCCAGACTCGGTTTTCTTGGCGCCGGATTCTGCCGCGACTTTCGCGAGGAACGTGGCTCCCGCCTTCTTCTCCGCTTCTGCGATGACCAAGGCACGAGCCTCTTGCAGTTGTGAAATCTTCTGGCCGAACGCCTTAGGGTCCACTTTGGGGGGCTGTTTGAGGAACCCGTCGGTGATGCCGGACTTCACGATCTCAAACTCAGTCTCGCTCAAGCTGAAGTTGCTGAGCGATTGGTTGATGGCCAATCCCAAGGCATAGAGGGTTTTTTGTTCATCGGTGGTGAGCTCTGGGGCTGCCGCGAATGATGCAGTGGTCCCAAGGCAGAGCAGGGTCACCAAACAGGATACAACGAAACGCATGAGCTGTCCTTTCTTTGTGTGTGACGGCGATGGGTCCATATCGCAAGGACTGAAGCCCCGTACGTTATGCGATGTTGCGTATGGGGATCAAGATAAATTTGTCAGCCTGTCCAGCCCAAATCGAAATGTCCGCTTTAGGGTCTCGCCACCGTCGCCTCTGTTCGTCGCTCCGGCCTCAGGTCCTTCGGGCTCCGCGCACCGCTCTCGCGACGCGGCTCAGCGATTTTGCGACGAACCGTCATGAATAATGCGGGTTAAGGCACAGGATGCAGTCCAACTCCCTGTGCGCCGGACGGGGGCGATGCAGATCGGCGATTTGGGTTTGCTGAACGGCGAACCGCCGGTTGTAGATCGGCAGATTGTCATTCAGGAACTGATTCGCTGCGTCCAGCGTGGAGACATTCGCGAGCCGCATCTCTTTTATCGCGCGGCCTGAAGAATGCCAGTGGATGGCTTACATCGGGGCTGTTCTCACGAACGAGTGGGGAGACTGTCAGGCTTTAGAGCCATGTATGTGAGGATCTCGAATCACAGATACGTCTTACCTCGCAGGCCAAAAGCACGTCATTGAAGAATCCTGATCTTGCTGTTGAGCCTCGATAATACCTGGCCCTGGTTTCTGCTCCATAGTATATGAGTATATGTTGGGCCATGGATAGCAATCCGGTTAGCGGCCTAATAGTCCTTTGAGCAGGTCTCGGCCCTGTCGCTTGAAGTCTTCTGGTTTCGTTGTACCTTTCAGCAGTCCACCAACCGCTTCCTCAACTTTCTTCTGCACCTGTTCCTGAACTCTTCCGGTTAGCCCCTTCATGTCTAACCCATATGATGGCGCCTGGGCTGACCCGGTAATCACCAATGGAAGACTCAAACGGTCTTCTTTCATCGCGAGCTTGGCTGCGGGCGATGAACCTGCGATCTTCCGGCTTAAGTCCTGCGACAGGTTCAGGTTCACGGTGAGGTTCAGTGTCTGATCGAATCCGATGGTGCCTCCTCCTGTGGCCTGAAAATCATGGCTATCCATCAAGAGTCGTTGGACATGGATGGTCCCTTGCTTAATGGCGAGATCGGTCTCGATTGTGGAAAAAACCGTTGCCTTGGCGCTATCAAGCGAGATGTCGGCAACTTTGAGGATGGAGATAGCCTCCTGAAGTAAATTCACACCTTCGATCTTGCCGTCTTTTACCGCTACGTGCCCCGTGCCTTCCAAAGATTTCGTGAGATCCGGCATGGACCATCCACGGCCTTGCACGCCGAGGTCGGCCCCTGCCGTTCCGCTGATCGACACCTGTGTGGTGGCCATGGCGTTGATCGCTGGAGCGAGTTGCATCCCTTGAAGCGTGATCTTTCCAGCGAAGGGTGGTGTCTCGGAGCCGGACGTGACCCGTCCCTCTGCTGCCACCTGCCCATCGAAGAGCTGAAAGGAGAGGTTTTGTAACAAGAGGTTTTGGCCTTGCACGTGCGCTGTAATGTGGAGATTTTTTATATCAACGGGTTTTTGGAATGGCAGATCGATTGGCAGATTCGCTGTGTGAATGAGCGGCGCACTGATGTTCAGGCTGGCGTTTTGCCCGGTCGTTTTCCCGGTGATGGTAAAGTCAGTTTTTCCCAACGCGAGTTGGAGATTGATTGAATCGATGTCTGTGGATGCTTTCAAAGGGCCAAAGGTGCCATCGAGCTTTACAGGGAGGTTCATCGGTTGGACGAGCGTTCCAACATGGAGGCTTGGGGATTGGCCAAGCCGAACCGATTGGAGGAGAATCTCCATGTCTTGCAAGATATACTCGGTTGGTTTGGGAGCTGACAGATCCCGATAGGTCAGTTTCCCGTCTGTGATGGAGACTCGATCTACTGCCAGCAGCGCCAGAATCTTGAGCGGGCCTTCGGTTGATGGAATGGGCGCCCGTGACGGAGCTTTAGGCAACTCAACGCCTGTGCGGCCGATGGTCGAGACATTCAGGACTCCGTCTTTGTTCTTAAGGACGGTAATAACCGGATTGCGAAGTGCGATGTCTTCTATCTCTACCTTGCCGCTGAATAATGGTATGAGTTTAACCCCGACATCCAGAGAGGTGAGAGAGGCAAAGGGGCTTGAGCCGAACGCAGGGTCGTCCAGCACCGTAAACCCGGCCACTTGGGCGCCGAGCCGTGGCCAGATAGTCAAACGGATATTCTGTATATGAATCTTGCGATTGAGCGAATCCTCGATCAGAGGCTTGTATTGGTCTTGATACTTGTTGAGGTCGATCAGGAATGGAAGCGCCAGGACTATTCCGACCACTAGGGCTACGATAATAAGCGAACCTACGACGATCCTCATGGGTGCGCCTCCTTGGGAGCCGCTGTCAGTATAGGAAGGGGTTTGGTCATGGTCAATGTATCGATCAGGTAGTTACTGGGGAATAGAGGGATAGGTTCACTCCAAATGCACCAGATGACCTCACGATCGGCCAAGTGTTGCATTGTAGCTTGAACTGAGGGGTAAAAGGGCCAGTACCGAAAGATTGCCGTAATATAGTCCCCTCGGATCACGGGTAAATCACTCGGCTGCTCTCAACGGCGTTAGTAGCAGTCTTCAGCGTGGGGCATGGGAAGGGCTTCTTGCATCATGCTGCGGATTATTAGGAGAGTCTACCGCTCTGCTCTCACTTCGCTCACAGGCTTCCCGTATGGAATAGAGCGAGTCTCGCCTCTTCGCTTGCGACGGTCCTAGCAGAAGGCGGAGCTGTGAGGAGAGACACTTCATTTGAGCAGGCGCTTTCTAGGCCGTTATAGGCGCTGACAGCAAAGTAATAAAGGGTATTAGGATCGAGGTCTGTGACCGTTGCAGCCGACGAGTCGACAATCATGGAGTGTTCGTATGTGCAGCTACCTGCCTGACTTGGTGATTGCTGACCGTAATGGACGAAATAGGCAGAGACTGAGGGGTCTGTGACTGGATCCCATGCGAGAGATGCGGTGGCTGCTACCGGTGGTGTCGGGACCGCTCCGTTGCTGCCAGACTCGCCGGCGCCACCGCATGCAGTTAGCAATGACAGGATCGAAAGAAGAAGGCCTGCAATGACAGCGGTCAGCTGTTTCGGCATGTGAGCAGTCTCTGCAACCCTGGCACGATGTGAGAACCGTCGTCCGGTGGTTAAATTGCTCATTGGCCCCTCCAGGGAAACAGGTCTTGTTGTATGAATGCCCCGCCGATTACCTCATGTGGGATGCGGGGATGGATGATCAATGTAATTGAGGGTTGAGCAAGCCGTGTGCCATGGCGGTGCTTCGCAACCTGTTAATTTAGTTGAGTAAATATATGAATGCCTGGGACGGTGAAATATTGGTTTTGTAGAACCTGGAGGTATTCCCATACAAAATCTGTTTTGCCGGAAGATGAGTGCTCCTCCAGCGGCCTCTTGTATGGGTGTTAGGGCATTCAGGTAAGTAGGGAATCGACGGACGATAGAAGAATGTGCTTTGAGTTAACGGAGCTGAGCCCGAGGCGCTTGTCGGTGGAGAGGAGAGAGGGGAAAGGGTCGATTGCCCTTGTTCGCAGGGAGTTGCCGGTGGTCAGGCCGGTATCGTACGACTTAATTTTACGGGACGGTTCTGTCTCGAAAAAATCGATACAGTAAGTAGGCATTGAGTATCATGACAATTGCGAAGATGCTGTAGGTGGTGAATGTGGTAGTCAGCTGTAACTCGGTCAGAACCCGAGACAGTCCGAATGTGACGATCAAGGCATCGAAGGCCATGCAGATCCGTCTGAATGTTTCATGGTCCATCAAACGGATCAGATAGCTCCCAAGAGGAATGCCCACCAGGACGCTGGGAATGATATAGGGAATGATCGCCATGCTTTCGTAGCTATAGAGTCCAATAAAATAGTAGGCAATTCCCGTAAATATTCCTTCCGCCACTCGGATGACGCCGAGCGCAGCACGAAAATCCTGTTTCGCATATCCCTGATTGTTGAAAAGTACCGCAAGGGGAGGGCCTGAGATGGTCGTGACGGAGTACAGGGTTCCAATGCCCACTCCGAACGGTATCGCAATGGATTTTTCAGCTTGGATGGGCTTTCTGATACCGGCAGCCTGGAGCAGAATTAACGGCAACAGCATGATGTAGGTCACAAATTTGACCCAGGCCGGATGAACGAGAGAGAGAATATAGCTGCCGATTGCTACACCGATCACGAGGCCGATCAAAATGGGCGCCACGCGCCACCAAATGGTTGGAATGCTCTTGCGATTGATAAAGAGGACATAGCCATTGATCACCAATTCCACGAGCACCAACGCCGGATTTAAAATGCGATTGGTATAAAAAATCAGCGCGACGGGAACTGTAATCGAAGAGAAGCCGTATCCCAAGGCGCCGTTGACGGTGGACGCTACAAGAGTGATCAGGGCGAGGACGGCAAGATCCATGATTATCCTTTGTGATGCCCGGAGACAAAGTCGTCTAGGGTATAGTGGTCCAGGATCCCGGCAATGGCATCGCGCACCGAACCCATCACATGCTGTACCGGACATTGAGCATGTTTGGCATATGGGCAGTCTTCGCATTTTTGGTAGGCCGTCTTGCTTACACACCCGATTGGGGCGAGTGGCCCGTCCAAGGTACGAATCACTTGACCGAGGGTGATTTCTTGAGGAGATTTAATGAGAGCATAACCGCCCTTTACCCCTCGACGGCTAGAGAGGAGGCCGGCTCGCTTCAGTGTCAGGAGAATCTGTTCAAGAAATTCGACTGGGATATGTTGACGTGTTGCAATCTCGTGGCGTTGAAGAGTTAGCTTGCCATGCGCAAGGGTGAGCTCGAGTAGCGCGCGGAGTCCGTACTCGCTTTTCTTTGAAAGTTTCATCGCATGCACACCTAAACATGAGTGAGTTGGTCAAGAATGATTACAATAGAGTGCCAAGCAACTCATGTCAAGAGTCGATCTGGAAAATTTTGCGAACAGTTCAGTAGGGTATTACTAATCCTCTCTCAAATTCATAATGATATTTTGTTACAACTCATTGATCATAGAGGGGTTGTTCCTTGACAGGCTCTACAGATTCCTGTTAGCTTTCTCGCTCATTTTGTTGCGTCTATTTCGAGTGTTCAGACCTCCCTAACAACGACTGGACTGTTGTGAACTTCCAGGATCTCATTCTCACATTGCATCATTATTGGGCGGACCAAGGCTGCGTCATCCATCAGCCCTATGATTTGGAGATGGGGGCCGGCACCTTTCATCCTGCTACATTTCTGAGATCTCTTGGCCCTGAGCCATGGAGGGCTGCCTATCCTCAACCCTGTCGGCGTCCCACCGACGGGCGATATGGGGAAAACCCCAATCGCATGCAGCATTACTACCAGTACCAGGTCGTGTTGAAACCGGCGCCGGACAATATTCAAACGTTGTATTTGGACAGTTTGGTTCGATTGGGGATTGACCCAAAACAGCACGATATTCGGTTCATCCAAGACGACTGGGAGTCCCCTACGTTGGGCGCCTGGGGCTTGGGGTGGGAGGTGCGTCTCGATGGAATGGAAATCACACAGTTCACCTATTTCCAAGAAATTGGCGGGATCGAGCTGAATCCCATTACCGTTGAAATCACGTATGGGACTGAGCGTATTGCCATGTACTTGCAGCAAGTCAATAACGTGTTCGACCTCGCCTGGAACGATTCTGTGTCGTACGGAGATATCCATCACGAAACGGAAGTGCAATTCTCTACCTATAATTTTGAAGAAGGCGATGTGGCGATGCTCATGGCCACGTTTCAATCGTTCGAAGGAGAATGCAAGCGGCTGCTGGCGAATCGCGACAAGCGGCTGACGCTTCCAGCTTACGAGTTTTGTATCAAATCGTCGCATCTCTTCAATCTGCTCGATGCGCGCGGGGCGATCAGCGTGGCGGAGCGCACGGGCTATATCGCCAGGGTCCGTGCCCTTGCCCGTCAATGTGCGGAACGCTACATCGAAGATCGGGCGGCGATGGGGCATCCGTTGCTCAATCCTGGGACGGGACATCGTGGAGTAAAGGTGTCGGGCTCTCGGTCCAAACCCCTGGCTCGCCGTTCATAGAGCGCAAAGAGATTCATGAAAAAGAATCAGAAATCTCGCCCTGCCACTCCTTCTACAATGAAAGGGAGGCGCCCTTCCCCAGCGACCGTTGCAGAGTTGTTGCTGGAGATCGGCGTCGAAGAACTTCCCTACCAGTTCATCGCTCCTGCCTTGGTGACGCTTAAAGGTTCGGCTGAGCAGATGTTGAAGGACCACCGTATTGCGTTTCAGTCGGCCCGTACGATGGGTACTCCACGCCGGTTGACTCTGGTGGTCGAAGGCCTCGCAACCCAGCAAGTTTCTATCAATAAGGAAGCGATGGGGCCTTCCAAAGCGGTGGCGTTCGATTCTGCGGGCCAGCCGACCAGAGCAGCAACGGGATTCGCCGCAGGGCAGGGAGTCTCTGTTCAAGAGCTGCAAATTCGCCAGACTCCGAAGGGGGAGTATCTTTTTGCCGTGAAACAGGAACTGGGGCGGCCCACCAATGTGGTTCTGAAAGAACTGCTTCCACAGTTGATCGCGAAACTCTCTTTTCCAAAAGCAATGAAGTGGAATAGTACCGGCGCGCGGTTCGCTCGACCTGTACGATGGCTGGTCGCTGTGTATGGAGGAGAAGCGCTTCCCATTGAAGCAGCGGGAATTACCGCCGGTAATCGGACAGAAGGGCATCGAGTGTTAGGGAGCGCGAAGGGGTTGGTGGTTCGAGACGCGGAGTCGTATGTGAAGGGGCTGGAACGGCAGGGAGTTACAGTTGATCCGCAGCGCCGCCGTCACATGATCGAAGAACAGATCGCCGTGATTTGCAAGAGCACCGGCTTCCGATTGAACATCGATGCCGACCTGCTCGATCAGGCGGTTTATACGACCGAATGCCCCAATGCCATTATCGGCGCTTTCAAGCCGGCCTACTTGGAGGTTCCGCAAGAGATCTTAATCACCTCCATGAAAGAACATCAGGGGTTCTTTTCCTTGATGCATCAAGAGACTGGAAAGCTCGTCCCTCATTTCATCGCAGTGGCGAACAATAGAGCGAAAGATATGGGGCTGATTCGCGAAGGCAACGAACGGGTTCTGGCCGCGCGTCTGGCCGATGCGAAATTTTTCTTCGACGAGGATCGAAAGGTCAGGCTCGAAGATCGCGTCAAAAAACTTGCGGGCGTCACGTTCCATCAAAAACTCGGCACGATGGCGCAGAAGCAGGAGAGGCTTGAAAAACTGATCGTCATCATCGCGCCGCTTCTCAGTCCCAGCGCAGAAAATAATGAGACCATCAACCAATGCCGTAGGGCTGCGATGCTGTGCAAGGCAGACCTCCTTACCGGTGTGGTGGGCGAATTTCCTGAGTTGCAGGGGATTATGGGCGGCGAATATGCTGCGCATGATACAGAGCCCGATGCGGTGAGTGCAGGGATCAGAGAACAGTATCTCCCGCGCTCGATTGATGGAGCGCTACCCAAGACGTTGGTAGGTCAGGCGCTGTCGTTGACCGATCGGTTAGATGCGATCGCGGCATTTTTTCACGTCGGGCTTGTGCCAACCGGATCCGAAGATCCCTTTGCGCTCCGCCGGCATGCTACGGCGATTGTCCGAATTATTCTTGAGAGCGGTTTCAGGTTAGACTTAGGTGAGTGTATCCGTCATGCAAGAACGATCGTAATCAACGATGGATTCAAGGGAGTGGCAGGCTCTGAACAAGAAGGAAACCGCCGCATCGTTGAATTCATTTTTGAGCGGGTTCGGCACTATGGCAGGGTCGTCCATGCGTTGCGGGACGATGTCATCGAAGCAGTGCTCAAGCAAGCTCATGACAAGCCGCTTGACCTCGTCGATCTCGTTCTGAGAATGAAGGCATTGGAGTCCGTGACCACGAAGCCGGAGTTCGATCCGTTGATCGTGGGGTTCAAACGAGCTCATAGGCTTGTCGGAAAAGAGCAATGGGACCGCAAACCGGTCGATAAGGCGAAGTTCGAACATCCAACGGAATCGGCGTTGCATCAGGCGATAGTGGAAGAGCGGAAGAAAATGTTGTCAGCGATGAATCATGGGGAGTATGGACAGGCTCTGGACGCGCTGGTGCGTCTGAAACCGGCGATCGATGCCTTCTTCGCCGCGGTCATGGTAAATGCAGAGGATCCGGCCATCCGCAGCAACCGATTGTCGTTGCTCCAGGAAGTGGCTGACTTCTTCAACTCATTCGCGGACTTTTCGCAGATTGTGGTACAAGGGAGTTAGGCAGGATATGTGATCATGGCACAACATCCCCTCACGGATGTCGAGACCCCGGCGATTGGTGATATTGAGTCGCGTCAGGCGCTGGTTCGACGGTTTGCCAGGGTGGTGTCTCTTGCCATGATTATTCTCTGTAATTCGATTGTGTTGATTGGGTTATGGGCCAGCGGGATTAACCTCGATGAACTGGCAGCGCCCCCCGATGTGTTTGACTCCAAGCAAGATATTTGTCTGCGGCTTGGCTGGCAGCCTGTCACGGAAGCAGCGGAACCGGTGCCCCTCTGTTCGGAATGGATCAATCTGTCGGACCCTTCCGGAAAAACTCATCAGTTACAACGGGAACTCAAGTTTCGGCAAGGGCCGGACGGGCAGTATTACATCGATCGGAGCGAACGCGCAGACTATCGGTTACTTATCCTCGTGTTGGTTGTCGTGGCAATCATCGTGTTCGGGCTGGTGGCGAAATGGTATTTGGTCGGCTGGTACCGGCTGCGTCTCGAGTCTGCCGCCGGCCATGGGGCATCGCTAGTTCATTGAATTGAACTGAAGTCAACGCCGTAGAGGGGGCAGCGTGGCAAAGAAATATGTGTATTACTTCGGTGACGGTAAGGCCGAAGGAACCTCCAATATGAAAGAGCTTCTTGGCGGGAAGGGCGCGGGGCTTGCCGAAATGACGAATCTCGGCATCTCCGTTCCCCCGGGCTTCACGATTTCCACCGAAGCCTGCGTCGAATATTACAAGAATGGGAAACAGTATCCTCCCGGCATGTGGGATGCCGCCTTGAAATCGCTCAAGCGGATCGAGCGGTCGATGGGCCTGGGGTTCGGCGACCCTGAGCGTCCCTTGCTGGTCTCGGTGCGATCCGGCGCGAGGGCTTCGATGCCCGGCATGATGGATACGGTCCTGAATGTCGGTTTGACGACTAAGACGGTCGAAGGTTTGGCTGTCAAGACACGCAACGACCGATTTGCGCAAGACAGCTATCGGCGCTTTGTGTCGATGTACGGCAGTATTGTCATGGGCGTCCCGCGCGAACATTTCGAAGCGATCCTCAAACACAAAAAAGCCGAGGTAGGTGTGGCGCACGAGACCCATCTCGATGCGCGGCATCTCCGGGAATTGGTCGCCAATTTCAAGGCGCTCATCAAGGAAGAGACGAAGAAAGAGTTCCCCGATGAGCCGCTCGAACAGCTTCGATTGGCCGTCAATGCAGTCTTTTCCTCCTGGTTCGGGGCGCGAGCGGTCACCTATCGGCGTCTCTATGGGATTCCCGACTCGTGGGGAACGGCGATCAATGTGGTGGCGATGGTCTTCGGCAATATGGGGGAGACAAGCGGTACCGGTGTGGCCTTCACGCGCGATCCGGCCTCCGGCGATAAGAAATTTTTCGGTGAGTGTTTGATGAATGCCCAAGGCGAGGATGTCGTGGCCGGCATCAGGACGCCGCTTCCGGTGAATGCGCTGGCCAAGAATGTGCCGGAAGCCTACAAGGAGCTGGAGCATACGTACAAGAAGCTCGAAAAACATTATCGGGACATGCTCGATTTGGAATTTACGATCCAAGAGGGCAAGCTCTACATGCTGCAAACCCGAGTCGGCAAACGGACCGGCATTGCCGCTGTAAAGATCGCGGTCGATATGGTCAGAGAGGGCCTTATCTCGAAACGGGAGGCGGTGCAGCGTATTGGGGCGGAGCAATTGGCGCAATATCTCTATCCGATTTTCGATACGAATGAAGAGTCGAAATCCAATCCCCTTGGCAAAGGGCTTCCAGCCGGTCCTGGCGCTGCAGCCGGGAAGATCGCCCTCACCCCCGATCGTGCCGTGACGATGAAAGCCGCCGGTACTCGTGTGGTGTTGGTCCGACAGGAAACCAGTCCGGACGACATTCACGGGATGAACGCCGCGGCAGGATTCTTGACGGCTAGGGGTGGAATGACATCTCACGCCGCGGTAGTCGCCCGGCAAATGGGCAAGGTCTGCGTGGCAGGCTGCGATGCGGTGGAAGTATTGGACGGCCAGTCCGTTCGCATCGGAGCCAAAGTATTCCGTGAGGGGGACTATCTTTCGATTAACGGGTCGACTGGTAATGTCTACGAGGGGGATCTTCCTGTCGTCGAATCTGAAATCATTCAAGTCATTCAAGGGAAGCTGGACGCGAAGAAGTCGGATAAGTACCAGCGTTTCGCATTGATCCTGTCATGGGCCGACCGTATACGGACCCTCCGTGTCCGCGCCAATGCGGACGTGCCGGACCAAGCCAACATTGCGCGTGGTTTCGGTGCGGAAGGGATCGGGCTTTGTCGGACGGAACACATGTTCTTCGCCGAAGATCGTATTCCGATTATGCAGAAGATGATTTTGGCTCGGACCAAAGAAGAGCGTGAGAAGTTCCTGGATCAACTCCTGCCGCTGCAAAAGCAGGACTTCATCGGGCTCTATCGCGAGATGGCCGGCTACCCGGTCACCATTCGACTGCTCGATCCCCCATTGCACGAATTTCTCCCGAAGCGCGAAGACTTGATGGTGGAAATTGCGCAGCTGGAGCTGACCGGGCGGGACGGATCCAGGCTCGAAGAAAAACGCCGATTGCTGACTCGCGTCGAAGAGCTCCATGAATTCAATCCCATGCTGGGATTGCGCGGATGCCGGCTCGGCATTACGATGCCGGAGATTACCCGTATGCAGGCACGGGCGATCATGGAAGCCGCGTGTGAGCTGGCCAAGGAGGGGAAGAAGATCGTCCCGGAGATCATGATCCCGCTGGTGGGGATGGTTTCGGAGATGAAGGCGCAAAAAGATTTGGTCCGCGAGGTGGCGCAGGAGACGATGAAACGGTACAACGTGAAGCTCTCCTATCTCGTAGGCACGATGATCGAACTGCCGCGC
Organism: Nitrospira sp.; assembly: GCA_005116835.1. Lineage (GTDB taxonomy): Bacteria > Nitrospirota > Nitrospiria > Nitrospirales > Nitrospiraceae > Palsa-1315. Next base: position 138,903 of record SWDM01000003.1, on the reverse strand, counting down.
GCCGCGGTGACGGCCGATCGCATTGCGACAGAGGCGGAATTTTTCTCATTCGGGACGAACGACCTCACCCAGACCACCTTCGGTTTCTCCCGCGACGATGCCGCGAAGTTCATCGATTTTTATCGAACTGCGAACATCTTGGAATCCGATCCCTTTGCGGTGCTCGATCGGGAAGGGGTGGGGGCCTTGATGAAACAGGCTATTGCCGGAGGCAGGAAAACCCGTCCTGGAATTAAGCTCGGCATCTGCGGTGAACACGGCGGCGATCCCAGCTCCGTGGAGTTTTGTCATGAACTCGGATTGGATTATGTGAGCTGTTCACCCTATCGCGTTCCTATCGCGCGGCTTGCGGCGGCCCATGGAGCCTTAGCAGAAGCAGGATCGGGCGGCTCTCTTTCTACCCGTAAGGTGTCAGGATCTCGCACGAAGGCGAAAAAGCCGATAGCGAAGACCACGAAGGCGAAGTCTGCTCAGCAGCCGCGCCGCCGATCGCGCGTAACGCGCTCGACAAGGTGACCGCCTCCTCACCGCACCTCCCCTTCATGACCCTGGCGCTTCGTCTTGCGGCGAAGGGCCAGGGCAGAACCAGCCCGAATCCCATGGTCGGCGCTCTCGTAGTGAAGAACGGCCGCATCGTGGGTCGAGGATACCATCACGGTCCAGGGCAGCCCCATGCAGAAGTTCTTGCGCTCAACGAAGCGGGGCCACGCGCCAATGGCGCGACCTTGTACGTCACACTCGAACCCTGTTGTCACCTCCTCAAACGAACCCCGCCCTGTGTGCCAGGGGTGATTCAATCTGGCGTGCGGCAGGTGGTAGTAGCCATGACTGATCCCAATCCCAAGGTCAAAGGACGAGGGATCGCTGCCTTGCGTCGGGCCGGGATTGCGGTGACGACGGGTGTGGCACTAGAGGAAGCGGAGAAATTGAATCGTGAGTATCTCCATTGGGTGAGGACCGGTCGTCCCTACGTGATCATGAAAGCTGGGATGACCTTGGATGGAAAGGTGGCCACGGCGAAGGGGGAGTCGCGATGGATTACCGGCCCACGAGCGCGGCAAGACGCGCATCGACTTCGAAGCCAGGTGGATGCGGTGGTCGTCGGTATCGGCACCATCCTTCACGACGATCCCTCCCTGACGGCTCGATTGTCTGATCGACCGCTCAAGCTGTCGCCGAAGCAACCGTTGCGTGTCGTGCTCGATAGCCGTCTTAGGACACCGTTGGGAGCGACGATTTGTGATGCGCAAGATCGAGCGAAGACATTGCTCGCGACCACCGGTCGTGCATCCCAATCCCGCCGCCGCCTTTTTGAACAGGCGGGAGTGGGGGTTCTGTCTCTTCCGACGAAAAATGGGCAAGTCTCGCTTCCGGCGCTGATGACAGCGCTGGGCAAGCGCGGGATCACTTCTGTGCTCATCGAGGGAGGCAGTACCGTCAATGCCGCGGCCTTACGCGAGAAACTTGTCAATCGCGTCGTGCTCTATATTGCCCCTACGTTAATGGGAGGACAAGATGCCAAGTCGGTGATCGGCGACCGGAGCCCGAAGCTGCTGGCCCAGGCGCTGGCATTACGTCATGTCACGGTTCGCCGCATCGGGAAAGATTTGCTCGTGGAGGGAGATCTGTGATGCGCAGGTTTCTCATAGGCATCCTTGTCGCAATGCTTGCGGGTTTTGCTGACGGCGAAATGGAGGCGACCGCGGTCGCCTCTTCTGCTGAGATGAAGGCGCAGGTCTTCCGCTACCTAGACAGTCCGGATGGAAACGAAGCAGCTGGAATTCTACAGTCGATACTCTCCGATCCCAATGCTACGATCGACCAGACGATTGAGATCATTCAAACCGAGCGGATCTATGTTCCTCAACCGACGGGGGTTATTCTCGGCGAGCAGATCGATGTGAAGGGGCAGGTCTACGACCTGGCGCTCTCTATTCCCCCAACCTACCAGCCGACGAAGGGTTATGGACTGGTCCTGTGCCTGCATGGCGCGGGATTTACCGGTGAGGCCTATCTGGCACGTTGGCAAGCTCGATTGGGAGAGGACTATGTCTTGGCCTGTCCCACGACTCCGATGGGCGCCTGGTTTACGAGAGGCGCAGAAGAGTTGGTGTTGGCGACTATCCGTTCCGTGCAACGGCGCTACCATATCGATCCTGACCGGATCTTTCTCACCGGCATGTCTAACGGGGGAATCGGCGCCTGGGTGATCGGCATGCACCATGCACCTCTGTTCGCCGGTATTGCCCCTATGGCCAGTGGCCTCGATCGCGCGCTGATGCCGTTTTTGACGAACCTGCGCTCCACACCGGCCTATATCGTTCATGGGGCCAAGGACCAGGTGATGCCGGTGGAGCTTAGCCGTACGATTACGGAAGAATTGACCAGGCTGGGCTATCCCTATGTGTATCGAGAACATGACCGCGAACATCCTATGGCGGGCGGGCACTATTTCCCCAGGGAAGAGTTACCGGAGTTGGTGACTTGGCTCAACGCCCAGCGGCGCAATCCCTTGCCGACGAGTATCACAGTGGTGCGAGAAGCCAGTCACTTTCAGCCGTTTGGATGGGTGCGTATCGACTCGACAGATTCCATTGCCGCATTTTCAGACGATCTGGTCAGTAAGCGCGACGACAAGATTCAGCGCCGAGAATATGCAAAGCTGGATGCCTCCATCGCTGCTCCGAATCGTATCGAGGTCCGGACTGAGAAAGTCCAACGTTACAGCCTTTTCCTGAACGAACAGCTCATCGATTCTTCCAAACCGCTTGTCGTGCTTACCAATGGGCAGGTGTCCTTCGAAGGTCCCGTGACGCCGTCGCTTGAGACCTTGTTGAGACAGGCGCGGTTGCGACAAGACTCCCGGCAACTCTTTCCGATCCATCTCGCCATCCAGGTTCGGATGCAGCCGTGATGATTTCCAGCTCGTTGGGCCTGCGGAGTGCCGGCGCGTTGGCTTTGCTTGGCGTGATTGGGCTGAGCACGGCCATCTATTCCGGCTCGGCTCAATCGGAGACCTGCTCCGTACCATCCGAGCATGCAGGGGTGACCTTTCCAATTGAAAAGATCGATCCAGCTTGGGCCTGTCGACTGCACGAAATTATCGACAACTACACCACAGTTAGCCAGGTCGGCCCCATTCGAGCCGGTTTGCCAGAATCGCTCTATCATCGGCTGCTGGATCGTCCACCTCTGGCTGCAACCTTGATCAAGCGCCTGAACATTGGTTTGTATAAATCCGAGGCGAAAGGCCCAGGGCGATTCTGGGGCGACGATGGTGAAGGAACAAAGGGGATTGTGCAACTGGTCTACCAAGACCCCACCGCTCGGATCTACTATCTCGAAGGATCGCACGACAGTCGGTTGCTTCCGAACATCTCTGGCAAAGCGGTCGTGTTTCTGAAGATGGATCCAGTGAAAGATGCCGAGGGGATGGACGCAATGGACAGTACCATGGTCTCTTACCTGAGATTGGACAATCGCCTCCTCTCAGGAGTGGTTTCTTTGCTGCGCCCGTTTATCGAGGGGGCGATTAAAAGGAAGTTGAGTAAAGGGGTGGAGACTGTCAATCGATTGAGCCATCTTATGCGGCAATATCCCGACCGTGTTTTGCTTAAAGCAACGGATCCCCCTCCCTTACCGGATGATGACGTGGACTTTGTGAAGCAGGCGCTGGAGAGTTTGTCGTATCCTGGCGGCGCAACCCCATCCAGGGCAACTACACCATGACGACGTCGCGCAGCTTTACGTTGCTCTGTACCGTCGGAGTATTCTGCTTTATCAGTTACAACATGGTTCGGATGCCGGTGTTGGCGCTGTTCGCAGAATCACTGGGGGCTGGCCCTGAGCGTATCGGACTCATTGTGTCGGTGTCCACCTTGACCGGGGTGTTCCTCAAGCTGCCGTCCGGTGCGTTGTCGGACATCTACGGACGGCGGTATCTGCTGCAGATTGGCGTGGTTGCCTTCGGGCTTCCGCCGTTTCTCTACCCCTGGATAGCGGATTTGGATGCTCTGACTGCATTGCGTGTCTTCCATGGGCTGGCTACAGCCATCTTTGCGCCAAGTGCGCTGGCGACCGTGGCCGATCTCTACCGAGAACGGCGTGGCGCGGCACTCGGCACCTACACGGCTTCGACGCAATCCGGCGCGTTGCTGGGGCCGTTTATCGGCGGCTATCTGATCTATGCGTCGGGGTTTTCCTCCGCCTTCGTGACGGCCGGCCTCTTCGGCTGTATCGCCATTGCCATTTTCTATAGCCTACACCTCATGCCGCCTCCCCCGCGTATTCAGGAGAAGGGGATGGCCCCGCTGCTCGCGGAGATGTGGAAGGGCTTCAGGGTTGTCGCTAAGAATCGCAAGGTCCTCATTACCAGCTCGACCGACGCAGCCAAGATGATTGCGAATGGGGCCTTGATGGCCTTCCTTCCATTGTATGGTGTCTCGGTGGGATTGAATCCGGGAGAAGTCGGGCTGCTGTTTACTGTCCAAGCGCTCACGTCGCTTGTCTCCAAGCCGATTATGGGTCGGGTGTCCGATAGTATAGGCCGTCAGCCGCTCATCGTCATCGGCCTCGTGATCTGCGCGGCGACCTTTGTGTGCATTCCGCAGGTGTCGCTGTTCTGGCTGTTATTGCTGCTTTCGGCGGGCTTCGGGTTCGGCGAAGCCGTCGTCTCCTCCTCGTCGTCCGCGCTGGTCGCTGATAGTTCCGAGTTCAAGGGGCTCGGAGCTGGGATGGGCATGCAAGGGACAATCGGAGATATCGGCCATGCAAGCGGGCCGCTTTTGGCAGGGATTCTCATTGCGCAGCTGAATTATGCCAACGCGTTCGCTATCATTGCCGGTCTGCAACTCGTCGCGGCAGCGGTATTCTGGATGGCGATGAGACGGGCGTAGCTTCGGTGGGATATACTGGGCCGATGATGAACGCGATCGCAACAGAGAATTTCGTTATTGGCGTACTGGCTGGCATCGGCGTGCTCGTGCTGCTCGTCATGGTTGTCTATGTGGTCCGTAATATGTTCAAGACCGATTCATAGCCGAGAACGGACTGCTGTTAGCGGAAAGCTGGACTATGTTTACAGGCATTGTTGAAGAGCTGGGCGCCATCGTCTCGATCGACAAGACCCTCGCAGGAACAGGGATGACGATTTTGGCCTCAGCTATCATGGGCGACCTCAAGGTTGGCGACAGCATCAGCGTCAATGGCACCTGCCTGACGGTGGTGAACAAGAGCGAGCACAGTTTTTCGGTGGAAGTCTCTCCCGAAACCCTGTCTGTGACCACCCTCGGGCAGCTCATGGCCGGTGCACCGCTGAATCTGGAGCGGGCGATGAAGCTCAACGAACGGCTCGGTGGACATCTCGTGGCTGGTCATGTGGACGCCATTGGCACGGTTCGCAATCGCCAACAGGATGGGAATGCCATTCTCTTTATGATTGAAGCCTCGCCGGAGATTCTTCGCCACTGCATCGTGAAGGGGTCGGTCACTGTGGACGGTATCAGCCTGACGATCAACCAGGTGACCGATCGTGGGTTCTCTGTCTCCATTATTCCGCACACCGCGAAAGTCACCACTCTGGGCCTCAAACAAGTCGGCGATCAAGTCAATCTCGAATCGGATCTCATTGGGAAATACGTCGAACGATTGCTGCAGGAACGGGGACAACTTCCTGCCAAACCGACTCCCGTCATCGACAAAGATTATCTCCAAAAGCGCGGGCTCCTTTAATTCATAGCCATCAGCTGTCAGCATGCAGCGATCAGCTTCGATGGACGAAATGGCTCAAGATGGCACAGAAGGCCTCGATATCTTCTAAACGGCTAACCGTGGACCGTCTGCTCTCGAAGCTGGGTATTGCTTCTCGCGGCACGAGCCAGGAATGGGTCCGCGCGGGACGAGTCCGCATCAATGCTCGAGTCGTGCGCGATCCGGCTACATGGGTCTTGTGGCCGAAGGATTCTGTCTCGATCGATGACCGTCCGATTCAAGACTCAGCCAAACGATTTGTCCTCTTTCATAAACCCAAAGGGGTCATCACGACGCACAGTGACGAAAAGGGTCGCAAGACGATTTTCGATGTGTTGCCGCCGGACTTGGGATACATGCATGCCGTCGGGAGACTCGATCAGGCGACTAGTGGGCTCCTCCTGCTCACCAACGATTCCGCACTGTCGAGCGCTCTCACCGATCCGGCCTATAAAGTGATGAGGACATATCTGGTGTCCGTGCGAGGAGAATTTACTGAGGCCCAAGCGAAAGAAGCTACAGTCGGAGTGCTCGATGACAACGAGCGCCTTCAGTGCCACAGCGTGAAGATCCAAAAGAGTTCCGGGCGCGAATCGCATCTGGAAGTGGTTCTGATCCAGGGGAAAAACCGCGAGATCAGAAGACTGTTCAAAACGTTAGGGCATGAAGTCACCAGGCTTAGGCGCATTCAATACGGCCCCTTCAAACTGGAGGATCTTCCGTCCGGCGCATGGCGCGAGATCCCAATCGAAGATGTAAGGAAGGCGCTTCGACGATCATAACTCGCCGATTGTCTGTCTGGTTCTTTGGGTCCATCTGGTTTGTATCGCCAATTTAATCAAACAGGCGAAAGACGAGCGGGTGTAGCCGGCGAGAAAGAAGTTCTCGATCACTCCTACCGGAAGAATCCTGAAAACAAAATTTTACTCGCAGCGTAAACTCTGCTATACAACACATACTGATTCAGGCATCAATTCACATTTTGACATTGAAGGGGGGTGGAGTTTCCATGGCAGCGAAGAAACCAGCAGCGAAGAAGCCCGCAAAGAAGGCGGCCAAGAAGAAGTAGTCGCACTATGAGGAGGCGACGGTCACGTCGCCTCCTCACCTTTCCTCCTCCTCCTCGATTTCTCTCAGGCTCAAACTGCATCTCACGTCGGGCTGACCATCAAGGCATTTTTATTTAGGCAGAACTTTCTCCAGAATCTGGTGCCTGAATAAAAATCTCGTATGTGGTGGAAGTTATATTCCAAGACCAGACTTTCGCCGGCTATGGGAGGGCGAACAGGTCTAAATGCAGTCGGAGTAGAAAATGTACGGCGGGTTGAGGTCGACAAAACAAGAAATCATAAAAATGGGGAGATGATGGCCACATCACCTCCCCATTTTCTCTGCGCCAGGGAGAGCCCATAGCGTGAAGAAATCAGCACGCGAATCATAGCATGAACATTTCACGGAAATGACGATTAATTTTCAAGCATAATCAATGGCTTGGATAGCGCGCTGCTGTGACTTGCAAGTAAGGAGAAGAGAGAAGCCTGCCACGCAGGCCATGGACTGCAAGTGCCAATTGAGAATGTTGGCGAGTTGAGAACGGAGCGGGCACGCCCGTAGGGCACCTGTATCTACTGAATACCTGCCTGGCGTTGTAGCCACCGCACATATTTTACGATCTGATCGACATCTGCCGGTGTGACGGCAGCGATCTTCGGCATGTTGCCGAATTCCCAATGGTGCGCCTTGACGCCGTCGGCCGCAGCCCGTTGGAAGGCCGGATCCCCGTGATGGTTTGGTTCATAGATCTTATGCACTAATGGAGGTCCGTGGTCGGTACCTGCCGCTTGTTTCCCATGGCAGGCTGAACAGTTCGCATTGAATGTGGTTTCGCCCGTTTGGAATTCAGCCGGCACAGGACCACCCCCAGTCGTCGCTACCTTGGGCGGCTGCGAGGAGTCGCAAGCGGTAAGAAGACCCAGCCCCAGGAGCAACATTCCGATCTGAAGTTTTATCTTCTTCGTGATTTTCATGGAATCAGTACCTCTGATCTTGTTTATTTAATTTATTAGCAGGATGTTCAGACAGGATGGCCGGCAAGGCCGCAGACGAATCGAAACCGGAGGCGTACTCTAGGAGGTACGTTGAGGATTTCGATGAGCCGAGAACGACGCTGGCCGCCTGTTTCAACATCCTGAGGTTATCGTATATGCAATGGGATCCACAACCCCAGCCTTCGCAAATCCTTCCCGCCTGATCACACAACTGTCGCACAGTCCACAAGCCAGGTCTCCTGCCGGGTCGTAACAACTATGGGTTAAATGAAACGGGACATGCAGTTCGATCCCTTGCCGAATGATTTCTGATTTTGTCAGCATCAGCAAGGGGGCTCTGACTTGGAGTGTGTGTCCTTCCATGCCGGCTTTTGTGCCTTCTTTCACTGCCGCCTCAAATGCGCGAATGAATTCAGGCCGGCAGTCCGGATAGCCTGAATAGTCGAGCACGTTCGCGCCAAAGTAGATCAACGATGCTCCTACGACCTCCGCATGCGCTGCTGCAATCGAGAGGAAGATGAGATTGCGCCCCGGCACATAGGTGACAGGAATAGTTCGGCTACGCTCTTTGCCCTCTCGGCCCTTGGGTACAGCCGCCGGGCCCGTGAGCGCCGACCCGCCGATGGCGCGAAGATCCACATTCATCACCAGATGGTTTGCTGCCCCCAAGGCGGCTGCAACCTGCCGAGCCCGCTCCACTTCCACTGCATGGCGCTGCCCGTAGGCTATGGTGAGAAAGAAGAGCTCGCACCCATCTTGTTTAGCGATGGCTGCCGTGACGGTGGAATCCAGCCCTCCGCTCGCCAAGATGACTGCGCGATGACTTATTGGATCCATCACCCCCCCTTCCGCATAAAATGCAGGGTACCAAGTGTTGTCACAGTGCGCGAGCTTTGCCTGACGAGAGAGCAGTCAAGGTTATTCGACGGGATGCGGGCCATGTGAGGCAGGGCGAAGGCCGATTACGAGGAGAAACAATTAGTCGCGATCTTCCTCTCGCTCGATTTTTTCCAGCAGCTCTTCTTTCGACTGGCACTCGACGCAGAGCTTCGCAAATGGGACTGCTTCCAATCTCCGCTCACTGATCTCGACGCCACATTCCGCGCAAATCCCATAGGTGCCTTCGTTGAGTCTTGTCAGCGCTTCATCGATGGCCTGCCTGCGGCGATTACGCATCTCCATCAGAGAAATGCCCAGCTCGCGATCGAGATCCATAAGGGCTTGATCGCCGACGTCGCGCGCGGACTCGAGCCGCCGTTGCTTATCTTCAATGAGAGATTGGCCCAGGCTCCCCTCGATCTCTTTGATAATTTCCTGGCGCTTCCGCATCAACATCTGATGAAGGACTTGGCGGCGGCGCTCACGGTCTTCGCGTTCTTTGGCCGATTCTTTCGGTCTGGCAGCGAGGGGAGAGACAGCCATGCTGATAGGCTTTGGGAGGATCACATCAGGAGTGCGCTTTGGCTTACTCGCTGATTTTTCAATCTTCAACGGGGCTTTAGCCTTTGCGACTGGTTTCTTCTTGGCGGGGGTTTTCGTTGCCATGACAGATTCTACTCCTGGGGTAATTGTCCGAACAGCCCGAAAAAAGTGTGGCATTCATAGCACGGCGCTCCCGCCTTTGACAAGGGGTTGTGGAGGAAGACGATGCGAGGGACTAGGGATAGACGATTGTTGAATGGATGGGGTAGCCGCTGAGTTTCTCGCGACCCTTCAGGCCTTGGAGCTCCACAAGGAAGTCGAGCCCGGCGATCTCGCCTCCCAACTGTTGAACCAGGGACACCGTGGCAGCTGCGGTGCCTCCTGTCGCCAACAAGTCGTCCACAATCAATACTCGTTCTCCCGTCCCAATTGCATCGCGGTGGATGGCAAGGGAGTTCGATCCATACTCAAGGCTGTACTTGACCTCAAAACTGTCGGCGGGCAATTTCCCAGGTTTCCGGACTAGCACGAACCCGGCGTTCAACCGGTCTGCCAATATTCCGCCAAAAATGAATCCACGCGATTCAATGCCAATAACTTTAGCGATCCGGTGACCCTGATAGTGGACGGTCAATTCATCGGCGATCGCTGACAGGGCGCGGGCATCTTTGAGCAGCGTAGTGATATCGTAGAAGAGAATACCTGGCTTTGGGAAATCGGGGACTTCCCGAATGAGGGCGTGATAGTTGAGGGGGGACATCGATCAGAGTAAGTCGGCTTGTGTCATGGTTCTTCGTTCGATGGTATGGCGTAATCGCGCTAAGGCGGCCATCTCAATTTGTCGGACCCGCTCACGGGTTAAGCCCATTTCACGTCCGATCTCTTCCAGAGTTTTGGCCTCACTTCCATCGAGCCCAAACCGGGACATGATAACAGTTTGCTCCTTTTCAGGCAACTCCTGCACCCACTCCATCATCTCCGCCCGGCGCATGACTCCTTCGGTCGTATCGGCTGGAGAGATGCAGGAAGGGTCTTCGATCACATCGCGCAAGAAGGTATCCCCACCTTCGTTGATAGGACTATCCAATGAACAGACTGTTCGGACCACTTGCTTGAGATCTAAGACCTCTTCGTCCGTCGTCTTCATCTTTGCTGCGACTTCCGCTGCGGTCGGTTCTCGTCCGAGTTCCTGGACAAGCCGTTCTACTTTTCCGAGATAACGATTGAGCCGCTCCACCACATGCACGGGCAACCGCACGAGCTTTCCTTGATTGATAATCGCTCGTTCGATGTATTGCCGGATCCACCAGGACGCATAGGTGCTGAAGCGAAATCCGCGCTTATAGTTGAATTTTTCAACGGCCTTGATCAACCCAAGGTTGCCCTCTTCGATGACATCGGAAAAGGGGAACCCGCGATGCATGTATCGTTTGCCGATACTGATTACCAGGCGTAGATTCGACTCGATCATTTCTTGGCGCGCCTGCTCGTCGCCCGCCATCACCCTCTTGCCCAGCTGTTGTTCCTGTTTAAAGGTCAGCAAGGTCGAATGACGGATCTCTCGCAAGTAGCATTTGAGAGTATCCAGCCCTTCAGAGCGGCGACTTGATTTGTCATCGTCCACGGACGTCTCATCCATTCGTGACGATGTGGCAGTGTCCTCGTCGTCATGGTCGACGGCGTGTCTGCGCGCCTCACTCAGATCGTGTAACTCCTCGCCCCCTCGCGCCATACGCTCCGTCACTCCTAGCCGGTTGCTTTTAGTACCACACGTTAAAGTCTACCAATCGCCCTGTGGCAGGACTCCACTCCACTTCAACAGCTGTCACTCGCGATGCCGGTGGCCCAATCTTTAGCTCTTTGATCAGATCAAGGATCCGGGCCTTGGGGCCTTCGACTTCAAGATCAACTCTCCCATCATCGATGTTCCTGACGCCTCCGCGAAGGCCTCGTTGCGACGCGATTCGTGCCGCAAATGCTCGATACCCGACTCCTTGGACCTTTCCCGTCACCAACAGTTTTGCGCGGAGGGTTGTCGGTTCAATTGGCTCTGTCATAGGCTCAAACAGACTGTGTATGACCAGTCTGTTTATCTAACGAACGGATACTCTCACACCTCTATTGAAGCGTCACGTCTTTTGCAATTCCGTGCGCGCGACATTGAACAAGAGGCAAGAGTAAACTTGGGTAGAAAAAATAATACTATCGGGTTTGATCCCGTCGCCTCGATACATGAATAGAGGCCAGGCCGAGCAACGTCTGTTTGGTATTGGAAACGAAGACACTGAAGGGCATCATCACCCGCGTCAGGTTCGATAAAACGAAAATGACCGGGCGGCGCGCACAAAGTATTGTTTGGTCGGGGCGAGAGGATTTGAACCTCCGACCCTTGCGTCCCGAACGCAATGCGCTACCGGGCTGCGCTACGCCCCGACAAAAACAGGAGAACCCCGAAGCGAAAAGAGATTGTCTTACAATAGGGGGTCGAAACGCAAGCCATGAGCTTCGGCCACTCCTCGGCAGGTAATCTTGCCACCAAAAATGTTCACTCCTTTTGCCAATCCTGCGTCTGCACGCACAGCCTCCTCCACCCCCTGCGAAGCTAGACGAAGGAGATATGGAAGTGTGACATTCGTCAATGCGGCGGTCGATGTACGGGGAACAATCCCTGGCATATTAGGAACACAATAATGGAGCACTCCGTTCACCAGATAGACCGGGTCTGAATGGGTGGTGGGTTTCGTAGTCTCGAAGCAGCCGCCTTGATCGACCGCGACATCCACTACCACAGCTCCTGGTTTCATGCGCGCTACCAGTTCACGCGAGACGAGCTTGGGCGCTCGAGCTCCAGGGACGAGGACTGCCCCAATAACAAGATCGGCGTCCATCACCGATTCCTCAATAGCAGTTTGTGTGGAGGCACGGGTCACAATTCGACTACCATACAATTCATCGAGTGCCTGGAGTCGGTCGAGGTCGAGATTGATTACCGTTACTTGCGCACCCATTCCCACAGCAATTCGAGTGGCTGCAGTACCTACCACGCCGGCCCCAAGCACCACGACCTTTCCCGACTCTACGCCTGGCACTCCGGACAAGAGAAGCCCTCGTCCTCCTTGTGTCTTTTCCAGATAGTGCGCGCCGATCTGTACCGACATGCGTCCCGCGATTTCGCTCATCGGTCTGAGCATCGGCAAGCTGCCATTTTTTGCCTCGATCGTCTCGTAGGCAATCGCGGTGATTGCGGCCTCTAGGAGGGTCTTCGTGAGGTCCGGCAAGGACGCCAAATGCAGATAGGTGAATAATGTCTGACCAGGGCGGAAAAAACGACACTCAGAAAGCAGCGGTTCTTTGACCTTTACAATGATCGCTGCCTCTTGGAACAGCTGCTCTTTCGATTCTGCTATGGTAGCGTCGGCAGCCCGGTAGTCCTCATCCGAGTAGCCGCTACCGATACCGGCTGATTGTTCAATCCAGACAGCATGGCCTGCCTGGCGCAACGCCCGCACTCCATCGGGTGTGACGCTGACACGATACTCCTGATCTTTGATTTCTTTAGGCACCCCGACGACCATGCTCTCTTCCTCCTTGAACGACCCACCCTGTATCTCTTCACGCAGGCACACACAATTATATACAACGGCTCTGAAAATGTACGGAATGACTCCGAGGGACGTCCTCCCCATGTGGACAGTGCGGCTAGCCTGGTGTAAGATTCGCCCGCTCATTAGCTTATGATCGACAGAGGAGGCTCTATGGATTCCGTCGCTGGGTCTTGCAATGCTTGTGGCGCTACCGGCACTTCGCTCATGAAATTATCGCTCGGGAAAGACTTTTTTGGTCGAACTTATGACCGACTGTCCCCATCGGCAGATCAAAGCCCTAAATGGTACTGCGAAAGCTGTTCGATGCAGAAAAATCTCCAGCGAGACTTTAGAGACATCCGAGGAGAATTTGACAAACTTATGGCAGGCCAAGGCTCTACGCTCTCCGGCCAGGAAGAGTATCAACGAGCCTCGCTACGGTTGCGGGAGATCGTAGCGATACTTACAGGAGCGGAGAGCCAATCACCCTTTCTGACCATCGTCGACGTCACACAACTGATGGGGCGGATGCAGACCACCACGATACAAGTTTAGTAGGAACCACCTATGTCGACATTCGCTCGTCATATTTTTGTCTGTACCAACCAACGGAGCGCCGACGATCCTCGCGGGAGCTGCTCCAAGCTTGGGTCTGAGGCGCTCCACGCCCGCTTCAAGCAGGAAGCGAAACGGCTGGATCTGAAAGACGTCGTCCGTGCCAATAAGGCGGGATGCCTCGATCATTGCGCCGAGGGGCCGAGTGTGGTGATCTATCCGGAAGGCGTGTGGTATCAAGTCAAATCCGAAGCCGACGTGACGGAAATCATGGAGCGCCACGTCATCAAGGGCGAAGTTGTGACCCGCCTCATCATGCCCGATCACCCAGCTCCCACGAAACTCCCTCCTCTTACATCGTAGCGCGCTCAAAAAGGATTTTTATGGCAGTCGAAGAAAAATGGAAAGCCAACCTGGAAAAGGTGGCCTTCATGAAGCAGTTTCCTGGACTACTCGGAAACTGGGAAGGCTTGGCAGGTAAAACCGTACAGGCTGTCATCCCGCTTAAGGGGAAGCAGGGAGCCGCTGTGCTGGTGTGCGCCGATGGCACCTTTACCATTGCGCCCACGATGGGGCCGGAGCCCTATGAGTTGGGCGAGGCCTTGGCTGTGGCACGCGCGTTTCTTGAGCCGAGGCATCAGACGGCCTATGAGGAGTATGATCGATTGGTCAAGAAGGACAAGGATGCCCTCAAGTCAGCCAGGGTGGACAAGATTCTTGGAGCGATTCACAATAATCTGGAACAGCATCCGGAATTAAAAGATCGATTGAAAGAACTTGTGAAGGAGTGGAAGTGAGTGACAGCCTCCCCGATAGAAACATGTTCGACATCTTTTCCCAGGGTCTCTTTGAAGGAGTCAAACCTATGATGGTCATCCGCGATCACCTTGTCCGCCACCCAGACCGCTGCACCCATCAAGCCATCTGTGTGCCGATCTGCCCGACCGGCGCGTGGCTCTCGACTCCTCCCTATAAGTTCGATGCGTCCCGTTGCCTGGAGAGCTGCCGTCTTTGCCTGGACGCCTGTCCCTCTCAGGCGATCTACGGGGTGTTCAAGAAGGGGGAGAAGTTGCTGGAGCCGCAAAAGAAAACGGGGTAGCCTGGCCGTCCCCTTTGCTCGCGCAACGCGCGGCCTCAGAAGGCCCTCGTTGGACGCGCGCAGTCGGGGATCAGCCAGCCCACTCCTTAATACAGCCGAAGTGAAAAACTCGGTCAGTTCCAGCTTTCCTTCCCCACAGAGCAGGCGTGCGAATCTCGCTCTTCCGGCGGAAGTCAGCGCCCAGGCCTGACATACCCCGAGAGAGACCTAGAAGAAGAAATCGGACAGTTTCCGCTTTCCTTCTTCCCCTCACCATCTCAGCTTCTTCTCTCCTTCGGCAAAGTCGCTTCGAAACTCTTCTTGCAAGATGGATCGAATCGCATCTGTTCGGCAAGTTGAGATCAACTGGTTTGAGCCTGCCTACAGTCCCTTCGTGCCAACGGCTATATGATCTGCTTCCTGAGTCGTCCCCAATAGGCGGTTCCGACATATCCGCAGGCGTAGGTGGAGGTAGTGAGGGCCATGATTTGGTAGACCTTGCTGCGGGGGATTTTGACTTTGATGGCGGGGTTCAGGAGATCGGGCGAGTTCATGACGAGCTTCAGCGATTCGCCGGCTGAAAGGATTGGCCACATGCAGGATAGTCGTAACCGGGTTTCATATCGTGGAATCGACATGGCGTAGAGCCAGCCTTGATCGAGATGCTCCACCGCCATTCGAACGAGCTTGTTCAGGACCGGTTGAAAGCGCGCACGGTTTCGCTGGTCCAGTAAGTCCCGCCCTGTAAGTCCAGCTTCGGCCAGCATGGGGGCAGGCACATAGCAACGGCCTTTCTGGAGGTCGTGCGCGATATCTTTTACAATGTTCGTGAGTTGGAGGCCTTTCCCGAATCTCACGCCCACCTCCGACATCTCCAGCACCTTCCAAGAGGCTAAGGCTCTCCGATGGGCACACATCAAATCCGTCCAGAACTCGCCTACGCAGCCGGCCACGTAATAGGTATAGCGGTCTAGATCCTCGAGCGTCTTCAAAACCGTAAGGTCCTCCGCCGACGTGCCGGAAAAGACAATGAGGTCCATCTCCATGCCTTGCGTCAATGTGGTCATGAGCCGTTGGATGCGGCGGCGATCGTCTGCAGTAAATGTCTGGAAGAGCTTGAAGCAATCTTCCAGCCGTTCAAGCAGGATTCGCTCGGCAGAATTCTGCTGGATTGGTCCCACCGCTTGCTGTATCTCTCTCACCTGAGGCCAGATAATTTGGTCGCTCACGAACTGGGCCTTGAGTTGGCCAAGCAAATCCAAACGACGTGGACGATCGATTAACTCCGTGTCCGCTATCGTGTCCGCTGCTCTGGCAAAGAGGTAGGCGAGGCTGACTTGATCGCGCACATCTGCAGGAACCACGACCAAGGTTGTGTAGAAGAGACGTGATACTTGCTTGAGGAGGTCTCGGAGCAGTTCCTGTTTGGATGTCTCTATACTCGTAGCCACACCTATGGCGGTTGTTATGCTGGTGTTCGCGTCTATCATCAACTAGGCCGCTGCCGATATGTGAAGGCTCGTATTGCCATCTTCGGCACGAGCCATTTCTAACAGGAAGGTAGGTAATGGGTCAACTTTGTCCAGAAGTTTCAGACACTTCTGGCTCCTTGACCTTGGACGTAAAGGAGTTATTTCGTACACACATCGTCATCAAACTCTCAACAGAGATGCATTTCACTGAATCGGTTAGTATAATCACTCTCACTGGTGACTCGCCTGAATAATACGGCGAGAACATAGTCGTGAAGGAGGATCTCGATGAAGTGGATGAAAGGCATGTTCCTGCTGTTGATCGCCAATGTTCTCATCATGGTGACGCTCTCGCTCACCGTGCCGGTGCTGATCAATGTCGTGCTTCCCATGTTCGGGGTCGATCTGCGAGGATCGGTCGACCTCAGCTCATTAGTCTGGGCCCTTGCCTTCGGTTTTGGCGGTGCCTTTATCAGTTTGGCTTTCTCCAAGCAGATGGCTCGGGCCATGTTGGATTGCCGCCAGATTACCCAGCCCCGGTCGCATGCCGAACAGGTTATTTACGGCACCGTTCAGGAGATTGCACAACGTCTTCAAATTACGATGCCTGAGGTGTGGGTCTATGAGTCTCCCGATCCCAATGCCTTCGCGACCGGCCCCAGCAAGAACAACTCGATGGTGGCCGTTTCGACCGGATTACTAAGCAATCTCCAGGAGCAGGAAGTGCGAGCCGTCCTCGCTCACGAAATGGGACATATCTATAACGGAGACATGTTCGCAACGACCGTGTTGGCAGGGCTGATGAATACCTTCGTGTACTATATCGCGATGTGGGTGCGCCGGTTCTTTGCAGGGCGCGATCAGGCGATGCTCGGGTTTGGGTTGTCGATCGTGATCCAGATTGTCGTCAGTATCATGGCCTCGGTCCTGATCTGCTGGTTTTCGCGGCAGCGTGAATATGGGGCAGATGCCTTTTCCGCCAAGGTGTATGGCAAGGACTCGATGATCTCAGCCCTTCGTGCGATCGACCGATGGGTCAGTCGTTCGCAGGTCGAGTATTCCACTCAGGATGCTCTCGCGACGATGAAGATCTCCGGTAATTCATCGGGATTCATGAAGTTCTTTGCCACCCATCCGCCAGTTGAGGCTCGGATTGAGGCGCTAGAGCGACTTTAACCAGCCACGGGAAAACCGTTTCAAGCGAGGTGGACTATGGTTTTTTACATTTGATATCGTGAGAACGGCCCTGCAGGTGTTCAGAGAACTGTCCAGCGATTCGTCAGGAGTGATAGGTGAGGGGAAACGGAGGATTGCCCCAGGCAATCCTCCGTTTCTCATTTGCCGTTTGCATTTTACGGCGTGCAGAATCTGATCCTATTACCAACTCGCAGCGATGATCCCCTGGAATTCTGCCTGCTGTCCTGCAGTACCAGCACCACCACTCGCAGCGTCCCAGCTCAGACCAGTATTGCTCGTAAAGGCCGCCATTGCCTGAATCAGTTGATCCACCTCGGTGCTCAGCAACGTTTGTCCATTGCCCGCCTGGATCGTTTCCACCTGCGCCGTGGTCGGCGCACTGAACCAATTCTGAATCGTGACTCTGTCGGTCGACCCATGGATGGCAATCCGGAGGCTATTGGCCTGTTGACTGAGGACCAGGTCCAACGGATTGATCGTCGCGCCATAGAGCAGCG
>SWDM01000003.1:0-121202 GCA_005116835.1 Nitrospira sp. | reverse complement strand
TCAGACTGTTGCCGGTCCCGTCAATGGCCCCGGTCCCGAGGAGGGTCAGTTTCTCGGTATTGGCCCCCAAGGTCCAGGTGACATTGCTCAGGACGAGGTCGGTGCCCTCATTGGCGGCTTCCACCACCGTATCGCCAGCGCCTACCACATAGGTGTCGTGGCCTGCGCCCCCAGTAAACACATTCGCCACTCTGTTGCCGACCAGCACATTATTCAATTCGTTGCCGGTTCCGTTGATGGCCTTGCGCCCGATGAGGGTCAGGTTTTCGAGATTGGCCCCCAAGGTCCAGGAAATACGGCTGTACACCTGGTCCACACCCGCATTGGCTTGTTCCACTATCCGGTCGCCCACACGCACGTAATAGGTATCGTTGCCTGGCCCACCTATGAGGACTCTCGATCTGGGCCCGTCTTTACACTCGTCGTCCCTCTCCTCCCCGTGAGCAGGTTCGCCCAGCTGTTGCCAACCAGCGTGTTGTTCATCTCGGTGCCAGCCCTGTTGATCGCCACGGCCCCGGTGAAGGTCATGTTCTCGATCTTCGTGTTCTGTGTCCCGGTTACGTCGCTTCATATCGTGTGAATTGGTCATGTATCGTCTCCCTATTGGCGTTGGCACGCATCTCTTTCTCTAAGGGACATACGATACAAGGATTCTATGATTGGTGATAGACCCAAAGGGAGTACCTCGTAGGTAGGAGTCTCGACTTAGAAAGGGAGGATTTGATTACCTGGTCAATTCAATGCTCGCCCTGGTTGGTTGTAGGGGCGTGATTCGCTCAAGCGCCTCAACTTTGTGGGGTTACCGGAAATGAGGGCTTCTTACCAGGAACGCATTTTCGCAAAGGCGTGTCCTGATCCGGATTTGAGATATCGTTCGAACTCAACCACACGCTGATCATCTTGAAAGCAGCGATACAGCACAACCTTCCAAGGGCGATACTTTGACGTATGAGGCGACCCGCCATCATTATGGGTTCGAAGCCTTTCAGCAAGGTTGGCGGTGATGCCGATGTAGCGTTGATCTGGAACAGCGAGACTTTGGAAGAGATAGACGTACTTCATGAAGCCGTCCCCCTTCGCACGATGGTGCTTCGGGGGACAGACTTCATAAGCTGGCTTGCAGCCGAAGCTTTAGCGAAGGCTGGTGGAGGGCAGGGGAGTTGAACCCCCGACCCCTACGTTGCGAACGTAGTGCTCTCCCAACTGAGCTAGCCCCCCACGGATAGTGGTTTTATATCAAATCGCTCAATAACTTATGTTCTGAAGCCGTACGAACCTTGTTGTTTGTTTTTGCGGGCGTTGGATTATACTGTAAGCCATCTCGTCATTCAACCATCAGTCCGCTGAGATTCCTGGGTATCCCCCGCATCTTCCAACCAACATCCCCGCAAGAACTTCTGCCGGCGCACATCCGCCAGGGCGACTACGCCGTTCATATCGCCGAAATAGCCACATAGCTCTCGCCATGTCCGTTACTGAGACCGTATATGTTGGTCTTGCTGACACTAAGAATTGGTATGGCGGTTTGTTCGACGCACTCAAGGAGTGGATAGAAGGGGGAAGTTGTCGGTCTCCAGCTGTCTCAGCTGTCAGGGCCACGGTTATCGTACGATTGCTATTATTCTTATTGCGCTCGAACCTATCTATTTTATCTTCAGGCGTTTGTCGGATTTCCGGATCCATTGCCGGATGAGCCATATTGTTGCTTGGCAAGCGCAGAGATAACTCTTGTAATTTGTTCTACCACCTTCGGATCAGGGGTGCCGAAGTCTACTCCGAACTCACCTTTCTTGACCCATTTCACTACCGCACGATCGATCATCAACGGTTCCTGGTCTCCCGGTACGAAAATTTGCAGTGAGAGGTACATTCCGACTTGAACCGGTACGTTCCCGATTACGTAGCTTCCGCTCAGCGAAAGATCGCTGATAATTCCTTCACCGGCAAGTCTGCCTCCAAGATACCGCACCGGCACTAATTTCTTGAGCCGCTGATTTTTCCGCATGACGAACCCTGCCATGACGTTCCTCTCGCTGTTGTTCGTCTTCCGTGCCAGTCACTTCTCGAACCATCACGATTACTGCATCGACTATGACGGGTTTCTGAAGGCATGCGGCCCGTTTGCTCACCCCTGCCGGAAGCTCATATGTTGAAATTACGTTACTCTACCATCCCCTACGTTTCTTTCAATCATTTCTAAGAATAGATGCAACCTGTCTGGCTGGCTCATGAATCCATACGGAACGACTCTGTGGAGGGTCTTATGCCCCTGAACCCTGTTCTGGCGGCAAGGAGACGGTGGCCATTCCTCATTGCCTGAACCGATAGGTTGCCCTATCAGCTGAGGATCCGACCTGTATCCGTATAGGCAGGGGTTGGATGACTGCGGGATTGCCATCAGAATGAGGTCAATGGCAATCGTCGCAAAGGTGTAGTTGCGCAGGACTAGGATGGACTGATGACCGATTCTCCCTCCGGTTTCCCGGCCTGGATCAACACGCGTCGGCCCTCAACCCGCAGGCGACCTTCGGCAAAGAGGTGGACCGCTCGCGGGTAGATCTTGTGTTCTTGTGCGAGAATCCGAGCAGCCAGGGTATCGGGGCTGTCGTCATCGAGAATCGGAACGGCCGCTTGAAGAATGATCGGCCCTTCATCAACACCCTCAGTCACAAAGTGAACGGTACAGCCGGCAAGTTTGCAGCCCCACTCAATCGCCTTTTTCTGTACCTCCAGTCCTGGAAAGGAAGGTAACAGCGAGGGATGAATGTTCATCATGCGATTGGTAAAGGCTTCCACCAGGATTTTCGTCACGATCTTCATGTACCCAGCCAGCAAGACCAGCTCCACATCATGCTGTAGCAGCACATCGAGGAGTTCTCGATCGTACGCTTCACGACTGTCTGGTCTGCCTGCATAGGGCTTGGGATCGACGAAGAGGCTGGAGAGCCCATGTCGGCGGGCTCGTTCTAGCGCCGGAGAGTCTTTCTTGTTGCTGATGACGGCAACGATTTTCGCGTGAACGGTTCCTGCTTCGATCGCGTCGATGATCGCCTGAAGGTTCGACCCGCGGCCGGACACCAAGACGGCCACTCGCAGCGCATCCGTTCGCTTAATCGACATACTCCACCAACGGTCCCTCGCCGGAAGATTCCACAATGGTCCCAATCCGGCAAGCCGGATCGCCCAACGATGCTGCTTGCGAGACGACAGACTGGGCGTCTGAGGCCGGCACCACCAGAATCAGCCCAATCCCCATGTTGAACACGCGGTACATCTCCTCACGCTCGACCTGTCCGAGCCGGGCGATCGCGTGGAATATAGGCGGCACGGACCAGGCGCTCCGCTGCACCTGTGCCCGTACACCGGGTGGAAACACTCGCGGGAGATTTTCGGTGATGCCGCCGCCGGTGATATGGGCGATGCCCTTGATGGGATATTTCTGGATCAATGAGAGAATTTGTTTGGCGTAGATTCTGGTCGGCGTCAGCAGTACATCCCCAAGAGGCTGATCGAGTTCAGGGAGACGGCTGGTCATGCTGAGCTTGGCCTGATCCAACAAGACACGGCGCGCCAGTGAATAACCGTTGCTATGAAGACCAGTCGAAGCCAACCCAATTAGGGCATCGCCAGGCACGATGCTGCGGCCATCGATGATCTTGGGTCGATCCACCACCCCAACGGCAAACCCTGCTAGGTCATATTCGCCCTCTGCATAGAAGGAAGGCATCTCTGCAGTTTCCCCGCCGATCAAGGCGCAGCCGGCTTGGCGACAGCCTTCGGCGATTCCCTTGAGCACGGATTCAGCTTTGGGGATCGCAAGCTTTCCTGTCGCGAAATAATCGAGGAAGAACAGCGGCTCGGCTCCGCTGACCACGATGTCGTTCACGCACATGGCCACCAGATCGATCCCCACGGTGTCGTGGCGATCCGTGAGAAAGGCGATCTTCAATTTTGTTCCGACTCCGTCGGTGCCGGAGACAAGGACCGGCTCGGCATAGCGATGGGCCTGCAGCCGAAACAAACCTCCGAATCCGCCAAGATCCGTTAAGACTTCCGGGCGGAAGGTGGACCGCACCAACGGTGAAATGCGGTCCACGAACTCGTCGCCCGCGTCGATATTGACTCCGGCATCTCGATAAGTGGTCATAGGGTGCGCATCTTAGCGGAGCGCTGGCAGATCGGTCAACGAAGAGAAAAAAATAGCTTTCCCTTGCAAACTCCCGCGTATCTCGTACCATGGGTGTATTCCACGGTTTTATCCTGAGCTTCAGGAAGACTATTACGGAGAGCAGCCGATCCTGGCTCTCTGCGCTGGCGGGCAAGCCGTAAGGTGTTGACCGACAGGCCCTAATAGAGAGAACCTATGAACATTCTCCTGGTTGACGACTCCCCAGACGCACGTTTGCTTCTCCATAAGATTCTAAGGGGCGCAGGCTATCGCGATACCCACTCTGCTTCCTCAGCCCATGACGCGTTCAAATGTCTTGATCTGGAGCACGACGGGGCTGGGGCGAAAGCGATCGATTTGATCGTGATGGATGTGAGGATGCCGGAGACCGATGGAATCGAAGCCTGCCGTCGTATCAAGGCGGTGGAGGCCTTGCGCGATATTCCGATCATCATGATCACTGTACGGAGCCAACCGGAGGTCTTGCAGGAGGCCTTCGACGCTGGGGCAACGGATTACATCAAAAAGCCGTTTGAGGAAGTGGAATTGCTTGCGCGGGTCAAAGCGGCGTTGAAGCTGAAGAAAGAAATAGACGCGAGGAAGAATTGGGAACAGGAGCTGACCAAAACCATCAGCGAACTGGATATGGCCTTGCATGACATGACCGCACTGCAACAGCTTATTCCCGTCTGTCCCACTTGCAAGAAAGCCTCGGCAGACCAGGTCTCACAGGCAGCCCTCGAATCCTATATTCAGGCCCATCCCAACGCCAAGTTCCATTACACGGTTTGTTCCAGCTGTTCGATCACCAAGGAGTAGCGGTCGCTTTCCTTCCTTACGCTTCCGGCCGCATCTCCACATCCAGCAATTTTATCTTCCTATGGAGATGGCTGCGTTCGATCTTCAGCTCTTCAGCCGTGCGAGAAATGTTCCAATGATGCTCACGTAACTTTCGCGAGATATAATCCTTTTCAAACGCGTTACGAGCGTCCCGGAGCGAGTCGTAGGATTGGGTAAAGACCGGATTAAGGGTGGGGATTGCAGACTGGGTTGTCGTCCCAACCGGCTTTGCTTGTGTTGAGATGCCTGCTTGCGCCGCCTCGATGACGGACCCCGGAACCATAATCATCAATCGTTCGATCAAGTTTCGTAACTCTCGAATGTTTCCCGGCCAGTCATATTGCTGAAAGAGCGCCATCGCCTCCGCCGAAACCTCTTTGATCCGCAAACCCTGCTCTTCCGCATGGACTTTCATGAAGTGGCGAATGAGGAGCGGGATGTCGTCCCTGCGCTCCCTGAGCGGTGGGACGACTATCGGCACCACGTTGAGCCGGTAAAAAAGATCTTCCCGAAACGTGCCTTTCTCGATCTCCTTGAGCAGATCCTTGTTGGATGCGGCTAAGACACGAACGTCTACTTTGAGTAGCTTGGTTCCACCGACACGGGTGAACTGCTGCTCCTGCAAGGCCCGCAATACCTTGGCTTGTGTGCTCAAGCTCATATCAGCGATTTCGTCCAGAAAGAGGGTGCCTCCGTCTGCCTGTTCAAATTGCCCTCGCTTCATCGAGGTGGCGCCGGTGAACGAGCCCTTTTCGTGTCCGAACAGCTCGCTCTCGATCAAGGTTTCCGGGATCGCGGCACAGTTCACCGCTACAAATGGGCCGCTGGTCCTGGCGCTTTGCAGATGGATCGCTCGCGCAACCAGTTCTTTGCCCGTCCCGTTTTCCCCCCCGATCAACACGCGGCTATTGGTCGGTCCGGCCGTCTCGATTAGCTGCCTCAATTGCTGCATCACAGGCGATTGTCCCACCAATTCGAACTTTCGATGGACCGTTGTCCTGAGCGTTCGATTCTCCTGCTCCAAACGGTGTTGCTCCAACGCATGTTTGACCCGCAGCGTGACATTCTCAAGCGACAGGGGTTTTTCAATGTAGTCATAGGCTCCCAGCTTAATTGCCTTAACCGCCGTTTCGATCGAGCCGTGCCCCGACATCATCATGATTTGGGCTGTCGGCGCCAGCTCACGGACTCGGCGCAGGGTTTCCATGCCGTCCATTTCCGGCATCCAGATGTCGAGGAGCATGAGATCGGGCGGATCCATGGTGTAGGCGCGCAACGCCTCCACACCGTTCTTGGCCACCGCCACCTCATGACCTTCATCCTGCAAAATGCTGCGCAAGGACGTGAGAATGGATTCTTCGTCGTCTACCACTAAGATCGATGCAGACATAGCACTCCGTTAGGCGTTAAACGTAAGGCGTAAGGTGTTCCGGAGCATCACGGCGTGCGCCGCCTTACCCCTAACCCCTTACGTGTTTAGACCGGTAATTCAAACGTGAACACGGCCCCTTTCGGCTGGTTTTGGCTCGCATGAATCTGTCCTTCGTGATCGGTAATGATGCGCCGCACGATCGCCAGGCCCAGCCCCGTACCCGTCTTTTTCCGAGTGAAGTATGGCACAAACAGTTTCTCCTGGTCTTCCGGCGCAATGCCCGAGCCCTCATCGGCCACACTCACGACGGCCAGCTTGCGTTTGGTATCGTATTTCGTCGAGAGCCACACCCGCCCCTTTTGGTGCATCGCCTGAATCGCATTGTCCAACAGATTGACCATCACGCGCTTGAGCTGCTCCCGGTCGAAATTGAGCGAGGGGAGGTCTTCGTCGAGCTCCACGATCAGTTCCACTTCCTTGTGGGCCCCCCGATAGAGCGCGGTGACCTCGTTGATCACATCGTGGAGTTGCTGATGCGCCATCTGTGGAGTCGGCAGCCTGGCGAACTTCGAAAATTCGTCGACCATATGTTTGAGACTGGCCACTTCGTTGATAATCACGTTGGTGGCTTCGTCAAAAATCGTCTCGAAATCCGGCGACTTCTCGAAAAACTTCTTCCGCAACCGTTGCGCAGACAGTTGGATGGGTGTCAACGGGTTCTTGATTTCGTGAGCCACCCGCCGCGCGACCTCTTGCCAGGCTGCAACTTTTTGCGCCTTGATCAATTCCGTGAGATCTTCGAACACCAGCACGATGCCGAGGTCCAAATTGGCTTCGTCCTTCATTCGCGATCCATGAAGTCCGATGGTCAAAAATCTTCCGTCGATTTCCATCTGTCCTTCGAGGGCCAGCGTATCTCGCTGATCGGTCAGCATTCGATCGTAGACTGTCTGGAACAGATCGAGCCGAAACTCTTTGAATACCTCATTGGCCGGTCTGCCATGAAACCGACCAGCCTCCAGCCCAAGAATCCGCTCGCCGGACGGATTGAAATTCGTGATCAACCCGTTTTTGTCGATGGAGAGCAAGCCCGCGGCGATCGTCTCGACCACTGTCTCGATATAGGCACGGCGGCGGTCGAGTTCAAGATTGCTATGGCGTAATGAGATATTTGCCGCTTCGATCTCCGATTTGCTCCCTTGCAGATCCGATGTCATACGGTTGAACGAGTCGATCAATGTGCCGATTTCGTCGGTCGCCTTGGCCTCGATCCGGACTGAGAGATCCCCTTGGGCAATAGCCTCCGTCGCTTCAGCCAACCGCTGAATGGGCACGGTGATGCCGCGCGCGACATAAAACCCGAACCACGTCGCTCCGAATAAAATGAGCACCGTGATGACGGCGACGAACAGATAGGCCCCGGCCTTGATGGGATTTTTCATCGCCTTGGTCTGTTTATACTCATCGTACTGACGGCCGATCCCTTCCATTTTTGCCAGCAGCGATTCAGGCACATAAGCCTCGACCACCACGACGCCACCAATCTCGCCGGCCCGTCCGCCGGCTGCGATGGGGGCGGCAGCCCGGACTAGACGCCCGGATTGAGCCTCCTGCACCGCATTAATTTCCTGCTTTCCATTGATGACTTGGAGCACTAGCTGGCCGATCGGTAGATCGAGAGCCGATGAGGGCACATCTGGATCCAACGCTTTGGTGAGGGTTTCCATTTTGGCCGAAAAGACTTCGATGCCCGCTACGCCGAATTCAGCCCGTTTGCGCGCCATGGCAGCCACCAACAGATCGCGCTGCTCCGGCAGCAGCATGTCCTCCCGGTAGATTTCATGGCTGATGGCCCGAGCGCTGTTCACGGCCAGGGTGATGTGGCCGGCATGCTGCATTCTCGCCACGTCATACGAATCCCGCATGACCTGCTCAATCTCATCGCTGAACCACACATCCACCGCCTTGTTCACCAGGCCGCTCGCAACCAGCGCAAGGAGTACTGTCGGAATGAGCGAAAATCCGATGAAGGCTGCCACCAACTTCGTGCGGAATCCCGACCCGAATAATCGGTGCCGCCGCTCGAAATAGGCCTTGATCAGGTTGCGGGAAAGCAACAGCAGCAGGACGACAAAACCGATCAGGTCGAGGTTGAGTAGAAGGAGCACAAACGCGTAACTAGTTGTCGGTAAAAATGAATCTGTTTCCTCGCCGACGGGAGCGACGATTTGGGAATAGTAAAAGGTCAACGCCAGACAGGGGAGCAGCAGAATGAGGACGATCCAGACCGGCCGCAAATGCATCTTGCCGCGTTCCGGTTCCGGAGCAAGTACGGACTGCCGTGAAGGCCGACCGGTTCCAGTAAGCGATGGTGCGACCCTGGTCGCGAACCCTCGCTTCATCTGTGTCCCAGGAAGAGAGTCTGTGTCCTTCTTGTTCTCGATCACATTCGGAATCCCCGAAAGTCGGCGCCACGACGTATGGAAGAAAGCATGCTCATGTTTACAGAATCAGGGGAGCGTCGCTCCATGTCGCATCAACCATGGTGGCCGACAGACAGGTCAGGGGTCGCCAGGCGGCAGGGGTCTGATTATTTGGCAGCCAAACTCACGTACTTCATCCGAAGGGCGTAAAGCATATCCCGCAGCACCGCTTGTTCTTCCGTCGTGAGATTGCCTTTGGTCTTCTCTTCCAGGACCGAGAGCAAGTCGATAATGTCTTTCGCTTGCGGTAGATTCAGCGGCATCGGAGGCTGCTGGGGATCCAGTTGTTCCCCCATCAGCATCATGGAAGAGCTGCCGAGTGAAATGACAAAGGAGGAAAATGTGACTGGAATTCCCGATCCCTGGTGCGAATCGGTGGGCGCCTCATCCTGATGGGGCTGTACCTCCGATGCGGCAGGCGGAGTGGTGGATGGACGGTCGGACCCGCTCCCGCCCCGCCGATCCCTTACGACAAACCCTTCTTCTTGTTCTGCGGCCACAAGCTTTCCCCCCGCTCTAGATGCAGCGACCGTACCCTACCATAGGCCCTAGAGTGGCGCAAGCCACGTAGCTGGTTGAAGCCTGGTAACAATTCAGGTAGATAGGCTGAAGGCTGTTAGGCCGAAGACTGAAGGTCGGATTTCCGAGCACTTCAGCCTGAACCCCTTCGGCCTGTGCCCCTAACATTCAGCCTGAACACCTGACAGTAGTTACGAAGCCTGTCGAGAACCGGGTATAATGAGCGCCCAACTCTGGGCAACGATGGGGGCAACCATGTCGGAACGATTTCATACTCTTGTCAATTTGATGGCGGCATTGCGCGCGCCCGACGGATGTCCCTGGGACCGCAAGCAAACGCATGAATCTCTCAAACCCTATCTGCTCGAAGAAACATACGAAGTGTTAGAGATTCTCGACCGGCAGGATCGGACGAAACTACCGGAGGAGCTGGGCGATGTGCTGTTGCAAGTGCTCTTTCATAGTCAAATCGCGTCAGAGGCGGGCAGCTTTACCATCGAGGACGTTCTTGAGCAGCTGGCCGACAAATTGATTCGACGGCACCCCCACGTATTTGGCAACGGGGCAGGTGACATGACCCCAACCAATGCCGACCAAGTGGTTGCGCGATGGGAAGATATCAAACGGACGGAACGCCAGGCTTCCGGTGGACCGGACTCGGTCCTCGATGGCGTGCCGCCAACCTTGCCGGCCCTCTTGAGAGCCTATCAACTCCAAGCCCGCGCCTCACGTGTGGGCTTCGATTGGACGCACGATGTCAAAGGATTCGATCAAGTCCTCGGCAAGATCGAGGAAGAAATCCAGGAACTCCGGTCGGCGATTCGGGCTCCCATGTCGAACCAGACTGCATCTGACGTCGGTGGGACAACAGCGCGACAAACGCAGATCGTCGCAGAGTTCGGCGACGTATTGTTTTCACTCGTGAACCTCGCCCGCTTCATCAAAGTGAATCCGGAGGATGCTCTGCGCCAGGCAGCCAACCGATTTGTCGAGCGGTTTCAATTCATCGAGTCCCGAGCGACCGCGTCGGGCCGCACGGTTGCAGATCTCTCGTTTGCAGAAATGGATCGGTTGTGGGAGGAAGCCAAGAAGCAGAATCCTGCAACCGTCACCGAAGAGCCACGCCATGAGTGATGAATCCAAGAATCCCTACCAAGAAGGCAAGCGCGCCGGCATTCACCCGCTGATCGTCATCTTCGCTGTGCTGATCGGGCTCTGGCTGTTTGTGTTTCTGATCGTGCCCAGTTCGAAGAACAAACAAGCAGCTGGAACGGAAGGGCCGACCGGACCGGCTATCGAAGATCCCGAAGCGGCGCCAGTACTTTTCAAAGTCCAGGCAGTCGTGTCGGATATGAATGCCATCAGTCTCTCGGTTCCACCGGAAGCCACCGACAGCCAAGTTGCCGGGCTCTTGAAGCGGTTTAAAAGCGACCGGCTTGCCGGTACCCTGATCGACCTACTGCCGCCCACAACGCCAGGCCACAAACTAGGGGACCATGCTGTTGCCGACATCTACATTGTCTCCGATGCCCAATATGCGCAAGCTGACGTAATCCGCACCCTGACCCGCGGCGCCCATGCGCCGGGCAATCTGTATCCCCAGGCCGTGCCTTTTGAAACGGCAATGGAGGCCATCCGCGGCCACTATCGCATCGATCTCAACGACACCGGCAATCCCGACAGCGCGTCCCTCGGCTTTGCCGACGAGTCGGGGGTGCATTCGCGTCAGTATCGAAAAATCTTCTAGAAAGGCTGCTGAAAAAGACCGCCAGCGGCGTTCTCACCTCGAAAGCATCCTCAACGTAGCCCAGAGGCTACGCCTCCGGTGCTTTCATCGGCTGCGGCCTTGCTGACAGCCTTTTTGAGCAGCCTGCAACAGTCCAGTATCGATGCGGCATTCTCGTTGCCTCCGGTGCGGAAACCTGTAGAATCGATCATTAGGCCGAGCTGCAGCATCAAGGCTTGGGGTACATGTTCGAGTGCAAGACTTGACACCATATTTTAGACCGAACTCCACTTTTTATATTCGCGATTGGTGATTTTCACGATCTACGAGGCAATCAATGGCGCGGTCGAGGCGGATATCGAGTTGATCCGGCAGTGGAAGGAGTTGATGCGGAAAAAAGAAAGGACGATTCCTGCCAATGAGCCTGTCATTGCTTTCAGTAATAGTGTTGTCCACGGCCGTGATGAATGTCGAGGTTGACGCACTGCCGTACCTTGACCCTCCATCGCCCTGGTGGCCCTCCTATTCCTATGCCTTAAGGGGAGGCAGTTCTATTCTGCGTGAACAGGGAGAAAAACTATTACTGAACGAGGTCGAGCCTGACCCCTATGGAATCAACGCCGTGATCGTGCTTATCGATGCAGAATATGACTGGGTTCGAAACGCGGTGCGGGGCTTAGTGGAGGCACGGTGGGGAATCCTCGATGAACAAGAGAATATAACAAGACCTATTAAAATGAAGCCGGCGACGGCCGAGATCATCCACGAGGCTCTGCACTGGCCCATTCTTGGCGAGGGGCTTGTGCGTCTCTCAGATCAGGCTTCCATGAAGACGGCACGGGAGTATCAGCTGACGAGTCAGCCCTATAACAAGATTGAATCCTTGAGGGGCTTTTCGCAGGTGGTCATTCGCGTGAGCGACGGGGCCACACTGTTTGACCAACCGGTCACGATCTTGCAAGTGACTCGCACGGATCGTTTATGGGAATGGGCACGAGAGTTTCACGGCCTGATTCCACTTCCATACAAAGAAGAACGCTGGAGCGTGGGGATTGTGACGAGTACAGAAATCACCCTTATCGAAGATCTCAAGAAACAAATGCCTGGCCTTTCGATTCGGTACTTTTTGTCGGACAGTAGTGGAGATGTTCGGGGTAGTGGAGGTGTTCGGGAGAAAATGGAAGAGGCAATCGAGCAACTGAAGAAACCGTGAGGGGGGTAGCTCAGCCTGTTCCCTTTTCTCGTTCAGGAAAGGAAAAGGGGTCGAGATGAGCTGCACCGGGTTTCGTAGACACTGTCCCATCCGACTGTCTGGAAGAAAAATTTTGTTCGACTCGTCGCCTGTGTTCGCAGTCAACCTTGACCTCAACCTTCCCTGAGGCGCTGCCTGCCTACAATTCGACCAACGTTTTGATTTCCGCCCGCAACGAATCTCGCTGTTCAGCCGCCCAAGTTCCAGCCTTGAGAACAGATGAACCAGTGGCCCTGTGAAGGGATGCACGACGGTGTCGCGGCGCTCTGTCAACATGCCGTCGGCTTCGGTGATGCGGATTTTCGTCCGTGAGAAAAATGGTACAGGCAGAATAACTGATGGCGCATGGGGCTGATAGGCATGCGATACTCAAAGCAAGCGCGCAAGAAAGGAAGCAGGGTGCGGTGGGCCTACCCGAGAATGATGCTGAGCGCCTGCCGAAGAGCGGCTTGATCGGTCGGGGCTAGTTGTCCTAGCTTCTTGAGCACGAGGGCGGGGTCGATGGTGGTGAGGATCGGTTTATGGAGGGTTGTTGACTTGTGATGGCCATGATCAGTAGGTCGGGCCGCGTTCGATGGTAGGTGGCGCTGCTGATTACCACGGCGGGGCGGCGTTTGACGGTGGACTGATCTGTGAAGGGGAAGGGGACAAGGACAAGATCCCCGAACTCATAGCCGGTCATAGTCGGCGTCGGCAGGGTTGTCCCAGACACGTGTGAAGGCGGCGGTGGCGAGTTGGCTAGCGGCCTGGGTCAGATCGCGCTCGCCAGCCTGCCGGTGTGCCAGAAAGTCGACGAAATCTTCGACCTCAGCCAGCCGTTCCGGAGGGAGGCCCCGGAGCTTCTCTAACAGTGTCTGTTCATGGACTTTGGTCATTGCAGTCTCTCAACTTTGAGATGGTTCAAGCCTACACGCGTCTGCGCTAAAGATCAATTGCTTCTCCGCAATTACCTATGATTAGGTGTCCATTCCGTCTTTCCGGCAGGGAACTCCGGTTCGACTCGCAGGTTACTTTGATACTCGACCTTGATCTCAGCCGCAACCTTTCCCGAGCGCGCTGGAGACTACAGTCCAACTAGCGTTTTGATTTCTGCCCGCAACGTGTCTCGCTGTTCAACCACCCAGGTGTCGAGGCGTGTGAACATGTGAACCAGGGGACCGGTGAAGTGATCTATGATGGTGTCGCGGCGTTCGGACAACATGCCGTCAGCTCTGGCGACACGTTGGGAAAGTGGTGTGAGGGCAGCCAAGGGAAGGAGGGTAAGGAGCTTAGAGAAACCGTAGTGTGTTGCTCATCTCCTCAACAGTGGTGGTCTCGTGGAGCGTCATCAGGCGAGTGAGCAGCGTGCCGATGGGGCGCATCGGCGTCACCACAATTCCTGCATGGAAGCGCCCTTGGGCCAGGTAGGTGTGATGCAGCGCCATGAAGTCGCGAATGTTGTGCGTGACGAAGACGCGTCCATTGGCTGCACTGGACTGGAGCAGCGCGGCATCAGACCAACCTTGTTGCCGGAGGTCGTAGACGTTGTGGGCATCAATGCCCCGTGCCCGCAACTGCGGTACCAGGGCGGCATCGATGTTTTCATCAAGGAAGAAGGTTAGTGGGATGGCTGAGTCTTTCCCTGTTCGTAGGCGCGGTCTTCCCGTCGGATTTCCTGCTCGATCTCTGCGAGATGATCATAGGCATAGCTGAGGGCATCGTGGATCTGGGCAGGGGTCAGATGAGGATAGGCCTGCAGGATCATCTCCACCGTATCACCGGCTTGGGTGCGTTGGTAGACGAGACGCACTGGGATGCGGGTCCCTACAATGACGGGGGCACCTCCGCAGATCGCGAGATCTTTGTGGACATAACAATGTTCCGTCTTGACTGCGTGGGCCATATGCCAATCCATTCTATTCGTCAACTGTGATCACAGTACCAGCCGTTTTCAAAGTCGTCAAGCCAGACGACTGCTCCATTGTCCCGTCCGCCTGTCCAATAGGGGGCAGTTCGACTCGCCACCATTTTCACGCTCAATCTTTGCCTCAACCTTCCCGGATGGCACGGTCCGACTACAGTCCCGCCAGCTTTTTGATTTCTGCCCGGAATGATTTCATCTGTTCGCCTGTCCGAACGTCGAGCCGCAAATATGAGTGTAGGCCGTTCATTTACGCCTGTGGCCGTTTCGGGTGAAGGGCGTGAAATAAAGCTGCAAGACATGTCTATTCTCTCAATGCTTTGAATGGTTGAAACGGCATTTTCGTTGCCTCCGGTGAGGGAACCGGTAGAATCTACAATCAGACAGTCGAGAGTGTTAACGCTAAGGAGATACGTGCGATGGCAAATCTTGATTCCACATGTACATGTGACGATATTTTGAAGGATAACGCTGATCCGGGAAATTTCTTCCTCCGGATCGGGGACGTTATTGTGGTGTCGTAGGTGCGGCGGCTGGGGTGGGGGGCTGCGTGGGCCGTGGGCGGGCTAGTTACTGCACTCGTCGGGCTCAGTTCCGGGGTTCAGGCGCAACAGATGGGAGCGGGCGGTGCTGGGGCGATCCCGGGGATCCCCTTCGGTGGCGCTGCTGATCCCAGTATGGTGCCACTCCGCGATGGCTTCCAGGTGATTCCCTCCTTGTCGGTCGGACAGCGGTATGACAGTAACGTATTCTTTGTGGGCAAGAGACCGGGACTGCAGCGAGAGGATTTTGTGACCACAGCCGTGCCGCAACTCAGAGGGGCCTACGTGGGCGACTCAATCGCGGTGAACGCGGTGGCTGGCGCAACGGGCGAGTACTACGCCAAGAATACGGACCTCAATTACGTGGGGGCCAATGCCGGGCTCGCGCTGAATCTGAGCAAACTGCTGGATCGCTGGTGGCAGGGAGCGACGTTGACGGCAGCGGATACCTATATCTATTCGCCACAAGCCCCGATGTTTGCCGCCGGCAACCTAGCCGGTGATCCGGCCACTCCCCATGTGACAGGCTTTCAAGTCGGGCGAGCGACGGTGAGCCGGAATGTGGTCCGGACCGATCTCGCTCTACCCCTCAACCAGATGCTCAACCTAACGGGAAGCTATGCGAATGGGTTCTTACGCTATGGGAGCTCCGACGTACAGCAAGCCGGGGCGCTGCTGAATAACCAATTCCAAACCTATACAGCAGGGCTTGCCCTGAAGGCGTCGCCACAGGACATTCTCAGTGTCAACGCGGTCAACAATGAAATTGAGTTTACCTCGCAGGCGGGCGGGTCCTTTACCACACGGGGGGCGACGATGGGGTGGGAACACCTGTTCACGCCCATGGTGAGTCTGCGCGCACATGCGGGGGCGACCCTGTTGCAGCGGGAATTGGGGGGCACCCCCTCGACCTCGACCGTGGCGCCTATCGGGGATGTGGCTCTGTTCTGGAAAGATCGGACGACGGCTCTGACACTACTCTACAGTCTCGGGGTCGCCCCATCGTTGCAATTTCAGGCGCAAGCGCTCCGGACGCATGTGGTCTCGGTCACGCTGACGCAAGAGATGGCCTTGCCGAACCTGCTTGCCGTGGCCACGGCCAATTATGGCCGCGGGGATCAGTACGGGGCCTCGTCCGGCGCGGACGTCTCCTATGTGTCGGTGATGGGGAGCGGCGGAGTTGTGTACAAGTTCACGCCGCAAACGTTTCTGGGTGTGAATTACACCTATACGAATGTGGAGAACAACTTCGGCGGCAACTCGGTGGCGTTCGATCGCCATGTGGGGCAGGTGACGCTCACACAGGCGTTTTACTAACTCAAGCCTAGTTCTGTGCTCACGGCAGGATGGGTAAGGTGAGTATCCAAGCGCTCATTCCCCACGATCGGCTGCAGATCGTGGGGTGTATGCAGGTCCACCGATAACAACCAGTTCCTGCTTCAACCGTTTATCTCACCGCGTGATTTTTTCCTAAACTCTCCACTTGGCCTTCTCCAACAGGCAGTCGTCTCCAAGGGTATCGCCAGAACTCCTACAGACTGAATGCGCTGCCGCACGCGTACCCAGTAAATTTTGGGCCCTTGTGGATGTGAGTATGTGGAAGGGTGATGAGTCTGACTTGCCACCCCAAGAGAAACCGCCTACTCTTGAAATCAGCTAAGGGAGTGCGGAATGAGCGTGTACTGGAAATGGGTGCTGCAATCTATCCCAAGTTTGGTGCTTGGGTTACTCATGCTGCTTTCAACAGTCACCCCTCGGCAAGCCAACTCCAACGTGGAAGCCTGGTTCCTCTATTTCGGCATTGAGAATGTCCCCCCGTGGCTCGCCAGCAAATATACAGATACCTGGGTATTTTGGATTGGGTTTGCGGGGTTCTGCGCCTGGGCGATTCACTTGTATCTGAGGCCAAACTTACGGCATGGCAAAATGTCCATGATGGTCGGTGAAGGAGAGCCCTGGGTGCAGGCGGAGCAAGTCATAGATCGATCGCAGGCCACGCCCATCAGCGGAAGGCAATACACCTATCGTATTGCCTTGGTCAACCGCGATGATGCGACACTCAGGAATGTCGAGGTGAAACTGACGTCGTTGGAGAAGCGGCCGAAGAACTTTCCCGCCACCGGCAGTCACCTGAAACTGAGACATGACCAGGCTGGAGCAACGAACTGTAATGTGTATCCCACGAAAGATCCGCAATGTCTGGATGCCACGTTCGTCGATGTCTTCAGTTACTTTGTAGGGACTGAGGGTTCTTCATCCCTTCGCGTCATGTCGTTGCCGGAAGACGTGAATCACTCTATGCCAGTGGACAAATATGAGGCGAAAATCATGGCGGTCAGTGAGAGTGGTGAAATGGCTGTCGCTGAGTTGGCGTTCATTCCGCGTCCCGGTCAAAGTCCGGAGTTCCGCATACTTAAGATGCAATCATTTCCCGGCGCAGCAGGCTCTTCGAGCTAATCGATATGTGGAAACTGAAAAAAGAATTGGCAATCTAAGTGGTTGCTCAGCTACAGGCCCACCAAGGTTCTAATTTCTTCCCGTAACGACTCCCGCTTTTCGTCCGCCCAGGCGTCGAGTCGTGCGAACAGATGAAACAGCGGCCCGGTGAAGGGAGCCACAAGGGTGTCGCGGCGTTCTGACAACATGCCGTCAGACTCGGCGATTCGGATTTTTTCGTCGGCAATATGCCGCGACAAGTATTTCGAAATTATGAGTTGCTGTCCCGGTGTTCCTGCGATGGCGCCAAAAATCTTGCCGCGAAGCACATCCAATTCCTCCGGGATCGCGACCTTCACTCGCACAGCCTGGGGAGTCGGCCAGGTGGCTCGTTGGATCGAATAGTCATAAGAAAACACTTGCTCGCGAGGTTCGCGAAAGGGGCCAGTCACATCCGTAATCTTCATCCGAGCATCCATGGCAATTCCTTGTTTCGAGGTAGCGACTCAGGTGTTTAGGCTGAAGGCTAGGGGCACAGGCCGAAGGGGTTCAGGCTGAAGTGCTCGGAAGTCCGGCCTTCAGACTTCGGCCTAAAAGCCTTCAGCCTGAACCCCTTCAGCCTATCGACCTGCGTCATTCCGTTTCGAATTACGATCGTTCTCCGGACAAGTACCGCACAACCCGTTCGGCTGCAATGGCTCCGTCACGGATACAGTCAGGAATGCCGACGCCGCGATATCCGGCGCCGGTGAGGATCAGCCCCCCATAGCGACTGAGCGCTGCCTCAAGCTGGTTCAGCCGTTCGAGATGTCCCAGCGTATACTGTGGCATGGCCTTCATCCAGCGATTGACTTCCACGTAAACCGGTTCGGCAGTCACGCCGCAGATATCGGCCATTTCTTCCCTAACTCGCGCCACCAGGGCCTGGTCATCTAATTGGAGAATCGTCTCTCGCCCGACTCCTCCGACGTAACATCGCGCCAGCAGTTGATCCGGTGGAGCGCGGTGCGGCCACTTGAGCGATGTCCAGGTTGCCGCAATGAGGTCGCGTCCTTCTATCCGCGGGACGACAAAGCCGAAGCCCTCTGCTGCATTCGATACCGATGCGCGCGGATAGGCCATCGCTATCGTGGCAGTCGAGGCGTAGGGAATTAATTCAAGCAACCCACCGGCAATCGGTGTGAGAGGACGAACCAATTCTGCCGACACATAGGCGGGGGTTGCCAGCACAAGACTGTCCACGGACAAGGCTGTGCCACCACTGAGAATGACATCGTACATCCAACGGCCTGGCTGATGGGATCGAACTCGTAACGCATCGACAGTGCAGTTTTCCTTGAGTGTGACTCCTTGGTCTGTCAGTCGGCGGACAAGGGATGCGACCAAATCCGACAACCCGTTTTTCAGGCTGATGAACATCGTGCGTTTCGGGCTGGAACGCGTGGCGGGTGGGCCGTCCTTCTTGGACGCCATCATCCCGCGAATGATACTGCCATATTGTTGTTCCAATTCGACGAAACGGGGGAATGTGGCCTGCAGGCTCATCTGCTCCGCGTCTCCCGCATAGATGCCGGCCATCAAGGGTTCCAGCATCCGTTCGAACGCTTGCCGGCCGAGGCGCCGCCGGAAGAACGCTGCCAGCGATTCATCTTCCGTTGACCGCTTCACCGGCAGGGCCAAATCCAACCCCATTCGCGCGAGCCCTGTCCAACTCAAGAGCCCGCTTCGCAGAAAGGGCCCCAACTGATTAGGAGCGATGACGACTAATCCCTCCGGAAGTTCATGTAGACGGCCATGCGAGTACACGGAGGCTCTCTTGCCGGTTTCGTTCGTATTGATCAGCTCATCGGTCAGCCCCAGTTTCTTGCAGAGATCGAGGGCTGCCGGCTTCTGGGATAGAAAAGAGTCCGGTCCCGCCTCTGTGACAAGATTGCCGACCCGATGGGTAACGATCTTGCCACCCCAGACAGGAGCGCTATCGACTACGGTACAGCGGATTGGGATACCGGCCGCTGCCGCCTGTTCGTGAAGGGCAAACGCAGTCGAGAGACCTGAGATCCCTCCACCGATGACGGCGACAGTGCGGACGTTGCTCACGATCTAGCCCGCATTATTCATGACGGTTCGTGGCGAAATCGCGCCAACGGGCCAGGCCAGGGGCGCGAGGCTAGTGGCTAGAGGGAAGAGCCGGGCTTTCGACGAGAAGTCTTCTCCCCTAGCCTCTGGCCCCGTGCCTCTCGCCCAAACATTGGCGATTGCAGCAGAAGTGTTCATGAATAATGCGGGCTAAGACAGAGGGAGGATTCGTGTGAAGCGAGCACAGAGGCCAATGTATCGATGAGCGCATCCGAATCGTTCAGCATCGCGACCCGTTCAAGTTGGAGGCCTAGCCCTGCTGCAAACTGTTTCAACTCGATGTCGATATCGTAGAGCGTTTCCACATGGTCGCAGAGAAAGCCGATCGGCGAGACCAAGACCTGTCGGTGTCCCTTGCACGCCAGCTCATCCACAACCGACTCCACGGTCGGTCCCAGCCATGATTCTCCCGATCGTCCCTGGCTTTGGTAGGCAAAGCGCGTCGTCCTGTCTCCCAGCAGCGCCGTCACGGCCTCAACCGTGCCGTTCACTTCATTGGGGTAAGGATCTTTCATCGCCACAATACGCTCTGGAAGGCTGTGGGCAGTAAAGAGTACCGGCACGGTCGCCCGCACGTCTGCCGGGAATTTCAGTAACGCTTGGTGGATGTTTTCGGCGATGGCCGCAATCAGTCCTGGATGCCGATGCCAACTGCCGACGTAACTCACCGGGCAGGTACTCTGTAGGGCAGATTTCGCCTCTTCGACTTTCTTTCGGTAAGCGCCGGTGCTCAATGAGGACTGTTGGGGGGCCAGACAGAGACCGATGATTTGTTTGGGACTGTCGCCGAGCAGTTCGGCATAGGTCTCCTTGATAAAGGGATGCCAATGCCGTAACCCGACATAGACCCGGTATTGTCCGTCACCGGACTCATTCAATCGGTGTTCAAGCTTCTTTGCCACATCCTTGCTGATTCCGACCGCCGGGGACTTCCCGCCCGTTGCCCGATATCGTTCCCGAATCTCTTCCACAAGTTCAGGTGGTGTGGGACGGCCACCCCGCACATCCAGGAGAAACGGCTCCACATTCTCCAGGCTGTCCGGCCCACCCATGGCCATCAGAAGCACGGCAGTGGGACGTTGCGATTCCGGCATCTTCAAAACCTCGTCATTGGTCAATCGTCAACGGTCAATCGAACGATAGCGGCGCTATCCTCTCACGTTTGACGTATGACGCTTGACCATTGACGCGCGCTAGCGCCGGCTGAGCTTATGCACCATGTCGATGGTTGCAGCCACATGTTCTATGGGAGTCGTCGGCAAGATTCCATGACCCAAATTGAAGATATGCCCTGGACGCCCACCGGCTCTACGGAGAATATCTTCCACACGCCGTTCGATTTCATGCAAGGGGGCAAACAACGTGAGGGGGTCGAGATTGCCCTGTACCGCCACGTCATGTCCCACCGTCGCCCAAGCCTCGTCCAGATTGATGCGCCAGTCGATCCCGATGACATCGCCGCCGGCTTCGCGCATCTGAGGCAGCATGGCCGAAGTGCCGGTGCCGAAATGAATCATCGGCACGCCTTCTCGCTTCAATCCCTCAAAAATCAACTGGACATGCGGCATCACATATTCGACATAGTCGCCGACTGAGAGGCAACCCACCCAACTGTCGAACAATTGAATCGCTTGCGCGCCGGCTTTGATCTGCCGCCGCAAGTAGCCAGTGATGACCCGCGCGAACTTGTCCATGAGTTGGTGCCAGGCTTTCGGCTCGCTATACATCAACTGTTTGGTTAGGAGATAGTTCCGCGAGCTTCCGCCTTCGATCGCATAACTGGCCAATGTGAAGGGCGCCCCGGCAAATCCAATCAGCGGCACCCTCCCATTCAGGGCGTGCCGAGTCTGGCGAATGGCTTCGGCCACATAGTCGAGTTCACCTCCGTCCACGACGTTCAGCCGTTCGATGTCCGCCTGGTTCCGCACTGGGTTGTGGATGACCGGTCCTTCGCCTGCAGCGAATTCCAGGCTGAGCCCCATCGGTTCAAGCGGTAATAAAATGTCGGCAAAGATAATAGCGGCATCGAGTGGAAAGCGATCGATCGGTTGGAGGGTAACCTGCGCCGCCAGTTCGGGGGTCTTGCACAGGTCAAGGATCGAATGTTTTGCGCGGAGGGCGCGATATTCTGCCATGTACCGGCCTGCCTGGCGCATGAACCAGACCGGCGTACAATCGACCGGCTCACGCCTGCAGGCTTTGAGGAAACGCTCGTTGATCATGTCGGCATTCTAGAGACGAGGGGGCGAGGGTGTCAATTCACAATGGGGCAGGGGTAAAGCTGGTAAGGGGGTAGGTGAAAAAGTCAGGCTAGAGGCAAGGGAAATTCTGATCGGTCGCGCTGATCGTGAACTAGGTCAGAGGTGTGGGGTCATTGACCCCATTCCCTCTACTCGACCCCCCCCCCCCCCGAAAGTTGGGTAGACGGGAGATTCCAAACAAGTGCATAAGGTGGCACGTCGCAATGTGGCGATGATGTGCGGTTCGAGTCCGCCAGGGTTCGAGCGATGAACGTAAGTGAGGTAGTGTGAATACCGTCATGCACGTGACCCATTTCCCTCTCAGTAGCCCGGCGTCGAACGTGCATTCACTCCTAACACCCGTACCGCTCCGCTTCTCGATCCTCATCTCTTCTGGTTCTCTTTTCCATCGAACAGAACTCGTTTGCCCGTCTGGCATGGAGTCATGCGACCACGCACGCACGGGCCAAAGATTTGACAGGCACGGGGCTTGGTCTGTCTTCATGCCGGATATGACATGACGCAGACGAGACGATAGGTGCGGGTGCTCAGATCGAACAGGATTCATCAATATTTATCCAGGAATCATCATCATGAAATTCTCGCGAACGGGTAGCAGGCTGATGCAGTTCATGTGTGCGCTTCCTCTTGTGTTTCTTCTTGCCGCATGCAGTTCGGGTGGTGATGGCGGTGGAGGCGGAGGAACAACGCCGGCGGCATCGCCTTCGGTGGGCGTCTTCATCGATAGTCCTGTCCAAGGACTCGGCTACAATTCCATGCCGTCGGGCCTATCCGGCCTCACGAACGTCAGCGGCCAGTACAACTATCTTCCCGGCGACACCGTCACGTTCAATCTCTATGGCCAGTCGATTGGAGCCGCCGTGACTGCTGGTCCTGTGGTCACGGCCCTGTCCGTTTTCAATGCCATCAGCATCACCGATCCCAAGGTGGTGAATTTGTCTCAGTTACTGTTGACCCTCGCGGGTGGAGCTCCGGCTCCAGGGAATGCCATCGTGCTTCCGGCGAATGCGCCGCCGAGTTTCCCCGCGTCGCTCGATTTCTCCGCTCCCGGCTTCGACACCTCTTTTCTCCCTGGGCTGCCGCTGGTCTCGGAGCTCACGGCCACCACACATTTACAGGCAAACTTTTCAACGCTGTCGGTGACACTGGCCGGAAGCGGCAGTGGGAGTGTGACATCGAATCCGACAGGGCTGAACTGTGGCGCGACTTGTTCCGCAGATTTTTCCAACGGCACGTCAGTGACGTTGACTGCGACCGGGACCGGATTTACCGGCTGGAGTGGCGGCTGCACGGGCACAGGCGCCTGCGTGATCACGCTTAATGCCAACACATCAGTAACCGCCACGTTTAGCGCGGTGCCCGTCATGACAAACTTGACGGTGACCAAGGCTGGTAATGGAGCAGGTTCAGTGACATCGAGTCCCGCAGGGATCAATTGTGGAGCAACCTGCGCGGCGCAGCTCCTTCAAGGGACGATTA
The DNA here is from genome assembly GCA_005116835.1 of Nitrospira sp. Lineage (GTDB taxonomy): Bacteria > Nitrospirota > Nitrospiria > Nitrospirales > Nitrospiraceae > Palsa-1315. The sequence goes on along the minus strand of SWDM01000003.1, from coordinate 98,088 downwards.
TCTTAACCGCGAATGTGGCGAATGGATCGACCTTCGCGGGCTGGAGCAATGGCACGGGGAATGCGAACTGTACGGGAACCACTACGTGTGACATACCCCTGACCGTGGATTCCACCGTGATCGCCACGTTTACACTGAATGCGGTGCCTGTGTCTGTGACCGCCAACGTCGCCTCAGGAAATGGTGGAGGCGGGACGGTGACATGCAGCGCCGATGGTGGGACTGCCGGGCCATGCGGAAGCTATCTGCCAGGCACGGCCATGGTGTTGACGGCCACTCCCAATAGTGTCTCGAACTTCACCGGTTGGAGTGGAGCCGGTTGCTCGGGAACCGGAACCTGCGATTTCACCGTGACGTCGGCGACGACCGTCACAGCCAACTTCAATTGGCCGACGCTCACGGTCCAAGTGGTTGGAACCGGATCGGTCTCTTCCAATCCGATCGGTATCAATACCTGCACCACAAATTGTTCAGCGCCCTTTAGCAAAGGCGTGGTGACGCTCACGGCCTCGAGCACCGGATTCACCGGCTGGATTGGCGGCGGCTGTTCGGGGACTGGCCCCTGCGCGGTCACGCTCAATCAGAACACGACGATTACGGCGACGTTTGTCGCGCCACCGCCGCCGATGACGATCGACCGTGCCGGGCATGCAGCGGCGCGCCTCGCCAATGGCCAGATCCTTATTACAGGAGGGTTCAGCTCCTCAACCTTCCCAGGTCCACCGCTTGATACTGCGGAGCGGTACGACCCCACGACTAATACTTTTACAGCCCTCGCTGGCAGGATGCGGTCAGCGCGCACGGGTCATACCGCCACGCTGTTGCTCAACGGTCAGGTTCTCCTGACAGGCGGACAAATCGATACCAATAACGGAGATGGGAGCAACGGCGCGGAGTTGTACGATCCCGCAACCGAGACCTTCACGGCCATTGCTGCCACGATGACGGTACCTCGTGGGGCACATGTGGCGGTCTTGCTTCCTAACGGCAAGGTCTTCTTGGCCGGAGGGTTTAATATGGGGTTTACGGACATTCCCTTCGCGCACAATACCGCGGAACTCTACGATCCGGCAACACAGACCTTCACCGCCATTGCCGCCACGATGACGTCCAGTCGCAGCGACCATCCCGCAGCGACCTTGCTTCCCAATGGCAAGGTCCTCATAGCCGGTGGAAAAGATACTTTCAATAACATTTTGAACACGGCGGAACTTTACGATCCCACGACCCAAACCTTCGCGGCCATTACCGCCACAATGACGTCAGTTCGCTTGGGGCACAGAGCGACCCTGCTTCCTAACGGCCTCGTTCTCTTGACCGGCGGGGTGAATCTTTTAAATTTCTCTACCCCACCGAGAGGAACCACGTTGAGCACCGTGGAAGTCTACGATCCAACGGCCCAAACGTTCACGGCCGCCACTGCTACGATGGCATCACCTCGGGTTCTTCACGAAGCAACACTGCTTCCTAACGGCACTGTTCTCTTGACCGGTGGGGCGAATATCTCCACCAACTCCGCCATCGTGCTCAATACCGCAGAGGTGTACAGACCATAGAGGCGCGAGCCATGGATCAAGACTTATGACGTCTTCGGGGTCAGTTTGAGGTGGCCCCGAAAAGAAGTTATACTGAAGTTCGTTGAAATTTGACGAGTGGCTCCGCCGTGGGATACTCCACGGTTCACAAGAGGAGGGAGCCACCAATGAGACGAGACACGAGACAACGCAAGCGAGCCCTCGTGGGATTGAGGGCGATCGCGGGCCAGGATGAGATGTTGGGCACCTTGGTCCGCGTGATCAGCTCGGGCAAGCAGGCCCTCGACGCGGTGATGCTGGAGATGGGGCGCATGGTGGCGGAGAGCGTGATGCTGATGGAACGCGAGGAGGTCGCGGGGCCGGATTATTATCCCACCGACCCGGCGTTCAAGAAGTGGGCGCATGAGAAGGGCTCCCTCTATCTCGGCGACCAGAAGGTCAAAGTGACACGCCCTCGGCTGCGGCACGTGGAGCACGGGGAGGTGACACTCCAGTCCTATGCCCGATTGCGCACCCCCGGGGCGTTCTCCGAGGAACTGCTGGAGAAGATCCTCCGCGGCGTGTCGGCCCAGAAGTATGCCGAGACCGTCCTCCAGGCGGGCGAGGCCTTGGGGGTGTCGTCCTCGACCGTCTCCCGCAAGCTGGTGGACCTGACCGCCACGAAGCTGAAGGCATTCCAAGAACGATCCCTGGCCGACTTCGAGCCGTTCGCGGTGTTCCTCGACACGATCCACCGGGGCGGCGAGGCGTTTCTCGTCGCGCTGGGTGTGGATATGAGTGGCCAGAAGATGGCCCTGGGATTTTGGCAAGGCTCCACGGAGAATCACGAAATCTGTGAGGCGCTGTTCAGGGATCTGGAGCGGCGCGGTCTGGCGCTCTCCCGGCGGATCCTCTTTGTGACGGATGGGGGGAGCGGCTTGCGCAAGGCGCTGCGAGAACGGTTTGGCAAGAAGCTGCTGCATCAACGCTGTGCGATCCACAAGAGTCGGAACGTGCAACGGCATCTGGCGAAGCCGTATCGAACAGAAGCGCATCGCCAGCTCACGACCGCGTTGGAGCAGGCCAGCTACGCCGACGCTAGACGGATGCTGCTGGAGCTGGAGACGTGGCTGCGGGCCAAGAACGAGTCGGCGGCGGATTCGCTTCTGGAGGCGTTCGAAGAGCTATTGACGGTGCATCGGCTGAAGGTACCGGCCTTGCTGCGCAAGACGCTGCTGTCGACCAACCCGATCGAGAGCATGTTCTCGCTGGTTCGGCACAGTGAGCGAAATATCAAACGCGCACGAGGAAGTGCGATGCTCCAACGGTGGCTGGGGACGGTGTTGTTCTACTGCGAGCAGCAGTTCAATCGCGTGAAAGGCTTTGCAGGGATTGCGCAGGTTCTGGCGACCATCGAGGCTGAGCAGGCGAAGCCGCAGTCCACTCCGACAACGAAGGCGGCGTGAAACAACCATGGAAGCCACTCAGAAAATTTCAACGGACATCTTGACAACTTCCCCGAAAAACGGACACCTGGATTACGACTTACCGAGAGTAGAGTAGCGCCCTGTTGGTGGCATCATGGTGATGGCCACCTGAGTAGTTACGAAATTTCATTATTGGAGGCATACCCAATGTATTCTAAAATAACTAGATTGGTGTTGTTGTGTGCTATCACGACGTTATGTGGATGCTATTCTTTTTCAAGTATAGGAAAAGTACCGTCAGAATCAGAAAAGATTGTTGTTAGTAAGAGTAGTAATCTAGCAGCTTATGTTTCCGGCATTAATGTTAGGGCGGAAAAATCTGAGGTTAATACCGCTGAGGGTTTCGAGAGGAGGGTTGTAAGTCACTTGCATCAATCCGGGTATTTTTCTGATGTTATCCTGGGTATTTACCAGAAAAGACCGGAGTCGCCATACGTTGATTTAACTTTCAATATCAATGAGAAGGAGTATCCGCATCTTGGACTTAACGTTTTGAAAGGCGTCTTTATTGGGTTAACCCTGTATTTATTAACCCCAGTTCTTCCTATGAATTATGACTTTGAGACAGATTTCTCTTTGATAGCGAAGTGGACTGCTGATGGAGCCCAGCGAGAATATACAGCGTTCTGTAGCGCCTCTGCATACGGCACACTCGGTTCTAATTTTGAAGTCGAAGCTCACAAGGCGAAACTCGATTCTACTGAGCGATGTCTTAATTCTGTTATAAATCAACTTACTTCAAAAAAATAGTAACTAGTCAGGTCTTCAAGTTGGGGCTGGGGATATTATGAAGAGATGGTCGGTGAGTGCGCCAGTAATGATGGGGAAGATGGCGCACCCGTGTTTTCTGACGGTGGAGAGTTAGGGCCTGACGTTGGAGAAAGAGGCACAGAGACGGGATCACTGCTTGATCTCGCACCTCCCTCCTTCGTTCCGCGCCATGGCCCGGCAGCTCCGCCTCGAATACATCGGGGCTCTCTATCACGTCACGGCCTGTAGCAACAAATAAAATCGATCGTTCATGACGAGACTGATCGACGGCATTTCCTGACCTCAAATGCTTGCCAAATGCTTATTGTTGTTAGCCGTCAAAGTAGCTTTTCTCGACGGTCCGGCGCGAAATGCCAATTGCAGTTAACTCTCCAGCAGAACACTCGGAGGTTCTTATGCCGGTACGTCACGAAACAAACAAGCGCCACTCGCCACTTCGAGCCCTACTCTTGGCGATAGCTCTCTTTGCAGTAGGCGTAGCGCCTGGTTGTGAAACCAACAAGGAGAGAGTCGCGACGTTTCAACGTGAACTCGCTGCCAAACAGCAGCAGGAGGAGTTGCAGCACCAGGCGGCTGTTCAAGCAGAAGCACGTCGTCTTTCTGAGCGTCAGTCAGCAATGAAGCAAAGCGCCGAGACGCGAATCGCATCAGGGGAGATCCCCCCTGTGAAGGGTAGTGATCCAGGTCATCCAATGATGAATTGTCTAGATATGCAGCCGGTCCCGTTTCAGATCTCTCCCGACTCGTATTCTGATGAGGTTATGAGTAATAAGAGGGTCAGGCATGACTATTGACTTATTGCGTTGCTTGCGCCCGTTTCATGGACGACGCCATGTGCAACCGGGCGAAGACGATTGTCGATGCGCTCCACCATGGGACCGAGATTCGGTAGAATGCGCATTTCTGGGGTCGTTGCTTGACCGAAAACTGAAAAAGGTTCCAGCAACTATTGATTTCTTCGGCTCGGGTTCGTAGATGGGCGTAATGGTGCTGAGGACGAACCCTTCCATTGAGCGGACCAACTCCTGGCTACGCCCTCCGTTGGCCGCTCATGTCAAAGGTTCGGCATAGGGTGGCGAGACGCGCTAAAATTGCCGCATTGGATTTGAATGGAGATCAGATCATGAACATACAACTCTTACAGCAAGCGCGTGTGCTCGGCATTGACGAGCAAATTGATCTGGTTGAGGCCATCTGGGACGGCAGCGGGAGTCGCGGCGCCGTGCCACCATTGACAGAAGCGCAGAAAACGGAACTTGACCGCCGCCTCGCAGATCATCTGGCGAACCCTCACGATGTGGTTCCCTGGAGTGAGCTGAAAGCTGCTGCCCTTGCCAAAATTAGGCCATGAGCCTACCCGTCACGTTTCATCGTGCCGCCAGCGCAGAGTTCATAGAAGCCAGTGGATGGTATGAAGGCAAGCGACTTGGCCTTGCTCTTGAGTTCATGGCTGAAATTGACCGTTGCGTATCGCTGGCATCTGAACACCCTCTCTAATGTACCGTTGTTCGCGAGGACCTTCGGCGTGTCGTCGCCAATCGTTTCCCCTACAGCGTGTATTTTCGTGTGGAGAAGCATCGCATTGTTGTCTTGGCGGTATTCCAAGGCAACAGAGATCCCGCCATTTGGCAGGCTAGAGTCTAACTCCGAGGCACAGAGATGGGGCTACCTCAGTGCGGCGCTTGATCACAAGCTCCGGTTGACAGGGTGTGAATCTCTCCACTAGACTGCCAATTATCACGGAAGTACCGTCAATGCGATCAACGAGATATACAGGGAGGCCCGATCCGGATGGCGAAGAAAACGACTAGTGAATCGGATGAAACCAGACTGAAGAAGAAGCTGGCTGCGAAATCGATCGGCGACAAGGACACAAAAGAGAGTGAGGCCCTTCGTTCGCTGAAGAAACGACTTCGACGGGTGCAACGGAAACGGCGTACGTTAGCGCTGCGCAAGAAGAATTCTGCGAGTAAGAAAACAGCAGCTCCAGCCGCGAAATAGTCGCCTGTCAGGCAGTCGCCAGCCAAGCGAATTGTCAAGGTAGTACGATGGAACAGCCACGACCAACAGAAGAACAGGCAACTTCCCCCGTTGCAGAGACAGTCACCGATGAATTCACCGATCAGGTGGCGGCGGATTTTATTGGGGAGCAACCGGTTGCGGTTGAGCTGACGGCGGAACAGGCCGAACAGGTTGTGCTTGAGGAGGAGCAGGTCAAGGACGAGATCGAGATCCAGATCGATCTCCTCAAGGATTCTGATTGGGTGGTCCGTCGTGAGGCCGCCATTACGCTCGGGGAAATGGGCGATGAGCGTTGTGTGGAACCGCTGGGTCGCGCCTTGCGCGACGGTGACTGGCAAGTCAGGGAAGTCGCGATCGAGGGGTTGGGTCTGATCGGTTCTCCCGCCGTCGAGCTCTTGACCAAGTTGCTTCGCGATTGGGACGTTCGAAAGTATGCGATTGCCGCATTAGGGAAGATTCGCGATGAACGGGTGCTCGACCCGCTCATGCTGCAGCTGCGGAACGACGAGTTCAAAGACGATGCCCTCAACGCGTTGGTCGAGCTGGGTGAGCCGGCATTGTCCCGATTGGTCGCAGCGCTCAAAGACAAAGACGAGAATGTTCGGAAGCAGGCGGTGTTGGCCTTGGGGAGAATCAAAGATTCCAAGGCGATCGATCCTCTTATCGATATGCTCTCGGACAGCGATTGGTTTACCCGGTTGACGTCTGCAGCGGCACTCGAGGCCATCGGCGACGACCGGGGCCGAGAAGCGATCAAGCCGTTGATGAAGGATCCGGACATGGTGGTACGGATGAGGGTGGAGCGGATCTTGGCGAAGTGGAAGAAACAGCCTGCATGATGCTGAAAAAGCCCGCCAGCTTCGTTCTCGCCTCGAAAGCATCCTCAACGTAGCCCAGAGGCTACGCCTCCGGTGCTTCCATCGGCTGCGGCCTTGCTGACAGACTTTTTGAGCATCCTGCCAGAGGTTATTGGGTAGTTATCAAGGGGGTTAGGCTGAAGGTCGTTTCTGTGATCTTTGGCTCAAGCAGAGATAAATCTTCGTTGGGCAAGAACCTTAACCCCTAACAGCCTTCAGCCTATCTACCTGCGTCGTTACCTTACTTATTCATCTGCCGATCGACCTCCCGCTGAATTTCATCGAGCCGTTTCATCGATATCGGTTTTCCCATCGACAATTCCAGCTGCACTTCTCGAAGCGTTCCGGTCAGCGCATGCAAAATTAGGATTGTCTCGTCTTGCTGTGCGCCCTTCGTAACATTGTCCAGCGTCCCGGCAGCCTCGCGGAGTTGTTTGGCTGCTTCCCCAAGGTTTTTAGCGAACAATTCTGATTTCGCCTGCACCACCCGTGACTTGCTTTCGATCAGTCCCTGCCGCCTGCGCAGGTCTCTCTCGATTCCCATCGTCGTGTCGATAATGTTGCGCGAGGTGTCTTTGAGGGAATGTTGGAGATCAGAGACCGTTTGCGGCAATGTGCCGACCGGACGTTGGCCAAAATAAAACCCGAGACCGAACGATACGGCAGCCAAGGCAAGAACGGCGACGAATTTCCACATAACTCAATCCTTACGAGTTACAAGTGCCGGAAAAACTCAGTGTGTGCTCAACACTGTGACCCTTACGGAAGAGTGACAGCACAGGAATGGTTCGCAGGATGCTCAAAAAGGCCGTTCAGCAAGGCCGCAGGCGAATCGAAACCGGAGGCGTACCCTCGGAGGGTACGTTGAGGATTTCGATGAGTCGAGAACGAAGCTGGCGGACTTTTTCAGCATCCTGCTAGTGAACTTTGGGAACCGGTGTGGAACGACGTAGCTGTTGAAGGAGGCTTCCTGCTGCGGCTAAGCGAACGGAAAGATCCGAGTCTTGCAATGCTTTTTTGAGCAATGGCATTACCGGCGCACCGGTCTTCCCCAGCGATTTTGCCGCCAGGAGACGCGGCTGCGGTTGTTGGTCCTGCAAGAGTGTCTGTAAGATTGCCACCGCTTCCTTATCGGAAGTGGCCCCCAGCGCATGGGCTGCCGCTGCCCGGATAGAGGGGTCCGGGTGTTTTGCCAGGTCCGCGGCGAGAGCGATGGCCGATGTATCGCCCAACCGAAGCAGTCCTTCCACAGCGCCGGCCCGCACCTGCATACTGACATCCCGGATCAGGGCTCGGAGCAGGGGGTGATTCTCGCGTATCCCCAACCGTCCAAGACTTGTGGCAGCCACTGTGCGTACGTGCGCGCTGTCATCTCCGATGGCGTGGGTGAGGGGCGCCACGCCGCCGGCTTGTCCATAGTCTCCCAACGCGCCGGCGGCGAATGCGCGAACCGAGGGCTCAGGATCGTAGACTCCCTGGCTCAGGACCGACAGGCTCGACGGGCGCTTCAGCCGTCCCAAGACTCCTAAGGCTGCCATGCGGACCTCTGGCTCTGGAAGCGTTGCCGCTCCGGTGATGTCGGTGAGCATGTCCTGTTTTCCGAGTCGGTAGAGGGCGGCATAGGCGAATACGGCTTCAGGTCCGTCGTCGACTCTCGCGACCTCGATCAGGAAGGGCATGATGTCGGTGACATTGGCTTCACTGAGCGCATTCATGGCGGCGATTCGCACCGCCGGAACCGCATCGTTCAGGGCTCTGCGCAACGGGCCTGACTTTCCTGCCAGCCCGGCTTTGCCGATACCATCCGCGGCGCGAGCCCGCACCAGGATCGATGGATCGAGCAAGCCGTCTTCAAGAACGGCCTGTGTTTCCGGGAGGGCAAGTTCAGCCAGCATGGCATAGGCTGTGATTCGTACAGATTCTTGCGTGTGACGGACATGGCTGGTGAGAAAGCTGAGGGCCAAGGGCCGTAGCAGGGCTGGATCGTCCGGTTGATCTGGTTGGATGAGCCGTTGATAGAGGGTGAGAGCTTCTTCTGGCCGTCCGAGTTTGAGGGAACTCTGAAAGGCGAGGCGGATGAGCGATTTCGACGCAGCGGCCTCGGGTGGCAGCGATTGCCAGAGCTTTAGAACTTGGTCATATGCGGCGAGGTTGAATGACGCGGTGGCTTCGCGTTCAAGGGCTGAACCGGCTGCGATCGGCGTGCCTGCGTTTGCAAAGAGTGGGCTTGAGACAAGCGTAAGCAGCAGGAATACAAATAGGTGAAAGGTGAAAGGTGAAAGGTAAAATGTAGGACTGCCAGGGTTTCTTCCTCCGAAACTTTTCACGTCTCACGTCTCACGTTTCACAAATCGCTGGTTACCATACTGATGGCGCGCGGACCATGGCTGGTGCATACATGGTATCGACATACTCCTTGACCATCCGCTTGGTGCAGAAGCGGGGAGCATTGGTCCTGAGGTTTTCCTTCATGAGTTGCAGCCAGCCGCGGGGTATTCCGTCAAGGTCCCGTTGATAGTAAAGGGGAATGGCCTCTTGTTCCAGTATGCGATAGAGCTGTTGGGCGTCATGTTCGTCCTGGGCCTGAAGGTCCTCGTTCCCGGCCAAGGGTTCAATCCCCCATCCGTTGGCTCCGTTGTAGCCCTCTTTCCACCATCCATCAAGGACGCTGAGGTTCAGGACTCCGTTGAGCGCGGCTTTTTGCCCGCTGGTTCCACTCGCCTCCAACGGAAAACGCGGAGTATTGAGCCAAATGTCGACCCCTTGGACGAGGAACTTTGCCATGTGCATGTCGTAGTTTTCCAGGAATGCCACATGGCCGCCCAACTTATGGTCGGCGCAAAAGTTCAAGACTTCATGAATGAAATAGCGGCCAGGCTCATCGGCCGGGTGGGCCTTCCCGGCGAAGATCAATTGGACGGGCCGCCACCGGTTATGGAGCAATCGTTTTAATCGTTCGAGGTCACGGAATAAGAGGGTCGCTCGTTTGTAGGTGGCGAAGCGCCTGGCGAAACCGATGGTGAGCGCTTCCGGGTCTAACAGTGTGCCTTGCGTGATGACTTGCGAGGCCTGGAGGTGCCCTTCTATCCAACCGGTTCGAGCGCGCTCACGGATGAAGCTCATGAGTTTGCGTTTCATGGCTTGGCGTACGGCCCAGAGTTCCTGGTCGGGGACGTCCTGAACCCGCTGCCACATCGCCGTGTCGTCACATTTCTCCGCCCATCCCGGGCCGAGGTGCTTGCCGTAGAGGTGATTGAGTTCCGGTGAGACCCAGGTTGGAGCATGGATACCGTTGGTCACACTACGGATCGGGATTTGCTCGATCGAGAGACCAGGCCACATATGTTTCCACATTTCTCGCGAGACCTGCCCGTGCTCACGACTGACTCCGTTCACATGGGCAGCCAGCCGCATCGCAAGCGCCGTCATGTTAAAGCCATGGCCTTGGGACTCGGGAGTATCTCCCAAGCGGAGGAAGTCTTCCCGCGAGAGGCCCAGCTGTTCCCAATAGCCGGCAAAGTATCGGTCCATCAGATGATGGGGAAATACGTCGTGGCCAGCCGGCACCGGTGTATGGGTGGTAAATACCGTGCTCTGGCGGATGATCTCGCAGGCATCTGCGTGCGTCGATCCCTTCTGGATCAATTCGCGAATGCGCTCCAAGGTGAGGAAGGCAGAGTGACCTTCATTGGCATGCCAGACCGTCGGCACAATGCCCAATGCCCGAAGCATACGGACACCGCCGATACCCAGGAGAAATTCCTGACAGAGGCGCATCTCCTGATCGCCTCCATAGAGTCGTGCTGAGAGAGCCCGATTCTCGGGACTGTTCTCGGGAACGTCTGTATCGATGAGATAAAGGGGCACCAGGCCGACGAGCACTTTCCAGACTGTCGCAGCGACAACCCTGCTCCCGATCTCAACCGTGATCTTACAGGGCTCTCCTGATGGAGCAAGGGCGGGATGAATCGGCGATTCTGCTTGGTTGAAAGGGGCGTATGCCGCTTCTTGCCATCCTTCCGGCGTGATGCGTTGCCGGAAATATCCTTGTGGGTACATGAATCCTACTCCGACTAGTGGCACACCGAGATCGCTGGCCTCTTTGCAATGGTCTCCGGCAAGAATGCCCAGGCCGCCACTATAGATAGGAATGGATCTGTGGAGGCCAAATTCTGCAGAGAAGTAGGCGATGGTCGGAGCTTTCAAATCGCCATGCTGTGATTTAAACCAACTACGCCCGTTCTGTCGGTAGTCGTCAAATGTCTTGAGCGCGGCAGAGTACAGCCTCACATACGAGGGGTCTTCGGCGAGGTAGATCAGTCGTGCCGGTCTGACGTCGGCCAATAGCTTCACAGGGTTGTGGTGGGTCAGCACCCAGAGGGTCGGGTCGATGTGTTCAAACAGCCGACGGGCTTCCGGTGTCCAGCTCCACCAAAGATTCGACGCCAATTCCTTGAGACGGGAGAGACTGGGTGGAAGGCCGTTCGGTAAGTCTGGTGCTGTTCGCGAGTTATCCACTGAACCTCCTCCGATTCGTTAAACGTGAAACGTTAGACGTAAAAGGTTGCGGGAGAAACAGACTCGGTCGCCCCACGTTTCACCTTTCACGTATTACCTTTTACGGTTCTTGAGAGCGATCATGCGTGACCAACCTTATGCCAAGACATCCATTCATCTGAGAATGCCACGGCGGCATACCGTTCGCCAAGTATTTTAGTAACTCGGTTCATGAGTTTGGCGACTCGTTGCATGTCCTCTGGGGGGAGGTCTTGCCGAAATCTGGGATGCAGTCCCCAACGGGTTTCCACTTCTTCTCCGGCGACGGTCGCCGTGACACTCACGAGTTTAATTTCGGTTCCCGTTGGATTGTGGGGCCCAGGGGCCGAGGGGGAGTGGGACGGTGTGGATAATGTGTTGGTGGGGTGGGCGGCCATGCCAGGCACGGCCGCTGGCGGCGCATCTCCGGCCACGATGGCTTTGATGGCTGGAATCGCAGCGCTTGCGCAGAGCGTTGCGGCGGCGGATAGCTGCGCGTTTCCTGCAATTCCCATCGCCTCGGCAACTCGCCCGCCAAAGGCCTTCAACATCTCGTCTTTCACAGGACTATCTTCAGTAACAAGGAACCGAAACCGCTCATAGGTTTGGCGACTTTCGGCTACCGCCGCACCGACGGTGAGGACGATCTCCATTTGGTCGGAGCCGGAACCAAAAGCCGGTTCGAGCACGTTCTTCAATTGCAGCGTGACGGCGTCCTCGAGACTGTCCATGAACTGGGGCTGGTCTTTGATCGGCAAGTACAGGGCGGAAAGCCGGTCGGTGAGATTGAACATGACTTTGAGAAACTCAAGATAGATGCCCCATTCATCCTGACGTTTCAATTTCAAGGCCCGCTCCGGGGTGGTCCGTTTCATGACGGTCACGGACTCGCCGGCGACGGCCAAGATAAGTTCGGCCAGCTGACGGAGCCGCGATTGGGGTTCTTGATTGGCGTTGGCCATAGGATCTCCTGTTTTTTAGCCCGCATGATCCACGAAGGCTTCTACTGCAACCGCCGATACGAAAATCAGAACTCATTGCGGTATTCTTTTTTCGCGCCAGGATCATACAAGGGGCGCTCGGCCTCGCAAGCGCGGTGACGACGCACCTGACGGCGGGCGGGCTCGCCGCTCAGTCAGTCAACATACTGTTTCAAGTATGCCTCCCTCCTTCGCGGCTCCGTGCGCCCGCCTCGCGTAGAGTCTCGTCGGTTTCGTCACGACCCCTCGTGAATCATGCGGGCTAGCCGCGCGATTATAACGGAGACAGGTTCGGCGAGCAAAGCACTTGTTTTCGCAATCGCTTGTCGGTATGGCACCTCGCAGGTACGATTGCTTAACAGGATGCTGGAAAAGTCCGCCAGCAGGGCAGGGAGCGGCCAGGTGCCCTTCTTGCTCGCAGAACGCGCACGATAAGAATGTGCTCGTTCGATGCGCGCAGTAAAGGACAGCCATGGCCACTCCCCTAAAGAAAGGTAGAGAGAATTGGGAATGCCGCAGGTAAGGGGGAGGCAGTACGAGAAATGTTGAATGGCTAATGTTCAATGTTGAGTTGTGGGGCAGCTAAGGAGATGACGATGAAGAAAACCAGATGCAGTTTTTCATTCGTTGTCGGGTTGCTGGCGGTGGTGGGGCTATTCGGCTGTAGTCAGGAGACGCCGGTGGAGAAAACGAAGGCTGTGGCTGCGTCCGGCAGTGCAGCGACGCAGGCAGCGGGCCAGGCTGCGGTGGATGCGATAAAGACCCCGATGGATAAGGCCCGTCAGGTTGAGGGGGTATTGGAGCAGTCGGCTGCGAAGCGGGCCGCTCAGAGCAAGGAATCGACGCAGTAGCAGGGGGGAGGGGCGGTGTAAAGTCAAGCAACGACCCCACTGGCTTGCCTGTGAACCTTCAAATGCCTGACTGTGCGTCGTACACAGACAGGTCAGCGTGTGAACATCGGGGGTCGGACCTTGAATCGTGCATGGCGCAGAAATATTGACTGGCAGGAACGAACCGGCTCTCGCACCACACAATACAGGACCCGACCCCACCATTTTGCCGACCCTTCGTTCCGCTGACAGGGTTCAGCTAAGACCTTCGGGGTGGCGCGCGACCGCCATGAGCGCCGAAGCCAGCGTTTCAGAGGTCAGAAACGAAAGCCGATTCCGACTGCCACGTGATGGGATTGAAAGTGAAGGCTATGGGTCTGACGTGGCGTACAGTTTGCCTTTCTGGAACTGTATCTGCCGCCGGTACCACACCCATCACCTTCTTTTCCTGCAAACAGCGCCGGTTTGTATTCCGTGAACCCGAAGAGATGGTCTGTGATCATCAGTCGTACCCCAAGGATTCCTTGCACGTTCAGCCCGGATACTGAGTCGGGTTCGCGAATACCGGCGGAACTTTGAGTATGGCCGTCCGTCCCCAGGATGGAGAACCCTAGGCCGACGCCTGCGTAGGGCTGAATGAAGTCACCAGGGTATCGAGCGAGGGCATTGACCATAAAGTTGAACTGGGTCGTGTCCAATTGAGCGGAGCGTACCTTGTTGCCTACTACCGTTTGCGGTGCCGTGAGTGATCCTCCATGACCGGATAATTCAACTTCTGCACCAAACACAGACTTGGATGATGGGAAGACACCTATCTTGAGACCTCCCCCTGTCGCACTGTCAAACCTGGTATCAGGGATCTTGTCGCCGTCGAATTTGAGCAGGCTGCCGATTGGATAACTACGCATGAGGAATCCGCTCACATACCATTCCTTTGATAGAGGTTCAGCGGACTCTTCCGCTTCGGCCACGTCGAGTCCTGCGATGGGGCACACAATCAACATCGGCATGTTGAGGACAATGACCCACCAGCGGGAGTCGGAGCAGGCAAGAAATGTGGAAATGGTTTTCAGCACAGGCTCACATGATCTGGACTGCCTGGCGCGTCGAGAAGCCATCGTCACCTCCAAGGTCCGCACACTCAATGCAAGCATCACATGATGACGTCATCGTACTAAGTGAAAAACCAGTTTGCCAGAGGAGGAGTGAGAAAAAGTTTTGAAGGGTCCATGAGCAACCCTTGTACCAGGCAATAACTTACGAAAGGCCTTACGGGAACCGATCGGCACCAGCTGGGATCGAACCCGATATCCTCTTGCAGAGGAAAGGATCTTTTCGATGAAGGGCGCCTATACAAATTGCAGTATTGAGCAGCTCCTTCATGAGCGAATTCTAATCCTCGACAGTGCTACGGGGTACAATGATTCCGCAGCGGAAGCTGGAGAAACCCGCTTTTCGCGACGAGCGGTTCAAGGCTTGGAGGAAGGATCTCAAGGGGCACGACGATCTGCTGAACATCACCCAGCCGGCAATCATTGAAGAGATTCAGGGTAAGTAAAAGGTATCAGGAACCATTGTTTGAATTGACGGTGGTGGACTACTGGTGAGTAATGGTTCCTGACACTTTCTTCCCGCTGAAATAATCCTTCCTGACTCGCTTTCTATCCCTTCCAATCCTTGTCATCGTGCGCGTTCTGCGAGCAAGAAGGGCACCTGGCCACTCCCTCCCATCCCATCTCTTTGAAAGGTCCGCGGAGAGTATGTTATACAGCGCTTCCCCTGAATGACCGGACTGCTCATCAATTCCTTCGCCCATCTCTATGGATCACGAAACCAAGACTTATGTGCTCAAACGACCGGTTGACGAGGTCATTCCTCGGAAACTCTCCATCGATTATGCGGCGGCGCTGAATAGTCAGCAGCTTGCGGCCGTGACTGCGGGCGAAGGGCCATCGCTCGTCATTGCCGGCGCCGGTAGCGGCAAGACCCGCACTTTGGTCTACCGCGTGGCCTACTTGATCGACTCGGGAATCGATCCGTCCCACATACTATTGTTGACCTTTACGCGAAAATCATCGCAGGAGATGCTCGAACGGGCTGGTGAATTGATCGGTGTCCGGAGCGAGCGTGTTCGCGGCGGCACGTTCCACTCTGTGGCTAATATGTTGCTCCGGCGCTATGGGAAGTCCATCGGCCTTGAGCCGGGCTTTACGATTCTCGATCGGGGCGACGCCGAAGACTTGATCGCCTTGGTTCGTGCGCAGCTGGGTTTGAATGAAAAAGACAAACGGTTTCCCCGTAAGGGGACGATTGCGGAGATGTTCAGCAAGTCCGAGAATACGTTACGTCCGCTCGACGAGATTGTCGTTGAGGAGTTCGATCATTTCTTGGACCATCTGGAAGCATTGGAGCAGTTGCAAAAGGGATATCAGGCGTCGAAGCGTCAGCGCCAGCTGGTGGATTACGACGACCTGTTGGTGCTGCTGCGGCGGCTATTGATGGAAGACGAAACAGTTCGGCGGACTATCTCATCCCTCTATCGGTACATCTTGGTAGATGAGTATCAGGACACCAATCGCTTACAGGCGGATGTCGTCCGGCATCTCGCATCGACCCATCAGAACGTGATGGTCGTGGGCGACGACGCGCAGTCGATCTATGCTTTCAGAGGCGCGACGTTCAAGAACATCATGGAGTTTCCAGCGCTCTTTCCCGGTACCACCATTTACAAGCTGGAAGAGAATTACCGTAGCACCCAGCCGATCCTGAATCTTGCGAACTGCATTATTGAAGAAGCGAAAGAGAAGTACAGCAAACATCTCTTTACGAGGAAGATCGATGGGCCCTTGCCGGTTCTAGTAGAAGCGGCAGGGGAGAATGCCCAGTCACGTTTTATTGCGCAAAAGATTCTGGAGCTCCGCGAGGAAGGAGTTCCGCTCGATGAAATGGCGGTGTTGTTTCGGTCGAGCTTTCACTCGTTCGATCTTGAGATCGAACTTTCTCGTCGCGGACTGCCGTTCGTCAAGCGCGGCGGTGTGAAATTCATTGAGACCGCGCATGTGAAGGATCTGTTGGCCCATATGCGTGTGGTGGCGAATCCCTTGGATGCTGTGAGTTGGCATCGTGTGCTCATGCTCGTCGAAGGAGTGGGACCGAAGAAGGCGCAGGATGTTATGGCAGCGCTTGTGAAATCGGACAATCCCTATGGCGCCCTTCGCGCAATGCCTGGGCGATCGGGGAAAGGGCTCAAGGATTTAGCCTTGACGCTCGAAAGTCTTGCTGGGTCAGGCGATCTTCGTCCGGCTGAGCAAGTGGGCCATATCTATGAGTACTACCTGCCGATTCTGAAAGAGCATTACGACGACTATCCCAAGCGCGCGCGGGATCTGGATCATTTGCAGACGATCGCGGAGGGGTATCAGACGGTCGAAACATTTCTATCCGATCTCGCGCTGGAACCGCCGGATGGTAATGCCGCCGGCGCCGGGGCATCCGATCGCGATGAGGAGCGGTTGGTGTTATCCACGATCCATTCCGCCAAGGGGCTTGAGTGGCAATGTGTCTTCGTCATCTGGATTGTGGATGGAAGATTTCCATCGGTTTATTCGTTTAGTGAGGATGAGGGGCTGGAAGAGGAACGCCGGCTGTTCTATGTCTCCGTGACGAGAGCCAAGCGACATTTGTACTTGACCTACCCGATCAATGTGTTTGACAGGGGCAGCGGCATGGTCCTGTCGAAGCCGTCCCGTTTCCTGGACCCAGTGTCGCCTACGCTGCTGGAACAACTCGTTTTGGTGGAAGAGGGCGGACATGCGGATTGGTATTCCCGCGACGATCATTAGCAGGGCGCTGAAAAAGTCCGCCAGCTTCGTTCTCGACTCCTCGAAATCCTCAACGTACCCTCCGAGGGTACGCCTCCGGTTTCGATTCGCCTGCGGCCTTGCTGGACGGCCTTTTTGAGCGCCCTGCTGGTGTGTCTCTGCTTGTCCTAGACTTGCAGCCCACCCTCGTGTTTCCAAGGAATGCTCAATGAGTAATTCTCGATATTCAATTGAACATTCAACCTTTAACATTGTGCATTATGGTTATAGCTCATGCAGGATAAGATCGATGGTGCGTGCGTTCTACAGAGTGGTTGCGATCGGTCTTCTCATGGGCGGACTGCTGCTCCTGCCTCATCAGGGAATCTCGAAAGAGCGTGAGTCGTCAGCTGACCGGCTATGGGGGCAGTTGATCAATGAGGCCCAGGCAATGGGCCTCCCGACGAAGTTCCTCAAGGCAATTCCACCGAATTTTGTCCAGTTTCAGTTCGACGATTTGCGCAGCTATGCTGCCGAATATCACCCCAGCGAGCATCGGATGGTCCTCAACCGCTCACTCTCCTTTAATGGAGCGGGGGCTATGCTGCGTCCACTCAAACGACTCACCCATGCCGAAATTGAAATCCTCTTTCACGAACTCTTCCATGCCTATATCGACTATCTCGTGACTGAAGCCGAGGCATCGCCTGAGGCTGTGTCGAATCCTGTGCTCGCTGTTGCGAGGGTACAGCAGGATTGTCACTATGGGTCGGTGTTGATTACGCCGGTGGTGCAGAGGAAGGGAGAAACTGAGGAGCGGTATCTGACGGAGCGTGAATCCTGGGAAGCGCTCAACGAAACATGGGCGGTGTTTATCGGGTGGACCGTGTGGAACCAGTTGGCATTAAGCCGCGGCACAGGGCGATCGATTCAGAAGCAGGGAAAAAATCAGGATGAATGGGTCAGTCGTCTGAGGATTGCCGATCGAGAAGGAGCGCTTCGTGGATATTATGAGCCGGAGGATTCCGGTGAGCGAGCCGTTGCGCGAAAACGATATTTGGCTCCTGCATCGCGGTTGTCGGAACAGGAGGCCATGGTGATTATGAAGGAAGTCATGGAATTTTCTCCCATCCTCCTGGACCGTGTGAAGGGTGTTTTTTCCGGTCTCGGGCAAGAGGGTGGTCGGCATGATCAGTGTGGATAGCGTAGCCTTTCTATATGCTTATGAAATGGTTGTGAGGTGCTCTGAAGTGGAGAGCTTGGTCCGTCTGGCATGCGACTAGGAAGGCCTGTTCGCTGAATTATGATAGGGGGGCTTTGGAGGCATAGCGCTAAGAAAGTTTTGCCGATAGATATTATTCTGAAAAAAAGCAAGATAATTATGCTTTAGGGTATTGACTTCACCAGACTTCATCAATAGAATCCAGCGTTTCATGAGCAAGGCTGTGTCCACAGCCTCGTTGCTTCATCCTTATTCGGTAAGGAAGGGGGAGCTGTGCGTGGACCGGCGTGCTTTTTCTTTTTCATCAGAGTGGGTGAAAAAGATAATTATAAATTGAACGTTTAGATTTTCATCGTGTCTGGTGCAGGGAGTTTTGGGCAGGTACCCAAGTGGCCAAAGGGGGCAGACTGTAAATCTGTTGCCATCGGCTTCCAAGGTTCGAATCCTTGCCTGCCCACCAAAGCGGGCAAGTACTGAGCCGTGAGTGCTGAGTGGGGGCGGTAGAAGAGAATGGGCGGGTGCTCAGGACTCAGCACTGACCACTCGGCACTGAAAGAGGCGGGCGTAGCTCAGTGGTAGAGTTCCAGCCTTCCAAGCTGGCTGTCGTGGGTTCAAATCCCATCGCCCGCTCCAACGGAAGATGTGGGGGCGTGAATCGTTATTCGTGAAGCGCGAGGCACAGGATAGAGCAAGATTGAACCCACGGCAGTGGGGATTCCGAAAGGGGTGAGCCTCTTTCGTGGGGAGCGCGCGAGGGGGCTGGCCCCTTCGCGGGAGTTAGCGAAGCAGGTTTCAGGGCTGAGCTGACGACGGAGTGCGGTTCAAATCCCATCGCCCGCTCCAATAAGGAAGAGACGTGAGGCGTGAAACGTGAGGGGTGAAACGAAAATAGCGGGGCGGTTTCCATCGCTTGACGTTTCACGTTTGACGTTTCACGGAGAAAGGGCCCACGTAGCTCAGTTGGTAGAGCACGTCCTTGGTAAGGACGAGGTCACGCGTTCGATCCGCGTCGTGGGCTCCACGCCGAGCGTACTCGATTGAGCGCGCATGAAAAATAAACGAGTCGGGACAGGGATTCGAAAGATTATAGAAAGGGAGTGAGGTATGGCGAAGGCGAAGTATGAGCGGCGGAAGCCGCATGTGAATATCGGGACGATCGGGCACGTGGACCACGGCAAGACGACGTTGACGGCGGCCTTGACCAAGGTGAGCGCGGATTGAGCCGCTAAAAAATCCCAGCGCCTCTTCAGCTGTCATTTGCAACACATCATGGATCGTTTTCCCTCGATAGCGAATGGAGAGAACGTCCGGTTTGAATCGTTTTCCGTCGCAGGCTTCGCAGGTGGCATAGATGTCTTCAAAGAAATACATTTCGAGCTTTTCGACGCCGCTTCCTTCACATCGGTCGCATCGGCCTCCGGTGGTATTGAAGGAGAAATGGCCCGGTGTGAGGCCGCGCCGGAGCGCATCGCGCTCAGAGGCGAAAAGGGAACGGACTTCATCGAAGGCTTTGAGATAGGTGATCGGGTTCGAGCGCGGCGTTCGGCCGATCGGCTCTTGATCGATGAGTTTGATGCCGGTCAGGTGTTCGATGCCCTTGATCGCCCGAAACTTCCCTATCGGCAGCGATTCGACACGAAAGGCGCGAGCTATGGCGCGATAGAGCGTGTCCTCGACCAAGGTGCTCTTGCCGGACCCTGACACTCCAGTGACACAGACCAACATGCCGAGCGGAAATTTGACGAATATATCCTTGAGGTTATTCTCGCAAGCACATGCAATCGCGATGAAATTACCATTTCCAATTCGGCGCAATCGCGGGACTGAAACTTCGTCATCTCCACGCAGATAGCGTGCCGTGACAGAGCGCCTGTCGGCTATGAATTCCTGTTGCGGCGCCGCGCAGATCACCTCACCCCCCTTCTCGCCCGAGAAGGGGCCCAACTCGACCAGATAGTCGGCTGCCAGCATCATCTGGCGATCATGTTCGACGACGACGACTGTATTGCCCTGGTCTGCGAGCTCTCGCAGGATGCCGGCGAGTGTTGCTGTATCGCGCGGGTGGAGGCCGATGGTCGGCTCGTCAAGGACATAGAGTGTACCGACCAGGCGGGCGCCGAGTTGATTGGCTAAGGCGGCCCGTTGGGCTTCCCCTCCCGAGAGGGTGCGAGTCTGGCGAGAGAGTGTGAGGTAGCCGAGGCCTACACGGAGGAGGAAGCCCAGTTTGGCCGTCAGTTGCCGGATAATGTCACGGGCGATCTGTTCCTCATAGGGAGAGAGGGAGAGGGCTGTGACCCAGGCAGCAGCAGCTTCGATCGTGAGATCGGACAGTTTATGAATGTCCATACCCGCAATCTTCACATAGCCTGCATCGGGTCGGAGGCGCGTTCCCTTACAGGTTGGGCAGGGGACTGGGGTTCGGTAGCGGCTGAGCATCACGCGCACATGCAGCTTGTAGCGTTTCCCTTCCAAGTACTCGAAGAATTGCTGTACGCCCTCCAGCTTGCCCTCTCCCTGCCAGAGCATCTGCTGGATAGGCTTGGGCAGATCCTTGTAGGGAACCGTGAGGTCGACCCCACGCCGTTTCATGGAGAGGAACATTTGTTTCTGCCACCAATCGGCGCTGGGCTTGCTCCAGGGTTCGATGGCGCCTTGGGCCAGGGACTTGCTGTGGTCTGGAATGACGAGATCGGGATCGTACCGGAGAATGTTGCCGAACCCTTTACACTCCGGACAGGCGCCGAGCGGATGGTTGAAAGAAAAGAGCACCGGACGAATCGGTTCGAATGTTCTGCCACACTGTTGGCAGCGAAAGTCCCTGCTGTAGGTGCGGGAGTCTTGGTCGATGACCTCGACGCGACAGAGGCCCTCGCCCTCACGAAATGCGGTTTCGACTGCTTCAACGAGACGGGATCGGTTGTCGTTCCGGATCACCAGTCGATCGAGGATCACATACAAATGGTCCGGCCTGATTTTCGGCAGGGTGTGGATTTCGTGAAGATCGAGGATCTCTTTGCCGCATTGCACTCTGGTGAACCCGCGCAGCAACAGCGATTGCAGAAAGGCCTGGTCCTGTTTCGGGACCGGGGCTTTGACAGGAAAGAGGATCATTGCCCGTGAGCCGGCGCAAAGGCTGAGGAGGTCGTCCGCGATGCTGGTTGGGTGGTAGCTGCGCGCAGCGATGCCGCAATCGGGACAGACCGGATGGCCGATTTTGGCGAACAGGAGTCGCAGGAGATCGGCGATTTCGGTTGTGGTCCCGACCGTCGAGCGGGCGGTGCGGATGGGGTTCTTCTGCTCGATCGCAATAGCGGGGCGGACGTTGATCAGCCGATCGACATCGGGCCGGTTGACCTTGTCCAGAAACATACGGGCATAGGTCGAGAGCGATTCCACATAGCGCCACTGGCCTTCGGCGAACAATGTGTCGAACGCGAGAGAGGATTTCCCCGATCCTGATACCCCTGTGATGGCTGTGACCTGATTGTGCGGGATGCGGAGCGAGATATTTTTGAGATTATTCTGCCGTGCTCCCTCGACGATGAGGTCGCTGGAAGGAACAGCGGGTGGTCTTGTGCTTGCCATAGATCGGTTGCGTGGAAAGAAGAGTCAGGCATCGTAGCAATCTGGGTTGATAGGTTCAAGGAGGGTCGTTTCCCCTGATCCGTCTGGAAAATTCCTGGCAATTTCCTCTTGCCTCGATTAGGCTCGGCGCAGGAGCAAAAACAGATTCTATGACGGAAGCATCTATTCCAGTGGATTACCTGGGACTTGGACGACAACTCGCATCGCTACTGGGCGCGAGCCTTGAAGGCGCTTCTGCCGATGCGATGAAAGAATTGGCGCGAGCCTACGATCCTTCGGCCAGTGAGGCCAGGATCAGCGCCGAGGTTTTTATCTTTCACAAGTATCTTGTCGTGCAAGGTTGCATCGGCGCATTTCCCGAGCCGCATGTCGAGCGGGTTATCGGGGGGCTCTTTGCCGCATTGAATGAAAAAGCCACGGGGCTGGCATTTAGCTCTGAACGGCAGATGGCGATGGAACAGATGTGGCAGATGCGGGCTCAGCAATTCGATGCGCCTTTTACGAAGGACCGTGAGCGAATCTTCGACGAAGCCGCGGATCCGACCTATTGGAAACAGTCCATTTCAAGGTTTTGCGAGAATGTCTGCGAGCTGGAGCATCCTCCCGATATCTGGACCGGCAGCAATGGACCCTCGCATCACGCGAGTCACTGTGTCACAGCCGCCATCGATCAACTGGTGTCGGCGATGAGCGAAATGAATCGCTTGCACTTCAGCCGCGACCTCCCTGCTTTTTGATTCCCGCCGTGTCGCACGATTGCTCACAGACTATTTGTTTGCGAGCTTAATGAGTCCGACACAACCAAAGTACAGCGTCATGGATAGAGCCATGGAAGGCCAAAACCCGACCCATGGAACGGCGAGAATCATGGTCACGACATACAGGATCCAGGGCGGGACGAACCACAGCAAGTTTTTTGCGTAACTGACGATCGCCTCGTTGCCTCCGTTCAGGTAGATCAAGACGAAGGTGGCGCCGGTGATGGCGGGAAAGGTACTGGCAAAGGCAGCAAGAAACGAACGGCCTTGGGATCCAAGGTAGGTGGAGATACTCACGATCGTTCCGCCAAGCAGGAAATACAGCACGTACTTGCCGAGTTCTCCCATTCTCAATTCTCCCTGTGTTGACACCTATGAGGTCAGCGCGTACCTCACCGTGCTGTACATCACAAGAACCTCGATCGCATGAGCCACGACGGTGATGTAGAGATTCTTGGTGCGCAACCAAATCGCTCCCCAAATCAGTCCATCCCAGACGGCGATCCAGTGAAGCTGTTGAAAAGTATTGACCATGAAGGGATCGAATGCAAATAGCATCGCGCTCGCGATGAGGGCGAATGGCGAGAATCGTCTGGTCAAGGCTGAACTCCAAAGTCTTGATTCCAGCGCGGCGAGCCGTCCGAGAAGAAAGCCTCGATAATTCAGTTCCACAAGGAATGCGATGCTGCAGATGAACCAGGGGACCATGACCAAGAAGGGGAGCCGGCCATGCAGCGTGGTCTTGAGGAAATTGATGTCATAGCCTAGATGGGGATAGACCGACAGAATCATGATGGTATTCAGGCAGCCGAGGAGCAGGCCTGTCAGGAGTCCCCAACGGAGACCCTGCAAAACATTCCCTTTCGCCAGCCCAAGGCGCGGTATGAAGTCGTGATTGCGCAAGGCCCACAATCCTAATGCGCTGTAGGCGATGATCTGTGGCGCGAACAGGATCCATGTCTGTTCTTGGAGCGAGGTTGGAATGGCGTAGAAACTGAATGTTGCGGCGGTGGGGAGCAGCGCGAGGGTTGCTCCCCATTCATTGGCCTGAGCAGGCGCCGTGCGAGGACCAGGCTCAGGCGCTATCATGGGGGTCAGTTGAGTTGGAGATTATAACGGTCGAGCGTGGTGGCTTTGTGCCGCGAGAGGTTGGAGAGGGATTTATTGTAATCGACTGTGGCGCGCAACTCGTTTCCTTGGGCTGTCGCGAGATCCCGTTGGAAGTCGAGCACAAAGCGCGTGGTGCTGAGCCCCACTTTCAATCGCTCTTGCTCCGCCTGCAACTGCTTCTCTGCCATGATTCTGGCTGAGCGAGTCGTTTCGATCCGTTTGAAATCTGTCTGGACTCGACGAACCGCTTCGCGTACCCCCACGATGATCTGCTGCCGCACATTCACAAGGGAGGCTTCGGCATTCTTGGCCTCCAGCTGCCGTTTGTTATAGGTGCTCCAGGCTGAGCGGTTACCGAGAGGGTAACTCAGGACAAGGCCCGCGCCGTAGTTATAGTAATCGCCGTTGAAGTTTCGGTTTACTGAGTCCCCATAGTCTTTTCCCAGCCCTGCCATTCCCATGGTTCCCTGGAACGAGAGGGTCGGGAGAATCTGATTTTTGGCAAACTTGGTGTTGAGTTCGCTCGTCTCCATATTTTTCATCGCTTGGGCGATTTCAGGCCGCAGCTCGATGGCCGTATCGATGGCTTCCTGCAGGCTGATCGGTTCGAGGGTGACCACCGGTTGGTCGAGCGGAGTCAGGCGCAAGTCTTGACGCAGATCCTCTTCCGCAGGGTTGAGCAAACGGCGGAGTTGATCTTCCTGGTCTCGAATCGTTTTATCCGCGACCAGCACCTGCTCGACCCGCGAGGCGACGGCTGCTTCGGCTTGCAAGACATCGACGATCGACATGATTCCGGCCTTGGCCTTTGCGCGGTTGGTGGCCAAGAGTTCCTGCGCGGCTTTCAGCGCTGCCTCTGCCACTTTCAGATTCTCATTGGCGAAAACCACTTCCCAATAGGTCTGCTCCACCGAGGCCAGGACGGTGAGGACACGATCGCGAAACACATGTTCTTCCACGAAGGCATTATTCTGCGCCACGCGGATGAAGGTCTTGGTCACGTCGAAGCCTGCGTTGCGGAGGAGAGGTTGTGTGATCGTGAGGGCGAGGCCGCCTGTATAGGAAGGATTGAACAGGAACCCGCCTGCTACGTTCTGGTTCACACTCGTCCGAGCTGGGCTGTAGTTCAGATCGACGTTGCCGCCGGTGGGCAAATTTGCCGTCGCATCAAGCGTGACGGAGTGGTTTCGTTGATCGAAGGTGGTAATCCCGGTCAAGCTGCCGCTGGTTGCGCCGAATACCGGGCGGTTGAGTGGGCTCACGGCTCGATTGAACTGACCGTTCACGCTCAAAGTCGGATCGAATTTCGCTTGTTCGACAGTGATATCGGCCTGTCGACTTTCTTTCGTCTGGCGACTGATGCTGATATCCAAATTATGCTTCAGTGCTTGCAGTGCCGCGTCCGCGAGGGAGATCGCTTCCCGTCGTTCCATTACCGGAGTCTTGTCGGATTCCAAACCCCAACTGAGCCCAGGCGACAAGATCAGGCCTATGCCGATGGCATAGGCGCATGTGTGCCACCATCTATTCATTATGATAGCTTGCTTCATAGATCCCCCTTTGATCGACAAGGCATGTCAGTCGATACTATAATGATTCTATGCGAAACTGTCATGGACAATTTGCCATGGGATTTCAGGATCATCGGGTCATGCGAATGAATCGTCACGCAGTGAAATTATTGTCGGTGATGGCCGGGCCTGCCCTGTTCCTGCTTCTTTTGTTGCTGAACTCCCAGGCCTGGGGACAATCGATTTCCAGCGTTCGTTCATTCGATGGAGGGGTCGCGCCGCTGGTCAGAGGGCCAGGTCCCGGGAGCCTCTATCTCGACAATCAGGGCACACAAGGGTTTCTGTACAACCCAGGGAACAATTTCCAATCGTATAGCTTTCGGAATCCCACGACCGGTCAGGCATGGAGCGGGGCTGTCTCCACACTTGGGCCGCAACTCTCGATCGGATTGATCCAGGGCGCCAACCAAAGCGGCTCCGCAACCGTCCTTCCCGGCCCTCCTCGACAGACTGCGCCTCTACCGAGGATTCAGTCGACTCTTCTCGACGACATTCCCTAACAGGATCTTGAAGGGTCGTCCGCTCCTAAGACCCGTGAAACGTGAGGCGTGAAACGTGAAACGAGGGTCGGCCTCGGGCCTTGCGCCGCTCATCTGGCCCGCCTCTCCTTCGCTTCGTCACGAAGGCAATGCGGGCCAGGGGGAGGAAGGACGGGGGGCGACGAACGGTCTAGAATAATGCGGATTTTAGTAGAAGTTGTACCGGAATAGTATGCTGGCCAAGAAAGCACCGTCACGGGAGGTGTCGGCAAAGGCCTTGCCAGGGAGAAAATAACCGAGGACAAACTTGGTCTGCAGGGCGGCTATTTCCTGATAGCCCGCAATAAAGTCCAATCCACTGCCGACGTGTTTACTGAGTCCGGCTGGGTCGGTCGTGAGATCGGAGCCACTGATTCTTGGAGAAGCATGGTCTTGTAAGTAATAGTGATAGACCAAATCGAATGAGGTCTTCTCTCCTGGCCTGATGCCTACGCCACCGGTGAAGATCATGAGGTTAGCGAGCCTGGGGTCAAGTACTTCGCCGTAATATTTAAACCGCGCCACACCGTGGAATTTATCGGAATTTCCCTGAAAGCCGCTTTGCCGAAATGAGGTATCGACATTGTCGTTGGGGTTGCGATCCCCTGTGCCATAGGCATAGCCGACTGTAATGGAGGGCTCCATGGCATGGTCAAAGACCTGGGTCAGACCGACATCGATCGCCTCTCCGCGAATATGTTTGGTGTGATCCGTACCTCGCACGATGGCTGTTTGAACCCAGTACTTTAAGTGCTTGAGGATTCTCCCTTCCGACTGCAAGCCGAAAAAAATAGGATGTTTCTGATCTAAGAGTTGCTCATCCTGATATAAGGCAAATAGGCCGACATGATTTTTTTTGCCGAATTTGTAGTCGAGATATGAATAATAATTGATGAAGGTTTCCCCTGTATCCTTTCGTTCCCGGTTCAACAAATCACGCTGAAACAGATCGAGGCGGCTAGCCGATAACTCCACGGACACGTTTTCATATTGGTAGGCCAGCCTGGCAGCGTCCATGTTTTCATTGAACAGCCATCTTCGGTTATCGATGAAACGTTGTCTTCCTACCTGCAGCCTTGCTCCATCAACGATATTCTTCAGCGTCAAAAAGGCGAGGTTCAACTTCACCGCCGGGGTTTGAGTATTGTCGACGGTTTCCTCGAAGGCGACAGGCGTCTCGATTGTAGGATTCGCATAGATCTGAAGGTATCGGTTGGGGTCATAGGAAAAAGCAGGGGACAACTTTGGGGTAAAGATGCTGGTTGCATCGTCAGACCGAGCCCCTAGGCTGTAGCGACGTTCCGTGTCCGCCTGGAGTTCTACAAATCCGCCGAACGTCAAATTGGGTCCGATGGGTATGGTGGTTCTCGGTGGCGCATTCGGATCGAAAGGTTCTTTAACCTGAGTAGTAGCTAAGGCGGGGATCAGTGGTGCATTCGGATCAAAATGCTCGATAGCTGGAGTGTTGAGCTTAGTGGGTTCCGATGGCGCATTTGAGCCAAGAGCCTCTGCAACGGGCGATTGTGTTAACGACGCATCCCTACCCTTCAACTCAGCAGCAGCCTCCGCCGTACTGGCGAATAACAGCGCGAAAGCGACAGACAATATGGTGTGTTGAATTCCAGCCTTATAACGCATGCCTGAAAATGCCTGGTCGCAGGGAGAATGTCACGGGATTCATGTAAGTTGGCAACTGCTTGCCCTTCCACTGCGTCTCGCGGACCTGTCGAGCAAACAGGGAGTACTAGTGGCGGCTGACATCAATACCCGACTCGATTGAGTATCTTTGCCAGCACCCGATCCGAATCGAAATACTCCTCGGCAATCTCTCGTGCTGCCCGGCTGTGGAACGCATAATTCCCGTTAATCTCTTCGATGCCGGCAATGGCTTCCTCCATCGTCGTAAAGGTCAGCAGCCCCTTTCCCGTCGGGAGATGCCGCTCAATTCCGGTCGACTGCACTAAGACCGGCTTCCCACTGGCCAGATAGAGGGCGCTTCGATCGCTGAACCAGCCTGTAGAAAACTGGACATACCGATTATGGGCGACGCTAAACTCGGCACGGGATTGCCCTATGTAATTGCGGTAGTCAGAGAGAGTATGGAGGTTTCCAGGGTCCGTGAGCTGCCAGTCCTTCTCAAGGAACAGCCCGCAATCTGCTCGATGCCTGGCCGAGTCGATCTGCATAGCGATTTCAAATTCCTGTCCCGTTTTTTGAGGGAGATCGAGGAAACGAACCCAATTATCAGATTTATCGCCTGAGGATTGCTCTTCCCACTGGAAGGTCGCTCTGCCTTTCCAAGTGGAAATTGTCGTGAATCGGTTGCTGCCGTGATTTGTGCTGCTTGGCCACATAGACAGCACCACTGGACGGACCATGGGATGCCACTGGCGGTCTCCCGTGGGAAGAGGACACCTATTCGTCCCGATATTGAGCCCAAGTGTGAACAGGTGTTCGTAGCGGTCCAGCGCTTCGTATGAAGCGCCATGTTGTTGAAGAAGAACTTGCGTATTGCCGGAATTGCCGTCGAAGTAGGCTCGTCGTTTTGCCTGATCGAATATGTCGGGAGCTTTGTTGATCTCTCCGCTGCGGGTGATGAGTAAATCGCACCGCTTGGCCACCGTGACCGCCTCAGCATATGACATTCCGTGGGTCGCCTCACCTTCCTTATAGATCAAGCAGCACCGAGGCCATATGCCGTACATCTTCATCACTTCTTCAAAATGGAGCCGGCCATCCCATCGTTCAAAAGGTATCTTTTGTTTGTTGGAATCGGCACAGCGGTTCGACCCCACCCGCTCCATCACATAGACATCATGGCCCAGCCGCTGGAATCCCGCTGGATAGGCCATCGCATGGTCGATATGCCCCACCGTCGTATTGGCAATTTTCCCGGTACAGATAATAGTCATGACGCGTCACCGAACAGGGTCTGTAAAGCATGGCCTGCTGTCTCCAGCGCAGTCGGCGAAGGGGTCAGGAAGAGTGCCACGTTGTCAGGACTGCCCATCTCGCCATCATCTGCTCTTTTTCATCCTGCGATGTGCGCCTGTCATGCGCCGACAGGTTCCGGAAGGTTGGATTGAATAAATTCCAGCCACACCGGTCCTTGGATAGCCCAGGCATACCGTTCCAGAACCCGCTTACGATTATTGCCTCCAAGTTGTTGGACTAGAAGACGATCGGCTTCCAATTGGGTGACCAAACGCTTGATGCCCGGAAGGTCTCTCCCAATGAAGAATCCGTTATGTCCTTCCGTGATGAGATCTTCACAGCCGCCCACTCGTGTAGAAATCACGCCGCGCCCACAGGCGGAGGCCTCAAGGACACTCTGGGAAAATCCCTCAGAGGTCGACGCGCAGATATAGAGGTCGATCTGGTTGTACAGCTGGGGCATCTCCTCCCGTTTGACTTGCCCCTCGCCTTTTCCACCCAGGACTTTGATCTCCACGTTGGGTAGCTCGCGTAGCGGCGCAATAAATTGGGAATAGCCCTTCAAATGATCGTGCTTGTCGATGTGAGTACTTCCGCAAAAGCCCACGATAAGAGGGCGGTGGCGATCAGTGGTAATGGGATGAGTGGGGACAAAGAGATCCGTATCCACACCGTTTTCTGTCAGGGTGATATTCGTTAATCCGGCTTCCCGAAAGATGTCAAACAAGCGCCGACTGATGACATTGATGTGCCTCAGCGTGGAGAGCTCTTCGATCAGCTCTAGGGGTGGGGGAGGGCAGGCCTCAGGGAGAGAGGCATATTCATCCCACGAACGATGAGAATGGATACCGGTAATGAGTTTCCGGCGATCGAGAAAGGTCAATTCTTGGCGGTACCGATGCTTCCTCTTTTTGGACATGACCAAGGTCCAGCCCACGGCAAATACGAGATCATATTGCGTGTGATGCCGTTCGATATAATCGAGGTTGTCTGCCAGGGAAACGATGTCGAACGACAGAGCGCCATCGGTATGGCCTTTCGTCAGTCCCTTCACGATGGCGTCGTAAGACCAGCCGAATTTATCGATGATAATGAGAACTTTACGCATAGTATGCGGGCTTGGCTGCGGCAATCCTCTTCGAATGTCGGTTCGTACACAGCATGATCGGTGTTACCCGTCTACGGTTATTTGATCGAGTGTCTTGAAGCGATAGCCTCGTGTTTTCAACAGGTGAAATGTCTGTTCTATCCTCTCAAGCATCGCATGGCAGTCTTCTGCGGTCTTGCAGTAGGGACTCTTGTTCGGGACCAGTTCCACGTTGTGAAACATGCTGCATAAGACAGTCGGAGTGGTGTGGGTCTCATACCAGTCGATGACCCTCTTGCATTGGTCAAAATCTGAAAACCGCGGGGTCGGTCTGAGCCACTCCAAATTGGGGGTGATGGAAACCGGAACCTCCAAAATTGTGGAAGTTCCCTGCAGACAGATGTTGTCTTTCGACGGGTAGTAGGGTGAAAGGCTGCTGGGCTTTGAAAAATCCGCGATGTCATGCCAATTGCGGAAAGGGGTCACACTGGTGTCATGTGTGTATCCTAGACGTTCGAGGCATTCCAACGTCCATCCTCTCGCCCCGAATCTTCCTGCGCGAAATGACTTCGGGGCATATCCGAACAGGTCGAAAAATTTATTCGTCAGATTCTTGAGTTTCTCGAACTCGATGTCTTTGTCATATTCACACTGCATGTCTTTGGGATCGCATCCACTGAAATCCGGCCCTGGAAATCGTTCCATCGGGGGGATGTATTCCCCGTGGAGATGCGCGCCTAGCTCACAATGGCTTTTATTGAGAGACTTGAGACAATCGACCGATTTCTGATCAACCATGACTGCGGGGCTGATCAAGTACACGGGCTTTACCCCGTAGCTGTCACAAAGACGCTGAAGGACTTCAATACCTGTATAGACCCCTTCATAGGATGCAGGGTTCGACGTCTTCCATTTAGGGCCTGCATCGATCTCGACATCGATCGTCAAGACATAGGTTTTGGGGCTATCGGCTTTGATGACCATATTCGTACCGGCTGTAGGTTCTGCAATCTGCAATCGCCAGGATCATCCGAAGAGCGCACGCATTCGCGCTGGAGCGCGTCCTGCTTGTCATTCAATGCCTCACACCATTCACTCTCTTAAGCATATGTTTCTGCCTCCCCTTCAGTCTCAGGATAGAGCGTATTCGATGTGTCGGCGTCTTCCGACTGTGCCCCGCGCGCTTGGTGAGTCAGCAGAGCGTAATACTGGCCTTTTCGAGTCACGAGTTGGTGGTGGGTGCCCTGCTCGACGAGGCGGCCGTTTTCGAGGACCAGAATCTGATCGAACTGATCCATGGCAAAGAATTGATGGGCAATCACGAGGGTCGTCTTGCCTGCCTGGAGACGGGCCACGGTATCGCGAATCAGCGATGCCGACGCCGGATCCACGGCGGATGTCGGCTCGTCGAGGATGAGGATCGAGGGCTGCTTGATGATGGCGCGCGCCAGGCAGATCCGCTGCCGTTGTCCTCCGGACAGAGTGCCGCCCCTCTCGCCGAGGATGGTATCGTAGCCGTCGGGCAACGCCACGATGAAGTTGTGCGCGTAGGCGAGCGCCGCCGCTCGTTCGATCTCGTCGCGCGTCGCGTCTGGTTTCCCATAGGAAATGTTTTCGGCGATGCTGGCGCCGAATAACACCGTATCTTGTAGCACGATGCCGATATTTTGCCGGAGAGATTCCCGGTTGTACTGCGCGCTGTCGATTCCATCGATCAGGATGGAACCGGTTTGGGGTTCGTATAGGCGAAGGATCAGGTTGACGATTGTCGACTTTCCGGCTCCGGAGGATCCGACCAATGCCACCCTCTGGCCTGCCTTGATGTGACAGGACACCCCATGCAACACGTTCGTGGTGCGCTCGTAGCCGAAGGTCACGTGGTTGAACGCGATGTCTCCCCTCAAGGCCGTGGCCTGTCGCGCGTCGGGCAGATCGCGAACTTCCGGTTCGATGTCGAGAATTTCCGCGACGCGTTTTGCGCTGACCATTGCCCGTGAGAACTTGAACGACAGACTGCTCAAATGCCGCACCGGTTTATACAGTGAGTGGCCATAAGAGAGAAAAATGAGCAGATCGCCCGGCGTCATGTGTTTTGTCAGGACCAGCCAGCCTCCGAAGAGAACGGTGCCGGCGATTCCAATCGCCTCCATGACGTGGACCACTCTGGATCCAGCCGCGACGAGCCGCGCCGTCTGAATGCCTTGTTCCACATGGTGGTCGCTGTATTGCTGGAGCCGCGTTTCTTCATGCTCCTCCCGGCCGAACGCCTGGACGAGGGAGATCGCCCCCAGAACCTCACTCACATGGGAGGCGATTTTCCCTTCTTGCTTCCGCTGTTTCTGGGCGGTGGCCTTGAGTTTCCGGATCAAGAGGAAGAGGAGGGTGCCGAGAATCGGCAAGGTCACCATGGTGACAAGGGCCAATTTCCAGTTCAACACAAACATGATCGCTATCATGCCGAGAAGAGTCAGACAATGACCGGCCATCGTCAGCGTCCAGTCGGCGAAGACATCCCTGAGCGCAGTCGTGTCGCTCGACACTTTGGTGAGCAGTTCGCCGGTGCGGGTTTGGTGGTGAAAGGACAGAGACAAGCGCTGCAAGCGTGAGAACAGCTCGCGCCGGAGTGTCGCGCTGAGCTCGAAGCCGACTTTCGACGTCAGGTACAGCTGGCCATAGGAAAAGACGCCGCTGAGGACGCTGATGCAGACAATTGAGCCGGCGACAATGCTGAGTGGCAGCAGCATGCCGTCTAGGAGCATTCCCTGGAGAGTAGCCAGGGAGGTCGGAAGCGGCTGCTGCAGCAGTACATAGTCGAACAGGAATTTGAGGGGCCAAGGCTTCAGCAGGTCGATGGCTGTGTACCCAACGAGGCACAGAGCCGCCAGGGAAAGACTTCCCTTCTTCTTCAGCAAGTGACTGAGGATAATTTCTTTGAATCGACTTGGTTGACGTAAGCTCATAGCGAGTAAGCCCTTGAAACGGAATCCGTGGCTTCAAGTTGCTGCATGAGGGTTTTGAACGTGTGGAAGCGCACTTGTGGGCAATGTCGAAGCTCATTCAGCAGTTGGTCGAGAAATGTCAGAGCCGTGACGTCCATGACTTTATGGTGCAAGAGAATCCCGATCGTATCGAGTTCCCACAATTGGCTGATCAGGGTCGGTACGATCTCATCGGAAGATTTGAGCGTGGCCCCATCTTTCCAGCGATACAGATCCAGGGTGGTGGAAATCTCCTGGAATCGATGGCCTTGGACAGGTTCCTTCCCTCGATCTTTGGAGAACACCACAAATCCGAGCTCGTCCAATACGCCGAACGTGTCCTGGGTGCAACGATTCCAGGGGGGCGTGAAGGCGGGATAGAATCGTGGACCGAAGGCTTCCTCCAGCCGGGATTTTCCGCGCGCGATATCGTTGAACTTGTCGGCAAGAGAGCGGTTGATTCCAAACTCGCATTTCCGTCCTTCTTGCTCGTGGTTGACATGTCTCCATCCATGCTGAATCAGCCCGAGAGATTCCGGAATCCATAGTTCTCTCCTGTGGAGTCGCTTCACTGTGGCTTCCGTGAGGAGGTCTGGTATCACCGCCAAGTTAAGCGGCGTCCCGTGGGCCAAGAACAGGTCGAGCAGCCGAATGAGAGATTCCTCATCCTCGTCGATGTCGTCGTCTCGGAAGAAGATATGGACGTCCTTTCCTTCAGCCTGAATCAGCGCCAGATTTTCCCTCAACTCCATTTGCCAAGGGGTTCGATGATTCCCATTTGGAAGCGAGAAGGACTCAGGAACCATGTTGTCCGATTGAGGCGTTTTCCTTGCAACCAACTCTTGCAGGCAGGTTGCGGTCTTCATGGCGCCATCTTGATCGAGGGATAGTGTCTGCGTCGGGGGCGGAGTTTGGAGAGCCTGAATCATTCGTTCCGCCAGATAATCCGGTCGCAACTGCGATGGGCTGAGCAGGCCGACGACTCCAAGTTGAGCCAGCTTTTCTGCGCGGATGGTTTGCTCGGTATTGCCTCCACCGGTAAAGGGGAGAACCACGGCCCTGGATCCAGTGGCCATGAGGTTCATGCAGGTATTGTAGCCGGCCATGCTGACTGAGAGGGAGGCCTGCTGTAAGTAAGAGAGAAAGTCGGAGGTATATCGTTGAATGACGACCTGCTCCTGCCCTTCAGCCGACTGTTGGAGCTGTTGGAACTGCTCCTCCGGCATATAGGGCCCTGTTAAAATCATCATGCGGTGCGGGAGGCTTGCTCGAAGTTGTGCCGATGCTTGCAGGGCGCATTCCACCAGTTCGTAGCCGACTCTGCCTCCTCCAATGCTCACGAGGATCATGGGCTGGTCTGAGGCCTGGCGATCGGACGGCGCTTCGAGAGGCTGAGGAACAGCTTGCGAGACGAAGCCCGTGTATCTGATATCACACCGAAGCTCACGAACCTGTGGAAACGTTTCATCGAGGGTTTGGAGTCGCGGGTCGGAGTGGACCAAGAGCAGATCGAAGTATCGGTTCATGAGCGTGATCGCTCGTTCATTATGCTGCGCCTGATTCCGTTTATTATTGACCAGAATGTCGCGAAGGCTGCACACCACCGCTGTCGGCATTTTTTTGAGCCGGATCTGCTCTAAAACCGGCACCAGCTCGTACGCAAAGTGCTTCCGTCCGAACGGAAACATTTCGATGAGAAAGACATCGGGCTGGATGCGGGCAAACTCTGCCTGGATTCGACGAGCGCGAATCCGTTTTATGGCCTCCAGATCCTGACCCTTCTCCGCAGCCAGGATGGTCTTGAAATCCGATTCCGACTTGATCGGAGGGAGATTTATGACCTCTGTCTGAGGGGGGAATCCCATCCCTGGGCAGAGATCGCCGCCGTTTAGAAACGTGACATCCCAGTCCTTCAGCGCACGAACGATCTCCAGGCTTCTCACGAGATGGCCCATCCCGAGAACATGCTGACAATACATGAGTACCCGTTTCTTCATCGTGCCATCTCCTCGATCAGGCTCGCGTTGCCGATCCAGCCCAACGTCGTCTCTTGGGCCGCCATATGGATGAGTTCACTAACAGTCTCTTTGACGTCAGGAGACTGTTGAATGTAAACACGGTAGGCCTTATTGATGAACTGAACCCTCGCGTGCCACCTGACGCGATCGATCGGAACCTCCCACTTCACCTGAGAACGGTAGGAGTTGTACAACGACTTCGCCATCCGTCGAGCCAAAGGCTGGCTCACGTCACGAAACTGTAGGTCCACGATAAAATTCGCAATATCTTGCAAGGGGTCTCCGATAACAAGCTCGTCAAAATCGAAGAAGGCGACCTTTCCGTCTTGGGCCAAGAGCTGATTGACATGGAAATCCCAATATATCGGTCGAAGGGGAATGTCGGAGAGGCTTGGGGCGTCGCGATGGACAAGCTGGGCGAGGAGGTTCAATTCTTCCAGCAGCGAGGGAACCGCCCGGCGTAGTTTCTCAATCTTCTTATCGGCTTCAGCGAGGTGCTCATCCAGAGTCCATTTCGGGAGACCAGCTAAGTCACTGTTCTGAACCATGGCCAACCCCTTGGCGACCGTCTTAAGATACGCATCGCAATTGTCTTTCCCGATCGCACGACAGAGCGGCGTTCCCTCGACGCCGAGTTGCCAGAGGGTCTGTACCTCAGACTTGTATCCCAACGGTTGGGAGAAAAGAACCTCCTCGTCAACGCCGGAGAAACGGTTCCATAAGTATTCACTTCTGGTATAGACGTCGTGTCCCTCCCCGCTTCGAAACGTCTTGCCGAAGATGGTGAGTGACTGAGCCTGATCGGCTGCTCCCCAGCTGAGATCGTACCGGGTCGTACATCGTAACTCCGGGCGATAGTTGACAACCTCCACGTTGACTGACCTGATGTCCCTCGCCTCATCAAGACCATTTGGAAGGGATGTATAGGGGAGATGCGCCATGACCCGCTCCGGATCGCTCACCTCCGGCAGATGCGGGATCGCCGGATCTTCTGGAAAGACCCACACAAGCAGATCTAGATCGCGGAAGTGATGCGGCATGCTATGGAGGGCCGCGGTGTCTGCGCTGCGCCGAGCCAAGCGGTCGATCTCTCTCTGGCTGTGCCCACCGAGAAAAGCTTGGCAGTACAGGATCACTTGTCGCTCGCGTTGAGAGTCCTTGTCTCTGATCCCAAGGTGGTAGCAGGCAGCCAGGCTTTCATTCTCCGGCTGTTTCTTCGGGGAGTACCGCACATGTTGAACGCGGCAGCTTGTAATTCCCGAACTGCCTGGGCAAAGCAACGGAAGCCGCTCCGTGAGCACGGCCTTCATGACAGATGGATTGGCAAATTTGGTTAAGTTATTCATATGTATTCCCGGCTTACGCTAACCGGCCCGAAATTGCATTGCCAAGTATCGAGTCTATCTCTTCGATTTCCCTAAGCCCTGACGAGAGTAATGCTGCAGCCGTGCTAAAGATGCGAGGCTCGACCGGGTGAACGTCCATTCGGCGATGACCCATGAGCCGAGAGAGCATGGCTGCGCCTGCGAACGACACGACCCGCGCGCGCATAGCCACCCATCGATTTCCGACTCGTTGTCGATAGGCATTCAGCGCTTCCTGAAGGGCGATCTGACCGGAATAACCGGACTGGGTGGTCAGACCAAAGAATATATAGTCTCCCAGGAAAAGACCGAGATCGTACGCAGGATCTCCAATACTTGAGCAGAGTTCAAAATCGATGACGCCGATTCTCTGTGTGCCCAGAAGGATGTTGTGGGGAACGTCGTTCAGTATCAACAGCCGGTTTCTATCCCCTTGCTCGCTCGCTGTGTCACTTGCGCGTTTCACCGCGGCCAAATCGTTTCGAATCTGCCAGGAGGCCGGCCCTGTTTCGATCCCCACCGTCCGTAACGCGAGCATCGTTCGCCAATGGAGCCGGTCTGTGTCTTGGTCGCCCCACACGGGAGCAATGGGCGCCGCCAAGGTATGGCACCGGGCCAGGAAATGGCTCGCCTGACTGGCCACCTTCGGATCGAACAGACCTTTCTTGAGATCGTCCAGTAAAGATCTTCCACCCTGGCATACCTCCGTCAACACAAGCGTCAGCGTCTCTTTATCGAACAACACCACGTTCGGGAGATCGACCTCATCGATCCCGTTATCGCGCAATCTGTTTAGGGCGCGCCGTTCCGCCGACAGGCGTCTCTTCGGTTTGAATCGTAATTGTTCTCCAACAGATTCCGCCCCGACCGTATCGCCGGCATATTTGATGACATGACGTCGGCCGTCTGCGAACGACACACGGTAGACTTGATCGAGTTTGCCCTCACACAGGCTGCAAATCTCTTTCACGTCGCCTAGGTTGTGTGTGCCGATGATGCCCAGTACCTTCTCCCGAATAATCTCGCCCGTCTCTCGCATTCCGTTATGGCAAGTCTCCCAGACGCGCGCGCGTTGCTCCGCATTCAGATGAGCGGGAAGCGCGGACGTAAAGGCTTCTCGCCCAGCCTCTCCAAGGCCTAACAGCGCTCTCAAATCGGTCGCCCGGACCGTGATGGAACCGGTAGGGGCGGCGACAAGGCGGGAGGAAATTCCGGTGCAGCGGGAAAGGTCTTCTATCTGTTCGAACCTTTCATCCCCTTGCTCGAAGTCAGTTTCTCCGACGCAGAAGAGCAGGGCGTCGCCGGCTTCAAGGCGGTCAAAGTAGCTGAGGGCATGTTTCACAGAGGTGTGTGGGGCGACCTCAATTCGGACCTTGGTGACGCCGTGTAGATAGATCGACCAGATCTGTCGGGCGACATCGGGGTCAAGCGCCTTGGTCGTTCCAGGTATATTCCGGCATCGATTAGAGATGATCACGACGACCTCGTCGACATCCGGTCTCACTGCAAGATCGAGGACTGCCGTCAAATGCGCCGCATGGGGTGGCCGAAAGGCGCCGGGGTACAGCGCGATGCAGCGACGTGCGCTTGCAGTGTTCTTGTCTCGGATCGTTACCACAGATGGGTCAGTAAATTTGGTTACGTTATCCATAATTGATTAATCAGCGTTCACGGCACGTTCTGGGTGTCTGATGCCTTACCCCCGCATCGTGTTTGGATCCATGGTGTATTGAATTCTGTTCGCCCGATACAACAGATTGGCCGGATACTAAGCTTTCACAAAGGTCGAGGTATTCGCTGATGTGCTTCACGCGCTCGCCATCCAGTTGCCGAATGCTCCGACGCGTGACTTCATGGATAAATGCTGCAGCCGTGTACCAGTCGACCTGTGGCCAGGATAGGCGCCAGGGGATACATTCGGCGTAGGTGAGACAGAACACGTCCACGGCCTCTCGAATCCTGTCCTGATGACAGCCGGCTCGAATTCCATTGAGATAGAAATTCGCGATCAGACTGCCGATGTCGCTGAGAGGGTCGCCGAGACAGACACAGTCCATGTCGATGAGCGCAATGTGCTCCCCATCGATCAGGAAGTTGCGCATCTTGAGATCACGATGAATCGGAGTGGTGAGGGGCTCCGACCAACCCATGGAACGGCGTTGCGCCAACAAGGCATTCACCAGTAATGCAATGCGACCTTCCATGTCCGGATATGCTTGCCTGGCTGCTGCAATAGTGTCTACGAGAGACTCATCGAGGTCGGACAGATCGAATCGACAGTCGGTGCGAACGGTGCAAGAATGGAATTGTGCAACAGCTCTCGCGATGCCCCGAAATGTTTCCGGTATCTGAGCCTCTTCCAGCGTTTCCCAGAGGAAGGGTTCGCCGGGTATGTGCGACTGCCATACAGTCCTCAGCTTCTGATCATAACCAAGCGGTGCGGCGCTTCCAGGTATCTGTGCCGACAGTTGCCGCATGATCGAATACACCTCGGCGCCGTCCTCATCACGGTAGGTCTTCCCATAGATCGTCAATGCGCCATGTTCCCCGGTCGATCGGTCCTTCAATGACAGATGGTAACGAATCATGCACGAACGTTCCGGCAAGTAGTGCAAGATCTCCGGTACGATCGCGGCGATCTCATGTGATTCGCCCACACCGAGTGCCCTTAGTTTCTCGGGTAGACAGGTCTTCAGGTATTCGACATCGAGAAGCTTCGGCAGGTGCGACAGCTTGCGATCATTGGGGAACGACCATACGACCATCTCTATCTCGGGGATATACGCCAATGCTCGAACGCCGGGTGTGCGAACAAGCTGCCGGGATCTCGCCCGATGAAACTCCGCCAGGCCCTCGTCAGGACGACAGAGTCGAGCCGAGACGACCTGCTCATGTTTGGCGCCTGTGTGCGCATCGTGTAAGTGAAGGCGATAGGACAGCACGAAGCTCTTCCCGGGTTTATAGCGTTTCTCCCCGACGATGCAGGCATTCATTCGGAGTCGTTGCCCCTCGTGATCGAGCGGATCCAACAGCGCTCGTTGGAGCAACTCCTGCATGAGGGAAGGCTGCAACGCCGTCGAAAGGTGGGGACACTGTGAATCGATTTGCATCGCTCGCATTGCTTCCTTAGATGTGGTTCTCGCGGACCAACTCCGACAGCCCGTCGATGTGATCGAGGTCCATGCTGAGGGACTTCTTCGGAGTGCAAAGATGAACCCGGCCTGATCCATAGCTCACCCGCCGACTCACGTTGGTACCTTCGATCAGGACGGTTGATCCGACCCGAAGCTGCTCAAGCCCTTCGGCTTGTAGCTTTACGATACGGCCGCTACGGTCTTTCCTCAGGAACAACATCCGGCTACGACATACGATGTCGTCGAACGAATACTCGCGTAGAGATTGTTCATGCGCCAGAAACAGATAATCGGAATACTGTTCTGTCTCTGAGCACACCGTGATCTTCAGAGCCGTGGCTTGTGTTTGAGAACAGTCTCCATGGGAGTCGCTGACCGCAACAGATTCTATGTCAAGGATCGGCGGCTCCTTACGGTAAGGATAGAGCAAGGTATGAAAGAAGGCCGTTGCATCGGCCTTCTGCGTGAATTTTACGATCGGTGCTTCCTGCTTGACTCCATATTGAGGCGATACAAAACCATCTTCTATTGACGTGTGAATGTTCGACGATAGTGGCTGGGCGATTAGAAGATTCGGGGAAGAAACCCATAGGCTCTTTCCCCTGGTGTGCAGGGCTGTTCGTCCCAGCGCTCTTGGCGCTAAGTGGAAATAGAGGTCATAGGCATGACTGCCTTCGCCATACAACCTGTCCGTGACGACCCAATACTCCGGAACGGCGAAAAAGACGGTGCGCTCATGGACAACTGGATACTCATGGCTGAAGGCCTGCGCCTGGACGAAATCAAACCCATCAGCCGTGGCAAACGTCTTCACGCTCGCTCTTGGCTCCGGCCCGACCGGCTTCATGCGGCGATAGGGGATCTGGTCCTTTCCGTCTACGACGACAGTATTGTGGTAGGCCGTGCTCTTGAACAGTCGCCGCCATTCGATGCCCTCCGCGCTCTCATCACTGTATGTATACCTGCCGGGATCGACGATGAGTGAATGACCGTAGGCGGCTGCCTCGAAACTCAGTAGGTCGTAGTGTCCGTGACTGCCGAACCCCAGCGGCCCGCAGTCGAACAACAAATACAGTCCGTCTTCATAGGGTTCGTGGGTCCAGCTCCCACGAAGCACATAGTATCCGCTGTCCGGGAATCCTTTTGAACGCTCACATGGTGGCGTGCCTTCTTTGCCTTTGGAGACCACGTAGAGAAACTGTTCGTTGGGATAGTGCGAGCATGCCTTCTTCAATAGGGATAGATAGCTGTTGCTGTCTCCATCGTTGATCGCGGGAATCAACCCGTCAGGCTTGTGGGCATACATGGAAAACTCCAACGCCTTGTTCATCATTTCGTTGAATCTCGGCGAGAGTGCGATTCCGTTCAGCACGGCCAACTCCCGCACGCGTAGATGGTTCTTGAGCACCGTATGATGGTAATCGGTAGACAGCTCGCGATGTACGCCATCTTCGAGCAGGTCCTGCTCCATGTTTTTCAGTAACTCCTGCTTCGCAAAATCCAGCAGCCAGGCGGACTCTCGTAGCTCATGAAAGACCACGGCCACCAAGAAGATGGAGTACAGCTCAATGGTGCGGTGATTGCCTTCCGGTGTCAGATGTTCGCACAAGTAGAGGGTCTGCGAATGGACCGACCGGAACAACTCCACGAGAAACGACGGCGTGATGGCCTTGGAACGCTTCCCGGGAACGAAGTAGTGGTAGGCTGACAGCCACTGTTGCAATCGCCTGCCTGTGACGTGACTATTGATAAAGCCATCCGGCACGTTTCGTATCCAGGAAGAAACCAGCTCCATCCATTTTCTCGTGTATGTGTCGTCTCCTGTGTAGTCGTAGGCGCCGGCAAGATCCTTTGTGTAGTAAAATTTGTGCAGGAGGATCAGCCACTCGATGTCTCGGCTCGGGTTCGCCTTCCAGTCGAAGTTCTCCGGAAGCTGGTAGACCTCGTTATTGAAGTCGAACTCATGCTTCAAGATCTTCTCGGCTCGTTCCACGTTCAGGTGGGTTCCACGTGACAGAGGCAAATACCGGACACCGTTCCTGGTTTGGAAGTAACTCAACAGTTCATCCGCCGGCATAGAGGTGTACGGCTCCCTCATGAAATCCAGCGTGGTCCCGTTGATGACAGCATGATTGATCATGATTCAGCCCCGATACCGAAACAGAAGACGGCCATTGTGGTCCGTCCTTGAGACGCGCACATGACTTGAGAAGGGCCAATTAGGAGTTTCGCTGCGCGAGGCGGCCTGATCAGTGAACAGCAGATCGTCGCGATACCATTCCCCATTTCGCGCAATCGTGATTCGAGCAGCCGCCCGTTCGCCGAAGAGGAGTGTCTGTGGAGATCCGTCGAATTCCGGCGTCTCAACGGAGATATTCGGTTTGTTGCCTTTATACGGATACAGGACAGTAAGGAAGCAAGCGTTTGAAGCTCGCTGAGTCAGTCGCACGATCGGGGCACGATGTTTTTCACCGTAGGAGGTGGAGACAAAACCTCCCTGGATGGAAGGGCGCACGTTTGGGATGAAAGGCTGCGCAAGAATGAGCTGCGGCGAATGGATCGACAGCGTATCGTCCGACACCCTGACTGAGACCCGATCCTGCGCCGGAGGCGAGAGGTGGAACAAGAGGTCGTACTCGTGGGACTCGGTGGCTCTCAGGAGGTCGACAATCACCCAGTATTCTCCGTTGATGAACGCCACCTTCCGCTCATGCACGACCGGGTATTCGTGGCTTCTGGCTACCCCATGCAGATAGTCGATCCCAGGCTCAGTGACGAACGATTTGACCTCCCGTTCCGGTTCTGAACCAGTGACCTTGAATCGGTTCTTCTTCCACTCGTACCTCGTTTGATTCTTGCCGTCTACGAGCACGGTATTGTGGTAGGAGGTTCCCCGGAAGAGCGCCCGCCAATTGGTTTCCCCAGATTCGGCGTAGGTATAACGACCCGGGTCGACGATCAACGGCTTGCCATAGGCCGCCATCTCGAAACTTAAGAGATCGAGATGCCCATGGTTCCCGGCGCCGAGAGGGCCGCAGTCGAAGATCAAATACCGCTGATCCTGATACGATTCGCTCTGATCGCTCCAGCCGCTCCGGAGAATGTAATACCCGCTGGCGGCAAAGCCTTTCGATCGTTCAGGGGGAGGAGTTCCGCTCTTCCCCTGGGACGATACATACTTAAAGTATTCGCTTCCGTAGAGTTCGTAGCCCTGTTCAAGAAGGTCGAGGAAATTTCGGCTGTCCCCATCGCTCAGAGACGGAATCGCGCCGTCCGGCCTGTGTGAATAGACGGAGAACTCAAGCGCCTTCTTGATCCCCTCGTCTATCGAATCGGGCATGTCGATCTGATTGATCTGGGCCAGCTTGCGGATCCAGAGGTAATTCTTGAGGACGAGATGATGGTAATCGGTGGACAGTTCGCAATGGACTCCATCCGGCAAGAAGTCGGTTTGCATATTGCTCGACAGTTCCTGCGTGGAAAATGCAAGCCAGTCCTCGGCCTCGTCAAATTCTGGAAACGCCACGGCAGTTAAAAAGATCGCGCACAACTCCAAGGTGCGGTGATTTCTCGCAGGCGTAAGGTGCTCCCGCAGATAACACACCTGATTGTGAAGCGACTCGAGAAATCGCATGTAGAAATCGGGATCGATACCAGAGACTTGGTGTAGGGTCACAAAGTAGTAGTGAGCGAATATCCAATTTTGGATGCGCCGTCCTGCGACGTCGCTGGGTAAGAAATCGAGTGGAACGGCGTCGATCCACGAGGACGTGAGATCGACCCACTTTTCTGCATAGCGGGGCTGTCTGGTCTCGTGGTAGGCCATCCCCAGCCCGACGGCGTAGTAGAACTTGTGAAGGAGTATCAGCCATTCACGATCATGACTGGGATTCACGGTCCATCGGATCGGAGACGGTACGGTATGGAATTCCCGATTGAACTCAAACCGGCCGTTGGTAATGTTCTCGATCTTCTCACGTGCGGTTTCGATGGCATCCACAACGGGGAAATACTGGACGGACGTCCTCGTTTGGAAATGACGGAGGAGCTGGTCCGGCGTCCATGCGTCGTATGGAGCATGGAACAGGCGTCCGTATCTCGCAGTCGTGGAAATAACCTGTCGTTCAGCAGCAAGTGGCATGAGATTCCTTCTGAACGGTCGATTTGACGCACGCCTGCGATTCAAATAACGAGCATAGTTGTTTCGTGGTCGTTGCTGAGTCGAAGATGCGTCCGATCGTGTCTCGCCCTGCTTGTCCTAATCTCTGTCGCAGTTGGGCATCGGTCAACAGCTCTTCCATCGCTTTGGCGAGGGCATGTACGTCTCGCTGCGGGACCAACAAGCCGTTGTTACGGTGAACCACCAACTCTGGAATTCCCGAGATGTCCGTCGAGACGACTGGAAGGCCCGTGGCCATGGCTTCGGCCAGCACGTTCGGGATACCGTCGCGATCTCCGTTGTCGACGATCTGGCAAGGCAGGACAAACATGGTGGCCTGCCGATATAGGGCTCGTAATTCGTCCTGGGTCACGCCTGGCTCGATGACAATCCTGTCCTCAAGTGCTGACTGAAAGATCAACTGACGAACGAGCCCGCTTTGCTCGTCCGGCTCGCCCACGATCCGGCACTGAAACTGATGCCCGTGGTCTCTGAGAATCCGACAGGCCTGCACCAGAAACGGGAACCCTTTTTTCTCGACGAACCGCCCGACAGAGAGAATGACAGGTAGATCAGGCTCTCCGTCCGGTGAGGGATGAAACCGGGAGGTATCGACCCCATGGTAGATTGTATAGACAGGCGCCCCGTCAGGACAGGCCTCTTCCAAGTACTGTTTATTGGCGCCGGTGCAGGTGACGACAAACTCCGCCCGCCGCATTTTAATTTGGAGCAGATTACCGGGATTCAGTTTCGGGAGATAGATATCCTTGGCATGAGCCGTAAAGCTGAACGGAAGACCGGTCAGCATGCCG
The DNA here is from genome assembly GCA_005116835.1 of Nitrospira sp. Lineage (GTDB taxonomy): Bacteria > Nitrospirota > Nitrospiria > Nitrospirales > Nitrospiraceae > Palsa-1315. Next base: position 54,041 of record SWDM01000003.1, on the reverse strand, counting down.
GCGAACATGGCCATGGTGGTCGAGCCGTGGCAGAAATGCGCATGAAGGTGGCGGATATTACTATCCTCGTTGACCTGGCAGGCGATGAAGCCTGAGCGGAGGAAGTCTTTGTAAAACACTTTCTTGGGCCACCGAAAGGCTCCCGACCGGCAACGGACACTCAGCCGCAGCGATTCGAACAGCGTCCGAAGATATCGGCGAGGTGCGATCCGCAGCACGTGGAGGTGGCTGGGAAGATATCTCATGAAGTTTGAGAGCAACCAGGGAATGAACCCGCCGTCCTTGGCCTCGTCGCATTCGGGGAGGTAGGTCAGCGGGGAGGCGATAGCCTGGACACGAGACCCGGTGGCGGCGCCGTCGCCCTGAAAGGCCGAGAACAGCCGAAGCCTGAGCCCCATCCGTTCCAAGAGATAGATTTCACTCGTGATAAAGGCTTCTGAATTGCGGGGAAAGCCTTTCAAAATGTACCCGATCGTTCCCTGCCCTCCGCGAGTTGTCGCATCAGCCAATGTTGGCTCATGCCGGGCAGGTGCGGTAGCCAGGGCCTCGTGGGATTCGACCCGCGTCGGCTGGGCCTGCATATGCTCGGCGAACAGCTCTTTGAGCTGCCGGCTCGACTGCTCGGACACAAAATTATTCACGATGGTTTCCCGTCCGGCTTGGCCGAGCCGGAGCCTCAGTTCCGGGCTCTCGAGGAGCTGGCTCAGAGCCTTGGCCAGTGAATCGGCGTCTTGCTGTGGAACCAGGAGGCCGTTTCGATTGTGGTGGATCAGTTCGGGAATCCCCGATACGTCGGTCGACACGACCGGAAGTCCCATCGCCATCGCTTCCATGAACACGTTCGGAATGCCGTCGCGATCTCCATCGTCCGCGACCCGGCAGGGCAGGGCAAAGATGCTTGCGTGGCGGTAGAGGTCCACGACTTCCTCCAGGGTCTTCTTGCCGCACAACGACAGGGTTTCGCCCAGGCCGAGCGTGCGGATCAGTTCCTCCATCTCCGTCTGGAGCGGCCCATATCCGACGATTTGGCAGCGGAACCGATGTCCCGCGTCCACCAAGATCCGGCAGGCGTGAATCAGCGTTAGAAAGCCCTTCTTCTCACGAAGTCGGCCTACGCTGAGGATCGTGGGAAGGCTGGTGTCAGCGGAGGATTCGTTCTTGCGCAATACATCGAACCGAGCCAGGTTCAATCCATGGTAGAGCCGGTGGATCGGCGTGCCGTTGCTTGCAATGTTTTGAAGATGTGAACGGTTCGCTTCTGTGCAGGTCACGACAAACGTGGCGTGGTGCATCTTCCGGCGGAGCACTTCGGGGGCGGTCAGGAAAATGTCTTTCGCATGGCAGGTCAGACTGTAGGGAATCCCTGTGAAACGATGGACGAGTTCGGCCGTTCCGGCCGGCTCAGTGGCAAAATGCGCGTGGAGATGGCGGATACCTGACTTTAAGAGAAGCCATGCCAGACAGCCGCCTTGGATAAACTCCGACCATGAGGGCCCTTCCAGTCGTTGCCGCAGAAATCTGAACGTATCCATATATCGCAGCGGGTGTGCGGTGAACAGCCGGAGATGGGCCATCAATGGACGGCCCTGTCGTTTCCCCATGGACTTCGGAAGATAGGTCACAGGGGCCAGGACTTGCTTGGCCAGGCTGGGCACGATTGCATCGGTCGGATGCTGGAGGGAGAAAATCTCCAGGCCGAGCCCGAGCGCTTCGAGATCGAGGATTTCCTGGAGGATAAAATTCTCCGAGACCTTTGGATAGGTCTTTAGAAGATAGCCCACCATCTGCCGTTTCGTCTTCATGCCGTGCCTAGCCGTCAGTAAAATGTACCCTAGACCGCATTTTCCATGAACGTTGCCGGTGCAATCGCCAATGTTTGGGCAAGAGGCCTGGGGCCAGAGGCTAGGGGCGAGATGAAGGAAGGTCTTGCTCCTCGCCTGGGTTCGATGCGATTTTGCGATGAACCAGTATGAATATTGCGGGATAGACGCGCCGGTTGGTCCTTGCCATCGAGCAACATCAAGACATGATTCGTAAGTGTGGGCAGCGCGGCCAGATCCAGCGTAGGACGCAGGGACTGGTCTGAACTGAGTTCTGCGAGAATCGTGCGAAGCAGTCCTTGGGGCGTCAGGGAGTCCGGATGAATGGTAGCCAGAAGACCCAAGTTGGCCATCCGTTCTGCCCTAATCCATTGTTCCTCTACCGGCCGGACGCGGGGGACAATGATTGCGCGTTTTTTCAGGCTGAGGATTTCACAGACCGTGTTGTAGCCTCCCATCGATACCACCAGATCGGAAGCGTTCATGTAGCTCGGCAGGTCATTCGTGAATTCGAGCATGCTGACGCCGGGAAACTGCAGAGCCGACTGGTTCAAGCTATGCCGCTGCGACTCCGACATCTCCGGGCCTGTGACGATCAGGCTCCGGATGCGCGCCCCGCGTGGCATCTGTCGCAAGGCCTGAATATAGGTCTGTATCAGAGCATGCCCGTCTTCTCCGCCACCCGGTGTCACCAAGACGAGACGCTCAGCGCTCTTGATTTGCAGCTCCTGTCTGATCGCATCTCGGTCCCTGAGGAGAAATTGCGGCTGGATGTATCCGCAGAACTCGACCTTTTCAGAAGCTGTAAACGGGAAGTTATATTCAACCCGAGGATCGAATATTTCCGGCGTTCCCAACACGAGCACGAGGTCGTAGGCGGATTTCACCGCCTCGTAATATCCGTTGTCCTCCCACACCTTGGTGGTCGCTTCCGGCGCATCGAGGATGTCCCGAAGAAGGAGGATGGTTCTGGTTCTCGGTAAATAGCTCTTCACGAGACTCAGCGTCTCGCGCAATTCATGCTTGACGCCGTAGGGCTTCTTGTCGATGAGCATGATGTCCGGCTTGAAATTGAGCACAGCTGAGAGGATCAGGTCGGACCGCAATCGAACGATGTCGCCAATTTTCGAATCGAGATATTTCGCCGAGTACCCCTCGCTCTCCGTTCGGCTGAGACAGGGGAGCTTGATGTAATCGATTCCCTTGGGGATGCGAAAGCTCTGGATCATGGGAGATCCGGTCACGATGAGGATGGATACATCCGGAATGGCCCGGTGTAGATAGGTGGCGATATTCATAATGCGCCGGATATTGCCGAGACCAAAGGTATCGTGGGAATAGATGAGAAGTTTCTTCATGCCGGCTCCTTAATCCTGTGGAAACTCGCGGGTCCGCTTAGGTGAAAGCCTGAATGTCCGTCATGTCCTTTTCCCGGTAAGTCCAGGCTCATGGTTCTTTTGACGAGATCGGTGGGGAAACGTAAACGCTGGGTTTGCCCTTCTCGGGGTACAGGGCGTTCTGGCCGCAAGTCCTGCAGGGAAGCAGACGACGCCTCAGATCCATGAAGGCGTTTGAGCGTCGCCACGAGATCGTCAAATGGGAATGGCTTCGGAAGATACGCGTCGGCGCCGGCTTCTTTGCTTGCCTGTCTAGTCTCCGCGGAATCCTTGGCCGTCATGATCACGATGGGGGTTCCCACCGATCGCTGCCGAAGCGTCCGGCAGATATCCAATCCGTCATCTGCCCCTAGAAAGATATCCATGATGATGGTGTCGTACTTGCCGGCTTCGGTTAGCGCGAGGGTCTGGGATTTTTCCGATGCGAGATCCACCTCATAGGCTTCTGCTTCAAGCCCACGTTTCATGAACCCGGCAATTCGCTCATCGTCTTCCACCAGCAGGACTCGCATCGTATCTTCCCCTTCCATCTCAAGAGCCCGTCCACAATCCGTGCAGCGTTCAGAACGCTCCAGCCTTCGGATGTCTCACCTCTTCCGTGGTAGTAGCCTACCCGAAGGAGGTGAAAGGCCGATGAGAAGTAGATGAGAAATTGATAAGAAATGGGATGTGAAGGGTTCGAGACCGGCTCAGAGGGAAACGAGGCTAGGAGGACTTGTTGGCAGAGATCTTGTATCCGAAATCCCGTACGGTTTGAATCAGTTTTTGCTTCGCGCCGCCGTCGATTTTTTTCCGAAGATATCCGATGTAGACATCGATGACATTGGTCATTGTGTCGTAATGATAACCCCAGACCTGTTCGAGGATCGACACGCGGCTTAAGACTTTGTCGGGATTCGACATCAGTAACTCTAGGAAGTCGAACTCCTTCCTGGTCAACGAAATAGCCTTGCTTCCTCGACGAACTTCCCGGGAGTCCCGATTTAGCGTGAGATCGCCTATTGTTAGTTCTGCCGCCGACTCCTTGTAGGATGGCTTGCGGCGGAGGAGGGCTTTGATCCGGGCGAGCAGTTCTTCGAAGGCAAAGGGTTTGGTGAGATAATCGTCTGCGCCGTAGTCGAAGACGCGGAGCTTGTCTTGGAGCGCATCTTTGGCCGTCAGGATCAAGATCGGGGTCTGGATCTGCTCTTGGCGCAGGGCCTGGCAGATCTCGTACCCGTTTTTCCCGGGAAGTAGAAGGTCGAGGACGATCATGTCATAGGGGGTCATGCCCTTTTGAAGCCCTTCCTCGCCGTCTTGGGCGAGGTCCACCAGGTAGCCTTCTGCCTCAAGGCCGCGCTTGACGAAATTTGAAATCCGCTTGTCGTCTTCAACCACTAGGATACGCATAACTCGTGCATTCTATCTCGCTGAAAGGATGGTCGATATCTGTTTGACGAAGGAAGTCGGGTTTCGTAAACGCAAGGTAGCGACTCAGGTGTTTAGGCTGAAGGGGTTCAGGCCGAAGGTCGGAGTTCGAAGTTCCAAAACCTTCAGCCTGCCGATTTCAGCCTATCTACCTGAGTCGTTCCTATCCGCCCGTCGGGGGAGTCTGGGATCCGTGGAGGGGGAGTTCAATGGTGACCGTGGTTCCCCGATTGAGGACGCTCGCTATGGAGACTGTTCCCATGTGCGTCTCGGCGATCCATTTGGCGATATGTAGCCCTAGGCCAGACCCGCTCTGGGCTATGTCTTGACGCCCCTGTTTCACACGATAAAAGCGCTGAAACACATGGGGAAGATCCCCCTCCGGTATCCCGACGCCGTTGTCGACCACAATCACTCTGGCAGTGGCCCCGTCGCTCTCCAGATCTACTTTGATGGCTCCTTCCTGTTTCGTGTAGTTCACTGCGTTGTCGATGATGATCATAAACAGTTGTCGAAGGCGCTGCGGATCTCCGTTCACAATGATAGAGGTATCCATCGGGCTGTTCAACGTTACGGCAATGTGTTTTCTCTCCGCCAGTACACGCGCTTCCCGATGCACCTCCTGTAGGATATCGAGCAGTGGGAGGGGGCGCTTGACGATCTCAATGGTCCCCGACTCGGATCGCGAGAGAAATAACAGATCCCCGACCAACTTGTTGACCTGGTTGGTCAATTGGACGATCTGCTCCAGGACTGTTTTGTATTCGGCAACGGGCTTATCCTTTCCTCGGAGGGTCACTTCTGCTTCGCCGCGAATGACGGTTAATGGAGTTCGAAGCTCATGGCTGATGTCGGAAAAAAACTGCGATCGCAATTGGTCGAGTTCTTTCAGCGTTTGGTGTGCCTTCCGGATGGCCTCTTCCCCGCGCTTCCGTTCCGTGACGTCCTGCTTGATGCAGATGAAGTGGCTGATTTTCCCGTTCTGGTCGTAGACCGGGGTGATCGTCATTTCCTCCGTATACAGGCTCCCGTCCTTCTTCCGATTGACGACCTCGCCCTGCCATACCTTTCCGCTGAGGATCGTGTCCCATTGGTTTTGATAGAAGGCATCGTCATGCCGGTCGGACTTTAGGATGCGTATGTCCTGGCCGGCTACTTCTTCAAAAGAATAGCCGGTCAACGATGTGAAGGAGGTGTTGGTCCAGGTGACGCACCCGCTTCGATCCGTAATGACGACTGCGTTTGCAGCGGATTCGAGGGCCGTTTCATGTAGCCGGAGTTGCTTCTCCGCCTGTTTGATCTCGGTCATGTCTTTGCCGACACAGATGATCCCCTGGACGCTGCCGTTCTCGCCCAGCATCACTGCCTCGGAAAGGAACATCGGGATCGCCCGTCCGTCTTTCGTAAGGTACGTGGTTTCTCCATGATTGACCACGCCTTTTTGTAATAATTCTTCGCCAACATTTCCTGAACTCCACCCTTCCTTCTTTGGGAAGAGGAGGTCGATGTGTTGACCCAACAGCTCCTGTTCCTTGTATCCGAGGAGTTGTAAGGCGGCTTGGTTCACGCTTCGAATAGCGCCATCCGGATTGACGACGATCAGGGAGTCGTTCATAGAGCGAAAGATGTTGTCCATGTAATTCTTGGACACGGTGGTCGTCAACAACTGCTCGGTCATGCGGTTGAAAGCTTGCGCCAATTCCCCCAACTCGTCATGGCTGGATACCGGGACGATAGTGCGCAAATCTCCCTGAGCGACCTTCTTGGTCGCTGCGGTGAGGGGGCCGATGACATGAAGGGATTTTCGGAGCAGCCAGGTGAAGAGGGCGCCTCCCATCATGATGGTCATGCCGCTGATGAGTAGGGTGCGGGCGACCAGCGTGCTGAGCCGCTCTTCAAGCGCCCGCCGGTCCAGGAACACACGGATCCAGCCGAGCGGGGGGGCTGCTTCACGTCCAGTGCCTAGGACCGGTTTCGTTGAGTCGACTACGGCATTTCCGAATTCCGACACGACATGCCCCCTCGTGAGCACCTTGTCCTGCTGCCAGGTATTCGTGGTCTCGCGCAGAGGCAGATCTTCAGGGGTGAGTTCGATCCCGGCGAATTCGATCCAGAGGGTTTTGGGCGAACGATACGTGAGAATGGCCAGCACATCTTCCGTTTCACCGAGAGATTGGAGGAGGGTGGTAAACCCTTCAATATCGCGGTTACGGTAATAGGTTCTCGACTCGGATGCGATGGTCTTGGCGAGGGAATGCCCACGAATCTTGAATTCATACAGCATGGCGTCTCGGCTCGATATATAGGCGAAATAGGTCAGTCCGCCGACTGCGCAGAAGAACACCACAAAAAAGAGGACCATCAGTTTACGTAACAGTGTGTTCTTCATGTGGCGTCTTCAGTAGCTATTCGACGATCAGGACCACCTTAACCTGGTTGCTGCCGATCGCTCGTAGGCGCGATAGGCTGACATACCCGATGGCGCCTTCGATGGTGGCGACGAAGTTGACGACGGCTTCGTCGGAACGCTCGATGACGCTCTGCACGGGAACCGGCGTGCCCTGGCGATAAAACACTTGGTCCGATGTGGAGTTGAGCACTTGCTCGTAAAATTGCTTTCTGATGGGAGCGGAGATTTCTCGATTGACCAACTTGATTCTCTCGCCATTCGGCCAATGGATAGTCTCGCCGTGATACATACCGGCGACGGCCGCCTGGCGCAGCTGGTCGTCGGGGTTCTTCATGCTGACGATGATGGCAATGGACTCAGCGTGGGCGATGGCCGAACAGAGCAAGAGGGCGAGACCGGCGAGGAGTATTGTTGACAGGCGCCTGGTTGTGTAGCGTGAGGCGCTCATGGTCTGCTGCCCTAGAAAAGCCAACTGACGGAGGCAAGAAACCCATCCATGGATTTGCGTTCGAGCTGGCCGGAGTTGAATTGGTATTCCACCTTGATGACGTAATCTTGTATGGGGCGATAGTTCAGGCCGATGACAGTGGTGTTCTCGGTCAATTTGCCGTCGCTCGCGGCGGCGGTGTTGATCCTGGCATATCCGTACCGGCCGACGAGCGTGAGGGCCGGGTTGCTGAAGTGCCTTCCCATGACGGTCGAATTCAGAAAAGCCGGCCAGAAGCGGTAGTTGAGCTGGGCATAGTAGCCCCATAGGCTTGAGGGGGCCGATGAGTTCTCGATATCGAAGCGGGCATATTCGGCCTTGAATACAAAATCCTCCCAAAACGGTACGCCGCGCGGCCTGAACTCCGCATCCAGCGATGTCCCGACGATCTGGTCGTTTGACGTTTCCTTATAGGCCCCCCGGTAACCGCTGAAGCCGACTTCATACTGGTCCAGAAATTTGAGCGTGCCTCGACCGACGACGGCTTTATTCCCGTTGTTGTCGGTTCGAAGCCCCGTGCGCGCGTCGCGGAGGCCAATATCCTGGGCGACGACACCGCCGGTGCTGGAGCCGAGAGCCCCCCCCTGAGACGCGGCGGTAAATTTGTCCGTCAAGCCGTTGATCACCTGAATTTCATAGGTTGCCTTGAGACTGTCGCTGAGGGGAACCAGACCGAAGGCTCCTACCCCCAGATCGGACCAGGTGGTGGGCGTGATGCGGCGCGCGACAACGGGCCGATCGGTGAGGTCTTGGCGAGGGTCGAAGTGATCGAGGTTGAACTTGCCAAAAGGAGTCAGGAGAACTCCGGCGCGGAAGTTGAATGACTGAGTCAGGAGGAGATCCACGTACCCCTGTTCCACATCCGCAGTTCCGTTCGGGACGCCGAGATCGATTTCGCTATAGAATCGGATGCGGTCATGGAACTGTCCGGAGATCAGCAATTCCATCTTGCCGTCGTACGTGGTTTTCCGGTCCCGAAAATCTTCGAACGCGACCAAGCCATACCCTCCCAGCTTGACGTTCTGGCCGATCTCATCGGCAAGCGTGCTCTGCCGTTTCTCCACCGAGCCGAGGCGTCCCTGGAGTTCGGCTAACTCTTTCAGGTACTGTGTATGAATCTGCTCCACCTTCCGTTTCAGTTGCTCGACGGAATCCTCTTTCTGACCTTCTGATGACTGGTTCGAGGATTGAGAAGGCTGGTTCTGCAATTGCGCAAAGAGGAAGGTCGGGCAGGCGCCCCAGAACAGGAGGGCGAGTATCACGATCGCGCGCGATGTCTGTTTCCTGAGCGGAGAAGCGTCAAGGGGCTGATGTATGAGGGAGTTCCTTCTAGACATCGAACGGTCTTATGGCTTGAGGGGACAAATGACCCAATGAGGCACCGTTCCTTTCCCTTCGGGACTGGTCGCGTAGAGTCTCTGGCGGTTACCAGGAGCTAGCTCCCACTGATGCGCTTGCAGCTGGTATGTCTTCTGCTCTCCGAAATAGGAAGGCTTACGGAGTTCTTCGAGAATCAGGTGCAGCTCCTCGCCCACAATGAACGTAAGGCCCTTCGTACGCCGATCCGGTTTCTCTTCGTCCGCGACCGTGAAGGCCACCACTTCCTGTGGAAGGGCCATGCCAAACGCTTTCGATAATTCCTGCGCCAATATCTTCCCCTGCTTCGCGGTAAAGACCCTACGTGGTTGTCCCCAAGAGAACGGCAATAATGAGCCCTCACGGTATTCGAGAGACTCTAAGAGAGTCAACACCTTTTCAGGGGAGATCGTGTAGGGGTGATGATTCGGGCCGAGCGACGGATATCCAGCCGGCAACTCTCCGAGGGCAATCAATGCAGCATCTGATTGGTAAACAACGAGATTCTGATAGGTGCTACAGGACGTGGAACCAGCAAGAGCCAGTAAGAGGCAAGAGGCAAACAACAAACGGAAGGAGTTGGCCGGACACCTCATAATGTTTGTGCTCAGGGAAGATTTGCCAATTTCCAGGCCAGGGCGGTCGCGAAACGCGCAATGGATTTAAGAGTGTCCGGCTGCACTTTATCCCCCGTATCCGTCGGCTGGTGAAAGTCAGGGTGAACTCCGCCGCTGACGATGGTGACGGTTGGAATTCCTGCCTCTTTGAACGGTACGTGGTCGCCGCCGGGGAAGAATCCGTACAGGTCAAGCTTGTCCGTCAAGCCCGCTGCCTGTCCCGCCTCCTGTGCCGTGGTTTTTTCAAGCCCTGTGATCCCAACGGTTAACCGCCCATTTCCCGCTCCGGCATGGTCGATGTTGATCATGGCCTTCGTTGAGCTGAGGGGGGCATGGGGTCTCGATGTATAGAGACGCGATCCGAGCAAATCTCTCTCCTCTCCGCTGAATGATAGAAAGAGGATCGTCCGTTGGGGGCGCAGTCCAGTTTTCCCAAGAGCCCGTGCCACTTCCAGTATCACCGCTGTTCCGGAAGCGTTGTCATCGGCGCCAGGAAACCAGAGGCCCGCTGGACGTCCGAAATGGTCGCGATGGGCGCCAATGACGATGGTATCCGGTCCTGTCCCAGGGATGAGCCCTACCACGTTGGTCAGCAAGCCGTCCTCTATGGTGGTTTTCCAATGGAGAGATGCATATCGATTGGTTAGGCGCGATCGCGCTGATGGGGCGTTATTGAGTTGTTCTTGGAAGGTGCGAAGGCGGTCAGGATTGGACTCATCGCCGCTTCCGGCGAGGAGCGTCTCGGCCAATTCCGTGCTGATCCATGCGCCTGGGAGAGCTTGGTTAGGGGGGAGCTGACCATAAAAGGCGCTGGGCCTTCCCGTGACACCCCGGCGAATTTCATATGGGCTGAGAATCGGTCCTATTGCAGTCAGATAAGCCAGGGCTCCTCGATCTCGTGCGAAGCGGATCTTATCTGCATGGCTGACGTGGTTTGGGTAGTGGTTCGGCTTGCCACGCAGGAAGAGCGCGATGCTGTTCTTCACATCGACGCCGGCGTAATCGTCGATTCCTTGAGCGGGATCGACAATGCCGTAACCGACGAAGACGACCTGACCCTGGAGATCGGCAGAGGGGGAGTCAAAGACCGGGAGGTAGTCTCTACTCAACTGCGCGGTGACCAACTGGTCCGCTGTGCCGGTGCGAACTACCGGGTCAGGTGCGATGAGTGATGTGGAGACCATTGAAGCCATAAGGCCTCTTTGTATTCCCTTTTCTGTATTGGGAAATGGAACAGCGAGTGGGCTGTTGTCAATCAGTGGGAGTGTGACCCCTCCCGCGGTTAACTCCCGCGCAAACCATTGTGCGGATCGCAGGTCATCGGCGGTTCCGGCCTGTCTGCCATTGAAATCCGGGCTGCTTAATGTGCGGATGTCGGCGAGCATGCGTTCGTTCGACAGGCTGTCGAGGGCTTGAAGCCATGCACGCTGGTCGTCTTCCGATTGGGCGAAGACTTGGGTTCCTATGGGGAGCAGAGCGAGGATAACGCCCAGAAGAATGACGAAAACAAAGGAGGGAGATTCACAGCGCGTTGAGCCGTTCATGAAGTGAGCCTTTCGAGGTGTGGCGCGCACTATAGCATAGACCGACAGGTCCGTTGCAGAGGGGTTGCAGGCCAAGGTAGTATGCCGAGTTATGAGGATGAAGCAGCGATGACAGATTCAACTACACAAACAAATCGATTTTCAAACCGGCTCATTGCAGAAGCCAGCCCCTATCTTCGGCAGCATGCGGAGAATCCGGTGGAGTGGTATCCCTGGGGCGAGGAAGCTTTGGCGAAGGCGAAAGCGGAGGACAAGCCGATTCTGTTGTCGATCGGCTATTCGGCTTGCCACTGGTGCCATGTCATGGCGCATGAATGTTTCGAAAATGTCGAGATTGCCGGGCTGATGAACCAGGACTTTATCAATGTGAAGGTCGATCGAGAAGAACGTCCGGACCTGGACGATATCTATCAAAAATCCGCGCAGGTGTTTCTGGGACGGGGCGGCGGATGGCCGCTCACGATGTTTCTGACGCCTGACCAGGAGCCGTTTTATGGGGGAACGTATTTTCCGCCGGCGCCCCGCCACAACCTGCCAGGATTTCCCGAGGTCTTGCGCGGTGTCGTCGAGGCCTATCGCAATCATGGAGAGGATGTCCGCAAGAATGTGGAGAAGGTCAAAGCCGGGCTGCTGCGTGTCGGAACGCCGCAACCGTCGGACGATCCATTGACCGATCGGGTACTCGATGAGGCAGCGAAGAGTTTAGGGCAGTTTTTCGACCCGGTCCATGGCGGCTTCGGTGAGGGGCCGAAATTTCCGACGGTTCCGCCGCTCAATCTGATGCTCCGCCAGACGGCTCGGACGAAAGATGTCTCTCATCAAGAACTCGTATTGTTACAACTGAGAACGATGGCAGCCGGGGGGATCTACGATCACCTCGGTGGCGGGTTCCACCGCTACTCGGTGGACGGCCAATGGTTGATTCCCCATTTTGAAAAGATGCTCTACGACAATGCGCAGCTGGTGCGGATCTATCTCGACGGGTGGCGTCTGACCAAAGAGGATCGGTTTCGCCAGGTTGTCGAAGAGACCTTGGCGTATATTCGTCGTGAACTCACACATCAGGACGGCGCGTTCTTTGCGGCGCAGGATGCCGACAGTGAAGGGCATGAAGGAAGTTACTTCGTCTGGGAGCCGGGGGAGATTGTCGCGCTACTGGGGGCCGAAACAGCTGAGAAGTTCTGTCGGTTCTACGGGGTGACGGAGAGCGGAAACTTTGAAGGCAAGAATGTATTGAGTCGGCTTAGGGGAGATCAGCTTGATCCCGAAGCACAAGCGGAGATGGAGTCCTTGTTGCGGCCCGCCAAGATGAAGTTGCTTGCCGCGCGTGAACAACGGGTAAAGCCGCAGCGGGATGATAATATTCTCACGAGCTGGAATGGGATGATGGTCTCGGCCTATTTCGACGCCTATCATGCGTTCGGGGTTCCCGCATATCTGGCGGCCGCGGAACAGGCGCTTACGTTCTTACTGGACTATGCGGTCGAGAATGGGCGAGTCTACCGTACAGTTAGAGCAGGCAAGGGCCGCTTGAACGGCTACCTGGACGACGCAGCCTGCTTGGCTTCCGCTTTGTTAGATGCGTTTGAGGCCACATCGCACCGGTGGTATCTGGAGCAAGCCCGTGAGGTGACGGACCATTTGTTGGAGCGATTTTGGGATGAGACGGTTGGGGGGTGTTTTTATACCAGCCGCGACCATGAAACGCTCCTCCATCGTATGAAGTCCGGTACCGATAGCGCGCTGCCATCCGGCAATGCCATCGTTGCTTCGGTCTTGTTGCGGCTGTTCTCTTTTACAAGAGAGCAGCGGTATCATGACCGGGCCGAACGCCTGTTCCGGGTGTTTCGGAGCGGGATGGAGCGCAATGCCTATGCTTCGTCGGCCATGCTCTGCGCGCTGGATTGGCATCTGACGATGCCGAAAGAGATCGTGGTTGTCGGAACCCGCGGCAATGCGCTGACCGAATCGTTGCTCTCAACCGTCCATCGGCACTATCTGCCGAACCGCGCGGTGTTGGTCGTCGAAGCGACCCGTCGCGCCGGGGAATCCGAACTGGCGCTCGCCGAAGGGAAGACGAGTGTGAAGGGACAGCCCACGGCCTATGTCTGTCAACGTCAGACCTGTTCGGCTCCTGTCACGGAGAGCCATCAACTTAGCCAGTTATTGTAGGGAGGATCTTGTGAGCGCAGGCGACTCAGGCAAAGGATTATACGATCATCTGTATCGCCGATTTTTCGAGAATCGCGATTCACAGCAGGGTTATGACTTTCAGCATGCGCCGGCAGGAAGCGCTCCACTACCAGTCGTTGCATTTCGGGATCGACTTCGATGGTGGGCCTGGGGCCGATGGCAACGCCGGAAGATTATCATGGCAGCCCGTGATCGGTTCCAGCAGGACATTCTCGATCTCAGAACGCGTCCGCCGAAGTAGGAAGAGATTGAGAAGGTCCTTGCACAGGAACGTGGCCAGAGTTTTTTGGGCCCTCACATTGGCCGTGATCGTCAGTGCGTGGAGTTTCTCCATCGAGCGGTCTCACGCTATTCAGGCGGAGAGTCATACAGAAAAAGAAGCGAATCTGAAGGGGCAGGCCCAAGGCGGTCTGTTTAATCGGTGGACGTTCGATCAGCAGCAATCCGGTGAGGTTCCTGTCGGGTTCTCGATGCTGGAGTATGGCGAGGGGCCTGCTGCGGACTGGGCGATCAAGGCAGACAGTGATGCCCCCTCGGCTTCCAACATTTTGGCGGTGAGCTCATCCTGTCAGACCGTGAACTGTTACCGTGTGATCGTAGCCGACGGGTTTCAGTACGAATATCCGGATGTGTCGGTCAGAATGCGGTTTCCCGTCGAGGCTGCGGCTGGAGTGGGCGGTCTCGTGTTTGGGCTAAAAGATGCCAAGAATTTCTATGCGGTGGTGGTCGATCTGGCAACAAAGACGTTGGAGGTGAGTCGGGTAGTGGATGGTAAGGAGACAAGGCTTGGGCAGTCGCCGATCGTACCCAAGATTGCTCCTTGGCACATGCTGCGGATCCAGCGGAATACCATCATCAGCAAGGACTTCATCGAAACCTTCTTCGATGGGCAACTCGTCGTGACGGTTGAGGATCAGTCCCTGGGGACCGGCCGAGTGGGGCTTCTGGTTCGCGGACAATCGGCGCTGGATTTCGACAGTTTGCACGCCGTTCCCCTTTTTTCTCACCGCCCGTTTTCTGCTCCCGCTGCCTATTAAATGACCGCCCGCATTGAACGTAATTGCATCGTTGCTTGCATTTGAGGTGGGCAAGGAGTACAGTACCGCTCGTGTATCATTGCGAAAGGCCTGGTGGTGGTACTACAGAGAGAGACAAGGCCTAAGACAGTTGTTGTTTTGGTCCTGCACGGGAATTTGATCGGAAGCCAGCCTTGAGCCGCTATGGTGTTTGCGTCTTCGGCCCACTCCTTCCTCACTTCGTTCCTGAGTCCAAGACAACACATATTCTCAAAGGAGGAGCCCAATGGGTTCGAAGATCTATGTCGGCGGTTTACCGTATTCCACAACTGAGCAGCAGCTGAGCGATCTGTTCGCTGTTCATGGAGCGGTAACGTCATCCCGTATTATCACAGATAAGTTTACCGGCCAGTCCCGCGGGTTTGGATTCGTGGAGATGTCCGGCGATGCAGAAGCGCAGGCGGCGATTACCGCGCTGAATGGCACTGAGTTGGGCGGTCGCACGTTGACCGTCAACGAAGCGCGCCCACAGGAGCCCCGCACTGGCGGCGGCGGTGGTGGCGGCCGCGGTGGTCGTGGCGGCGGCGGTGGCGGAGACCGCTACTAAGCTGTAATTAAGTGTTTCACACGTCGGGGCTGCCTATCCGGCAGCCCCGCTATTTCCTTCCTAGAATTGCCCATCAACGTGATGCGTTTCTCGGCCCCCTCATCAAGGCCGGACCGTGCAGTCCCAGGAAGTGTTTCTTTACAAGGAGTTTTATGACTACGTTTGCTGATATGAATCTGCCCCAGTCCCTTGCCCAGCGCCTGATACAGGCAGGCCTCACGACACCCACGCCGGTGCAACAGGCTGCCATTCCACTCGCGCTGAAAGGCCAGGACATTATGGCGCAAGCCAAAACTGGGAGTGGAAAAACTCTGGCATTTTTGCTGCCGATTATTGAGCAGGTGATGCGACGAGAGGCCTCTGCGCCCGCGCCTGGTCCCTATACCAGGTCTGGACCGAGCCACACGTCTGGACCGAAGTTTTTGGTGCTGGCACCCACACGGGAGTTGGCGCTTCAGATTGAAATGGAGCTGCGCAAGTACGCTCCGATGTCCGTGACCTCTCTGTCGGTATACGGTGGAACGCCGATCGAGCGGCATTACCGCGCGCTTCAACGACCGCCGATGGTGGTGGTCGGTACACCGGGACGGTTGCTCGATTTGGCCGGTTCCGGCCACTTGAAGTTGGGCGGTGTGACGTTTCTCGTGATGGACGAGGCCGATCAGATGTTGGATCGCGGGTTCCTGCGGGACATCCAACGGATTATTCGTCTCCTTCCCGTTGAACGCCAGACACTGCTGTTTTCCGCGACATTTTCAGGGGAAATTCAAGCGCTTGCGCAGACCATGCAACGCAATCCTGCTCGTATTTCGGTCGATCCTGGGATCAGCACTCCAACCACGATCGTGCATGCCTACTATGTTGTGCCGGGAGATCAGGCTCGCACGCAACTTGTGCATACCTTACTCCAGGGCGTGACTGGTGGAGGTCGATCGATGGTATTTTGCGATCAGAAGTACAAGGTGCGACGGCTGGCGGCCCATTTGGGCGGAGAACCGGCATTGGTCGGCGCCTTGACCGGCAATCACAGCCAAGCACAGCGGGAACGGACGCTCGGCGCGTTTCGGGCCGGACGACTCCGCTCGCTTGTGGCGACAGATGTAGCGGCCCGCGGTCTCGATATTCAGGATGTGACCCAGGTCATTCACTATGAGTTGCCGACAAATCCGAACTCGTACGTCCATCGGACAGGACGGACCGGTCGGGCAGAGAAGGAAGGGGCGACGTACTTGATTCTGTCTCAATCCGAAGAGCGAGAGTATCTTCGAATGGTGAGACAATTACGAATCGAGACGAAGAAGCTTGCGCTTCCTGTATTTGTGGCGCTTCCGACTCCGGCCCCTATGCCGGTCAGCGACTATCAAGATCCTCGCGCACGGCCTCGCCGAAGCGCGGAACCTGCTGGTCGACGATCCCGCGATGGTGAGAACCGAGGATCGTCTCACAGGCAAGGAGCCCCGGTCGGGGCATCCAGACATTCCCGATATTAAGACACCCCGATACCACTGGACTCCGAAAGGGGCCAGTGGTGTTTCGTGAGTCTGTCGCTGTCCAGCCTGCGCGCTCTCGTTGTGCGCCGCCCTCTGTTCGATGCTAAGATAACGACCGAAAGGTCGTCTATGCCGCCGTTTCAACTCGAAGCCCCATTCAAGCCCTGTGGCGACCAAGTCCAGGCCATCGACAAGTTGGTGGCAGGGATTCTGGCAGGACGTAAACACCAAGCGCTGCTTGGTGTCACCGGGTCCGGCAAAACATTTACCATGGCCAATGTGGTCGCGCAGGTGCAGAAGCCTACGCTGGTGTTGGTCCATAACAAGACGCTGGCCGGTCAGCTCTATCAAGAGTTCAAACAGTTTTTCCCCCACAACGCGGTGGAGTATTTCGTCAGCTACTACGATTACTACCAGCCGGAAGCCTATATCCCCCAAAGCAACACATACATCGCCAAGGACGCCTCCATCAACGATGCGATCGACCAGATGCGGCATGCGGCAACGTCTTCATTGCTTCAACGCAACGATGTGCTGATTGTCTCATCGGTCTCCTGTATTTACGGCCTGGGGTCGCCCGAGGTCTATCACGAGATGGTGATATTCCTTGAAGAGGGAATGGAAATCAGGCGGGAGCAGATGTTGGCGAAACTGGTCGACATTCAATATGCCCGCAACGATGCGGATTTTCATCGCGGAACCTTTCGTGCGCGCGGCGACGTCATCGAGATTTTTCCGGCTTCGAACGATGCGGTGTCTGTGCGGGTCGAGTTGTTCGGCGACGTGGTCGACGCGATTCACGAAATCGATCCGCTCACGGGGAAGTCGCTCAGGAAGCTTCCGAAAGTCGCGATCTATCCGAACACCCACTATCTCATTGCGCCGGATCGGTATGAGCGGGCGATTACAGGCATCGAAGAAGAATTGGACGAGCGAGTCGCCTACTTCAAAAAACAGAATCAGCTCGTGGAGGCTCAGCGGATCGCGCAACGCACCAAGTTCGACCTCGAAATGATTCGGGCCATGGGGTACTGCCATGGTATCGAAAACTACTCAAGGCATCTCAGCGGTCGCGCGCCCGGTGAGCAGCCCCCGACGCTCATCGACTATTTCCCCAAAGACTTTTTGCTGATCGTCGACGAATCCCATGCGACGATTCCCCAAGTAGGCGGGATGTACGAGGGCGACTATTCGCGGAAGCGCACATTGGTTGAGTACGGATTCCGATTGCCCTCGGCGATCGATAACCGGCCGCTCAAATTCGTCGAGTTCGAACGTTGTCTCAAACAGGCGGTGTATGTCTCTGCAACGCCAGGCTCCTATGAGTTGGGGCATGCGGCTGGAGAAATTGTCGAACAGATCCTTCGCCCGACCGGTTTGATGGATCCGGTCATCGAAGTGCGCCCAGCCAAAGGTCAGGTGGACCATCTCCTCGGCGAAGTACGGACTGAAACGGCCCAGGGGGGGCGCGTGCTGATCACCACCTTGACCAAGCGGATGGCGGAGGACTTGAGCGAGTACTACCACGATCTCGGTATCAAGGTGCGGTATCTGCATTCTGACATCAAAACCTTGGAGCGGGCCGAGATCATACAGGATCTACGGCGCGGGGTGTTCGATGTGCTGGTGGGGATCAATCTCCTGCGCGAAGGTCTGGATCTCCCCGAGGTTACCCTGGTGGCGATTTTGGATGCGGATAAGGAAGGGTATCTTCGGTCCTATCGGTCGTTGATTCAGACGTCAGGGCGGGCAGCGAGAAACGTGCGGGGCCACGTGATCTTGTACGGCGATACCATCACCGATTCGATGCAGATGGCGCTCACCGAAACCGAGCGCCGGCGTACGATTCAGGCTGCGTATAACTCCAAGCACGGCATCGTGCCGACAAGTATCAAGAAGGACGTACTGTCGCTCGAATATGCCACGGCGGAATTGGATGCGGTGCAACTGGATTTGGCTGCGGAGTCGCCGGCTGTCTACGGTGCAGAGGAAGCGACCGAACAGATCATCAAACGGCTCGAAACGGAAATGAAAGCCGCCGCCAAGGAGTTGGAGTTTGAACGGGCCGCAGCCATCCGAAACAGGATTCGGGCCTTGAAGCTGAAGGAGTTAGAGCTGAAGTCGGAGCTCTAGGTCTCAGAAGGATCATTCCTGCAGAGCAGTGTTTCAGTAGCCTGTATGTCTGAGGGAAGCGGAGAGTGTCCCGCAGGATGCTCAAAAAGGCATCCAACTAGGCCGCAGGTGAATCAAAACCGGAGGCGTACCCTCTGGGGTACGTTGAGGATTTTGACGAACCGAGAACGACGTTGGAGGACTTTTTCAGCATCCTGCTATACGTTTTTGTATAGATAGATGCCTAAGAACATTCCAATAAGACTAAGGAGATTGATCTTTAGTTCGAAGCCCAAGGTGAGCTTGATGAGGACTAAGTCGATGGTGAACGGTGGGTTGATGCCGGGGCTAAAGTTGGTGGTGAAGATCGTTTGAATTGTGCCATGTGGAGCCATCACCCGGAGGATCTCTCCCAATACCCCGCCCAATAGCCCGCCGATAAGTACGAAAATCAGCAGAACCCAGTATGATTTTCTCACAGCAACCGCCTTAGAATTCGCATAACCCTCTGTGAAGTCTCATGGAAACGGTGGCAGGACTATTGGGACCATAACGAAAGGCCTAGGACATGTCAATAAAATGTACGTCTCCGGTTTCCTTGACTTCATCTTGCCTCGTCCGTTAGACTCCCCGATGCTCTTTTGCTAGAGTTTTTGAGGTGATCGGAGATTTTCGATTAAGGCTTCGATTGCCTTTTTCTTTGTGACGTTATGCTGGATTCGCTCAGCCAAAAATTCGAAAACATTATCAAGAAGCTACGCGGTTCTGGAGTGCTCACCGAACAGAACATCGCGGAAGCCTTGAAAGAGGTTCGCCTCGCACTGCTCGAAGCCGACGTCAACTTCAAGATCGTCAAGGACTTCATCGAACGAGTTCGAGTGAAGGCCATCGGGCAGGAAGTCCTCCAGAGTTTGACCCCTGGTCATCAGGTCGTCAAGGTCGTGTGGGAGGAGCTGCGGGAGATGATGGGGCGCGAGCGAGCCGGTCTGGCTCTGGCTCCGAATCCCCCCACAGTTGTGATGATGGTGGGGCTCCAAGGGGCAGGAAAGACGACGACGTGCGGCAAGCTTGGGCGGTACTTTAAAGCTCAAGGGAAACGGATTCTCCTGGTAGCAGCCGATCCCCGTCGTCCTGCAGCCGGCGACCAGCTGGCGAGTCTGGGGCACGACCTTACGATCGACGTGTATCGAGCCGATCAGGCACAGGCTGGTCAATCCGATGTCGTTCGCATCTGCCGGGATGGGGTGGAGCGAGGACGGGACCAGGGGTACGATCTCGTCGTGCTGGACACCGGTGGACGTCTTCACATTGACGATGAGTTGATGGGGGAACTGGCGGCGGTGAAGGCTGCCGTGCGGCCACAGGAAGTGCTTTTGGTCGCAGATGCCATGACGGGCCAAGATGCGGTGACGATGGCGAGCCAGTTCGATCAACGGATCGGGCTAACCGGCATCATCCTCACCAAAGTTGAAGGCGATGCCCGTGGCGGAGCGGTATTATCTATCCGGGCGGCGACCGGCAAGCCGATCAAGTTCCTGGGGGTGGGCGAGAAGCTGGATGCGCTGGAGTTGTTTCATCCCGATCGGATGGCTTCGCGTATCCTCGGCATGGGCGACGTCCTCTCGCTGATTGAAAAGGCGCAAGAGACCTTTTCACGTGGGCAGGCAGAGGAAACGCAAAAGCGGCTGATCGGCAACACCCTCACGCTGGAGGATTTTCGCGACCAGTTGAAGCAGGTCAATCGTCTGGGTTCCATGGATCAGATTTTAGGGATGTTGCCTGGAGGTCAGAAGCTCAAGGGAGCGATGGAAGGGCAGGTGCCGGAGCGAGAGATGAAACGAGTCGCGGCGATGATCGATTCGATGACGTTGCGTGAACGGCGCGACCATACGCTCATCAACGGCAGCAGGAAAAAGCGGATTGCCCGTGGCAGCGGAACGAATGTGCAAGAGGTGAATCGGTTGATTAAACAGTTTCTCTCGGCGAGAAAAATCGCCAAGGTTATGGCAGGGTCAGGGGGGCGCCGGCAACTTGCGCAGCTTATGCGCTCCAGGTGATTCAAGGCATTAGCTGTCAGCTATCAGCTTTCAGCCTATGCAGAACCGAATTTGAAGTCAGGAAGCTGACAGCTGATGGCTGGAGGCTCATTCATCAAGGAGGAATCTAGTGGCTGTTCATTTGAGATTGACGAGGACAGGACGACACAAGCGACCGCTCTACCGTGTGGTGGCTGCGGACTCACGGAAACCGCGCGATGGGCGCTTTCTGGAAATTCTCGGGATTTTCGATCCCTTGAAAGAGGCAGGACTGCCGGAGCTGAAGCAGGAGCGGGTCTTGAGTTGGCTGCATCAGGGGGCTCAGCCGACGGTTACAGTCAAAACGTTGCTCCGTCGATGCGGCGTCTGGAAGCAGTTTGAAACGGAGAAGGCGGCAAAGAAGAAGGGCGCCTAGAACGTGGAAACTGCCCGGGAAGATTTAGTGACGATCGGGAAGATCGAGCGTCATTTTGGCGTCCGGGGCGAGTTCAAGGTGCGATTGTTGAGTGATGTGCCAGGCCGGCTGGATCGTTTAAAACAGGTGCAAGTGTTGGAGCCGACTGGTCGGACTGTAGAGAGGACCGTGACTCACGTCCGGCGCGCCGGTTCGAGCTACATCATGGCGATAGCGGGGGTCACAACGCCTGAAGAGGCCGTCATGCTGCGTGGGGGACTGATCCAAGTGCCACGTATCTCAGCGTCGACGTTGGCAGCAGACGTGTATTTTGAATGTGATCTCATCGGCATGACAGTCGAGGACGAGCGGGGTGTCGAGGTTGGTGTGTTGGAAACGATTTTGGAGATACCGGAGAATCGCCTCTTCGTCGTTCGTAAGGGGACAGAGGAAGTCCTCATCCCAGCCGCGAAGAGCTTTGTGACCTCGGTAGATCTTACGCGCCGACGGATGACGGTTCGCGGGATCGACGACTTGGTCGAGGGCCGCCATGAAGTGTGACATTTTGACGTTGTTCCCGGACATGGTAGCGCCGGTGCTCAACCAGAGTATTCTCAAGCGGGCGCAAGAAAAGGGTCTCCTCCATGTTCGTGTGCGCAATTTGCGCGACTATACGCTCGATCGCCACAAGGTGGCGGACGATGTGCCTTATGGCGGAGGGGCTGGGATGGTGATGAAGGCCGAGCCTATCTTGCGCGCAGTGGAACAGATTCAGGCCGACTATGCGCAGGCCGGAGAACAGATTCGCTTGCTGTTCCCCTCTCCGCACGGTCGTCCATTCACGCAGGCCTATGCGAGAAATCTGGCGGCTGACCCACGCCGGCTCCTCATCCTCTGCGGCCACTACGAGGGAGTCGATGAGCGAGTGCGGCTTGCCTTGCACCCGGAAGAAATTTCTGTTGGGGATTATGTACTGACCGGCGGCGAATTGCCGGCGCTGGTGCTCATCGATGCCGCAGCGCGTTTGGTCCCCGGCGTGTTGGGCGATCCGGAGTCGATTGTGGAGGAGTCGTTCACAGATGCGTTGCTCGAATATCCGCACTATACGAGACCGGCGGAGGTTCGGGGGGCGCCGGTTCCTGAGGTGTTGCTGTCAGGACATCACGAAGCCATTCGCCTGTGGCGTCGCAAGGAAGCACTGAAAAGCACGTGCCAGAGACGGCCGGATCTGTTGCAAGATCGGGTCTTGAGTCTCGAAGATCAACAATTGTTAGACGAACTTACTCGTGAAGGCGTGGTGGGCGCGCCTGTTCGATGTGGGGAGGAAGGGGTGGTTTCATGAATCGATTGGAGCGGATACAACAATCTTTCACGAAGAAGGCGGCGCCAATCTTTGAAATCGGCGACACGGTCCGCGTGCATGTGAAGGTGGTTGAAGGAGAAAAAGAACGTATCCAGGTATTCGAAGGCGCGGTAATCGCTCGTAAAGGGTTGCTGAACACGGAGACCTTCACGGTGCGTAAAGTCTCTTATGGTGTGGGTGTGGAGCGAATTTTCCCGCTTCATTCGCCTATCGTCACGCGTGTCGAGGTCATGCGCCAAGGCAAGGTGCGCCGGGCCAAACTGTATTATCTCCGAGGGAAGAAGGGCAAGTTTGCCAAGGTCGAAGATCGAGAATTCGTTGCGAGTGTGAAGGGGCAGGCCGGGGCCAGCCGTAAGGCTGTAGAGCCGGTCGGGGCCGCCCCCTCAGCTTCGAAGTCCTAGCCACTCCTGGCTCCGTCGCCCGTAACCGTCGGGCTTCCTTTCAAGGGCTGTATCGCGGGGCCACATCGTGGGACCTACCGACGAGTTTGAACTGGAAGCCAGACGGCGAGGCTATCGCTGCATCGCAGGCGTGGATGAAGCCGGACGGGGCCCTTTGGCGGGCCCTGTTGTTGCGGCCGCGGTGATCTTGCCTACCCGTTGCCGCTTGGTCGGCGTCGATGATTCCAAACAAGTCTCCGAGTCTGAGCGATCGCGTCTGTATGAGGTGATTCTTCGGCGGGCCCGTGGGGTCGGTATTGGGGTCGCTACAGAGCGGGAGATCGACCGTCTCAATATCTTAGAAGCGACCCGCCTGGCCATGCGCCGCGCACTGGGCTCATTGACCCTTGCGGCGGACTGTATTTTGATCGACGCAGTCGTATTGCCGCATCTTGCCATTCCCTCACGCTCTATCATCAAGGGTGATACATTATCTATTTCGATTGCGGCCGCATCGATCGTGGCTAAAGTCACACGCGATCGTATGATGGTGGAGTACCATCGGATCTATCCCGAGTATAACTTTGTCGCCCATAAAGGGTATGGAACGGAAGAACATTTGCGGCGGCTTACGCAACATGGTCCCTGCGCGATTCATCGTCGCACGTTTGCGCCGGTCGCGCAGCTCTTGGGTGGAAGTAGTGAAAGGGCCTCTCTCTCGCGTATTGGCCTGGGCGAACCTCCACGGATGAATCGGTGACCATCCCTGATCCTCGGAAACGGTTCGGTCAAGAAGGTGAATCGGCGGCAGAGCGGTATTTGCGGCATAAGGGGTATCGGATCGTGGCCCGCAACCTGCGCTCGCGCGTGGGAGAGCTGGACTTAGTGGCAGAAGACGGTCAGGTACTGGTTTTTGTCGAGGTGAAGGCGCGTCGGACTGACGAATTTGGCGGAGCCATTTATGCCGTGCATCAACGGAAGCAGGAGAAGGTCATCCGGTTGGCGGCTCAGTATTTGGCCCGCCACCATATCAACGATCGGCTCTGTAGATTTGATGTCATCCTGCTGCAAGGCGGAGAGGCGGCTGTTTCGCAGATCGAGCATATTCAGAATGCGTTCGAAGTGTCAGGAGACGATCTCCGTTGGTAGGGCGGGAGCCTGTCCGAGTAATCCTTCGTGGCGAGGCGAAGGAGATGCGGGCAGATGCGAGGCCGCAGGCTCGAAAAAACCGGAGGCGTATTCGCTGGAATACGTTGAGGATTTTTTCGTGCCGAGAACGACGCAGATGTCAGTAGATCGTTCGCCGCAGTAGAATGGCATTACTCTGACAGGCTCCTAAGATGATTCAATTAACCCACGTCTCAAAACAGTACGATCAGCGGCCGGCGCTCCAGGATGTTACCTTTGAGATCGGCAAAGGCGAATTTGTCCTCCTGATGGGGCCGAGTGGAGCGGGCAAGTCTACGCTGTTGCGGATGCTCATCGGGGCTGAACGGCCCGATCATGGGGAAATCGTCGTCCACCAGAAAAACGTGACGATGCTCAAGCCGTCCGACGTTCCCTATTTGCGCCGAAAGGTGGGAACAGTGTTTCAAGACTTTCGGCTCTTGCCGAAGAAGTCCGTTTTCGACAATGTGGCGTTGCCCTTGCTGGTCCAAGGGGTATCGTCCGTCGACATTCGTCGGAAAGTCACTGAGGCGTTACGGGCGGTCGGCGTCGAGCACAAGCGGGATCAGCTTCCTGCGGGACTTTCGACAGGAGAGCAGCAGCGGGTGTGTATTGCGCGCGCAATTGTGAATGGCCCGGTTGTGTTGTTGGCGGATGAGCCGACCGGGAATTTAGACCCAAGCCTGACGTCCGAAATCATCGAACTGTTTAAGCTTATTAACGCGCGCGGCACGACTGTCGTGGTGGCCACGCACGATCCTCTGGTTATGGCGCAAGTGAACCGGCGAGTGCTCACATTATCGCAGGGGCGGTTGCTGCCGGAGCAGAGGGTGATGGAATGAGAACATTCTCGTATCTCCTCAGAGAGTCCTGGATCAATATGTGGACCAATCGGACGACGACGCTGGTCGCCATCCTGACCACGACTTTTACGTTGGCTTGTGTCGGTGTCTTTTTGTTGCTCTATGTCAATTTGCGGGCGGCAGCCGGATGGCTTCAAGACGACATCAAAATCATGGTGTATCTCGATGAGCGGCTCGGCTCCGATTCCGTTGCCGGAGTCGAGCAGCATTTGCGGGGCGATCGCGCCGTCGCCTCGTTGCTGTTTATTTCGAAAGAACAGGCGTTGGGAGAGTTCAAGGCGCAGTTCCCTTCAGAATCGCACCTGCTCGATGGGCTGGGTCAGAATCCCTTGCCTGCCTCTTTCGTGGTGGCGCTCAGCCAGGCGTTTCGATCCCCTGACGCGGTTAAACGATGGGCGGAGCGAGTCAGACAGGTTCCCGGTGTCGCCAAGGTCGACTATAATCAAGACTGGATCGATGCCCTGGCCACGGTGGTTCGATCGATTGAATTAGTTGCGATCGGCATCGGCGTCATTCTCTCGGCCGCTGCCGTGACCATTATCGCTAATACCATTCGACTCACACTCTTCACCAGACGGGATGAGATTGCCATCTTGCGTCTTATCGGGGCGACGACCAGCTTTATCCGCATTCCCTATCTGCTGGAGGGGGCGGTGCTCGGCGCCTTGGGCAGCGCGCTCTCGCTCGTCATGCTCAAGGTCATGTACG
This sequence comes from Nitrospira sp., assembly GCA_005116835.1. Classification (GTDB taxonomy): domain Bacteria; phylum Nitrospirota; class Nitrospiria; order Nitrospirales; family Nitrospiraceae; genus Palsa-1315. The sequence goes on along the minus strand of SWDM01000003.1, from coordinate 28,674 downwards.
AATTGTTTCGGCAGCAAATGCGAACGACTGGACGATTTGCCGGGCTTGAGAATCTCATGGCATTTTTTCCCCCATCGGTCTGTCTCGCCTTGGTTGCGGTGGGGATGGGGCTCGGCTTTGCCGGTAGCTTCGTCTCGATCCGGCGTTTCGGCGAGGCCAAGGCATGAGGGGCTGGCCTGGCTTCAGGACCGGAATCGTGATCGGGGGGCTGTTAGGAATTTTGGGACCAGCGGCTGCTTTTGCCGATCCGATCACGGAGAAGATTGAAAAAGAGCGCAAAACCCTGGAACAACTCAAAGGTCAAATCGAGGAGACACGCAAGCAGGCCGATCAAGCAGGGAAACAGCGAGAGTCCCTCCTGCAGGGGATTCAGACGCTCGATCAACGCCTGCTCCACTACCGGCAAACGCATCAGGAGATCAGCCGGAAGTTGCGGAAGAAGGACCAAGAAATAGAGGAAATCAATACACAACTCGCCGGTTTGCGTGCTAGTGTGCGGGAACGTCAAGATGCCATTCTGGCTCGCCTGCGGGTCCAGTACATGGAGGGCCGCTTTGGGTATTGGAAAACCTTGCTTGCCTCGGACTCGTATGGCGATTTCCAACGCAGGCTTCAGTATCTCTCGGCTGTCTCCGAACGGGACTATGCTCTGATGGAGACCTTTCGAGGCGATATGACCCGTATGGAAGAGGCAGAGCGGCAGCGGGAAGAAGCACGGCTCGGGATGTTGTCGTACAAGCAGAGCACCGAAAAACAGCTGGCAGAGATGCACGCAGTCAAGAAAGAAAAGAAGGTGTATCTCGCCAAGATCACCCATGCCAAAGAGTCTTACGAAAACGCCCTCCAGGAGTTAGAACGGTCTGCCTCTCGCATCGACAGTCTGTTGCGCGAAATGGAGACTCGTCGTCGCGCGGCGCTGGTTCGGCCCCCAACCGGGGGGATTGTTCCCCACGGAGTAAAGGGTGGATTGCCTTGGCCGGTCGAAGGGAACATTGTGTCCTTCTTTGGCCGGCAGAAACATCCGACCTTCAATACCTATGTGCAACGGCGAGGCATTGAAATAAAGGCTTCCGAGGGGAGCGCCATTCATGCCGTAATGCCCGGGTCCGTTGTCTATGCAGACTGGTTGAAAGGGTATGGACTCGTTATAATCCTTGACCATGAGAATGGATTCTTTTCGCTCTATGCCCACGCCTCCAAGATTCTTGCAACGGTGGGAACACAGGTGGGGGCAGGGCAGGCGATCGGTGAAACCGGCGATACGGGCATGACGGGTGAAAATACTTTATACTTTGAGTTGCGCCAGGGAGCGGAGCCGCTCGATCCTCTCCAATGGTTGGCGAGGCGGTAGAGGAAAGGACGTTATATATATGGAACAGAATCCCCAACGACGATTCTGGATGATAGGCCCCATGGTGATGGTGGCGTTGGTCGTGGGCGTGCTGCTCGGTAAGGGGTGGGAGCGGACCGGGCATGCCACAGAAACCTACGAGGAGCTGAAGACCTTCTCCGAGGTGCTGACCCAAGTACAGAAGAGTTATGTCGACGAAACGAAGGTGAAGGATCTCGTTCAGGGCGCCATCCGTGGGATGCTGTCGACCCTCGACCCCCATTCGGCCTATATGACGCCGGAGATGTACAAAGAAATGCAGGTTGAAACAAAGGGTGAGTTTGGAGGGGTCGGCATCCAGATCGGAGTGAAGGAGAACCGTTTGGCTGTGATTGCGCCTATCGAGGGAACACCGGCTTACCGGGCCGGGATCAAATCAGGCGATTTCATTACCAAAGTGAACGATGAAACGACCAAAGACCTGACGTTAATGGATGCGGTTCAGAAGATGCGTGGCCCTAAGGGTTCGAAGATCAATCTGACGATTCAGCGGGAAGGAACGCCTGATCCTCTTCAATTTACGCTGGTTCGCGACACCATCAAGATTGAAAGCGTGAAGTCGAAGGTGTTGGACAATATCGGGTACGTCCGGCTGACGCAATTCCAAGAATCCACAGGAAGGGATTTGAGCAAGGTGCTCAAGCAGTTCAAAGACCAGAAGCTCCAATCGACCATCCTCGATCTTCGCAACAATCCCGGCGGACTGCTGACATCGGCAGTTGAGGTCTCCGAGCAGTTCCTTCCCGGCGGCAAGTTGATCGTCTACACCAAAGGACGTGAAAGCAAGAAAGATGAGTGGATTGCCAAGGGGAAAGATCAGATGGACGATTCCCCTATGATTATCCTGGTCAATGAAGGCTCAGCCAGCGCATCTGAAATCGTAGCCGGCGCCTTGCAAGATTACGGGCGGGCGGTGATTGTCGGCACGACCTCGTTCGGCAAGGGGTCGGTGCAAACGATCCTCCCACTGGGAGATGGGTCAGGGCTCCGTCTCACGACGGCGAAGTACTACACCCCGAAAGGGCGCTCAATCCAATCGACCGGTATTACGCCGGATATCATTGTGAAAGCCCAACCACCGACCGTTGTGGCCAAAGCAGGCGAGGCGAAGCCCGGTGAAAAAGAAGGGGACCAGAAGCAGGCCAAGCCTGCAGTTATGCCAGGGAAAGATCAATCGGTTCAGAATGGCAAAGGGCCTGAAGAGGGAACGCCGAAGAACGGCACCACGCCTCAAGCTCCTGCCACCGAGGCTTCTGCAGATGCTTCTCTAGAGCAGGATGTGCAACTCCAAAAGGCAGTCGAGATGCTGAAGACCTGGAAGATATTTAAGGAGCTTCCCCGGGCTTCGTAATCTGGGACGGCTGCTGTGAGGCGAGAATTGCCTCCAGCAGCCTCTCTTCCGATCCAGAGAATCCAGGTACCGTGCGCAGCATGTGGGACCGCACCAGCCGTTCCAGATCCGTCAGGGTGGTGATATGCAGGCGGGTATAGATGTACGCCACGAGCGATTCGGATAGCCCCGGGAGCTGTGTCCAGGCCTTCACCGCATCCGGGAGTGGGGTCCTTAAAACTTCATAGGCTTGGATCGTTCCAGTTCTGAGAAACTCTTCAATCTTTTCCGCCAGGTCCTTACCGATTCCATCAATCTCTTCAAGCGTGTGTCGTGCAGCGACAGCTGCAATGTCTTCCTCCAAAGCTTCGATGGTATCTGCTGCCTTACGATAGGCTCTGACCCGGTAGGGGTTGGCTCGCTGGGAGGATAATCGTTCCGCCATCGACCGAAAGATGTCGGCAACTTGCTGGTTGCGTTGTGGGGTGGATAGCATAGGTTGAGATGGGGCTATTTTGACGTGATCAGAGATGGGGGGCAAGAGATAAGCGCGGTACCGTCGTCTTGAATGCCTGTATGAAGCTCAACGAGTCTTCGGCCCATCCACAGCCGAAACTCAAAGTGTAACCCCGAAAACATGATACAAACGCGAAATTTTTATCGCCAGGTCTGAGATTGGTTCTGTTTCACGGATATTTCAAAACCAGCAGATAAATCCAGGCGAGACGCTCCCACCCATAACAGATGGGAACGTCTCGATTACAGATATTACGTCGGAGGGACCAGGTTCCACGTCACCATCATAGCGTGGTCCTCGTGTGTAGTATTGTGGCAATGCATGACGTAGCGCGTCCGTTCCCCGATCCTTCCTCTGGTGAAGTTAGGGTCAGGGAAGTCCCGAAAGCGCATGAACAGTTCGATCTTAGTGTTCGCTCCCAGCCGATACATATCGGTTCTCTGCCGCGTCTTCGGATCGTTCAACAGATCCTTCCCGTTGATCCTAAGGACTTGGGCTTCCTCCAGATGAATATGGACCGGGTGCTCCCAGCCACCTGAACGATTCTCCAATGTCCAGATCTCCGCGGTGTTGCGCCGAATCTGATGCCGTGGATTATCGAGATTCTCGGCACGGTGATCTAAGTCGGCGTCGAATCTTTCAGCGTTGATTTGCCAGAGGCCGTTTCCCCGCTCGAACCGCCACAGCCTTCTTCGCGCCACCTCTTTCAGAACGACTGGAGGAAAAGGTCTAAAGAAGTCAGGAATCCGGCTAGGATCGTATGCATCGCCTTCGATTCGGAATTGCACAAGCTGATTATCGTCATCGTCTGGATTCAGCTGCTTATCGCGATCTGGCTGTCGTCCGTCCTTCATCGGCAGAATATTGGCCAGATAGACCTGGTCTCCGGACTGGAATTGACTGAAGTCGATAACAATATCGCTTCGCTCCGCAACTTGGATTTCTAGGCTCATCAGATCGCGGCGCGGTCGCTCCAGGAAGTTTCCGCTGTGGGTGATCTGTGTAAAGGGATAAGAGCGACCCTCATGTCGTAACACCACCTTATAGAATCGTGCCGGACCACCGTCAAGAAGGCGGAAACGGTATTTGCGGCGTTTTACATACAGATAGGGTTGGATTTTTCCGTTCACTGTCATCTTGTCGCCAAGGACGCCGTCCAGATCGGTGGTATCGAAGAATAGTTCACCGGTGCGTGGGTCGAATCTTTTGTCGGCGAGGATGAGCGGAATATCGTAAGAGCCGCTCGGAAGACGCCATGCTGACGCGCTTAGGTCTTCCTCCTCGCCGGTATCGCATTCGTCGAAATTGAGATAGAACCCGACTAGGCCCTTATAGACCCCCTCTGCCGTGACGTCTGGACGATGGTAGTGGAAGAAGAGCGTGGTCAAGGTTTCTCGTACGTCACCTCCTGACAAGTCGCGAAACTCTGGGGGAATTGTTTCCGGTACCGTAAAACCGGCGCGAGCTTGGAGATAGTGATGATCCGTATATTCCCCTCGTTGAGTCCAATTCCAAGGGCCGCCGTCGCTTTCAGCCGCCGTGTGCGCATTGTGTAGATGCGTAATCACTTCTGGAAGGCCGAACCCACGATGGTCCGCGAGTGAGGGAAGATCGTTCATGATGCGCAGCAAGATCGGTTCCCCGTAGCGGGCGTGAATCGTCGGTCCCGGGAAGGTTCCATTGAATCCCCAGATGGTGCTCTTCGAGAGCTGAGGGTGGAAGCTGTGGAGCCGCGCTTGGACTTTCATGAAATAATACTTTTGGGGAGGGAATTTTGTGTAGTACTGATGTGCATATGGATTCGGAGGGGGATTGAAATACCCTGATGAGGGATCGATCGATCTCAAGACGGGTGGGATCGGCAGTGCCTCTCTCCATGGGTCAGTAGGAGGGCTCATGATCTCGTTGCCACCGATCGATATCCCAGGCCAACGAACCGCCGATAGCAGCAGCGCGGCTCCGCCTGCCGACGCTCCGAGTTTCAGCAGGTCTCGTCTCGACAGTCCGGCCTTAGACAGTTCGGTACGGACTTTCAATCCAGCCAGCAGTTTCTTGCTCAGATGGTATTTGAGAATACGCATGATTGCCTCCTATCCGAATCTCCTCTAAATTGCCTACCCGCGCTCTTTCGGTAGTGATGGAATCTCAGGAAACAAACCCGGGTTGTTCTGTCCGTTTCGGCACAGAAAAAATATGCGGAACTACGTACAATCTGATCGGAAGAAAATCCATACCGCGTTCGAGGGGGGAGTAAGCTCCCTCCGTCAAAGAGACAGTTCTAAAGGAGAACTTCCGACGGTTTGGTGAGCCCGAAACAGGGACGGGGGCATCCAGTCCAACCTGTCACGGGGCCGTTCTGCTTTGGCTCCCGCCTTCACCGGATATCATGGAGTTGCGGTCTTCGGAGCAGAGACTGCTGGGAAGCTGAGCAGGTTGCCGCCCGAGCTTCATTGACAATCTGAATTCTGCTCACCTAGGATAAGTGGCGATGCTGGACAGGATTGATATACAGGTGAACGGCGAAGAACGGGGCTGTCGGGCAGATGCCACGGTGGGGGATTTGCTGCGGGAGCTCGCAATCAAGACCGAGCGTGTGGCAGTGGAACTGAATTTGGAAATTCTCGATCGCAAGGAGTTTGATCAGCGAATTCTGAAACCGGGGGATCGAGTAGAGATCTTGAGCTTCATCGGCGGCGGATCATAGACAGATATTTTCTAAGAGGGCATCATGGCGGGCGATCAACTAACTATCGGCGGATTTGAGTTCAAATCGAGACTCTTCGTGGGGACCGGGAAGTACAAGGACTTTGAGGAAACCAAGAAAGCCATTGAGGCGTCTGGCGCAGATGTGGTGACGGTAGCAGTGCGGCGGGTCAATATTACCGACCGCTCTAAAGAAAACCTGCTCGATTATATTGACCCGAAGAAGTACACCATCCTTCCCAACACGGCCGGCTGTTACAACGTAGAGGATGCGCTTCGTTATGCCCGTTTGGCCAGGGCCGCCGGCGTATCTGATTTGATCAAGCTGGAAGTGCTGGGTGATGAGAGGACCCTCTTTCCCGATACGGTCGGATTACTTGAAGCCGCAAAGATTCTTGTCAAAGAAGGCTTTATCGTGCTGCCCTATACGAATGACGATCCCATCGTGGCCCAGAAGCTCGTCGATATCGGATGCCCATGCGTCATGCCGTTGGCGGCGCCGATCGGGTCGGGACTCGGTATCCGTAATCCGTATAACTTGAAAATCATTATGGAAATGGTGAAGGTGCCGATCATCGTCGATGCCGGTGTCGGGACTGCGTCCGATGCCGCCCTGGCGATGGAGTTGGGAGCGGACGCGGTATTGATGAACACGGCCATTGCCGGGGCCAAAGATCCCATTGCCATGGCTGAGGCGATGAAATATGCGGTGCTTGCAGGCCGGTTAGCCTACAAAGCCGGGCGAATCCCGCGGAAACTGTATGCGACAGCGAGCAGCCCTATCGAAGGCATGCTCTAACCAAAGAAGTGCTGAGCCGAAAGTGCTAAGTGCTGAGATGGCGGATAAGAAGAGCGCTAATTCTATTCACTCAGCACTCAGCACTCAGGACTCAGCACTTCCCCGATGCTGAAACTTTCCAGCCGACTTCTTCTTGTCACGGATCGCCATCAGACCAAGGGGCGTGCGCTGGTCCCTCTACTGGAGCGGGTGCTCGCAGCCGCTGCGCCTGCGATTCAACTCCGTGAACGCGATCTTTCAGCTAGAGAACTCCTGACGCTTACGCGGGAGGTGCAAGCCCTAACGGCTCTGCATCGTTCCCAACTTCTTATCAACGATCGGATCGATGTCGCGTTGGCGCTGGATGGAGTCGGTGTCCATTTGCGCAGCAACAGTCTGCCCATTTCCGTTGCACGGCAATTGCTGGGGGCACAGCGTCTTCTTGGTATTTCGGTGCATTCGATAGAAGAGGCGGTGCAGGCTGAGTCGCAAGGCGCGGATTACATCATTCTTGGCCCGATCTATGAGACGCCGTCCAAACAGATGTTCGGTCCGCCGCTCGGCATTCACGTTCTTGAGAGTGCATGTAGAATGGTCCGTATCCCGATCATTGGAATCGGTGGTGTGACGGCGGTGCGCGCGCGTGAGATGCGACGCGCCGGAGCATTCGGTGCGGCAGTGATTACGGCAATTCTCGGCGCGAACGATGTGGAGTCGGCGACGCGCGACTTACTCGACGCTGTAACGGCTGTACCATAATGTGCGCGACGCGCGACAGTCACGCTGCAGGATACTCTCCTCCGGTTGACCACCCCAGGAACGGGTGATAGAATCCGCGCGACAAGGACTTCTCGATTCAGTAAAGTATTTCGCATATTTCGAGCGGTGCCATGGACGGCAAGAACGAAAGTCCGAGTCGATTCCGGTCTCTCCGAGATTCCGTCACGCAGATCACGAAGCGGTTGACTGAAGGAGAAGCGGACGTGGCACAACGCAACGAAGAACATATTCGCGAAGTTGAGAAGCTTCGTGTGCAGATTCAGTCGATGGAGGATGAAATCCGTCGGCTGTACCAATCCCGCTACCAGCTCGACCAAGCGACCAAACAGAACGAAAAGCTCGTTTCCACACTCCAAGAAGCGAAGACGCAGATCGAAGCCTTGCGCGCCGAAGTTGAGAAACTGACCGCGCCTCCCTCCGCCTACGCCATCTTTTCCAGCCTCAATGATGACGGAACGGGAAATGTCTATGTGTCCGGACGAAAGATGAAAGTCAGCGTGCATCCGTCGATCAACATGAAGGCGATGCGCAAGGGGCAGGAAGTAGTCCTCAACGAGGCCTTGAACGTCATTGAGGTCAAGGGCTTCGATATACAGGGCGAAGTCGTGCGTCTCAAAGACGTATTGGATGGTAACCGCGCCTTGGTGACATTGCACTTCGACGAAGAAAAAGTTGCGGAGCTCGGTGATCCTCTGCTGGCTGAACGGTTGAGCGTCGGCGATCATCTACTCTATGACCCTCGCTCCGGCTATGTCGTCGAAAAATTACCGAGGTCCGAGGCGGAAGAGTTGGTTTTGGAAGAAGTGCCCGACGTCGACTATGAGCATATCGGCGGGTTGCAACATGAATTGGAACAAGTCCGAGATGCGGTGGAACTGCCGTTTCTTCATCCGACCATCTTTTCAGAGTACAAGCTGAGCGCGCCCAAGGGGGTCTTGCTCTATGGACCGCCTGGGTGTGGGAAAACCCTGATTGCCAAGGCCGTCGCGAATTCGATCGCCAAAAAACTTGGTCATCTCACCGGCAAAGAAGTGCGGAGTTATTTCTTGCATGTGAAGGGGCCGGAGCTGCTCAATAAGTATGTCGGTGAGTCGGAACGTCAAGTCCGTGAAGTCTTCAAGAAAGCGAAGGAGCGGGCGGAAGACGGCAATCCGGTCATTGTGTTCTTCGATGAGATGGACGCTCTCTTCCGAACGCGAGGCACCGGGATCTCATCCGACATCGAATCGACGATCGTCCCGCAGTTTCTCTCGGAAATCGACGGGATGGAACGGCTCCGCAATGTGATCGTGATCGGAGCCAGCAATCGCCAGGATCTGATCGATCCGGCGGTTCTCCGAGCCGGACGGTTGGATGTGAAGGTGAAAGTAGGCCGTCCCGATGCGGTGGCAGCCAAGGATATTTTCTCGAAGTATCTCAGCATCGACCTGCCGTTCGATGAAGAAGATTTGAAACGGCATAACGGAGATACCAAGGCATTGGTCGAGCAGATGACCGATCTCACGGTCGGAGCGATGTATGCGTCTTCGGAGGAAAACAAGTTCATCGAAGTTACCTACGCCAACGGTGAAAAAGAAGTGATGTATTTCAAGGATTTTGCGAGCGGCGCCTTGATCGAGGGGATTGTGTCCCGCGCGAAAAAGTTCGCCGTCAAGCGGGCGATCGCCAAGGAAGGGCGTGGCCTTCGGTCAGAGGATTTAATCCGCGCCATTCGGGAGGAGTTCAAGGAACACGAGGACTTGCCCAATACGACCAATCCCGACGACTGGGCAAAGATCTCCGGGAAGAAGGGCGAGAAGATCGTGCATCTTCGGACGATCAGCGGGAGCTCAAACGACTCGCGTCAGATTGAAACCGTGACCACCGGGCACTATCTCTAAGACGTCATACCCATGCAGGAATCTACCGTATTGCCGCCGACTCTCCGCGTCTTGGGAACAGAAACAGAATTCGGCATCGCGTCGCGCGACCCTGCAACTTCAGACCCTGTCTCCAACTCCATCGCTGTCATCGGACACTATCCGGGCTTGCCTGCTCCTTTGGCCATTTGGGACTATGAAAACGAGAATCCGCTGCTCGATGCGAGAGGGTTCGAGGTCGAGGGGGAGAGAGAACGGCCCAATCCCGAATACAATCGCCAGCTGAATAAGGTGCTGGCCAATGGAGGGCGCCTCTATGTGGACGGAGCCCATCCTGAATATTCCACCCCCGAATGTACCAGTCCGAGAGAAATCGTGGCTTTCGAGAAAGCCGGCGAACGGATACTTGCCCAGTGTCTCGCGCAGATGACACGCGTCACCGGGCGGGACCATTTTGTGCTGTACAAGAATAATTCTGACGGCAAGGGGAACAGCTACGGCTATCATGAAAGTTATCTCATGTCCCGCGCAGTTCCCTTCGAACGCATTGTGAAGATCCTCGCGCCGTTCTTTGTGACGCGGCCTATTTTTGCCGGGGCAGGAAAGGTCGGCGCAGAGAATCAGACCAATTCGACTGATTATCAGATCTCGCAGCGCGCGGATTTCTTCGAGTGTCTCGTCGATCTCAATACGATGGTCCGCCGCCCCATCGTCAACTCACGCGATGAACCCCATGCGGAGTACAGTAAGTATCGGCGGCTGCATGTGATTGTCGGCGACGCCAACATGGCGGAACTATCGACCTACCTCAAGGTCGGCACGTTATCCATTATCCTGGACCTGCTCGACGCCGGAGCAGACCTGCCGCAGTTCGAGTTGGACGATCCGGTTCGAAGCATCAAGCAGGTATCGCGCGATTTGAGCATGAAGGAAACGATCAAGCTGGCCGGGGGGCGTTCGACAACGGCCGTGGCGATTCAACGAGCCTATTTGAAGGCCGCGACGGGATACTATGCCTGCCACGATCTTCCCCAGGTGACGAAAGATATTCTCGTCCGTTGGGAAGACGTGCTGGATAAGTTGGAACAAGATCCCCGGCTCTTGGCTCGCGAGTTGGACTGGGTGGCGAAGCGCCAGATGATGGAATCCTATATGGAGCGCAAGGGCTGCGGGTGGGATGACCCGCGAGTGCGATTAATGGATTTGCAGTATCATGACGTTCGCCCGGACAAGGGCCTATACTTTACTCTTGAGCGCAGCCACCTCATCGAGCGAGTCGTGCAGGATGTCGAGATTGAGCGAGCGGAGTTCACCCCGCCTGCTGGGACACGCGCCTATTTCCGCGGGCGATGTGTCAGCAAGTTTGCAAAGTCGCTCTATGGGGTCAGTTGGACCTCGGTGCTCTTCGATGTCGGAAATAACCAGGTGAAGAGAGTGCCCTTGATGGATCCGCTCCGAGGCACAGCTTCATTGACGAGCGATCTCCTCGATCAGGTCGAGACTGTCGACGCATTGCTGGCGAAGCTCAAGGCCTGATGAACAACCTTCCCCGCGATTGAAAATATGAAATTGCCATACCTCCCCAACCACGATGACCCGAGTTTCTTCGACTTTTTGACTCAGCACCATCCCGCGCTGACTCCGACCGGCCGTAGCGGATTTCTGCAGGCTCAGGCCTCGCTCGAACCGATGCGTGGGGCCAGTTCCATGAACGTTCCCCATGCCACCACGGTGCTGGCGATCAAGTATCAACAGGGTGTGGTGATTGCCGGGGATCGGCGAGCGACTGAAGGATTTCAAATCGCCGAACGCCGGATCGAGAAAGTCTTCAAGATCGACGAGTATTCCGCAATGGCGATCGCCGGGGCCGCCGGCCCCTGTATCGAAATGGCCAAATTGTTCCAGGTCGAGCTGGAACATTACGAAAAGTTAGAGGGTGTGCAACTGTCTTGTGAGGGGAAGGCTAACAAACTAGGACAGATGGTCAAGGCCAATTTGCCGATGGTCTTTCAGGGGCTGGTCGTCATGCCGCTCTATGTCGGATACGACCTGAAACGTACAGAAGGACGCATATTCAAATACGATCTTGCAGGTGGCCGGTACGAAGAGTCGGACTATCATGCCATCGGGTCAGGCGGGAAGGATGCGCGCAATACGATGCGGGAGCATTTTCTCAAGGGACTTGCTGAGCCTGATGCCCTGAAGTTGGCTCTGTTGGCTCTCTATAATGCCGCAGACGATGACGTTGGAACCGGGGGGCCGGATCTCGTGCGTGGCATTTATCCCACCGCGAAGATCGTCAACGCGGCCGGCATTACCGATGTGTCCGAACAGCAGATCCGCAGTATCTATGATGGGTTGATTGCGACCCGCCGTTCCAAGGAGAATTGAGCATGCCGATGCCCTATTACGTCTCGCCCGAGCAAATGATGCAGGACAAGGCGGAGTATGCCAAGAAAGGCATCGCCAAAGGCCGTTCGATCATTGCGTTCGAGTATGTAACCGGAATACTCCTCGTTGCGGAAAACCCCAGCGCCTCGTTGTACAAGATCTCAGAAATCTACGACTGCATCGCCTTTGCCGGCGCAGGCAAGTACAGCGAGTTTGAAAATCTCCGGAAGGCCGGTATCAGGCACGCGGACCTCAAAGGGTTCATGTATAGCCGGGAAGATGTGACGGCCCGCTCTCTTGCAAACGGCTACTCCCAAAGTCTCGGCACCATTTTCAGCCAGGAAATGAAACCGTTGGAGGTGGAGATTCTGGTTGTGCAGGTTGGGCACAACGGTCAGCCCAACGAGATGTATCGTATTTCCTTTGATGGCAGCATTATCGACGAACGGACCTTTGCGGTCATCGGAGGTAAGTCCGAGGCGGTGCAGGCCCTCCTCAAGGAAAAGAGCCTGACCCAGCCACCGGAACTCCAGGTGGCCCTCGCTCTCTGTATCGCCACGCTCGAACAGATCGGGAATCAGAAGCTCTCGCTGGAAAGCCTCGAAGTGGCGATCTTAGATCGCACCCGCGAGGGTAGAAAGTTTCGCCGTCTTACGCCCGCCGATACCAAGCAGCTCCTCGCAACGTAACTGGTTTGTTTGGTTGGTCTGGTTTGTTTAGTTTTTTAGTTGAACAAAACCAACCAGAGAAACCAAATCAACCAAACAAACCAGTCAGGCGGATACTGTCCTTCTGTTGAAGAAGGCGGTGCCGGCTGCTATTCTGTTTGTACCAGCATGTTGCAACCCAGTCCCCTGAAAAGACGGATCTTCGGTTTGGAGAATGAGTACGGTCTCATTTTTTCACCGAACGGGCGAGTGTATCTGCCCATGGAGAAAGTACTGGGGTATATTTTCGAAGGGCTCATCCCCAATAGCTGGCCTTCCAACGCCTTTCTAGTCAACGGCGCTCGATTTTATCAAGATACCGGCTGCCATCCTGAGTATTCCACTCCCGAGTGTGACAACATTCTTGATCTCGTCATCCACGACAAGGCGGGTGAGCGGCTGCTTGAGGCCTGTCTGCCAGCGGCTGAAGAACGGTTACGGGAAGAAGGTCTATCCGGGGAAATTTACATCTTCAAGAACAATACGGATTCGCTTGGGAACACCTACGGGTGTCATGAAAACTTTCTCATGCGGCGCGACGTCGATTTCTGGAAAGTCACGGAGCAACTCATTCCCTTCTTCGTCACGCGGCAGATCTATAGCGGAGCGGGAAAGGTGCTCAAAGTATCCGGCAAGCCGCAGTACTTCATCTCACAACGCGCGCAGCACATTCATGAGAAGACCTCTTCCTCGACGACATCCTCGCGCAGCATCATCAATACCAGAGACGAGCCGCACGCCGATGCGGAACGTTACCGACGGCTCCATATCATCGTCGGTGATTCCAACATGTCGGAGTTTGTGACCTATTTGAAGGTTGGTACCGCGACGTTGGTGTTGTCCATGATCGAGGAAGGGTACGGAGTCCAAGGAATGGAGTTCGAGGATCCGGTCAAAGCTATTCGGGAGGTCTCGCGCGATCCCACTCTGAAGCGCAAGATTAAGTTGGACGATGGTCGTCAGCTGACGGCCATCGAAGTGCAGCGGATCTACCTGGATCGAGCGCAGGAATACTTGGCGCAACAAGAACATGATCCGGTTCTTGACGATGTGTGGCAGCGATGGGCTACGGTGCTGGATAAGCTCGAAGACGACCCAATGCAGCTCGTGCGCGAAATCGATTGGGTCACCAAGCGCCATCTGATCCAGTCTTACATTGACAAGAAGGGGTGCGGCTGGGACGATCCACGGGTCTTCCTGCTCGACCTCCAATTTCATGACGTCAAACGGACGCGCGGGTTGTTCTATCTGATGGAGTCCCGGGGGATGATCGAACGAGTGGTGGAGGAGGAAGCAGTGCAGCGGGCCATGTCGACTCCGCCACAGACCACGAGAGCAAAGGTGCGCGGAGACTTTATCCGCTTTGCCCGCGCGAAGAATCGCTCCTATACGGTCGATTGGACCTATTTGAAGCTCAATGGTTACTGGGAAGAAACGATTCTCTGTATGGATCCCTTCAGTTCCGTGAATCGGCGGGTGGATGAGCTGCTTTCGCAGGTGGGAGGGCTACGGTTCTACCGATGATGACGGCGCTCAAAAAGAATCCTGTACGGATCTCACGGCTGGACCGAATGCTGATCACGTCCGTTTTGTTGCTCTCCAGCATCTTTCCTGTCGAGCTGTTTTCTAGCACGACTCCTGCGCCGATGGGCCACGATGGGCAATACAGCGGCAAGCAGGGGCAGGTGTTGGTAATCAAGGTGTCGGGTGAAGAACAGGCGACGGAGGTAAAGGGCACATTTCTCAAACGGACGATTCCATTTTTCAAGGAGTTCAGGTCTGGCGAGCCGTCCGGTTATCTTGGGTTGCTCGGGATCGACATGCAGGACGAGCCTGGAACCTATGAACTTGCCGTCGAAGTGAAACAGGGCGAACAGGCGAAGCAGTTGAGCTTCAATGTCCTGGTAGCTAAAGAAAAGTTTACGATCGAGCATCTGAAGCTGCCGAAAGACAAAGTCGATCTGGATGAAAAGGCCCTGGCACGATGGAAAGCTGAGCAGGAACAAGTTAGGGAAGCGCTCACAGAGAACTCACGCCTGAAGTTATGGCACAGCAACTTCGTGGAGCCGGTGACCGGCAAACGTACCGGCATCTTCGGTAGTGTGCGGATCATGAACGGCCAGCCGCGCAATCCACACAATGGAGAGGATATCGGCGCGCCGATGGGGGCCGATGTCGCAGCGACAAACGACGGGATCGTCCGCATCACCGTCGATCATATTTTCTCCGGCAAGGGCGTCTTCGTCGATCACGGACTGGGGTTCTATACGATGTATTTCCACCTGTCAGAAATCCTGGTCAAAGACGGAGACTTGGTTACAGCGGGACAAATTATCGGCAAGGTGGGGGCGACCGGCCGCGCCACAGGCCCGCACCTCCATTGGGGCGTCAAACTCAACGGCGCCCGCGTGAATCCCTATGCGCTGCTCGATTTACCGTTCAAGAACGGGGCGACATCTCCTACAACCGCGACGATTCCCACTCCAGAAACCACACCGACTTCGCAACCCGTTCCAGTCAGAGAATAGCCTAAAGAGACAGGTGTGCCATGGCTCAACCGCTCACGTGCCTGCAGGAGCGACCCTTGCGGACGCAGCGGGGCGGGATCCTCCTGGAATTCCTTCGGCCACGGTCAAAGACCGTGGTGCCTCAGTCAGTTCCCGCTTTCTTTCCCCGCCGCATCTCGCTGGGTCCCCGCTCCTTCCGGCAACGTTCGCTCTGAGCCCTGGCCCCCCTCACGGATGGAATTTGACTCTGCTCATACGAAAAAGTAGCCTGTCCCTATATGTTGTCCTTCAGATGCCTGCTGATGAACAAAGGGGAGGGTAAGGGTTTGCGCTGGACTCTTGGTCACGTTTTGTTGATAGGGGGAGCCACAGTATTGTTGGTGCCACAGATAGCCATGGGCGGATTTTTGGATTTCTTTGATTTCACGCCCTCTCCCCCCATTTATGATCGCCCGTTTGCGATTGGGACGGCGGGATCGACGGTACAGCTAGATCTGCAAATAAAAAAAGAACGATTCGGGTGGCATTTCATCGTGACTTTTGCCTTCGAGAAAGATGCCGAGCTGTTCCAAGGAATATCACTGGGGTCGTTGCTTGACTTGACACTTCGGAGCAGATGAAAGAAATAACGTAGTAGGGATTGATTTACTGATTCCACTAAGCCGTCTCGCGGCCCCCGCCTCGCTTGGCGACTCGGCCGAGGGAATGGGGACATTCTACATTTCAGCTCAAGGCTGGTCCAGTGTCCGCTCACTGGTGGATGGGGTTTAATCCTGCCAGGATTCATCCCATCGTGCACGCATCCAACCAGGGTGTCCCTCCCTCTCTCTACATTAGCTCAGGGGAGCGGCCAAGGTTGCCCTCGACTGCGCGCGTCGAATGAGGCTACGGATGATCCCTCCAAGCTCGCTTGTTCTCTCTTCAGGAATGGGGGCTGAGTGATCTTCCACTGCGCGCGTCCAACGAGGGCCTTCGGAGGCCGCGCGTTGCGCGAGCACAGAAGATCATCAGGCTCCATCCCCCCTCTGTTCCGCGAGCAAGGAAGGCCCCTGGCCGCTCCCCCGTCCTTCCTGTCGGTCAATACGCCTTTTGGAAGTCCGGCTTGCTCAGGATTCGCGCAATGTCGATGCGAGTGCCGGATCGTTTGAAGATCACTCGGTAGTCGCCTGCTCTCAAGCGATACAACGTCTCTTTGAATCCGTGCAGCTTCTTGATGCGCTTTCCGTCTGGAATCGGATCGTGGGCGAGGCGGGCGCAGTCAGCGAGAATTTGATTGGCGATCTTGTCAGAGAAGGTGTCGAGGTCACGTTGCGCTTTCTGGGAGAGAAAGACTTGGCAGGTCACGCAGTGCGTACCTTCTTTTTCTTTGCGCGCGTGGCTTTGTAGTCGGCCAGCAGCATGGTCCGGCTTTCGCGGATGTCCTTGAGGCCTTCTTCGATTTTCTTTCGAAGGGTCGGGCTATAGGCCAGCAAGGCGTCTTCGATATCGTCTTCCGTCACAGGCACTAGCATCGCCGTTGGGCGCCCATGGGTGGTCACAAGGACGGTGTTTCCTCGCTCAACGGTTCTGAGCATCTCGGATGTCTTGGCTTTGAGTTCACGAATATTTGTGAATTTCATAGGTTCCTTGTTGTAGTTGCAATTGAGACCGCATCGTAAATTCTGATGGAAACGAAGTCAAGAGAGCGTGGTCAGGTTGGAGGCAGCCCGTTACTTTCCTATCCCGCCCAGTCCTCCGAGCAACGGTATCAGAGTGTCTTCGCCTGGGCCTTTGCCGTTCTTCGTATCGGAGTTGATCTCGTCGAACAGCTGGTTCGCTTCTGGGCCTAGCGAGCGGATGGTCTGTTCGAGGCGGCCTGACATGAGTTCCTGCTGAACCTGCGCCTCGGTGAGTTTTCCTGCCTTGATATTCCGATCGATCATTTCGGAGAGCTGCTGGAGCTTTTTCTGGAGATCCGGAGGGAGCGAGTTCAATACTCCGGCAACGCTGTCGAAGGAATGGTCTTCAGTTGACTGAGCCCACACTGGAGCAACGGCGATGAGACTCACAGCGATGACGAACCAGCGGGCATGTTGTTTCATGTTACCTCAAGAGGGGAAAAGGTAAGATGTGAAAGGTGAAAAGCAGGGCTGCCGAGTGATCTTGCTCGGAAACCTTTCACCTTTCACGGTTAACGTTTCACGATTCGATGCTTGCCGGAGTCTTGTTGAGTACCGTGGCGGTGGCGCGGGAGAGGGCTTCGTCGTTTGCGTGGTCGTGGGTATAGACCCGGAATTGGACTAAGCGGGTCGGTAGCAGGTCGAGGAATTCTTCTAAGGGGTCGGTCGAGATGGCCTTCGTGCTGGGGTCGTAGACATAGAGGGGGTTGCCGCGGCGGTCTTTCGGGTCCGGACGTGGGTCGAGCGGCGCCATGTCGACACGGAACTCCACTTTTTGCAACTGCGACGGCAATGCTTTCTTGATCAGTTCTGCAAAGTGCTCATGGCTGGGAAAGTCCATGCCGCGTTCCTGGCCCTTTTCCTTGAGTACAGCGCTATAGGCCATCTTCCATTTCACATCACGCCCAAGAATCCTCTGCCATTCTGTGCCAAGGCGCTTCTCTGTGGTATTGCGCGAAGTCTTCCAGCCCCGTACCTGTTCGAGCAGGGACCAGTCGGTCAACGTCAGGTAGTCGTCCATTTTCTTGCGAGGATCGTGGGGAAACAGGAGCTTCATGGTATCGCCGAAGATGTCGCGGAGGTGTATGTCGATCGCGCGAGTGGTCCGGTGATAGTAGACGTTGGAGTAGAGATACATGCGGGTGTTGAGGAACATCTGCAGGGCGGGGAGCCCTGTCTTGTGGATCGTAAATCCCTTGTCCGTCACGATCGTGTAGTGAATAAGTCTGGACAAATCGACCGGGCCGACCGCCACGCCGCACATATAGGAATCGCGGAGGACATAATCGAGGTTGTCGGCTGTGTAGCTGCCGGAAATGACCGGCTGGAGCATGTTGAGCCATCGAGGAATGCGGGAGTTGTCTTTGGTTTTTTCCTTGAGGATCACATGCGCGATTTGATCGGGATCGAGTTCCTCGCCTTTGGCGAAGGGGCCGGACGGGCTGCGTCGGATCTTTCGAATAATCGGGCCGAGATGGTCGCGGATGATGATCTGTCCGAGCTTTTCGTGACTGGCGCCGAAGGCATGTAAGAAGTTGTCATCGAAGAAGTGGCAGAAGGGGCCGTGGCCGATGTCGTGTACGAGCGCTGTGACGCGGAGAAATTCCTCGACATAGTTCGCCGATGGGACTTCCTTGACCGCTTTTTTGAGAAATGGATAGAGGTGCTGCGCAAAGCGGCCTGCCACATGCATGGTGCCGAGCGAATGGACGAAGCGAGTATGTTCCGCTGAAGGGTAGACCCATCGGGCGCTTTGGAGTTGATAGATGTACCGGAGGCGCTGGACCCAGGGAGAATCGATCAGGTCTTTTTCCGTCCGTTCCTGTGGGTCCGCAACGGAGAAGGGCACAGTAAAGGAGACATATTGGTGGATCGGATCGGCGATCAGCGCCGACCCATCATAGGGAGCGTTGGATTGATGGATGATTTGAGACATGGCGCGCGATCATCTTAGCCTATGTCTTGAGGGGGCGGCAACTCAGTCCCGGCTAACGGATGCGACTCTCGATATTTTGCCACGAAAAAATAGGCGAGTGGATAGGCAAGGACCGAACCGAGGAGGCTTAAGACCAACCCGCCAAGAACGAAGGGGGTGGCATAGGGTATGACCTGTTCGTAGATTGCGCTGAAACTTAGATCTTGCCAGTCAAAAGAGGGACTATCGGATCGTCCGAGCAAGAGTGCGCCGACCCAATAGGTGGCGCCGAGGATAGGGACGACGGTCCAGGGGTTATTGAGAAAGGCGCCTGCCATGAGCGCAAGAAAGTTGAGCCTCAATGCCCAGGCGAAGAAAAATACCATGGCGGTGTGTAGTCCGTAGAGCGGAGAGAAACCGATGAAGACTCCAACGGCGAAGGCCAGCGCTGTTCGCTGCGGTGATTCCTGTAAATGAAGCACCTGCTTCAGCAACAATCGAAATGAAGGGATCTTGGCCATGGCTGTCGTGGGTGCAGTCGGTTAGGTGAAATGTTCGTAACTACGGTTTGCCAATCGATGGCGTGTGCCATGAGTGGACAGGGCCTGCATCCCGAAGCGGCGGGGATGAATGCGCCCGATACAGGTCAGGGAGAATCCTTGCTCGATGGCTGATTGCTCGAGTCGAGGGCGCTGCCGCGGCGATACGGTAAAGAGCAGTTCATAATCCTCGCCGCCGGTCAGCGCGAGGTCCACTGGGTCGAGCTTCCGAGAGGCGGCATAGGAACGGCAGGCCGGCGATAACGGAATCGCGCCTAGGTCCAGCTCTGCCCCGATATGGCTCTCTTCGCAGATATGGCGGAGATCGCCGGAAATGCCGTCGGAAATGTCGATTGCGGATGTGGCAAATCGGTGGGCACTCAGCCACTTTCCTTCCGCAACCCGTGCGGTCGGACGGAGGTGCCGTCCGATGAGAAATTGTCGGTGTCTCGCTGAGAATGCCTCATGATGCGAACTGCGGTTCGTACGAGAAGGCGGCTCATTCAATATCTTAAAGCCGGCCAAAGAATCGCCGATCGTGCCGGTCACGTAAAGGTAATCACCGACTCGCGCTCCGGTCCGGAAGAGAGCCCTGCGGTGAGGGACCATTCCGGTCACAGTCAGGCTGAGAAACCAACCGCCATCCGAAGTCGAGGTATCTCCGCCGATGAGGGCTACATGGTGCGGGCGGCAGGCGGCCATCATCCCTCGGTACAGCTGATGAACCTGGCTGCTGGTGCCGCTGCGGGGAATGGCCAAGGCGACGAGCACATGTTGCGGTGTGCCTCCCATCGCCGCAATGTCGCTGAGGTTCGCTGCGGCGGCGCGGAATCCGATATCGGCCATCGTGGCGGTTCGAAGGTCGAAGTGGATCCCTTCTGCTAAGAGATCGGTCGTCAGCAGGATCCAATGACCGGCTTGCGAGGCGATGACGGCGCCATCGTCGCCGATTCCTCGAATGACCGAGGGCGCGCGGCGGCTGTGTTTCTGGCTGAGCGCCCGAATGAGATCGAATTCACGAATTGTGGAGCGGGCCTTTGGACGGAGCGTGGAGGCCATGCTAGCAGGCTCCAGAATATCTGCTCTGAGCGATAGTAAAATCGGCGACCAGCATCGTCGGCATGATGAGGGAATGCTCCTGCTGGATAGGCGCGCAAGATTGGAGGGATTGGTTGATTCGGTTCACCTGGTTAGTCTAGTTCAACCAAACAAACCAAATAAACTAAATAAACAAGAGCGGCACCAGGCCCTCGCTCGTCATGCGTCATAGTTGCCTGGAGACGATGGCCGCATCCCGCTAGTGACGTTGGAGCGGCGGCGTTGCCTTACTGCTTACAAGTGCCGGAAGCGAGCGAGCGGCTCGGCCAGTCTTCGTACGCGCGGCATGTTTCTTTGAGGTTGGCTGCAACTGGGGAGGTTTGCCGGTTGGACGTGTGGGTTTCGAGTCCCGCCGGAGAGCCACCTTCATGACGTCGTCCATCGTGTCGGCAAAGACGAGCTGGATGCCCTTCAAAATATGTTTTGGAATCTCGTCGAGATCTTTCTTGTTGCGTTTCGGAAGAATCACTGTGGTGAGTTTGGCCCGTTTCGCTGCCAATAATTTTTCTTTTAATCCTCCGATGGGGAGGACTCGGCCTCGGAGTGTGATCTCGCCTGTCATGGCCAGGTCGCGGCGCACCGGAATTTGCGACAAGGTCGAGGCAATGGCGATGGCCATGGTAATGCCTGCCGATGGTCCGTCCTTCGGAATCGCTCCAGCCGGGACATGGATATGGAGATCTTGCGTGGTGAATACGTCGGGATTGATGCCGAGGGTGTGCTCACGAGACCGGACGTAGCTCAAGGCTGCTTGCGCGGACTCCTTCATGACGTCGCCCAGTTGACCGGTGAGGGTCAATTGCCCCTTGCCCTTCATGGCAGTGGCTTCGATGTAGAGCACATCGCCGCCGGATTCCGTCCAGGCGAGTCCCGTGGCCACGCCGATTTCATCGATCGTCAATTCTTCTTCCGGCACAAACTTCTGGACGCCGAGATATTTGTGCAGGTTGGTGGTATCGACGGGGAATCCCAGGCCTTTCCCTTCCGCTACTTTCTTTGCCACCTTGCGCATGACGTTGGCGATCTCTCGCTCGAGGTTTCTGACGCCGGCTTCACGCGTATAGTTGGCGATGATTTGACGCACCGCCGGCTCGGCGATGCGGACATGCTTCTCGGTAATGCCGTGTTCGTTGAGTTGCCGAGGGATCAGATATTTTTGGGCAATGCCTAGCTTTTCTTCTTCGGTATAGCCTGGGATCCCGATCACTTCCATCCGATCGCGCAAGGCGGGCAAAATGGGGTCGATCAGATTCGCCGTCGCAATGAACATCACGCCGGTTAGGTCGAAGGGTACGCCCAGGTAATGGTCCGTGAACGAGTTGTTCTGTTCCGGGTCTAGCACTTCGAGTAAGGCGGCGGAAGGGTCGCCGCGAAAATCCATTCCGACCTTATCGACTTCGTCAAGCATGAAGACCGGGTTATTGGTGCCGGCTTGTTTCATGCCTTGAATGATGCGGCCGGGGAGCGCGCCGACGTAGGTGCGCCGATGGCCGCGGATCTCGGCTTCGTCACGGACGCCGCCGAGGCTGATGCGGACAAATTCGCGGCCGAGAGCGCGGGCGATCGACTTTCCGAGCGAGGTCTTTCCGACGCCCGGGGGGCCGACGAAGCAGAGGATCGGACCCTTCATCTTGTCTTTGAGCTTCCGCACGGCGAGATATTCGAGTATCCTCTCTTTCACTTTTTCCAGATCGTAGTGGTCTTCGTTGAGCACCTTGGCGGCAGCCTTGAGGTCGAGGTTATCCTTGGATTTCTTGGACCAAGGCAGCTCCACGATCCACTCAAGATAGGTTCTGACGGTCGCAGACTCCGCTGTGTCCGGGTGCATCTTCTCCAGGCGTTTGAGCTGCTTCTCGGTTTCCTTCAGCACTTTTTCCGGCATCTTCAGTTCGACGATTCGCTTGCGAAACTCGGTGATTTCTTCTGCGCGTTCGTCGAGCTCGCCCAGCTCTTTTTGGATCGCTTTGAGTTGCTCGCGCAGGAAGTATTCGCGTTGGGTCTTGTCCATCTCCCCTTTGGCTTGCGCTTGAATCTTTTGTTGCATGGAGAGGACTTCGATCTCCTTGCCGAGAATCTCGCTGACGCGCCGAAGACGCTTGATCGGATCGACGACCTCCAGGACCGCCTGGGTGACTTCGACTTTGAGGCCAAGATTGGATGCCACCATGTCGGCAAGACGTCCGGGGTCTTCAAGATTTTCGATGACGATCATCACGTCGGGGATCAAGACTTTGCCGAGACTCACGATCCGTTCGATCTGCTCCTTGACCGTCCTCATGGCGGCTTCGGTTTCAAGGGCAGCGCTCGCCAACTTGTGTTCGACAAGTTTTTCGATACGCACGGAATAATAGGGTTCTGTTTGAATGTAGCTTGCAATCTTGGCTTTCGAGAGCCCCTGTACGAGGATTTTGATTCGCTCATCCGGTAGTTTCAGCATCCGCATGATGATACCGACTGTGCCGACGGTATGGATGTCTTCCGGCGAAGGATTCTCGACATCCAAAGCCTTTTGCGTCGACAGGAAGATCATGCGATTGCCGGCCAGCGCGGCTTCGATCGCCTTGATCGACATCTCACGTCCGACAAACAATGGAAGGACCATGTACGGGAAGACGACGATGTCTCGAACCGGCAACAGGGGAAGCTGGTCGGGAATTTCGACGTTCTGGGGGGGCTGTAAGTCTTGTTCAATCGGGTCGTTCATGGGAACTGGTGTCCTTGTTTCTTTGGTTTGTTTGGTTTATTTGGTTGAGAAACGGGATGAACAAAACAATCAGATGACCCTTGCCTCTTTAATTGACAGGACCAACCAAATGAACGAAACAAACCGCATCAACCAAACAAACAGGGCCTGTCAGGATTTTCGCGAACGAGTCGCGCGGCGTTCGCGGGAAGGCCACTTCCGATTCTGCAAATACTCGCTGAAGTCCGGTCCCAGAGAGGGATTCTTGAGCGCGAACTCGACAGTCGCAATAAGAAACCCCAACTTGTCTCCGGCATCGTATCGTTGTCCCTGTATTTCCAGCGCAAACATCGGGGACTTTTTTGCCAATTCCAGTAATGCATCGGTCAATTGGATCTCGCCGTTTTTGCCGGGTTTAGTCTTTCGCAAGATAGAGAAAATATCCGGGGGCAGGACATAGCGGCCGATGACCGCCAGATTGGACGGGGCTTCGGCCGGCGACGGTTTTTCGATGAGGCCCTCGACTCGATGCAGCCCTGCCGAGACAGTTCGAGGCGATACGATTCCATAGCGGTTGACTTCATGCGGGGGAACTTCCTGCACCCCGATGACCGCGCCGTGTCGTTTCTTGTAGGCATGGATGAGTTGCGCGAGGGCTGGAACCGGGGCATCGATGACTTCGTCGCCGAGGATGACCGCAAAGGGTTCGTCCCCGATCAGCCGTTGGGCGCAGAGCACCGCATGGCCGAGTCCCAGGGCTTCCGACTGACGGACATAGCAGAAGTTTGCGAGCGTGGAAATGTGGCGCATCTGGCTTAGGAGCTGCCCCTTGCCGCTACCCTTGAGATTTTCTTCCAGCTCGACGGAGCGGTCGAAATGGTCTTCGATTGCGCGTTTGCCCCGCCCCGTGATGATGATAATGTCTTCGATCCCGGAGGCGACTGCTTCTTCTACCGCATATTGAATCAGCGGCTTGTCGACGAGCGGCAACATTTCTTTGGGGGAGGCTTTGGTCGCGGGGAGGAAGCGAGTCCCTAGTCCTGCAGCGGGAATCACAGCTTTGCGCACATCGAAGCGTGACATGTTTGGATACTATGTGATGGGGTAGATGATGTCAAGGAATGTACGCACAGACGCCTTGCTGAAGCTGGGCTGGTTCACCCGACGAGCGCGATTCGAATTTCAGACCTCCATCCTTCTACGCTCTCGCGCGTCCATTGAGCCGCATCCCTTGCACCGGGATGAAAGAGCAAGGGTTATTAGCTTTACATTCAAATACTTGCCCAATATAATCCGAGAGTTTTGCGCATATATTACCGTGAGCGAAGGTGGTTTCCGACTACAGGAACCTCTCACGCCGCAACTTCCGCACCGTATTGCCACGCACAGTCCGGAAACGTAATGCAGAAGTCCATCGTTCAGCTTTATAGCCGCAGTTAGGGATATCAATGATGCCGGCATTATCGTCCCATTTTTCTGGAACTCAGCCTCAGTGAGGAAAGTTTGCCGTTCAGCCGGGCTCCGGTGGTTCTTCGTCATGACGCTCGGCGCCTTCGTCGTCGGCGTAATGCCGGTGTTGGCGATTGCTGTTGAACAAACAGGAGTCAAAGTAACGGCGATTGAGATTCGAGGGAACAAGCGGATTGAGCTGCCGGCGATCGTCGGCCGGTTGACCTTGAAGCCAGGCGATCCCTATACCCCTGAAAATGTCCGTGGGCAGATCAAAATCCTCTACGAAACCGGGTTCTTTGAAGACGTGCAGATGGAGACGCAATCGGGGTCGGGCGGGGTGGTCTTGGTTTTTCTTGTCCGTGAGAAACCGTTTATTACCGAGATCGTGTTCGATGGGAATAAAGCGCTGAGCGACGATAAACTCAAGGAGAAAATTACAATCAAAAGCCAAGCTTTTCTCGATCAGCCGCAGGCCAAGGAAAGCGCGGAGAAGATTCGCCTAGCGTACCAGGGGGATGGCTACTTCAATTGCAGGGTCATCCCGGTCGTGCAGGACTTGGGTGAGGATCGGAAGCGCCTGACATTTTTGATCATAGAAGGGGAGAAGGCTCGCGTGAGAACGGTCAATTTTGACGGCTTGCACGCGGCGACGAAAGAAGAGATGTTCAAGGTGATGGCGACGAGGGAATGGATCCCCTGGTACGGCCTCGTCACTCAGCTGAAGGTTCCCTCGGCTCTCTCGGATGCCGGCGTGTTGAAGCGGGAAGAAATGAATTCCGACGTGGAGCGGATCAAAGAAGTCTTGCTCAACAAGGGATACCTGAACGTTCGGGTCGGTTTGCCGACGGTTGAACTCAGCGATGAGAAAAAATGGTTCGTTGTGACCTATCCGGTGATGGAGGGGGAGCCTTTCACCATCGGAGAAATCGGATTTCGAGGAAATACGGTCTTTGAAGATCCGGAACTCCGCCAGGGGCTGAAGATGAAGGAGGGGGAGATCTTTCAGCGTCAGAAACTCCGGGACGAGGTTACCAGGTTGAACGATCTGTATGGGGGCAGGGGCTACTCGTTTGCCGATGTATCGCCCAATGTCATTCCGAACACGGCGGAGCGGACTGCCAGCGTCGTCCTGACCATTAAGGAAGGGGAGATGATGCGGATCCGCCAGATCAACATTCATGGAAATGAGAAGACCAAAGACAATGTGATCCGGCGTGAGATCCGTGTCGATGAACAGGATGTCATCGATACCCCTGCGTTGAAGCGGAGCTTTCAGCGTCTCAATAACTTGAACTTTTTCGAGACGGTGGAAATCCTGCCGGCGCAGGTCGGTGTGGATAAGGTCGATTTGAACGTGCGCGTGAAGGAAAAACCGACCGGTCAGTTCAGCGTGGGAGGCGGATTCAGCACATTGGACCAGGTGGTCGCAATCGCCGATATTACGGAGGGCAACCTTGGGGGAAACGGCTGGATGGGACGAGTCCGCGGCCAGTTGGGCGCGCGGAGACAAATCGGGCTGGTGACGTTTCGTAACCCCTATGTGAACGACTCCTTGACCTCCATGCAGCTGGACGTCTACCGCACTGCGACGAACTACATTACCTATTTTGAGACGAAAACCGGCGCCAGCGTCACGTTAGGGCGGTACCTCTCTGAATATACCTCCGGGAGCGTGAGTCTATTCGCCGAGGAGTTGAATTTTAAAAATCCTGCAGAAGGGATTTGTCCTGACCGATTTCCTCTCGTGTGTAGCCAACTGGGAAACCAGTCGACGACCGGGTTCCGCACCACGCTGGCTCGCGACACGCGAGACTACTTTATGGATCCTCGTAACGGGTGGCGGGCTGCTGTGGGCTTCGATTTGGGGACACCCTACCTGGGTGGAACCAATAACTTTTATAAATACCACATAGATGTGATCAAATATACGCCTCTGCCTTTCGATATGCGGTTCGCGATTCGCGCGCGCTACGGCGCGGCAGTCGGCATCGAGGGGGAACCCATTCCATTGACCGAGCGATACTTTGTCGGCGGCATCAATACGATTCGCGGGTTCAAGTTCGGGCGCGCAGGCCCGGTGACCACCAGCAATTCCTTACTCGGCGCAACGAAACAGTTGATTTTCAATAACGATCTTATCTTTACGATTTCCGCCGATGCCAAGTTAAACGGGGTGATCTTCTTCGACTATGGAAAAGGCTTCGACGACAATGAGGAGCTCTCGACGAAGCTGCGGAAAACGGTCGGGTTTGAAGGGCGATGGATTTCACCCTTCGGCCCTCTTCGCGCTGCCTATGGAATCAACCTGGATCCCAGACCAGGAGAAGCCAAAGGGGCCTTCGAGTTTACCATCGGGACCTTATTCTAACGGATGGCCTTGCCTCGGTGAGGCGCATCTCAAGAAGGGGGCATGGGTTTTGGGCAAAAGCGTTCGGAATTCCGGCGATTTTAGCAGGCTGCGGAAAAACTCGATGTACACATACAACGCCGTTGGAAAATGACATAAGGAGCGATGACTCCAAAAATCTCAGGATGCTCAAAATGGCCGTCCAGCAAGGCCGCAGCGAGGGAAGAGGCGAGGCGTACGCTTCGGTACGTTGAGCCTCTGAGCGAAGCGAGAACGATGCTGGCGGACTTTTTCAGCATCCTGTTAGAGAGCAGATATCAGCATCTTGTATATCGCAGCGGCTGTTGGCCATGAAAGTGAGGTAGTAGTGTGGATCAGGTAGATGTCGTGATGTGGAAAAGGTGTTGCCTAGGGGCTTTGTTGGCGGCGTTTCTCGCCGTTTCCGGCTGTGCTGCCGGGAATTCAAAAGTCGAGGGGAAGATAGGAGTTGTCGATCCGGCCCGTATCCTCAACGAGACGACTACCGGCAAGAGGGCCAAGGAGTCCCTGAGCGTCTTCTCAAAGAACCGCCAAGCGTTGATCGAGATGGATGAAAAAGAACTCCGCCGCATGGAGGAGGATTTTGGGAGGCAGGCCAGTGTGTTGAGCCCGACTGCAAAGCGGGAGCGCGAAGAGCAGTTTCGACGGCGGGTGGCGGAGTATCAGCAGAAAGCGGGCGAGATGAATCGGGAGGTTCAAGAGAAGCAAAAAGACGTGCTTGAAAGTTTCCGTGACAAGGTCGGGCTCGTTGTGGGGAAAGTATCGAAGCGCCTAGGATTACAGATTGTCGTGGATAAAGGGAAAGGTGGCCCCACTGTCTATAGCGATGAGGGGCTCGATATTACAGGTCAGGTCATCGACGAATTCAATCGGGAATATCCGTAACCCAGTCGGTCTGGTTCATTTGGTTTGTTTAGTTTGTTTGGTTGATTTGGTTGAACGAAACTAACCGGATGAACCAAATAAACAAGACAAACCAAACAAACCAAAAAGACGAGCAAAACCAGTGGGAGGATTCGATGGAACGAAGTGGAGTAGCCGGTCTGATCGGTGCGACGGTATTGTGGTTGGCGGCTGTGTCGCCCGGGTTGTCCGATGAAACCTTGAAGGTTGCGGTGATGAACCAACAAACGGTGGTCGAGCAGTCGAAGGCCGGCAAACGCGCCTTCGAAGAACTGAAGGCCTATTCCATGACCAGGCAGAAGATCATCAACGCCGACGATCAAGAGCTGAAAGAATTGCAACTGGCGATTCAAGACGGGAAATTATCCGACAGCGCGAAGCAGGAAAAGCAAAGTCAGTTCCAGGCCAAGTTGGACTCCTATCAGCGTCGCATCACTGACTTCAATCGCGAGATTCAGCAGAAACAGCGTGAAATGGTGGCGGAATACTCAAAGAAAGTGCAAGCAGCCGCCCAAGCCGTGGGGGAAAGGAATGGGTTCACTGCGGTCATCGACAAGGGGAGCGAGGCGGCGCTCAAGATTGTAATCTATCATCAGCCCGCATTGGATCTGACCGATCAAGTGGTGAAGGAGTTCGATCGACAGAATAAATGAGGGAGAGGGGAGCCTGATCGTCCTCCTGCTCGCGGAACGCGCACGATAAGAATGTGCTCGTTCGATGCGCGCAATCGAGGACCGACCAGGCCACCCTTAAAAATGAAATGGGGAATTGGGAAGACGCGCGCAGTGGAAGGTCAATCAGCCCCCATCCCTGAAGAGATAGCGCGCAAGCTTGGAGGGATCATTTGAAAGTTTGCCACTAAAATCATATGGAGTGGTGTCGATGTCAACGTAGGATCAGGATGCTCAAAAAGGCCGTCCAGCAAGGCCGCAGGCGAGTGGAAACCGGAGGCGTACCCTCAGGGGTACGTTGAGGATTGCGATGGGCCGAGAACGAAGCTGGCGGGCTTTTTCAGCATCCTGGTAGAGGAGGTTTTGCCGTTGTCTGTCATGGAACAAGCAGAAATTCAGTCTATTTT
>SWDM01000024.1:239042-290768 GCA_005116835.1 Nitrospira sp. | reverse complement strand
ACCACCTCTTTCCTGCCGAAACCCCTGTTCAATCCCCAGCGCTCCCCTGGGCCCTTGGGTTAGGCGCCCTTCTCATCGTGGCGATCGGCGGCTATTTCGCCTGGAGCCTGTGGGCACAACATTCCAGCGACACAGCGAAAATTCAGCAGCTCGAAGCGTCACTCCAGGAAAAGACGACGGAGCTTGCCGATGTGGATCGTGAGATCAGAAACCAAGCTAAATCCTTGACTGAGCTACAGAACGAACTTACGCAACGGGCAGGCGAAGCCGCAGACGCCAAGGAAAGGCTGGCCCAACGTGAAGCCGAGCTGGAAGAGACTCACATTCAACTAAACCAGCGAGGCAGTGCCCGCGCAGTAGTATCTGGGCAAGACGAATTGGCCGCGCTCCTTCGAAATTCCAACGTGAAGGCCATTTCCCTCCAGGGATCGGATGCGGCGAAACAGGCCGGCGGCTTACTGCTCTATGATGTGCGAACTCAAAAAATCTGGCTCTACTCCGTGAATCTGCCGGAGTCCCCAACCGGCATGACATACCAGCTGTGGGCCATTCACGACAAACCCCTGAGTATCGGGATCTTTCAGATGGATGCCGGGAAAACCGCAAACCTATTGGTCAAAAAGGTACTGAACTTCTCGGATGCGAAGACCTTTGCCGTCAGCCTTGAGCCGTCAGGCGGCCGGCCGCAACCGACTGGATCGATCTACCTCTTGAACCGGCCATGACCAGCATGATTGTCCTGCGAGACGGGCGAGAAAACGGGATGGGCTAGATGGAGGAAAATTTGAAATTCGAGTCACGCTTTTCCCACGAGTCTCGTTCGTCTCTCGTGAGCCAATCATTGGCAATGGCAACAGACATGTTCAAGAATATTGAAGGCTGCGGGTAATACAGTGCCGGAAGACCAACGCACACAGGATCTCAGGTTTATGCGGATGGCCCTGGAAGAAGCGGCCAAGGCTCCTGCTCTCGGCGAAGTACCGATCGCTGCCTTGATTGTTCACGATGGCCAGGTTCTCGCGCAGACACACAATTATCGTGAATCGTGGCAGGACCCCACGGCCCATGCGGAAGTCATTGCAATCAGGGCCGCAGCGACTGCACTGGGCACATGGCGCTTGACCGACACGACCCTCTACGTGACCGTTGAACCTTGTGCAATGTGTCTCGGCGCCATTATTTTAGCGAGAATTCCACGAGTCGTCTTCGGAGCAAAGGATCCGAAAGCCGGCGCTTGTGGATCAGTGCTCGATTTCACACACGAACCGCGGTTGAATCACCAGGTTGAGATTCTCGGCGGGGTCTTGGAGGAGGAGAGTCAAGCGTTGATCCGGCAATTCTTCCGTCAGTTGCGAGCGGGATGACACGGGCAGGGACTCTTCAGAGAGAGAAGCTGAAGTTTTATTCGCTCGTCATATTGCAGATAGCCCAGTTGCTGCCATAAGCCGAGACGGCTCCTGCCCATCCAGTTCCACAATCAAGCCAGTGGATCGTCCAACCAGGCTGCATGGTTGCATCTTTTGACAACGTAATATCTGCTCTAGGCGAATCATTGAGCTGAACAATCTCGCATTGCTGCAACGACCGTAACCCCACCCCCTGGCCTTTCAAGAACGCTTCCTTCGCGACCCAATACTGGTAAAACAGTTGGGTCTGACCCGGACCAGAGAGACCTATCACCCTCTCATATTCAGCCGGGGCATAAAATCGTTTGGCCAGCTTAGCTACCTCAGCCTTATCGTGGATCTGTTCGAGGTCGACTCCGATTTCCCCATCCATCGTCATCGCGATCAGCATACGCCCTTGGGAATGGGACAGGTTAAACCTCAATGAACACTGGGTGGCAGGCCTATTCAACAGCTCAGGTTTCCCGGTTTGGGATAGCTGAAACATCAGCGCCGACGGATCGAGCCCTGTGTAGCGGCCGAGCACCGCCCTAAGCCCTCCATGCGACAGTATGAATTGGCGTTGGTCTTGCTGACGGATGAATCTAGCTGCCCTCCCACGTTCATCATCGCTCAACCAGGAACGGCACTGCTCCAGGAATGATGGGCTCGCGTCGAGCGAGAAGCCCCAGACATGAATGGCCCGATCCTCTATTATCTCAATTGGCGCCGACCAGCCGGCTGACGCGATCGACTCAATAGAGGGAAAGGCCATCACCGCAGCACCGACACCAGAGTTCATCGATAGTTCCCAATAGCAGGATGCTGAATTTAGTTAGTCTGGTCTATCTGGTCTGTTTGGTTAATTTGGTTCATCTGGTTACGGAATGAAAACCGATTGAAAAATTAACGCCCCCAGAGTAAGCTCACGCGCTCTATCATGCGGAGAGGTGCGAGAGTGGCCGAATCGGGCAGTCTCGAAAACTGCTGTCCTGGCAACGGGACCGTGGGTTCGATCCCCACCCTCTCCGCCAAATTAAACTCGCTGTTGTTTGGTTTGTCTGGTTTGTTTTGTTTATTTGGTTGTTCGGTTCAACGAATAGAAGACACCATTCTCACCAAATGAACAAAACAAACCAGATGAACCAGATCAACCAGTCTCGCCTTTTATCTGAGCTTTCTCCTTCAGCGCTCGCCTGAGTTCGACCATCGCAAGAGTGTCGCGTTTACAGTAGGCTAGCAACGCTTCTTGGATAGTCACTCGCTCGACCCAATCCGTTTCGACAAAGACCATACGGTAATACTCACTGGCAGCATGCCCTCCCTCTTTGATTGCCAAATCGTCATAGGCCAGTGAGGGAACCATAGCCGGCAGCACGGACTTGATGGAATAGGATCCTCCGAATGCCGGATGGTAGTAATGGTCTCGCACGATTGGGAAAAGATCCCACAGGCGACTGATCACACGCGACAACGCCTGTTTAAGCGACGGAAGCGCAACAGCCAACTGCTCCAAGATAGATCGTTCGTACGGCGAGTAGACGCAGATAGTCCCTCGGTCCCCCAGTGATTTCAACAAGGCTTCGGCAAAAACATTCCGAGGGTCGGTCACATCCTTGTGCAAAAACTCCTCGTGGTGGAGTTCACCGGGTGCCTGTTCAATATGATTCGACCACTGAACCGGGAGAGCTTGATAGGGTCTTGTCTCCGGGAATCGCGGCACTGCCAGCATGATCGTTTCAAAATCGAGGTGATGCACCGGATATTGCACGCTCTTCAACACTGAATCGAGCTTCGGGGACACCCATTCAGCGTTTTCCTTCACACGACGCTGAACCGGCAGCAGCTTCGTACCAGTTGGAATCTCATCGATCGTCGTCACTCCCTGTTGGGCCAACTGATTGACCACCTGTTTGGATCCCGGCAAATAATGGATCCAGCGCGCAGGCTTATCCTTGGTGCAATGTTCCCAGAAGGGACAATCGTAGGGTGTATGGCAATGCTGGTCCGGCTCAATGGCAGGAGGCTGCGCCTGGAGCAACATGCGACTCATGATGGCTAATCGTTCCGGCACTGCAGCGCGTCGTTGAGCCACAGCCTCGGACAGATCCTGAATCCCAAATAATTCTGTCAGATCAAGGGGCCCGTCTCGATATACATACGCGGTATTGATATGCATGAGACCGACGGAGACAAGCGTCAGCCCAGAGCCCAGTATCACTTCGCTTTGAACAGTAAGATCCTCGAGATGCACGTCTTTGACCTTCGTTGAAGACTTGACCTCAATCAGCCGCCAGCCACCGGGCTGCCCTTCCACGGCTTGAACACGCTCTATAACGTCCGCGCGGATGAGCACCCCGCCGTGCAAAAACGCCGCTTCGAAAATTGCCGGCACAGCAAGGTCCTGGACCAGGGCAATCGTCTGCGCAAGCGCGGCTTCGGTCTGGCGATAGCTCGCTGTCGCCAAGACACCGCCTGGGAAGCGACTGCGGGCCAACTCTCCCACTTCTGTTCCCATATCGAACATGGCCTGAGTCGCCGCATCCGGCTTGGTCGCAAGAAAGGGATGATGAACTTCGAGGTACAAGCGTTTGTGACATTGAAGACCGGATAGGAATTTCGACTTTGAGAGGCGCGGGGCCTTCGGAAGAGGAACGGATGAGAGATCACTGAATTCAGTCATGGTCAGACGACACTAATCGGCCAGGCACACGTTTGTCCAGCGGGCAAACGGAGCGAGAATGGCGAGACTGGCGGGACAGGCGAGGCAAGGTGGGGATTCAATCTATCCGCATCGCGCTTTTCCCGCTCGTCGCGCGTTTCTCGCATGTCTCGCCCGTCGCGCACTAACCTGTTAGTATGGCCCGCTCATGGCATCCAGCATTGGGCAAATTAGGAAATCCGTCCTCACACTGGCCTTACCGGTTACGGTCAGCAGCCTGCTTCAACGTACGGAAGGCATCGCCGCTGTTTTCCTCGTCGGGGGTCTCGGAGCCACATCGATCGCGGCTGTCGGACTTGGCCAGTTGCTGGCCTTCATGGCCACCACTCTCGTCTCCGGATTATCGGTCGGCGCCAATGTCCTCATCGCTCAACTGTGGGGCGCACGCCGCACCAGAGATGTCGGAGAAGCCGCCACACATCTCCTCGGACTGGCCGTCATCGTCTCCTGCTCGCTCGTGGCACTCGGATGGTCGCTGAATCGTGTCATCATGGAACAATTGGGCGCTGAGGCCGCTGTCATCACCCTAGCCCTTCCCTACTCAAACTTCATCTTTCTGGTCATTCCCTGCACGATCTTCTTGCAGGTTCTGTCCTCCATCCTGCAAGGCACAGGGAACACCAAGACTCCCATGTACGCCTTAATCGCAGTGAATCTGCTCTACCTCCTGATCGCCTACCCTCTGATTTACGGAATCTGGGGCTTCCCTACCTTGGGTATTACTGGAGCAGCCGTGGCAGCCGGCCTGGCGGAAGGAACAGGCGTGGCCTACCTCTTATGGGCCTGCCGAAAACTCTTCAAGATATCGCTTCATGTCCGTCGAGATCTCTTGCGTTCCGTCTGGCAGATCGGAGCTTCGGTTTCCGGCGAACGGATCTTTCAACAGACAGGGATTATCCTCTACACCAAGATCGTTCTGCTGTACGGCACGGTGACCTACGCCGCCCATCAAGTCGGCTTGTCGATCGAATCTCTTTCGTTTTTGCCTGGATATGGCTTCGCCATTGCAGCAGCCACGATGGTGGGCCAGAGTATCGGCGCGGGAAAATATGTTCGGGCAAAGTTTGAGAACTGGGAAGCGAACCGGCTGGCCACCCTTGCGATGGCGTCAATGGGCATCTTGTTCTTTTTTGGCGCGTCTGGGTTTCGCATGGGTAGTCTGACGGGGTAGGATGCGGGCCTCATCAGGAGGCCACCATGCAAGACACCGCGTTGTATCAATACCTGCTGGGCTTGAAGTCGCCGTGGATCGTGAGTCAACAGCCAGATCCAGAAGATCAAGAGCATGGCCTGCGGGTTTCGCAACATCGAGAACTTCAAGACGGCGATCTACTTCCACTGCGGAGGGCTCAATTTGTACCCATGCTGAACCCGGGAGCGCCTCTTTTTTTTCCCCTACGCGCTACTCCGTGCCTTTACCGACGACGAAGCCGTC
Source organism: Nitrospira sp. (assembly GCA_005116835.1). Taxonomy (GTDB): domain Bacteria; phylum Nitrospirota; class Nitrospiria; order Nitrospirales; family Nitrospiraceae; genus Palsa-1315. The sequence continues at coordinate 285,226 of SWDM01000024.1, read as the reverse complement.
GTCGAGCTCGGCACGGTGTTCCTACGCATCGTCGCCATCCTCCAAGTGCCGCTCGCCCTTACAATGGTCCTCGCCGGATCCTTGCGTGGAGCCGGCGATACCAGATTCATTATGGTAGCAACGACGATCGGCATGTGGGGAATCCGCCTGCCCCTTGCGGCCATTGCAGGCCCTTGGCTTACCGCCGATGTGTTCTTCGTGTGGAGCGCCATGATCGCAGATTGGACAGTCCGAATGGGACTGCTACTCTGGCGCTATCGATCAGAACGATGGAAAACAATTCAGGTCATTCGCTAACGCGCACACCCGTGAAGCGTGAATCGTGAAGCGTATCTCGTTATTCGCGCGAGACTTGCGAGAAAAGAAGGACGGGCGAGACGAGGGAGACGTTCAGACAAACAAACCAACTAAACAAGAAAAACTATCCGGCTCTAGCGCTTCACGTTTCACGAATGACGCTTCACACCCCGCTGGGGCTCTGATTTTTCTATTGATTTCATTGTCGGATTGTCAGTAGGTTATCCGACAAGGTGGCAGGGAAGCCTAGAAGTGCTTGCGAGCCTAAGCGAGCCTGAATGTTACTCTGTCTTCGACACGACAGCATTACCCAAACCGTCTCATTTGAAGGGAGATCAAGATGAAAACCAAAGCAACTTTCTACCACGCAGGATGCCCCGTATGCGTCGCAGCCGAGAACAGCGTCGCCAACGCTTTGGATCCAGCGAAATATGACGTGGAACATGTCCATCTCGGCACGAACAAAGGGCGCGTGAAAGAAGCCGAAGCAGCCGGCGTCAAGTCGGTGCCGGCCCTGGTCATGAATGGAGCGGCGTTTCACATCAACTTCGGCGCCGGCATCGACGCATTGAAGTAATCAGTTCAGTCTACTGACTGTTCTGAGTCCAGGGGGCGTGTCTAACGACACGTCCCCTTTTTTCTCAAATTGGGTACTCGATCGAATAGATCGAGTAACCTCATGCGACTCGGAGCACCAAGCGCTTGCCGCAAGCCTTGACGTACTTGCGCAAGGTCGCAATCGATGGAGAATGCTTTCCACTGGCAAGCGCCCGCTCCAGACGAGCGATAGCAGGAGCATGCGTCCCCATTCGAGCCGCCACCTGTCCTTGAGTAAGCCCCGCTTCTTGCCGCGCTTTGAGCAAGGCGTCGAGCAGCACGGACTCTTCGCGCTCTATACGTTCCACCTCTGCGCGCACGCCCGGGCGGCGCATGAGCTTCTTGACGAGTTGATCATGCGTATCCATGTTTGACCTCCTTCAGCCGCGGCTCAGCGATCTCACGCTCGCGAAGAGGCGTCTTGTCTGACTTCTTAATAAAGCAATGCAGCATGACGATTCGTTTGGCGATCAGAGTACAGAAGAATACGCGCGCAATCCCTTCTGCCCCTTTCAGTCGCAACTCGAACAGACCTCCAGCAAATGCTTTGGTATGCGGTTCTCCCAAGTTCGGGCCGAGCACAACCATTCGTCGAGTGAGCACGATATATCTCGCCGCCAACGTATCAGGCAGGCCCAAGATCTCAACCTGCACGACATCGCTGTAATAGGTGATCGTGTACTCCCCTCTCGAGGAGTAACAAATATGTTAATCGTGCGCAAGATGGGGATCAACTATTCGAAACGTGCCTCTTTCATGATTCAGCACGAACAAATCGCGGGTGAAAGAAGCCGAAGCAGTCGAGGTCAAGTCGGTGCCGGCTCTGGTGGTGAATGGGGCGGCGTTTCACATTAACTTCGGCGCCGGCATTGACGCATTGAAGTAACTGTTTCCGTCATCTGACGGGCTTGAGTTCAGGGGGGCGTGTCTCACGACACGCCCCTTTTTTTTGCCGCCCAATGCTCCGGTACAGCGGCGGCGCCCAGCGCCGTCCGCTACAACCGGTTATTAGGCCTCATTCTCGCAGATAGTGCCCTACTGGCGTTCGTAAATCCGGATATCTGGTTCCGCCATGAGGTAGGGCTTCAACTCTCGAACGACATCGTTACCGAACAGCGCGCTCTTTGTATAGCTCTCTGCGGAGGTTCGCGAGTCGAAGCCATGAAGAACCTGTACATCCTCTTCACGGAGGAGGAGGTCTTTGGATTCGGCGCCGGGAATTGTTGCGAGAAACGGCTGTTTGTACTTTGAGTAGACCGCGCCGGCCTTGGCGCGATCCGTCGCGGACACCTTCATCGTGATCTCGAGATAGGCTTTTATCATCTTCGTCTCCTGCCTGTTTGCGCGGAATCGCCGCTTCGAACGCACCCGATATGAGCGCGCAACTATAATGTTGACAGGTTGAACAGGATTGGTCTGTTCTCTAGATGACAGCGCCGTGAACAATCAGGAATCGATCATCTGCTCAATGTCTTCAATCCGACGAACGCACACATATTCGCGGTTGTAGCCAAGGACCCCCTTCGCACGAAGTCTGTTGAGGATCGTGCTCACAACCGGTCGGGTTGCGCCTACGAGGTCGGCCAACTCCTGTTGCGTGAGGCGAAGATGTTGTCCAAAGCCGTGCTCGCAACGTGTGGCGAACCCTCCTGAAAGCTCACGGAACGTCTCGGCCAGCCGTGCCTCAGTTCGTTTGAACGCGAAGCCCTCGAGCCTGAGTTCCATCTGGCGCTGGCGCCAGGCAAGAATCGAGATAAACTCCCAGGAGACTACCGGGTGGTGGAGTAACAGTCGCTGAAACTCCGCGATCGGCACTCGCCAAACAGAAACCACTCCCTTGGCCGTTGCCGTGTCTTCGGCCTCAGGGGCACCACTCAGCGCGTGGCCAAAGAACTCCCCCGCTCCCAACGCAGCTGTAGTGATGGTCACGCCCTCGTGACTGAGCCTAGAGAGGGTTACCTTCCCATCGAGCACGCAAAAGACAGCTCGGTTTGGCTCAGCTTGCCGGTAGATCGTGCCTCTGTGTCGAATCGTCAGAATCCGAGCCGACGGACAATCACGAACCAAGTCCTCCCGTGGTATTCCCGCCAAGAGTTGGCAACCCTTGAGATCACTCGGCTTGTTCATCGGGCTCGCATACTTTCCATGAAGCTTTCCGCTTCAACTGGCGGCGTAACTATTGAATACACTGACCGGCATAGTACGTGAACCCGGCCCGAAAATTCCTCTGTAATTGTCGTGTCGGTTCTCACCCGCATCAATCATGAACACTTCTGCTGCAATCGCCGATCCGCTGTTACGACGGAGCCTTCGGCTGGCGGGCTCGCCCTCGGAGAAGCAGCGGGACAGGCACCGCCGCAGACGGCGGAGCCAGTCCCCTCCGCACTGCGAACCATCCTTCGTTTGCAGATTCGAACGTTTCACGTTTCACTTTTTACGTTTCACGAACGATTGCAACTAGCAATTCGTCTTCACCGATGGCCTCGTATCCTTTCCAGTTCCGACGGTCACCTCGATCCTCGCGACCCTCTTCACGTTGGCGCATAGATCACCGAGACCTGGTGTCACTAACCGGAACGGACCGCCTTTCGCATCAGGCAACGATGCTCCATCAAGTTCGTAGACGAGGATCCCATGCTCTCTTGCCTGTTGGATGGTGAGGCAGGCGGAATACTTCCCGTCTGAAGCGTGGAAGGTGGCGTGGTCTGCTCCTATAGCCAGCGCCGGAATATCGAGCAGACCCTTCACCCGAATCCCTTTCCCCGTCATGCCTGGCATCACCGTCGAGATATCGAGCTGATGTTCTGCCGGCAACGATGCGATCGCAGCACGGTCTAGCGAGACAGGTTGGACCACCGACCCTTCGATCCTAACAATACCGGGACCGGTGCGATCTCGCGCTGTAATGGTCTTGATCACCGCTGTCAGCATATCGTTCAGAGGCGTTGGAATGCCGAACTCCCGACCGAGCTTGGAGATATACCCATTCAGAGAATCGATCTCAGTCGGCCGACCAGCCTTCCAATCGTCATACATTGAGGTATGGATATCTCGAATCTCCTGAGTCCAACGGACCACCTTCTCCGCCATATCGGAGGCTAACGGCACTTTCGCGCTGGCAGCCACCGCCATGATTTCTCCCACGATCTGGTGGATCACTCCCAGCATCTCCGGATGATCGAGCGCCTTAGCCACCTTGTCGTCAATCATCACCGTCAAGGGATTGAAGACACAATTCCAACACATCTTCTCCCACTTGCTGCGTCGGACATCCTCGGTCAGCTGACAAGGAATTCCCGCCTGTTTAAACAGATCAGCAATGGCCAGTAGACGAGGGCTCTGATGCCCCATCAGCTCCCCAATCGTGACTGCCCCCCTCTTATAATGCTCGATGACGCCTGGTGCTGCGATCTTGGAATAGATGTAGGCGATCCCCCCAACGACACAGTCCCGTTGAAGGCGCGCCAGGATACGATCTTCCGTATCGACTCCATTCTGAAGGGTCAAGATGACTGTCTTATTGGTCAGGACCGGCTCGATTTGGTTCAGTACCCCATCCAGATCGTAGGCTTTGACCGAGAGAATAATCAGGTCCGGCTTCGGAAGATCTCGCGGATCGGATGCGGCTGGCGGATGTACGGTGAAAGAGCCACTGGCACTGCGAATCGTGAGGCCATTCTGCTTCACGGCTGCAAGGGTCTTGGGCCGCAACAGGAAGGAAACATTAGGATTATTCTTGGCGAGGTTTGCCCCGAAAAACCCACCCACTGACCCAGCTCCCACCATGAGAATCTGCTTCATATGCTCCTCGCAAAAAATGGATGTTACTATACCATGCAGATTCGTCAGCTCGAAATATACTAGACTCAACCCAGGTTGATAGGCTGAAGGCTTTTAGGTGTCCGGATCTCGATCAACGAGGATTTCTCTCTTCCTGAATCTACCTTCAGCCTTCAGCCTATACACCTGAATTAACAATGCCCACCGACGATCACATTCTCCTCGCCCGCAGACACCTTGCTGCCGCTCGGAAGTTGACTATTCTTACGGGAGCCGGCATTTCTGCCGACAGCGGTGTGCCGACCTTTCGCGGAGCAGACGGTTTGTGGCGTAATTTTCGCCCGGAAGATCTCGCGACACCCGAGGCCTTTGAGCGAGACCCACGGTTGGTCTGGGAATGGTACAACTGGCGGAGGGAATTGATTGCGACCAAACAACCGAATTCTGCACACCACGCAGTCGTGGAGCTTGAACAGCGCTGGGTCGATCGAATGTGGCTGATCACGCAAAATGTCGATGGGCTCCATCGAGCCGCCGGCTCGCAACGACTCTCCGAAATTCACGGCAATATTTGGAAGGTTCGCTGTACCGGCTGTGGCGTCGTCTCGGAAAACCGAGAGATTCCTCTTCCCCCTTTGCCGACCTGCCGACTATGCCAGGCCCTGCTCCGGCCCCATATCGTCTGGTTTGGAGAATCCCTCTGGGAAGAAGAAATACACCGCTGTGATGAAGCCCTGCGGGACTGCGACGTCTTCCTTGTAATCGGCACATCGGGGGTCGTCTATCCAGCAGCGGGGTTTGCATCGGTGGCAAAGGAAGCCGGCGCTATGGTCATCGAGATCAATCTCGATCGCACCCCGCAATCCAACCTGGTTGACCTCTCGCTGCAGGGCCGCGCAAAAGACCTCGTCCCGTTACTCCTCTACCCCGCATAATCGTGACGGTTCGTCATGATTATGCGGGGTAGCGCGCGACAGGCGCGAAGAGCGGGGCTTGCGTGAAATGTGAGCCCTATCCCTACCTGTCGCGCTTTTCCCGCCAGTCTCGCCCGTCTCGCTTGAGTCAGCCATTAGCCATTGCAGCAGAAGTGCTCAAGACTATGTGGGTTTAGTCATCACGAGTGGGAGGAGCTCTTCCAACGTCCTGATCACATGCCCCCCAGTCGCGTGATGGCGTCCTGCCCGATCCAACAACACACCGGTCAGTCCAGCTTTGGTGGCGCCCTCCATATCGTCCCTGAGGCTGTCGCCTACATGCATCGCTTCCTCAGGATCGGCTGCGTGTTTTTCAAGGGCGATCTCAAAGATCTTGGACGCCGGCTTCGCGGCCATCGAGAGACTGGCAATGGTCACGGTATCGAAGAGCCGGTCAATACCGAGCCCCCGCATGACAGGAAAGAGCCGGGAATCGAAGTTGGACACGATCCCCAATTCGAACCCTTCTTCACGCAGCCTGACGAGTACGGCATGAGTTTCAGGAAACAAGACCCAGGAGCCAGGGTCTTCAAACACCTGAAAGACCTGCTCGAAGAATTCATCGAACCGCTCGAACATTCCGACGCGATAAAACACGTTGTGCACGATGTCGAACCACCAAAGCCGCTCACATTGTTTAAGCTCCACAGGATCGGTTGCGGCAAAGACCGGCGGCGATGCGTCCTGGAAAGCGCGACGAAAGGCTTGCGCGATCGATGCCTGGGAATCGGAAGTCTGCCGAAACCCGTGCTGAACCGCATGCGATAGATAGATGTCCTCCACCGAGCCATTGATATGAAACAATGTCTCAGCTGCATCGAAAAAGATAACCTGAATAGGCGACTTCATGGCGTATACGTCCTATTGAGAGTGAATTCTAGCAGCCTGCGGAACAACTCGTTGTGCGCAAACAACTCCGTTGAAATATGACAGACGGAGCGACAACTCCAACAACCTCAGGATGCTCAGAAAGGCCAGACTTCACCCGCCCACCCTAGCGCGCCAAGACGCGCCTTGTCCCAAGCAAGTCCGCAGCGAACGAAGAGGCGAGGAGGTGCAGCCCGCGCTTCGTGTGGGCCGTTTGAAAATCCTGAGTGAACGCCTGCACCAATCAACCGATTTCTTGACTATGAAAACCCTCACTGTTAGCTTCGACATTGTTCAATACCATTGGAGGTGTAGGTGGCTTCAAGCATCTTCGTCATCGACAGTAGTCCCGCCGTCCGCCGGTTGGTCGAGCAGATCTCGAAACAAGAGGGGTGTGAGGCTCAAGGGTTCCAGGATGCTTCCACAGCCTTGCAAGCGGCGCGCACAACGAGCCCCAATTTCATCATCGTAGACTATCATTTAGACAACATGACCTTCTCAGGGTTCTGTAAAGAGGTCCACAAGCTGGACAGCTTGGCGGAAACCTATATTGTCTCCCTGATGAGCTCGTCCGATCGTGTGGACGAAACCCATTTACGTTCGTTAGGGGTGAAGGCTATTCTCCACAAACCTTTTCAACCGGAAAACCTCATTGAGATCATCAAGGATCTGGAAGCGCAACAGGCGTCCAGGAAAAATGGGGCGAAGAAAAAATCTCGCGCCTGGCCCCCGGTCTCAAGCGGAGCAGACTCCGATGATGATGACATCAACATTGACATCCCGACCGGGAGAGCAGAGGAACAGGTGTTGCGGCCCATCCCCGAGCCGACTCCCCAACCGAAAGCTCCTGCTGTGACAACTGCCACACAAACGCCGGCATCGACAACCGAACCTGAAGATGCGATGAAGGGCCTTTTCGGTCAACTCCTTCAATCCATGTCGGAGCGAACGGAAAAAAAGATTGCCGAATTGCTCCCACAGATGGTGGGGAAAGAGCTGGCGATCCTCGTGACCAAAGGTGTGGAAACAGCAGTGCGCGCGCACATCGGTACAGCCCTCTCGGAAGAGAAGCTGGCTCAGACGCTTGAACCGTTGCTCATGACAGCGCTCCCCAAAGTTCTCTCACAGGAAACAGCCCTGATTGAACCCCTCGTTCGACAGAGCGTATCCCAAATCGCGAGCCCCTTGATCAAGGAGCGCATCGATCAATTTGTCCGTGAAGAACTCAATGCCGTTCGCACCGCAATGTCCGATGTGGTCCGAGAACAACTCGGAGCACTTGAAGGGCTCGTCAAGGAAGAAGTCCACCGGATTACCGCCAAGCAAACGGCAGGAATGGCCGAAGCCCTCGTCCAGGCGACGGCCAGGGAGGAAGTCAAAGAGGCGGTCCTGCGTCTCCTCCCCGATCTGGCTGAAGAACAAATCAAAGCAGAAATCACACGGCTCACACGAGCCGCCTAACCTGCATGACGCGTGAACGCTTTGCTGCTCTCTTTGGGTTTCGACTTACCCCTTCTTGCTCTTCTTAGCCTTACTCCGTCTGGCCGTTACCAGCCCCTTTACCCGAGCAACATTCTTCCGATGCTTCTTTCTCGTCTTACGGTCTTTTTCACGCCCTGTGGCCATAGTCTCTCCAAACTGTAAAAAGTGGTAGCGGAACGAACCTCTCGCCCTCGCCTTGTGCAGGTCTGTATAACATACGGCTCTACACCCCTCAAGCTATCTATATCCTCTATCCCGCATTATTCATGAACATTTCTGCTGCAAACGCCGATCCACTGCTACGACGAGCCTTCAGTCGGCTGACAATGTCGCCTTGAGAGGGCTGGACACGCGTGCTAAGATGCGCGGCTTACTCGCGCGAGACTTGCGAGAAAAGCGGGACTGGTGAAGAAGCTTTGCCGCGCCCATCGTGCTTGTCTCGCTCACCCTTCACGAACCACGGTCAAAGGCTGGATGAACGCACCGCAACTCGAGAAAACCTACGATCCCAAGGCGGTAGAAGCGCGTTGGTACGAAGTCTGGACCAAGCGAGGCTACTTTCACGCCTCACCGACCCATCCAGGCCAACCGTACTCCATTGTCATCCCTCCACCCAATGTCACAGGCTCCCTCCATGTCGGCCACGCGCTGAATCATTCGCTACAAGACATCCTGATTCGCTGGCGACGCATGCAAGGCCGCAACGTGCTCTGGCTGCCAGGCACCGATCACGCCGGGATCGCCACCCAGAACGTGGTGGAACGACAGCTCATGGCCGAAGGAGCCACCCGAGAGTCCTTGGGACGCGAGCGCTTTATCGAGCGTGTCTGGCAATGGAAAGCCACATCCGGAAACACGATAATCAATCAACAAAAACAGCTGGGAGAATCCTGCGATTGGGACCGTCTGCGATTCACGATGGATGAGGGCCTATCCAAAGCCGTGTTGGAAGTCTTCGTGCGGCTGTATGAAGACGGGCTGATCTATCGGGGAGAACGGCTGATCAATTGGTGTCCGCGATGTTTGACCGCTCTGTCGGACATCGAAGTCGAACACGAAGATGTGAAGGGTACGCTGTATCATATTCGCTATCCTCTCGTGGACGATCCCCAGACTGCGCTCATTGTGGCAACCACACGACCCGAAACGATGCTGGGCGACACGGCGGTGGCGGTCCATCCAGACGACCCTCGTTATCGACACTTGATCGGCAAAAAAGTTCGCGTACCGCTGACCAGCCGTGTGATACCCATCGTGGGCGATTCGATCTTGGTGGACCTCGACTTCGGCACCGGCGCGGTGAAAATCACCCCTGCGCACGACTTCAATGACTTTGAGGCCGGTGAGCGGCATGGGCTTCCCAGGATCACTCTATTTGACCAAGACGCAAAGATGGACCCAGCAGGTCTGCTTGAGGGGATGGTTGAAGACTCCATCCTCCAGAGCCTCACCATGAAGCCTGTTCAGAAGGCGCGTGCGATTGTGGTAGAGGCGCTGACAGACCGAGGCAATCTTGAGAAAGTTGAAGACCACAAGATGGCGCTCGGAAAATGTTATCGTTGCAAGACCGTTGTCGAACCGTACTTGTCGCCACAATGGTTTGTGAAGATTAAACCGCTGGCGGAGCCTGCCATCAAGGCGGTGGAAGACGGGCGCATTCGAATCATTCCCGAAGGCTGGACCAACAACTATCTTGGTTGGATGAGAGACATCAAGGACTGGTGCATCTCGCGCCAAATATGGTGGGGGCACCAAATCCCGGCTTGGTACTGTAGACAGTGCAACGCCGGCGCTATTTTCGAGCCCACATCCACAGAGGCCCAAGGTGAGAAGGAAACGGGTACACGCAGACTGGTCATCACGAAGAATGCCCGGCCCATCATCGCGAGAAATGTCCCTGCAAAATGCGATACCTGTGGAGGCGGAAATTTTCTTCGCGATCCCGACGTCCTCGATACCTGGTTCTCTTCAGCCCTCTGGCCCTTCTCCACGCTGGGGTGGCCGGAACAGACTCCCGACCTGAAAACCTACTACCCAACCTCAACCCTCGTCACAGGGCTCGATATTCTTTTCTTCTGGGTCGCCCGCATGATCATGATGGGACTGAAATTCATGGGCGATGTCCCCTTCCGCGACGTCTACATCCATGCCTTGGTGCGCGACGCCGAAGGGCAAAAGATGAGCAAATCGAAGGGCAATGTCATCGATCCGCTGCATGTGATGGAACAGTTCGGCACCGATGCCCTCCGCTTCACACTCGCCTCGATGGCCTCACCAGGACGCGACCTCAAACTCGCGGAAGAACGGATTGAAGGCAACCGAAATTTCGCGAACAAAATCTGGAATGCCGCTCGTTTCGCCCACATGCACCTTACCCCGACTGAGGAATTACACCATTCGGCAGACCGCAGCTTTCCCGGTCTCTGGATACGAAGCAGGCTGAACGACGCCATCCAAACCGTGACGATGGAGTTGGAAGCCTATCGGTTCGATCGAGCAACCAGCGCGCTCTACCAATTCTTCTGGCACGAGTACTGCGACTGGTACCTTGAACTCATCAAACCTATCCTCCAGGATCCTCTGCATGCTGCAGGCTCTGCAACCAGACAGACGCTCCAAGATACGCTCGAAGTATTTTTACGACTGCTTCATCCTTTTATGCCCTTTATTTCGGAAGAAATATGGCAGACCTTGCCGCACAAGGGCGAGACCATTGTCACCCAATCCTATCCCGTCCCACAGGCGCATTGGCATGAACCCACTGCAGAGAATACCTTTCGTCTTTTTGAACAGACCGTCGGCTTGGTCCGAACCGCTCGCGCGCTCCTCAACTATCCTCCGGGACAAGAAATCTCTATCTTTGTGGCCCATGAGGAACTTGCTGCAAGCGCTGTACTGGCGACGATTGAACAGCATCTCGCGCATATCGGACGAGGAAGAATATCGCGCCTTCCAATCTCCGAGTGGCCGACATCCAATGTGCTCCGCCTCGTCGCAGACGGCATCACAGTGGGCCTCTCCGTCGAACATGGCGTGGACCTTCAAAAAGCGCTGGACCGCCTCTTGAAACAGATCGCGGAAACCGACAAAGAGTCCCGGCGGCTCGACGGGAAACTGAACAGTGCGGACTTCGTTTCAAAAGCTCCGCCGGAAGTGATTGCCGACCATCGGGATCGCCTCCGCGCATTCTCGCGTGACCGCGCCATGTTGACCAACAGCGAACAACAGCTGCGCGCGATGCTGGGAGCCTGATCTATGGCATCGCTGCCGGGAGTTGATATACGACGCGCGGTCAGGATGGGGCTTGAGGAAGACCTCGGTCAAGGGGACATCACGACGACGGCGCTCTTTTCTAAACCGACCCCTGCCCGCGCAACAATCATTGCCCAACAACCGCTTGTTGTGGCAGGCATGGCAGCGGCCATTCAAACATTCATCGTCGTGGATGCCTCGCTCAAGCTGACGCCGTCGTTACAAGATGGGGCGCAGGCCAGAACGGGAGATGTCCTCTTGCACATCGAAGGCGATGGCCGATCCATCTTGTCGGCCGAACGGGTCGCCTTGAACTTCCTCCAACATCTCTCCGGAATCGCCACCCTGACCGACCGTTTCTGCCGCGCCGTCCGAGGCTACTCGGTCGACATTATGGATACGAGAAAGACAATCCCAGGCTGGAGAGCCCTCCAGAAATGGGCTGTGTCGCTTGGCGGGGGAACCAATCACCGTACGTCGCTCGGCGACAGCATTTTGATCAAAGACAACCATCTGGCCCTGCTGGGTGACAAGAAACAGGCTGTCATCAAAGCCTGCCGTTTAGCGCGCGCAGAGACCTCCACAGACAAGCCTTTCATTGTCGAAGTGGAATCGCTATCGGAAGTTCACGATGCCCTTCAGGGCAAAGCCGACATCATCCTCCTCGATAACATGACTCCTACGACCGTCAAACGAGCGGTAAAACTCATCGCCGGCCGCGCACTGGTGGAGGTCTCAGGAGGCGTTACGCTGAAAAATGTACGGGCGATGGCTGCAGCAGGCCCAGACCGCATCTCCATCGGAGCCCTCACCCATTCAGCTCCCGCCGCAACGCTCAGCCTGGTACTCGAACCACACCGCCAGGGGCGTTCGTCAAAGGTAAAACGTCAAACGTGAAAGGTTTTGAAGAAAGAGCGCTCAGCAGTCCTACCTTTCACCTTTCACGTTTCACGTTTCACGCATCCTGTTAGGCAACACGTGCAACCTTCACCTCCACTCACACGAGACACAATCCACAGCACTCTGTCTACCTCATGGCTGGGACACCGTATCGAACTGTTCGACAGTCTCCCTTCAACAAACCGCGAGGCAGCCCAGCTCGCCCAAGCTGATGTGGAGCATGGCACCGTCATCGTTGCCGATAGCCAGACATCGGGACGCGGGCGTCTCTCTAGAACGTGGTTTTCTCCGCCCGGCGCCAACCTCTACTGTTCTATTATCCTCAGAATGGCTCGCCCACCGGATCGCCTCGTGGAATGGCTATCCTGGTTGCCTCTGATTTCTGCCCTGGCCGCAGCCGAAGCGGTGGAACAGGTTTCGTCCACCCACGTCTCCGTAAAATGGCCCAATGACCTCCTGATTGCAGAGCGAAAGGTCGGCGGAATCCTCTGTGAAAGCGGCACAGGAACCAGTTCAGGCTCGTTCCAGATCATCGGGATCGGGATCAACGTCAACAGTGACCATGATGACTGGCCTATCGACCTTCGCGACTCAGCGACGTCGATATGGCAGGAACGGAAAATCGTCGTCGACCGTAACAGACTGCTCGCGCAGCTGCTCAGCGAACTTGAACAATGCCTCGATGAATTAGCTAATCATGGAACCAGCCGACTCGCATTGGCCTATCACCAGCGAAGCTCGACCATCGGCCACCGAGTACAAGCGACATTGGCCAGTAGCGCGATACTCGTTGGTTTTGCCGAAGGCATCGGTCAGGATGGAGCCCTGCTGCTGCGACCGGAGGCGACACAGCCGGGGATCACGCCATCGGAAATTGTGCATCTGCGGGTCGCCGACATCCTTCATGTGAGAAGCTAGCCAAATCACCCAGCCAGAACGTACAATAGGCGCATGCTCATCGTCGTCGATATCGGCAATACCAACATCGTCTGGGGCGTCTATGACAACCGCACCCTCGCGGCCCATTGGCGAATAGCCACAGATGTAAAAAAGACCTCGGACGAGTACGGCATTCTCTTTAGCAATCTTCTGACCGCGGCAGAAATTTCCACTCAACGTTTGTCCGGCGCCATCATCTCCAGCGTCGTGCCCGCGCTGACTGGGACCGTCGAATACATGATCCAACAGTATTTTCACCAGCATCCGATGATCGTCACCTCGGATACGGACACGGGACTTCGACTCTGTTACGACAACCCAAAAGAAATCGGCAGCGACCGGCTGGTAAATGCCGCAGCTGCATATCATAAGTATCGACGCGATCTCATCGTAGTCGATTTCGGCACCGCCACAACCTTTTGCGCCATCACAGCAGATGGCGACTACCTCGGAGGCGTCATCGCTCCCGGCCTCGGAATTTCTGCCGAAGCCCTGTTCGCGCGAGCAGCCAGACTGGCCAAGGTTGAATTTATCCGTCCGAAGACGGTGATCGGCACCGACACGGCCGGTAGTATTCAATCAGGTCTGTTATTTGGATATGCAGGACTGGTCGATACGGTCGTCAAGCGAATGGAACAGGAACTCGGGCGATCCGTCTATGTCATCGGTACAGGTGGACTGAGTTCCATCTTGGCAACTGAAACCACTTCCATTCAAAAAATTGAGCCGCTTCTGACGTTAGAAGGTCTTGAACTGCTCTATAGAAGAACCCAGCCGCTCCCCCCACCCACCATGCAGGTCTAGCCCGCATTATTCACAAAGGCTTCTACTGCAATCTCAAATGTTCAGGCGAGAGGCCAGGGGCTAGGGTGGACCCAAGGAATGCCTTCCCTCGTGCCACTCGCCCGGCTTCCAACGCGGTTTTTCCCCACAAGTAATTAATTTTTCTGGGCCGGTTGACTTTATACACCCTATGGCTATCTCAACTCGGACCAAGGAGTCTTTCATGGCTGAAGAACAGCAGAACACGAATACAATCGAGAACTTGGATGCTCCATCCCCCGAAGATTGCACCGTTACGGAGGAGAGAAGCTTGATTGAGGAACTCCAGCAAGCATTGACCGCAAAGGCTGACGAAGCAAAGGGCCTGAACGACAAGTATCTCCGTCTTGCTGCCGAATTTGACAACTATAAACGATTGATTCAGCGGGACCAGCGGGACCAGATACGATTCGGCAATGAGTCGCTCCTCAAAGAACTGTTGCCGGTTGTCGATAATCTTGAACGGGCCATTAAGTTCTCACGAGAGGGGGGAAAGAATGAGGCCCTCATCCAGGGTGTGGACCTTACCCTCAAACAGTTGACGTCAGCCTTGACCAGGTTTCATGTCACCCCTGTCCAAACGATTGGACAAGCGTTCGATCCAGCGATGCATCAGGCCGTCGCATCGATCGCATCCGAAAAGGTTCCAGCGCAACATGTGTTGGACGAGCTTCAGCGAGGGTATCTCTTGCATGACCGTATCTTGCGCGCGGCCATGGTGAGCGTCTCGACGGGGCAAACCGACTCAGCAAGAGAAGCAAGTGAATCGACCAGTTCATCGTAGTCACGTCATCGAATCAAGACCTAGTGAGGAAGGAGTAGCCACATGGGCAAAGTGATCGGTATCGACCTTGGAACCACGAACTCATGCGTCGCCATCATGAGTGGCGGCGAACCGGTGGTGATCGCCAATGCGGAGGGGGCCCGCACAACACCCTCCGTCGTCGCCATTACAGAGAAAGGCGAGCGTCTCGTCGGGCAAATTGCCAAGCGCCAGGCGATCACAAACCCGGAGAACACGATTTTCTCCGTGAAGCGCCTCATGGGCCGCAAGTTTCGCAGCCAGCAAGTCTCCGATGCTGCCAAACGACTCCCCTACAAAGTTTCCGAAGGAGACAACGGCGACGCTCACGTCGAATTACGAAGCAAGCGTTACAGCCCGCCGGAAATCTCCGCCATGATCCTGCAAAAGATGCGGCAGACTGCGGAGGACTATCTCGGCGAAAAAGTCACCGAAGCGGTCATTACCGTCCCTGCCTACTTCGACGACAGCCAGCGCCAGGCCACCAAAGACGCCGGCCAGATCGCCGGGCTAACCGTACTCCGGATCATCAACGAGCCTACCGCTGCCGCTCTCGCCTACGGTCTGGACAAGAAAAAAGATGAGCGAGTCGCCGTCTACGATCTGGGCGGAGGTACGTTCGACGTGTCTATCCTCGAGATTGGGGACGGAGTTTTTGAGGTCAAGTCGACTAACGGCGACACCTACCTCGGCGGCGACGACTTCGACCAGCGCGTCATGGATTGGTTGGTGGATGAATTCAAAAAGGATCAGGGCATCGATCTTCGGAAAGACCGGATGGCCCTCCAACGCCTGAAAGAAGCGGCGGAACGAGCGAAGATTGAGTTGTCATCGTCTCAGGAAACAGAAATCAATCTGCCCTTTATCACAGCGGACGCCAATGGGCCGAAGCACCTGGTCGTGAAACTGACCCGCGCGAAACTCGAACAGCTGGTCGATGACCTTATTCAGCGATCGATCGAGCCCTGCAAGCGAGCCTTGTCCGACGCAGGCGTTTCCGCCAAAGACATCAATGAAATCGTCCTCGTCGGCGGCATGACCCGCATGCCGAAAGTCATTCAGGCAGTGAAAGAGTTCTTTGGTAAAGAACCACACCGGGGTGTGAATCCCGATGAAGTGGTGGCAATCGGCGCAGGCATTCAAGGCGGCGTCCTCAAGGGCGAAGTGAAGGATGTCCTGCTCCTCGACGTGACGCCGCTGTCGCTCGGCATCGAAACCCTCGGCGGAGTCTTTACAAAGTTGATCGAGCGGAATACGACTGTCCCGACGAAAAAAAGCCAGGTATTTTCGACGGCCGCAGACAATCAAACAGCAGTGACCATTCGAGTATTCCAAGGCGAGCGTGAGATGGCGAACGATAACAAACTCCTCGGCCAGTTCGACCTCGTCGGCATTCCTCCGGCACCCCGTGGGATGCCGCAAGTCGAAGTGACATTCGATATCGACGCCAATGGCATCGTCCATGTGTCGGCCAAAGACTTGGCGACACAGAAGGAACAATCCATCAAGATCACGGCTTCCAGCGGCTTGAGCAAGGAAGAAGTCGACAAATTGGTGAAGGATGCACAGGCCCATACCGACGAAGATAAGAAACGACGGAAGACTGCCGAAGCGAAAAATCAGGCCGACAGCTTGATTTATCAGACCGAAAAAAATCTGAGCGAGCACGGTGACAAGATCGCGGCAGAAGACAAGACCAAGATCGAGGAAGCCGTGGCCGCCCTGAAGAAGGCGATGGAAGGAACAGATCCTGAGGCTATCGAATCGGCCACCCAAACATTGACGACCGCCTCCCACAAGTTGGCTGAGGAAATGTATAAGAAGGCCTCAGCATCAACGGCAGCCGGCAACGGCGCCAACGCCGAAGCAGGATCGGAAGCCGATAAAACCAAGAAGGATGAAAAGGTCGTCGACGCAGAGTTCGAAGAAGTAGACAAAGACAAGAAATAAGCTAGAATACCGTCAGTGAGACCGAGCTTCGCCGACCCAGGGGCTCGGTCTCGCCGCGATACCACCCTAAGAGATGGCCCCTTGCCCAAACCCAACTACTACGAAACCCTAGGCGTCGACCGAACTGCATCGGACGACGAACTCAAGAAGGCCTATCGAAAGATGGCCCGCCAGCACCATCCCGACCTTCAGACGGGAGATGCTCAGAAAAAAGTGTCTGAAGAGAAGTTTAAAGAAGTCAATGAAGCCTATGAAATACTAAGCGACCAGGAGAAGCGAAAACGCTACGATATGTTCGGCCACGCTGGAACTCAGCAGGGCGCCGGACAGGACGGATTCGCCGGAGGCGGATTCGGCGATGCTTTCAACGACATCTTTGAGGACTTCTTTGGAGGCCAGCGAGGCGGCAATCGGGCGGAACGAGGCAATGACCTCCAATACAATCTGGAACTGACCTTCGAAGAAGCTGTCTACGGCAAAGACGCCAAGCTCAAAATCCCGCGATGGGAGATGTGCGGCGACTGCAAAGGCAGCGGCGCCAAGAGCGCCTCCTCGGTCAAGACCTGTCCCAGTTGCAAAGGGGCCGGGCAGATGCGGTTCCAGCAGGGATTCTTCAGTATTTCACGGCCCTGCGGCCAATGCGAGGGAGCGGGTCGCATCATTACAGAGCCTTGCTCCGCTTGCCAGGGCCGCCAACGCACCTATCGCGAGCGGACCATCGCGGTCCACATCCCAGCCGGCATCGAATCGGGCATGCGACTGCGCCTCTCGAACGAAGGGGAGCACGGAATCAACTCAGGCCCGCCGGGCGACCTCTATGTGGCGATTGCCGTCAAGCCGCACCCGGTCTTTCAGCGACAAGGGCAGGATATCCTCTGCGAGGTTCCGATTCAATTTGTAACTGCCGTGCTCGGAGGGAAAATCGAGGTTCCAACGTTGCAGGGCACAACCATCATCAAGATCCCGGCCGGCACGCAACAAGATAAGACGATGCGCATCAAAGGCCTCGGTGTTCCCAGCCTCAAGGGCCAGGGTTCCGGCGATCAACTCATGATCATCAAAATTCAGACTCCAACCAAACTGACCGCTCGCCAAAAAGAACTGCTCAGAGAGTTTGCCAAAGAGAGCGGCATGTCCCTCGATGAGGACAGCGACGGCTTCTTCGACAAGATGAAGACCTTCTTCGAATAGCGCTGTCGGTCAGCGGACGGCCCCCTGCATCATGTCTACTTTCTTCGTCGATCCTCGATCCGTCACTCCACCCACGATCCGCATGACCGGCGATCTCCTCCGTCACCTTCGCGACAGTCTTCGTTTGCACCCGGGAGACTCCCTCATACTCAACGACGGATGCGGGTCGCGCTACCGCGTGGAAGTGACCCAGATCACCTCACAGGCCATCGACAGCTGCATCATTGATCGGCAGACCCAGCCAATACAGTGCAACCCACCGATAGTGCTCGGTCAGGCCTTAATAAAAGGCGACAAAATGGACTGGGTCATTCAAAAATCCACAGAACTCGGAGTCGCGACCATCGTACCGCTGCACAGCGCGCACAGTGTCATCAAGCTCAACCCGGAGCGCCTCGAGCATCAACGATCCAGATGGGAGCGCATTGCACGGGATGCGGCCCAACAGTCGGAACGATGGACCCTTCCCACTATTGCCGATCCGGTAGACCTCGCAGCAATCTGCAAGCAATACGGTTCAGCGCCTCTGAAGGGGATACTCTCAGAACGTTCCAGTGGCCCTTCGCTTGCCGCCATACAATTACCGGCAGACCATCAGCAACCGATTGTCTTGTTAGTAGGACCAGAAGGAGGTTGGGCCCCGGACGAGCACCGTCTTGCTCAAGAGCATGGATTCGTCCCGCTCACCCTCGGGCCGCGCATCTTGCGGGCCGAAACCGCAGCGATTGCCGCGCTCAGCATTCTCCAGTCACGGCTCGATGTCACTCAATCGTGAAAGGTTAGACGTGAGACGTAAAACGTGGGATTGCTGAGCTGTCCTTCTCCGAAACTTTTCACCTTTCACGATTCACCTTTTACGGCTTCGGTTAACGTCCGGTATTAAGATGAACGATCGTACCATGCTCTCCACTGGCCCAACCCTGTGTTCCATCAGGAAAGGAGAGGCCGAACAGCGAAAACTTTGCGATGGCACCCTGCTCTATCCAGGTAAATCCGCTATCGGTAGTTCGATAGATCATGCCCCGTTCCCCTACAATCCATCCGGTCTGTGGATCGGTAAAACGTACCCGCAAGAGGTCCGTCAGCTTCGTACAGGTGCGGGTGCAGGGTAAAGTGCGGTCGATCCATTGATGGCCACCATTGGTCGTTTGGAAGATTGCGCCGGCGTTCCCGACAACCCATCCGGTCGAGGCATCGGAGAAATACACATCGAAGAGCGTGACCGATCCCTGCATTTCTTGTGGGCTCCAGGTGGTTCCCCCATCATCCGTCACCAGCACCGTCCCCACTGCCCCAACCACAGTCCCATGCTGCGCAGTCAGAAACTGTACTCCATAGAGCGCTGCGTTGGTCTTGCTCGTTTGATCGACCCAATGGACCCCGCCATCCTTCGTATAGAGGATCGTTCCATTTCCGCCAACCACCCATCCCTCACTGGACGATACAAACGAGAGGCCGTAGAACGACGCCTGGGTATCGGCGCGTTGAGCCTGCCAGGTATTGCCCCCGTCTTGGCTCCGCCGAATCATCCCATTCGCTCCGACCGCCCAGCCTTGCTTTTCATCAACAAAGTACACAGCCGACAGACTTGCCCCAGTGCCGCTGGCGACCTTCTTCCAGTTCTTCCCGCCATCGACCGTCTTCAGAATGATGCCGCCGGACCCCACGGCCCAGCCCAGCAGAGGCGTGCGAAAATAGAGCCCCATCAGGACGGCTTCCGTATGGCTCAGCTGAGGGGAAATCGTAAGGACTGAGTCAGCAGCCCACGAGGGAGAGACGCGTACCAGCGCCGCCAACATGATGAACAGGAGGCATCCGGTGTGGAATACAGAGCAACCTCTCCACGATCCTGGTGATCTCAATCTCACTGGTTGGTGTCTGCGTCAGGCCGGTTGTTTTTGAAGTAGCCTGGATCAGGCATGCCCTTGGCCAAAATGGTAAAGGTCCCCACGTCCAAGGTCAGCCATTTCTTCGGAGTACAACAAGAATTGTCAGGCTGGATATCCCAGGAGCCGCGTCGGACGATCAGCGGCCCAGTGGCGAGTTCGTTGAGGAACTCATTGCGCTTCCCCATCCCGTAGAGATGCCGATGGGGCACCCGTACGACGATCTCCGTGTCCGACCAGGACATCACCTGCGCCGCGACATTATTGAACAAGACTTCTGTGCGGGAGACGTTCTCGGTCAACTCCATATCTTCTTGCCGCTTGTAGGCTCCCTGACTGATACCTAAGTAGGCATGCTCGGCCGTTTTCAGGAACGTGCCGAACCCCGATCCCTTAATGGTGATGAGCTCATCGAGTCCGCCTGACTGTGGACTGTAGGAATCGATTTTCGGCGTCACCAGGGTAAAGGTTCCCGCCTCAGTCTTGAGCGTCTCCTTCGTGGCACAACAGGAACCGTCGGGATGGGGCTTCGTCGCGCCTCGATAGATCACCACCGGCCCGCTCTTTGCGCTGAAGGGTACCCAGACATCGATACGATCATCTTGCCAACGATAGATGACCGCTCGGACCCCCCCGATATCGACTCGATTCTCTCCCGTATTGAAATCGGCAAAGGCGTAGGGGGTCGCGCCACTTTCCGAATAGTATCCAAAATGTTCGCCGCTGATTCGAAGCAGCGTACCGATGGGAGCAGCAGGAGGGTTAATTGCTGTCACCTTGGGCAGATGAACCGAAAAGGTTCCGACCGTCCGCTCACGCCCCTGCATCGTCAACACAATGGGACCGGTTTCCGCATCCATCGGAAGATGCACGACGATGGCGCTATCGGACCACTGAGCAATAGTGGCAAGGCGCCCGCTAAACGTCACCTTGTCGCCGGCGCCCCTCGCAGCGCCAAAACCCTGTCCGAAGAACACCACTTTGGTCCCAACCGGCCCGCTGACAGGATCGACACGGATGCTCGGAATCAGCTTGAGAGGAACGGCATTGCTGACTTTGTACTCAACCGGTGCGCAACAAGAGCCGTCAGGCAAGGGGTCGGACGAAGCCAATCGAACCACAACCTCGCCCGATGCAGCATTCGTGGGAACTTCGACCTCAATGCTGTCGTCTTTCCAGCGACGAGGCCTGACCACCACCCCCCCGATCATCACATCGTTGACCCCGAACATGGTATTGGGATCGCGAGGACCTGCGGTGGCGCCAAAATGCGCGCCGGCAATCTGCACAGTCTGGCCCGGTTCGATCTCTGCCGGCGTCACTGAAGTAATTGTGGGCTGCGTGATGACTAATGTCCCGGCAACCATCTTTTTCTTGCCAGCCATGATTTCAACTGGGCCGGACTGGGCATGGAAGGGAACCTTTACCTCAATCAGGTCGGATTCCCATCGCTGAATCAAAGCAGAAAATCCGCCAATCGTCACACGATTGACATGCACGGACTGAAATGTGCCGAACCCCTTCCCGCCGATCGATATGGTGGCGCCAGAGGCCGCCGTTGACGGATGCAGCTCAAGCGCAGTAGGAGTGGCCGCAACCGCGACAACGGTCAGGCTAGCCCACAACGACAACGTACCCACGCCGATTACAAATGCATTCTTTATCTGGTTCATTTAGTTTGTTTGGTTTATCTGGTTGACTTGACTCATCTGGTCGGTCGGTCTATCTCGTTTGCCTGATTCACCTGTTCGGTTCCATTCAACCAAACAAACGAAATAAACAAGAACAACCAAACTATAACAAGCGGTTTTTTTGAGAGTCAATCAGGGGAGCGCACACTCGACCACTGTTCGAGTTCGGTTACAGACAGCAAAAACGACTTTGCAAGCCTGCAATCCGTGAGACGAGAAACGTAAAAGGTTTCGGATCAAACACGATCTGCTCCCCACGTTTCACCTTTCACCTCTTACTTTTCACGGTTCTTGAGACCGATCAGGCGACGGAAAAGATCACTTCGATTTCGACGGGAGCTCCGCGAGGCAACTCCGCAGCCCCCACAGCCACGCGCGCATGACGACCAGCTTCTCCAAAGATCTCAACCAGGAGGTCCGAGGCGCCGTTGAGAACCTGAGGCTGTTGTATAAAACCCTCTGCCGACGCCACATGCCCGACAACCTTCACGACTCGCGTGATATGGTCCAACGTCCCAAGTGCCTGCTTGGCAATCGCCAGGGCATTCATGACAGCAAGCCTCGCTGCCTCCATCCCCTGCTCGACAGTCAGATCACGCCCAAGCTTGCCGGAGAATGCCAACTGCCCGTCTCGCATAGGGAGAACACCTGACAGAAATAAGAGATTTCCGGCCTGGACCGCCGGAACATAGATCGCCAACGGTTGCGGCGGAGGGGGCAACTCGATGTGTAGTTCTTTCAATTTCAGTTCGTAGGACATCGCTATAGAATGTTCAATGTTAAATTTTGAATGGTGAATGGTGAATGGTGAATGACCGGAAATCATCGGATCACGTCCGGCTCCGACCATTCATCATTCCTAATTCCTAATTCCTAATTCATAATTTCGCTTCACGCGGACTATCCTGCGCGCATGGCATCGAAAAAACTCTCACCGATAGGAAGTTGTCCCCCTTGCAAAGCCTCGACAATGGTATGCCCCAAATCAGCGGCAGAGGCTCGAATACCCAGATTAACCCCATATGCCAATTTGGGCCCAGTCGCCAAGAGAGGGACATATTCCCTCGTCGGAGCCCAATCACCCTTCATCAAATCTCGTCCGTGATCGCCCGTCACCACAAGCAAGTCGCCTGGACCAAGTAGCTCCAACACCTCAGAAAGCCGTCGATCAAAATCATGGAGGGCTGCGGCAGACTTCGCAGGATCCGATTCCAGAAGGTCGAGCCCGGCAAATATCAATCCACGAGGAACCTTTCTAAACATGCCGGTGACCTCAGTCAGTAACGATGTCCAATGTCCAACCGGAACGGAACGTGTGAGGCCGCGACCGCTGAATAGATCGCCGACTTTCCCCACCCCGATCAGGATCTGGCTTGCACGATTGAGTACATCGAACATGGTTGGCCCTGGCGGTTCAATCACAAACTCACGGGACTGCGGGCTGAACTCCACCGCACCTTCATCTCCCACGAGAGGATGGGCAGAGACACGAGCAATTCCCCAGGGATCCTTGAGTAATTTTCTCGCATCCCGGCACCGTTGAAAGAACTCATCCCGGCGCATCGCGCTTTCGTGAACCGCTACATGGCAGGTTCGCCGCCCGTCGGTCCACACAACCAATGAGCCGGATGACAAATGCTCGGCCTCATACTCGCGCAGCATGGCCATTCCAGATGACTGACGATTGCCGAGGATTTTGCGCCCAAATGCCAGCTCGAGGACTGCAACCAGATCAGGAGGAAACCCCTGGGGATGCAGAGGCCCGGCAATGTCCGTCACATGACCGGCCATTTCCCAATAACCGGCTATGGAGTCCACCGCCTTTGAGAGGAATCCCAGACGACCGAAACACCCGTCCGGCTGCCCCATCACCCGTACGCCTTTGATCTCCGCGATATGGCCAAGCCCAAGCGCTTCCAACGTGGGGAGGTCCAGGCCCCCAACGGCATCGGCTAAATGGGACAAGGTGTTGGTACCGGCATCGCCATATTCCGATGCATCAGGCAGAGCCCCGACACCCAACCCATCGATCACCAGCACAACCACACGATTTATCATGGGCGCACTATAGCAGAAGCGAGAGGCCTGGGATACGTTCCTCGTAAAGTGGAATTAGGAATGTGGAATGTGGAATTGTCGGACGGACTCGATCTGATGATTTCCGAACATTCACCATTCGAAATTCAACATTTCACATTCGATAGAGCGGCAGATTGCCGATTGCAGCGGAAGCGTTAATGAATACTGAGGACTAGGAAGGAGATTGTCGTTGGTGTCGCCACTCCGCTACGATGGTGAGGCTAGCGCTGGTGCCGATCCGATCCGCTCCAGCTTCCAGCATGGCCAATGTGGTCTTCCAGTCTCTGATTCCACCGGAGGCCTTTACCTTGGCGCGACCAGCCACTGCCTCTTTCATCAGTCGCACATCTTCAGCCGTCGCTCCGGCAGCGCCGAAACCGGTGGATGTCTTCACGTAGTCCGCGCCTGCTTCTACGACTAACTGGCAAGCCGTCTGCTTTTCCTGCTGTGTCAGATAGCAGGTTTCAAGGATAACTTTATGTTCAATGCCTGGGGTCTCATGCACAACTTCAGCGATATCCTTTCGCACGTACTCGTAGTCTCTCGACTTCAGACGGCTGACATTAATGACCATATCCAACACTTGCGCGCCGCGCGAGACTGCTTCAATCGCCTCCGCAACCTTGATCTTCGTCGTATGCCCACCGAGAGGAAACCCGATCGGGATGCCGACCAGAATCTCCGTGCCTGCAACAGCGGCTACGGCTTCATCCACATAGCAAGGCGGAACAAAAATCACAGAAAATCGAAATTCCTTCGCTTCCTGGCAGATTCGCAGGACATCGTTCTTCGTGGCATCGGGCCGGAGTACAGTATGGTCGATGAGATCCGGCAAGTTCCATTCAGCCATCACAGTCTCCTGACAAACATTGTTCGTTTGGTTTGTTTTGTTTATTTGGTTTATCTGGTTAGTTTCGTTCAACCAAAAAACCAGACAGACCAGACAAACCAAGCAACGACCTTCTTAGGAAGCGGACTTTTTCAGCAGCCTGAAAACTCACGACACTCCTTCTTTGTGCGAAACAGACCCATCGCCTGGGACGATTGACGTCTGAGAAGAACGCGCCCCTCGGCGAAAAGGCCGCTTTTGATATTTCTCCACCGCTTTATTGTGTTCAATCAGCGTTGCGGAAAACTGATGTGTTCCGTCGTTCCGTGAGACAAAATAAAGAGAGTGGGAATCGGATGGATACAGCGCCGCGCGGATCGCTTGAATGCCCGGATTGGCGATCGGACCGGGCGGCAGTCCCTTCACCCGGTAGGTATTGTAGGGGCTGGGATTGGACAGGTCTTTCTTGTGTATATTGCCGTCGAATGCCGGCAAACCATAAATGACGGTCGGATCGCTCTGCAACGGAATGTGTTTCTTGAGCCGGTTGTGAAATACCGCGGAAATCTCCGGCCGTTCACTACCGGACCCGGTCTCCTTTTCGATCACGGAGGCAAGGGTCAATACCTCGTGCATCGTCATCTTCCGTTCCTGCATCCGCGCGAGGAGATCGGGGCCGACCATCTCCCGCAACTGTTCAACCATCGCCACCAGCACCTCTCGCGTCTTAACCCCACGGGGGAACTTATAGGTGTCGGGGTAGAGATAGCCTTCCAGAGTCTCCGCCTTAATTCCCAGCGACGTAACGAACGTCCGATCTTTCGCCAGCCGGAGAAACTCCGCGCGGTCCGCGAAACCCTCTTGAGAGGCCAACTCGGCAATTTGGACGATCGTAAGTCCTTCGGGGATCGTCAGTGGGTGGAGCACCACATGACCGTTGGTCAGCATTGCCAGAATTTCTGCCGGAGTCATGCCGGGATTCAACTCATACTCACCGGCATGCACCTTTCGATCGGCAGATTGAGATTTTCCGGAATAGACGAATAACAAACTGTTCCGGATCAATCCTTCGCGCTCGAGCTTCGTCGCAACCTGTTGAAACGTCGAACCGTCAGGAATGACAACAACCTTGGATGGAGGATGCGCTTCGGCGGGAATAACCGGGCCCTCAGCCCAGCGAATCGTCTGATACGCCGCGACGCCAAGTGCGACCGTTACGACCAGCAGACTTCCGAGAATGATCCGTATGCTCATGCGGTGGTTCTACCGTTTCTCTATCAGGATACTCATCCGCCCGTGATGCCGGCTCCATCTTCGATACAGGTTCAAGGCTCGCCAGATAGCTCTGGAGCAGAAT
The DNA here is from genome assembly GCA_005116835.1 of Nitrospira sp. Classification (GTDB taxonomy): domain Bacteria; phylum Nitrospirota; class Nitrospiria; order Nitrospirales; family Nitrospiraceae; genus Palsa-1315. The sequence goes on along the minus strand of SWDM01000024.1, from coordinate 259,531 downwards.
CGAAGCGGCGATGCGATCCACCACACCCTTCCGCTTTTTCCGGCTGACATCGGCAGCGATCAAGAGATCTTCCGCCGCCTTCGTCGTCAACCGTTCATCCCACAAAATAACCGGGACCGGCACTCCCTGCTCTAACCGAGCCTGGAATTCTCGCATCGCCTTGATCGCCGGCCCCTCGCGGCCATCCAATTGGATGGGGAAACCTAACAGTACTTGTCTGACTGCATAGGTCCCTACAAGGGAGGCGATATGCGCAATATCCCGATCCAACGTCCGCCGCTTGAGGGTCTCAAGCGGTTGCGCGGTCCAGCCCATTTCATCACTGAGGGCCACGCCAATCCGCACCGTTCCGTAATCGAGCGCGAGCACTCGTTTACCATCCTCCATCAGTCTACCGCTCCAGCATCCGTTCGACCAGTCCAAAGACCTTTTCCAACGCAATATCCAACCGGGCAGGATCCTTCCCTCCGGCCTGCGCCATCTCGGGACGACCGCCTCCCGTGCCTCCCACTTCCACCGCCATCTCCTTGATAAGGTCGCCCGCTTTCAGCCGGGCAATCAGGTCCTTCGTGACGACGACCAGCAACGAGACCTTGCCGTCGTTCGCAGCCCCGAGGGCCACGACACCGCTTTTCAACTTATCCCGCAACTGATCGGCCAATGCCCTCATGCCGTTCACATCCAGGCCATCGGTTCGCTGCACATGAACCAGGATACCAGCGACTGTTTTCGCTACAGCCTCTGCAGCAGAGCCGCCTGCCAGTTTCAGCTTCACCTCTTCCAATTCTCGTTCTTTGTCTTTCAGCTGCGTCATGACCTTGCGTGTCTTAGCCACCAGCTCGGACTGTCCGACCTTGAGCAGGTTCGAGAGCTCCCGAATGTCGACTTCAAGCTGCTTCATGTGCGCAAGCGCTCCGCTGCCGGTCTGGGCTTCGATACGGCGCACTCCGGCCGCGACGCCGGTCTCCGACAGAAGCCTGAACAGACCGATATCCCCCGTCTGCTTGCAGTGCGTGCCGCCGCACAGTTCTTTGCTGAACGACTCGACCGTCACGACCCGTACCTGTTCACCATATTTATCGCCGAAGAAAGCCAATGCACCCTTGGCCACCGCATCCTGAATGCTCATCACCTCGGTCGCGACCCGCTCGTTCTTCCGCACCTCGTTGTTCACCACCGTTTCAATCTCGTCGATGTCTCGGGAAGTCAGCGGCCTGAAATGGGCAAAATCGAACCGCAAACGATTCGGCCCGACGAGCGACCCATACTGTTTCACGTGGGGGCCAAGCAAGTCGCGCAACGCAGCATGGAGCAGGTGCGTGGCTGTATGGTTTCGCTGGGCGTCCTGCCGCGTCGTGGCATTGACAGTCAAGCGCAGCTGCTCACCCTCGCGAATCCGCCCTTTCGTCACGGTCCCCTTGTGAAGAATCACCGTCGGCGCAGGCCTTGTGGTTTCCGCGATCTCCATCGTTCCATCATGGCCCATTAAGATGCCCCGGTCGCCGACCTGCCCGCCGCCTTCTGCATAGAACGGCGTCACGTCCAGAACAATTTCAACCTCGTCGCCTTCCGCCGCTTCCTTGACCAACCGATCGCCTTTCAAAATTGCCTGCACCAGACTTTCGCTCTCCAAGCGATCGTAGCCGATAAACTTTGTCGCTCCGACACGCGCTGCCAACTCTGCAACTGCAGGCCGAGCTATCTCTTGTTCAAACCCACCGGTTTTTCGCGCACGATTTCTCTGTTCCTGAATCGCCTGGTCGAACCCTGCTTCATCAAGCGTCATCCCCTGCTCCCGGCAAGCCTCACCCATCAAATCGATCGGAAACCCATAGGTGTCGTAGAGCTTGAATACCTCGGAACCGGCGAGCACATTCTTCCCAGCCGAGCGTGCGTTCGCCATCAACTCATTGAGAATCGGCAAGCCTTGATCGAGTGTGGCAATAAATCGCTCTTCCTCGCCTCTCGTCGCCTCAGCAATCGTTGCGGCTGCGCCACGGACTTCTGAATAGACCCCGGCCATCTGGCTCACGACCGATTCCGTCAATTCATGGAGGAAGGGTTCGATGATGCCCAGTAGCCGCCCGTGCCGCGCGGCCCGGCGCAGGATCCGGCGCAACACATAACCGCGGCCCTCGTTCGAGGGCAGGACGCCGTCCGCTATCAAGAACGTCATCGCGCGAAGATGGTCTGCTACGACACGCATCGACCGATCGGTCTGCTCTTGTTCTCCATACCGGACTCCCGCCCTAGCAGCCACGGCGCTCAGCAAGGGAGTGAACACATCGCTGTCATAGTTGCTGAACACCCCTTGCGCCACTGCCGCCAACCGTTCCAAACCCATTCCAGTATCGATGCTGGGCTTGGGCAAGGGATGCAACGTCCCGGACGCATCCCGATTGAACTGCATGAAGACGAGATTCCATATCTCGATGACCCGATCCCCCTCGCCGTTGGGCCGATCGTCGCCCGGCACCGACGGTCCCTGGTCGAAATGCAGTTCCGAGCAGGGTCCACAGGGTCCGGTATCCCCCATTTGCCAGAAGTTATCCTTCTCGCCGCATCGCACGATCCTTGAGGCGGGAACACCGACCTTCTTCCACAGCTCGTCCGCCTCGTCGTCGTCGCGGAAGATCGTCACCCACATCCGATCCTTCGCCAAGCCGACCGTCTGAGTCAGAAACTCCCAGCCGAAGTGGATGGCCTCTTCCTTAAAGTAATCGCCGAAGGAAAAGTTTCCCAACATTTCAAAAAACGTATGGTGGCGCCTGGTATAGCCGACATTTTCCAAATCGTTATGCTTGCCCCCTGCACGGAGACACTTCTGCACGGTGACGGCTCGTTTGTAGGCGCGCGACTCTTCGCCGAGAAATACTCGTTTAAACTGATTCATTCCGGCATTGGTGAAGAGCAAGGTGGGATCGGCCTGGGGAATCAGGGCCGAACTCGGCACAGCCTGATGGCCATGCTGTTCGAAGTATCGAATAAAGGCTTGCCGCAATTCGTGGGTACTATTCTTCATGCCATCCTCAGCCCGGATCGTTCACAAACGCTTTTTCTGCAATCGCCGAGTTGATCTGTCGAATGAGAAATGTTGAATTTTGAATGTGGAATGATCGGAATTCATCGGATGCTCTCGGACAGCCAGTTACTGCCGATTCCGACCATTCCACATTCCTCATTCCTCATTGACCATTCTCAATGCCGTCTCGATCGTATCCTCGTCAAATCCTCGTTGGTTCAAGAGCCTCGATAGCCGGCCGATCTTCTGCGCTGGGTTGGCCCGTCCAGCCGCCCTCACCAGCTGCGCGGCCAACTCCCCTTCACTCACCGAACGATAGGCGGCCCGCACAGCCGCATGCACGATAGGTTCGGGGCAACCGGTAGCGAGCAACTCTTCTTGTAGACGAGCTCGCCCCATCGGCATGCGAGCGAGTCGCCGATCGGCCCAACGGGAAGCGAAGGCGACATCGTCGAGGTATCGCAACGATTTCAGCCGGAGAACTGCCGCGCGAATCTGCGAAGGAGCCGCCCCCTTCGCTGCAAGTAATCCTTCGATCTGTGCCGTTGTACGGTCACTACGGGCCAAGGCGCGCACTGCGAGCTGCAGCCATCGATCCTGCTCGACACCCGTGAAGCGTGAAGCGTGAAGCGTATCTCGCATGCGACGATTGGACGCACTTAGTTTGTCTTGCGCTTCACGCTTCACGAACGACGCTTCACGTTTTAAGCGCCCACCTTATGCGGCCGCCGCTCCTCGCGTTTCTCCTCGACCTTCTTTTCGTCTTTCACCGGCGCGGCGGCAGGCTTTACCGGTGTCCGACCAGGCAGACCGGCCAGATCGCGCAGCTTTCCTTCAATCTCACGAGCCAACGGCTGGTTGCTGAAGAGCAGATCGCGCACCGCGTCACGCCCCTGTCCGAGCCGCTCGCCCTGATAGGAATACCAGGCCCCGGACTTCTCGACTATTTTCTTTTCAACTCCGAGATCGACCAATTCGCCGGTCTTGGAAATACCCTGCGCAAACATGATGTCGAACTCCGCCTGCTTGAAGGGAGGCGCCATTTTATTTTTCACGACCTTCACACGCACGCGGCTGCCGGTCACCTCCTGCCCTTCCTTGATCGACTCAATACGCCGAATATCCAGCCGCACAGATGAATAGAACTTGAGTGCGTTACCGCCGGTGGTGGTTTCTGGGTTGCCGAACATCACACCGATCTTCATGCGAATCTGATTGATGAAAATCAACGTCGTCTGTGACTTGGAAATGGCCGCCGTCAACTTGCGGAGCGCTTGCGACATGAGCCTGGCTTGCAGCCCCATATGCGCATCGCCCATTTCGCCTTCGATTTCGGCCCTCGGCACGAGGGCTGCCACAGAGTCCACCACGATGACATCGATCGCCCCGCTTCGGACGAGCGTCTCGGCAATCTCCAACGCCTGTTCGCCGGTATCGGGCTGGGACACCAGCAGATCGTCCACCTGCACACCCAGCTTCCTCGCATAGGTCAAGTCCAGCGCATGCTCCGCATCGATGAAGGCGGCAGTGCCACCGGCCTTCTGTGCCTCGGCAATCACGTGCAAGGTCAACGTCGTCTTGCCCGAGGACTCCGGGCCAAAGATTTCAATCACCCGGCCACGGGGAACCCCGCCGACTCCCAGAGCGATATCGAGTCCGAGGGATCCGGTCGAAATCGCTGGAATATCCACCGGGGCATCGGCGCCCCCCAATTTCATAATGGCCCCCTTCCCATATTGTTTCTCAATTTGGGACAGGGCCAGGTCCAGCGCGCGCTTCTTGTCGTCTTTTTCAGTCATAGGTACTCCTTCGGTAATAAAACAACCCGCGGATTATACCCAAGTTGAGAGGCAGAAACCTAGCCCTCAGGAATGCTGCGCGAACGCGCGGGACTGGCGAGGAAGTTCTGAGTTTTGAGTTCTGGGTTCTGAGTTTGCCGGAAAAGCTGAAAGGGACGATCTGGGAAGTTCTAAGTGCTGAGTTTTGAGTTGTCCGGAACTAACTCAGAACTCAGAACTTAAAACTCAGAACTCGGCGAAGCCGTTGACTTTTCGCTTAGAACTTCTTCACTCGCCTCCGGTGCAACCCTATATATTCAATGATTTGATTGACCAGTAAAACAGATGCAGATACAAGTAATACTATGGCTTTAACCCTCATTCCAGATATCACCGACCAAAGACCGACAGTCCTGATCGTCGACGATGAAGCAGCCCCTCGCGCGGCCCTCACCCAGATCCTCAGCCAAGACTTCCATATCCTGACTGCGGCGAATGCTGGCGCAGCGTTAGCCATCCTCGCCGATGGCGGCGTCGATCTCGTCACGCTGGACATGAAATTACCGGATTCTTCCGGATCGGACCTCTTGCATGACATCAAGCATGCGCATGCTGAAACCGAAGTCATCATGGTCACGGCCTATGGAAGCCTTCAGTCTGCCATGGATTGCATCCGCAACGGCGCAGCCGGTTTCCTCCTGAAACCGTTTAATGCGTCAGAATTACTGGCGATATCGCTGCAGACCGCTCATAAGAAAATGCGGCTCGACCGACTGCGCCCGATCCTGACCAACTCAACGGATCTGTGGGGCACTGAGCCTGCTTGTACCAAATCCTGGCAGGCCCTCACCGACCACTACACGGCCATGAGCCGTACAGGACCACGCGCCTCCGCTCATGATGAGGTAGCATCGCCGCTGGTTCCCCTAATCTCAGACCTCTTGGAGGCCAAGGACCGCCACCTGCTCAATCATGGAAGCCGCGTCAGTTTTTACGCGACGCTCGTGGCCGGACGACTCAATCTCCCTATCGCCGAACAACAGTCGCTCGCGGTCGGCGCCCTCGTGCACGATATCGATTTGATCAGCCTCCCGGACAGTCATGTACTCAAGACAGAGTCCGATCCGCAGGTTCACCACCCAGATCTTGGCGCCAGAATGGGTCGGGCCATGGGATTATCAGCCGACGCGGTACAGATTCTTGCCCTCCATCACGAGCGATGGGACGGAACTGGTTATCCGTTCGGCTTACATGAAGAAGGCACACCCTTACTCGCTCGCATTGTCGGCATCGCCCAAGTATTTGACGACCTGACCGTTGCGAAACCCGAACGAACCTCTCTCACCAACAACGAAGCCTTGCAACAGATCGAACAACTGGCAGGCTCCGCCTTCGATCCCACATTGACCGACGTCTTCTGTCGCACCATGCGAGAACAGCCCCCGCAGCAGTAGAAGAACGCAAGCCTGCAAAGAAGTTCTGAGTTATAAGTTCTGAGTTCTGAGTTAGTTCCAGACAACTCAAAACTCAGAACCCAGAACTCAGAACTTTCCCCCCCGGCGTATTCGGAAAGGAGAATCAAATCAGATTCACCATGAATCGGTTTAGATTCACACGGAATGCCCTATTAACCACTGACAGAGCGAACGTGCTGTGATTCATATCTGCTAAACATCTCTCCAATTCTAGCGTTTCGACTTTTTGGCCGATCCCTCGTCAGTACAGTAACGTTCTGGCCATGAAATTGCTTATACACTGGGAAAGAGCCTTGACTGTGAGTGCCAAAACATGAGACGTTCTTCCGTGCTCCCTCTAATGAATAGGTTCCATGCAGCCTATTGCCAAAGATTGGGGCTCATATGGCTAGTTTCACGATAAACACTATAGCCAGCTCCCTCAACGGACATAAGCAATCTCCCCGACTACATCAACAGGGCGCCACAGGCATCATCCTCTTCACGAGCACCGGACACTTGTTGTTCTTGAACAGCGAGGCCAAGGCGTTTACCAGCCAACTGCAGCCTCTATCGGTCAAAGAGAACTGTGCCGCTTTCATGCCCGATCAGATTCATTCCCTTGTTCAAGAACTCATCGCTCGGTTGATACAGTGTAGTAATCCCAAGGACTGCGAGTCCGTCCAAGTGGAACGGCTCTGTTTTGCCAACGATCAGCGGTTCCTCCTTCGCGGGTTCTGTATTCCCGATGAGCCGCTCGTGCAGAACAGCCGATTCCTCATTGTGATGGAAAAACTACATCAGCAAGAGCTCCAATGCCCAAACGTCGATATGCGGCAACGGTATCACCTCACCGAACGCGAGCAAATGGTCATCATTTATCTCATGCTCGGTTTTACGAATAAGGAAATCGCAAACCGGATCCACCTGAGCGAATACACCGTCAAAGAACATCTGAAACGGATCATGCATAAAACCCAGACCACCACCAGAACAGGGCTCTTGGCTCGCATGATCTTCCCGACACCTGAAGCGGCTGAAGCGGCAGTCCAGAGCATCGAATCTGAACCGATGGAAACCGACAGCATGTACCGCACCTCGCACACTGAAATCGGTTAGCGCGACCGCTACGCGTGGCTGCGGACTAAAGAACAGGAGATACCGCCATGAAACGGACAACGCTACTGAGGTGGAGCTTCATAATCGGATGTCTGGTCAGCCCACCGATTATGGCAATCGCGGAGGACAATCCAATCCCACCCTCTTCGCTTGCGAAAGAAGTCAAAGAGCAGAAGGCACAGGCCGGACAGGTTACGAAGACTCTCCTCTATCAGCCACCTCGCGGTCTCGGCGCCCCTTCGGCTGGGCGGCGGGTCGGAGGAGGGACTCGGGGGACAAACAAGTCGGTACCGATTCTGTCCGTGCTTGCGCCGGGCCACACCGGCTTAACTGTACGTGAACAGCCGGATCTCTATTGGTTTGCCTCCGATGTCGTGACCAATCCCGTGGAATTGACCCTGACCCTTGAGAAGGGCGATACCCCAATCTTGGAAAAGCGATTAGCGGTGCCGACGAAAGCCGGAATACAGAAGGTGTGCCTCTCGGACTATGGAGTAAAACTGATACCTGGTGAACGCTACAACTGGTCCATCGCTCTCGTGCTCGACCCGAAGCGTCGCTCCAAAGACATCATCGCAATGGGGTCCATTGAGCGAGTTGAGCGCGCCGATACCAACCCAGCAACTCAAGCAACGGCCCCTACGACCGATGCCTTTTATCGATTTGCGGCAGATGGGCTATGGTATGACGCTGTGATGGCCATTTCTGAAATGATCGATACAACGCCGACAGATATGGCATTGCGAAAGCAACGGGCCGACTTGTTGGATCAGGTCGATTTACCGGAGGTCGGAAACTTCGACCTGATGTTTCAGGACAGAAAGGCCGGATAAAGAAGTTTTGAATGCTGAGTCAACGGCTTTGCCGAGTTCTGAGTTATAAGTTCTGAGTTTTGATTCTCACTCGGAACTCAGATCTTCTCAGTCGGCTTTTCCGGCCAACTCAGAACCCTGAATTTATAACTCAGAACTTTTCACTCCTCGTCGGCCAACTCAGCACTTCCCTGGCCGTCTCGCATGGCTGTTTCCTTCCCCGCGTGACTGAGGACCCTGTACACCATCAGAGTTTGTTCTTTGCCTTTCACGCTGACCTCCCCAATCCGATCAAGGATGAAGCGATCTTCAAGATAGCGCTTGGTGCTCTCATCGATCAAAATCCGGCATAATCGCCGACCAGGTGTTTCCTGAACGATATCCCGATCCAGGCTTTCTAATCTCGCCGCCGTATTCACCGCATCACCGACCGTCGTGTATTTGAGGCGCTCCGACGTGCCGACACTCCCGGCAACCACCTGGCCAGTGTGAATACCAATCCTCATTCCGATCGTCGCGAGACCAGCCTGTTCATGTCGCACGTTGAGCCGATGCATTTCTTGCTCCATGGCAAGAGCACAAGTCACGGCATGCACCGCATCCTGGGCGATCTCTTCCTCAGAGTTCCGTGGGAGCGGGACGCCGAAATTTGCTTTGATCGCATCCCCTGCATAATCGTCAATAACACCTCCATGCTTGATCACCAGCCCCGCCATCACATCCAGATAGGCATTGACCCATTCCATCAAAGCTTCAGGAGTCATTTTTTCAGACGCGGCCGTGTACCCCTTAAAGTCGGAGAAAAAGACCGTCGCGACTAATTGCTGCGACCGAGGCCGCCCATCTTTCAGAAACTGCTCGCGCTGCCGCCACACTGCCTCTGCCACTTCCCCTGACACATGTTTGGAAAATAGGTGCATCAGCAGGGCACGCTCCTTTCGCTCTCTGCTCAACACCGATGCCGTGACGACGGAAAGAGAAAAGAACCAAGCTAGGGACGGTGGTACAAGCGGAATCCACCAGCCCTGAGCGAAGGCCACGACCACGATGATACCGAGAACGAACAGCCCTCCCATCGCACCCAACACAAGCCGCCAGGGAGAACGGGTCCAGGCGCCAAGGCCGGCGCCTAACAGACCCCACAGGATCACCCACAACCACTCTTGCGTTTCACTGGACGTGGCAATCGGACGGCGCCCTTCTAACGCAGCGCCGAGGAACTGGCTGATGATATGGGCATGGACCGTCACCCCGGGAATCATGCGGCCTGTATCATTGCCGGAACTGAAGGGTGTATGGAACAGATCGGGAACACTCTCGGCCGTGACGCCAAATAGGACAATCTTGTTCCTGATCGCATCCGGAGGAACCTGACCGGTGAGCAGATCAGTCAATGAGAAGGAATGTGGCCGGCTATGTCCACGGTAAAAATCCAGCAAGATTTGATACCCGCCTGCGTCGGCGCGGACATATCCTCCGTCATGGGGTCCAAACCGCCTGAGGGTGGTGGATCCCAAGCGAAGCTGCTCGGGGTTTTCAGGGTCCGGCTGCGGGCCAATCCCCTCCTCCGCAAGAAACAGTAACGCCAGTCGAAGCGCGAAGGCATAGGCTGTTTGGTCTCCGACCTCCTGGAACAGTAAGCCACGGCGAACAATCCCGTCTGAATCGATGAGGATATCGTTGAAGGCCACCTGCTCGGTCCCAGCCAGCGCCGGAGGAGGAGGAATGCCGGCAACCACGCCACCGCCAAGCTTTGTCACGGTAACGATCTGGGGATGTTCAACGAAGACCCTGTTCAGGTCTGCATGACCTGGTTCGACAGGAATATCTCGATAGATATCGATCCCGATCGCACGAGGCTGGAATTGCGCGAGCCGCGTCAAGGCTTCAGCCAGGATTGCGTCGGTAATCGGCCAGCGTCCTTGGCGTAAAATATCCTGCTCGGTGACCGTGATCAGAACGATGCGGGGATCAGCTTCCGCTGACCCATGCTGGGATTGGATCAGCCAGTCGTAGACGGTGAGTTCCAGAGGCTCAAGGATGGCGGTACTCCGGATGCCGAGGACGGAAAGCGCAACCAACAACCCCGCAAGGATGCTCACGGCAAACAGCGATTGGCCGATCTTGAGGATTGTGCTCACGGGCGAAAGCATAGAGTAGCAGGATGTTGACAAACAACCTGAGTATGACCGAAACACAAGGCCCGGATACTCACAAACTCGTTAAGAAGCAATCGCAGGCTGTTCAGAAAGGCCAGACTTTTCACCCGCCCAACCCCGGCGCGCCAAGACGCGCCGTTCCGCGGGCAAGGCTGCAGCAAGCGACCAACGATAGTCCTTCCGAGCTTGCTCGTGTACCTCTCCCAGAGTGGCCTGGATGTGTCCCCCACTGCGCGCGTCGAAGAAGCACCTTCTCCTTCCCTACACCATTTTTAGAGGGAGTGGCTAAGGCTGTCCTTCACTGCGCGCATCGAATGAGCACTGCTTCATCGTGCGCGTTCTGCGAGCAAGAAGGGCACCTGGCCGCTCCCTTCCCATCCTAAAGCCAATTATTGAGCAACAGGAATGCGGCCCAATAAGCGGGATGATTATACTCAGGGTGTTCGAGAAATTTGATCTGTGCGCGCTGGAGCGCCATCGCCGTGGAGGCCACGGAATCGTTATGCAGTTGTCGATAGAACTCGGTGACCAGCTCGGAGGATGCCTGGTCATCGAGGAACCACAGTGAAGCCAACGCGCTCCGCGCTCCTGCCTTGATCGCCACACCGGCCAAACCGAGCGCAGCTCGGTCATCCCCCGCAGCGGTCTCACAGGCGCTCAGCGTGATTAGGGCCAACGGTTCTTCTCGAAAACGAAGCATGCCCACGTACTCTTCCAGCCGGTCCATCGTCATCTTGCCGTCATAGGCCAGCAAAAACGTTTCGTTGCTGTCGCTCTGGAACTGCCCGTGAGACGCGATGTGCATGACCGAGTAGGGGTGCGCTTTCAGTTCTTCTTGCACGCGAGCCATCATGAATTGTTTGTTCAGCAGGCTGGTGCCGCCATAGAGACCATGGATGGTCTCCAACTCGCGCGAGACATGGGGGAGAGCCGGAAAATCCTGCACCGCCTCGGTGATACCCACGGAGAGTAACTTAATATTCTTGCGATCCATTGGCCGGGGATCCGAGAGGGTGACGCCAGGGGTTGTCGCCACCGCATATTTCTTGATGAGAAACTGCGTGCCGTCGTGCAGCGCAGCCAGCGGAATGGTCCGAAGCGCGCCATCCGGCACCATGACCAGCGTATCGATCCCGGCGCCGGCCCACAACGACTCGATCGGCTGGATCAACCATCCATGTAATTTCTTGGCATGGGAAAGATATTCCCTGGTGGTGCGTTTCTCCAGGAGGGTTCGGAATACCCGGATTTCCTCCGTCAAGGCCTCGGCACCGACGGGGACGGTCTTTCTCACGATGCCCGAAGGCAGACTCACCAGAATCTCCAAGCGATCCTGCAGCATGATGGGATAAATCACGGCCGCGGTCTTTGAAACCTGCTCCAGACCCGTGGCATGCGAACGCGCGGCCTGCACGCAATCGTCTTGAAAATAATCTTGCAACTCCGCCACCTTGAATAGTTCAACTGTGTCGCGGGCTTCACGTAATATGGCCTCACGATGCTGTGGATCGGCATCCCGATCTTCACTCCGAAGCAGCAGATCGGCGAGCTCAAAGTACACCGCCCCAACCGTCTCCCGAAAGGAAGCGCCCGCCTGTTCTTCGGCAGTCACTGCGGAGACTTCAGGACGGATGGATTGAACCGCAACGATCGCCTGCCGGTATGAAGCAATCGCCTCTTTCGGCCGCTCGAGCGCTTTCAGCAGTCGTCCTGCTTGCCAATGCCAGCGGTAAAGCGCTTCGGGCGCGGACGCTTGCTTGCCCATGAGAATCGCGTGGCGCGTCACATCGAGCGCCTCTGCGTACCGATGCTCATCCTCATAGAGTTTCCCCATGTACCCCCATGCGAAGGAGGAAGCCCGACGGTCGCCAAGTCGATCGGCAACTGTCGCCGCATCATGAAGCGATTGAAACGACGCGAGCGTCAGGTTTGTGCTTAGCTCCGTAATGAGGGAAGCCCGCAGCTTGGCATAGGTCAGCCCAACAGTAATGTAGGCGCTGGCCTGTTCGTGCGAGGGCTCAAGTCCTCGTAAGATGCCGGTGGCCTGGTCGAGCCGCGCCTTGCTTTCACGATACTCTTTGGAAGTCAGCAAGACACGGGCAGCATTGACCATGCTCGTAGCTGCCAGCAGTTTCATCGGAACCGCTTGAGCCATTTGAAAGCTTTCGTTATAGGACGCCAGCGCGGCGGGTACCTTTCCCTGCGATGCGTGCACATTCCCCAGATCGTTCAAGATGGCGGCAGTTAACGCAGGCAGGGAAAGCACCTTGGCCAACCGGAGGGATTCTTGTAGCGACTTCTCAGCCTCCGCATGCTGACCGGCAGCTTGATGCAGGTTGCCTATCCTCCACAGAATCCGTACGGATAGAAGAGAATCGTCAGTGCCAGTTGCGAGGGCCTTAGCTCGATCGAGCTGAATCGCCGCCGTCTGATAACGGCCAAGCGACTGATAGGCCTCGGAGAGACGGATCAACAGATCGATCTGCTCCGGGCGCGCAGCGGACCGCTCGTAGGCTGCCGCCGCTTCTGTCCAACGCTCGACCGCCTGCTCAAAGTCACCATGCTGATAGGCCTGACTGCCCTCCTTCATCAGCTGATCGACTGGAGGCATTTCTTTTGCCTCGATGTCGACGCCAAGCCCCACCGAGAAACAGAGGAAAAGGCTCGCGAACATAATGCGTGTCATGACGATTCTCCTTGCCACGTAGCGTGGCGCGTGAAGCGTATCTCGTGAAGCGTCATTCGCTTGCAGATTCGGGCGTTTCAAGCTTCACGAGTGTCGCGTATCACAATAGTTTTCTGCAGAATGCACAAAAAGGCCTCCAGCAAGGCCGCAGCGAAAGGCCTTCCGATTCCTTAGAACCTTTCTTAAGGGGAGTGGCCCAGGCTGCCCTTTACTGCGCGCATCGAACGAGCACAGTTTCACCGTGCGCGTTCTGCGAGCAAGAAGGGCATCTGGCCGCTCCCCTACCCCCTTTTTCAGCATTCTGCTAGAAGACTTCGACCACCAACTGCATGTGCACCCCATAATCCTGCAAGTTGGTGTGGCGGGCCTGGGTGGGAGGATTCAGACGCTGTCCCCAGTAGAGCTCAAAGCGGCTCCCCCTCCAGAAGTTCCAGATGGTCCCAACTCCCGCGCTCGCCAGCCACTCCTGAGATGGGTTGACTGTATTGGTGTTCCACGCCCGGCCGTAATCGAAGAATGGCACCAGGTACAGCAGTTCTTCCCCTATCGCCGATGTATACACAGGAATACGCGTCTCAAGGGATCCCAGAAAGACATTGTCCCCGAGCTGCGTAAACTCCCGATAGCCTCTGACACTGTAACGCCCGCCGACCGCCATCTGCTCGATCAGGAACAGGTGTCTGTTCGTGAGTTGCAGATCGGCTCGCGCCAGCAATGTGACGCGCGTGGGGTTCAAGCGCCTGACCAATTGCGTCTGGCCCAGCCAGGAAAAAAATTCTCCTGTGGCCTGGTCAGGCCCAGTATTGACGGTCGCCCCAAGAACGGGCAGCCCGAATGTCATCCGAGATGTCGCCGAAATGACCTGATCCTGTCCACGATGCACGTATTCCTGCGAAAAGCGCAGAGCCGACACCTGAGACACTCCGTTGGTGGATCCACTCTGGAATTCAAACGGAGTTTCAAGGAGAGACGTCCTGAACGATTGCGACTGGCCGGTTAAGGCCAAGGAGAATTCCTGAGACTGTGTGCGAAAGATTGGCTGTCGGAGCGTAAACCCGATTGATTCGTACTTACCGGTAATGTCCAGTGGCTTCACCGCACTCTCAATGACCGTGAAATCGGTCCGCCGGTAATCGACGGCAAGGGTCGTGTCGTAGGGAGTGACGGGGGCCACGTAGCGTACGTTCAAGTTCGGATTGACCCCGCTGCCATGCGCATTCACATCGGTGCCAAACGATTGACCATACTGGACGGTGAGCGCGTCCCCGAATCCCAACAGATTTTGATGCGCAATGGTTCCCATCACACGATTGGAACCGACCCCCGGTGTCGAGAAGTTGTTGTATTCAAGCCAAGCCTTGATCGGACGACGCTCAGCTACCCGAATATTCAACGCACTTTCCCCGCGCGTCTCGCCTGGCCGCAATTCTGCATTGATCCGTAGGATGCGCTGGTCAGTTTGAAACAGCCGTAACCGTTCTTGCAGCGCATGCACGTTCACCGGAGGACCGGCGTCAAGCTTGAGCCGGCTGGTGAAATAGAGGGACCGGAACCAATAATTACCCTCCACATTAATCCTGCTCAACGTCCCTTCAATAACTTGAAGGCTGAGCACTCCGTCCGCAATCGCCTGATCCGGCACCAGGGTGCCGGATGTGCTATAGCCATGATTCACGTACAACAGAGTCAGGGCCACACGGAGCGATTCGATATCTTCAGACGTGACCTCCCGATTGATGTAGGGACCAGTGACCTGGGCCAACTCTTGCTCAGTGAAAACGGTGCTCCCCTGCACCCGGATCTCTCGGACGTAGACTTTCACCGTGGAAACCGGCCCGCGCCGCTCCGGAATGGGAGCGGGGGGCAAAATACTTGGCAGCGGCGGCTCAGGCTTCGGAAGTTCCTTGGGCAACGGAGTGGGAGGCGTAGGAATGGCCACCTGAGCCAACGCTACTTCAGACTGGATCAAGATTGCCAACAGGAAAAGCGTCGCAACAATCCGCCCCGCGCGTAAGGTCATCGAAAGTCCCAGGATCGGCTTTTGAAATGTGGAATGAGAAATGTGGAATGTTGAATTATCGGAATCGGCAATAACTAGCGGTGTGAGCGCACCTGATGAATTCCGGACATTCAACATTCCAAATTCCGCATTGAACATTGAGCATTAGTCTACTAGCGGCATGTGTTCCCAAACATCGCCAGTTGGATGGGCCTGGCGTCGTAGATCGGGAATAGGCCCGTAACAGCCGGGAACTGAGTGGCTGAACGCTGCCAAGAGAGGGTTGACCCAACCAGCTCAGACGACAACGATGGACTGGCTAAGAATCCTCCAGGCTCCAGCGGCAATCCTTCACGGCCTGCGACTACGAAGGTGCTGAACTTGCCGTCCGCGACCCGCGCCGCGCACTGTTGGGCGAGCAAAGCTGCTGCGCTGGCGAATTCATCAGACAAAGCCGCCAACTCTCCACCGACATTCTGCACTGGCGACTGGATATTGACGGTTCCTTGCGGTCCACTTTCCGAGGTGGCACTCACCAGGCTGTTAGGATCGGCAATGAAGACTCCTGCGATGACATTGATCGCCCCACCAGCCCCGGCATTGGCTTGAGCAACAAGCTGACTATTCTGCAGAATGAAGAACTGCGGGTCGATCGAGATATTGCCGCCGTCGCTGTCTCCGGCAACGCCCTTGACGGAAGTGCTGATTCGGCTGTTGGTCAGCCGGATCATCTCCGGAGCATTGACCACGATCTTGCCTCCGCTGGCTTCGCTCGCTTCGGTCGTGATCGCGCTGTCGTTTAACAGCACGGTCGATCCACTCTGAATGGTAATGTTACCTGCATCGCCGGCACCCATCACGGTTCCCTTGCTGCTACTGGTGATTTCAGAACTGTTCGCCAGCGTCAGGCTCCCAACAGTCATCGCAATGTCGCCGGCACTGCCTGTTGTAGTGGAGGTTTCGCTTTGGCTCTTGATGCTGGCGCCGTTCCTCAGGCTCACTGTCCCCCCGTTCACCACCACGTTCCCTCCGCGGCCGCCGCTTTCGCTTCTGGTACTGGTCACGATCGAACCGTTGTCCAGGGTCAACTTATCCGCCGTGATGGTCACCTGGCCTGCATCTTGAGCGAACGATTGACTTTGGATCAGCCCACCGGCAGAGATCAAGATCAAGTCGGCTGTGACCATCACATTCCCCGCCGGCCCAAATGATGTACCACTGCCTGCAGAGATCACAGCCCCATTTGTGATGGTCAATGTCCCGGCATTGACTGTAATATCGCCTGGTAAGCCTAAGTCGGAGTCCGAGACAATAAGGGTATCTTGACCAGAAAGAACCACAGAGCCTGCCTTGCTTCCCAGTCCGCCAAGTCCTTGCACCGTCACAGTCCCACCATCTGCAGCGCCTTCATTAGAACCACGGGTGCTACTTGAAAGGGAGGACCCACCGAAGATGCCTAGGCTCTGAACATTCGCTACAATTTCTCCGCCACGACCTGTGATATCCACAACCCCATCACCATTCAGGTCCATTTTAGTCGCCGAGGTGGACGATCCGATGCTCGAAGCCTCATTCAGGTCCAAGGATGTGGTCGTAATGAAGATTCGTCCGCCGCTTTCGCTAAATTCCAGCGCTTCGCTGGCTATTCCACTGCCGCCTGAAAGCACCACTGAGTCTGCCACGCTCCCTATTCCTCGTAGACCCTGCACCGTGATATTCCCGCCCGCCCCCGCTATGACATCCGCTACTCCATCAAAATCCAGATCGGCCCCCTGGGTACTGCTCAATATAAATCCACTCTGGAGGCCTAACGTGCCCACATTCAGGAAGAGATTCCCACCCGATCCGGACCCGGACTTGGCCGTGGAAATCAATGAACCATCCGATAGGCCCATGTGCTCCGCCTCAATCACCACGTCGCCCCCCTGTCCGGACCCGGAGGTTCCCACCAAGATAGCTGCGCCGGTGGAGAGTGCGACACTGTTGGAGAGTGAGACATCCTTCGAAACCTGAATGTCGACGGTCCTACTTGCGCCATCCACCGCCCCCAAGGTAACCGCCACGATCGCCGAAGCATCCATGACTAACTGACCCCCGCGCACAAACAGGGTCCCGCTGTTCCCATTGCCGATGGGAGTTCCAAGCTCGTCAAACTGGCCGCCTACGTTCAGTATCGAGCCTTCTTTGATCGTCACAGTCCCCATCGCAGTAAACGAATCGGTTTGAAGACCGGGTACAAGAACCTCGCCGGGCGAAGCGACAGACACCAAATTGATTTGACCGCCCGGCGCGCGAAGGACAGCGGTTTGAGGAGTACCGTCCGTGAGCGTGCCGGCCTGAACAGTGACGTCCCCACCCACCAACGACAACGACTGGCCTTCTGAAACTTGGAGGATGCTGCCCTGGACGGTAATGGGAGCCGGCGGCTCCAAACTTGTGAAACCGAATGCTACGACTGGTGCGACATCGAGCTGGCCTAACGAGACCGGGGTCGAAAGCATGTCAAAAAGTGTTGTCGTGCCATCAAATCCCAGATAATTCGCTGTACTGAAGTTCACCGCCCCACCCAATTCAAACGAGCCTTCAGGCCCAAAGACGATACCATTCGGATTCACCAGAAATAAATTCGTAGGCAGTCCACCAACATCGAAGTCGGTGGTTCGAATGGTGCCATAAATGTATGAGACGTGTTCGGGACCTAGTTCTGTAACGCGACCGATGATATTCGAGGTAAGAGGCAGGGACCCGGCTACCGGGGTATTCAAGAAGTTGGCGATATTACCGCTTCCGACAGTAAAATCTCCGAAGCTGTGAAAGAGATTGAGGCCACCGCCCGGTCTGGTCCCTCCAGTAATATCGTAGACCCCATCGGGAGGCGGCAGAAGCGGAACCTCTGTCCCAAGACCGCTTGAGGTGATATTCGTGGTCACCGGCACCTGCGCGTCCACGACAGCAGGCCCAACGAGGAACAGGATGAACATCGGCAGGATCGCCGACAGGAAGGCCTCCCCAATAGAATCAGGATGGCGCGACCGAGGTGTGCGCTCAACCTGCGTCAAGCGCTTTGTCAGTTGGAAATACCTGTGGCTCATCGGTTGATCTCCCGGCTTCTTCTACGGACTCGATCCGCGTTGCCTTCATCTTCAGATCGCACTGCAACGCTTCGTCCAGTCCCTCATCAACCTCGCCGCGCGGATCCCGCACCCCAAACTTCTTGCGCTCACGAACTGAACATTCGATAGGCCACGGTGGCTCCTTCTTCTGCGATGTGACAGTCGTCTTCGCAACGCCATCACACCGCAGAGGTTGAAGCCGCTTCAGTTCCCAATAAGAATGGCTCAGCCCTTCATGTTAAATCTAAGGGCACAGTTCTTCCGTTTGCGTTATCTGCGCAGGTGGACTTGCGAGCCATGTATTGATAGGCACAATAGTTACCGCGCAGGTCTCACTATCCACAGTGATATTGAACACATGCCAATAGCGATTGGTCCCTTCACTTGGCGTTGTCGGTGGGTTATACGTTGTGGTGATGCCATTTCGGATCAATTCAACTTTCGCGGGAGAGTTCGTCATAGGATTCGTGATTTCAGTATTATTTCTGTCACTCCAATTGTGCACGAAATACTGATAGGTTCCCTTCATCCGTTTCACTACCGTGATGTTCTCTGGGCCAAAACTGCTCACGTCGTCGAGGTCAAGGTCCGCAAACGGCGATACCACCAATGAGCCTTGATTGTCAAAGTACACGTGATTGCCATTCGGGATATTTAAGTGCGAGTCAAGATCGGTCGGCGCTGCGCCCCACGTGAGCCTGATGCCCAAGTCATTGCCCGTCGCTGGTGAGTTTCTGAAACTGCAAGTGACGGTACCCCCCGCCGAGATAGTGACACCATTTGTGTTTCCTCCGCCGCAGGAAGCCTGGGTCAAATTCCAGCCTAATTGAGGGGACTCAACCACATTGTAGATTCCATCAGGCACCGACACCACTGCTGACCCATGTCCTGCGCCATTGGTCGTGACATTGGTTTCGGTTACGAGGGAATTGTCGCTGGTTTTTCTTATTGAAAAGGCAAATTGTACGGGGGTGAGCTCCGTGCAGAATTCTACAGTGCACACGGATTTGTTGATCGTGATCGTGCCTTGGGGCGCTGGTTCCACGGAGACAGCCCCGCTCGCCGCAAACGCTATCTGATCGGCCGTAGCCGCGGTGGCAACATCCAAATTGACAAGTTTCGCTCCCGGGCACCCCCCAACTATATGGTCATACCCAGCACCAGTTGCGTTGCTGTTCACCGTAGCTAGATACTGCTCTATCAACGCGATAAACGCCTCTAGCCTTGTACTATGGTGTAGACTCTCCCACCACTTCAGAAAATTCACGAGCTTCGTCAAAAATGTGATTTGCTTTTGCTGGGTGGCCGTAAGCGTCGCGGTACAGTTCGCTCCAAACGCATCCTGACCGTTCACCAGCACAAATGAGTCCGGACCCTTCAAGGTGACCGTCATGGTCTGTGTAATGGTCGGTTTGCATGTTCCCCCGGCAGTGGTACCGTTGTCATCACAGAGAAATGTAGGATAGGCTGGATTCACCTGACCCAGGGTTGGATTCGTGAGACCGTCGAAACTCACGATGGGCACAGCGGGGCCCGCTACTGTCAGGCTCAGAGTCCTGGTATTGACGGTTGAACCAGCAGCAGTGCTTAAAATATTCGTGGACCCTTGGGTGGGATTGAATGTTCCCGTCCCTGGGTATGTCACCGAATTTCCGATTGGATTGCAGTTGCCCAATGCAGTTCCGTTACCAGCACAGGCACCCGTAGCAGTAGGCCCGGCACGGAATTCACCGCCGGCCCTTATGGCCCATACATAATCGCCCTGAACACCCACACTGTTATCAAATGTATTGGACTGGGTTATGGTCAACACGTGTGTTTCGTTGGTGTTGGCGAAAGTGGGAGAGACATTCCCCCAGTTCGCCACCGTTTGGCCCGTCCCCGGCGCCGGTACGAATTGCACCCCGATTAACGAAAGTTTATCCTGGCCAGGGTTGTCGGCCACTCTCAGTCGCGCCGTTGCGCCAGGAGCATTCCGGACTAAATATGACCGCACAGGCAGTGTTGTACCCGTAGGGGGAACGCCGAGGACATTCAGAGTCGTGTTAATCGCGTAGCATTGAGTAAAGCCCAGCGTCAATTCAGCAGCAGTACAGGTCGAGGACGTGTTCGTTGTACTAAGAATCGAAACGGGAGCCCCGTTATCGACCTTGAGTGTGACTGTCGGTGCAGCTTCCGATGTAAGCGGGGCCATCAGTCCTCCCAGCACTCCGCCAATCAGCAGAGTAGATACAAGCCCAACCTGCTGTAGATACTTTCGTAGATACCGCATAGAGACCTCCCTCAGAGGATGATGAGAATTAATTGTTCCCAACAGCACGAATCTTCTATACCCACTCCCTTCCCA
>SWDM01000024.1:0-238942 GCA_005116835.1 Nitrospira sp. | reverse complement strand
CAGGCGGAGTCGTCGTTGCTCAAGTATTCACTACAGGGATTGCTGGCGTGAATGGGGCCTTGTGCCGGGGTGGTGTGCCAGTCGTTGATGATATCGTCGTATTGAATGCCCGGATCGCCGCATTGCCAGGCGGCGGCGCAGATCTGAGTCCAGAGGTCTCTGGCGTTCACGGTTTTCATCGGCTGCCCGGTGGTGCGGGCGAGGAGGGGCCAGTCCGCATCGGCCGCCAGGGCGTCGAGAAAAGCTTTGGTGACCCGAATGCTGTTGTTGGCGTTTTGGCCCGTTACTGTTTGGTACGCTTCCCCTTCCCATCCCAAATCATAGGTCGAAAACGCAAAGACCTGGTGGCCTCGTCGTGCGCTGGTGAGGGCACGTTGGATGAAGGCTTCAGGGACTCGGACCTGTCGGGCCTCTCGGAGGGTCTGTTTCAACGCCGGGTTGGTGGCTGGCGAGGTGTTCAGGGTGTGGGTGCCCTGTACGGTCTGTTGGCAAGCGTGCAGGATGGCATTGAGTTTGGTGGAGCAGAGGTGGGAGCCGACCACGAGGGCTGCCACTTTTTGTTCTTCTTTGGCTTTCAGATTGACGAAGGCTTCGATATCGGGGTGATCGATATTGAGGATCTGCATTTTGGCCGCCCGCCTCGTGGTGCCGCCGGACTTAATCGCGCCTCCCGCCGTGTCGCCGATTTTCAAGAATGACATGAGTCCGGACGACTTCCCGCCTCCTGATAACGGTTCCTGTGTGCCACGAAGGGCAGAGAAATTGGTCCCGGATCCTGATCCTCCCTTGAAGAGTCTGGCTTCCCGTCTCCACAGATCCATAATCCCACCGTCGTTGACGAGATTATCGTGGATGGACTGAATGAAACACGCGCTTGACTGTGGGTGCTCGTAGGTATTTGTCAGTTCCGTGGTTTCACCGGTCTCGAGATCATGGCGCCAGAGACCTTGGGCTGGCCCTTTGATCCCGTAGGTATGGTGCAGTCCGGTATTAAACCATTGAGGGGAGTTGGGGGCCGCGATTTGGTGGGACAGCATGTAGAGCATTTCATCCCTGAAGATGGTGGCGTCTTCTTGGGTGAAATAGTTGCCGCGCAGGCCCCAGTAGGTCCAGCAGTGCACCAGGCGTTCAAATACTTGCCGGGCATCGGTCTCGCCCGTGATGTCGCCGTTGTCGTATTTCACGCCGGTTCGACGCATATATTTCTGGGCCAAAATGTCGACGGCGAGTTGGGACCAGTTGTCGGGCGCGGTGATGGTGACGTGTTCTTTAGGTGTCCCTGGTGCGGTCTGGAGGAAGCTGATCCGTGGGACGTAGGTTTGATCGTCATAGGGGGTTGTCAGGTGTTTCGTGAAGCGTCGTTCAATCTGCATGGCGGTTCCTGGGTGTTGAGATCACATGTCTAATAGGTAGATACGGGATTGGTGGTGATCAGGGTCTCGTCGAATGGTTCGAGGTTATGCGGTGTTGTATGTACTGTGGGAAGACGGTTGAGGTGGAGGTCTAAGGGAGGATTGTATGGATGATGCACTGACTCGGTTACGCGAGATTGATGTGGCTAGGCAGATGACACCGATGTATCCGGGGTCGACGGCTATTGGGTTTGGCGCCAATATGCAAGATCCCACGTTGACAGAAGGCATTATTGCCATGCCCGATAGTGAACGGGGGGGGCATTTGGGGTGCATGGGCACGACCCGCATCGGGAAAACCCGTCTCGTTGAAAGTTTTGTGGAACAAGATATCCGGAAGGGGATGTCTGTCGTGGTGGTGGATCCAAAGGGCGACCTTGAGCTGTTTTCAAAGATTGTGCAGGTGGCGGCAGAATGCGGCCGGTTGGGGGATGTGATGTTGTTGTCACCGGTGTTTCCCGATCTCTCGGTGGCGCTCGATCCGTTGGCCGATTATTATATGGAGGATGAACTCATCCATCATGTCATCGCGGGGATCGAGAGCAAAGAGGTCTTTTTCAAGAATATTGCACGGGAAGTGACGCAGGTGATTGTGGCCGGATTGATTCGGCTGATTCGCAGTCAGGGCGGCGGGGTGAATATCAATTTTGCCGACGTGAAGCATCGGCTCGGGTATGCGGACCTCGAACATTTTAAAGAGGCGTTGCGGGCGATCCCTGGCACGGAAGAAATTTGCGAATCGATTGAGAAGATCTGTCATGGACCGGGGATTGCCGACCATTTTGCGAAGGTGTCATCATCGTTACGGACGATGCTGTCCGCGTTGACGTTTGGCAATGTGGGGCAGGTGTTTGGGAAGGCGCGGCACAATGAATTTATTCGCCGACTGCAGGAGGGGCAGTCGGTGATCCTCGTGGTGCATGTTGCGGTGTTGTTAACGGGTGATACGGGGAAGATCGTGGCGCGGGTGTTTGTCTCGATGATTCAGACGTTGGTGGGGCGCTTATGTGCTTCAGGGCTTCGGTTAGTTCCTCCGTTGTGTCTTCATATCGATGAAGGTCATAACGTGTTGTATCGAGGCGTGCAGGAGCTCTTTAATAAGTGTAGTGCCGCAAATGTGTGGATTAATTTTTATACGCAGTCCAATGCACAGATGGAGGAAGCGGTGGGGCCGGAAGTGACGCGGTCCATTATTGATAATTTGAATACGTGGATCTACATGAAGGTGAACCATCCTGATACGTGCCAATATGTGGAGGATAGTTCGCCGTTAGTGCAACGAGAGGATGCGGTGGTGTCTGCGGCGGGGTCGGTCACCATTCGCTACGTGGACGAGCGGCTGGTGTTACGACATCGGGTGATGGATTTGCCGCAACGGTGGTTTTATATGCGCTCGCAGGGGCATTGGTTTAAGGGAAAGACGTTGGAGTCGAGCGTGTCGTATTGCACGGTGCGGTTTCCTGGGGCGAATACAGCGAGGTGATGAGGGTGAGTGTGGCTCAGATGTTCTCGGTGACACAGAGATGCGGATGTGGCCAATTTCTAGGGGAGGAGGGAGGTCTCACGCCAGAATTGACCGGTCTCGCCTCACAGAGGGTGACGCTGTGAGGCGAGAAAGATGTCTTCGGCTAGGGGCGTGGTTCGTTTGTCCCAGGTCTCCCTGACGGCGTAAATGGTGGTGCCAATCCTCAGCAGCTGGTCAGTCCACGGTTTGAGATCGCAGCCGAGGGTCACGCCTCCTAAGAAGGCGCAGATGAGTAGTCCGAATATGAAGAGTTTCTTCATGGTGGTGTTCCTTACGGTGGTTCGAGGCTACTGAAACGTTTCTCACCTGGTCTGTGACTTAACAATAGTTTTCAGATGTGCGGAAATCTCTCCATTCACTGGCTAGAGGCGCTTTTGACATCCTCTCCGGCCTGAAGGCCGGAGATTCCTAAGAGGAAACACGATGCTTCGTCCTAGAGTGGTTCACGTTTCGCTGGCGACTGGCTTTCCGAACCGAAGTTCGGACGGCTCTTATACCGCCTCCACGTGCCGTCACGGTCTGCCCGACCGCCAAAATATTCTTGGCCGCGTTCACATCGCGGTCATGCTCACTGTGACACCGTGGACAGGTCCATCGGCGCACGCTCAATGGCAGTGCATCCAACACATGCCCACAGGCCGAACACTGCTTACTACTGGGACACCATCGATCGATCTTGACGACCGAGACGCCGGACGCCTCGGCCTTGGCTTCGATCATTCTGATCGCCATGCCAATCGACACGTCCGAGAGAGAACGGGCCAGGTGGTGGTTTTGAACCAGGCCCCGGAGATGCAAATCTTCAAGATAGATGGTATCGAAGCGCCGCACGAGCGACGTACTGAGCTTGTGCAGGCTATCGCGACGCGCATCGGCGATCTGCTCATGCAGCCGCGCCACGCGGCGGGCCTGTGTCCGCCGACGATTCGAACCCGTCTTCGTTCTAGCCAGCCGTCGTTGCGCCCGCGCCAGTAAGGCCGTCTTCTGCGTCAAGTGTCGTGGATTCGGGATCGTCTCCCCATTCGAGAGCGTGGCCAGGCATGTGAGGCCGAAGTCGATGCCAATCGATTGGCCAGTCGTGCTCCGCTTCGTGGCGGGCGCCTCGATCTCTATCACCATCGAGACGTAATACCGGCCTGATGGATGCCGGGTGACGGTGACGGTGCTCGGATCGACCTCCACGCGACGGCTGATACACAGCTCCAACATCCCGAGCTTGGCGAGCGTCAACCGTTGAGAGACGCGATCGAAACGAAACGCACTCCGGGTATAGGTGGCACTGTCTCGTGCTTTGTGCTTTTTCTTGAAGGTTGGGTAGGCGCTGCGTGTGGCAAAGAAGTTCACGAAGGCCTGTTGCAGATGTCGCAACGATTGTTGGAGTGGCACGCAGGAGACCGCATTCAAAAACGCCAACTCAGGGTCTCGCTTCAAGATCGTCAATCGCTTGTCTGTGGCCGCCTGGGTGAGCCGTTCCCCGCGCTGGAAGGCCACGGTGCGCGCGGCCAGCATGCCGTTATAGACCAAGCGACAACAGCCGAAGGTCCGGGCCAGATGCTCGGCCTGCGCGTCGGTGGGATACGCCCGAAAATTCCAGCGACGTGTCATGTTCACAATCTCCGGGTATTGTCTGTACGAATCAAGAGGCGCTTCCTCCCCGCCGTAAACGACGGGGCTTCCGCACCAGAGACCAATCGGTGACCGGTCACTTCCTGTGTATCCCCTTCGTTCTCGATTCGTGGTCTAGTCCTGCCAAATAGGCTGTGTGACATCCGTAGACGCTTTCCCGTCCGGTCTGGGGTTCCGCAGCGCATGTTGGACCCGTGTGATCATTGAGCGGGTAATCCATCCGACACATACGCCGTCCTCCATCACGAGGAGTTGGTCGACTTTTTCCAAAATCATCTGATCGAGTGCCTGAATGAGCGGGACCTGGGGCGAGACGAAGATGTTTGGATGGAGAGGGGTGATAAAGGAGGAAAGCGGTGTGTGTGCGTTTGTCATCCATTGTGGTGAATGTTGCGCATCGCGGTAGCGAACCAGTCCCATGATCGCCCCCGCCTCGTTCGTAACCGGGTATGCGCCGTAGCCATGACGGAGAAACAAGGTCTTGAGCTCTTCGAGGGTTTGGTTCTCTCCGATCGATACAATGCGAGACCGCGCTACCATGAGGTCTCTCAGATGGCTGGGAAACTGTTGGCTGTAGGCCACGGGTTTGTGTGCCTGATCGGCGAGGAGTCGCAAAACGATGGCAATAAAGAAGATCCAAATGGTGTCGTAATGGAGGGCGAGGCCGATGATGGCCAGTGTCATCATGCCGACACTGATGTGTTTACTCAGTTTGGCGGTTTGTTCCCAGGCTGTAGAAAATGAGCCAGATCGATGCCAGAGCCACGCGTGGAGGATACGGCCTCCATCGAGCGGCAGGCAGGGGATAAAGAGATTGTACATACCGAGGACCAAATTCACCTTGTAGAGCGTGCGACAAATGACGTCTGCTTGAAATGGCCACGCGAACGCGGCGAGCAGGAGCGAGCAGGCCGGTCCTGCGAGGGCCACGGTGGCGGCGAGTCGAGGTGAGTGACACTCCTTTTGAAAGGTGGTCCATCCGCCGAGGAGGTGTAAGGAAATGCCCGTGACGCGTAACTGATAGTGTTCTGCGACGAAGGCATGGGCGAGTTCGTGGAGGAGTACTGACGTTAAAATGAGGAATGTGGCATAGGCCGCGAGGGCCCAGTGTGCGGCCAGCGAAAGGTCCTGGGTGGGCTGTGCGATGAATTCGGTGGAGAGTCCCCACGTCAAGAGTCCGAAGAGGATGAACCAGGAGTAGTGCAGGGTGATCGGGTAGCGAAAGAGTCGTATGGTCATGGTTGCGTCGTTCCTTTCAGAGTGGTGAGGCGTCGTGTCTCATCAGGCAGCCGGTTTTCCCGTTTCCGATTTGGAGGTTTGGCAGCCGGCGGGGTGGGTTGATCCTGGATCAGCGCGCGGACATGGGAGAGTTGCCGCGTGAGTGTCTCTTCTGTGTGTTGCAGATGTTGGTGATAGTCCATGGTGCCATGTGCGGAATGCTGACCGGCTGATGCTGGGATGGGAGTGCCTCGCCAATCGCTGGTGACGGTACGGAAATTCCAGCGCCCCTTGCTTAATTGGTCGGGTGGAATCGTGCCGGCCAGATATTCCATGATGCCCATGATCTCCGTGATGTCGTCGGCCATGCCGAGCATGATGAGATAGCCGGAGGGCGCCACGAGGTTGAAGGACCGGAAGTCCCGTTTTTTACTTTGGCCACGACGTGTTTCGATGATGTCGCCGCCAGCGGCGGTAAAGGTGCATTTGGCGGTTTCTTCGAACCGTCCGGTCGGGGTAATGGTGATCGGAAAGAAGGTCCGATCAAAGGCCTTCTTCGTCGCATGCCAGGTGACGAGGGCGACGAAGGGCTGCGAGTTGCGCGTGCAGGTGGTGGTGAAGGTGAATTCAAATACCGGGAGGCTCATGTGCCGTCTCCGATGTGGAGCAATTGCAGGTGCTCTGGGGGCGTGGACCGAAGAAACCGGCAGGGTTGAGTCAGGGTCTCATGCGCCATATGGTGATATTGTTCGACGGGGTAGGTGAGCGTCAGGGTGTCTTTGGGCCGTGTAATGGCGACGTAAAACAGACGGCGTTCTTCTTCCAGTGCGGCGTCGTCGTACCAGCTTCGGATGGGTGGGAAGTAGCCGTCCAGCAATTGCATGACATACACGTGGGCCCACTCAAGCCCTTTGGCACTGTGAATTGTCGAGAGGGTCAACAGGTCCTGCTCACGTGGGTTGTTGCGCGGACGTGAACTGTCTGGGTTGAGGGTCAGGTCTTGGAGAAAGACTTCGAGCGAGGGACTACTGAGACTGAGCTGCCCGAGCTGGCGCAGGTCGTCCATGCGTTGTTGTGCCTCAGTGCCGTAATCGCGGCTTAAGATCGGCGCATAGTGATGTAGGACGAGATTGATGCGATCGCTCACGTGAATGTCGTCGTTCTGTGTGGATCGGAGGACGGCGGCGATTCGATGGAGGGCGGCGCGCTCTTTATGTGTGGTTTGTTCCAGCACGCTGATTGGGTCTTCCGTCTCGGACATGCTCTTGACGAGTCGTTGTGCCAATTTCGCCCCGACGCCGTCGAGGAGCAGCAGGAGGCGATGCCAGGATCCCGCATCGCGGGGATTATCGGCGACACGGAGATAGGCCACAATGTCTTTCACGTGGGCCGTGTCGGTCAGTTTGAGTCCTCCATATTTCTGATACGGGATCTGGTGCTTATTGAGCAGGCCTTCCACTTCAAATGAGTGGGATGACGCTCGGAACAGGACCGCCATATCTTTGTAAGGCACGCCTTCTTGATGGCGGGCGATCATCGATCGAACAAGAAACTGCGCTTGTGCCATTTCGGTATTGCAGGAGACGAGGATGGGCTGGGGACCGTCGGTCTTGGCGGTAAACAGGGTTTTCGGAATGAGGCCTTTGGCCTCGCGGAGGGTGTCATTCGCGACGGTGAGGATCGGTTGCGTGCTCCGGTAGTTTTCTTCCAGCCGATAAATAGTGGCGTCAGGGAAGCAAGTGAGAAATCCCTTCAGGCTATCGACGAGCGCGCCGCGGAACGAAAAAATGGATTGGGCATCATCACCGACGACCATGACGTTTCGATGATAGCTGCCCAGCAATTGCACGATGGCGGCTTGGACCCGTGTCGTATCTTGATATTCATCAACGAGGATCGCCTGATATTGATGGCCAAGGCGGGTGCGTGTCGACTCGCTAAGGCACAGGAGTTTATAGAGCAGGAGGAGCAGGTCGTCGTAGTCGAGTCGATGTTGTTGCCATTTGGCCTCGGTATAGCTGCGATAGAGCGCCGTAAGTTGTGGGGTGTGGGCTTCCATCCATGGATAGGTGGTGGCGATGACGTCGGCGATGGGTTCCAGCGTATTGGCGACACGACTGAAGAGACTCATGAGTTGTGTCTTTTTCGGGAATCCGGGTCGTGTGCTAAAGCCACGTTTGCTTGCGAGGAGATGAATGAGGCTCTGGGCGTCATCTTCATCCATTAAACTGAACTTGGGGTGAAGGCCAATGGCGTGTCCATGGATCTTGAGGAGCACGAGGCCAACTGCATGGAAGGTGCCCCCCTGGATCTTCACCCCGTGGTTTTCGAGCAACGTCCGCGTGCGATGGATCATGTCCTCTGCTGCTTTGCGGGTGAAGGTAATGAGGAGGATTTGGTCTGACGTGAGTCCTTGGAGTACAAGTTCCGCCATCCGATTAATGAGCGTATGGGTCTTCCCGGTGCCGGCGCCGGCTAAGACTAAGGTTGGCGTCGGGGGGGCCATGACAATCGCGCGTTGTTGTGGATTGAGCTTGGCGTATTGGGCGATCGTGGAGGAAGCATTGAATGCGGACACAAAGGGCGTGATTTGAGTGGGTGGTGGGGGGATCGGAGGACAGAGGTGGAGCCAGTCCGGGAGTGTGCGTGGGACACGCGTTGGAGCGGAGGGCGAGATCGGAGTGGGTGCGACAGGGAGTGTTGATGGCTCGAAGAGGATATCTTGGTCGGGAGTTAGTTGGAACACAAGTATTCTCCTGAATGGGGATAGGCGCTGTCTTGCGCTACAAATAGTTACGAGTTTGCTGAAATCTGGTGTTCAGAACAGCTGGTGCGGAGACTCGTATCGAGTAGCGGTTGATTGAGGAGGTGGCAGTGGTGCGGTTTGATGGAATCGTAGGGATATTGAAATGGGGTGAAGTTGCGACAGGTCACACAGAGGGTGTGTACGGCGATACTGTGGTGCCGGCGGCCGAGACAGGCCAGCAGGCTTTGATGGAGGTCCTTCAGTGCGTACGGGGTTGCCTCAGGGATAAAGCGGAGTAGTAGGTCGGTCCAGGATGTCAGTTGTTGGGCACGAATGCGTCCAGTCAAGGTAATGTCGAGGGCGGGCGATTGGGGCGCTCCCGTTTCCGTGTACGGAATGATGGTCTGCTCAGTGTATAAGAGTTTGACTGCGGCGTGGACGACCGTTGTGCTCACATGGAGTTGTTCAATCAATTGTTCCGCGGTGAGTGGGTGCTTGGCATGATGCAGGATGAGGAGAATATGCTGGCTTACAAGCTCGACGGGCGTGAGGGAGGGATGGAGGATGGCAAGGTTGAAGTGGGTGATTTTGCGTACCAGAACGATCAGGTGTTGACGCAAGGTGCGGTGTGTGTGAGATCGCTGCGAGGCCGCGCTGCGTAAGGATTCTATCGTGATCAGTGCGTGCATGGGTGATCATGTATCATAGCGATCTTTGGAGTGACAACCCTTTTAGCCGCGCTCCGATAATATATGTTGCGTCTTGAGGGATTACCCTAGCGGTAAGGTGCCTACCACTAGGGTGGCGAGGCTATATCTGGTCTCTCATGAGGGTAACCCCTCACGGTGCGCCATCAGCTTTCCCCTACGAGACTGAGGGTGCCGCCCTTGTTGGGTTTGCCGTTGCGTCCAGCCGCGATTAGTCCATCGTGAGTCGGGAGTAACAGCTCATGGAGATGATTGAGATGTATGGTGATATTCCGTAAGGCCTGTTGCGCTGCGATTGCGTCTGCTTGATTGAGCGTCGGGACTTTGGCAGCAAACAGCGAGAGATGGGCGGTGAGTTGTTGTGCGTAGTTGAGTCCTTGTAAGAGTAGGAATGGCGCGGGTGGAATATCGGTGAGTCCATTGGTTCGGCCCAAGCGTTCATCGGCCACCAGACGCGCGGCGTTCACTTCACTCTCCGCCAATTCCACTTGGTCTTTCATGCTGGCTATGCGGTCTTCGAGGGCTTGGCGTGCCTCGCGAGCGGATTCGAGATCTCGCGCGAGCTTATTTTGTAATTGGAGACTAGACCGTTGTTCCTCTATTAGGGCTTCTTCAACTTCGGTGAGTTTTCTGGTGAGTGCCTGTGTGGTCTGTGATGGGTCGACGATGGGTACGTCCGTGCGTGACACCTCTACTGAGGTATGTGTGGGTCTTTTGGGTTTCAGTCGAGTGGCTTTTGTCATGGTTTCGAGGAGTTGTTCTTGTCCACCTTCATCCAATTTTGAGATGATATCCTGGATATCGGCGGTGAAATTTCCGTAGACCTCGAGAAGTGATGGGATAATTCGTGCTTGGGATCCCCTTCGAATTAAGGCTTCTTTTGCTCGGAATCTGGCGACGGTCGCTGCATCCAATTGGCGACGATAGATGTTATCGAATAGCGCTGAGATTTTTTCTTCAGTCGTTATGGCTACTGAGGCGCGGATGGTCATAATTCCGAGTTCCTTGTGAATTTGGTATCGGTTATGTCCGGCTAATGCGGTATAGGTTTGTTCCTCTCCGCGTGGGAGTGGTGTGGTTGGACAAACGATGATGGGGGTATGCATACCCGAGAGACGAATGTTGTCTTTCAGGAGTTGGTACTCTTTCCCAGGCATCGGAGGGAAGGCTCCGGCGTATTCTGGATTGATGACGATGAGACTGAGCGGGAGGATGATGGTTTCCATGGAAAGTTCCTTTCTTGGCTGAAAAGCCTCTTTTTGATATGAAAAAATGTGCTACGGGGTAAATGGCCTCGGCAGTGTTTAGCGGCTGTGGCATAGGACACGGTTGAGTGCTGTATGAGCAATTGGAAAATGACCTTTTCATCAGGGCTTAGTCGCTCTACAAATGAACGTCCGAATTGGTTCTTTTTCGCTAACAACTGACTCGTTTCAGAGAGGTGAGGCAGTGGGATAATATGGACTATGCCGCTCCGCGACTGTTGATTTGAGATTGAGCGACACCATCGTTGCGGGACGTCGGAGGCAAGAATAGATTGCAGTTGGATGATGAGTGACTTGCTGGGGCAGCTCAGCCATTTCCGAAATACAATTATTGAGATTTCTATTCCGTAAAGTCTCAGGAAATATCTAAATTCTGTGAATGTCATGTAGGGGGTGTGTGCAGTGATAGGTGTCTGTTCTTGCACCGGTACCAGACCTTGTGTGGCGGCTTGTGCTGCCTCGTTGAGTTCATGGACGGAGAGTGATGTGAGTGTCATGATCCGATGGCCATAGTTTCATCTGAGTGGAATGTGTAGGCATCGATGTCTGGGAAGTCATGTGGCTGGTGGTATTCATTTAGCGACACGAGGCGATCATACGGTGTGCCGGACAATCCCTCGGCTTCGAGTTGTTTTCGTTTTTTCTGATACACACTGTAGGTCAAGATATCGGTGACCACGCCAGCACGATTGGTGATTTCGACCAGTTTGTGGATTCCGGTAACTTTCGATTGAAACTCTTTCCGAATGTAGTGGAAGAGCATTGAGCCAAATCGGGCATCGCCGCGATGGAATTGCCATTTCCGGGCTGCAACCGAGACGGCGAAATACGCCATCTGGATGTAGTCATCTTTTTCATAGGCG
Source organism: Nitrospira sp. (assembly GCA_005116835.1). GTDB lineage: Bacteria > Nitrospirota > Nitrospiria > Nitrospirales > Nitrospiraceae > Palsa-1315. Next base: position 227,580 of record SWDM01000024.1, on the reverse strand, counting down.
GGATCCAATCGGTAGCTCCAATAGCGATAGGCGAGTGATTCAATCATCGTGCGGTGCGTGATGAAGAGTTCTTCGATGAACGATTCTTCTTCTCGCATGCCCGGAATGATGAGCTGTTGCAGCGTTAACGTCATAGGCGCCTCCTGTTCTTTATGTCGCGGAATTTGTCAGGGCGAGGAGTGATTCGTGCTGAAAGATGTCGTGGGCTCTGATCGCGATCCGTTGGAGATGCTGTTGAATGTAGCGATCCGAGCAGCGCCGCAAGAGGTCTCGGCTCGTGTGTTGACGGTGTGCCCGTGTCGCAAGGGTCGCATTCTTCAAATAGAGACGGAGGAGCGTAGTGAGGAGATGGAAGGAGGGCAGTGATTGGTGGCGGGTCAGTTGATATACCCACACCTCACTGATGCCGAGCTGCTCCGCGAGCTCTTTCGTGGAATAGCCGAGTTCCTGTTGCATCGTTTCGATGACGGTGCCGGGTAACGTGTCGTCCATGTGGCTCCTATAAGCGAAGGCTTATAAGCGAAAGCAGATAATAAAGCAACTGCTATTTATTACGGGATCATGGGAGTGTAGTATGCTCGTAGTGCGCGTGGCACTGATTACGTAAGACTTTAATGGGATGAGGGATCGTCCTAGGTATGCATGAGGGTATGTGTGGGGTACGTTGGTAAAACGGGGTTGTTATAAGCGCTTATAGATAGGGGGTTGAGTGGACGGATTCGAGGAGGTGGGTCTTTCAAAGTTGGTTCGGCAATTGCGTGAGGCGCAGGGATGGACGCCGACTCAAATGGCCATTCACGTGGGATGCGCGCAATCCCACATCTGGCAAATCGAAAATGAGAAATCGCGCGGCCCTCGAGGGTGGGTGCCGAGTGAGGAATTTCTGCGCAAGCTGAGTGTGGTCTGCACAAGCTCACCAGAGGGAGAGGCCTTGCTCCGGCAACGGCTCTTACTCTTGCGCGCGCGTGAGGTGGTTCCGGTGGAAGTCCGAGGATATTTATCCAGTAGTGTGCTGTTGTCCATGCCGGAGGTGTTCCTCATTCGGCTGCAGAAAGACCTGGGACGGGGGGCGGCGGCTGTGGTCGCGCGTGTGGATGGTTCTTGTCGTTTGGAGGGCCGACTCCGATTTGTTCTGCAGGGGTTCGGTCAGTTAACTGCGTTCGAAGTGGTGTTAGTGGCCAATGCGGTGAAGCAATCAGTGGATCAGTATTTGCTCGCCGCCGGGTATCTGAGTGACGGGATGAAAATGCTGTTGCAGGAATATGAGGGTTGTGTGAATTTACTGGAAGTGGTGGCCGGTATCTCTCCGACTACCCGGCGCGAATTGGAAGATTTCCGTACGCGAATGGTCACGATGGGGCAAAAGAAGCAGTCCGTTCGTTGACAGGTCTACTGTGAGATCGTTTATGGCCGGTGGGGGAGAGGATCCCGCACCGGCCATGTTGTTAGAACTCTACGAGGGGCGCGTCTTGAGAGCTCGTGGGTGGGGTGGGCGTGTCCGAGGCAGGAATTTCCTCGTCTGTGACCTCTTCGAATCCTGAATAATCTCCGCTCTGGAGCTGCTCAATGAGGCCGGAGGCTTGTCGTTTATTGTAGCCATGCGTGACGGCGTCGACATGGGTTTCGGTGATGTCTTTGCGGCGGGCGAGTTCCAGAAGGAAGCTTCGCTGCTTCGCCGTCATGGATTGGACGGCTTTATCCTCTTTCACCGGTGGCGCCACGAAGTCTGTGGCGGCTTGTGGAGGGCGTGGTATCGGCGTGTCCGAGTTGGCGTTCTGTTCCTGGGTGAGTGCTGGTAATGTCATCACGCTGGCTAAGTCCTCTTCTGCCACAATCGTGGCGTCGGTATCGGTGGCGGGATTCACATCGATCGGCGCTTGCACATCCAAGGTGCGGACGCGGTCCAGGACTGTGATGGTTTCGTCTTTCAACTGTTGTGTGAGCTCCGGCGATCCCTCATATCGAAGTACTAAGGGATAGTGGGTGTTCATCTGGCCCTGCCAGGGTGACTGATACGGGATGCGTCTCAGTTTGAGTGGGATATTGGCGATTCGTCCGAGCGTCAGCTTGAGAAATTCAAAATACCCATTGATGTTGTCAATGGAGTTTTGGCTGCCGGTGTCGATTTGATAGAGTCCGCCGTGGGACACGGTGGGAATCATCACGAGTAAATTTGCCCGTTTAGTGCACTCGCCGGTTGTTAGTTTCTCACATGGACATTGAGGAAAGGGCTCGAATCGGTACGTGTCCGTGTTGAGTCGCGAGGCCTGTTCGCCATTGCCAATGCATTTTAAGCCGCTGGTGCTGTACCATTTGACTGCTTGCGGGAACATGCGGGTTTCATCATTCAACATAAAAATGATATCGAGTGCTGTGGGTTTGTCGCCATATTTGGCCGCCACTTCCGGCGGGACGATGAAGTAGGGCGTTTCTTGGGGGTACATCCCTTTGTGGCCATTGACGCGCACGCCTAAACGGATCTTGCCGATGATCGGGAGGCGTTTGCGATCAGAAATGCCCTTGATCCTGGTATAGGGAATGAAAGTGGTCTGCGGAATGAGTGTGAGTGCGGCTTCGCCCATGGGGTACTCCTTCTGGTCAGTGGTGATTAGCTTGCAAGTGAGGTCGGGGCGTCAGGCACAGCGGTGTGTGTTGTGGCTGACTGGACCTGTTTGATGGAGATGCGTTCTGTGGGTGTCGCTCGTTTCGATCGGGCGACTAGCTCTTTCGGCAAGAGGGATTCATCCAGTCGATTTTGACTGGAGACGCTGGAATTTACGGTATACCCCCCGCCATACAGGTTTTGTACGCCGTTCGCCCGTAGCTCCAATTGGAACAGCTGCTTGATGTCTTTCCAACGTTTTTCGAGTGGACCCAACTTTTCATCCAACTCGATAAATTCTTGAGCTAATGGAATGAGTTCGGCTCGCATGGGTCGCTGACCTGCGAGCGGAATACGTGTCATTCCTTCCCAGCACATTTTCTTAAATGGGCAATAGTCGCAGTGGAAGTTGCGCACGTTCTCGTATGGCCGAATTGGTAAGCTGCCGGCTTCTCGATGGGTTTCTAGCACGGCAAATCGGGTGAGGGCCTGTCGATACAGGCCAATAAATTCCTGATTGGGGAAGGTGTGTGTCCCATTGGAGTGGGTGATTTCGACGACGGTGAGGCGATCTTCTTCTGGGTGATAGCGGAGTCGATATTCTAAGAATGCGCTTTGATTTTTGTTTTTAATCAGGAGCAGCGCTTCCCGCAGGTCTGGGTTTAACGTCAGCACGCCGTTGATATAAAAGACGACTTGGGTGAAGTAATTCGTCGGGTACGCGCCGTCCGCATAGCGTTGGAACGTGAAGTGCTCGATGGCTTTTATTTCCAGGAGACGGTCAACCCCGAAGAGATCGGTGACGATGCCATCGATTTGGCCATTAATCGTCTGGGGTTGGCCTTTCCAGATGGTGGTACCGCAAGCGATGCGGAGTTGTCGGCTATGAATATGAAAGACGGTCCGCTCCAGCCATTGGAGGACGAGTTCCTCGTGCCAACTGCTGTCGTCGAGGACCACAAGAAAGCGTCCGTGTGGGTCTTTCTGGGGGGCGTCGTAGGCTTGATAGGCCATCTTTCTGAGACAGGTATCGGGCCCGCCATTGGAGGGGCGTGGTCGGAATTCCCATTCCTCGTGATCCATCGCGGCAATGGGATGGATGAGTTCTGCCAGCATAGTGACCTCTGTGGTGTGGACGAATACTGAGATGTTGGGGTGTGGCGATGTGCGTTGAGGTGGGAAAGGGGATAGTGGATTGGTCGGGGCGAAGAACAGTATCGGATGCAGTCCAACCTAATATCATCATGATATTAGGTTGGACTCTTGGACGAAAGGAGCGCTGACCAATGGCAGAATCAATCACCGGTTGTGTCACGTTATCGTCGTGCAATGCCCGGGCGACGGGTATGTGGATCATGCTCAACCGGCGTCGCCGTGTCTTTCTGCCGTCCAGTGTCGGGACGGTCGCGGTGGGTGAGGTGATTACGGTGACAGGCTAGCAGGAAGAGGACCACGAGTCTGCGTTTGTGATAGCGCAGTCGTGTGCGCCGTCGAGTCTGTCCATTCCTGGCGATGTGAGTGGATTGTCTCGCGCGGTGTATGGCCGGCAGGGCCGTCCCGATCACGGGGAACTGGTGATCGAACTCCTAGGGCCAGTGTTGCGCTGGTTGTTGGCGGCCGGCTGGGGGGCGTTAGCCCGAGAGATTGCGAAGGGCTCGCTCCGCACGGTGCGGACGATGTATCAGGATGTGTTTGTGCTCTATCGTCGGCGGGGACGGGTATTCGGTTGAGGTGGTGACCCAGGACGTCGTCTTTGTCGTTGAAATGTCGATGTTGGTCTGGCCGATTCTGTCTCGGCTCCTCAGTGTGTGTCGTGGCCAAATTGTGTTTTCTGGTGATCCACGGCAGTTGCCCCCGGTCGGATCGGTGTCGGTGATGACCGAGTTACTGGGATGTTTACCGGCACTGGTGTTGCCCCCTTTTCTTCGAGAGGACGGGCCTGAGCGTGTGCGAGTGACGACGGTGAAATGCGGGTCGTCTGGTCATGTGCAGGACAGTCTCGTGCGACGGGTCTTGTCCTGTGTTCAGGAGGGATCAGAGTGGCAGGTGCTCGCGCCGGTCCATGATGGGGAGTTGGGGTTGCGGCGACTCAATCATCTCTTGCAAGCGGCGGTGAATCCACGAGGCGCCTCAGTGGGTGCGGGGTTTCGTGTGACGGACCGCGTGATGGTGACGAAGAACTGCTACACGGTGACCCCGCCGGCCTACAACGGCATGGTGGGAATGGTGGTCGGGCCAGATGGGTCAGGGGTGCGACTCCGTCTTGAGTCAGGCCTGTGGTGACCCTGGATCCTACGATTGTGGAGCTGGCCTATTGTTTGACTATCTATCGGGCACAAGGTAGTCGGTACGATTATGTGTTTGTGGTGATGCCGACTGGTCGTGCGGGGTTTTTGCAAGATCCTCGGTTACAAGAGGTGGCGCGGACACGGGGCCGTGAACAAACCTACATGTTGGTCTGTTGAGGAGGGGGTATGGGAACAGCGTGGCGATCACAGTTGGGGGCGTTAGAAGAGATGGTGCAGAGCCATCTCATGGGTCTTCGGGAGACTCCGCTCGATCTATTGGATAGTCAATGGTTTCATGCCGTCACGGAGTTGTTGATGACGATGCATCCTGAGATTGCGGTTTGGTGGCGGCATCGTGTGAGGCAGGCGTTAGCGCGTCATGCGGTGTTGCATGGGTGTCAGGCGGTGGATCAGTTTGAGCATATTATGGAGGAGGCGCTACGTGCGTGGATGGCGACGCGGTCCTAGCAGGACGCGCGGGGCGGGAGGATCAAAGGCGGTTGCCAGTAATACCTGATAGGAGTCGGTGGTTGAATCAGGGAGGGTGGGTATGCACTGGGTCCGTCAGGGGTGTGTCATGGGGTTATGTGTGATGCTGGCAGGCGGCCCGAGTGTGGGGTGGGCGTTCTCCCCGGTGAATCTGAATCAAGGGTATCCAACCAGATTGGATGATGCCTATGCGGTGCCGAAGGGCACATGGGTGCTGCAATCGGCACTTCGTGGTGATGTGTTCGATACCCCATCAGGGGCGGAACGCGGTCGACTTCGCAGCACCCATGATCTGCGTCTGGGGGTTGGGGAACGGACGGAGTTGACGCTGGGGGGGACGGGTTTGCGTGGGCCGAAGGATCCGGGGACCCTCGATAATCCTTCGTCGTTGAATGTTGGGGTGATGACACAGGTGTATCGACCGTCTGAGGACTATTCGGCTCTTCCTGCCATTGGCGTGCGTGTGACAGCTGGGATTCCTCTCATGGGCGAACGATCGAATCCATCCTTACAGGTGGCGCTCCTAGGATCGTGGAAGGTCCGCAATGAGTGGTTTTTGAGTACGAATCTCTGGTACGGGGTGGTGCCGGAATTCGAACCCGGTCATTGGGTGTCGGGCCGCACTCACTTGTGGGGTGTAACGACAGGGGCGGCTAAGGCGTTGTCTGCATCGTCGGTTCTGGTCATGAATATCAATGTGAATCAAGATCCTCTTCATACGGGTCAGGCTGGGGGTGAAGGTTGGGTGGTCAGTCCTGAGTTTGGGTATATCGTCGCAGTTGAGACAAATTGGCATGTGGCAGTTGGTGTAAGTCGAGATTTCATGGGTTCGACGGGTCAGGCGCTGGTGCGAACCACTGTGGGAGTCAGTTATGTCTTCTAGCTGCGCGATTCGGTTTGTAAGGCTTATTAAAATACAAACTTAACTGGAAGGGCGGGATGCTCATCGCCGTGCCGCCGCAGTGCACGAGTCGGACGTGTCCGGCTTGCGGCCATATCTCGGCAGATAATCGCCAGACACAGGCTCGCTTTGCGTGAGTGGAATGCGGGTACGAGCATCACGCCGATCTGGTCGGCGCTCTCAATGTCTTAGCGGCAGGGCATGCCGTGTTAGCCTGTGGAGAGTTGGCGCAGTCAGGCCGCTCCATGAAGCAGGCACCCACCGAAGCGACTACGCAAGAGCTTGCTCATGTGTAGCGCCGTAGGAATCCCCGGCCTTCAGGCCGGGGAGGATGTCAACTGTTGACCACCGCTGAGGGCGGTGGTAATCTTACAAATCATGGATAATCAACAGTCTCTCACCATACCCGCTGGTCTCCATCACTTTCTGGAGCAGGCAAGTCAATGGCTCAAACGTCCCATGAATGACGTTGTGTATGATGCCATTGTTCAGTATGTCGCGACAAACACCCCGCAGTCGCTCGCTGATCGCTTGAAAGGGAGCCAGCAAGACCTGGAGCGCTACCACGAGCAAGACCCTGACATGAACAAGGCGATCGAAGCTTTTATCCAAGCAGAGCTCGCTGGACCAGATCCGCTCGAAGGCATACCGTTCAAGGAAGAACCTCCCATCCAAAAAGAGATCCGCACGCTCTTGCGTGGCTGATTGGGATGCGAATAGTCCCCAGCTCGAGGTCAACTCCGCCAGGTTCTCTCCAACGTCAAAGAGCATGCAACTCAACGATCATCACTGACGCTGAATACCATCCGTGAGTGGCATCGTCAGGTCATGTCTGGGTTAGATGTTCCCAATCGAGATCATATTGGAGCGTTCCGAGGTGAACCGCGTGTTCAAGGCATCAATGTCGGAGTGGGCACGGTCGTTGGCGTCGTATCATCAGAAGTTCTAAACGAACTTAGAATATTTAACACCACGCTTCAGAAAGTGATTGGGCGCCTTGACGAACTCGTCCCGTCAGGGGCAATCCCTAACGAGGACGCCGCAGCCGCAGTCTTAGAGCTCTGCGGCTGGGCACATGCAGAATGGGTCCGCATACACCCATTTGTAAATGGCAACGGTCGAACGGCAAGACTGTTAGCGAACTTTCTCGCTATGCGATACAGACTTCCACTTTTTGTAAGGCTTAGGCCAAGGCCAGATGGAAACTATGCTGCCGTCGCAGCCATGGCCATGCGTGGAATCTGGGAACCGACAAGCATGTATTTTGCTGAGCAGTATCTGCAACAACTCAAAAGGCCAGAGGACGGATAAGCTGGTGATCACGTCTGGTCGTTAGAAGAAATTGTGGGGCTGCTTGATTGAAACGTTACTGCTGTAGCCGCTTGGTTGCAGAATCTTCCATGTCTTCCTCTTCCCATCTTGTGCGCTCCCGCATCTAGTTCCCTCCTTCTTCTCTTCATCTCTCGTCTCGTGGGCGAATCCGTATAACCTTTTTGAACCCTCGTGCAGTTGTGGGTTGATTCAGAAAGGTGGTGACGGTGTCCAGCGAGAAATCTGTACAGTGGGTCAACGTCTGCGTCTACGGCGCGCTCCTCTCGGTGATCGGGACGGGGTGCGTGGTGACCTCGCGAAGTCCCATGGCCGAGCACGTGCGTGTCTGCGGCAAACTGTATAAGCCAGAGACGACGGTGGTGGTCGTCCGTGAAGAGCCCCAGTGGCTCTCCGTCTATGACGATGACTGTTCTGGGTCTTCCTTGGTGTCCCCTCAAGCCAAAACCAAAGAGGAAGGGAACGCGGAGCTATCCAAGGTGTTGGATGTGGCGTCGTTGCACCTACAGGGATTCCCACGGTTTGTGTCGCCCGGAGTCGGTCCGTCCGTGGGGACGAAGGGGGGCGGTCAGGGTGCGGTGGCCCCTGCAGGGTTGCCTGTCATTTCGATATCCACGAATGCCAAGTTAGGATCGCCCCTGTCTGTTCAAGCCAGCAGCAGTGAAGGTTCTCGATCTGTTTGTGCACTCGGGCAGTCTCTGCTTCAGACCGATGTCTCGTTTCCGCGTGGTGTTCATGAGGTGTCAGGGCCAGAGCGCGAGAAGTTGAGTCAGCTGCGTGGCCGGCCTATCTCGTATGTCTTGATTGAAGGGCTCACGGAAGTTCCAGGTCTGACCTCCTCGATGGTGCCAGTGGCTCAGGCGAGAGCGCGCGCTGTTCAGCGTGTGTTGCAAGACGCACTGGCGCCGGGTGCCTCCATTCAGCAGGGCCTTCGTGCGGGGTGTTGCACCAAGAAGGGGGAGCCTGGTTCAGCAGGGAAAGATGATGTGGGCGTCTCCGTATCAGCTTGTATGGGGACGGTGACGGGTCTGAAGAAAGGAGAGACATCCTCTATGGCGAAGTGAGTGGGTGCGCTCTATTTGGTTGGGTGAGCGAGATTGATTGATGGATAGCGGTGGTCGTTATCCCGGTATCAGAAACCCAGTGGCACACGAGATCAGGCGTAGTGCTTGGCTCCACTGGCAGTTCGGGGCACTTCCCCGGACGTCTCATTAACTCACGCTCCAAATGGAGCCGTACACGGAGGATGTGTCCATGATGTCCAAGATTCGTAATTATGCACAGAGTGCCAAGGGTCGTGTCGTGATGCTGTTGGGTACGCTGGCGATGGTGGCCGTTGCGACATTCGTCGTGGCGGCGATTCCGGCCCATGCCGGTGCTGACGCGACGTTCACTCCGTTGGTGACCTTGGTCACCGGCTATATGACCGGTTCGCTCGGCCTCTTGCTTTCATTGGCCGGGGCGTTGTTTGGCTTGGTGTCCGTCCTGAGCGGTCGGTATGGCCAGATGGCCGCTGGTTTTGCAATGGCTGCGGGATTTTTCTACATCCCCGCCATCTTGCCGACGATCGTCGCCGGATTGGTGTAACCCATGTGCCATGGGGTGGCCTAAGCCACCCCATGGTCGTGTTGGCAATATGAGGTGTGTCGATGGCTGGAACGTTTATCCCTCGGTATCTCGATAATCTTCCGCAGTTCTTGTGGTGGGAAGCCGATGAAATGGCCATCATTTTCGTGGCCTTCATTGTCGGTATTCTATCAAAGCATCTGACGTTGTTTATGGGCGTGGCGCTAGTGTGCGCGTATTTGGTCGGGAAATCGAAGATGGGAAAGAGTGAGGGGTTCATTCTCCATTGGGCCTATTGGTATGGCGTGCCGACATTTCGATTGAAGTATGCCCCAGATGGTCCTGTTCGTGAATTGGTGGAATAGGGGAGGGCGGAATGAAGATCGAGCTCTGGAAATCGAAAATTCATAATGGCCAGGTGATGACGTACATGTTGGCCGCGTGTGTCTTTGGCTTGGTGGTGGCGTTGATTGCGAACGGCATGTTTCGGAAAAACACCATTCTTCACGTCGTACCGATGGAGATCGGACAACCCTATTGGGCGAGCTCCATGGGAAGTTCAGAGGAGTATCGGAAGCAGATAGCGTTGTCGATCTTGGGGTGGGTGTCGAATGTAACGCCTGTGACGGTCGATTACACGCATAAATTATTTTTGCAGTATGTCCCGCCCGATCAGTACGGCTCGCTGGGCGAGGATTTGGGCGTCGAGGCTCTGTATGTCAAGAAAAATAATTTGAATCGAGTGTTCTTTCCATCGGCCACACGGGTGACCGATGATGAGGTGGTGATTCAGGGGATGGAGCGGCGGTTTGTGGGGTCGACGGCCACGCAGGAAGAGGAACGTGAATATCATATCAAGTTACGGATGGAAGGCTTTAAGCCGTGGGTGGTGAGTATGAAGGCGGTGCATTTGGATCGCACGAACAGCGCCGACGCGAAGCCTGGCCCGCCATCACCTGATGGTCATGGGTGATGTGTTTGTACATGAACGACGAGTGTATTGCTTCCCGAGAAAGGGGAAGGTCATGCGAGGAGAGGTCATGAGTCAGATGCAGATGAAATGGAATTGGGGTCGCCGTGGGTGGTTCGTATTTGGGCTGTGCATGTGGCTTGCCCTCACCGCGCCGATGGCAACTCTAGCGAGTCAACGGTTGACCATTACGGGTGATGCCACTCAGTCGATCACCCTCTCGTCCCGCGATCTCAACGTGCTGTCCTTTCCTGCGCCGGTGATGAGTGCCACGTCGGCGCGGTCGGATGTGTCCGTGAAGGTCGAAGGGCGAACGGTTATTCTGCGTGTCCCCTCCGGTCCGGCAGATCTCGTCGTGATGACGTCGTCCGGACAGGTCTATGTCTTCGAGTTAGTGGTGCAGCCGACGTTGTCGGCACAAATGATCACATTGGAAGATTATCGTCCGTCCGCGGCGGATCGTGCGGCGGATCCGGTCCAGCATGCGGCGGATTATGTCGATGGGTTACTCGAAGTCTTTACCCTCATTGCCCAAGGGGATGTGCCGAAGGGCTATCTCTCTCATGCGCTTCCCATAGAATCCTATCCGAAATGGTTGGAGCTGGTCGTGAAGGGTGCCATGGAGTTTCGCGGACCGAAGTATCGCGTGACGCTGTATGTCCTCGAAAACACGACGCCTCGGAATTACACGTTGCGCCAGACGGAATTCTATACGGGCCGTCAGCGGATGATTGTCTTTGATCGGCAAGTGGTCGAGCCAGGTGCGGTGGTGGAAATCTATGTCGTCGATGATGCGCCCTCGGTTCCTGCTCGGGTTGCGCCCAAGATTGATCCCGAATCGTAATTTCACACCTTGAGGTAAGGAACGGATGTTATGGCCGATGTAAAAGGTCCGATCTTAAACGCAGGGGATACGCTCAAACCGTTGAAAGGCGGTTCCTTGAATAACCAGACGATTATTGCCGTCGTCGTGGGGATATTGATTGTGGTGGCCATCGTGATGGCTCAGTTTCGGCAGCCCCTTGATTTGACGCTGAAGAAGGGGCCAGCGAAGACCCTCTCCATTGAGACGGACAAGGTGGATAAAGAGATTTTCGTCAAGTCTGCCGGTGATCGCATTGAGGCGTTGGAGCGTGAACGTGATCAGTTGACGCGGATGCGCGATCTCGAGACCAAGGATCGAGACTTGATCAAATTGCAGATTTCTGAGTTATCCACGCGCCTCGCTGAATTGAAATCCAAAGGGGTGATGGCGGTGGCGGGCGGGCCTCGTGGACCGGGTCTCAGCGGGCCTCCTGGTTCCTTTCCTCCGCTTCCTCCTCCATTAAGTCCCTCTGGGTTGGCTGGGGGTTCTGTGCAGCCGACATCGTTCCCTGTTGGGAAAGGTCTAGGTGCTGGTGCTGGGACGTTGAATGGCGCCCTTCCGTCCTCGAGTGGACCGTCAGGGTCATTGGAGACGGGTGACGCCGGCATTCATGTGTTGTTTAAGGCCGATCCAGTTGCGATGAAGAAAGCCACGGAAAAGAAGTTTTGGCTGAATACTGGGACGATTATTCCGGTCAAGCTCATTTCCGGCATGGATGCGCCTGCGAAGGCTGGGCAAGGGGGGGGGAGTGGTGCCGGTCCGTCTTCCAGCCCCTATCCGGTGCTCATGGTGATTCGTGATTTGGCCAAGTTGCCCAATGATGTGACGGTGGATGCTCGAGAGTGTTTCATCTTGGGTGAAGGGGTGGGGGAATTGTCGAGTGAGCGTGTCCAGATTCGCGGCACGACGTTGTCGTGTGTGAAAACCAACGGGGAGGCGGTCGATCTGGAGTTGAAGGGCTTTGTCAACGGCGAAGATAGCAAGTTAGGCCTGCGTGGGCGGGTGGTGTTTAAGGAAGGGGCTGTACTGGGGCGTGCGCTCCTGGCCGGTTTCATTTCTGGGATCTCGCAAGCCTTTATGCCCTATCAGCAGGGGTTCAACATTTCTTCGAGTCCGGCACAAGCATTTAATTTTCCCTCTCCTGACAGATTGGGGATGGCAGGAGCGGCTGGCGGGATGGGGAATGCGGCGCGGTTGCTCGCGAAGCATTACAGCCAAATGGCGGCATCGATTTATCCGATCATTGAAATCGATGCGAATCGAGACGTCGATTTCATTGTGGGGACCGGTCGGGAGTTGGTGGATTTCTTTCTCTAAGAGCGTGTGAGTGGGTTCAGACAAAGGAGGCACTATGTCGAGTTGGCAGAAGGTGATGATCCGTGGAGTCCTGGTGATGAGTATGGTGAGTGGACTCGGTATCGGTGTGTTGAGTGGAGTGGGGGTGGCCCAGGAGGTGATGCCCTCGACCGACCGTAGCGTGCCGGCGACGCTCAAGGCGGTGATCGAGAAGAAATTCCCCGGGATTCAGATCCGTCGAGTGGACGCGACAGAAATACCTGAATGGTATCTGGTCGAGACGGACACCGATAGCCAGGACGGCATTATGTATATGCATCGTGACGGCCGGTACGTCTTGGCCGGCAATGTGTTCGATCTTGAGATGGGACGGAACTTGACGATGGAATTGTCGCAGGTCCGTCATCTCCGAGTCCTTTCGGAATTTGATTTATCCAAGACCGTCTTGCTGAATCCTCAGGTCGAGCGGGTGGCGCGGCCCCTGATTATTTTTGATGATCCGGACTGTCCGGTGTGTCGTCAGATGCATGGGGAAGTGAAAAAGCTGGTTGACGCTGGGGTGCCGGTGTCTGTGGTGTTGTTTCCGCTAATGGGGATTCACCCTGATGCGTACCGGAAGTCCGTGGCCATTTGGTGTGCAGAGAATCATCAGGTGGTGTTGGATCAAGCGCTCGCGTCGAAACCCGTGGAGTTACCCTTGGTCTCGTGTTCCCATCCGATTGATGACAATTTGCGACTGGCCAAGCGGCTCGGGGTGTCAAAAACACCGACCGTGTTTCTCCCCAATGGTCGACGAGTCGAAGGTTTTCATACCGCGTCAGAGTTCTTGTCGATGCTGCATCTGGATGAGCCGGTTGCGGCGGTGATTCCATCACAGTAGGGCGATTGAGCATCAGTCGGTAGATCAGTCTGTAGCTCAGGAGGAGTAATCATGGGGAGTATCGTGACGATGCGAGTGTCGAGGGCCGTGGTGGTGTCTGGCGCCGTCCTACTGGCTGGGTGTGGCGGCTATGAATCCAACTTTTCCTGTAAGGGGTATCCGGACACGCCTTATTGTAAATCAGTGTCGGATGCCTATGCCGATCGGTTAACCCCTGGCGGCTCTTCGTCTGATCAAGGGAAGGGGCGTGGTGAGCATGCATCCAGCGTCGCGGAGCCGTCGCTTCCCACCAACAACGCCATGGCCGGAAAAGCAGAGTCCATGTTAGGGAAGCCGATTTTGAAGCCAGCGCGTTCGTTTCAAGCGTGGGTGGCGCCGTGGAAAGATAGTAAGCGCCGGCTGCACGAGTCCTCGATTGTCTACGTGGTCGTGGAAAACAATGAGTTTGTCTATGGCCACATGACGGGGAAAGCCTCTGGCACCAAGGGCGCACGTTCACGAGAGTTCTATCCGCGGAAGGGGCGGATGGTGGAAGAGGCCGGGATGAAGAAAGGATCGGCCATCCAATCCGGGTCCACGCCGGGCCTGCCCTCGAAATCGGCGCCGCCGAGCTCGTCCACAGAAGATTCGTTTATGGGTGGCGGGTCCGGCGGGGTGGGGTCTTCACCGATGCCCCAAGGTCTTCCGTCCATGCCGTCCTCGGCATCCTCGAACCCGTATCTTGTTGATGAGGGTTCACTGGGTGGTCCGGCATTTCCCTAATGTCGCGCGCTCACATTTTTTGAGTTAAAGGACGGGACTGATGTCAACGATTCTACAGTGGCGGACGAAGGCAATTGTCGAACGGACGTCGATTAGCGAGTGGTTGTCCTATGAAGCGTTTGACGAGAAAACCAATACGTATCGGCTTGATGACGGGCGGTTGGGCATTATTTGGGCCAGCGCTCCGGTGCTAGGGCTGGATGAGGGACGGATTCAGAAGCTCTTGAATATGTTTGAGTCGGATCTGCCGATCGGCACAACGATGCAGTTTATGCTCCACGTGTCACCGATTATTGAGCCTCTGATGACGCATCATGAAGTGTTGTCGCAGCAAGGGTCATCCGACCCTCAGGACCATCGGGATGCCAAAGCCACGGCGGAGTTCTTTCTAAAGGCCCGCAAAACGTCGCTCATTCCCGTGCCCGCAATTAAGCCCCGCGATTGTACGGTGTATGTGGCCGTGACCGTGCCGATCAAGGATTTTAATTCGCACGGCGTGGATGAAGAAAGCGCGCATCAAACACTGGCCGGCATCGAAGAGCAATTACGTGGTCTGGGATTGCTCCCTGAGCGGCTGCCGGCGTTGCAGTTGATTTGGCTGTTGTATGTCTTATTGAATCCCTCCCATACGTGGGAGGAGCGCCCGACCTCCTATTTCCCTGAGATTCCGATTCGTGATCAAGTCGTCATGCGGAATACGACCGCGCACATTCGGCATCGTGTGATTGAACTGGATGGGCAATTTGTCAAACCGATGAGTGTGCAAGCCTGGCCGAAGGTGTGGCACGGAGGACGCAATCGGGAGTTCATCGGGAGTTTGATGAAGATCACCGATCAAATTACGTGTCCATTTTTTGTCACCATGTCGGTGGTGCGGCTCGATCAGCAAGTGGAAAAGGCGAGAATCGCGAAGAAGCACTTGATCAACACGCAACAAGCGAAACCATGGATGAAGAGTTTGATTCCTGTCTTTGGTGCGAAGCAGGATCATTTCGAGATGACCGTCCAACTTGTGGAGGAAGGACGGCAGTACGTCGGGATGATGTTCCAGGTCGTGTTATATGGTGAAACTGCCGAACAAGCTCAGCAGCAAGCCGATGGGATCAAGTCGCTCTATCGTGCGCTCGATATCAATTTGCAAGATGATGAGTGCATCGGATTTGCCATGTTCCTCTCGGGTCTCCCGATGGCGATCCGAAGTGATTTGAAATATCTTCGTCAGGATTTGCGTCGCCTGAAGACGATGATTAGTTCCGTGCCCGCCAATTGTTGTCCGATTGTGGGTGACTGGAAAGGGGGTGGCCCCCCGGTCATGCTGTTCTCGTCTCGGATGGGGCAGATGGTGGCATTGGATTTGTTCGCGAATCCTGCCGGGAATTATAACGCCTCGGTGATTGCGACGACGGGTGGTGGGAAATCGTTTTTTGTCAACAATCTGATCAAATGTTATCTGCAGACCGGTGGACGGGTCTGGATGATCGATGCCGGCTATAGCTACGTGAAGCTGTGTGAGATGCTCAAGGGCCAATACATTCAGTATGGCACGCAGGGGTCACGGTTGTGTTTCAACCCGTTCACGAAATTGGTGCATTGGGGCAGCACTACCGCCTTCGACTTTTCGGATATGGATGAAGCGGAGCGAGCGAAGGATCGCGCCGACGAAATGGCGGTCTTGGTGTCCGTGTTGGCGCAGATGGTGAGTCCGTCTTTGGCGCTCGATGATGTACGTCAGGCGCTCCTCGAGCAGGCCACGATGAAGGTGTTGCAGGAGGAAGGGAATGCGGGCACGGTCACCGCGGTCATGCAGGTGTTACTGGATACCAATGATATGCGCGCGCATGACTTGGCCTTAGTACTGGAAAAGTTTTCGAAGAAAGGACAGTACGCGCGTCTGTTCAATGGGAAGAACAATATCGATTTTGAGAATGACTTTGTGGTCGTCGAAATGGATGGGTTGGGCGATCAAAAAGCGCTGGGGTCGGTATTGTTGTTCTGTGTGCAGATGAATATTCAAACGTCAATGTATGAGAAGGCGAATAAGGGGCGCCGGAAGTTTCTGGGCATGGATGAAGCGTGGGACTTGTTGTCTGGAGGAGGCAATTCCGCACAGTTCTTTGAAAAGGGGGTGCGCCGAGTCCGGAAATATGGTGGGAGTCTTTTCACCATTACACAATCCGTCGACGATTATCTCGTGAAAATGGGTGCCACCGGATTGGCGTTGTTGCAAAACAGTGATTTCAAGTTTTTGCTGAGGCAGCTGCCGGAAAGCATTGAACGGATGCGAGAGACCGGGGCCATCAAGTTGTCGGATTTTGAGTACACGCTGTTGTCGACCGTCAATCGTGGGCGTGGCTATTCCGAGATCTTCTCCATCACGCCGTTTGGACGCGGGATTATGCGGCTGACCGTGCCACGCCGGATGCAGTTAATGTATACGACCGATCCGAATGAATTGGCGGCACTCGATCGCTTGCGTGGGGCGGGGGCCTCGCAGAAGACGTATCAGGAAGCCATCGATCTTTTGCTGGAGATGGAAGTCGTGCATCAGGGTGCATAGGAGGAAGATCGTGAGGAGTGTGGTGGTGGATACCGCGCAGTCGGGGACCTGGCGTGAGTACTTCAACGAGGTGCAACGCGGGGTGTGGCAGTGGTTCTTAGTACATCGTCGGATTCGTGCGCTGCTGGTGGGGCTTGCGGCGCTCCCTGTGTTGGTGGCGGCCGTGTCTCCGTGGTGGCAGCTGTATCTGCGTGATTCCGCCAGCTGGCCCCATCATGTTCTGTTTGCCGTCCATAAGGGTGTGATGCCGGAGCGCGGCGAGCTCGTGGCCTTTCAGTTGCGTCAATCCTATTTGGATCGTGTGGAGCCGACCGGTCGTCCTCGGCCTCAGTTGCGAGGGGATACGGCGTGGGTGAAACGGGTGATGGGGATGCCGGGCGATCGTGTTGATGTGGTCGGCGATGACGTGCTGATTAATGGGCAAGTGGTGGCGCAGGGGATTGGACAGGATCGGTTTGGTGTGCCATTGGAGCTGGCACGAGGACGGGTGTTGCAGGCCGGGGAATACTACACACTCCTTCCGCATCCTCGGTCAATGGATTCCCGTTATTACGGCGCGGTGTCCCAAGCGGATTTTATTGGAGTGGCTATCCCACTCTTGTGATCCCTGGAGGTGTGTGATGCAGAGTCGGTGGTTCTTGTCGTCTCTATTGGTGAGTGTGGTGAGTGTGTGTGTGGCGTCGTCGGTTTTGGGCGACGATCTCATTCGCAAGCGTCCAGACTTCAATCCGGTCGATCTGGAGAAGGCACGGAAGCTGGGGGAGGCTCGCGATCGCGTCTTTGCGGATCCCACTGCGCAACAGAAAAGTCAGCTCGAACTGGCGAAAGAGATTGCGCGGGCGGCACGACAACACCTGCCGGTTGAGAATGCTGAGGTCAAGATGCCCCGTGAGATGCGAAAGGATGGGGTGTATCTCCTGCTGTCCTTCTCGCTCCCGGATGCGACACTCCGAGAGTATGTGCAGGCATCGCACACCTATGGCATCACAATCTGTCTACGCGGTCTCGTGGATAATTCGTTCAAGACGACACGGGAGCGGATTATGGCGCTGTTTCTCGATGCCAATCAGCAACCCGATCCGTCGATGCTCACGGGACTGGTGATCGATCCGGTGATTTATCAACGGGCCGGAGTCCAGGAAGTGCCGGCGGTGGTGGTGGTACAGGGGGAGCGGTATCAAAGCGCCGTGGGGACGGCGTCGGTCAGGCATTTGTTTGGCCTGCTGGCGAAAGACGAGCCGGGGCTCCGTCCCTTCGCGACCTGGTTAGCTCAGCGTGAGATAGGATGGGCCCAAGGCGGGCCCACGGTTGACCCCCAACCGCCGGTTCCTGCACTCAGCGACAGTCGCCATATCAAGAGTGAGTTCCCAACGGTGGCCATTGGGGAAACGGATATGTTGCAGCTGGTGAAAGACAAGGTTGCTCACACCGATTGGCAGTCGGTGCAACGAAAGGGCGCGGAGATGGTGAAGCGAAAGCTCGAGCGTGGACCTGGCCTGCAGGCGCCTCGTGCCCTACACGCTCGGACGTTCCGCGTGGATCTCACGACGGAGTTTCCTGAGGACATTACAGACCCTTCCAATAACAGGATTTTAGTGAAGGCTGGCACGCGGGTGAATCCGCTCACGAAAGTGACCTGGCCTCATACCATGCTGATCATCAATGCGACCGATCCAGATCAGGTGAGTTGGTTGCAACGGTATATGGATGAGCACTCAAAAGAGCTGTTGAAGGTGGCGGTGACAGCAGGTTCGATTGAGCCATTAATGACGAAGGTCGAGCATCGAGTGTTTTGGATGACGGATGAACTCATGCAGCGCTTCAAGATTGCGGCGTTGCCCAGCGTGGTGCGGCAGGTCGGCTCGGAGATGGAGGTCCGTGAATATGCTGTCCGATAGTGTGGCCTCTGAGCACGCGGTGACCAGTTCGGCATCGATCTGGCGTGCTGGTGTGATGCGGTGGATGCTGGCCGCTTGTCTCTTCGTGCTGGTGTTGGTCGGTAGCGTGGCGTCTGCCGAGGCGTATTGCCGACCAGGGACGAATGTCCTGGCGCAGTCCTTTGGGACGACGTGCTGGGAATGCATGTTCCCAATTAGTATGGCCTCAGTCACGTTGTTTACGGGGACGGAGACTGCGGTGACGCCGGCGATGGGCCCCGGGCTTGCTCCGTATTACGGCCCGATTCTCTGCGGATGTGTGTGTTTTTTTGAGGTCTGTATTCCCGGGCTTCCCATTGGGTATTTTGAGCCAGTCCGTCTCATGGAAGTGGTGCATGATCAATTATGTTTTCCCACTTTTGGGATCTCGTTTGGCTCCGGGGGATTTAGCTATATCGGAGCAGGATCGGAATCGACCCAGATTGATGCCCTCGACCAAAATCATGTCTACATGCATGTCCATTATATGTCGTTTCCGTTGTGGTACATCATCGGACTGATCGTTGATGTGTTGTGTGTCAATGTCTCGATCGAAGATATTGATCTCTTGTTTATCAGTGAAATAGATCCCACTTGGAACGATGATGTGCTGGCGATGATCCTGTCACCGGAAGCCTTGGTGCTGGCCAATCCCATTACCCTCATGGCCTGTGCGGCCGATTCGTTGGCGGCGGCGGTGTATTTCCCGATTGATCCGTTGTTTTGGTGTGCCGGATCGGCCGGCTATCTGTACCCCATGGATGGCAATGTGTCCGGCGCGGGGAATGATATCCAGCGGTCTGCGCTCTTGACGTATCGCATGTTGGCAAAATTGGCTCGGGTGGGCTTGGAAACCTTTACGGCAGGCAATGGTGTGTTGATTTGTACGGATCTTCCGACGGGTCTGATCGTGAAAAGCCAGTATAAATTTCAACTCCTCTATCCGATTCCTAGCTTTCGATCAGCGATTGGATCGTGCTGCTTTCCAATGGGGCGGACGTCGATGATGTGGGGCGGCGCCAAAGAGGTTCCGGCGGTAGGAGAAGACTTTATATGGCTGATGTGGAAGTTACAGAACTGCTGCATGTTATGAGGCGCATCGTGTGTGTGTTGTGCGTCTCGCTGGGGTGTGCCCTGTCGGTGGCGCAGGCTGCGCCCCGTGATGTGGCTCCAGGTTCACAGGATTATCTGAAGCGCAGCCGGGATGGATGGTTCTTTTACCAGGAGCCGCCGGCGCCGGCTGAGGAAGAGGAGGATGAGGAGGACTCGCGTCCTCTGCCAGAGTCCTTCAAGCAGCTTCCCGAAAAGATTTGGTCTGAGCCGGAGAAATATAAGGACACACTCAAAAGTCTTCCGATCAATGGGGTGGATCTGAGTAAATTGCCGTCAGTGTTTCTCCGTGAGCTCGTGACGGCCAAGAAAGAAGCAGCCATGGATACGCCCACGGTGGAGACGGTGAAGACCTACATTGTGGTGCAGCAGGCGGCGTACGATCGTGCGTCACAGTTTACCGATTCGTATCAATTAGCGATGTATGTGAACCCCGAGTTGAATTATGAGTCGAAGCATCCTTCATCGGAATTTGGACATCGCCTCGAAGCCCACATCAAGCAGCAAGATGAGGACCATACGCTCATGCAGGCTTCGCAATATGCGGGGCTCTTTTTCTTTTTTACGTCGACCTGTCCGTACTGTCTTGATCAATCGAAAATCATGAAACTCTTTCAAGATCAGTATGGCATGTCTGTGTTTCCCGTCTCGATCGACGGGACAGGCTTACCCGAATATCCACGGCCGCATGTCGACAATGGGATGGTGGAACGTCTGGGCGTGCATATGACGCCGATGGTCTATTTGGCGATTCCTGAGGAGAAATTTCTTACGCCGATTGGGGCTGGGATTATGACACTGAGTGATTTACGTGAGCGTGTGCTGGTGATTTTGAAACGCCGCGATATGTTGAAGCCGCAGCAAGGGTAGCGTCTTTTGTGTTGTGAGGCGATATGAACCGATTCTTTCACGTGTGCATTTGGTTTCTCGTGGCCGTCTTGGCCTTTGGTCCCGTGGTCGAATCTGCGCATGCCATGGATGCGCAGTTGGGTCAGATGTTTAACAGTTTCGGACTGCTGTCGGCGACCTCTCCCCCTGGGGCCTATCAAGGGCAGACACGCAATGCGTATACCGGGGGCAGCTTGGAGATGCGGTTTCAGAATCAGCAGATGTCCCTGTTTTCGATCAGTCCCCCTCGTCTGTCTGTGGGGTGTGGAGGGATTGATGCCTATTTGGGAGGATTTAGCTACGGGAGTCTGAGTCGGTACGTGACGCTGCTCACGCAGTTAGGGACAGGCGCGGTGCTTGGTTATGCCTTTCAATTGGCGATGAAGTTTATTTGTCCGGATTGTGCCGATGTCCTGAATAAGTTGGAAGCCGCGGCTCGAGCGATGAACACCCTCGGTCGGATTAATCCGTGCAATGCGGCGGCCTCAGTGCAGGCGGCCTTGAAAGCGGGAGAAGCGTTGAAGTCTGTGGCGACCAGCGCGGGTAATGCGTATGAAACCTCGTTGATTAATGCGGGCAGCATTCGAGATCCGATCGATCAAGGCGATACACGCGCCGGCACGCTCCTCTCCACCGTTAAAACAGATATGGAGGCTTTGGGAACCCCTATCCATGCCAACTTAGTGTGGAAGGCGTTAGGGCAAGCGGTCCCTCCGGTTGATATTCCAGTTAGAAAGTTAATCATGTCTCTCTTTGGGACCATTGTGGTTGATAACAATGCGATTCCCCACTATCACCCGCCCACATTGGAATTTAAAGACATTATGCAAACCCGTGCCCTAGAGACCCCAACGATTCTTACCTGTCTCGATAATGAGGTGGATTGTTTGGACGTCTCGGAAGGCCCCTCTGCTGGTGATCTGAGTGGGTTCGAGGAGCGGACCGAAACCAGCCTTCAGGACATTGCCACGGCTATGGCAACAGGGAACCCCCCGACGGCTGCACAGCAGAATTTTATCAATGCGTCTTCGCTTCCGGTCTGGAAACTTCTTTTAGATCACGGCAAGACTGCGGCCGATCGGGATATCATTGTTCGCTTCGGGAGTCAGATTATTGCCACGGATTTAACGTTTTATTACATCTCGTATCTGCGACGAGAAGTGGTGAAGCATGTGTTGCATTTCAAGAAACTGAATCCTGATTTCATCGGCGATGCGGAGCAGTATTTGGCGCGGTTGGATGAGACCTATCGTACAGTGGTGGCCGAAGTGACCACGCGTAATGCCGGCACTGAGAAGTCACGTCAAATGTTGGCCTATTTCTTTGAGCGACCTCAACCGAAGCCGAGCCGATAGTCGGAAGAAAGCCACGCGTACATGTGGGAAATTCATACCTTTGGGAATGGCGATGTGATTGCGTCCGTGCTAGCCGGCATTCGTCTCTTGATGATGACCGGCCCGTACACGGGATTATTGCTCTTTGCCATCCTGTTGTTGTCTGCGTTGGCCATCGGCAATTTCATGATCGACCGGCGCCAGTATTTCCCGTTGTTTTTTGGCGCGGTGGTTGTGTTTTATATTAGTACACAGATCCCTGTCGATGTCTTGGTGGTCGATGAAGTGAATAGTGATGTGGCCGATCAGGTGGTGGCGGGTGTCCCATTGGCTGTGGCGTTACCGGCGTATGCGTCTGGGTATGCGGGCTGGCGATTTACGCAGTTGGTGGAAACGGCTTTTGCCATTCCAGCCAATTACAGCACGGGACGATCCACCTTGAACCGCCCGATGTTCGATCTTCAAAAGATCGTGGGGGCTGAAATTCGCGATGGGGATCTTGAAGAACGGATCGGAAGTTATTTGATGGATTGCGTCTTTGCGGATATGGAACTTACTCCTCCGTTGGCCGGGAGTCCGACGATTACTGTGTTGCGTACGTCTGGTGATTTGCTCACGGATATTGCGACGGCAAATCTAGCGCGTGCCGTTGGAATGACGGGGATCCCGTGTGCCACGTACTACACAGGCGAGTTGGTTCCTCGCTTTGCGATAGGATCTGCTGGCTATGATAAGAGCAATCGGTATTTGCAAACGGAGCTCCAAGTGATGCCTCTGAGTATTCTCGATGAAGTAGGTATTGCTGATGCCCTGTTGGGGAATCTTATTCCTGCTGGCCAAACCGGCCGCCAATTGATCAATAATGCCATGATTATTAAAGCCTGGCGTCAGGCGATGATTCAGGAGAAGTCGAAGTATAAAGATACGACTGCCTCAGTCGCGGAATTGCAAAAGACTCTGACGATTAATTTGAAGCAGCAAGCCTTTAGTACCAGCAATCTCGTGCAAAAGATGGTGCCCATGTTGCGGACGATCATTGAAGGCATTGTCTATTTGTCCACGCCAGTGGTGTTAGTGCTGGCCATGTCGCCGGCGATGGGTGCAGTCCTCGGGTTGTACATCAAGATGTTTTTGTGGTTGCAAACATGGGGACCACTGTATGCCATTCTGAACTTGGTATTCTATCAAGAAGCCCGCGCGCGACTCACGTCCATTACTGCGGCCGGCGGATTTGGTTCGGTGAATCTGAGTAGTTATGATTCGTATCTCGAATTTGTCAGTATGATGAATTCTGTCTCAGGCGACTATATTTGGATGGTGCCAACGGTGGGATGGGCGTTAGTGTGGGGCGGATCATCGATCGGTAGTGCCTTGAGCGGTGCGGGTCGCTCGGCTCAGGACACCAGCTCGCATGTAGCTGGAGAGTTTGCTGCAGGACGCGGGCAGACCATGTTGGAAGGACAGGGTCCTCGTTGGGAACAGAAGACACAGCTCTCGAATGGTACCTTTGCGGACGGTGTCATAGGCCATGCGTCAGGTTCGCACATGACGATGGCGCTGGTCTCTGGCTCGTCTGGGATTTCGATGGTGGATCAGGCGGGGACCATGACGATGCGGGGTCAAGATGGGAGTGTTACCTCATTGGCGGCCAATGGGGCCATGACCGTGCAGAATCCGTATGGGAGCTACAGTAAAGATCGAGATGGCAAGCTGACGTCGGGCGTGTTTCGTGGGAAGGTCTTCGATCCGGAATCTGGTCGCTCGATGTTTATGCAGCAAGAAGTGCGAGGGGATGAGATTTTTTCGCGTGGAGTGTATCGCGATGGATCCGGCATGGAGCATCAAGTGGAGCAGGTGCAAAATCAATCCTCAGGGGAGCAAGTGTCCCGTTTGGACTCCTTTCAGAGTGCTGGGCTTAAGGGTGAACTCAAGACACAGTCTGACGGGACGAGTGAGTTAAGTCTGAAACGGACAGGGTCCAGCTCCGTGAGTCATCCTGGTGGAAAGACGACATCTGGCATGTTCCAGATGGAAGATACATACATTCAGCAGCCAGGTGTCTCTGGTGGATTCGTTCATGTGGCCGGGACTGCCCAACGGATTGATCGTGAAGGCGAAGAAAAGTTGTCCATTGCCAGACCTGGAGGCGGTGGAGAATTACAAGACGTGTTGAGTCGTCCTGGGGTTGCTCACGCAGTGTCGGGTACGGAGTCCAATGTTGTTCAAGGCAAGAAAACACAAGATGGATTACTTTTTACACCAGCGGCTGGGCCTGGAGGGAGTGTCGGAAGTGTGGAGGGGACAATTCCGTTGCTAGTTAAGGATCAAGAGGGCCATGAATATTTGCTGCCTAAAGCTGTCGTGAGCGGCCAGAATCTGGCGTTCGATAGTCACGGTCAGCCCCAAAATGGTTTTACTGCATCAGCGGCGATGGAAACCGGAAAGGATCGCATACAGGCCAGTGGAACCGTGACGAAGGATCCCCAGAGTGGTCAGTATACGATGAAGGCCAGTAACATGACATTCTCGCGTAAATTGGGCGGAGAATCGTCAGGCGAGCAAATGGTTGTTCCTGTATCGGGCAATAATTACCTGGAGCTCAACAAGGGAGAGGTCAAGCATTTCGGGAATCCCCATGATTCTGGCACTCCATGGTCATATTCCGGGGAAGTCATTGATTTTCAAACCGGGGAGAAGAGTCAGCGGACGATGCGCTTCGATGGTCAAGATGTGTATGCATCGACCGGCGAGGCTGGGAGCACCCTCACCAAAGTCGCTGGCGATGGCAGTAAGATGGTTATCGATGGAGATATGCATTCATCTGCCGGAGCAAAATATACTCGTTCTTGGCCCAGCAGAACAGGGTTGGTTCAGGTTGGTACGGATTCAGGTGGCCGTCCGGTTGTTGAACCGAGGACATTTTCTCAGAAAGAGACGGGGGTTGTGAAGTTTTCACCCGATAAAGGGATTGAGTACTCTGGTAAGAACGATGAATTGACTGAACATTCAAGTAGGGGTGCATCTCAGCTATCAGGAAATGTTGTCCTCATGGATAAAGGGAGTCTAGTCGGGCGTGATGGTCATTCTCTAGTTCCAGCCCCATCTGGTGATGCGGCAGGGCATGTCCTTATGAGTGCTGAACAGGTTCCTGTGTTTGTGTCTTCTTCTGGCGATGAGTCGACGCAGGTTAGACAGCGTGGTATTGGACAAGGTTTACAAGGGGAGCCAGTTGTTCGCAATGTTACTCAGGTTCCTGCTTCTGGCGCAGAAGCAAGAGTTCAGATCGAGGGTGGCCAGAGTAGCAATTTCTATCAAGATCAGGTTCAGATACATGCTGATGATCAAATGAAGTCGAGTTATGGTCATTGGTTTCTTGAGGCAGCTAGGGCATCGAAGAATCTCGACTCGCACGCGATGGCTGATAAGTATGGAGAATGGGCAGGCTCCCTGGCGGATTCAATGAAATCGGCAGGCTTTGACCCAGATAATAAGGAGCATCAAGGTCGACTTCTCATGGGTCTTGAAATAGCTGATAAAGCAGAGAGTGCTGTTGAGAAGGCGTTATTGTATCGTCTTAGATTTGGCCAGCTATTTAAACTTGCTAATGATGAGAAACATAAAAAGTAGGTTCAAGCGACAAGAGGCATGAATCTTTAGAAGAATGTAGTATCCTACCCAGGTGTGGATTATTCCAGCAATATACTTTGTCACTTTGTGTCTCGCGTGTATATTTGCTTGGATTATTTGGTTGAATATAAAGCTTTTTCTCGACCACTTCATATTTAGATCATCCCGCAGGTCTACAGATCGAGATGTCGATCTTGATTTTGTTGCATTTTTGGATTCTGATCGTCACGATCATCGGTAACCTTACCGGTCCCCATGCGTCCCATCTCTAGCATCACCGCATCTGTCTCACCTCCTGTAGGACTCTCGCCCGTGTCATAGTGGCCCTTCTTGAGGGCGCACCCTAAACCGGACAGATCACGTGCTACAAAAAGCGGATAGATGATGTGCTATCTACACCCTATTTGACGTGTGGCCACAACGAGTCTATAATGTAGCCTCATTCTTTTGAGAAGGAGGGTGCGATGCCACACGTCGGTGTCCGCGAACTCAAGAATCGATTAAGCCGATACCTAAAGCGAGTCCAGGGCGGCGAGGAAATCGTTGTGACGGAGCGAGGTCAGTCCGTGGCGCGAATCGTTCCGGTAAATATCTCGAGCCTCAAGCGGGCGCTTGAGCCAATGCTTCGTGAGGGAGCTGTGCGGTGGAGCGGAGGTAAGCCTCGTGGAGCAAGCCGGCGGCCGGTGATCCGTGGACGAACGCTGGCTGACATGGTGATAGAAGATCGTCGATGATGCTGTATTTAGATACGAGCGCGTTGGTGAAGCTTTACGTGCAAGAGCCGTTGTCGCAAGAACTTACGGCTGCCGTGGATGAAGCGGAGGCTGTGGCAACGTCACTGCTTGCCTATGCCGAGGTGCGAGCGGCGTTTGCGCGTGCTCGCCGAGAAGCTCGTCTGTCACCCCAAGCATACCGTCACATCGTGGATGCCTTTGTTGAAGATTGGACCTGTTACATCGCAGTCGAGGTGACCGATCATCTTGTGAAGGCCGCTGGAGAGCTGGCGGCAGCCCGTGCGTTACGCGGATACGATGCTATGCATTTAGCCTCGGCATTGAGCTTGCGTGATCGTGTGTCTTCACCGATGATGTTTTTGGCGTTTGATCGGGAGTTGAGCGTCGCGGCGAAGCGGGAGGCGCTGCACATTCATCCGCTCGGAGCGTGACGGAAATGGACCGGCCACTGTTCAATATCAGCGCTGCTGGATTTCGACAGCCCAAGTGGATCAGGTGAAACAATATCTTCCATTCATATCATCCACATTTCTACAGGGGCGCAGTCATGATTTTGTGACACCCCCGTTGCCGCTCGGAGGAGCAGTGTCTCGGCTCGCTTGGCTTTCGCCGGGTCGTCGTTGGTCAGAAAACGAAGAAACACATTGGTATCCACGAAGAAATTAGCCATGCTCGGCCACCTTCTTTGCCACAGTCTGCTTTACTGACTGACGAATCTTCTCAAAATCTTCCGGGTGGGCTGACGACCGAACTAAGCCTTTGAGATCAAGAATCGTCCCCTTGATATCCTTCAAGACCACTTCCTCGCCTCGCATCACGAAGAGGACCTTCTCGCCTTCCTTCACTCCCAGGCGGTTGCGAATCGCCTTGGGAATCGTGACTTGCCCTTTCCGGGTCATGGTAGATTCCAGCATTCTTACCTCCATCGGTTTGGTAGTACTTCGTAATCTTAGTACTACCTTTGAGTGAGTCAATCTCTACCCTGAGAAATGAGGAACCTCTGTGGGGGAGTCTTCGACCCCCCTGCCCCCGTTCGCCAACCGGCGCATCGCCTGCTGCTCCTTGACCGTCGCTCCGTGGTTCTCTGGAACCTCGTTGCTTGTTTGTTGCCACGTTCAACTGACCTCGTAAACTGTAACCAGCAATGTAACCATCCTCGCGCTATCTCCCCTCTCCGTCAGCAATCGCGCGCAACTCGGCTGAGCCAGCTAACCTGGCCATTCCACTTGTGATTCTGTTGGTTCTGGTGAGCGTGAAGAAGGGGGTGGGGGAATGGGTCTGTCGCTATTTGTAGGCCGCCAGTTCGTACGGCAAGAAGAGCGAGCATCCTGGGAGGGTGAGGAGAAACGTCAGCAACCCTGTCTTGACCCACACCGAGTCATTGTCCTGCCTTCCTGTAAATCCCAAGGCTCGCCCCCCTATTCCGTAATACCTCTATGAGTGGTGTGCGCGTCTGTGCGCGGGATCGAAGTCCAACCGGAGAGCTGTCTATGTGGACGATTGGGCATTTGGTTGTGGGACGGGTGTTGAAGTCGTTACCAAATTATAACGCGTATCTGGTGTGGGTGGAAGAACAACGCGATTGGGGCGTGTTGCCAAAACAGTATGCGGATCGGACGTATTGCATTCGGGATCTGGTCACCGCGGCCATCTATAAGGAAGGGGACCGATATCCCATCCTCTCTCAACGGTCCGCCTGCTACTTCCGTCGGATTGCCGAATCTGTCTTTGAGCCGGTCATACGTGACGCGGGCGTTCAAGTCCGTCGTGTGGCGTCGGTGGAACACGCGTCGTTCGTGAAAATTGCCATCAGTGGCGTGGATGGCGCGGGGGCCGCGATCAAGCTGTGTCTACCGTATGTGCGGACCTTTCAGGAGCGGACGAAGATGACGGCCTCGTTGGTCGGACATGCCACCCCGTTAGAGGAGTTCATTAAGCAGGCGTTAGCTCCGGCGCCGATCAGGGCGATTCGTCGCGTGGAGCTCTTTCGTGAAGAACAGCGGGCTCGAGTCATTGTTGAACACGGGACGATCTCTCAATTCTTAGGTCGTGGGGGCGTGAATGCAGCGGCAGCCAGCAAGTTGACGGGGGTGCGCGTGGAACCGATGGATGAACAGGAACTGCAGTCGACGTCGATTCAACACTAGAGAAGGAGGAGCGAGATGCCACAGGGTGGACAGCAGGACAGGTCAGCAGCAGTCATTACGGGAGGGGATCCGTCGAGGAATGGGCATAAACCTGGACAGGCCGTGATGGACCTTGCGCCTCAGCGCGCGCACCAGGGAGGCGGCGCGCCACGCCGGTCTCCGGATGAGCAAATTGCCGATCGCGTGTTCCGTGTGAAGGATCCAGATTCGATCCTGTTGATCAATAAGACACAAGAAGGCTGGATGTTGTCCTCCATGCTCTTTTCCTTTGACAAAGTGATGCAGCGTGTCCGACGAGGGGCTGGGAGTCGGGTGCCCTTTGACGAGGCGCAGTCCATCATGATGAAAGTGGAGGGCGTGGCGCAGCGGATCAAAGATGTCCTGCGACGGCTAGGCGTCTCCGACGTCGAATATCGGTGGCGGGAACCGATTGGGGACATTCAGGAACGTGTGAAGATGGCGTCGCGTCGCGACGCCATTGTGATTGTGCCGCGCGTTCAGGATACCGCGCGGTTGGCTCCCTTGATTCGGGGGCTCGATGAATCGTTGATCCGATTGCGTATGGAATCGCAGTCCCTCGAAACGTGCATGGAAGAATTGAAGACGGTGGCCACGTTTGTCGTGGATCTTCATCGCATTATTCAGCATGGCGCCCGTCTCACGAATACGCCGTATGAGGCCCGCGGCGAAGTGGCCAAGTTGGTCCGGCAGCACGACGGGCGCGCGTAATCAGGCGAACGTTCACAAGGAGGCATGATCATGAAAAAGTGGTTGGGTGTGGTGCTGATGGCTCTCACGACGCAGGGGTGTGTGGGGTTGGGGGATTACAAGGACCTGGAGGGCAAGCACAGTCATTTGTTGGACGTGAAAGAAACATGGGAATCGGAACAATCCGATCTGTCCAAGCGGGTCGAGGATATTCGTTTGGCCTATCAACGGATGACGGTGGATCAGGGCACTCTCAAGGGTCAGCTCGACTCGATCTTGCAGGCCGTGCGTTCGACGAAAGCCGACATTCAGGCGATGGGCAATAAAGTCGAGGGCCAGGGCAATATCCTGAAGGAACAGCAACATCAAATGGGGACGGTGACGGACCATTTTAGCCAGGTGATTTCAGAGGTCGCGACGTTGTCTGAAACCAATCACATGCTGGCGAATCGGGTCGAGCAACTGATGCGAGTCACCAAACAGACCGCGAGGAACGTCGCTGATGCGAATAAGAGGATGGCCAGTGCGGGTATGAAACGGCCGCCTATGTCTGTTGAGAGCCCTGAGACTGAGGCGCATGGCTCGAAGGAGACGCCCGGAGATCGCATCCATACAGACGTCCAGTCCGTGAGTTCAGCTCTGCCCCCGCCAGGGAGTGTCATGAGTGAGGTGCCGACTGTTGGGAGTCCAGTGACTCCTCTCGCCCCTCAACCGTCTCTAGTGGTTCCGATCACATCGGGATCTGGGGAACCAACGACTGCGATTTCACCAGCTGTCGTCGGTGCGCTTGTCAAGCCGCTGGAGTCGGGTGTCTCTCCGACATCTTTTGATGTGGGGGCGCCGACATCTGACGGTACTGTTTCGACAAGTCGATGGGAACAATTAAAGGAACTCTTTGGGAAGATTCGTCCGGTGCAGAAGAAAGGTCCTGAGGCCCCAGCGCCGACGGCTATGTCGGTGCCGGTCCCTGCGACAGGATCCAGTCATGCAGGGGAAGCGATGGCGGCACCGTTCCCAAAACTACAGAACCTCAGCACGATCAGTTCATTTCCAGGGATTCCTGCGCCAGGTTCAGTGATTGTTGTCCCGCCGGTGCCCACATCAATGAAGTAGGAGGGGGGAGATGCAAACTCTTACGATGCCGATTTACCCAGGTCGTCGCTACCGGGCATTGAATGCTGTCATTCAATTTCAGACGGTGGGTATTGCAACCTGGCGGGACTGGGTGACCAAGGTGGTGGATGTCCTGGGTGGTCGTGCGAGTACGTACGATCGTCCGATTATTTCGGCGCTGCAGAGTGCGATCGAGAAGGTGCAGCGAGCGGCGAAGGATTTAGGTGGGGATGCCGTGATTGATCTGCGCATCTCGGTGGTGGCAGTGAGTTCCAAAGGACTGGGTATGACACAGCTCCTCGTGACTGGAACTGCGATTGTTTTTGAGCCGGAACAGCCTTTTCGGAATTCCGCTGTCGGTGCGACGGCAGCGTCGCATGAGGAGTCGAGGCCTAATGCAGCGTCTCGCCTGCCAGGGGTGGGGGTGCCCGACGGGTTTTCGCGAGACCCTGACGTGCCACAATTAGGTAGTTACTCGAGCGCTGAGTCAATTATTCGTTGAGGAGCTAGGCATGTGGAAGCGGGTGGTCTGCAGTATTGGAGTTGCGTTCGTGTTGGTGCTGCCTGGCAGTCTGGCTCAGGGAGCGCATTGCGGTGGCATGACGGACATGTATGTACTGGCCCAGTGCGAAGGATCGCATACTTCTGGAGCTGCCGCGCCTGGGATGATTCAGTCTACGATCGGGAGCGTGCCGCAGTACGGAGGCTCTCCGACCTGTCAGACGGGAGGGTGTTCCGGTGCCCCACAGGAATCGTATTTCAATACAACGGGTGATGTGAGTGCCCTGAATAACGATGGGGCGACGGCGGCCGCAACCGATCCTCGTATGGGCGAGTTGCAGAGTACGCGGACCGCTGTGCAAGGGTGGAATCTGACGACCAGCGCGCCGGTGTTGACCTCAGCGACTGTGGCGGCTTCGGTGACCGCTCCGCCGGTCACGGAATCGTGTACGGATGTGCGCACGTGTAATGCCTGGTCTGAAGGTCCTCCCAGTACGGAAACATGCACCGTGCCGGGCTCTGCCATGTCCATCTGTCAGATTACAGTAGTCACGACTGCCAGAACACTGAACTACACACTGACAGTTCCGTCTCCTCTTCCAACTGTGGGATGGTCGACTCCGCACAGCGTGTTTGTGTCTTTACGCAGTCTGGGTGGCAATAATTATGAGGCGCTGATTGGCCGGGGCCATGGCAGCGTCTGGGGGTGGTATTCGCTCTACACCTTTACGGCTCCCGATCCCGGGCTGGCTTCGGATGAGATTGTGGTGCAGAGCGGGATATCGGTGAATATCACGGTGCAGGGAGATGGAGGCCCGGGCTGCGGGACCTGGACAGGGAATGTGCCATTGGGGGCCGTATGGGAAGTCTTAGGTTGTTCTGCTGCAGGTGACCAAGGGGGCTGGGCCCGGCTCAATAGTGGGACGGGCTTTTATCATATTCGAAAAGATGTCATCAGTGATGGCTGCGGCGGCCTGCGGGCGACCTGGTCGTTAATTTCATCGACCTGCAACGATACTGTGCCGCGATCAGTGACGACGGATACGGGGACAGTCTTAGTCCTTCCTCCTCCCGCCACGTTTCCGCTGAATTCCTGTTGGGATCGAACCGAGTCCTATGGGTATCAGGGCCTCGGGCCTAATACCTGCGCGCCGTTGCTCCAACGAAACTGCAGTCAAACGAGTTCAGTCTGCACGAGTCCCCTTCCTGGCGGGTGTGATACGTACACCAATACAATGTCCTGTCCAGGGGGATCGGTCTGCACTGCCGAAACCGTGGTGCGGCAATGTACGACCTGCGGGGCACCGGATAGTCTTGTGCCCTTCTGTGTCGATGCCAGCACTCCTCCCAATACGAATTTAGCCAATGCGGCGACCTGGTTGGCCATGCTCGACTCAATTAAGAACGATTGGGATCCCGCTACGCTACGGATTTTCACTGGCGCCCGGATGTCCTGTGATTACGACACCCTCGGCTCGGTGATCGTCAATTGTTGCAATACGGATCCCAGTACGCTGATCGGCAGTTGTACGGATGAAGAAATCCAACTCGCGAAGGATCGCCAATTTAAAAAATCACATTATATCGGTGACCATTGCGTCACGACTGGGCCTTTTGGGATTTGTCTGCGGAAAGAGGAAGTGTATTGCTCCTACACCTCTCAACTCGCCCGCATGATTCACGACCAGGGGCAACCGCAACTCGGGATGACGTGGGGGACGGCGGATGCGCCCATTTGCGATGGGTTTTCGGTCGCGCAGTTCACCGCGATCAATTGGAGTCTGATCGATTTTAGTGAGTGGTATTCGAACGTCAGTGCCTCGATCGATCCCGTGGGTATCACGAATTCCATGACGACCAGGATCTGTGCGGCAACGGGGAGTTGTTAGCGATGGCCAGGGGTCGGAAAGTGACGTCGTGGATCGCAGGCTTCATGGTGTTGCTCTGTGGTGTCCACGTGGTGGGCGCTCGAGTGACTCACGCCGAGGAGATCTCGCCGCATCTGCAGGACCCGTATTGGTATGTGAACCATTCGTGCGTGGCGCAGGCGGGGACGCGCTATGTGCTGTCTCCCCGGATTCTTGAGGCCCTGGTGTATGTGGAGGCGAAGGGGAATCCCTATGCGGTGTCGGTCAACATAAATGGGAAAGGCCATTCACAGGGGATTCTGTCACTGACCGACGCTCGTCGCGTGGTGTCGAAACTTTGGGCCGAGGGGAAAAACTTTGATGTTGGGATGGCGCAGATCAACAGTCAGCATGCCAAGACCTATGGGTTGCATCCTGTCGTGTTCTTGGATCCCTGCGTCAACCTCTATTGGGCGGCCTTTATTCTCCGGCAACAAGTCAACCGGTTCCATGAGACCTGGGAAGCGGTCGGGCACTACAACGGGTCTCGGCATGTCAAAGAATATAGTTGGAAAGTGTTCAACGCGTTGCACGTGTTAGAGCCGGTGGTACATGACCGGCAACGGGTGACGCGTTGACCACGGCGTGACCGAACCGAAAGGAGCAACGCATGGCAGTGGAACTCGCTCAATCGGCGGTCTATGCGATTGAAGTCGGCGGTGGAGGGGTCGATCGGCTGGTGCGAGAACTATATCGTCTGGGCTGTACGCTGATTGACCAGCGGATTCCGGGCTATCTCGTGGTGTCCTTAACGCCTGTGCGGCATACGCAGGTCAGAGGCCTACGGAGTGTGGTGAAAGTGTTCCCTGTTGCCGGAACGGACTTTGAACGTCCGGTGACGATGCCGACCGTTCCTCCATCGAACCAGGTGGGCGAGATGGTGCGGGTCGTGTCCGGGCACTATCGCGGAGTGTCGGGCATTATTCGGTCGACGTCTGGTGAGACCATTCAGCTTGAGATTGTTCTGTTCGGACGACTGATGACGATGACGTTGACGGTGGAGTCCGTCGAACCGATTCCAGTTCCGGAAGCGTGGAGAGGCTAGCGGATGTGGCCGGCCGTCCTGCAATCCGTCACAGACCGGTTCGTGAGTCGAGCCCTCGACGAGCCGACGCGCTTGCCCGTTGAACCGTTTACGATTGAGTTGGTCGAGTTGGCGAAGGCCGTCTGGCTACCCCATAATACCCCGACTCCGGCTGCCGTCCCGTCGGGGTCTAGTGCGCGGGATCCCGTCGTTGAGGGCGCGATCGCTGGGCGTGTCGCGTCGCCGGAGGCGTTGGTGGGGGATCCTCCAGCCTCGCCCTCGTTGGAGCCTCTGTCCTCTCTCCCGCTGCCGACGTCCGTATCGACGATCTCTTCTGCGTCACCAGAATCAACGTCGACGGAACCGGGTCGTTCACGGTATGCCTTCACGGAATTTATGCAGGCGTTCGTCACGCCGCATGAAGGGATATTGCGCGCGCAGCAGGTCTACGACCCGATCGTGGCGATGCTGCAATTTCTCGAGCAACATGGGGAGTGTCCGTCGCTGGTGGTGATTGCCCCTGAACGGGATCATGAAGCCGGCGAGTTGTATCCGGTGCGTCAGGCGCTGTTGCGTGTGACCCTCAAAGACCATACCTTTCATGTTATCGATTTTGCGTTAAAAATTCTCAAAGAGACCTATCGAGATTATCGACCCTTGATTCCCAAGGTACTCGTGGCGGCCATTGGACATGATTTAGGGAAGGCGCCCGCGTTTCGTACAGCGACCGTGTATACGATGGGCGATCATACGGCGGCCAGCGCGGTTCAGGTACAGAAGTGTTTTCAAGGGCGAGATATCTCGTGGCTGAATGAAGCGATCAATGCGATTGTCGCCCATCATCGGGGCAGCAATAATGCACTGGATGTGCTCTTGAAACAGGCGGATGAGCGGGCGCGGCAATATGAGTTATCCCAGCAGGAAGGGGGGCTAAGCGTTCAGCCTTTCGAGCAATGGTGTCAGATCCCTGAGTTGCTCCAGGTGGTGAGCCTCCGTGTGAATGTGGTGAAGCGCAGCAATACCTGGGAGGCGGTCTCCTATAAAGACGTGGTGTACATTGTCCCCGATGTGTTGCTTGATGCGGCCCGGCAATTGGCCAAGAAAAAAGGTGTGGTGGAATTGGGGTTGATTCGTGCCGATGATCGGGAGCCGATGTTGCGTCGATTGGTGGGGTCTTTACGCACACAGCACTTCCTGGGAGAGGATGTCGGGGAGGGGTACTACGGTCGGTTCTATCATCTGGTGATGGCCAAACGGGCCAATACCAAGCGACTGTATCTTATCCCGGTCAAGAAAGACGCGTTTGGCGACGTGCATACCCAGTTTGAAGGGCGTAAAGAAGGACTGTTGTCTCTCATTACAGACGTCCGGCATGTGCGGTAACAGGGGATCATGGACTGGTTCACGTGGCTGAATCCATTGGAGTATGTGTCTGAAGAGGCCTATCTTTTCTGGTGGAACGTCGTGGCTGAACGATTTCTGGTTGGGGTGCCACTGCGGTTACTGACCGTGACCTTGCTGTCCGGATGTTATTGGTGTGGGGCGTATCGGCAACGTCTCGGTCTGGCGATTGTCTTCTTCTTGCTCGCGCTGGTGACGGCCTATGTCCATCCGCTCATGCATGTCATAGGGTTGGTGTAGCGCATGGCTGAACGGAATTCCAAGCGGGGCCCGCTGTTTGCGGAGAGTAATGTCAAGACGGACCAGCGTAGTTTGATCACGGCGATCAGTGAAATCCAGGAATTATCAATTGTGGAAAAAATGGGGCGGTCGCTGCCGACGCATATGATGCTCCTCGATCGGAAGTTTGCATATTCGGAAGTGGGATTTCACGCGGTGTTGTTAGATGGGTTATGTAACCTCGTGGGTATTCCCTTCGCCGTCGCCGTCATGTGGGGGATCATGCCGATCTTTGGCAGTTGGGAGCCGACGTGGTTCGGGGTCCTGATGGCGTTGACGATGGGAGTCGGCTACGGGCTCCATTTTAACTGGATGCTGGGAAAGAATCTGGGGCATTGCTACTATGGGGCGGTCTGTCGGCGCTCAATCGATTATTTGTATCAAGCCCTGTGGGTCTGCCAGGCGATCAAGATTATCTTGCTCTTTATTGTCTTTCACACGCTGCAGTCGGTCATCACACCTGCATCGGTACAGAAGGCATTTGCGGTGGTCTGGCCTGTGTTTCGACCGGTCATGAGCGATGAGTCTGCGGTGATCGTCCAAGACTGGATGATTCATCTGCGCGAAGTCTTGATTGCCTCTAGCTGGTTGGCGTTTGCGGTCACGGTAGTGGGATTGGTCATTCCCTATTACTATTGCTATATCGGTCAGATCAAGGCTGCCGAAGAGCATCGGAAGAATATTCTCTACGATCGGTATTAACCTCCCTCTGCGGTTCGAATCCTCGACACCCTCGCGCCTGGTGCGTCCGTCTTTAGCGGCGGAGTGCAATGTCTCTCTGTGTGAAGACAGAGGTCGGTGCGAGATCAGTTGATGCGATGGTGACCCTATGCCTTCATGGGGGGACATCCCGCGTGGCACAGTTGTGAGATCGGTCACTGTGTGGTGGCCGATGAACGGAGGGTGGGAATTGTGTCGGGAATCTGGCCTTCTTCTCGGAGGGTCTTGGCCACGTCGGGAATGAGCGCGATCCAGTCTAGACCCACGCGATCGATGGCATCGGCCATCGTGTACCCCATCTCACTGAGCCAGTCTCCGCGATTGAGAATGAGTGCGGTGAGCAGTTTTTCACCGGTTGACTGTGCGGTCCATCCACCTACGAGTGCCTCTCGACAGATGCGCAAGAGATGCTGATGCCGCGGGGTCATGGGGTCTCCTCTCCCTGAGTCGTCACGCGTGTTCTCATTATAATACACGCAGGCCCGTTCATGAAGATCTGCCAGGATACCCCGCTCGGAAGAGCGGGGAGGAATGGCAGCCCGTAGCGAAGCGTAGGAAAAAGCCCGCTTGGTTTACAAATGCCCCGCCCGGAAGGGCGGGGTTATTTACTTGGAAATTGTCTCTCTTCCCGTTCATTGCATCGCAGGCCTGTGTGCGTGTGGGGTCGTCCGTCCGAGAGGGACTCTCTGATAGGCGCGGGTGGCCCTCCAGCGAGGAGGGTGACGAGTCCTCGGACTCTACACTGACGGAGGATCGATTGTCGGAGTTGGGTGCGCCTGTGTGCGTGGCTCGGATGAGAGCCGAGTCGTCTCTACAGCGTAGTGGCTGGATCCTGTTGACCCGCCGGTGTTGGACCCATTTTCGTGCACGTCCGAGTCATCGCCCAGCTGTCGTGAAGGAGTGGGTCTCCAGAGCAGGCGAGAGATGGGACGGAGTCGAGCTGGGGCACTGGTTGGGTGAGGGACGGGTGGAGAGGGCGTGTGTGTGTTTAGGATTGTCGTGGCGTGCGATCGATGTCAGCCGTCCCCCGCGACACCGCGGGGGATGGCTGGTTCTGGACCAGCTGACCAAGGCTGGTAAAGGATGGAATGACTACCGGCGCTGGCGCTGGTGAGATTGTGGAACTCGCCGCAGGAGTCGCGGCCTGGCGCGCGGCGGCCTCTTCAAAGAATGCGCGTGCTCCGGCGGCAAGGCACGCCTTAATGATGCCCTGCCGCCGTGCTCCCCGGTGATACCGGGCCAGCCATCTTGTAATGAGACGGTCTTCTTCCTTTGATGGATTCAGCCGAATGTGCAATCTCACCAGCCTGCTCCTAGGCCACAGGTGCGGCAACCTCGATCAGGCTGTCTACGTGCGTCGCTGGTGCTGGGATTGCAGGTTCTGCCTGTGGGGTGGTCCACCGCGCATAGGTCAGATACCCCAACGCATTGGCAAACTGGCTGTCCGGCATGACCGTATAGTGTGACCGAAAGGCCGACAATTGCTCCTGCAGGAGTGCTGCCCCTCCTCCACAAAACACCAACCGATCGAGACCTGGGGCACCGGCCCCCCAGAGGGTCGTCATGTCACGAAAGAGTTCGTCGAGGAAGGGTGCGATCAACGGCTGCACCACACGCGTTAAGACCTCCTGGCTGACTGGCTCGCCCTTGATCATGATGGGTTTGGTCTGGCGAAACGCCCAATCGAATTCATACGCATCAATGGTCCGTTCTGTGTGTGTGGCGAGTTGAACCGCCGCCTTCTGAAAGAGGGTACTGACCCCTAAGACCAGCCCTTTTGATTGGTGTGCGAGAAAATTCCCATCGCACAGGGTCACTAACTCGGTCGTTCTCCCCCCGATATCCACGATGCCGACCCGTCCAAGTTTCAGACTCTCATCCATCGTGGTGGCGGCGCAAAACGCCCCGACGCCTTGTGGCATGAGCGTGACCCGTGACGCGCGCAGTCCATGGCGAATGACGTCCTGGACCTGCTCATGCGCCTTGACGGCATTGAACACATGAAGGGGGAGTCCACTACAGACGTGACTGTGTGGGGGGATAAATTGCTTGAGATACTGGATCAGGGCCTTATAGCGGACCGAGGTCCACCAACCGTCATATTCTTCCGAAAATCGAAATCCTCGGCTCACTGCGCCTTCTCCGACCACATAGTCCGCGCCATCCACGGTGACGGTATGGCCGTTATCCCCGAGTCCTAAGGAAAAGGTGTGCATATCGGCAGGGGCGACCAGGGAGGGAAGAATCATGCGTTGGTGATCGTGGCTCACGAATTTGGTGTAGCCATAGCCGACGTCCAAGCCGATGAGCATGGACGGTGGGGGTGGATTCCCGAGCGGTTTGGTGATGCGAGGTTTGTGTCTGCTTGCTTTTCTCATATCAGTCTCCTTGCGTGATAGGTGATCAGAGTCACTCTGTGGCACATCTTCTATCTGGGTTATACGGGATCGCGAACAATGAGCCTATGGCGCCAGCTACGCCACCAGCATGGCGTCAGCGTGGCGTCGCAGGAGTGATCAGGACGGGGAAGATGAGGAGAAAGTGTTGTGAGATAGGGAGGTTCGAAGTCGTGACGTCGTGCACCATGAGCGGCAGTTCAGCGGAGAGTTGGCGGTCAGAGGGCGGATGTCTTGGTGGTGGATGGCGGCGGCCGGATACAAAACCAATAAAATCAAGGGTGTCGAGTTCGACTCCTTTCATATCGTGGATGCCTGGTGCTGCGCAGGGACGATCCGGTGTGTGGAGTGGGCTGAGGGGAGGAGGTGTCGGGGCTCGTCGAATGCTGTACGCGGTTTGTACGGACATAACATCTATAAATAGATGTCTATTTCCATTATGCACTCAGCCAAGTAGTGATCCCGTAGTACTCCATGAAGAGACAGAGAGAAGAAGCCGCTCAAAGACCGCTTGGTAAGGAGAAGTCATGGGGGATGAGGAACATGCCGCGGGCGTGCCAGTGGCAGCTCATGGGCGAGAGGCGTTACGACAGGCATTTGATCACATCATTGAGCAGATCGCGTATCACCATTCAGAAGATCTGGAGCGATGTTGGAACATCATTCTCGATGTGACAGGGCGTCGACAACAGTATGCCAAGTTGGATAGCTGGATGGAAAAACGTATTAACAAGATGCCATGGCTCAGTCCGACTCGGTTGGCAGGCGAAGCGCGATATTATTGTAAAATGCCGAGTGAGATGAAGCCATTCTTGATAGCTTTGGCTCGTCGGGTGAAAACGCGGGTCCGTATTCGGGGGTTTCGAGAACGGTTGGCGGCGGACGTGGCGCTCGGACGTGCCGATGCGCATAAGGAGACAGAATGATGCCCGTCACGCATATTGCTGGGGCGTTGGCACTGACGGGATGGTGTCTGGGTCCTGACCCATTGGTGTTGGTGGCAGGCGTCACGTGGGCTGTGTTGCCAGATCTTGATGAAGTGCAATCGCCGTTAGGCTAGCGAGTCTGTCAGTTGCTTCCCAATCCGGTCTTTGGTAGGGGGCCGTCAACGGACCCATTCATTCCTGTGGAGTATCGTGACGGGAATTGTTGGGTGGGCCATCGGGTTGCCATTAGAGATTGTGGGGGCACTCTGGGTGGGATGGGCCAGCCATATCCCGTTGGATGCCCTATCAGGGGGGTGCCATTGTGGTGGCCGTGGTATCACGGTCCTGAGTCTCGCGTGCGATTGGCGTCGTGGCGAAATGCGGGTCTTGCGGATTACCTCAACTGCACGTGTTGTGTGAGTGCGATATTGTTGGTGGCCTGGCAGGAGCAATGGGTGGCGAGCTGGTCTGACATACTCCATCGAGCGATCAGGGAAGGAAGGCGGTGAGTATGGGTGAGCAACCGGTGACTTGTCGGCCTTCTGGTGTGGTGTCGTTGCTGCAGCGGGTGGTAGATGGAGTGGCAGGGACTGCACTAGGTGCATCACCGATTTACGTGCTTGGGATCGGGCGTAATCCGAAACCGTGGGACAATCGGTGTTATTTTGATTTGGAAGATCCTGACGTCCCTACGGTGCGATTACGGGCGTGGATGGAGGGGAAGAAGATCCCAGAGTGGAATCATCTGATCGTGGTCTGTGCCTTGGTGCGCTTTAAAGTGAAAAAGCCCGGGATCTCCGTCGAACCGGAATTGGAAGTGCTCGGCATTCAAGAGACGATGGTGTCATCCACCTCGCGTGATGAGTTGCGCATGCGCTTTATGGAGGCGCTACAACGTCCCAAAGCCGTGGTGGTGGATATGTTTCTCAAAGAGAAACCGTCCATGGTCTTACTCACGAGTCAAGGGGGGGAAGCGGATCGTGATATACGGACGCAGTTGGCAGGGTATGAAGATCTCCTGACGTTTGACGTGGTTCCGGTAAAGATGATGAATCCTGAGAGCGTGGCGCAGGCGTTTCGCGCGCTGCAAGTGAAAGTGGGGCAAGTGGATTGTATAGTGCTGGCGCGTGGCGGGGGGGAAGGTATCCAAGCGTTAGAACATGACGTCGTGTTAGCGGCGTTGAGTGAGCGTGTGATTCCGGTGATGACAGCGATCGGGCATGCCAGTGACTCGACATTAGCGGATGAACTGGCCGATCTCACGTTTCCGGTGCCCGGAGCGTTAGGGCGGTGGTTGCGCGATCAATTGGAAGCCAAAGCCCGGCGGGCTGCTGAGCAAAAACGGTTGAGCCTGGTGGATCTCGACAAGGAATATCGGACGGTCTTAGGCAAGCTCGAGATCTTAGACAAGGATCGTCTGGAGCGGACGGCGAAGCTGGCGCAGATCGAACAAGAGCGGGCGAAGGATCGAACGGCCCTCGCAGAGTCGGATGTGGCCCTCGGCGCGCTCCGTAAGGAGCGCGCCGACATCCTGTTCGATCAGAGACGTTGGAAATGGGTGGCCGTCATTGCGCTCGGAGTGATGGTGGGGTGGGTGTTGGGGCGCGTGATAGGGTGGTGGTAGCTGGCGGGCCGCGCTCGCAAGGTGAGCGCGGATCCGCCAGCACACACGGGTGCAAAAGCCACCTGCCGTCAGGGTGGAGGCGAACCGAGCCGGGCGCGGGCGCCGAAGGTACCCGCGCCGGATCGGCAGGGTGAGGTGAGCTACTGAGCCTGTGCGTCGCGTTGCCGCTGTCTGGCGAACGCCTCACTGAGGGAGACGTGCGTGGTGGACGGTGTCGTAACGTCAGATTCGCGACGGGCACGACGGCGGGCGATCGCGTCGATTTCGGACGAGGCGACTTGTCGTTTCGCCACCAAGAGGGTGCGGCTAGCTTGCGTGCTCACAGCAAAACGTCCAGGTTCGGTTTGCATCGATTCCTCCTTGTTGGTGACGTGAACCACTCCACGTCAATACTGTGCGAGCGGAGCGAGCCTCCGACTCTTGTTCAGAGAGCGACAATCAATACAGACGGTCTGACGTGAGGCTGCCGAAAGTGAGTGTGCTGGGTATTTCAATAGAGAGGATCGTTTGATAAGCCTGGCGTGCCGGATCCCATTGGCAGGTCAGGTGGGACGGGAAGCTCGCGGTGTCCGTGCGTTCCACCACACGAAGGTCTGAGAGTTTGGCCCCAAGACGCGCCAAAGCGAGGTTCTTGGCGATCTCACAGGCCTTGGTGCTGTCTGTCAGCCCTCGTGGTGCCCAGGTCGTGGTTTTAAGGACGACGAGTTCAGACACGAGTGCGTCGTGTGGAGACGAGAGGGGTTCGGCTGTGGCCTGGGTCACGAGACCGAGGCTCAGGGTGAGCAGGATCGCGAGCGGTGTGGTTGCGAGTAAGCGAGTACGCATGAGGCCCTCCATGATCAACATGAGTGCATGACGTGAGGCGGTGGTCTGATGTGGGATTGTGCTGAGGGACGGTGTCTGATGTCAGAACTGCACATGGGATCCGAGCGTCCCCTGATAGGTGTATTGCGCCATATGGGGCCGGTCCCGGTCCTGCTGTTCAGAGCCGAACCAGCGTGCTACGTGTCCGGAATTCAGTCTCACGCGGGGGCGTCGCCAGCCGCCTGACCAATGAAGAGTCGTGGTGGCTGTGGATGTGGTCAGGGTCAGCCGCATAAAGAGGATATTGCGAGCCAGATCGACGGTCAGTGAGCCAACATGCATTGGAGCCTCCTTGGGTGCGAGTACATCAACACCAAGGCCGATTGTGCCGGCGGAGCCGGCCTTCTGACGAAGACGATGTCTGGAGGCCATGAGGAACACGGCAGAGAGTACAGTGTGCTGTCACGCCAAAAGGCAACACCTGTCCGGTTCGGAGCGTGTCATTCAGGCGAACCCAGATTCACGCTTCAGCCTCACTCCCCTTTTCTATCATCGTACAGGTAACAGTTCCGATGACAGGCACTGGATTGAACCAGCCGGCAGTGCCGAATGGGCCCTACTCTTGAAAGGATGGCTGCTTCGAAGCCTACCTCCTGACCCTCTGCGTGTCGGCCCGACTCAGCGGCGGCCAAGCCGGGCCTATCGATCACGTGTGATTAGACCGACGCGTGTTCGTCCTCGATGGCCCCTTCTTCAGCGGTGACCTCGTGGCCTGTGTCCTGTGACGCAGCATCTCGCTTCGGCATGAAGGTGACGGATTGCGCCACGATTTCATGCTTGCTGCGTTTCTGCTTGTCCTCGGTCTCCCAGCGCCGCTGCTGGAGACGGCCCTCGATGATCACGCCCTGGCCTTTCAGGAGATATTGGCTACAATGTTCTGCCTGTTTGCCGAAGACCACGATATCGACGAACGTGACTTCTTCCTTGAGCTCCTCGCCCTGTTTGAACTTCCGTGAGCAGGCCAGACCGAGAGTGGCCACCGGGGTGCCGTTCGGGGTATAGCGCAATTCGGGGTTGCGGGTGAGATTCCCGATCATGATGACCTTGTTGAGCATAACGGATCCTCCTTGAGGGTGAGTGAATGGTGAGTGTACGGACAGGGACCGAGTGAGGTGCCCGCACCGCGGGCCATCTGCCGTCTTAGGACGAGGCCGAGTCTGAGCGGATGACTTCGTGGGGGAGTCCTGCGGCCACACAGCGGTCAATCATGTTCTTCGTCCCGCGAGAGATCCCATCCCAGAAAATCAGAATACGAAAGTCGCCAGCGCGGCGGGCTTCGTTGAACATGTCGGCATTGCGAATCATGCCGGCGCGTTTGCCATACCGATCCCAATCGGCCGGGCGTCGGAGAATGGTGGCCCCGACTGCACGGGCTGCCTCTTCCGCCCATGTGTCGACACCGCGGGCACAGCCGTGCATCAAGCGGTCTCCTGGCGTGAGGGCGGTTCGGATGCGGTGCTTGACCAGGTCAGGTGAAGGAAATGCGCGGCTGCCAGAGACTAAGACGAGATGCGACATAGGACCTCCAGCGTGATCAGTGAAGAGGATGAGGTCTAGAGTCTGTGCGAGCCGAGTGAGTGAGTGAGTCGACACGGAGTCATGCTC
Organism: Nitrospira sp.; assembly: GCA_005116835.1. GTDB lineage: Bacteria > Nitrospirota > Nitrospiria > Nitrospirales > Nitrospiraceae > Palsa-1315. The sequence goes on along the minus strand of SWDM01000024.1, from coordinate 184,251 downwards.
GGAGTTGTCCGGGTGGACGAGCTCCCAGAACGGCGTTAAGTCGGAGTTGTCACGGTCACGATCCTGGTCTGCCATTAATGCCCGTGAGGTTCGGCGGTCTCGTCTGATCTGGTCTCGTGCGGTGAGATGGACGCGATGCGTCTGCTTTGGCAAGGGAAGTCGTATGCCACGCATAGAGCCTCCAGAGAGTGGAACCAGTCAGCGATGCCTGGACGGAGTTGATGGGTCTTGCGAGGGCCGTATTCACCAAAGAGGATTCCGTCGATGTCGTGATAAAGGACGGGTTTCATGGGTCAGTGTCCACGATGATCAGAGTATGGTGTTAGGCAACTACTTAAGAGGTGTGGTGTGCGAGCGGAGCGAGCCTAGAGGGTGATCGGTGATGGGCGGTTCAGGAAGGGGCGAGGGGTCTCAGTTGTGTGAGAACGGAGGATGTATTGGAGGATTGTTGGGGTTGAGTGATTCTGGGTTGGACGGGAGGGATGAGCCTGAATTCAGTATGGATGTGCGGTGTTGGCAGGAAGGATCTCAGGATCCTGGTTGAGAGGGTGGCGAGAAGGGCAATTTGGGCACGTCTTTGATGCCTGCCTGAGACAGGAGAATCGCGACGGCCATTTTAAGCTGGGCGACTTCGATGTTGAGGATTTCAACTTTGGCTTGTTGGAGTTCGACTTTTTGACTGAGTGATTCGACCTTGTCTTGCAGCCGGAGGACATCGCGAAAGGCGTCCCAGGCTTTTTCAGCCCATCCCATTAGGTATATCCGTTCTGACGCATCCACGCGTCGAGTGTGGCCATGCGTTGATTGGAGGCGTCGCAGGCTTTGAGGGTTTGATCGATGCGCTGTTCGGCCTTTCGCGTGCCGGCCTTCACGTTCGTGAGGAGGGCGTCGAAGGCCGCTTCTTCCTCGGCCTCCTTGGGGTTGAATCCGGTCATGGCCTGTCGAGCGAAGTCACCGATTGAGCGGAATCCCAAACGCTTGGCTTTTTTGGCAAACCGGTTCTTATCGTCTTTTGTGACGAGAACGGGAATCCGTTCTGTGGCCGTAGGCATAGAGACCTCCCTGGTAGATATGTGCCTGTCCAGCACATGTCCAGTGTATGGCAACCGTCGCTGACTGTCAAGCGTGCGGATGATGTGGTTAGGCGGAATGATGAAAGAGAGGGGCGAGCCTGGCGAGCCGGTTATGGAGCTTCTGGTAAACTGGGCCGAGCGGAGCGTTGGAGCTAATCCGGAGGCGTGGTGTTCTGAAGGGGCCGATCATATGTGTACGGAGAGTGTTGTTACCATCGATGCAGAAAGAGGGGAGGGACTTGTTGTGCGTCGCGCTCATCTTGAAACCGATCAGGCCAATGCTTTACGGCATATTCAATAATCAAATGGCTATGGCAGAAGGAAGCAGACTTGCAAAAACAAAGTAACGTGTTTTCAGGCTGTGCCGCTAATGTGTCCCAGACGTTGGTTGGCACAGCGTGTAAAATCTGATCGTACTGCTCCGTGTATTGCGTTTCGTTTATTTTCCCGCTCTTAATTCCCATCACCATCTCCCAGCGCGGGGCAAAGGCTCGCCAGATTCCTTGCGCGGATTTCACCGTGGTATCGATCCCGAGCACGCCTCGTCCAATTTGCGCCCGCGTCAATTTCGTCATGACCGCCTCCCTGTTAGATACTACGAGAGAGCGAATGGCGTGCGCCGAAAGGAGTGAGGCGCCAGGGAGTGGATGACGAGGGAGCGGATAGGATCATGAGGAGCTCGTTTATGTAGGTTTCGGCGTCAGCAGCAACGGGTGTTCCTGACTGCTCCTACACAGACTGTGGACTGGCATCGGTCGCTGAATCGACCGGGGTTATGTCGGATCTTGTGATGCCTCTCGGGCATGCATCGGGCTCTCCTGTGACGAGAGGATCGGACGAGCCAGGATCAGACTGTGCTCGGGTGCGCAGGGATGCTGGCCGCCTTCAATGGCTTGGAGTGTCATGGGGCGGTTCGGGTATTCCGCATTGAGATACTGCAACACGGCGGGCATGGGCACATGCCAGGGAAGGAGTAACAGGAAGCGTGCATCAGGATGGGTCAGTGTGAGGTGCCATGCTTGGAGGGGGCGTGGGGTGTCGGTCTCACTTGGGGCAAAGGTTCGAGTATGTTCGGCTGGGAGTGCTGGATCAGGGACTGCCGTCTGGCGAGCGGGGTCTTGGGCCAGCGCTGCCTTGAGGCTGTGATAGACGGTCTGGGCGCGACTCGACCACGAAGGCTGAAACGGCTGGCCGGTAAAGGCCGCGTGTGCCGCTTTGCGTTCGTCATGGGTAAGGGAGCGGGGTGTCATGATTGACCCTTTCGTGAATGGCCGGCGCGTGGTTAGACGGCATGGAGCAGTGGAGCGGTCTGTTGTCGTGTGGGGAGGACACGCTCAAGACTGTCCGTGGAATGCAAAATCGAATTCCCGACTTGGCAGGTGAGTGCGGGCACGAGCGACGGACCCGGGATGACCGTGCCTCGCGTGTGGGCTTGCTGCACGCAGTCCCACAGAATGGGATCAGGATGGCGCGCCAGGGTGCTCAGTGCGTCGCCGTGCCCGATTAAGATCAACTTGCCTTTGGCGCGGGTAATGGCCACGTTGATGAGCAGGTGGGGATGGGCGTCGGCGCTGGTGCTGCCCAGCATCGACCGCGACACGTTTTCTGTCAGGACCGTATCAAAAATCACGACATCACTGGCGCTTCCCTGGAACTGGTGGATCGTCCCAATGCGGACCTGCTTTTCCAGTCCTTCGTGGCGCAGCATGCGATCGAGCAATTTCACTTGGGCGCAATAGGGCGCCACAATGGTGATGGAGGGATGCGGCCCTGGGGTGGAGAGCATGTGCTGCGCCAGTTCCACGCAGAGCAGGGCGTGATAGATGTTGTAGGGTGAGCCGGCGTGATCCCGTAACGTGGTCGGATGTCCGTCTTGCGTGTCGACAAAGATCAGCGCGCTGCCTGGGGCGGGGGCAAGATCGGTAATCGGCTTGCGTTGGGCGGCCATATTGGGGGCCGAATGATACTCGAGTCCCGCTTTGGCATAGAGACGGCTCGCGACGGCCGCAATGGTGGGATGCATGCGATATTGCGTGCGCAGGGCGACGATGCGAGGGTCATCACCGGATTGGATGTTGGCAATCTGATAGATACTTCGGCCGAGCCATTGCCGGGCCGCCGGCGTCTTCGCGGTACTGATCGGAGGCAATTGGAGAAAGTCTCCGACAATGATCACCCGACTCTTGCTGAGACACGCCGCGTGGAGAATGGCAGGGGCGGCGCCCATGCTGGCCTCATCAAGGATGACCGTGTCATAGCGTTGATCGTGGAGGAGCCGTGAGGTGTAGGTTCGGGTGAGTGTGGTGCCGATAATCTGGCTCTGGGCCACAAAATCTTGTTCCGTGAGTCGTAGTTGCTGCTCATGGTGATGCAGCTCCTGCAGGAGCGTGTAGCGGGTGTGCATGAGCGTAGCCATCAGCGCGGTGAGTTCCGACGCCGTCCAGACGGTCGTATCCCAGGCAATCACGGGTGTGGCCTGATCCACCGTCTCTTGATGATGCGCCAGCGAGGCGCGCGCGGCCGTCACGTGTTCCGTGAGGGCCACCAGGGCATCCTGGTCCTGCTGTTGTCGGTGGGCCAGCGTGAAATGTTGTTCCAGCAGTGTTTCTCTGGAGGGCTGGCTAAACAGTCGAAACACGGCGGGTAGGGTCTGCCGTTGCGTCATCTCACCCATCAAGTCGCGTAACACCAAGCCTCGTTCCTTAATGGTGTGCTGCAGCACGGTGACGGCTTGCGTGAGACGGCGTGCGGTCTGGTGCGCTGACTGCAGCGCGTCGATGGCGGGCTGATGCTGTTCGAGTGTGCCAAGGAAGGCCCGGGCGGTGTCTAGGTCGGTATCGAGATCCGTGAGATGCCGTTTGAGTCGGGCGATCGTTTCTTCCAGTTGAAAATTTGCGGCGAGGGTGAGGGCTTCGAGATTGACCATCTGGGCGCGATCTGAACTGTCAGGACTCGGACTGCCGACACGCAGGAGACTACCGGTTGGGAGCGTGGGGCGTTTCTCCAGAATGGTATCGATAATGAGATCAATCGCCGTATTGGTGGGCGAGCAGAGCAGTGTGCGTTGCCCCATCTCATGTAATGCAAGGACGAGGGTGGCGATCAGATCTGTTTTGCCGGTCCCGGGAGGCCCAATGATGTAGGTGAGATCTTGGCGCAAGGCGGCTTCATAGGCGGTGTATTGTTCAGGATTCAGATGTGGGGCAGGTGGGAGCGCGAGGACGGTTAAGGGTTTCGGGGTGGCATGAGGGTCAAAGACGTGCAGCCCTTGGGCGATGTCAAACATATGGGGATGTTTGAGGACATCGTGGAGTCGTTTATCGAGCGCTTCGAGTAACCGTGGGGTGTCCAAGGTGAGTTTGGCTTCGTCAATGACGGCGGGGAGATCGGCATCAATAGCCAGGGCGAGTCCGTCGAGTGAAAAGCCGACGATCCGGCACGTATAGCGGTTGGCGCCAAGAATCAACGACGCGTTGGCGTGATCTAGGACCTGTGTCGGGAGCGGATCGGTGTCGAAGAGAAAATAGCTGGTGCGGCCGGTGCGATGTTGGCGTCGGCCGTGTCGGAGCGGGAAGGTCGGGGCATCATGGTGTGGCAGGGGGTTGCGCTCGGCAATTTCATCTTGGATGGCCACATGAAACTGGTCGATGAGATAGTGCAGGCGGGCTTGGGCGGACTCTCCAGAACGGCTGCTGTAGATCGGAATGTCGAGTGGAAGTGGCATCGTTCCTCCTGGTGTCGTTCAACGTCGAGCATGCGTCACGCCGTGGCGCGAGGGACGAGCGCCCAACGAGACGAGACACCAGGAGGTGAGGCGGGTGAATCAGAATGGGGAGTGAGAAAGGGGGGACGTGTCTGGAGCGTCGTGTCTGTGCGTCAGTGATCAGTGTGTCTGGGGTGATAAAACGATCGGCGTGGAGTGCTGTCGTGTTCGGCCTGGCGCATAGCCTCGTCATAGGCATCGGCCATCTCTGCGGTAGAGCATTCACGGGTGTGATGGAATTTGGCCGGGGGTTCGCCCGTCTAGAAATCGTTCCGGCCAGTGCCCGATCGCATACGCAATAATCAAATGCGTATGGCAAAACCAACCATTCCGGCAATAACAGAGCAAGGTCTGCGTTTCGCGTTCGGCCAGCGTGTCCCACACGACGTCTAGTACGTGATCGAGAATCTTTGCATACTGTTCCGTATATTCCGCATCACTGACCGTGTCTTTCTTATGCCCGATTACCATCTCCCATCGTGGGGCGAAGGTCCGCCAGAGCTCCTGTGCGGACTTGACCGTTGTATCGATTCCGAGGACCCCTGGCCGAATCTGCGCGCGCATGAGTATCGTCATCGCATCCTCCATGATGGGTATTACAAGAGAGTGAATGGGGTGCGCCGAAGGGACTGAGGCGCCAGGGAGGATGAGAGGTAGTGTGTTGGAGGGGTAACGAAGCAGAAGGAAGATGTAGGTACTTCAAAGCTCTGTAGCGAGGAGTGTGGTGATTCCTCACTTACCTGCGTACCGATCCATGGCGAAGTGGAACGGACGCGGGAGGGTTTCAGGGTGGACTCATCTTCAGGGCAGCCGCCACGATCGGCTTCGCCCAATGTGGCGTGTGAGAGAGGTTTGGCGGTTGACAAATCTTTCCCTGCTCCATCTGTAAGACCAGTGTGGGCTTCGGTATCCGCCCTGCGTCGGGGTCTGCCTCCGCGCTATTGTCGTAGACCCGCAAGGTGGCGAGGTGGGGCAGGAGTTCGATGAGGTTGAGTCGGCTATGTTCGTAGCGCTGGCAGATCTGTGCTGCGGGAATGTCATGGCCGCCTCGACGGACCCGAGACTGCACGCGCGCAATGTGGAGTTCCAGACTGGATAGGCCTACGTACCACACATGGATCTCGAAGCCGTGGGAGGCTGCCTGCGTTAGCAGACGTGTAATCGTATTCCCACCGAGTGTCGTCTCGAACACAAAATCAAGACGCGTCTTGATGGCGTGCCTGAGCAACCGCACGCCGACATGCCAGGCTGTACTGTTCGCAGCTGCTTGAGTCATCGTGGGATTCGCCGTCATCAATGTGCGTGAGGCTTCATCCGGATTGAAATACCCCCCTCCGTGTTGGCGAACGGCCGCTCCGCCGATGCTGCTCTTGCCCGCGCCATTGACGCCGGCCAGCACGTGAATGCGCGGTACCCGGTTGGCGCTCACGGCAACGTGCCGTGTGTGAGACGACGCCGCGCTCGCGTGCGTCGGGGTGAGTGACTCTTTCGTGCGGCCTTGACGGCAGCCCGGCCGAGCTCGTCCGGCGAGGCCTTGAACGCGGCGTCCACGCCCTTTCTAGCGGTCGGTGTCTGCATGCTTGCCAATAATGGGTCAAACTCTGCGCTGAGATCGTCCAGCGTGTGGGAGCGTTCTTTCACCAACGAGGTGAATTCCTCATAGGACAGCAACACGGCTTTGGGGGTATCGTGACGCGTAATCGCCACCGCGCCACCATGATTGGCTTGCTCCAGAATCGCGCCAAACTCGTTCTTCGCTTTCGTGGCGGCAATGGCCGGAACAGCGACTAGTTCACCGCGGCTATTTCTAAACATCAATTTTGACATTGCGGACCTCCCTGTCTAGGTGGTCATAGTATCACCAATATGGCTATATTGGCTATAGTGGCTAATATCTGGAGTCTGAAGTCGTTCGCGACGCGTGACGGGATCTTAGGAGAGGTGGTCCAGAACATTCAGATAGTGCGATCAGGGTTCATCGTTCTGTATCCCCTCGCGCGCACCGGAGAGCAGTCGCCTCGGTCGATGGCGATAACTCAACTGACACGGGGATACCGAGACACATGGTGTTCAGAGAATACAAAGTTAGCTGCTATGCTCGTCGGATGTTCTGGCGAGCCGTGTGGCCACAGAGATTGAGATAGTGAGGGCGTGTACGGGCGGCAGACCGCCTGACTGCGCGCAGATATCTCAGGAGGGCGGGGAAGAAGAGTGCCAGAAACAACGTGAGAATCAGGACGGCGAGGGTAAGTGTGAGCATCGCAGATTCCTTCTCTGTATAGGTGACGACAGGACGGCAGGGATGACGGCGAGCCCGTGTGTGTTTACTGATGGATGACGTGCAACACGAAACCGCGGGTGACCTCCAGGGTTGAGCGTTGGACCGTGGGGCGTGGGAGGATTGGGATTTCGATCTGGACCGTGACCAGACACCGGTGGTGTGTCGCATCCCAGGTTCGGATCGTCTTCGGAGGGACGGCTGTGGCGAGTTCGTCGGATGTGATTCGTTGCGTGATGAGATCACGCTGAATCCGGATCTGAAGCTGCGCGAGCGCACGAGTGGTGGCGAGATCGCACATGAGGGATTCGCTGAATGGGCCTCCCTGTACGGATCGGGAGACCTGGAGCAGCGTGGTTTCCGTCAGATGTGGAATTGGCAGAGGGATAGTCGTAGGTCTGGCGTCGGCGTGAGGGATCAATGCGGAGAGGAGCGACAGGATCAGCACGCGGACGAGCATGACATGTGTGAGCATCGGGATCTCCTGTGGTCAATCCAATGACGGCAGAGATTAGTCGTGCCTGCGGAGCAGGCCTTGGATGCGTGTATGGCTGGAGGTGGTATAGGGGAGTTACAGGAAGGTCGAACAGTGGGAGAGTCCCGCGAAGAACATGGCTACATTCCCCACGTCAAAGGACGCGGGCAGGAAGCCAAAGAGAAACCAATAACGTGATCTACCGGGATGGGTTCTGCCAATTACAACCGTCGATCGACATGGCGAATGTAGAACGAGTGGAAGTCCTCAAGGGTGCGGCCAGTTCACTGTACGGCCGGATCGAGCCGGGCGGTCTCGTCAATCTCGTCAAGGATCTGTTGGACCTCCTTGCGGCTGGAGTCGCCCCGGAAGACATTCTGCGAGACTACCCGTATCTTGAGAAAGAAGATATTCAAGCCGTACTGGAATTTGCCGCTGCCCAATCCGATCACGTCATGCTCCGTGCCGGATGAACTTTCTCATCGACGCGCATCTTACTGAGAATAAGCTCCCGACTGCTCCAAACGGCCGGCGTACTTATCGATATACATCCCGGCGATGGCCGATATGTACAATGGTGACGGTCTGTGTGCTATCGGCAATATCATAGAGGATGCGGTAGTCGCCGACGCGAAGACGCCAGCCTTCTCGACCGGTCAGCTTACGGCACCCTGATGGCCTCGGCTCTTGCGCAAGATCGGCGATCGCCCCTCGGACTCGGCGAGAGACCTCAGACGGTAAGGCTCCTAACTCTCGCTGAGCGCTGGGGAAAATCGCGAGGGCATAGCTCATTCGGGCCGACGATCGAGTTCAGCGACCGCTTGTGTAAACGGAATCGGATTCTCTCCGGAGGCTTTGGCGGCATCGTAGGCCCGAATTGCATCGAGCTCTTCCACCTCAGCCAATAACCGGCGATAGTCGTCGAGGTTCATCACGACGGCGATCCGGTTGCCGGCCTCATCGACCAAATAACGCTCGCTGACGACACTCATGACCTTGCTCCTCCTTATTACATGACGACCGGAAACGACAGCATCAAAAGATGTTACCGATTATCCATGAACGCGTCAATGTACTGGATGATTCAGTGGGAAGGCGGCGCTACTAACTCAAATCAGCGGGTTTGCCGAAGGCTGTGCGCTGCCTCGCGCCCTTCGATCTGGTCGAACAATGCGAGCGCTTTATTGAGATCGATGCCGGGCCTGACGCCGCCAAGCGAGACCGGTGTGATCCGGTAGCAAGCCCGTTTGCGGAGCGTTTGGCAGCGAGCCAAGCCGGCCTTGAGGGTCTCATTGACATACGATCCCTCCGAATTGAGGATTAACGAGAAAAGAACGTGGCGTGAAGAAGTGCCGGTGTGTCCGTAAAGGATTCACGGTATGTAGCGGCGTGTCGGGCCGCTACGTCGACGCGACTATTCCCGACCTCCCCACGATGAGCTTCAACGTGTATCCAAGTGATAGGGATGACGGTGCGGCGCAGTGTGGCCGCAAAGTGTCGCGTGAGAGAGGTATTGGCCTGCCAGGTTCCACGCGCCCAGTGGGCGAGACCAATGTAATCATGCCGGCATTCGACAGCCCGCAGTTGTGTGCGTTCGCACCATGTGAGGGCTGCTAAGACCGCATAGCATTCACCGGCGATATTGCGAGTGCCATCGGCATGGCTCGCATCAAAGCTTCCCGCGCTGCGATAGAGGGATTGTCCATCTTGCCAGACTTCGAAGGCCCATCCGACGGTCTGCCGATCGTCTACGTCCACATACGAGCCATCGACGTAGACGACTGTGCTGCCAGGGTCTTGGGCGATGATGGCGAGGGCGGCCGCCGTGGGCCGTGGAACGGAGACAGACCCCGCGACGTGCGCGGTCACGGTCTGCCAGAGCTCCACGGGCCAGGCGAGGCCTTCGGCGACAAGCCGAGGGCCAGATTTGCCGACATAGAGGATCGCCTGATAGCGGATCCCGGTCGGCGCCGTGATGGACACTTTCTGCCCATAATTGATAGCGCGTCCGAGCACACCCTGGAGTCCGTGTGTGCCCACATGCGTGAGCAATGCCTGGGCATGGGCATGCGCGAGCGTGGCGGCTTCGGTGATAGTCATGCGATCCTCCGTGAGTGTGTCGTACCTGTAACAGAGTGACAGAGGCAAGCGGTGCGAGCGGAGCGAGCCTGCACGGGGGAGTTCTGACTGATCAGTGCGACGGACTCATCGGAATTTTTGTGATCGGGATTGCGCCTTCTGCTGTCAGGCTTCGTGCGTGAGAGGGAAGCGTATTGTTCCTAGTCACGGTCTTACCCGAGCTGTTCAAGTTCCGGCCATGAGGCCTGGGTGATCGACGACGAGTGAGGAGCGGCTGCTTTGACATCCTCCCCGGCCTTCAGGCCGGGGATTCCTAAGGTGCCGTTGCGGGCTTCGTCCCAGGGTGGTTCACGCTTCGCAGGCGACCGGCTTTCCGCACCGAAGTGCGGACGGCACTTACACCGCCTCCACGCGCAGACACGGTCTGTCCGACCGCCAAGATATTACGCGCCGCATTGATATCGCGGTCATGCGTGGTTCCGCACGGTGGACACGTCCAGTGCCGGACACTCAACGAGAGTCTGTCCAACAGATACCCACAGGCGGAACACTGCTTACTACTCGGGAACCAGCGGTCGATTGTCACGACCGACACGCCGGCCGCCTCGGCCTTGACTTCGATCATGCTGATGGCCGTCCCAATCGACGCATCCGAGAGCGCACGGGCCAGGTGGTGGTTTTGGACCAGGCCCCGGAGGTGGAGATCTTCGACAAAGATGGTATCGAACCGTCGCACGAGCGACGTACTGAGCTTGTGCAGGCTATCCCGACGGGCATCGGCGATCTGCTCATGCAGGCGGGCCACACGGCGGTGTTGCGCCCGGTACCGGTTCGATCCCCGCTGTTTCCCGGACAACCGACGTTGTGCCCGGGCCAGCAAGGCCGACTTCTGCGTCAAGTGTCGTGGATTCGGGATCGTCTCGCCGGTCGAGAGGGTGGCCAGTCGACTGAGGCCAAAGTCGATGCCGATGGCGCAGCCAGTCGTGACCCGCTTCGTGGACAGAGACGCCACCTCCAGCACCATCGAGACATAGTAGCGGCCCGAGGGATGCCGCGTGACCGTGACGGTGCTCGGATCGACCTCCACTCGACGGCTGACCTGCAACTCCAACACCCCGAGCTTGGCGAGCGTCAGTCGCTGGGATGCCCGATTGAATCGAAACCCATTCCGTGTATATTCCGCACTGTCCCGTGTTTTATTCTTCTTCTTGAAGGTGGGATACGCACTGCGCGTGGCGAAGAAATTCACGAACGCGGTCTGCAGATGCCGCAGGGACTGTTGGAGTGGCACACAGGAGACGTCATTGAGAAACGCCAACTCGGGATCCTTCTTCAACACGGTCAACTTGGCGCTGGTGCCCGCATAGGTCAACCGTTCCCCATGCTGAAACGCGGCGGTTCTTGCGGCCAGCATCCCGTTATAGACCAGGCGGCAACAGCCGAAGGTTTTGGCTAAATGCTCAGCTTGCGTCTCGGTGGGATAGGCGCGGAAGGTCCAGCGACGTGTCATGGGGTCACCTCACTCCTCCTAATGGGACGAGCTCACACTCAAGAGAACAGGACCGGCGCTTCCTCCCCGTCCTGAAGGGCGGGGTCTCCGCGCCGACGAGTCTGATGAGTTCCCAGCAGCCAGCGTGTGCACGTTGGCGCAAGCATGGAGTCGAGCCGGGCGGGTCTCCCCAGCCCAGCTCGAGGCTCCGATGTCACCGATCACGCTACGCGGCGGTGCGCATTTCTTTTGGCACGAACTTGACCAAGACCGCGGCTTTCGTGGCATTGGCAATCAGCTCCAGCGAGTAGCGCTTCTGCTCGGTCTTGTCCGTCCAGCTGTTTCCGCGGATCCGGCCTTCGAGCTCCACACGATCGCCTTTCCCGGCTTTCTGCGCGAAGGCGACGGCCTCGGCTCCGTACAGGACGAATCCGACCCGCGCCTCATTTTTCTTCCGTTCCCCATTCGAATCGTATTCGTTGGTGACGTAGATCGTGCCGGTCACTACGGGACTCTTACCCGTCTGGTTGATCTTCAGATCGCCGCCCAGCCGTCCGGTGAACCGACACTGATTGCGATCGTTCCACGGCTTATTGGGCTTTGAACCCGTGGGGGTAGACGCGGCTGCTGGGGAGTTGGACTCTGACATAGGAAAACCTCCTGGTTGTTGCTCCAGTGGAGCAGACATGAGAAATCAGCTGTCTCAAGACGCAGCTGAGCGAGAATGGGGTGCACACGCACGGGTCTCGCAAGCTCGTGGATGTAGAGGCTACCAGCAGGACGCAGTGATGCATCGTGGTGGCGCTCGGTGAACAGATTCTATAACGTGCGGCAACGCCGCCTGCTCGAATTGCATACGGACATACTGCACTCGGCCCGTAGGATGACATTGTAAAGGACGTGTCAGCCGACACGTGTGCTTGAAGAGATCCGCGAAGCGGTGGAGTGGTCGGGAGTTGGGCGAAGGTCTGGATCGGTCTTCTTCTTGAGTGTGGACCATCAGTTCCGTGGCACGCGCAAGGCTGTGTGGCGTAGGGTGTTCGTATACTTGAAGTCGCGAGGGGAGACGTCTGGGGAGGACATTCGGACGGCCTTCAGCAGGAGATAACTGGTGCGGACGCCACGCAGGGCCCAGAGGATGATGCGCAGGCCGAGGGAAATGACCACGATCGTGGCAATCAGCATGCAGAATGGCACGAGGCTTTTGACCAGGAGCGAGGGCAGGTCTGTCGTTTCGGATGAGGGGTGCCTGATCGAGGAAGGCGATCGGGGCTCTTGTAGGGGCTTCCCGGGTTGAGGGAGCGGGAGGGGCGGGGGGTCGCCCAGCGCTGAGGAATCAGTGTCCTCTGTGTTGGAGGAGAGCGGCGTGGCGCGCGTCAGACGGAGCGGGTCGGTGGGAGCGGGAGGATGCGGGCGAGCGGCCAGCGCACCGGCTGCTGGACAATCTGGATACGGATGGACGCGACAGAGATTGGTCCAGACGAGCGGAATATAGCTGGTCGAGCCATTGTACCCTGCGATGGCCTGCCAGGTGTACCCATGTCGGTCGAGTTGCTCTTCAAGGATCTGCGTAGAGAAGGTGAGATTGACGCAGGGATCCAAGACCTCGACAGGGCGAAGACCGAACTGGCGTGCCAGTCGCGTGATATTCCGACTATTGAGTTGTGTGAGGCCCACATCGAAATGCGCGTGTGCGGAAGGCAATTGAGCTTGGATACGTGATAAATGGGCAAACATGGCCCTGGCTTGCGGAAGGGAGGTGGCGTACCAGCTATGGTGAAGGCCCTCCCGATCGGTCCAGCCGAACGCCCACGGATGTTCCCGCGATTCGGTGTGAACAATGGCGTGCAATAAGACGGGATTGATTTGGATGCGTTTCGCAGCGGTGTCGAGGCAGTGAGTCCAGGTCTGACCGACTGTGTGGGGATAGGCGGCATAAAGAGAGGACACCTGGATCCAGAGCGAGAGGTTGGCTATCAGGAGGAAGAGGAGGGCGCGAGCGTGTTGATGGTGTCGTGGCATGACGTCCTCCTGAGTCGTGGGGCATGGGTCTGCTGAATGCGTGCCTGGTGATGTGGCGCGCACGGCGTGCCCAGTCTCTCTCGATCAGAGGCCTGGAATTGACATCCTCTAGGAATACATCAGGCCATGCAGGTCTTCGCCTCTAGTATGAATGGTCTGAATGGCCGAGCCGGGTGTCGTGAAGAGTCCCACCAGATGTTCTCGGGTTGTGCCATCGCCATCACGGAAGATGCGTATCAGGCTATATCCGATCAGGTCGTGACGTCGAAGGCGCGGGGATGTGAGGGCGGTCCGTGTGGCCATGAGTACGATCCCCTGGTCTGATGAACGTTACACGCATCTCGGGAGCTGCGCGGGATCTCGTCCGTCTTGAAACCGATCCGGCCAGCGCTGTACGGCATACTCAATAATCAAATGGCTGTGGCAAAATCGGCCGTCTCGACAATAACAGAGCAAGCATTGGGTCTCACGCTCGGCGAGTGTATCCCACACGACGGCCGGCACGCGATCGAGGATCGGCGCATAGTGCGCCATGTATTGGGCATCGCTTACCGTGCCGGCTTTATGTCCCATCACCATCGCGTATTGCGGGGCAAAGGCCCGCCAGATCCCTTGAGCGGATTTCACCGTGGTATCGATCCCCACCCCTCGCCCAATCTGCGCCCGCATCAGCTTTGTCATCGCGGCCTCCTTGATAGATACGACGAGCGCGCGAATGGTGTGCGCCGAAGGGACTGCGGCGCCAGGGAGGATCTGTGTTCCTGCACCCGTATCTGGTCGTGGATGGTGGATTCGGTGAGCGAGGAAGGAGTCGAGTGTGTTGGGGTTGGGCGATGGGTTGGTCGTAGGGTCTGTTTCATCGATATGTTTTCTTTCGTGAGAGGCATGTCGTTCGTCGTCGTATCGCGTGCAGCGGGTGGAATCGGGATTGATTGAGTCGATCCCATCCGTGTTGGAGGAGGTGAGTGAGTATCCGTTCAGGAACGCGACTGGGCGCGATGAAGGTACGCCGTCTGTCGAGATGGTGTGTGATCGTGTGGTGAGATCAGATGAGTTTAATCGTAGAGGAATAGGGCGGCAGCAGTCGATCTGAGGTATAGAGGCATAAGGGCTCACTCAGGGCTTGGGCAATGAGGAGTCGGTCAAACGGATCACGGTGATGATTGGGCAGGGTGTGCAAGGCGAGGGTATGCTGGGCAGTGACGGGGAGTTCTCGAAATCCACTGCCCTGTATCCCGGCGACCAGATCGAGAGGGGCCGCCTCAAGACGACGGAGCCCAATTTTGATAATGGCTTCCCAGATCGAGGCGGCACTGATGTAGATCTCGTCGGCCTGCTCAATGCGCGTGCGTCGTGTTTTGGTCATCTCTGGCGTATTGCCCAGATACCAGAGATAGAGTTGGGTGTCGAGCAGAATTCTCATGCTGGGTCTTCGAATGCCTGTTGGAGTGCTTCAGGGAGCGGCGCATTGAAGTTGGCGTGAAGAGTGAGTTTCCCCTTGAGGAAACCAGGCTTGCGAGGGGGTGTGCCATGATCCAGTGGGACGAGTTTCGCAATGGGGGTGCCGGCTTTGGCGATGATGACCTCTTTCCCCCTAGTCACCTCCATCAGGAGCGAGGACAGGTGGGTTTTGGCCTGATGGATGTTGATGACGGCAGGATCTTTCATGGGTCTCCTCTCAACTTAGTTGAACTTAGTCTATCTCGAATAGAGGGCGTCGTCAAGCTTAGCGCCAGGTGTTCCTGTTCTTCGCTGAGATCTGATCCGTTGTTCGGCTCGTGCCTGTTGGAGTTGGAGCATGACCGTTCGAATGGTGATGCCGACGAGGAGGGCATCTCGATCGACGTGGGAGAGCGCATCAAGGAGTGGCGTGACGATCAGCTCAGACTGTCCCAGATCAGTGAGATAGAGCCAGCAAAATCGATCAGGTGGGCCATCAAGGTCACTGCCGGCATTGAAGACGGCAACGCGTTGATAGAGGCCGTTGAGCGCTAGTTTCTTAACACCCTGATCTTCCGTCTGGTTTCTCGCTTTTATAAATTAAACGAGAGCTAACAGCTTTCTATCTGTTGAGGTGGTTTCTAAGAATTCTATGCTTTTCGTCGCTTTTTAGCACAATCTGACAGTTCGAGTCCTCCTCGGCTGACCTCTTCTTGGGGAGCGATTTAGACTGAGTCGTCTGCCCTCTCCTCACCGCCCTCCATCAGATCCTCGATCACCTCCCCCAAACGCTGTTGCTCAGTCTCCGTGATCCGAAAGAAGGCCAGCCCGAAGGTCTGGCCACTCACCCACTGTACGTTTGCCGCTTCAATCATGAGCGGCCATTCGACGTCTGGCGCATAGATGCGCAGCTCCAATCAATACGCCCGGCTCCACAGTGACCGGACTCTCGATGCGACATCCGCCCGAAGACAGATCCAGCATGACGCCCGTCCCTTCCCGCTTCGTGGCACTCGAAAACGTGGTTCGGAATTGAACACGAAGGCGCGGCGTCGCTCGGCGATCCACCGTCTTCATATCCATGACCGACTGACCTTCTACCTTCCCATCAATGAGGCGTTGGCCAAAGGCAACCCCATGGATATCGGCCTCCTGCTCGGTCGCATACACGACATCCGCTGAGAATTCACGAGCTTTGACGCCTTGGTGATCGTCCACTGAGATGAAGATGCGCAGCCGCCATTTCTCACCGTCTGCCAGGTGATCTGGAGCGGACTGAATTGTGTACCCCTGATACTCAAGAGTCTTTCCCATTGGCTTAATTCTTCCCTTTCGACAGCAGGCGCTTATTCTCCAACTCCTGCAAACGAGTCTCTTATGCTTCAATCAATAGCGCCGTAATCGACTTTCCCTCAACCGCGGCGGCCATCGTTACCTTTTTCATCAGATCGCGGGGAATGTTCCGAAATATCCATGACCCGCCCTTGTCTGCTGGCGCTGTCCCTTTCGACTCGTTCTAGGGTATCACAGGCGGGCGGAATGGGTACCTATTCCTTGACATCATCTGCAGTGTAAGCACATCGCACCGGTACTACATATCACGACAGGAGTCATCCCATGCACACCCTACAAGTGAGTCTGAGTAGGCTGAATGAGGGTAGCAAAAACGGTTTCCTTAACCGTAGGTCCCCGGTACCGACAAATCTGGGCGTTGGAGTCAGACAATTCATGTTCAATAGAAAGGAGCCGAGGCTTGAACCCGTGTTTGAACCACGACCATTTTTCCGCCAATTTCCCCAAAGGGTTCTCGGATCAAGAACGGTTAGATCAGGGGCCTGCAATCACCGACCACGCTCAACATTAACTTCTGCGTGGACCTAGTTTAATAGATGACACATTCTTAAATCATTCCATTGAACACATCAGTAAGGATGGATTCGGAAGTCGTTGAGAACTTTTGGGTGGGCCGTGTAGGAGTCGAACCTACGGCCCGCTGATGAAGAGTGGCAGAAGGCCAATGATTCGAACGGCTCGATGTTACGAAGGTTTCCCCGTTTATTGTTGAAAATCATGAGCTTGCTGGTTTTCTACTGATTCCATTGCTTCTACCTGATTTGGTCGCTTTTGAGGATTTCTAGCACAAATTTATATATGGACCCAGCCTTCGCGGCAACGACGGCGTGTCACGCGATGCACCAGGTAAACACAGGGCTGCGTTTATATATCCGGCCTCTCGGTGGACAACACACATGTCCGGGCCTTGATGAAATACGCGCGCGTGCTCCTCATTAGCATAACGGCCTCGTTGGGGCCGACAATTTGTCCAGGGTCTGAACGCGCTGGGTGTCCCTCTGGTGTCATCACGGATGTCCGCGCTGCACTCCTTGGTGTGAATCCTCCTGGTGTGATGCGGTTCGCTGTTCTCTCGCAAAGACCCTTACGACACTGCCGGCGCCGAGGTGGGTGGTCGATACGCCTCATCATGGGCCAACAAAGCCCAGATCACTCGGGCATTTTTGTTGGCTAAGGCGACCGCGGCCACATTGGTACCGTTGCGGTGTGTGAGCGCGCACAGCCACCGTCCCTGCGTATCGGTCCGCCGCGCGGCCCGCTGCACGACGGCGCGCGCCCCATGAATCAGCAGCGTCCGCACATACCGACTGCCGCGTTTCGAAATCCCGCCTCACCGCTCCTTGCCCCCACTGGAATATTGCCGAGGCACCAGGCCCAACCAGGCCGCCAGGTGTCGTCCGTTGCGAAACGCCTGGGGACGACCGACGATCGCCAGCAGCGCGGTGGCCGTCAACGGACCAATCCCCGGCACCGCCGCCAGTTTCTGGCAGACTGGATGCGTCCGATACACGCGCGCGATTCGGTGCGTTACCCGCTCGATACGCGCGTCGAGCTCCGTCAGTTGCTCAGACAACTCGGCAAAGGTGTCGCGGGCAAATGCGGTCAATCCCGACGCCGCGTCATCCAAAAAACGAACGACGGCGGGCCGGACCTTCTCCGGGGATTGTGCTATGACCAACCCCTACTCGGCCAGCAAGCCCCGAATCTGATTGATGACGGCGGTGCGGTGTTTCATGAAGAGCGATCGCGTGCGATGCAAGGCCTGCATATCGGCTTGTTCGACCGTCTTGATCGACACACAGCGCATGGTGGGTCGGCCCACCGCTTCGCAGATCGCTTCCGCATCGCGCCCATCATTCTTGTTGGTCTTGACGTACGGCTTGACATACTTCGGGTGCATCAGCTTGACCGTATGCCCGAGCTGTTCAAACGCTCGACCCCAGTGCTGCGCACTCCCGCACGCCTCCATCCCGATCACACAGGCCGGCAGGTTCGCCACCGTATCCAATAACTGCTGACGCTTCACGCGTCGGCTGAGCACCGCGCGCCCTCGCGCATCCACCCCGTGCAACTGAAACACAGACTTCGCCACATCGATTCCCAACGTCGTGATGTGCATGAAAGCCCCTCCCTTCGTTCTGACAATGAGTGTGCGTTGCGCGCGCAACACCACCCATTGTGCCTCGTGTGAAGCATATGTGGGAAGAAGGCTGGGTCCATTTCATTAGCACAGCAAGTTGGGGTGAACCCCTCCAGTGAGACAATCTGGAACGGGCACATGTAAAAGCGAGCTGAGGGAATCTTTCGTCTCCGCACCGAGGGTTAAGCGCAACTCTCACATTCATACGGAAATCCCGGAATCGCTGACCTGGCAGAATCGAACATTGCCTTCACCGGCCTACGCCAGAGGTGGGCGAACCAGGGTCTTGACTCCCCAGATCATCGGCAGTAAAGTTATTTCATACAACATACGTGATTGGTGATGGAGTTCACCAAGAACCGTCCAGCGTGAGCGCGGGACTGATAACTCCTACCTGAAACAATCTGGTAGGAGTTTTTTTATGGGCTTGCCGCAGAGTTCCTCACCTCTCCTACCTCTTTTATTTCAGTCTCGGTTTTTCGCTTCTAAACGGATCAGGCAAAGTTCGATGTTGTCGGATGTGGGCCGTGATCGATTGTGCTTCGCCAGGCTAGTGCTCCTCGCTCTGTTGTTCCTGCAGGGGTATTCGATCGCGGATGTATCTGCTGATACCGTGGTCCTGGATCAACGTAGTCCAGAAGTCTCGGAAGCGAATGCCACAGCGGGGGACGGTCAGCAATCTACGGGACGGGAGTCAGCAACTGAGGAGCTGATTGCTGGGCGAGGATACCAAAAGTTTCAGTACAAAGGCATCCGCTTCTCGCCCGGTGGTTTTGTCGACGGAACAGCAATTTTCCGTTCTGCCAATGAGAATGCCGACGTTCAAAGTACGTTTGGCAACATCCCACTCCAAGGCACAGCCAACAGTCATCTTCGGGAATTTCGCGGCACGGCTCGTGGTTCCCGTTTGGGCCTTTTAGGCGAAGGGGAATATCGGAACACTGCCATCGCCGGCTATGTCGAAGTCGACTTTCTCGGCAGCTCCACCTCCGGGAACGAGTTGGAGACGAATAGCTGGAATCCGAGGTTGCGGCAACTTTGGAGTAATGTCGATCTTCCCAATGGCATCTCCCTATTAATCGGCCAAAGCTGGTCTCTTCTCACCACTCATCGCATCGGGCTCAAACCGAGACACGAGTTCATTCCTCTTAACACCGACCTGCAAACAGTGGTGGGGAACAACTGGGCGAGGCAATGGGGATTGCGTGTCACCAAAGCCTTCGGACCCAATCTCCTCATGGCAGTGGCGATTGAAAATCCAGAAACCAGTGTGAACGGTGTCGTCCAACCGACCGGTGTACAGGGTTTCAATACGTCTCCCAATGCCCAAAATCCTTCTAATTTTTTCACCACCAGTCTCACGCCTGGAGCAAATGGCATTTCGACCGATATCGCACCGGACATTCTAGGAAAACTGGTATGGGAACCCGGCTATGGGCACTGGGAGATAAAAGGTATTGGCAGATTTTTTCAGGACCGACTCGGCTCCCACAACCATGTCGCCGTGGGGGGTGGAGTAGGACTGGCTGCGGTGCTTCCTCTGACACAAAAGCTCAATCTGATCGCTGAAGGTCTGGTAGGACAAGGGATTGGTCGCTACGCCTCCACGATTGGGGCCGATGTCGTCGCGAGCCCGTCAGGGAAGATTGTACCGATCGCAGCGTTCCATCTCATGGGCGGACTCGAGTGGCATCCAGAAGATGATTGGGATGTCTATGCGTATTACGGGGTGGAGCACTATGCGAGAACAGCCTATGCTGGTACACCTGTTGGATACGGTTCTCACTTGTCCGACCTCAGCGGTTGTAGCGTAGAAGATCCGGGAACTCAGCCTTGCCAGGCCGCCAATGCGACGGTCAGCCAGGCCCAACCTGGGTTCTGGTATCGAGTGATCAACTCAGATATTGGGATCGTCGCGCTCGGACTCTCCTATGCGTACACGCACCGCACCGTGTGGTCGGGATTACACGATATCCAGCCATGGGGGGAACAACATACCATCATGACATCGATTCGCTACTATCTCCCGTGAACGATGTCCCACCGTAAATCCCGCCCTGCATCGATGACCGTCGGCGTTCGGCTTCACGATTGCATAGCGTCTCAACTGCCTGTTTCATCGTTGATCCGGTCAGCCGCTAAGTACGGTATGGATCGTACAATACACTCGGGGATTGATCGAAGAGCACACCGAAGTCGGTCATTATTGTGTCAACGTGAGCTAACCAAATGTTCGTCTCGACACCCGGCATCGCTCACTTGGCAATCGAACGTCGCCTCCGTTGGTCTACGCCGGAGGCGGAAAAACAGGCTCTTGACTTTCCTGATCACTGCCTATAGAGTTAAGATAACATAGAAGTGATTGGTGATGGAGTTCACCAAGAACCGTCCCGCGAGAGCGTGGGACTGATAACTCCTACCTGAAACAATCTGGGTAGGAGTTTTTTTATGGAGTCCGCAGCAAAGTTTCTCACCCCTCCTACCTCTTTTATTTCAGTCTCATTTACCACTGAGGTGTGCGCCCTCCATTTGGGTTGTGTCACCACGTCAGGCTCATGTTCGCGGCTTCGGCAAGGACCTGGCGTCGCCGACAACCCTCTGGGGGATGTCACGTTGTGGGCAGGTGTTCTTAACCTCAAACCGAGGAGGCCAACATGGTCGCGATTCCAAAAATCATCGGGGTGATGTGTTGTGGTGTCGTGTTGTGCCTTGGTCTGTCAGGTCCTGCGGAATCAGCGGAAGACGTCACGAAAGCTGGCCATCATTCAGGTGAACGGATAGGCGGGCAAGCTGGGCGAGGATACGAGTCACTCAAACAGGCACACATAGCGGCGCCCTACGTTGGTGAACGGGTCGGTGGGCAAGCTGGGAGGGCATACGAGGCAGTCAAACGCGAGCAGATAACGGCGACGCCACACGCTGGTGAACGAATCGGTGGGCAGGCTGGGTATGGATACGAGCAAGTCAAACAGGAGCACACAAATGCGCACGCTGGGGTGAACGAGATGGAAGGGATGGGCAAGTAGCTGCTCAGCGTCGTCGAATCTGACGACGCCTGATGTCTTGCCAGCTCGTGGAGTTCGGCGAGGCGGCGTCCCGCCGGGCATCCTGCGGCCGTCTGTGACACAACGAGGGGGAGAGGCATTCAGAAAGGGCTGCAATGTCAAACGTGAGGTCGCGCATGCTGCTGCTGGGTGGTGGGTTCGGCGGCACGTATGCCGCGCGGGAATTCGAAGAAGCGCTTGCGCTGGGAGATGACTTGGACGTCACCCTCGTCAACTGCGACAACATTTTCCCCTTCACCCCGATGCGGCACGAAGTCGAGGCGAGAGACCTCGATATCACCAATGTCGTCAGCCCGATCCGCGAGCTGTTGCGCCATGTGACGTTCTTTCATGGCGACATCGAATTCATCAATCTCCTGCAGAGACGCGTCGGCTTGCCGCATGTCAGTGAGATAAGAAGCCATTAGTCAAAGGAGGAAGACAAATGAAAGCTCGAAGCCCGAACGTCTCGCCCATGAAACAGCCAGTCCTGTTGCATGAACCTGAGTCTATGCAGAAGTATTCGGATGAAATGAGGGAACGGATCGCAAAGAAAGCCTATGAACTCTATGAAAAACGGGGCCGACAGGCGGAGCGCGACGTGGAAGATTGGCTTCAAGCAGAGCAACTGGTCCGCAAGGATATGATGGGAGAATAGGCCTAGTTGACCTAGCAGAATAGAACGTCGCATCCATAGGCCTGCACCGGGGATAGATGGACCAGGGTCTTGACTCTCCCGAGCACTCCCCTCCGGGCCGTTCCAGTTGCCACGTGGGCCGGGTCAGTTCAACGCGTCATTCATTCATATTGAAGGGAGAGGAGTTACGCCATGATGAACTATAAAACCATCACAATCCTAGTCGGACTCTTCTTGTTTGTCTTATTCCTTGCCTCCTCCGTTGTGGCCGCCGAGAAGGACGGCATCATGATGAAGGAGGGCAAACTGATGAGGATGCATGATGGGAAGGAGGTGTCCCGGATGGATCGTGAGATGACCTTGTCGAATGGCACGAAGATCATGATGAGCGGAAAGATGAAGATGAAAGATGGGAATGTCATGCAATTGCAAGAAGGCCAAACGGTCATGCTGGACGGAATGATGAAGGAGGATAGCAAAGACATGAAGACGGAGGGGATGGGCAAGTAGCTTCTCAGCGTCGTCGAATCTGACGGCGACCGATGTCCTGGCAGCTAGCGGAGCTCGACGTAGCTTCGCCCCGCCAGCTCGCCGGACATCCCTTGGTTTTCTTCTGAGGAGGTGGACTTCATCCAGACATTGCTATCCTCATTTTCAAACTCACTCAACAAGGAGCTGCTCTGATGAAGGATACTGATTGGGTATTGGGAGATGTAGTGTGGACCATTCTGGGGCTGGCCGTTGTCCTAGGACTCATGGCGTTGAATGCGTATGTTCAGCGGCTAGCGAGAATTGAGGAGGAACAACGAATAGAACTCCTGGCTTCCGATCCTTTTCATCGCCATAGATCAGCAGCTTTTCAGAGTCCTCGACCTGACGACATCTGACGTCCTGGCGGCCTGTGGACGGATCCGATATTTATGCCCTCCGTCGATCGGCGAATCATCCTTGAGTAACCGTTTACGAACGAGGTCAGCATGGAACAGATGTGGACCGTAGCGGCCCTGTGGATCGGGATGGCACTGCTTGCGAGCTTGATCTCGATTCGATTGGGTCTCTCGGTCGCGCTGATCGAGATATGTCTGGGCGTGGCCGGTGGGAATGTCTTGGATATGCAGGCGACGGTCTGGATCAATTTTCTCGCCTCGGCCGGCAGCGTGTTGCTCACCTTTCTGGCCGGGGCTGAAATCGATCTTGGGGTACTTCGCCTCAAATGGAAAGAGACGCTCATCATCGGGTCCCTCTCCTTTCTTGCGCCCTTCCTGGGGGCCATGGCCTACGCCTACTATGTGGCGGGTTGGTCGCTTCCGGCCTCTGAAATCGCGGGCATTGCACTGTCGACCACGTCCGTCGCGGTTGTTTACGCCGTGATGCTTGAACGTGGCTACAACCAGACGGAACTCGGGAAGATCATCCTGGCGGCCTGCTTTATCACGGACCTGGGCACGGTCCTCGCCCTGGGGCTGCTATTCGCTCGCTACGACTGGTGGCTGCTGGCCTTTGGACTCGCGATGGTCGTAACGCTCTGGAAGCTCCGGCCGCTCACGGCCTGGTTCTTTGCCACTGTCGGTCCGCGAATCAGCGAGCCCGAAACCAAATTCATTCTTGTCATTCTCTTCGCGCTTGGCGCGTTGGCCACCGCCGCCCAGAGCGAAGCGGTGTTGCCGGCCTATCTGGTCGGCATGGTGCTGGCACCGGTATTTCTCGCCAATCGAACCCTGGCTCAACGAATGCGCGTGATCGCGTTCTCGGTCCTGACGCCCTTTTATTTTCTGAAAGCCGGCTCGCTGGTGAGCCTGAACGCGATGCTGGCGAGCGCCGTGCTGATCGGGATGTTTTTGGCCGTCAAGCTCGCGGCCAAGTTTCTGGGCGTCTGGCCCTTTGCGATCACGTTTGGATTCGGCCAACGAAACGCGATGTACACGACACTGTTGATGTCCACGGGGCTGACGTTCGGCACCATTTCCGCCCTCTATGGGCTCAGCCATGCACTCATTAGCCAGGACCAATACACGATCCTCGTGACCGTCGTGATCCTGAGTGCAGTCGTCCCGACAATCATCGCCGAGCGCTGGTGCGATCCGGGCGGCGCGCCAGTTGACGAGCCCTTGGACCAGCGTGCCACCGGTCGTGTCGCAACGAGGCCAGCGAGCCACGCGATCCCTTTCGTGCGCAAGTGACAAAGGAGTACGCCATGTTTCGAAAAATCTTGGTCGGCAATGACGGCTCGGAGGGAGCCAGGAAAGCGCTTCAGGTGGCGATCGATCTCGCCACCCACTATGACGCAGAGCTGCATGAAATCTGTATTGAAGAACATCTGCCGCATTACGCGGCCACGATCGGGGAGGTCATTGAAGCGAACCAGGAGGCGACCGACTACTTTCGGGGTGTCACGAGAGAGGCCGAGCTGGTGGCGGAGGCGCAGGGCGTTCGGCTCATCTCACATGTGGTGCCGGGACACGTGGTGGAAACCATCGCGCAGTTTGTAAAAGACCGGGGCTTCGACGTACTGGTGGTCGGATTCATGGGCCACTCCCGTATCTTCGATTACCTCTGGGGCGGGACCTCGCAAAACGTGACCCGGCTCGCTCCTTGTTCGGTCGTAGTCGTGAAGTAACGTAGTGGCACAGGGTCCAACGTCAGATCATGTGTGATTGTTCACTTCCCGAGCGTCACTCAGTCAAAAAGGAGATGCTCCAGCACCGGTCTCAGCCAAGCTGTCTCGCGGATGCCTCGAACGCCCACGTGATTGAACAATATGTCTTTGGGGCGATATCGAGCTATTAGGAGTAGGAGCTGCACAATGGGACACCTCGTACTGCTTCGCCATGGCGAGTCCCAATGGAATCTCGAAAATCGCTTCACCGGCTGGATTGATGTGCCGCTGTCGGATCAGGGCCGCGATGAGGCGATGATCGCAGCTGAGCAGCTCAGCGGGTACCGATTGGATCGGGCCTTTACCTCCAGGCTGGTCCGGGCGACTGACACGCTGAGAATTGTGTTGGCGGCCATCGGCCAAGGGCAGATTCCGATCGAGGAGCATCAGGCACTGAACGAACGGAGGTATGGCTATCTGCAAGGGCTGAATCAAGAGGAGTCGGTGGAGAAGTACGGTGCGGAACAGGTAGAGATATGGCGGCGAAGCTATGAGGTGCGACCGCCAGGAGGGGAAAGCCTGCACGATACCGCCGCTCGCGTCCTGCCGTACTATCAGGAACGGATCAAACCTGCGTTGGACAATGGGGACACCGTGCTCATTGTTGCGCATGGTAATAGTCTCCGAGCGTTGGTCATGCATCTTGAGCATCTGTCACCCCAACAAATCGTGGCTCTCAGTATTTCTACAGGGGCGCTGCGCGTCTACGGCGTGGACGACAAGGGTGACGTAGTATTAGTCCGTCAGGATGATAGGGATGAGACTTCGCGTGCCAAGGAAGCAGAGTGAGCGCTGGACTCCCGACAGTACAAGTGGTCTGTCTGAGTTCGTTCAGAGGGAAGATTAAGGAAGGCGTCCGCAATGCGAACTGAACCATCCAATCTCTGAAATCCATAATAGCCGAAAGGGTTGTCTGGATTCGTCGATACGTGCAGTGTCTGGTTCACTCGTGGATTCAGGTGGAGCACTCAGACGAAGTCATCTGTCGGATGTCTCGCGCGAGCGCCACAAATAAATTTCGAAAAGGCCGTCTGAATGTCAATCGAACGCCTCTCTCTTAGCCGGACCAAGGGGCAAATAAAATTCTGCTGAGTTTGAGAATCTGTTGGTACCCCGTTAGGTACCGCGAGAGCAGGTCTTATTCTCACGCTACAGCGCATGGGCAGAACATAAGCGCCAACCTTTCCGGATAATTTACTCGTACGACCGCAAGGGGCATCGCGAGGGTGACCGCTAAACACGGAACATCCTCAAGAACCGCCCTAAAGTTTGTCGTGCTGCTGGGCGTGGTCAGCCTGTTCGCCGACATGACCTACGAAGCGGCTCGCAGCATTACCGGCCCGTATCTGGCGCTCTGGGGTATCGGGATGGGCGCCCAGGAATCTATCATGCGAGCCGGCGTCGCCGAGATGGTTTCTCCCGACAAACGTGGATCCGCGTATGGTGTCTTCTCGACGGGAGGATTCGGAGTGTGCTAGTTCTTGGGCAGTGCCGCGATGGGGTGGTTCTAGGATGTCTCGATCCC
This sequence comes from Nitrospira sp., assembly GCA_005116835.1. Lineage (GTDB taxonomy): Bacteria > Nitrospirota > Nitrospiria > Nitrospirales > Nitrospiraceae > Palsa-1315. The sequence goes on along the minus strand of SWDM01000024.1, from coordinate 158,277 downwards.
TCTGTTGATAGCGTTCTCGATCGGGACACAACTGCTGGCCATTCCGTTGTTCTTGATGGCCAGAAAACATGAGGCGCTGGCATGAGGAAGCACCTCGACACATATCGTCGCTGGGTTGATCCTGCTCTTGGTGGGACCAGGCTTCGCGTGGGCTCGTAACTGAAGTATGTCCACGATCAGGGCAATGTTCACATGGTCGCGCCGGATCGGATGTACCGATCTCGACAATTGGCAAAGCAGGACTGATCCCCTATATACATCACGACCTATCAGTTCAAGAGTATGTGAATCTGCGAGGAGAGATACCGGATCAGATAGGTGTGGCAAATAGTGTTAACGGGCTGGCTGATGAGAGCTGAAGAACATCTCCAATCCGTCCACCAGGATGAGATCCAGCTCCACTGCAAACCTGAGGAGTTTGGAATCTTTCCTGGCGCTGGCATTCTTGATGCCAGCGATCGTCTGAGCCATGGCCTCCCGAAGTACCTTGTCGGTGATCTGGGATTCAATGGCATCCCACCATGTCAAAGCCTCTTGTGTAGTATGGGCGATCTGTTTCCAATCCGGGTGAGTTGCAAGCAGCAGCGCCTTGAGCTTGAAGCCGGCGTAATCGAGCAGGGGAACCTCGACGGGTACCGGTCGATTGCGATGATCGATCGACTCCTGGAACAATCGGTAAACTTCAATGGACCGGATCGCCATCGCACCGCGATCTCCTTGCCGCCAGGCGTTGCGAATACCAGTGACCAGGCTGTCCACACGCTTCTTGTGGTCGGCAGACAAACGTGCTGCAATCTCGGGATACAGCATCTCGAACTCGGCCAAGGAGGCCTTGAATGCCGCGGCATCCATCACCGATGAGGTTTCAGTCAGGTTTTCGAAGATCTCTGCGCCACTGACCAGGAGGGTAGTCGTTTCGATGGCCGCCTGGGTCGGCATCTGTTGGATTTGGGCCATGCCCTGAGGAGGCGTAGCCGTGCCCGATGCATCGGAAGAGGATGGAGCTCCAGCAACGATAGCCATACCGGCATAGATGATGCCCACAGAAAGTGTGGCAAGCTCGAGAAACTTTGCCCCTGTGACCATACTAAAACCTCCTCGACTGATAATGTATTGACGTTGCTCCCCTTTTGCTTTCTCGGCACTGTCTGAAGATTCTCGTTGTTCAAAAGTTTCATGACCGGCACTCACCCGGTTATCGATTGATAGCCGATGACGAACCATCCATCGCCTTATGACCGTCTGGCTTAAGCAAAATCAATAGTGTGGGGAGGACGATCACGACCAGCGGCACTTGAACCAGGAGGCCTGAGATGATGGCAATCGCGAGCGGCTTCTGCATGGCCGATCCCTCGCCAATGGCCAAGGCTAAGGGCAGCAGGGCAAGAATGGCGGCCAATGTCGTCATCGTAATGGGACGGAGTCGGTTCAATCCGGCTTGGATAAGCCGCTGTTTTCGGTCCATCACGTCACGGAGGTCCTGATACTCGCTGTAATAAAAAATGCCCACTTCAGTGACGATCCCGAGCACCATGGTGAGGCCCATCAGCGAGGTGACATTGAGTTCCGTGCCGGTCCACCAGAGGCCGAGAAAGACCGCTGGAATGGTGAAGAGCGTCGTGAGGAGCATGACGGCGGCGACTCGGAGACTCTCATACAAGAACAGAAGCACCGTAAAGACGAGCACAGCCGCCGAGAGGAACACCGCCAACAATCCGCGAAAGGCCGACTGTTGTTCCTGATAGAGGCCACCGAGATGGTAGTACACGCCCTTCGGCAGAAAGCCCGGCCGGTCCAACCGTTCAGTCATCTCCCGAATCGTGCTGCCCAAATCTCGACCGCTAATGCGGGCCGTGACCGGGACCATGGTCTTCAGATCTTCCCGCGTCGTCTGCGGTTGGCCGGTCATCACCTCCGTGGTTGCCACCCGCTTCAGGGGAAAGAGATGCCCGTCTGGCGCCCGGAGCCGTAACATCCCGAGGTCACGCGCAGTGGCGCGAGTCCCTTCGGGGACCCAGACACGAACCCCCGTCATTTTCACCCCCTCTTGCACATGTGTCGTGACGGCGCCCGTCACATAATCCGTCAGCAGGAGCGTTACCGCGTCCGGCGAGAGTCCCTCCAAGGCCGCTTTCGCTCGGTCCACACGAATCTCCAACGCGTCACCGGCAACCACCAGGCCGTTCTTGACCTCCACAATCCCGTGGACGGTGGCAATCGTGTCTGCCACCTCACCGGCCACTTTGCTGAGGAGGGGGCCGTCATCCGAAAACAATTTCACCTCGATGGGTTCAGGGACGGCGGTGAGATCCCCAATGAGATCTTCCATGAGCTGCGCCATTTCGATCTGGAGGCCCGGGATCTGATGCTCGATCCGCTGCCGGACCTCGTCCATGATGTCATGAATGGGCCGTCGAGGCAGCGGGGTAAGACGCACGAATAGATCGCCATTGTTCGCCTCCGTCAGTCCCCCGCTTAACCGGAGACCGGTCCGGCGGGAATACGTCTGCACCTCGGGCGTGGCGCGGAGAATCCCCTCGACTTGACGCACGAGGCGATCCGTCTCGCTAATCGACGTTCCGGGTGGTGCCAAATAGTCCAGGACAAAACCGCCCTCATCCATGACAGGCATAAACCCCGATCCGATCTGGCGATACCCTATCCATCCGAAGGCCAAGAACGGGACCAGCACAACAGCGATGAGCCAGGGGGCGCGGAGCACGCGCGTCATCAACGAGGTGTACCCGGTGTGCACGCGCGTGGTCCATGTCCCGCCCGTGTGCGGCTTAGCATCGTGCTCCCGTAAGACGTGTAAGGCGAGGAGCGGGACGGCAAGCCAGGCGATAAGAAAAGAAATCACGAGACTGGCCGCCATCGTGAGCGACAAGGCTTTGAAAAAGGCCCCGGTGACGCCCGATAAAAAGGCCAGCGGGACAAAGATAATGATCGTGGTGGCGGAGGAGCCGACGAGCGGCCGCGTGAATTCTTGCACAGCCGTGAGCACGCGATCCCGCCACGGTCCGATCCCGCCCTGCAGCCGGCGGATCACATGTTCAATCATCACAATGGCATCATCGATGACGAGACCGACGGCGGCGGCCATGCCGCCCAGTGTCATGATGTTGAAGCTCATATTGAGTACAAAGAGCAGGAGAATTGTGACCGCCAACACAGTTGGGACTGTGACGGCGGCAATGAGCGTGACTTTCACATTTCTGAGGAATAACAGAATGACCAATGACGCCAAGATGATGCCCATAATAACCGCATCTCGCACACTGGAGGCGGAGGCCAGAATCAATTGACTCTGGTCGTACCAATTGACGACCCGTACCCCGGTGGGGAGCTGCTTCTGAAGATCGGCTAATGCGCGTGCCACGTCACCCGCGATCGTGACCGTGTTCCCACCGGGCTGCTGGTAGACCTGAAATAAGACGGCATCCTGGCCATCCGCCGTGACACGCGTCCATTGCGGCACCGTGCCGAGTGTGATGGTGGCAATATCCTCGAGGAGGATCATGCCATCTGGCCCAGACCGGACGATCGTCTGCTCGAGTTGGGCCAGATCGTGGAATTGGGTGTTGAGCGTCACCAGATAGAGCTTGAAATGGTCTTCCAGTCGCCCCACGGCCGTCACCACATTGGTCGCGGACAGGGTCATCGCGAGATCATTGAGCGTTAATCCAAACGAGTCCAACTTGACCGGGTCGACCATCACCTGATACTCCGCAGCCGCGCCCCCGAGCACGCCGATGCGCGCCACCCCGGCAATCGTGGAGAGCACCGGCCGCACCTGGTATAAGGCCAGGTCATGGAGCTCGGTCAAGGAATGGTGATCGGAAATCAGGCTATAGCCCAGAATCGGAAACACGGTGGGATCCATTCTCCGAACGTCAATCACCGTGTTCGGCGGGAGCGATCCCCGGACTTGATTGATTCCTGATTCAATCTGCAACATCGCCGAGACCATGTCCTCACCCCAGCCGAAGGTGATTGAGATCTCGGCGCTGCCACGGCTGGTGGTCGAACGGACATGGCGCACACCTGGCACGGCCCGAACGGCCTCTTCGACGAGGCGCGTCACCTCAATGGCCATACGGTCCACAGGCCGATTACCGGCTTCAATCCCGACTTGGATTCGGGGAAACGTCACATGCGGAAAGAGGCTGACCGGCAGGTTGAGACTGGAGGCGAGGCCCGCGAGCCCGAAGGCCAGCACGAGAAAGAGGATGGACCGACGGTGAGCCTGGATCCAACGCGCCAGGTTCATCGGGACACGTCCACGTCAACCGCCATGCCATCTTGCAATTGATTCTGTCCCACGATGACGATCTGCTGTCCCTCGTGCAGGTCACTATCACGAATTTCTACCAGCTCTCGATTCTCCAGCCCCGCCTGGAAGACATGACGTGTGGCATGTCCGTCCTCCACGCGATACAACACCAACTGTCCCTCCTGTTGAAGGACGGCACTTCGTGGCACCACGAGACCTTCCTGGGAGGCGATGATGATCTCGCCGCGCACGTATTCATTTAAGAGCAGTCGATCTTGTGGCCCTGGCGCCGCCAGGACCTCCACTAACCGGGTGGCGAGATTGACCTGTTGCGTCACCACGCGAATTTCGCCCTCCATAGGCTCACTGCCGGTCCCATGGACCGGAAACAGCCGAACGCGCTGCCCCTTCTGAAACAATCGCCGGTCCTCTTCCTCCACGCCAAACCGGACCAGGATATGTTGGTCATCGATCATCTCCACCAATGAACCTCCCGGAGGAACAATTTGTCCTTGGCGGACGTGCACCAAACTGATGACTCCTCCGGTCGCCGCCCGAAGGATTTGCGCGCGCCCCGCTCCCCGCTTCTCCAAGCTGTTCGCCCGGAGCGTTGCCGCGTGCAGGTGCTGCTCGGCTTGCAGGAGATCCTGCCGCGTGGCCAGATTCATCTTCAGACGTTGCTGCATCAGCGTGAATTGGTCCTTCGCGGTCTGCTGTTCCTCCCGAGCGCCATCCAGGAGCAGCTTCGTTTCGTGGCTGGGTTCGACTTCCACGAGGGGCGTGCCGAGTTCCACCACGCGGCCGGTCGTCACCAAGACTCGCCGGACCTGGCATTCATAGGGGACGCTGAACGTCTGTGACTCATCGGGTGCGGGTAAGGTGGACCCGTACACGGTCAGGGTCTCTTCGATCACGCGGCGGCGGAGATCCATGACGGTCACCTTGGCACGAGGCTCAGGGGACTCAGCCGTCGAGCCCTCCTGGGCCGCCGTGTCACCATGGTGTTGGAAGGTGGTAACAATTGCCGGCCCATAGCTGAGCCCAACGCCAATCAGCACGGCCGCCATCGCAATCACCACCGTGTATTTCCACCGACGCGGTGTCATGGGATGTTCTTCTCCTGCATGGACACTGGCGATGGCGGGAGCCCGATGTCCTGAATCCGATAGTAGCCCGTCTCCAACTCTAAGGTGACGAGCATGTCAATGAGCAGCTGTTGGAACGTGAGAATTTGGATTTGCTGGGCCGTTAGGTTGATAAGGGCCGTGTAATAGAGCACGACCGTGGCTTGCCCTTGACGGAGGGCCTCTCGCAGCGTCACGACCAACTTTTGGAGGATCGGTTTGCCGGCTTGCGCCGTCGCCACCTGATCATTGAGCCAGGAGATTGTGACGAGCAGTCTGGCGATGTCATTGCGTGTTTGAAAGACGCGGTTTGTGTACTCGTCCAAGAGTTTTTGCCGCGTCGCCCGCTCGATGGCAATGTTCCCCTGATTGCGGTTGAAGATCGGAAGATCGGCTGAAATTTGAGGCCCCGGCCGGTAAAAATTCCCCAGATCGCGCACATCATAGAAGCCAATCGCGATATTGGAGAACTGGCTGAGAATTGCTGCACGCACAGTGGCTTCCTGGCTGGCATAGCCTTGGCGGAGGGCCACCAAGTCGAGACGCCGGTCTTCCAAGCCATTCAGAAACCACTCCAAGGTGGGCGGAACCAGCCGAGCCGGAAGCGCAATCGAGCGCTCGAGCGGGAGGGCACTGTCTGGAGGCAGGCCGACGAGTCGATTGAACGTGACCTGTTGCTGGCTCACCTGCTTCTCCAGTTCGAGCCGATTCGTGCGCGCATTGATATGGGCCGTCTCGGCCGCAGATAGCTCCAAACCCGTGAGAATGCCGCGTTGCAGCGCCTGCCGCATTTGCGTGACGTTGTCCGTCAGGAAATCCGAGAGCTCAATCGCCAGCTGCGCTTGATGCCGCAGCGTCACCAGTCGATAGGTTGCTAATTTTGCCGCTTGGGCCACTTGCCATTCCTGCCACGCGACATCCAGATCCACCGCCTGGGCGCGCGCTTCGGCCGCTTCGACCCGCGCGCCGCGATTGATGAGCGTCTGTAAGTCCCACATGAGGGTGCCTCCGAATTCCGTCACGGTCTCCGCCGGAAACACGCCCATGGGAATCGAGAGAAAGTAGGTGAGGCGCGGATTCGGCAAGATGCCGGCCTGGAGGACTTGCCCTGCCGCAATCGCGCGTTGATCGCGCACGGCCCGCAACCCCGGATTGGCGAGGACCGCCAGCACCGCGGCTTCGTCGGGTGACAGTCCGTTCCGGTCATCAAAGTCGAGCGGCTTCAGAATGGGATGAGCAATCTCGTGAGCGGCGATACGGATCCGCGTCATATTGGGTGTCGCTCCAGCCGCATCGGAGGACAGCGGAACTGGCTGATAGAGCGTGCACGCGGGTAAGGGAATCCCGAGTATCATGCCAAGAAGGACAAGCAGGAGGGACATTCGCATAGTACTGTTACGATACCGCACCCAGTTAACCGAGACATGACCCGAACATTACCGTTTGGTCATGTTCGGACTGATCTCTTGCGTGGACACGACAATCGACGCAGAATGCGCCGTATCCGAGGAGGCAGGATGGGTCATCTCGTTCTGCTGGAAGGGACGTATGAGAGTCCTTGTCGTCGACGACGATGTACGCACAGCCGCCTTTATTCGTAAAGGGCTCACACAAGCCGGCTTTGTCGTGGAGCATGAAGGCGATGGCCAGGACGCGCTACAGAGAGCCTTAGCAGAACCGTACGATGCCGCAGTGATTGACATCATGCTCCCGTCCTTGGACGGGTTGTCTCTCGTGCGCGAACTGCGCCAGAGGCACGTGCGCCTGCCCGTCCTCCTCTTGAGCGCGAAGCGATCCGTGGAGGATCGAGTCCAAGGGCTCTCCGATGGTGGTGACGATTATTTGACGAAGCCCTTCGCGTTTTCGGAACTGCTGGCCCGACTCCAGGCGCTCATCCGACGGGCCCAAGGGATCTCAGAGCCGGCCCGACTCACGGTGGGCAACCTGTCGGTCGATCTCCGCACCCGTAAAGTGTTGCGTGGGGACCGAGTGATTGATCTCCAACCTCGAGAATTTGCTCTCCTGGAATATTTGATGCGCAATCAGGGGCGCGTGGTGTCGAAGACCATGATTATGGAGCACGTCTGGAATTATAACTTTGACCCAGAAACAAATGTTGTTGAGACGAGAATCTGCCGCTTGCGTGAGAAGATCGACCGTGGACCGGATCCCAAACTCATTCGGACGATGCGCGGGATCGGCTATGTCCTACGAGACGAAGATGCCTAAGATCTCTCACTCGCTCACTTTCCGGTTAACACTGTGGTATGCCGCTATCTTTGCGCTCTCCTTATTGTCGATGCTCCTCGTCGTGTATCTCATGCTGTCACAACGAATGGAGACGAGAGTCGATGAACTCTTGCTCTCGGATGCCCTGGAGTTCAAACATCTCTACCGGAAGTATGGCATGGAAAACATTCAAGCAGAATTCGACCGGGAAGCAGAAGTGGCCGGAACGGATCAGGTCTTCTTTCGTCTCCTCTCGCGTGAGGGCCGCCAACTGAAGGCCTCCGACCTCCGGACGTGGAACGGGGTCTCCGTCACGCCGTCCCTCCTCGCCCACCTCGTTCCGGATCAACCGGCATTCGAGACGGCGAGAGTCCCGGGCCAGCCCCATCACGTGCGCATGGTCTATCTCACCATGGCAGAAGATCACAATGTCATTCAGGTTGGATACCTGCGCCGAGATGATGAGCGCTTACTGGAAGAGTTCCGCCACATCTCCGCGGCCGTGATCGTGGCCGGTCTTTTCTTGGCGGCGTCGCTGGGATGGTTTATGGCGCGGCGGGCACTGGGGGGATTGGAGCACGTAACCGAAACAGCCAAAGGTATTGGGCAAGGGGACTTCGCGCGGCGTGTTACGGTCAGTAATCGAGGTGATGAAATCGATCATTTAGCGATCTCCTTTAACGTGATGCTGGATAGAATTCAGTCACTCATTTTAGAGCTCAAACAGGTCACCAGTGATATCGCGCATGATCTCAGAAGCCCGATTACTCGGATTCGTGGCATGGCGGAGACGACCCTCCTCGGAGAAAAAACTCTGCAGGCCTACCAGGAGATGGCGGGTGTCGTCGTGGAAGAAAGCGATCGGCTCGTCGCCATTATTAATTCATTGCTTGAGATTGCGGAGGCGGATGCGGGCGTCGCCCAGCTGACCAGGAGCGACTTCGATCTGACGGGGATGGTGCAGGATGCCGTCGAACTCTTCCGACCGGTCGCCGAGGATAGAGACATTGCGTTTCATCTGAATGCGCCTTCAGGCTCACTGATTTTTACCGGCGATAAGGGGAGATTGCAGCGTGCCTTGGCGAATCTGGTCGATAATGCACTCAAATACACCAGACCCGGCGGCCGGGTGCTTGTTTCAGTTGAAAACGAACGGTCTCGGATAACGGTTTCGGTAGCGGACACTGGCATCGGGATCAAAGCACACGACCTTCCCTATATCTTTGATCGATTCTATCGTGCTGATCGGAGCCGCTCGACCTGCGGAAATGGCCTGGGTCTCAGTCTGGCCCAGGCGTTTATCAAAGCGCATCGAGGCCACATTGAGGTCGAAAGCGCTCCGGACAAAGGCAGCACATTCCGTATCGTGCTGCCATGCTGATCAGGCCTGTCGCATCCGTCTTCATGCATCCTCAGTCATCCCAAAATGGAATTAGGCAGCCATGTCCAGTTTAACTTCGTAATACAGTTCTGAATAATTGCCGGTGCGTCAATACTTGAGACGATACGCAGGGGAAAGGGCGTTGGCGATGGTCCGGTTCGTCAAATTTGTAAAATGATACGAACGCATATTCCACGCAACGTCTGGATCGCTGGATGGGTGAGCTTCTTCATGGACGTCAGTTCGGAGATGGTCTATCCGCTCGTCCCACTATTTCTCACCTCGTCCTTAGGTGCAAGCAAATCTATTGTCGGTCTGATCGAAGGGATCGCTGAAGCGGCTGCGAGCCTGCTCAAGCTGTTTTCGGGCGTGATGGCCGATCGCTTCGGCAAAAACAAATTGTTGATGGGGCTGGGCTACGGGATCTCAACCGCTTCGCGGCCGCTGCTCGCACTGGCACCCGGATGGGGAACGGTCCTGGCGGCCCGCATCACGGACCGCGTCGGCAAGGGCATCAGGACCGCCCCACGCGATGCGATTATCGCGGCCTCCACTCCGCCGGAGCGGCTGGGACTGGCGTTCGGCTTCCATCGAGCGTTGGATACGGCGGGAGCGGTGGTAGGACCTGCCCTGGCCCTCGTCATTCTGTCTGTCTGGGTAGCGGATTACCGCTTGGTCTTCTGGCTGTCCATCGTGCCTGGCGTGGTGGCCGTCGCATTGATTGTCTGGTTCATCAAAGCCGATGGCCCGGTTCCATCGATGCGGACACAACCGCTGTGGTCCCTTCGTGGTCTCGATGCGCGCCTGACTGGATTCCTTCTAGTCATCGGCTTGTTCTCCTTAGGCAATTCCAGTAACGCCTTCCTGATCCTCAAGGCTGAGCACGTGGGAGTGAGTCCGGCCTGGATTTCCGGGCTGTACCTCGCCTTCAACGCCACGTACGCCCTGCTGTCAGTTCCCGCCGGGATGCTCGCTGATCGATTCGGGCCGAAGAAGATGATCCTGTGCGGATTTGCATTGTTTGCAATGGTATACGCAGGATTTGCCCTGGCGACGAGCGTCTGGCAGATCGCCGGACTCTTCATCAGCTACGGTCTCTATATGGGGGTGGCGGACGGAGTGCAGCGCGCCTATCTCGCGACGTTGATCCGAGCAGAACAGAAGGCCACCGGGTTCGGCCTCTATCATATGGTGGTCGGGCTGGCGATCTTGCCCGCCAGCCTCCTCGCCGGACTTCTGTGGGATTCCATCGGGCCCGCGGCTCCCTTCGCATTTGGTGCGGCTATGGCTACGCTCGCGGCAGTTCTCTTCGCCTGGTTCCTATGGAAGGACCCCGCTGGTCGCGATCAGATCCGTATTGACCAAGCTATCTAAACAGGACAGAGAAACACGGTGTCTGCAAACCATCGTGACGATGACGATTGTCGCTGCGAGGCTGAAGAGACCTCACCGCTAATGAGGGATTGCAATCCGGCCTGTGTACTGCCTCACTGAATTTCCGGACAGTTTGTTGAGGATTGGCAACCATTCATTCTGCAGAGAATTTAGTCCTCTTTGAGCCCCCACTTCTCAAGGGACAGCCGGGTGCACTCGTTCGTGACTCTGTTGAGAGGGCCTCGACTGTCTTCTTTTACGATGAGTTTTGAATAACGTTAGTGGGTTTCCTGCACCCATCTGTCTACGCTACCTTGTCCAAACCTTAATAAGAGGGGCACGACACTTATTGCTTCACTCCTCAAAATCCTATCGTCCGAACTCGCAATACAATAAGGTTTTCCTTCTTGAGGGAATCGGATGGTCCAGTTTTCTGGAAGGGCTACTGCTGCGTGGTCCCCAGCTGTGAGACGGTAAACCCTTCCGCGTTCAGGGAATCAGCGAGCCCTTCCATCGTCCGTCCCAGGTTGATGCGGAGTTGCGACTCCTTCTTGCCCCGTTCTGACTCAGGCAGTTGCTTGAGGGCATGCCAGGCATAAAACGCCTCGTCCGTTGACTGCCAGACGGGATAGCCCTGTAGGGTCTCGAAGGCTCTCGCCTCGACACGGACGGGACGAAAGGCGACGCCGAACACATAGCCTCCGCCAAAGAAAATGGCGGAGTTCGTGAGGACTTCGACGCCTACATTGGTGAGGATAAGGACGGGATTCCAAGCAGTGGCGAGTCCAAGCACGATAGTTTCCACCGAGACATCCGCGAAAGCGGCCGCCGCCAACCACTGCCAGCGGATTTTGCCATAGTCCAAGATCGTACCAGCCACCACGAGATCCGCACCTAATCGTTTCCGGAGCTCGGCAAGTTGCTCCGGGGTCGGGAGGCCTCCGGGTTTCAGCTGTAACTCCGCCGCGACGGCATCAGTCTGCTCCAGTGGCACGAACAGGAATTTCTGGCCGGTTGCGAGTCTGCTGAGAAAGAGCCATCGCGCGTCCGCCAGCATGTCCTGGAGCACTGCTGCCACTTGTCGAGACTCCTCCTCGTCCGACAGTGTCCTATCCACACTTTTCACAGCCGACAACGTGGTGATCTCGACATCGATCCCGAAGGGTAAGATCGCCACAGACGGTCGCTCAACCATGGGAACTTCCGATTCAGGTGTCGCGCGGAACCAGGCGCAGCCTGTGAATGCGACAGCAAGCAGACACGTCGCAACTGAGAGAAGACGACACCGTGAAGTCAGAGTACGCACCCGCATGGGACCCCCTTTCGATCGCGAGAGAGCAACACGTGACATCCCGAACGGAGTCGGTACGGCTCGCCGTCTGGAATATCAGGAATGCGACGACAGGGGGATCAAATGCGATAGACGGACACGCGTTGGTGGAGGCGGAGGGTCGGGACCGCTAGCACGAGACCAGGGGTTACCTGATGGAGAGAGACGAATGCAGGAGGTGCAGTGATTTCGGCGCTCACAAAACCATTAGAACGGTCTTCACCATGTAGCACGTCCGTCTTGAGGCCAGCGGCTAGTTGGGAGAGCGCGCGCTCATCCTGGGCACTGGTCTCCATGGTGAGGTTCATTTGTTCGGCGAGCGCCAGACTGCCGAAAAAGAGCCATACGGAGAACAGCCCCCAACTGATCACGAGAAGAAACGACTTTCGATAATCAGTCTGCATGCGCTCAGTATAGCACTGGCCCTACGACCCTTTCACGAGGATAAAGCTCGACGGATCTAGCCGATTAGGGCAACCTGATGCCAGGCTAGAATTTCACGATCAATTCCCGCCGTAGAATCCCCTTTCCCCTCTAAGAAAGCGCCTCAACTTGGGCGGGAGTTGCCTTGGAAAAGGAACCCTTCGTCCTTGTCATTCGCGTTCAATCCTGCCGGGATTGGAATGGAGAGCACGCTTTTTTTGCGCAATTTTTCTACTTTGCGCGCTCGCAACCCGATAGACCCCTGCTCGCCCTTCTTACGTAACATTAAGAATTTCTATCCGTGAACACCGCAGTTACATTCCTTCGGCTTGCTTCGTGGCCGTTGTCCCTATTGGTCCCTAACTGTCCTAAGCAGGGTACTTCCCACATTCATCTCACACCGGTATGGTCAGCGCGGTGCTGAGCCGCACCGGCAGAAAGGACTGGGCATGAAGAAGGATTTGCTTACGGTGGAGGAATTGGCAGCGGAACTTCGTATGAGCGTGAAGTCGATTCAACGGGGGTACCGTAAGGTGAGATATACCCGCGCAGTGGATGTGTCGCATAGCGCGGTTCGATCTCGGAAAAGTTCGACGGGCGATTGAAATCGAAAACGATGCCGAACTGTCAGTGCGCGAAGGGCGGATCGGAATTCGTTAACGCCACGTGATTGAATACGGCGTCACGAAAGAAGTGCGGTATCTGATGAAAGGACAAGTCTACTGGAGGGGTTTATCCGTTCGCCCTGATATTTAGACGAATGGCACGAACGAAGTTTGGTTTGGTGGGCCGTGTAGGGGTTGAACCTACGGCCCGCTGATTAAGAGTGGCAGATGGCCCAGGATTCGAACCGCTCGATGTTACGAAGGTTTCCCCGTTTATCGTTGAAAATCATGAGCTTGGTGGATTTCTACTGATTCCATTGTTTCTATCTGATTCGGTCCTTTGTGAGGATTTTTAGCACAAAATTAGCACATGGTTGTGGGGTGAACCCCTCTGTTGAGACAGTTTGAAATGAGCACACATGGTGGTTCTACGGCCTTGATGAGTAATTTGGACCGGGCGAACAAGGGACAAGCCAGGGTCCCATCGGCCTGATGGCTGCGAGCGCGGGCGTTACAACAGAGGGGGGAGGGCCGCGTCAGCTCCTGCCACGGGAGTCGGTGGAGACTGTCCATACACCATAAGCGCCCTTTCCAACTCTTGAAGCGCCTTCAGTAGTGCCGGGCAGTGCGACCGAACCGGCCAGCCGCCTCCCAGGCCCTTCGAATACAGTCAGAAGAATTTATCGGCCCCCAGCATGGACGCGCTTTCCGCAAGGTCCTTGAGCAACCGACTCAGATTCTCGGAGATAGGCTCGTCCGCGTCTCCATGTTCTAGCACCACAATCGGGATGATTGCGGCCAATTGGGCCGCAAACGCATGGACCAGCTCATGATATTCCGTCAGCTCAAGGCCCAATCGATCCATCGTGTTCTGTTTGGCAAGCAACACGACCGGCTGCGCGCGGATGAGGTCCTCAACCCGCTTGATCAGCTGTTGTTTGTCGATGGGTTTCACCAGGAAGCCAGCACACTGTAAGCTCTGCACCCGTTTGACGGTTTCAAGATCGGCATGCGCCGATGCGACGATAATGGGAATGTGGCTACATGAAGGCAAGGCCCTGACCTTCACAATAAACTCCAACCCATCCATCTCCGGCATCATGTAATCGGTGATGATCAGCTGGAAGTCTTGTGTTTCTGCCACAGTCGCCAGTGCTTCTTTTCCATTCCTGGCCATCACCGTCTGATACCCCTGTGCGTGCAGCATAAGCGCTAGCAGTCTTGCATTGACCGGATTGTCTTCCACAATCAGAATGGACATCGTGTACGTTCCTTGTCGTCTCGTGTACTGATATGGTGACAACAGGGTCACCATCTCCACCGCACAGGGCCTCTCGGGTGATCCTCAGGCCGTCTCACCAGAGGCGATCTGCAGCGGACTGTCCTCTGTTGCGGTGGACATCGAGGCCGGCGCGCTGACCCAGCGCGCGAGGACCGCTGCTAACAGCTTGGATTGCACGGGCTTACTCAGGTAGTCATCCATCCCGGCGGCGAGACACCGGTCTCGATCCTCCTGCTGGGCATTCGCCGTCATGGCGATGATCGGCACCCTCCGGGGTGCCGCGTCCTGCGTATCTCGTGAAGCGCCGCTCGTTCCTCGTATCTCGTCGTGCGCTTCACGCTTTCTGATTTCTGCCGTCGCGGCAAGCCCATCCATCTCCGGCATCTGGCAGTCCATCAAGACCGCGGCATAGGGGATGCGCGACAAGGCCTCAAGGGCCTCAAGGCCGTTGGCCACGAGATCCGCTCGATAGCCCAACTTTTCTAGCATGCGTACGGCGACCTTCTGGTTGATGACATTATCCTCGGCGACCAGAATCTTGATGGTGGCCCGTGCGGTCGCCTCCACCAAACTATGCTTCGTGACCAGCGCGGGTCGGCCTGCGGATACTCCCGCGCGGACCTGCGCGGGCGGTGTCATAATGGCCAGGAGACACGCGTGCAGTTGCGCTTCCCGCATCGGCTTGGTGAGGTAGGCGACATAGCCGGCGGCCTGCGCTACCGCGGCATCGCCGCGCTGGCCCTGCGACGTCAGGAGGATCAGCCGGATTGGCGCCAGCGCCGGATCGGCCTTGATCGCCCTGGCCAGCTCCAGGCCATTCATGCCCGGCATCTGCATGTCAATGATGGCGAAGTCACAGGCCTGGCCCCGGGCCGCCGCCTCGCGCAAGCGCACCAAGGCCTGGGGGCCATCCTCCGCCAGCAGACACCGGACCCCCCATCGCTCGGCATAGAGTTCTAGGATGCGGCGGTTGGTGGAATGGTCATCCACGATGCAGAGCTGCCGCCCTCGCAAATCCTGGGACGCGATGTCCTCTGCCGAAGCTGTCGCCTGCGGCGGTGTACCGAACTGCGTTGTGAACCAGAACGTACTGCCCGCCCCCGGCTGGCTCTCCACCCCAATCTGGCCCCCCATCAGCTCCGTGAGCTGTTTGCAGATGGCGAGCCCCAATCCGGTGCCCCCGTACTTGCGCGTGGTCGAGCTGTCGGCCTGGCTGAAGGACTGAAACAGGTGCCCTTGCGCGTCAGGGGACAGGCCAATGCCGGTATCCTGCACCGCCACCCGCACCATGGCCTCGGTCTCGCTCTGGTGCGCCAGGGTGACGGAGACCACCACTTCGCCCTGCTCCGTAAACTTGATGGCGTTCCCCACGAGGTTCAGCAGGATCTGGCGGAATCGTCCGGGATCGCCACGGAGGGTCACGGGCACGTCCGCGTGCACCAGGCAGGCCAGGTTCACCCCTTTGCCGAACGCGCGCTCGGCCACCAGGTCCAGCGTCTCAGCCACCGCGGTGCGCAGGTCGAAGTCGAGGAGCTCCAAGGTCAGCTTGCCGGCTTCAATCTTGGAAAAGTCGAGGATGTCGTTGATGACGGTGAGCAGGTGCTCGCCGCTGCTGCGGACGATCTCGGCGAACTCCCGCTGCTCGGGCGTGAGGTCGGTATCGAGCAGGAGACCGGTCATGCCGATCACGCCGTTCATGGGGGTGCGGATCTCGTGGCTCATCGTCGCGAGAAAGGCCGACTTCGCGTGGACGGCAGCCTGGGCGTCGGCGAGCGCGATGTGGAGCGACGAATTTTTCTGTACCAGTTCTTCGGCGTAGGCCTGGACTTGGGACTCGCTTTGCACGCACTGGCTGTTGAGTGCGATATTGCGCGTCAGCACATCGTCGGTTTGCGCTTGAAGGAGGTTGGTCGTCCACAATACGACGGACGTCAGTCGCTCGACCTCCCCTTCATGAGGGAGCGCCGATTGGATGTCAAGGCGAGCAATAGCCGCGCCCCCACGCACCCTATCGAGCGCGTTTCGGAGAGGATTCAATAGATCACGCAAAATGCGGGACATACGCCGTATCATCAGGCGCAGGGCCACCACGGCCACAATCATGAGGAGAAGACTTGCTCCCAGCAGCTGTCCCGCCATGTGCCGCTGCTCCCGTTGCGCTTGCACAAACGAATATTTCACCCGCACCCAGGCTGTGGGTTCGTTGCCGTCAGAGAGCGGTTCCACGATGACGATGAACGGAGCCCCATCTTGTTCTTGCCCATACGACCTGTCCTCGGTCGTGCGAGTCTGTCGCAGGACCCAGTCGGGCTCAGTCAATATCGTACCGATACGTGCCGTGTGTTTTGCGGCGACGATCATGTTGTCGAGATCGACGATATCGATGTCCAAGAGATCGTCATCGGTGAGGTGCTGCGTCATCGCCTCTTGAATACGGAAGAGGTTGTCAATGACAGCCGCAGCACCCATGACCCCAAAGGTGCGCGCGAAGGCGGCGGCTCTCTCCTCAGCATCGTGCCGGATCATCGTGCCTTGCTGCGCGATGACGAACCAGGCCCCGCCGGCCATCATGACAAGGATGATGCCGGAGAGCCCGAGCGTGACTCGGACCTCCACGCTATGGCGCCATCGTTTCCGCAGCCAGCCGAGCCATGTGAAAAACCAAGATACCATCGTGGCAATAGATCCCAAATGCATGTCAGGAACGTCAGGGGAACTCGATGGTGATGGACACGTCGCCCTGTGCCGGCACGGTGACCTCCCGCTGCAGTGACCCGAGCGTTTCATGCCAGACGGTGACCTGATGCCGGCCCGCGGGCATACCGACAATCCGAAAGTCTCCATGAGTCTGGGTCACGGCATAATAGGGGTGATCGAAGGCCACCATGTACCCCTGCATGAATACGTGCGCATCGCATTGAACGTGGTACAACCCAGGCATCTTGATGACCTTCGTCACCGAATTTCCCCCGGGAACAAGTGCCACATTGAGAAACGTGCGCTTGCCCGTCTTGATGTGCGTGTTGTGCAACACGGGGTCCTGGCTGCGTATGTCAAGACTGGTACCAATCCTGATGGCCTCGATATGCGGGGTGAACGCACACTGCCGGTTGGTGATCGCAGTGGTCTTCGTCATATCAGTAATAGGCGACGTGGGCGCCCCTTCAATACTCACCACCGCATCCTGGATGCCGCCGGTGCTCGGATCGAGGACGAGCGGCTGAATGGTTCTGGTCTCGCCGCAGGCCTTCGGATCGCGCGTGACCGTGACCACTTCAGGCGCTGGGACCCTGCCTCGAAAGACCACACGCCCGACGAGAACGGCGCCAATCTCCCCAGCAGGACTGATGAGTGGCATGGCTCCGGATCCTGTCACGAGTATGGCGACAAGGAGAACAATGGGATAGAAACGACGACTCCAACAAGGGCACCATCGACCAGGCATACGACTCCCCCACGTCAAAAGTGAAGACGGCTTGAGTTGTTATCGGTGCTTTTTTTCATTACTGTACCGTGTCGCGGCCTGGACCTCAGGAAGGTGTCGAGGGAAGAGCCGTTTGCACCTGGTAGGTGGACAACGATCTTCGACCCGGTTATGGGAACGGTCCTGACGACAATGAGAGAAGATACTGGGCAAGATACCAGGCTTCGTCCTCCTTGCCGGTAAGCTGCACGGCATACGACGGCATGGGTGTCCCGTCAAGACCCGTCATGAGCGTTCGGACAAGATCCTGGGGGGACGAACCATTCTTAAACGACAAGGGGCGGGTGAGATCGGTAGCAACAATCCTGAGCCCTGACGCATCTTTTAGATCCCCAGCTTCGCTCACCGGACCGTCCCCGCGCCCGTCCTTACCATGACAGGTGTGGCATTCGAATCTCACATACAGGGCTCTTCCTGTTTCGATGCTCGTGGGTGACGCCAGTGGGGCAGGTCCACCGAGCAGAAGCGGAACCGGTGTTTCCGTTTGAAACGCCGGGTTGAAACTCTTCACATAGGCGATCACCTGCCAGCGCTCCGTGTCCGTCAATCCGGCGAAGGAGGGCATATAGCCGGGAATCCCCCGCGTCACCGTGCGGAAGAGGTCTTGGTCCGTCGGTAACGATCCGGATTCGGTGCTCCGCAGCTTGAACCCTTCGGAGGTAAAGTCGCGCGGACGTGGAGCCTCATAGCGACCGATGAACCAACCTGCAGGCCCATCGCCCTTGCCTTCGGCGCCATGACAGAACAGGCAGGACCGCTCATAGATCACTCGCCCATTTTCTCTGGTCGCTCGATTGCCTTCCGGCTTCACGGCCAAAACCGTCGTGGCCGCCAATCCGATGGCCAGGATCGTGGCCGATAGCGTCATGAGTCTCCGTCGCATAGCCATCCCCATTCTCGCGCTAGAATACGATGTCGACACCACTGAAGAAGGCGTTGCGCAGGTTCCCTGCGGCCGAGTCGCCCCCTTCGGATTTTCTGACGTTGAAGTCGTTCCGGGCAAAAATTGAGATATTCGTGCGGATGTAGTATCTCGCTTGTACACCGATAAAGGTCGCCGACTTCCGCTGATCCTTCATGCCGCCCGCATCGAGGTTGTCGTATCGCAGAGACACCATGGTTTTACTCGTCACATAGGTATCGGCGCCGATCGTGAGACCTGAAGCGGTGGAGTCGAACAAGCCTGCCACGGCCGTCGGTGTCTTGTTGATCTTGTCGATCGCAAACGCGGCATACAGGTCAACCATTTTATAGGTCGCCCGGGCGGATACCCCGTAGCGATGCCAATTCACATCCTCTTGCGTCTGTAACTTCGCATTGCTGTTGCCGTGATAGATGAATCCGGAGATGTTCGCAGAGAAATTCTGCGCCATCGCGTAATCGAACCGCACCATGCCGTAGACATCCTTCCCCTTATTCGAATCGCCTAATGGCTCGTTGGCACCATTCAGAATACCCACTTGATAGAGGAACCAATCCCCGAACGGGCGCCCATGGATATCGGCTCCCACCTCCGCACCTGCATTGAATAACGACGCGGCATAGGGAGACAGATAGTTCCCCGATCGGTCGTAGAGACCGTAGAACTTGGTCGCAAACGCGCTCGGTACAAGACCGGCGCGATTGAGCGTGCAGGGACTAAAGGCCGGACAGGTGCTCGAGGTGCTTTCGCCGATGTCGAGTAGCTGTTGGCGCACCGTGGCATAGGAAGAAAACGTATTGGGGTCGAACTTTCCGACTCGCAGATGGACGAGATCATGCTTCCCGATGTTGTTAAACGTCACGAAACCCCGCTCCACGGCGGCACCACCCCTTTCAACATCATGGCCCAGTTCCACCATGAACCCAATATTCTTGGCCACCGTGCCGGCGGCGAACAACGTGAAATTTTCGGGAAACGTCAACTCGGTCTTGTTTTCGACAACCCCGGCATCGGCGCCTGAAGGGTTCTGACTCTTGAAACGCCAATTGCTGACTGCGTTGCCGACTAATCGAAAACCCACAAAGTTCGTCACGTCATCAAGTGTCACGTCGCCCAGCTTTTTCTTGCCGATGATGCCGCCGTCTTCCGTCCCGGGCAACTGATACCCGTTTTCCAAGAACCGCTGGCCAAACTGATTCAGAATCGGCGGCGCGGTATGGCAGGCGGTGCAGTTCACGTTGTACTTGCGAGCAAAGGGCGGAATCGCCTGGGCTTCCGGAGGGACAAAGGCCGAGGCAACTGTAGCGGCAACAGCCACGAGAATGCCGAGGGCAATACTACGTCGGCTCCAACGCGTGAGAGGTCGATCGATAGATTTTTGCACCATACGTCTTATGCTCTGTGTTCTAGGGATATATATGCGAGTGTGGTGCACTCCGGCCATCCGGTACCCACTGGATCACTCCCGTCCGATGTTGTTATCGGCTGGAAGCGGTTAGATCTTGACCAGAAAGAGTGACGGTTGAAGTGAGCGAATGCCTTGAGAGAAACTGGTATCAATTAGCACAAGATGGAGGGAAATCCTGGGGAACACTACCGCCGCAATGATTGCAGAACCACTGATGGCAGGGTACCTCGTCGTCCAACTTCAGCCAAACCTCGACATCAAAGCAGTCACCGTCTGGCGCAAGATACAGCACTCCGGTTTGGCAATCCTATTTATAGACCATCCGAAGACCCTACAGTTATCAAACATATCGCCGATAATAAGTAGGAAGAACCTGTGTTATTGCGTCGGATTCGATACGACTCAGTATCGCGTCTCCAGTCTATTCCGTGCGCTGATCGATTGGAACTCCCGATGAACTCAGCTCAAGAGGAACCAACCGGAATCGACACACCAGTGGATTTTGCCTCGGCGCTTCTTTGGGTCGATGGAGATCGAACACTGCTCACTGAACTCATCGAGATATTTCTTGAAGACTGCCCACTAAAACTGCATGAGCTAGAGCAAGCCGTGACCGAAGGCAATGCGATTCGAATCAAGGAGACTGCGCATAGCTTGAAAGGGATGGTCGCGTGCTTTAGCGCCAGAAAAGCCCAAGGGCTTGCGGATGAAATGGAAGGCCTGGGCAAGGCCGGAAACTTGGCGAAGACATCCGCGCTCCTTCCACAATTGCTGCTCGAGTTCGCCTGCGTCATGAATCACCTCACGCGGCATGTTGGCGAGGCACAAACTGACAACGGATGATGACCTGGTGAACGCATACGCATCGAAGATGGGATGAATACATGACGAGGATTGTAGTCGCCGACGATGACCGGATGTTCCGAAAAGTTGCGGAAACGACCCTCCGTCGACAGGGGTACGACGTGACGACCGCATCCGACGGGGAAGAAGCCCTTCAACTCATCCGGTCTGAGCGGCCTGATATGATCGTCCTCGATCTGATTATGCCGAAACTCCAAGGATTCGACGTCCTCACCATTCTAAAACAGGATGCCCTTACCTCAGCCATCCCAGTCATCGTACTAAGTAGTCTGACTCAAGAACAAGATAAGCAGGAGGCATTGGACCTCGGAGCCGTCGCCTACTTCAATAAGACCACCTTCTCGATGAGCGAGCTCGTGAAGCAAGTCGAGAACACACTCACCAAAGGACATGAGTCATGCCAGAGCTGAAGGTCAGCAACGAGGAACTTCAAGCACTGCTAGTGGAAGAGCTCGGGGTGATCGAGCAAGCCGACTTTAATAGAGCGAGCGCCCTGGCCCAACGGCTCAGAACTCCCCTCATCCATACGCTGGTCGAGCAAGGCCGCATCCCACAAGCATTCTTGCTGGACCAACTTGCTCGCAGCTGGAACGTCAGATTCGTCGACCTGACAATCGGCCACGTGAAAGGGGACGTCATCGGGACGATACAGGAAGCCTTCTCGCGTAAACATATTCTCCTTCCATTCGACCGCGATGGCGACCAACTGCACGTCGCCATGGCAGACCCTCGCGAACGAAAAGTCGTGAGCGAGATTGAGCACACGACAGGGCTGCGCGTCAGTCCATTTCTCGCAACGGAAGCATCGATTAGACGAGCACAACTGTTGTACAAGAAAGAACTGCGAGAGATCTTAGACCGAGCGACCACGAATATCACAACCGAACTCACGTCGGCAAAACAGCATGACGGGAGCGAATCGACGATCGTGGACGCGGTCCAACGCCTCCTCCTGTACGCCGCTGTCACACGAGCGTCCGATATTCACATCGAACCATTTGAACTTGAAACCGTCGTCCGTTACCGCGTAGACGGCGTGATGCGCGAAGTCTTCAGTCTCACGCCGGCGCTTCAGCTCCCTCTGGTCTCACGGATCAAAATTCTGTCGGGTATGCGCATTGACGAGCGGCGCACCCCGCAGGACGGTCGATTCGAAGCGAACCTCGACGGCTTTAAAGTGGATCTCCGGGTCGCATCAATTCCCACCCAGTGGGGAGAAAAAGTCGTCCTCAGAATCCTGTCAAAGGACAATGTCATCATCGACTTGGAGGATCTGGGACTCGTGCCCCCTGATTATCAAATCATTCTTCGAAATATCATGAAACCGTTTGGCATGGTGCTGATCACTGGGCCGACCGGGTCGGGGAAGTCCACGACGCTCTACGCTATGTTGATGCGGATCGGAACGGAGCGCCAAAACATTGTCAACATCTCAACCATTGAAGAACCTGTCGAATACTCGATTCCAAGGGTCAACCAGACCCAAGTGAATCATCTCGCAGGTGTCCACTTTTCCACGGGCCTGAAAGCGCTGCTCCGCCAAGATCCCGACGTCATCATGGTGGGATAGATCCGCGATAAAGAAACCGCCGAAATCGCCGTCCAGGCCGCCTTGGTTGGACGGCTCCTCCTATCCACGCTTCACACGAACGATTCTACCGGGAGCATTCCTCGATTGCTCGACATCGGAGTGGAGCCGTATCTTCTGTCCTCATCCTTGACCCTTGTGGTAGCGCAGCGGCTTGTACGCAGGACCTGTAAGAACTGTCGCGAAAGCGTGACTCCCAGCGCCAGAGTTCTCGAATCCATCCAATCTCGGCCCGACTTCTCCGAAACGATTGCAGTGTTGCAACGGCAAGGCGTGCTGCGCAAGGCGCACGATGGACTGGCAGGAGTCAGGCTCTACAAAGGGAACGGCTGTGCCCAATGCCAGGGAAGCGGTTTCATCGGCCGAGTCGGTCTGTTTGAGATCTTCGAAGTCGATGAGGAAATTCGAGATTTGATCATGCAGCGGAAACCCGCGTCGTTTATCCGCTCGACCGCGATCATGAAAGGGATGAAGACGATGTTCCAGGATGGGCTGGCCAAGGCGTTCCTGGGTGAAACGACCATTGAGGAAGTCTTCCGCGTAGCCCTTTGAGTCTCCCCTTGGCAATCACTGTATTGCCGACATCTCAATCGCGTAGCCTGTTCTCTTTCCGACGACGACCCCACATGACGATCCTGGACTTCGAAATGCCAGGCCTCGATGAATCGAAGTCCTAAGCCAGAACCGTGCGATTGAGCTTATGGCCCGCTGATTAAGAGTTCCGCCGAAGACCTACCTCAGGACACTCAGCAAGATCAATCAGCAGCCGGATATTGATTGGCGAGGAATTGCTGACAAGGCTGGGGCCATTAGACTGCGAGAATTCCGAATCTCAAACCCTTAAAGTTCCATCCTGCCAAAATCAGCCGTTGCGTGTCGCTAGTTCAGATGATTCGACTCGCGCACACAAGGCGACTCTAGCGGCTTTCGATAGGCATTTCGACTCAGTCGTTCTGCTTCTCGTCTCCATTACGGGATGGGTCACGTTGCCCCTTGGCCAGCATGGAGATGACCTGTGTGATTCGCTCGGCCACCTGCGGCTGGGACGTGTCGAAGTCCACCCCGAACTCAGACCCCTTGACCCATTTCACCGTAGCGCGATCGATCAGCAACGGCTCCGGGTCTCCCGGCACAAACATTTGCAGTGCGAGCGCCATCCCGACAACGACCGGTGTATTCCCGTTAATGTCGCTCCCGCTCAGCGACAGATCTTCGACCATGCCTTCACCGGCAATCCCGTCCCCACGGTACCGCACCGGCGCCAATTTCTTGATCCGTTGATTCTTCCGCATGTCAGATCCGGAGATGCTGTCTGTTTTCTCAATCGAGGACTTCTGGCTACCAAGCACTCCACGTATGGCCGCAATCAATTCGTCCGCCTCCACGGGTTTCTGGAAAAACGCGCTCGCTCCAGACTCCCGAGCTCTTTGCTCCGCCACCGCAGGGTCTTGAGCGGTCACCACAATCACGGGAATGGCCGACAGCAGCCGGTTCTGCTTCAGTCGTTCGAGTACGACAAAGCCGCTTCCCCCCCGGCAGACCAAGATCCAAGAGAATGACGTGAGGCTGGTGCTTGCGGGCCTCGCTCACGGCCTGGAGGCCATCAGCCGCCCAGATGGGGTGAAAGTGATGGGCGCGTACGATCGAGCTGAGTAAATTCCAGCTATCGGGCGCATCATCGACGATGAGAATTGTTGTCTCCACTGCGGTTCCCTCCTCTGAATTGTCCCTCTGTCGTCACGGCGCATATCCACGGTGGTCCTATGCGTTGAGGCCTCTTGACTGCTGCAAATGTACCACCGCATCGAAAGTTTTGACAGCTAATTGCCACTCCAGACTTGACACCTTCCCGCGGACGGCCATTCCGTCACCGATTTGATTCGTGCTGGATGACCTGGGAGGACACTCCCTCGGACGTTGTCTAGCGGACACCGAAGCTCTCCCGTAGTCGCTTAAATAATAAGTACGTTGGCTCCTCTCCTTGCGGGAAAAACGTCACGATGAAGCTATCGTATTCAGGGCAACCATGTTTTATTTCGACCATGGTTTTTTCATCAAAAGTCTTTTCTAGTACTTTGATATGCTATCGAAGAGTCATGAACAGTGTTCGTGGAATATAAGCAATCACTCCGAGAAAGATCTTGGTCTTTCCAGATTGGATTTTCCCAAGCAGCATTACCGGTTGGACCGTGCTGGTTTCAATAGATAGGAGGCGTCCAACGGTTTGTTGAATGCAGGCTTTATCGGATTCCCCGTAGATGACGGAATTATCAGTGAAATAAGGATAGAAGGTGCCGGTAAGGTTTAGCGAGGGCATGATTGTGGCCGTGCTCTCCCGTAACTGCCGCCGAAGAATACGCCTATCGCCGCGAGAAAGCACGCGAACTTGGGAGGGAATGGTTTTGGAACCGAAACCATCTAGCCCGATTCCTTGCGTACAAACCTGCTAGGTCTGAAACGTAGCGCACGCTGTTTCACCCAGTATTTGCCTCTGTTCTAGCCCTACAGCCCTCTAGCCTTCTTGCTCGCCCGTCTTACGTACCGCCTCACATACCCTCTTACGTATCATTAAGTATTTCTATCTGTCTCCGTCGAAGCGTACAGTCCCCTCGGCTTGCTGCGTGACGGTTGTCCTCAATAGTCCCTAACTGTCCTAAGCAGGCCTAAGTAGGGTACTTCCCACACTCATCGCACACCGGTATGGTCAGCGCCGTGCTGAGCGGTACCGAAGAAAGGACGGGGCATGAAGAAGAAGGAGTTGTTCACGGTGAAGGAATTGGCAGAGGAACTCCGCTGTGCGTCAACTGCCCTAAACTGCCGTAAGCTGCCGCAAACTGCCCGATTCCATTCACTCGCTCCCGCCGGTAAGGTCAGCACCGTCACGAGCATCACCATAAGGAGACATTCGAATGAAGCGCACGCTGTTATCCGTGAAGGAGCTCGCTAACCAGTTGGGCATCAGTGCGGACTCCGTCTATCGAGCCTACCGTCGGAAGGAGATTCCAGCCGCGCAAATCAACCGGATGATTCGGTTCGATTTCGAGAAGGTCTGTCAAGCCATGGAGAAGAAAGCGCGAGGCATGCCGAATAGAGAGTATCGCAAGCAGGGCGCGACCGGCGGCGCAGCCGCCGGTGCGCACCGCAGAAACGCCCCCGCACGGTAAAACGGGGGCGGAATTTCCACGGTTCTTCACGGAGGATCTCATGAGTATCTGGACCTGTGCACTCGGCTGGTTTCGTTTCACCGTTGCGGACTCCACCGCCGATGAGGTGATCGCACGGGTAGGGGGAGAGTGGATCAAGGACAAAAAGGGCTTCTTAGGCTACCGGCAAGGCTGGCTGTCTCGTGGGCCTGCGGGTGGGTTAGGCCGGATTGGTACCGGTGCCAGCTGGGCCCCTCGGGAAGTGCATGTGGATCTGTCTCAAGAGCTCATCAGCGACTGGACCTATCAAAAATTTCACGATGTGGCGACGTGGGTGTTCGAAAAGAAGGGCCACTTCGGACGCATTGACGTGGCGCTCGATGATCGGAACGGGGTGATCGATGTCGATCGCATCTATGAATCAGTGAAGGCCGGGAACTGTGTCTCGCATTTCCGTCAGTCCCGTTTGATCGCTGGTCTCGATGTGGGATCAGGCTTGGATACCGGCAAGACCTTGTGTATGGGGTCCCGCCAGTCAGACACCTATCTGCGCATCTACGATAAAGCGGCAGAACAACGGTCTAAAGAGAAGCCCGTTGAGGGCACCTGGATTCGGTGGGAAATGGAATGGAAATCGGAACGGGCTGACGCCGTGGGCATGGCCTTGTCCGGGCTCGATCAGGACTCCTTCCAGAAGTACATCGTCGGGGTGTTTCGCAGTGCCTTGGATTTCCGCGACTGTACCAGAGCCGATGATCCCAAAGATCGCTATTACGCGCCCTTATTGGACTGGTGGAAAGTCTTGACCGAGGGGATGCAGCGGGCGCGGTTAGAGATCGCGAAATCGGTGCAGAAGATCGAGGACGTGAAACGGTGGGCAGAGAAGAGCCTCTCCCCCATGTTGGGGCTGCTCTGTGCGCACCCAGAAGCGGGTGAAAAGTGGTTGGTCGGCATTATCGTGGAGGGGGTGGAACGATGGGGAGGCAAACAGTTGGGGTTGCTCGCCAGCGGCCAAGAGGCGCGGCGACTGAAGAACAAGATGCGGGCGTGGGATCCGAGGAACGGGTTCTCTGCCGGCTCTGTCGAACCGGTGTCGTAACGGTCTATAGGTGCGGGCCGCGAGTGCGTGGCCGCTGTGGAACGTGCCGCACCGTGTTCGTGTTTCTGTGGTCCTGTCTTTGGCAGGGCTGGGTGCAATGGTCCAATGAAAGGGGGAAGCATGTCTAAGTTTGTCGCGAATTGTGTGGTGATGGGGGTGAAGTCCAAGCCGAGTCAGGATGGGACGCGGACCTATCGGACCGCGATGCTCTATTTCGATGACGATACGACCAGCCTGGAGGCGAGTATCTCAGACGAGCACGAGCATCTCTACCGGCTGATGGAGGCTAATAAGATGAAGCCCTGTCACCTCACGGTAAATCTCAGAGAATACAAGGGGCAACGGTTCATCGATGTGACGGGTTATTCGGCCACCGGAGCCGTCGCCCTGCCACCAGCCAGTAAGTAACGGAGAAGGGGACGAACGATGGTCTGGACCGTGCTCACCGTGGTGCAGCAGCTCGAATTCGCGGCCTTGTTCGTCCTCTGTTTCCTGATGGGGATGGTATGCGGAAAACAGTAACAACCATAACAAAGGGCCTCTATCTCCTCCTCACAGAACTGATCGCGGTCTATCTGATCGCGTTCCCGGTTCACGCCTTCCAAGTCTCCTCTTCCTCGACGGGCTATGTCCGTGTCGCCACGGCCTCGGCGATCTCCGCCTATCAGGTCGCTCAGAGGGCCGCGTTCACGGGTGCGCTGGCCTCGGCCATCTCGGCGCCGACGTTGGCCTCGGTGGCGGTGCGGCTCGCCACGGGGCCGGTCGGGTGGGGGCTGCTTGGGGTCTCGGCAGCCCTCACGCTGGCGAGCATGTATTACTCCTCCCAGGAGGTGCAGGCGGTGAAAACGGCGGCGCTGGCGGCGCAACCGCAGAACTTCACGGTGCCGAACTATACGATGCCCGTGAATGGCACGGCCTTCAACGGGTGCACCACGCTCATCGTCGGCTGTGTTCAAATCATATCGGTACCCAATGGGTTGATTCAGAGTCAATGTGGCGGGTATCCGATGACCTCCTATCCGCTGTCTACGGGAACGCCACCTCCGGGTTGGGTCTTGGCGCAGATGTCGTGGGGTACCCAATGCAACAACCAGTATCACTTGACCTATAACGGGGCCAATGGTCAGTACAAGGGATCTCTGGCGTCTCCTGCCTCGCTCACGCAGACCCAAGCCCAGACGTATATCAATAGCCTCCCAGCGAGCAACCCGAACTCGATCGAATCACAAACCGATCCACTCGGTGTCGGGGTTCCGGCTCCTGCGGCGGAGAACGTGACCATCCTTCCGGTGTCACCGACCGACGTGGTGCCCACAGTGAAACCGGCCTCGCAAGTGGGACCCACGGATGTGGTGATTGATCCCAATGCGCCGCCTCCAGCGGGGCCACAACCAGCGGTGCCTTCCACGCAAACCACGACGACGACCACGACCACGACGACGAACCCGGATGGATCGGTCACCGAGCAGGAGGCATCGACCAGCTCGGTATCCTGTTCCGCGGGGAATCATGACACACGGACGTTCGGATCGGTGCTGCAGGACCACATGAACCGATGGCAAGGCTCCGGCCTGCTCAGTGCGCTCAATCTCTTGAAAACGCTGACGTGGCCCTCGTCCATTCCCACGTACTCGCTCTCGTCCTCGTTGTTCGGGAGTTTTACGCTCGACTTCTCGGCCTGGTCCGGGATGTTGACCGCGC
This sequence comes from Nitrospira sp., assembly GCA_005116835.1. GTDB lineage: Bacteria > Nitrospirota > Nitrospiria > Nitrospirales > Nitrospiraceae > Palsa-1315. The sequence continues at coordinate 130,047 of SWDM01000024.1, read as the reverse complement.
TACGATCGCTCATTATCGCGCTCTCGGCCTTCGTGGCCTATCGCATCATCTTTGTGGGAAACGCATGACGGCCATTCTCAATCTGATCTATTGCTTCCTGATGGACATGATCCAGAGCTTCCGGGACATCTGGGTGGTCGGGTGGGACTCGGTGTTGAGTCCTGTGGATGCACTCATCGCGTCGGTGGGGACCGGGGGTCTGACGGTGCCCACGATTGCCAACGAATATGCCTGGCTGCTCGGGGCCACCGGCATGTCGCAAGCGATCGCCATCATCGCGGGGGCGATGGGCGTGCGCTTTATTCTCCAAACTATTCCGTTTGTGCGGTGGGGGTCGTAATGGTGAAGCTGCTGACGGTGATGCTGCAAGAGTCCCAGTATGACCTGCTCGCGGAGATGGGGCGTGCAGACACGCTCACGTTCTCGCAGGTCCTGGTCACGATTGTGGGGGAGTATCTGAAGATCCAGCAGGCCCTGTCGGAGATTCATCACGTCGGGATACGGGGCCACGGATGATTGAAATGTTGGAAGGCGTGCCAGGCTCAGGCAAATCGTATTACGCGGTCTCTGAGCGGCTACTCAAATGGGTGCGGACCGGTCGGCGTGTCTATGTATACGTCGATGGCTTCTACCTGGATCGGCTCGCATTGTTTGAGGGCGTCGAGCTGGCAGTCCTCGAACAACAGATTACGCTCTGGATGACAGCCGAGGACGTGAAGACCGGACTCCTGGACGTAGAGCCTGGCTCTGCGGTGTTGATCGATGAAGTGCAAACCGTGTTTCGCTCGAAGGACAAGACGGACCCGCAGCTCTTGCGGTGGCTCGAAACCCATCGGCACCGAGGCATCGATCTCGTGCTGATGTGTCAACAGTACGGGCAAGTGACGCTGGGGGTGAATCGGTTGGTGGAAGCGACCACGAAGTTTCGCCGGCTGGATCGGTTTGGCTTGAAGAACCGCTATCAGGCGTCGGTGCGAGGGAATCCGGAAGAGCTCGAAGTGATCCGGATGTTCTCGGGCAAGTACGAACCGACGCTCTATGCGTACTACTCCAGCTATGCCTCGGCCTCCGTGCGCGAAACGGCGCGAGGAGGGTCCATGTTGAAAAGTCCAACGTTGCTCGTCGGGATACTCGGGCTGGTCGTGGCGGTGGCGTGGTTTGCCTTTGGGGGGTGGCTCTCCGGGGTGAAGCCTGTCCCAGCGGCGACCATCTCGACGATCCCGGCTTCTCCGTCCCTCCCTTCGGTCCAAGCGTCTCAGTCGGTTGCGGGTGTGCCCGTCATGGCGGTCCATCCGATACGCATTCAAGGCGGCATGACGACCAAACAAGGTGGTGAGACGGTGTGGCTCTGGGTGTCGGACGAGGGGCGCCTCATGACAGAAGACGAGATCGCAGGAGAGTCAGGCGGGACGGTGTCCTCGCGCCTGGTGCGGGGCGTGCGCGTGCTCTCTGGCACGGGGGTGCGCTACGGCGGCACGCGATCGGAGCAGGCGGGTGTGTCGGACCTGGTTACGTCGTCGTCTGTGGAGAGTCCGGCACGCGAGAGTGCAGTGAACACCGCAGCGGCTGAACCTCCTTTGGCTTCTGGACCTGGTCGGCCCGATCTCTTGTCGAGTCCTCCAGGGTTGCTCGCCTCACCGCCTGGTTTGCTGGCGACGCCACCGGACTTGCGCTAAGAGGGAGTGATGGATCAAGCCGCCATTGATGCGCTGGTGTACTGGGCTGGTGCCTTCTTCCTGGGAGGCTTCACGGTGGGTGTCATCGTGAAGCTGTTGCTCGGGACAACGAATTGAGAGGGGGTGATTGAGATGTTCAAGACTATAGGGCTCTTCGTGTTGGGACTGCTGCTCATGGCTCAAGAGGCCATGGCGCAGGTGTTTCCGGTGGATGCCGCCACGACCACGACGATCACCAGTGTGAAGGGTGACATCGTGGCCTGGGGCGTGGTGTTCATCGGCGTGGCGCTGACGATCTTCGCGTACAAGCGCGTGAAGTCGTTGGTGCGGTAATTCGAGAGATGGGGCGGTAGCCTGTGCACGGGCTGCCGTCTTATCGAAGGAAAGAGGGAAGGCCATGGTACTCGCGACAGTCGCCACGGATCTGCATCAACTCGGCAACGCGCTTGCGGCGGATCTCATCGGATGGGGGGCCGCAGTGCTGGGGATCGCGTTGACGGCCTCCGCCGTGATCTGGGTGCTCCGGCTGATCCGGGCCTAAGCCCTCATGCGTCCGGCCAGCCCTGATCGGCGAAGCTATAGCAGTGCTCGTCGGTGAGGATGAGATGGTCCAGCAATCTGATGCCGAGCAGATCGGCGCCCTGCTTGAGCCGGTTGGTGAGCACACGATCCTCTTCGCTGGGTGTCACATCACAAGAGGGGTGATTGTGGGCACGTGCGACGTGAAGTCGCGTTGATGATTGTTCAATACGAACAAGGAGGTCCGTAAGAGAACCTGCGCTTCCGTGCGCAGTAGCCTATCGGCACAGGCGCGGCTGGTAACGGTCAGGTCTGAAGCTGCCGAGACAACGTACCCTCGCCCGTCAGGGCGCGGCGGCTGCCGTGAGGGAGCCGCCGGTGCTGCCAGCATCAGGCGGCGCGGGGGCTAGGCTGGGTGGTATGTCCAACGCACGTGAACTGCCGTGCAGGCACCGTCAAAATCAGTCGAGCCAAAGATGCTGAGAGGCTCAGGCCAAAAGGGTATCGCGGTCGGTTGCTCCGCCGGTGCACTCGGAGCACACGGACACGCAAGACCGCCGGTGTATTGGCAGGGACTACCCCACTCGTGTCATCGACGCGGAACACGGTAAACCCGATGTCTCGCTCTCGCGAGGGAGCAGGCGTGCCCGTAAGGGACGCTGACGGGGCAGCGGGCAGAGGATGCTGGAGAAAGCCAAGGCCGCTCTGTAATGGAGCGGATAGGCGTGGCGCCGAGCTTGGCGCCATTACGCCGCTGCGAAAGCAGGCCCACTTCCAGTTGGTCGTTCGTGACGAGAGTGACGGGAGAACCGCCTTGGGAGGGAATGGCAAATGAACGCAGCGCAAGCCGCGTGTGCGCCCTCCGGCGACGCGCCGCAGTGGCGTCAGATTGACTGGCGACACTGTGCACGCGACGTGCGGCGGCTGCAAGCGCGTATCGTCAAGGCGACACGGGAGGGCCGCCAGGGCCGGGCGAACGCTCTGCAATGGTTGCTCACCCACTCCTTCTCCGGCCGAGCCTTGGCCGTGAAGCGAGTGACGGACAATGCAGGCAAAGAGACCTCGGGGATCGATGGGGCGGTGTGGCGATCCCCCGAGACCAAGGCACGGGCGATCGGATTGCTTCGACGGCGCGGCTACCGGCCGCAACCGCTTCGGCGCGTCTATATCCCGAAGGCCAACCGGAAGTGGCGGCCGCTTGGTATTCCCACGATGCACGATCGGGCGATGCAGGCGTTGTACCTGCTGGCGCTCGATCCGATCGCGGAAACCACAGCGGATCGCAACTCCTACGGCTTTCGGCCGATGCGATCGACGGCGGACGCGATCGAGCAGGCTTTCAAGCTGCTCTCCCGCAAGAGCGCTCCGGTGTGGGTATTGGAAGGCGACATCGTGAGCTGCTTCGACAGGATCAGCCACGCGTGGTTGCTCGACAATGTGCCGACGGACAAGGCGATCTTGCGGGGCTGGCTCAAGGCCGGCTACGTCGAGAGGGGAACCGTGTTCGCCACGGAGGAGGGCACGCCGCAAGGCGGCGTGATCTCACCGGTACTCGCGAACATGACCTTGGATGGACTCGAACGCGCGTTGCAACGGGCCTTTCCTCGGAAAGACCTCGGGCAGGGGCGCGGGAAGTACAATCCCAAGGTCAACTTCGTGCGCTATGCCGATGACTTCATCATCACGGGAGCGTCGAGAGACGTGCTCGAGCACGAAGTCAGGCCACTGGTGGAGCGGTTCTTAGCCGTCCGAGGGCTGATGCTCTCGTCGGAAAAGACCCGCGTCTCGCATATCGACGAGGGGTTCACCTTCCTGGGCCAGCACGTGCGCAAGTACAACGGCAAGTTGCTGGTCACGCCTTCACGGCAGAACGTGCATGCGTTCCTGCAGAAGGTGCGAGCGATCATCCGAGCGAACGGCGCGGCGGCACAGGCTGACTTGATCCATGCACTCAACCGGGTGATCCTCGGGTGGGTGATGTATCACCGGCACATTGTGGCGACGCGCACGTTCCGGAAAGTCGATCATGTGCTCTGGCATCGTCTCTGGCGATGGGCGCGACGCAGGCATCAGGAGAAGACCGCCGAGTGGGTGCTGCATCGATACTGGCATCCGGTCGACGGGCGAAGCTGGCGCTTTGCGGCCGACGTGGGAAATCGTACGCCGGAGGGCCGTGTGGACTGGTTGACGTTGGTCTGTGCCAACAAGACGCCGATCCGCAGGCACCTCAAAATCCGGGCGGAGGCTCATCCCTACGATCCGGGTTGGCGTGCGTACTTCCAAGACCGTCGATCTGCGACGCGACCATCGCGTCGGCGGCCCCATCCCCCATTGTCTCCGTCGTGATCGTCCGGCTCGGCGTGACGGCCGGGCTTCGCAACGGCTTGAGCCGGATGAGAGGAAACCATCACGTCCGGTTCTTAGGGGAGGATGCGGTCGAAAGACCGCATCCTTACCCGACAAATCCAGCCAGCGGCATTCATCAGGATCAAGGGTTTGAACACTTCGCGTGGATGCACGATGGCCAACGTCAGGGAACCGATCGAGACGACATTGATCCCGATGATACAGTTCTTGGCATCCAGCCCGCAGACGAGGAATTGTTCACGGTCTAGCCCCGCAAAGAGCGGCCTCAGCACGTCTGCCACGGCGACCGAGGTCAGCAGTGGGGAAACAGGCGCGGTGGCTCGGCCTTCTCGCACCAGCGTGACTCGGTATCGAGGCACGGCGTATTCGTGGCTCGGCTTGGACTGCCGTCGAATGTTCAGCATGCCCTGTGAACCGTGAATGGCCATATCCGCCTCCTTCTTCATCAAGATGTTTTAGCCCCACCCTTCACAACACAGGGGTGGGGCGTCGAAGAAGTAGGCGGGATGGCGCTCTCGCGGGGGGCAGGCCTGAAACGGAAGGGGCCCTCTGGGAAGGCACCGAGAGGGCGTGGCCCCTGCTCTGCCGCGCCAGCTCGCACCCACTGAGAGTGCAGTCCGAATCCGACGCCGGCAGACATGCGGGCGCATCACGGGGGGATGGGGGTGTCGTAAGACTCCCCCGGTTGGTGTCTTTATGCTGCTGACGATCAAAGACCTAGCGGAACAGCTGCGAATCAAGTCCTCGACGCTCTATGCTTGGGCGTCACAGGGCAAGATCCCGTGCGTTCGCATTCATGGACTCATCCGATTCCGCACAGAGGAAATTGAAGGCTGGCTGTCAGGGTTTGCCAAGAACCGACCCGCGCTGCCTGACTACAAGAAGAGCGGTCGCGACATTGACGAGATCATTGCAGCGGCGAAACGGGCTATCTATAATCCCCGGCACGGGGAAACCGGACCAGCATTGAGCCCTAGGAAAGGAGCGTGAATGGGGCTCTATAAACGAAATACGGTCTGGTGGATGAGGTTCAAGTATCACGGTCAGCAAGTGCGACGGTCCACGGATACCTCGGATCGGCGATTAGCAGAGGCGATTCTGGCGAAGATCACCGTCGATATCGTCGAGGGTCGGTACTTTGAGAAACGAGAAGAGCAGGAACGGACGTTTGCGGAGCTGATGGATCGCTATCTGAAAGAACATGTCATGAAACAGATGAGCCAACGATCCGTCAGTGGCTACACGAAGAACCTGCTCCCGTTCTTCCACGGCTCTACCTTGGCCGACATTACGCCGAAGCGCATCGTGGCGTATAAAGCCAAGCGGTATGCGGATGGGGTGGCACCCGCCACCATCAACCGTGAGCTGGCCTGCATGAAGAAGGCGTTTAATCTCGCCATCCGGGAATGGGAGTGGTGCCGGGAGAATCCTGTCGCGCGCGTCTCCATGGAACAAGAGCGCAATCGGCGGGATCGATGGTTGAGCACGGGAGAAGAAGAGCGTCTTCTCCAGGCTGCACGACCTTGGCTCAAAGACATGATCCTGTTCGCATTGAATACAGGCATGCGGATGGGGGAGATTCGAGAGTTGACGTGGGAGGGAGTCGATCTGTTTCGAAGAACGGTGACCGTGTTTCGGTCAAAGAACGGCGAACGGCGAACCATCCCCATCAACAGTCTCGTGCTCGATGTCCTGAAGCGAAAAGCCAAGGTGCGCTCGATCAAGAGTGATTACGTGTTCCCGAGTGACACGTTCACCCTGCTTGACGACAGCCATCTCCGACGCGCGTTTCGTGGAGCGATGAAATTGTGTCGTATCGAGAATTTCCATTTCCATGATCTGAGGCATACGTTTGCCACCAGGCTTGTGCAATCAGGGATCGATCTCTACAAGGTCCAATGTCTCTTAGGGCACAAGTCGCCGATCATGACTCAGCGCTATGCTCACCACTATCCGGAGAGTCTGCGCGAGGGTGTGGAAATGCTAGAGAAGTACCGTCTGGCGAGCACAGGGGGCACAAATTTAGCACACATGGCACAAACGGCAGGTCCGGCACTGGCGACGAGTGGTGTAAGTGCTTGAAGAATTTGGTGGGCCGTGTAGGGGTCGAACCTACGGCCCGCTGATTAAGAGTCAGAATCATCACGTCGTTGCGCCCGTTCATGGGGAGTCGATCCCATCGGACGTGGAGCGAGACGGTGAGGGCCATTCGTTCGAGATGCGCAGACCAGAAGTGGCATTTGGTCGGCTCCCAAAACGGTTGCGCACTGGGTCTCACGCAACAGGGGCAGATGATGGCCGGAATGTGGTGACGCTCGGCATAGAGGATCGCGTCATCGGTGCCCTCATCCGGATGCATCGCCACGACTGCGTCGTATTGGTCCAGCGTGTCATGCCGAAACCAGCCATAACGATGGCCATGTCGGTTGTAAGGGGAACGGCGCCGATGATCCCAGGAGGTCACGTGCGAAAAGCCTCGTTCTCGAAGCGCGGCTTGGAGGATGCCTCGGCCGTCGGCGATGTCGGCCATGCGGGCGGATCAAGGGATGAACTCGGCGATAGATTCCGCGAAGAGATGAACGCGTCGTGGATCTCCCATGTGAGCTCCCTTGGTGTATTAAGTCGTGTGTGTAGGGCTGCGGGGAGAGGAGGTGCCCGCGACGCGGGCCGTCTGAATCAGGGGTTAGAGGGGCAAGCGTGTGCTGAGCAGGTTCTGAAAGAACGCGGTGTACCAGTAGCGGCAGAAGTCTGCGAGCTCTGACTCGGTCATATCAGGTGGAAATGGGTGGGAGACGCGAAAATTAGCCAGGCAGTAGGCGATGAGTCCGTCGAGATTCTGCTGGTCAATCAGATTGGCACACGGCTCGCAGGCGAGCCAGTCCGGATCGACGAGATGGCCCGTTCCGCGAACAGGATGGATATCGTCGGTGGCCACATAGGGGACATCGTCAATGAGGTGAATTGGCGTGTCAGGAAACACATCCTCGTTCGTGGTAATCCCAAAGGAACGGGTGTGATAGCGGGCGATGGGATGGGGATCGGAGCACAAATCGCATTTCAACATAGCAGTTCCCTTCATGCGGATTGAAGGGCGTGATCCGATCTGGCTGCTGTGTCCGAGTAGTTTGGATTCAGCATCCACGAGGGGGCGCCCCTCTCCCTATAGTGACATACGGCTGATCGGCGTGCATCTGTCGGTAGAGGCGCTGTCGGCAGTGTTGGAGTTCCGTGAAGGCCAACTTCCGGCAGGTCCCAGCCGCATTCGCTGCCCGATGGGCGCTTCCCGATCGTAAGAGCAGTTGGCACTCCGCGAGTAAGCGTACGGCTGTCTCAATGTGTGCACGGTCAGCGATGGTGGAGAGGTACCGGGATTTTCGCTTGGCGGTGTGTCTCGTCAGCGATGGAGTGCGCATGACACCTCATCTTTCTATCTGGTTGTTTCGTCGGTGGTGGCGAGGATCGGGACCGGCCGGTACCCTTACTGGGGGTTCCACGCGGTTCGAAGTGGCCAGTGTTCGATGGCCTCAATCCGTGGCAGTCGTAAGGATGACTTGTGGCATGTATCGGCTTTCGTGTGTGGGGTGGCGAGGCCTGGGTTAGATCCTACGCATCATCATCGGGGTCGCCATCAGTGAGCGGCTGATACTTGAGCTGTGTGAGCCGGCAGTCTCCGCGGTCGACGTCGTCCCGGGGCCCCAGGTAGACCGGTTGATGCAGGTGATGACTGCCGTTGATGGCATAGAGATATTCGACCTCAATCAGGCTATGGATCGGTGGGATGCTTTTATTGGGCGGGATACTGACGTTTCCGGAAGAGACGAAGATTCCCTGGGAATCGAGGAGTTGCATTTCGACGCTGCGTTTGAGGTTGTGCTTCTTGACGATGAACGTGCTCGAGGATTTGAATTTCAATTTCCATTGTGGCCCGCCGCTGTTCGGCCGTCCGGGTGTGTAGGGGGCCACGGGGTCTTTGAAGACGATTCCTTCGGCATGTTCAGTCCTCAGTCGTTCGTAGAGCGCGCGTTTTGCCTTCGGGGTTGTGGCGGCGGTGATGAGTTGGACAGCGCGATGCGAGGACGCCTCGATCAGTGGGGCTAAGGTGTGGTAGCGGGTGGCATAGGGTTGCCGCATGACGTCTTGGTCATAGCGCGTGAGATCGAAGCAGTGCAGGGTCGTACCGATCCATTCCCCGACGAGGGCGAGGTCGTCGCACGGCAACGCCCGGACCGCGTGCACGATGGGGTCGGGAAGTGCGATCGAGAGACCGAGTTTGTTGGCGCCGGTGATCAGTTCGCCTTCCCTCTTCAACTGGAGGAGGCGTCCATTCTTTTTCTCTTGCGCGTAGCTGCCATTGGCCAGGAATTCGTCGAGTCGTGATTCATCGAGCGGGTTCAAGAGCTGGGGGAGCATGCCGGTCACGCGGCCACTCTTGCTGCTGTCTTGATAGGGGACCCCGGTGGCTCCTTCGGTGTAGCCCTTTGCCTTTTTCTCCAGAATCAGTTTGGTAAAGATCTTTGTGGCCTGGTCGAAGGGTACGGGGCGACTGGTTTTCGATCCGCTCGTGAGGCTGGAGCCTCGACGACCGTATTGGAAATTCACGAGATAGAGGTCATCAACTGCTGTAATTTGAGCGTGGTACTCTTTGTCCGAGCTGCCTTGTTGATAGTACAAGCTGATAGATGGTGTGGTGATGGCGTGAGACATCTGAGACCTCATGTGAAGGGAAGCATAAGGAGGAATGAGGTGGACGTTGAAGTGGGGCGGTTCAATGGGATGTGTGTGGGCTCATTCCCATTGGCCTGAGGCGTATGCGAAAGGCTGGCGCCCGCGGCGCTTCGATCTGAATTACTTAGCCATAGGCGAGAGCATTCGGATAACGCTTGGCGAGGAGTTGGTTCATACGGGTGACGAGTTCTGATCGAAGGAACGTCACATGCCCAGTGCCTTTTTTATACCATTTGATGGCGAAGTAGGGACCGGTCCACTGTGTGTCGTTGTTCGCACAGGCGGTTTGCATTTGGCTGGCGATCCCATCTCGATGATCCGGTTCTTTGTGCCCGTCGAGAATACAGAAGACGCGATGGAGATCTTCGAGTTCATCTAAGGCGCGATGATTGAGACTCCCCCACTCATTCGCGAGGTATTGGACAATGATCCGTTTTCCAAATTTGAATGGTTGATTGGTTTTGTAGTCCCAGGATAAGCGTCGGAAGGTTTCAATCACCCCTCGTTCGAACATCTCTTCACGGCTCAGATGAAGGGTCCCGAAAGTCGCCGTTACCGTCTCCTTTGTGAAGGCGGGGTACTCCCCTTTGGCGATTTGGTCATCCCATTTTTGGCGGGCCGTCCGGTCCATGAAGGTCCGATTGCCTGATTCATTCATGAGATAGACCCACGCAGGCCCATCGAGAATATGCATGGCCTGGCGATGTCCGTCGTCATCCAGAACGTTGATGTCGTAGGGATGATGCCGACGAGGGCTGAATAAATCTCGAATCGATCCGAGATGGGCGGCATCGGCCAGCGTCTCGGCTTCCAGTAAGAGGAGCCGGGCACGTTGGAGTAAATCGTCAACGGCTTGTCGCTGGTTGAGCATATTGTCGATGCTGACACTTTTGACGAGTTCATCCATAAGACTGAGCTCCTTCATGCGGGAGAGAAGACAGGATAAGGGCAGACAACCGGTGGAATCATGTCCCCCGCGTTAATGTGTTCGCTCACATCTCCAGTTGGGTGAGGTACTCCCGATCTTTGATCATTTTGGCATGGACCTGTTAAATGGCTGTAGCAAGGTTTGGTTCGATGAGCGTCAAGGCCAACATCGGATACTGGGCAATGATGCCATCGAAGTTCTGGTGGCCTCGTCCGAGCGCGCGTATGGGCTCGAGATTGATCGGCTTGAGTTGGCGGAGGAAGCTGGGTCGCGGCAGCATTGGCGTCCTCTTGGGTGCCATATTGGGTGCGGAATCGATGGCGCGACTCTTCAGCCTGTTGTCGTATGGCGTTGAGGGCGAGAAAGAATTTGGGGTCCCTGCGGCGAAATGGGGAAAAGTCTGCATGCATCACGGTGGTCCTTGGCATGGGAATCTCGCGGTGCCGGCTGTCGATGGGTTTGGTCGCGTCAGGAGGGGATTAGCGAGAGGCCGCGTGATCGATGATCTGTCGGTATTTGGTTTTTCGGAAGCGTTTCCAATTGCGACTCTTTCGGGCGGTGACAGAGATATCGTCCCAACTATGAGGCAGCTGGTGAGGGCCGCGCGCTGGCCGGGCGAGTGGATCTTGGTTGGCGCGGCGTTCCTGAGTGGTCTGTGGCAGTCGAAAGTAAGACATGGTGTGGCTGCCTCGATGAGTTAGAGATCACTGCCGTGTTGTCGAGCCCACGCGTAGGGATGTTCTTCGGTGGGTTTTGTTGTGCTGGGCATATCTGGAATCTCTGCCCATTCTGCTCCAAAGAGGAGAAATTCTCCGTCCCAATCCGCCCAGTAGGATCACGGGAAGTGCCCTGGGGAGAAAAAGCCGCAGAAGTCCACAATGCAGATTGATTCAGTCAGCGTTGGCATGGAGTTATGATAGAGCAATTGGTTGACGAGCGTGCCCGACCCTGCACAGATCGTGGTTCTCCACAATGGCCGTCGGGTCCCCGGACCAACCGTTTCAACGGATCCGCATCCCATCGAATGTCGGACGATACGCCCGTTGGCTTGGACGCCGATACTCCACTGGCTGCAGTTTGGGCAGGCGGTGTAGCGGACGACGGTTCGACGTGAGGACATAATTGAGGCTCGGAAGGGTGGGGTGTCTATTGATGACAGCAGAACTACGTGTGTGTCGGGCCGTCTCTGCCGTCGTGGCGTTAGTCCGTCTCGCCGTACAGCACCCGACAGGATCCGTCGGCGTGATATTCCACTTGTTTGTTTCCGACGTTTTGCGCCTCGTCGTCCGCCACGGCGTGCCTCATGCTGGGAGGAATTTCGAGACCGAGTCGGGTGAGCTGTGCGCAGTAGTATTCAAGAGAGGAGGGCTCGGTCGTCTCGTCGTCTAAGTTGGTATAGAGATAGTCGGATTCTCGGCCGTCTTCGGCAGGGTCGAGGCGTTTCACCGTAAGAAATACATATTGCAACGGGCGGTCCCATCCCATCGTGATGAGCACCGGGCGGTGCTGGTGCGTGGTCCGAAAGAGATGCTGACTCATACGTGATCCTCCGTGTGTGCGGACAGGCCGAGTATCATCCGCGAGAGCGGTGCCGGCGAAGCCGGCCTGTGAACGAGCGATGGCCTTATGGAAGGTACTACCGGATGACCTATGGCCAGGAGGAGCGTTCAGGGAATCGTACAGAAAATTAGGCATGGAGTGGCGCTATACGGGGGATTGACCTGCTCGAGATCTTGCGCTAGAGTATGGCCATTATATTTGGTTTTGTAGGCGTTCGCTGAAACATCGTTCTGTACGTTCTGTACTGAATGTTCATCTTACTATTCGAGAATGTTTGAGTGACTTGATCCGTCTTCAGACGTCTCTCTCCACGGCTCGTGTATCATTCTGCATGTTGTAGACGATACCGAGATCGCTGTTTCACCCATCTCATTCTCTCTATTTCATTCTGACTTTCGTCTCTCCGCCTGCTCCCTTCCATGTCTTGTGTCCAGTGTCTTGTCTACTGGTCTTACATCAGATCGTTTCGATCTGCCGCAGTCCATTGTGCGTAATCATGATAAATCGCGTGGCGATTTGTCTGTAGAGGAGGTGTGTATGAAGGAAGTCGTCAGACTTGATGTGGAAATTGTGCACCGGATTGTCACTGTGACACTGGAGCATGTGGCAGGAAATCGTAAGCAGTTCGACTTGGTCTATGACGATGTCTTCAGCCGGCTCGATCAATTGATTGATGCAGGGATGGTGGCATGGATTCGATCACGTCCGGACTATTTCACGGTTATGCCACAACGTGACGTCGACGTGATGGAGTTGGAGACGGAGATAAAGAAGCGATTGCGCGTGTAATCTGCTTAAGTGTCTCGGCTTCGGCTTTCGTCATCCGATGATGGCGCTTCAGATTTCTCACCTGTGTCTTCAATTTCTCAATTCCATCCCCCAGCGATAAATAGCTCAGGTCTCCAACGTACTTGGCGTTCGTCTTCCAAAACTTTGGACGGCTATCGACGAATGCGTTGACCATGTCCTGAACGGTCATTAATGCGCGATTGATCATCGAATCCTCCCAGTGAGTGCCTGAGAAAGTCTAGCACACATCGGGGAGTATAGGTCAATTGTTCCATGTCATCACAGTTTCAACATCATTTATTAAGCATAAGGAGTACACACATGAATACCTGTGGAATACGTGTACATACGGCTGTGTTGTCAGAAGTGGTCCATGAATTCTATTCACCGTTTGGTTGGTATCTCGGTACGGTGATGAAGGATGGATTCTTACAGCGATTCAGCGAATTATTTCCGACACAAGATGCTGCACGCGGCGTCCTGGATTTTCTTCGTGGCGCGGGTGTGACAGATAAAGACTTTCTTCCGATTGATGGGGCGGGCGACAATTATTGTGACGTGAGCGTGACCGGTTTTGCCGATCCCGATCCACGTCATGTTGTTGCCGTTGCGCTGTCGCTGTCAGCTCGGATGCGGGTACTGCACTATGATCGGACGAGGCTGTTGCGCGATTTGCAATTACCGGTCATTCGGTCGGTAGTTCAGATGGTGCGATGGTGTCGGTCGGTTGCGGTATGGAAGTCGCCTACGGTGCTGGTGAGTGGACATAACTAACGGAAGGAGGGTGTCATCATGAGTCCTGAATGGAAAACATTAAAAGAAGAAGTTGCGCACCTGTTGCAAGAGTATCTGGATCATCCTGACCGTGTGACCTCTGCGATGCGTGAGACTATTCGTCAATCACTCTGCAACTATTGCGGGGTATTGTTCACGATTGAGTCACTTGCACAGCAGATTCTGTGTCAGGTGTCAGGGCATGCTTCGATTCCAGAAGATCAAGAATATCGGCACGCGTTGAAAGTGGTCGCAGTCGGAAAGGAACTGACGCCTGTTTCACGCCGGATGTTGGAGATCTATACGGGGTACGATGCATCGAAATTGCAGGCTTTGTGTGAGGAATCTACGGACGCGATTGGTGACGCAGCACATGCGCTCTATGGCCGACCGTTTGATCTCGCCTAGCTTCTGCGTGTGCTGACCTCTCGGTTTCAGTCTGTCCATTACACCACATTTATAACATCGAACGATCTTATCCGCCCTGGCGTGGATCGAGATTTGTCGTGTCCAGAAAGGATCACATGAATACACAACATTACATCATGGCTCACAGACGTCCGGCCTTTACATCACTTCGTGATTTTGTTCGCAGTTCTCCAGGCCAATCTCGGTTTGGATGTGCTGAACAGTTACAAGGTGAACGCAGGCCACGTTGGATGCGGTTGGAACTTGACCAGTTAGAATACATGATTCGTGAACTGGAATCGGGTTTTCATCTCGTCCATCCATCGACACTTCTAGCAGTACAACAGCATCGCCTTCACGTGAAACGAACGGAATATGGAAATCAGCGTATGCATGATGCCCGGACGCCGTTTGAGGATCGTTATGAGGACGACCGAGAGATGGACTTCGATGCATCGGAGGTCTTGCCGCGGTGTTGGGTCACTGACAGTACGGCACGTCCAAAGATGTCGCCCGAGGTACATGCAATTCTGACCACAGAATCGGATCCGCTACGATATGCCTGGCACTATCAAATGTGGCGATACCAGAATCGTCTTGTCACATTGGAAGATGGTCGTTGGGCATATCGTCTCGATGTCAGCCGTGCACAACCGTTGTGTGGCGTGTTGGGAACGGTCCGGTTATCAGAGGTGGAATTGCGTGCGAATGAGAATTCAGCGGTTGGGCATGTGATTTGGATCACTGGATCTGTCCAATGCTCAGAATGTGGTGGCATGCATGGTCATCCTGTGTCGGTCTTGCCTTCTGCTCCTCGAGCAGTGTCGGAACCGGTTCAGATCTGTGACCATTGTCATGGTACCGCGCTGGAGTCGATTGTCTACGGTCGTGATGGCTATCAGATTACAGATTGGCATTGTGTGAATTGTGGCTGGTATCCCAAGTCTGCAGTCACCACCTTGCCACTATCTGTAGTCGAAGCAAATCTTCAGGCAGTACCCGCTCGATTCTCCGACCTCTCCACAAGTGAGTGTTTACAAACACAGCTTGAGGTGGTGTCGGGTGAAGAGGTGGGGAGTGTCTTGGAGCACATGGGTAGGGACGAGACGGATGAGACATCGTTCGAAATGGAATCAGACACCGACGTCCTGGAGGAAGAGTCTGTACCGGAAGAGAATATGGACTCCACGTCACTCAGCGATGAGATAGATGTGGTGCCAGCTGATCTTCCTGCGTACGATGAACTCCTGGCGTCGTTACAAGGTGCGTTTTGGAAGAATCGTCATGCGAAGTATCTCCGCGGCTATTTGCTCGATCTCACGATGCGCTACACCGGGCTCCGAGACCATCACGCACGTCGTGATCTGGTCTGGTCGGTGGCATCAGTGCTGTCAGTATCATGTGAGCTGATGTGCAAAGTAGAGCAATGTCAGCTTGGACGATGGATTCTAAAACAATCTGATGAGGAGTTGCGCAGTCTGTTGCCGGAAGTGGAGATGACGACGGAATTGACAACAGGTCAGCAGGTGCGTTGTGTGCCGCCGATGAATGGATGGCTGCAACAATGGCGTCTGGCATGTGTCAAGAAGCGTCGGTCGTATCTCTATCGGAAGGCTGCAGCGCGTCGCTTTGCCCCGTACTTTGGTGTCTATCAACAGACATTTTTAAGGGCGGTAGGCAAGGATTAAGATTGGAGTATGCGTATGTGTCACGGGTCGTCTGGATCAACCGGATTCCCGTGCACATACGCGACTCAATCATGAACATGGACTGACGTTCAATAATGACACTCCATTCGGCCTTGGTCTGAATGTGATTGTTCTACATAAGAGGGTCACTCGTGAATTGGGAGCACTATTCCTGTGGAATAGAGCATCACCCCAATCCGAGTGGCCCTCTTTTTTTGCCAGTGCATGTTTTGGGTGTTCTGGCTCATGCATGTGATCAGCTGTTCTCATGCGAGCTATCGCAATTCCGCTACATCCACGAGCTCAGTGAGGATGGCCGACGCCGTGTCAGGGCGTGAGTCGCTTTGGTCCAGACAGCTCAGCGATGACCCGTTGAGGACTGCGGTTCGGATCTTGGATACGGTGGGACGCGCCGGCGGCATAGAGCCCTGTCGCTGCAGAAACTCTTTCAGCGACTTGGGATTCAGGTCGTGACGATGCCCCAGGATGGTGGCCCCGGCGTGTTTGTCACGAAACCCACGGAGTTGATAATAAATCGCGGACTCCAGTGGGTAGGTGAGTTGGTCCAGCGCCATGAAATGGTTAGCCTGCGGATGAGCCAGGATGGGATGTTCCGTATCCGGGTTCCCGATGAGAGACAGCAGGTCTTCGGTCGACAGACTGGTAATCCATTGCGTGACCTGTTCGGAGTGATCCTGCGGTGAGGGCGGGAGCCCTTCGCTGGCTAGTTGACCGGCCAAGGTCCAGTGGAGTGTCCGATTGGAGGCGTTGTCTCGTCCCTCTAACATGAGTTCAATGAGGCGCTGTCGTAACGGCGCATGGCCGTGTGTGAACAACGCAAAGGCAGGGGCGTGTAGCCGGTCTGCAATATCCTTTATGTCGATGTCGTCCTCAGGTGAGTCCTCGAAAGTGTCGACCTCGATTTCATGCGAGGAACTATAATCGAGCGCCTCGCCGTGCTGCTCCTCACATTCCCAGTCGTGCCCCGTCTCGAGGTCTTCAACTGCCGCGTCAGAGTCTTCCTCGTGGAAAAGCGTCTGGCTGATCCGTTCTTCGTTCAGCGCAATCTCGTCGTCCGAGAGTCTCCCCGGTTCAGGGCTGACGATCGGTCCGGAGCGATAGACGCGATGGCCACATTTGAGACACTTGAGCGTGTCGATATCTTCTGCGACATACGAGCCGCGTGCGTCCGTATGGCATTTCGGACATTCAACGGCCGGTGCGGTGGGGCCTGTGCTGGGATGTGCGGAGGCGGTGGGGCGTGAGGCCACATGGTGCCCCTGGCAGCCTCGGCAGAGACCATTCCCCGTCTTCCGTGCAAAACGGGTCACGGCATCGGTGAGAGACAGGGTCTCACGGATGTGACAGAGGGTTTCAATCCGCTGGGTCCCCACCCAGCGCACACGTTGGCCATTCGGGAGCAACGCATAGCGCGGCGCCGTCTGCTGCGTGAGGCTGCGGAGAATGTGAGGGAATTCCGGCCGTGGATCATCATCGACGTAGCGGGTGGCGCGTTGATAGAACCGTTCTCGTTCACGATCGCCCCATTCTTCGAGCGTGCGTGTATGCAGGAGTTCCAGTTCCGTCAGCACCTGTTCGGCATCATCCGTGTCTTTGAGGTAGACACGCGAGGGCAGATACGTCCGGGCTGATTCGTCATCCTGATGCAGGGGGGATGTGGTGGTCGAGGGGGCGCGAAATGTGGTCATGGGTGCTCCTGTCGTCGATGAATACAAGGGGGATTAGGCGCTCACGAGCTCGGGGGCGGACGGCGTGTCCACGAGAGGCTCCGTGGTGACGCGTTTTGGTTTCGCCAACAAGGTCAGCATCATTGGATCCGGCACGTAGAGATGGATGTAGCGTTGGGACTTCTCGTCTCCGCGCTTCCAGGTTTTCGATTGCAGGTGTCCGATCACGCGGACTTCGTGTCCTTGCACGAGGGCCTTGGCCTGGGCCTCACTGATGCCACTGACTTTCACATCGAGATACATGGGGTTGTCGACTTTGTCCGACACGTGGTCGGCATTGACGGCGATAGAAAAGCACAAGAGCTTGCCCTTTTCCGGGTAATACTCCGGCAGGTGTGTGACGAAGCCTTCGAAGAGACAATGATTGAAATTATTGGATTTGGTCATGAGCTGATCCTTTCATCGGAGTGATCTGTGTCTTCCGCTGATGCGGTGAACTGACCTGGTGTCTACCGTGCCCGCGGAGCGGGCCTCCGGAATCCGCATGGACTGAGGGATGGCGTGAATGGCGCGTCAGGGGCGTGAAATGGAGACTGGGATGAGTTCGAGGCGTTGTTCGTTATGTTCGGGTAGGACGGGGTGGTCACGGTCACGTGACGCGTCTGCGGATAGGGTGAGAACCTGGTGGCCAGGCGGCGTTAGGCCGCGCAAGGCGTGGTTGCGCCGAGGGATCAGCCTTCTAAGCTGAGGGTCGCTGGTTCGATTCCAGCTGGGCGCACCAGTTTTCAATCAGTTACGCCGCACCAATGCTCGGGGCCGCGCCCCCGATGCGTCAGCCCCTTGTCGCCCTCCTGCTTAACCCGCAGGAGGAGGCGCCGCACGTGGCGATCCGCCAACCCCACCAGCGTGCCCGCCTTCACCTGGGTGATGCGCTGCTCCATCACCTAACGGATCACATGCAAGCGCTTCAGTTCCTTCATGCTCATCATAACGCTGTCCTCTCCGACCATCCGGCCCTCCTTGTGAAAGCCGGCAGTCTATCCGCGAAGAGGACATTTCTACGTTGGCCAAAGCGGACATTCTCATGTTGGGATTACAGTATCAGTTTGATACCGGCGTTACGCGGCAAGATGTTTGGGGAGCTTGGGCGAGGGGCGTGTCTGTGGTGTGGGAGCGGTGTGACGGGAGAGCTTCTGTTTCTCAAACCGTCTGGAGCAGGCGATACATCGAAGTGGGAGGTGTTCCTGTTGATCGGTGGGCACAAGGAGTCCGCCACAATGCGGTCGGGGGCAATACATGGGCATCGTCTTTCTGTGGAGGTGAATGATGCGGAGGTGGTGTGACTCGTCGACGTTGTGGTCGAGCGGGTCCTGATGGGATGTCGTTTTAGCGAGAACTCAGTGGAGTGGTTTTGGATGAGGTCCGAACCATGTGCCTTCGTGGTGGGAGTCTCTGAGAGACAGGGAGAGGAGTTCGAGGAAGCGTGGATCAGGAATCGCCCATGCTGTGGAGAGGAGCGGTCAGAGGTTATTCGGCCGATTCAGACTGCCGCAAAGTGTTCTGGGAGCTCAGTGCCTCTTGCAGCCACCAGGACGTTCGGGTGTCTTTGGGTTGTGCAAAGTAGGATTCTTGAGAGGCTTCCGCTTGGGGCTGTTCGTTGCTACAGCTCTCGAGTGATCGAGTGCCTGCCTCGCACGCGGCGCGATCATAGGCGAGGAATGGATCGGACCATGGGTCGTACCACGCGGGAACACCGGCTCCCAATAGAAGAGCATAGAGGGCAGGGCCTAAGACCATGGGGGACCTCCTCGACGGGTGTGAATAGGCTGCTTGTAGTATACGCAAAGAAGGGGGGGGAGATGCTAGGCGATACGCGGTCTTCAGGGTGCGCCAAGGGCTGACAGATATGGTGAAGGATGAGGGGTGGCTATTTGGGAGCGAGCGGGGCGTTGGCTTCGTAATCCCATTCCGACAGCAGTTCAAGGGCCAGGGCGTGTCCACCCATTGCAGCGTTTTGGGTGTCGGCAACATCCGTTACCCGAGTCGACCTGGTTTCAGTTGGTGGACCCACCGGTCAACCTTGGTTTGGACGAGACGTTTGTCTGGCTCTTGGATCTGGGGGTCCATGGTGCGAATGAGCGTATTGGCGTCGAGGAATTGATGACGGTGGGCTAGCAGGGCCCAGAAGTAGGCTTCCTGGATGTTTTTCTGTTGGCCTGCTCGTCCTTCATAGTAGATGGAGGCGAGTTCGTATTGGGCATAGGGGAAATCTTGATCGGCGGCTTTCCGATACCAGGAGAGGGCTTCGACGAAATCTTGTTTGAAGAGGAAGCCGACCTCGTAGTTCGTGCCCATTAGCAGTTGGGCATCAGGGAGGTTCAATCGTGCGGACTGTTCGAGCCAGCCGAGGGGAACATGGACTTTGTCGCTTTGGACGTAGGCGAGACAAAAGGCGGCGATGGCATCGCGCTTTTCGGCACGTGAGAGCCAGGTCTCGATCAGTTGACTGCGACTCGGTGCGCGTTCGCCTTCGGCTTTGCATCGAATCATGGCGGGCAGATCGATCGTTTGGGCTTCGGCGTGTGCGGTCCAGAGCAGGCTAGACAGGAGAATAAGGAGCAGTCTGTGAGGGCGCATAATAAATCCTTCCTCTTGGCCGCACCTCGATGAAAGAGGAGTGGGCCTGAGTGTATGATCCTATTCTGTATTACAGGATAGCGCATTTCGCTGAATAGTCGGGAGGTTAGTTGGAGTTCGTTCGCTGAGTGGGGGGGGCTGCTTTCGTGGGTGGAACCAGGCCACCTCTCATCCACGGTCAAGCAACATCTGGGCTGTATCCGGATGCTGTGTGACTGGCTCGTCACCGGGCAGGTGATGCCGACGCATCCGGCGCACTCCGTCCGGGGGGGGCCGCGTCATTCGGTGACGAAGGGCGTTACGACGGTGCTGTCTTCCGAGGAAGCCCGCGCTGCTCACCGGGATGGAGTGTCAGTATTTCCTGGATTTTTTAAGCGCGGCCTCGATTGTCGCGAGCGGCAGCAACAGAGATAGCGGCGCGTCCAGTAGCGGCACAGCGCCATAGCTGGCATACCATCCTGCCACCCGTTCATTCTTGGCGTCGATGACAAGCACCACGCCGCCAACCTCCGCCGAGGCCAACAGGCAGCGTCTGCCCGCCGCGAGCAGAAGTTGTCCGCCAATTCCCTGCCCTTGTAGTCTGCGATCCACAGCCAGGCGCGCCAAGCGGAAGCCCGGCACGTCATGGCGTGCCAGCCCGCGCCGTATGATCTCCGGCGTCCGGGCATAGTCAACCGAGGCGGGGCTCAGACTATAGAAGCCGAGAATGGTTTTGTTGTCGGCATCGTCAATCGCAAGGAATGTTTTTGCACCGCCCAACTCGTGGCTCTTGCGGGCGTAACGGCGCAAGAATTCATTCAGCGCTCCTCCGCCGCAGTCGAACGCTTCCCGATCATGGTTCTTGTTGATCGGCTCTTCGTGCCATGCCGTCACGATTATGACCGCTTAGGCAATGCTCGAGCGGCTGCCAGCAGTTTTGTGTTCGGCGCAGGCGGATTCTCCAGCAGATCCAGAACCCGCACACTATCCCTTTCGGAGAGCTGCACATGATCCGCCTCCTTGATGACGGCCTTGGCGGCACGCAAGGCGTGACGAATGACAAAATCCGTCAGGTCGGTGTGGTTCAGCGCCACCGCACGCAAGAGCAGCGCTTTTTCCTCGGCCCGAATCCGTAAGGACATCCGGCTATTGTCTTCAACCGCTATTCTCGGCATGGCAGCGACTCCTCCATAGTTATGTACGCATTCAAATAGTACATCAAGGCCGGATGGGAGTCAACTTGTGTGGGCATCGATGCGTACATGATCGATTCCTCGAAGGATCGTTCGAGGAACGAGGGATGAGTTCGCTCGTCTTGGGGTTGAGACTCCCTTGTTGAATGACCTATTTCCCACGATTGCACCCCTTTGCCCGCGTCTTGCTCCTGCTTTCTCTGGTAATGGCCTTACGAGCGTTACGCGGCAAGGTTTCTAGGTAGGGCGTGCTTCTTCGGTGTGGGAGGGGTGCTTCTCGAGGGGCGGCGTACAGCAAACCCTCTGGAGCAGGCGATACATCGAAGTGGGAGGTGTTCCTGTTGATCGGTGGGCACAAGGAGTCCGCCACAATGCGGTCGGGGGCAATACATGGGCATCGTCTTTCTGCGGAGGTGGTGTGACTCGTCGACATTGTGGTCGAGCGGGTCCTGATGGGATGTCGTTTTAGCGAGAACTCATTAGATACGGGTGCGTGCACGATGGGGAAGGGGATGGAGTCTGTCTCGGAGGTTATTCAGGATTTAGGTTAAGACAAATAGTCCAATATAATTTCATGATGATAATACATTGGACTTGTTGATGACTTGAGCGCCGAGAGTGGTGAGGAGTTGTTTAGTGTTGTGTGGTACATGGATTGTCGACGTGTCACGGTCTTGCGGCATATGCTTTGATATATTCTGCAATAACAAGGTGTTTCAGACTTTGTTATGCCTGTTTCATGTGGTCGGCATTGTCGGTCCGTTTTCTGGCATCTGTGTTCTTTGTAGGGCGATAAGACGATCCCGTTTGGTACGTGGCATATGAAGGTGGAGTGCGTGAAAGAGGGCCTGGGTGACCTTGCCAGCCCAATTGGTGGTGGCCAGGGCGGATTCTGGGTGGGCCTGATAGCGGGCCAGCCAGTTACTCATAATCTCTTCGTGGTTTGTGATCTGCGGTTGGGAATAGGTGCATTCGTCCGGGAAGAGGGTGCGATAGGCGGTCGACAGCGCGGCGGCGGTGACGGTACGGAATGGCGGAACGGTTTCTGGAGAGATCGCGCCTGAGTCGAAGAATTCTGTTCGATCCCAGTCTGGGTCTTTGCTGGGGTCAGCGATGGAGGTGGTCTGCGCGCGAGAACAATACGCCTGCCCGTCGATGGCGGCTTGTGCGAGTTCGACGAGGTCCCTCTCCTGCTCCTCTGGATGTTGACGGGTCCAGATGACCATGATTGTTTTGTAAAGCGCGGGAGGTGTCGACATGGTGGAGGTCTTTCTTTGCCAATCGGTGTGCATCGGCGGAGCGGGGTGTCTTAGGCGGCAGGGGCCGATTGTTGAGCTTTGAACGGGGCTGGTCGCGCGGTGCAGAGCATGGCCGTCCATCCAGTCGTCATGGCAAGCGCCGATCGAAACAGTTCGCTCACAATCAAGAGTTCGTCATCGTTCATGGCGAAACTATGTGCCCGATCTTTTTCGGGTGCGGTGGTATTTGTTTCAGACACATCCCAAAAGGCCCCGCCACGAGCCCCACGTTTGATTTTCAGGATCTTATTCCGTTCTCCGGCTCCGTCCTGTTTGGCCTTGGGGTCGTGCTTCAGTGTCACGGGCGGGATGTCTGTGTGGGGAGCCTGACAGAGCCGAATGATGGCGGCCAGCTCGACCAACGTAAACTGCCACACAATCTTGCGGGACCAGTCGTAGGTGAACGGAGCAGGCCCGCTCGTCATGTCAAGTTGTACGTATCCTTCACGCATGGCGGTGGCGGCTTGAAGTTTCAGGTGTAAGGCTGCGCTGTGATTGTCTTTGCCGCGGTAGAAGGCGGCGACGCCAGGAGTCCATCCGAGTGACGACATGGTGACCTCTATGTGAGATGTGAAGTGGACATGATGACCTGTAGCTGTAGGAACGTAACAGGATGGATTAGAGCCGGCTGTGTGCGCTGGGCTTCGTGGGGAGAATATCTCGTAGTAGACGGGCGCGCTCACGCGTGAGGGCACGTCCTCTCGTTGTTGCAGTCGCGATTAATTGTTTCGATTGCGGAAGCCTGACTTCCCATCGTCGGCTGTCTCGGGACGGTTCTACGAGGGAGGCCCGTCGAATGTGGTGGGGTCCCAGTTTCGTGAGACGGAGACCGTCGGTATGGAGATGGGAGACCGTACCGTCGCGGTGAATGATGAGTTCGAATTGCCGGGGCGGTGCCATGTGGGCTCGTGACTCCTCTGTTGTTAGGCGTGTTGGGCCTGGGTCACGACCTGCGTGGCGCAGGCGTAGAACTCACTGGTGTGTGCCAGGGTTTTGCGTTTTCCAAGGACTTTGTCGAGTCCTTGGACGACCGGGTGGGTCAGGCATTGCTTGCCCTTGAGACCTTTGACCGTCTTATGGGTTGTGCCTTCTGGGGTGATTTCGACAATGATTTCAAGCATGAGACTCCTTTGAAGATGTGGCACAGGATTAGCGGGCGACGAATTGTAGCCGGATATTGCCGTTTTTGAGTGTGGTTTCGGTGATGTGCATGCGGCGATGCTGTTTGACTTCGGCGATGGCGCTCGCGGCCGCATAGTGCTGGAGAAAGCGTTGGCCGTTGGGTCCCATGGTGTTTCGGAGGGTGGCATCGTACGTGTCCATCAAGAACGCATATGTTTTATCGGGGTTGCGCACCAGCCCGACTTGATAGGAGGAGTTGGGGATGCCAATGGCGTGCGCACAGGCGGTGTGCTGGCCTTGATAAAATTGTGCCGTCTTTTGATTGCGGAGAAACGTGAGGCCTATGCGGACACAGGCTTCTTCAATCGTTTTGAGGGAAGTCATAGCGGTGGAGTAGGTCGCAATGTGGGACATAGGGGCTCCTTGGTCGTACAGATGAAGCGGTCGTTAGTTGTCTAGGCCCCGACGGGTGATGGCTGTGGGCGCGGTGCTGCTGAGCTGGGCGGGTTGTGGGAGTTCAGGGTCCGTTGCGCGGAGAGGGGGTGACATTCAGCGCACGTGTCCGTGTCTTCTGTGCTTTCCGTTCTTGTTGTTTGATCCATCGTTCCGCCAAGCCGTGGGGCCAGATGGTGTGACTATTTCCCTTGTAGACCGCCATGGCCCCGCCGGAGAACGAGTCGAGGCGTGGGCTGCTACAGGTGTTGGCCCATTCCAAGATCCAGGGAGTCGGAATTGTGAAGCGGGTTTGAAACCGTGCGACGAGATCGGCCACGCCATCCACATTTCCCGATTCTTCGGTGTAGACCCAGACGGCCTGTTCCTTGGGGTCATCTTCATAGTTGCAGTAGGGTCCGTCATCGTCCGCGCTGGTATCTTGCGCGTCGAGTTGCGCAAGCAACCAGAGTTGCTCCTCCCGGTTCCGATACTTAATATGTGTGGAGAATGATGTGTAGTAATTTGCCATACGTGCCTCCTTAGCGTGAGTGATGTCTCGTGATCCAGGTTTCAATCGCAATAAGCAATTTTGCAGTTTGGCTTCAGCATAGAGGGCCGTCGTAATTCAGGAATGACCACGTCAGGGCTACTCCAGCGTCCTTGCTGGTTTATGAGGATCGGGTGCGTAAAACCTGTGCGATGGAGGCGGGGCATGCTGGATTCGTGCGAGCGCGTGAGTCGGTAGAGGGGGAAGTGGTCCAGGAGTTGGCTTACGGGGTGGAAAAATATTGTGCGTGTGGTTTCGCTGAATCCGGTCGTATATGGCGCAGGGCGATCGTTTGTCTTTCTGGCAAAGCGGGCGGTACAGAGGGCCCTGCATTGTGTCAGGAATCAGCGGGCGTTTCAGCGGGTGTTGTTGTCGCGAGAGAGGATCTATCGGGTCCCTCTCAGTCTGTTAGGAGCCGGCATGTTCCACTGGAATGATGCGCGCCGTGGCATACCCTCCTTTACGTTGAATTCTGACCCGTTTTTGCAGCACCGCGTGAGTCCACCGCTCTTGTTCAAACACATGCGCGGCGTATTCGGTACGTTCTAAGGCGTTACAGAGAAAGTGACAGTAATCCCAGCGGGTCGGTTCATAGTCGATCGAGAGGATGAGACGGAGGAGGGAGGTGTCTTCATGGCCGTACTGATGTGCGATGTACCAGCGGGTGCCACCTCCGTGCTGCCGGCGAATAGCCAGTCGTTTGTATTCGGTTTGTTCAAACAGATCATAGCGAAAGCTCGCGCCAGACCACGGTACACGAGGATCGAATCCACTGGGCCTCGCTGGTCCAAATAGGCACGAGGCGAGATGGGTCCATTGTTTAGGCTCGAGATCAAAGGTATGGAGTGACTGTTCATAGTCAGGCTGAAAGAATTGGGCGGGTTCGAGTGTCTGCATCAATGGGACTGGGGATTGATCTATGAGGTGTTCTTCTGGCTGAGTAGCCTGGTCGGTGGTTGGTATTGTGTTGGATGGGCCGCTGATTGTTGGGTCAGAGTGTGTGACGAGGGGTGGTGCGGTGTCGGTGGTGTTAGCCAATTGCATGCGTGTTAGCCTGTCGTCTGATTCGCGCTGCCCGATAATGCGTAGATCTCGTGCGAGGATGGAGAGACGCCTCGTCGGCCAACTGGCGTAGCGGGCTTCTGTGTCGATCCAACCTTGGGGGAATGCCCCACTCCATTGTTTGGCAATCGCGGCATACAATTTCGGGTTGTGCTGGGCGCGTCGGACCAGTGCGGTGACCACGGCATCCCCATCGAACATTTCAAAACACGTATCTGCGTGACGAGTGGCGCTCGTTTTGCGGATAAAACATTGTGCGGCGTAGTTCACGCGGCCGATGAAATTATCTTTGTCATAGACGCTTTTCATGGTGACGCCTTCCTTCTCAGGCATTGGTGTTTGGAGCGAGGTCGGGCTTGATGAGGACGGTATCGTAGTGCCAGTGATCGACGTCGTTTCGGAAGTCAGGGGACAATGCGATAGACAGATTGGTGATGCCGACGGCCATGAGATGATGCTGCAACGAGGGTGTCGAGAGGTAGTGGCTCAGATCTCCGACATTGAAGTCTTCTAATGAGTCAGTCCAGGCCTGGCGCCCGTCTCATGTGTGTATGGCCCAGCGCGAGAGGGCGAGCGTCAGGGCGGCCACAAAGGGTTCAATGGAACAGAGGTCGTCAGTGGCAACGCTGGCTGTAATAAATGCCATGCGCTGTTCGTCTGGACTGAGACGAGGGACAAGAAATTCCACATCGAGTGGGGTTGGTAGTGTCCGGGGCATGCGATGTCCTTTACGGGATGGTGTGTGCGTGTGGAATTAGTCCGGCGGCTTGAGGAAAATATGGTCGATTCGTGAATGTTCGATATTGATACAGGGTCGGCCATCAAACCATGATCGGCTGTACTCGACGTAGGGATCTGTGGCCAAGGTGAGCGGGCCGGGTGCGTAGAAGGGGAAGACTTCGTTGAGATGCGCTTGTCCAATCTTTCGTTGCGCGGTGCGAAATGTAATGGGACGTTTCCGATCGTACATGGCCTGGAGTTTGTCATTGCTGGTTTCGACGCAGCGCGTATGGAAGCGATAAGGCATCAGTGACTCCGTGGTGTAAGCGGTTAGCACTCGGTCTGGACGGGGAGTGAGCGTGTCGTCGCGGCGGCCTGTCTTAGCTGTGACGTTGCGCAGAGGGGGTGGTGCGGTGTAGCTGGCGTGTGCGGGTGGTGACCCAGCTCGTCAGATCATGCGGGTGGACGTCGGAGACGTCGTTGGCGTCTGCACGGAGCCAGGCACGTCGGGTGAGGGTGGCCTCCAGGCGCGTGGGGAACAACACGACATCATCGTCGTCAGAATAGAGGCTATAGAGATAGTGCCGTCTGGACGGTCAGACGGGCCGTAGGAATCCAAGCCTGGTCAACGTGATTCGTTCTGTTGCCGAGGGCTGGTATCGATACAATTCGGAGTTGATGACCCATTTCATCAACCACGCTGGGGGGTGCTCCAGGCCGAGATACCGGTCGATCGGTTCTTCCAGTGTGTCCTTGGTCCAGTTCGGGGCACTATAGATATGGAGCGTCAGTGTGATCTGTGGAGATACGAGCGATATGTGTGGTGGCGAGGGGATGAGGGCGGTCACATAATGCGTAAAATCATTCTGGACATCGAAGAAATCAAGGATGGTCGTGGGCAATGTTTGGTTGGCGATGGTGAGCGTCAGTTCGATGCGGTGGAACGGTTGCGTCTGAGGGAAGGGGCGCATGGAAGTCTCCATTGGACGTGGGGATGAGCGTGCTGTGCCAGTTATGATCGTCGGCGCCGTCTGATTCGACGCTTGCTGGTAGGACCCAGTGCCTTCATGACGGTTGTTGCGGCGTCTCGGATCTCCTGTGCGCAGACGACGAGGTAGCCGTCCGAGGCGCTGTCTTCTCCATTCTCAGCGATTGTATTCAGGCATTCAGCGACGGCAAGGGATTGCGAATCGCCCACATTGAAGAGCTGATCGAGAATCGCGTTGGCGTTAGGGGATAGATTATCAGAGAGGGCTTCGTGGCTCATGTGTCGTTTCTCCTGTATGGGCGATGGGTAGGAAGTATTCTGCGACCTCTGTGTGTCTCGTCGTACTCAGTGTTCGCATGCGGGATCCAGAATGGGTGAATGGTGGATTACCATCCAGGCAGGACGAGTTGCATCGTGTGCTCATCGATCTCATCAAGTGTGCTGGCGATGCATGGCGGTTGGTTCAGAGAGGTGATCGCTTGTAGATGGCCTGGTGCCAGTAAGGCTTGGGTGCACGTGGCATTGTCACTGGTTGCGGCATCAGTGGGCAGATCGGATTCGAGAATATGGTCGGGAATCGGGAACGCGAGCCACGGGGCATAGAGGGCGCCATTGATGAGCGAGACCGTGCGAACCAGGGGGTCCTTCTCACAGCCATACAAGGACAGACTGATGTTCGACGCGAGGAGAAGCATGCGTCCCGTGCCTGATCCCGCTGGGTCGGCAATTCTTGCTGTTCGGAGATTCTTTACTTTCTGAAGAGAAACTTTCGTGATGTCAGGCAACGTCATGGCGGCCATGAGACGACAGATCTCCATCGGAGTCGGGTAAAAGTTGTTCGGATTGGCCCATGGGCCGTTGCCGAGGCCTTCCGAAATGATGTCTCCAAAGTAGTCGTAGGGATGTTGGACCATCGCAAGTAGATTGACGTGCTGGTAGAGTTCAACTTGGATGGCGTCATCGAGTCGAGGGGGCGTCTGACTCACCTGCAGTGCATAGGCCAGCCATTCAATGAAGTCCGTCATACCTGTCCAGGTTGATTGGTGGTGGGCCGCCAGTCTGATCCATTGGTGCAGGTGTTTGAGTGTGTCAGGGTGCGGTCCGGAGAGAAAGTGTATCTGGGGGATCGGCTCATCAGGAAGGTGCTGTGCCTGCAGAATACGGAGATGGTAGCCCCATCGATCTGGGACGTCGGGGAGGATCCGATGGCCTTCCATAATCATGGGTAAGGCCCAGCCGGCATAGTGATGCGCGGGGATCGGATCGCTCAGGCGTGGGAGGCGGCCGGTTTGGGCGACAAATTTGCAGAGCTGTGCATAGGACGGATATTACGGATCAGACATGCGGTGTACCCGTTGCTGAATGGTGAGGGCGGTCGGCGGTGAGGGGTTAGGTCGTGATGGGAGCGAGCGCTGTTGGCCGGTTGGCTGTCTCAAACCACTCGCGGGAGTAATAGCCCATCGTGACGGTCCCGCGTGGCGAGACATTGAGAAAGCAGGGCAGGTCCCCGGCTTCTTCATCGACATCCGAGGCGTAGATGTCTTTCATGTAGTGATCCCGCGCCTTCCTTGTCGTGAATCGTTGCCGATGGAGGGTCGGGTCGATGCCCCCCGTGACAATAAACACGTAGTAGCCTGGCAACTTTGGCGTGATGTCCTGTTTGATGGTTCCTTTGCGTAGACGTGACATACCGATCCTTCCGTGTGATTGCGTGGTGGGTGCTGCTGGTGCGGTGTAGCCGTGTCGTCTTCCTCAATCAGAGTGGCGGTGACGACAAACTGCCGTCTGGTCCAGCGTGACGGCTCCCTGTTCCGTCTCGGTTGTACCGGGTCCCCTGTTGATCCAGTACAGCGTCGACTAGGGCGTATCGGGGTGTCTCTTTGTGCAAGTCCCAGTTCAGCGCGCGAGCCCAGGAGAATCTGACGACGCGGGCCGGCGCGAGATGGTTTGTGTCCTCATTAATCTTTTGCTTTTGGCATGGCGCACTTCATCTACGGTGTGGCTATCTGTCTCGCACCTGTGAGAAAGAACCTGGACGTGCTCGCACGGTACGGAGTCCGTATCAACAACGCTGCATTCAAAGGCCAGGTCAACGGCTTCTTCTGCGCACCTCGCCTTGATGCCGAATGTCTCAGACCTAATGATAGTGATGGTATATTCGGTTAATTGTCTCGTGCTGGCCATGGCTACTGTCCTTTCGTGTGTGCAGACGTGGATAGGTACTGCCTCAGAACTGATTGCGCGGCAAGCCCCACACTCTTTGGAAATCGCCGTTCCTCTGCCCGTGTCATGGCTGAGATACGGTCCCAGCCAATCGCGGATTCACGGTAGGCAACCCAGCACGGCTCCTTGTTGAACGTGACAATTTCAATCTTGACCCTGTCTTTAATTCGCGGAAGCTGTAGGATTTCTGTGTGAAGAATCACCGGCCACCCCACATATTCCGACCGTCTGGTCCGATGGTTTGCATGATGGTCTCACGCTGCTTCGTGAAGCGTGCGTCTCCGACAACTGCCGGGCTTGTCAATTTGAATTCCAGCGCGTAGTAGATTTCCGTCCAGTCCGACGGAGTGAGGGCGGGGGAGACGGGCCCGACCTTTTCGAGGTGCCATGCTGCCCGTATGGCCTTGGCGTGAATGGCTGCGAGGGCATCGCCCATTACGTCCGGTTCGCTGTTTTCATTCGCGGGGTAGTCCGCAATCTCGCCAATTAGTCGCTGTGCTTGCACGAGTGGGTCGATCGGCTTCATCTGTGAGGCCCTCATGGTTAGGTGATGTTGATTTCCGCACTGGGAAAGACACGGTGTCGGCTTCTTCCGTACGTTGGGCCCGAAGTCCTGCGCGAATGGGCCAGGTATCTAGAACATGCCGGCCTCGCCATTCTGGGTGCCGTGCCGATCATGCGGGATCGGGGCAAAGGTCAACGGGAGTTCCCAATTCTCCAGACGTTCACTCAAAGGGATGCGGAGCGCCTGTGTTACTTCCTCTATTCATCGATTGCGTACTCCCCGGTTGTGGCGGCCATGGTGACGTTCACGAATGCACCCCCTGGTTGAGCCATCCTTGATCGGCAAAACTCACATAGCGCCCTTCATCTCCGATGACCACATGATCCAGCACGCGGATGCCAAGCAACTCGCCTCCCTCAACGAGCCGTTGAGTGAGTACTCGGTCCTCCTGGCTTGGCGTGGGTTCGCCTGAGGGATGATTGTGCGCCAGAATAATCGCGGCGGAGTTCATGGCTACAGCCACCTTGAACACTTCACGCGGATGAACAATAGACAAGGTGAGGGAACCGATCGAGACGATATGCCAGCCGATGGGAGCATGCTTCGTATCAAGGCAGATCATCACGAATTCTTCACAGGCCGCATCGGCAAAATGTGGTCGCAGTGCGTGATAGACCTGTCTACTGTCGGTCAAGCGCTTAGGCGGTTCGGCGAGGAGCGCGTCATAGTTCTCCCGCACAACACACACGCGGTAGCGCGGGATGCGGTAGTGCGTTCGTGCTTTTACTGTCTCCGTCGTCGCCATGCTTTTCCTCGTTGTTCGTTCCACTAAGTGGGGATTCGTTGCAATGTTGAGCAATTTTTACAGGTCATCACGATTCCAGCGCCTCACGACCGACCTGGGGTCACTCGGACATTCCTCTTCAATGCTCAGGGTCCCTCTTGCGTAAGGTCGTGACGCCTGACAGTCGAAAGATGGACAGCCGGGAGGATAGAAACTCTTTTTCTATCGCCTCTGATTTGTCCAAGAGACATGCGGGCACGGAGTGTGGCGGTCAGCCATGCAATGTGAAAGTCCGCTGGTGAGCTGGGGTAGGGCCTGCACTGCAGAGAAGAGGCGACCTCGCTGCTTGATTGTTACTGAGTACCCTCACGGTTGGACCAGGCAATTTTCGAGTATCGAGGCTGGCTCGGGTAATTGTGACGTGCGATCGGGGGATTGGTCGTGGCGGGGTCGCGGTGACACTGCCGGAGATCGAATACTGCGTACCGGAACAATCGGGGTAATCCAGATGGTCGGCCGGTCCAGGCGCTGGCGAACGAGATGTGTCCCTAATGCAGGCGGGTGAAGGCGGACAGGTTGAGTGTCTGGGAAATGATCGAACCCGGGCGCGAAGTCCATCAATATACGATGCCTGTCACACGATCCCGAGAAACACGGCAAGGGAGCGGTCGGTGCGCACCATGATGTCGCGGTCGAGA
Organism: Nitrospira sp.; assembly: GCA_005116835.1. Classification (GTDB taxonomy): domain Bacteria; phylum Nitrospirota; class Nitrospiria; order Nitrospirales; family Nitrospiraceae; genus Palsa-1315. The sequence goes on along the minus strand of SWDM01000024.1, from coordinate 98,734 downwards.
GATCCGATACGGGCTCCGATGGTGTCCTGCGGAACGGTGACAATCTTGTCGATCATGATCTGGGAAGTCTGCAGGAGATCGTTGGCAGGAGATGGTTCAACGGCGAGGCGGAACAGGGGCGCGTCGATAATTTCAGTCGTCAGGAGACAGATGGTCACGCTGCTGAGCGCAGAGAACAAATCCGACTGAAGAATGAGCGCTGGGCGTGGCTTGCCGCTGAAATGTCCCTTTGCCGCGACGGTGACGAGGTCGCCGCGTTTTAGGTGTTGTCCCACACGGCGATCTCCGAGATGAAGTCAAGGGTGGGCTTTTCCTGGGCGGAACGGGATGCGAGGCGCGCCTGCTTGCGGCATTCGGCCGAAAACCCCGACGCCCGCGTATCGGGGACCCAAATCTGCACGGGACGCAGGCCCTTGCGGCGTAGGCGGCTCCTGTAGCGCTTCTGCTTCTCTTTCTGGGTCCGGTGGGTATCAGTGGCCATCGAGGTTCCCTTTCGCGGTGTCTTGATAACATGTTACCACAGTTTCTGGCCACATGTTACCCGATTCTCAAGCCGAGGTCTAACCCGTTGAGCCAAGGCGCTGTGTTCTGGGATCTGCATGTCGACCACGCTGTGGGAGGGGCGTGCGATCGTCACGTCCTTGCTCCTGCGCCGAGTCTGGATCCATCCGCGATCTGCCACGTCTCTCGGGTGCTGTTCTGCCATTGGCGTGCCAGTTTGGTGTTGTTGTCTTGTGCTGCTTCTTGACCGTGGGATAGGCGCGGAAGGTCCAGCGACGTGTCATGGGGGCACCGCATTCCTCCTCATGGGGCGAGCTCACACTCAAGAGAACAGGCCCGGCGCGTCCTCCCCGTCCTGAAGGGCGGGGTCTCCGCGCCGACGAGTCTGATGAGGGGCGCGTGTGGGTGTCCGTGCGCGACGGGCTTGTCTGCGGCGAATCCCTTTTGCCCGTGCCTCGAAAATCTTGGTGGTTTTTTTGTCGGTGTGGCGCATCAAGGCTTGCACCTCGTCGAAGGGAGTCTTGTCGAGAAAGGCCTGGATGGCGGCGGTGTGGCGGAGTGAGAGGCCGGTCAGGTGTCGAGTGGTGAGCTTGGCACGGGCCAACGCCAGTTTAATCCGGCGCCGCATTTCATGGCTGCCCATGTGTGCATTCCGGGGGGTGTCGAAAGTGCGTACCGGGGCGAGTAGGGGTGACGTCGGGGTGACGAGTTCGCCGAGGGCGCGACGGTGGGCGAGGTAAGCGTGGATGTCGGTGAGGACGGCGGGGGTGAGTCGGACCGCTTCCTGTTTCTTCTTTCCTTTACTGTTGAGCGAGAGCTGGACGTCGTTGCCGGCGCCGTCGACATCTCCAACGGTGGCTTGGCAGAGTTCGGTTTCTCGCGCGCCGTGTGTGAGCATCAAGCGGCAGATCACATAATCGCGGTGTTCAATGAGGTGGGTGCGGTCGAACGTGGCCAGGAGGTGATCGGCGTCGGGCCGTGTCAGGAATCCGCTGGCGTGTGAATCCGCTCGCTCCGGGCCTCGTATCGTGCGGAAGGGATTCGCGGCGAGCACGTGCTGGGCGACGAGAAAGGTCCCCCAGCGTCGAATCCCTGAGAGGCAGAGGCCATACGAGCGTTTCGTAAACCGGCGATGCTCTTTCCATTCTGCGATGAGCCAGACCTGGTAGGCCTGTGCCAGGGCTTGTGTGAGCGCGTGTTCGGGGTCGTGCTGGGTCCACCAGTCAAGGAACAATTGAATCTTCTGTCCGTACGTCGCCATCGTCTCGGATGACAGTCGCTCAGTTTCCGAGCTGTGCTCGTGTTCCTGGATATAGCGATCGCGCCAATAGTCGCTTTCCGCGAGCCTGCAGCCGAGTGTCTGGTTGACGGGGGACGGGGATTCGTCTGTAGCCATGGCGCGTATGTCTCGTCAGATCAGGTGTCTCGGCCTATGAGTCAATCGTGGTGACGGAGGAGAATTATTACATCCTGGTATACCATGCTCTTCCCACCTTAACAACTCCGCGCGCGCTCCCCGGTCACACCGGAATCCCAATAATAGCAAGAAGAGGGAAAACCAACATCCGAGAACAATACCAACCGCTGAAGAAATTATGAGAGCCAGGGTATACCAGGACGTAACAAGGCTGGTGCTCGGGAGAGGAGTAGCGAGGGATGCGGAGTGGCTGACATGAACGTTAACGTATGGCTGTAGGTTGTAGCTCGAGGGCGTAGTGCACACCTCGTGTCCCATACAGTTGCTGCATCTCTTCTTCTGTGGTGCCCCGTGTGGAAATCCAGTCTGCACAGCGTTGGCAGAGGCCAAAGCCGGTATCGCGATTCCACCATTGTCGGCCGAGTGTCCTGTCTCCGCAGCAACAACAGACCAGGGATTGAGGTGAAGAATGGATCATGAGGACCTCGTATGACTAGATGATATTGAGGACGGGTGCGCGCGTCTTGCAGAGTGAAGCCGGTACGCGCTTCGAAGGGTCACGGACTGGTGGTGGTGAGTTGGGTGTGGCCACACAGCAGAGCGAGGGGATGGCGTGGGTGTCCCAGGATCGTTCGGGTGGCCTTTGAGGTGGCCTCGGTTCCAGATGCACGCCGTGCCGTGTTCGGTGCCGGCGGCAAGCCGGTCGGAGAGATTATCACGCTCACCACCTGTGTGCACGCGTTCGAGGAGCCGTTTCTGGGTTGCGATGCGTACATTGGCAAAACAGTTATCTCATGGGATTGCGTGTGCGTCTGGACCTTCGATACTCCCACGACGGCACCGGCTGCGGATCAGTCCACAACCCTTTCCACCCCTCTCGGGCTTCCCTCTCTAGCCCTTCCAGCACCGTATCTCCCGGCGCATATTTCCGATACCACCAACACCAGCCTTGCTCGACGAACTGCCGAGTGAGATTCGTACCATTTGGGTAGACTCACCTCTCCAATGGTGCGGTGATCTGATTGTGCGGCGCGACTGTCGTTCAGGCCATCAGGTCGAGGAGCCATGATTCCTGCGATGACCGAAGATGGGCGTGGTGAGCGATGCGTGATCTCGTGTGGGGGAGAGGTCAGGCACAGAGCCGAGGAAAGGTCACACTAATGTTCCAATTCGTATCGCACAGCGTCCAGCAACTGCGGCAGGCTAAAGGGCTTCTGGAAGGTCCGCCGTGCCCCGAGGAGTTTCGCGACATCCAAGACATGCTTTTCCCCTTCTGCGCCTGAGATCGCAATCACCTTGGCGTGGAGGAATTGACGCGTCAGTTCCAAAATCAGGTCCAGCCCATTCAGCTCGGGCATGGCAATGTCTGTGATGATCAAGTCCGCCGGCCTGTGGCGGTACAGGTCAAGCCCGATGCGGCCGTTGGGAGCCTCCACCACCTCATGCCCTGCCGCTTCAAGAGTGGTGCGAAGGAGTGCACGGATGGGCTCTTCGTCATCGATGATCAGAATGGTCGCCATCGTCAGAGACGCTCCTGTTCGTCCGTGCCAGGACGGAATGCCTTCGTGTGGGGACGGGTGCTCCTCACCCCACCGTCATGCGGCAACCCGTGTGACGGTTTTGGCCCGAAGATACACATGCTCGTTCTCATTCTCCGGTTCCTCGCGCGGCCGCACGCGCACGGTCGCGTCGTGCAAGCGGTGGTTGGCCTCAATCAGGGGATCCACCGCATGACCACAGTGCATGCAACGCCAGCCTTTCATCCACATGAAGCCGTGGATCCCCTCCAAGTCAAAAAACTGGTCTTCCACCATCAAGCCCTGGCAGCGTCTGCATTCCATGATGTCGCCTCCTTGCCATCCAGCCTGCGAACGTGCGCTCTGTGAGAAGCATAGCGGCACGAGGCGTGGGGCGAAAGACTCGAAGGAAGTACCTCGGAGGGGGGATAGCCTTGGGGCAATTCTGCAATCGCCGCGATCTCTCACATGTTGGAGATCACCAGTTCTTGGTGGGTGACACCTCTCACAGGAAGAGGAGAGCCAATGCACAGTTCACGGAGGAAACTTGAAGCAGGGGCTGTCGCCGGCGTGCCGGAGAGGACCACGCGGCGGGAGTGACAGTGAAGCTGGCGACAGCTTGGCCGTTGGAAGGAACGTGTGGGAGGGGGTCGCGTAACTTATTGAACTGGTGAGTCGGCTGGGCCTCGAACCCAGGACCCTCGCCTTAAAAGGGCGAAAAGATAAATAATATCAATGGCTTGATTTCATGAAGGTTTCCCCTTTTTTTTCTTTACGAACAAGGACTTGAGAGGATTTAATCCATTCTATTGATTCTGTAGAATTCGATCCATTGTGGAGATTTTTAGCACAAATTTAGCACAGCTTATTGGGGTGAACCCCTCGGATGAGACAGTTTGGAATAAGCACACTTGGTGGTTTATTGAATGGTGCTCCTCACCCCGCCTCTGGTGCTGCAGCCTGATCCCTAGCTGATGATGCCACTCGAGCGAGTGCTCGAGGCCTGAAAAATCGCATGGTGGCTCCGGTCGCAGTGGTCGCCGAACTGGCCGCCTGCTCAAACTCTTCCGGCGAGTGGTAGCCCAGCGCCGAATGCAACCGGCCGCGATTGTAATACTGCTCGATGAACGCCGCAATGTTCGCGCGCAGGTGATCGAGATCCCGATAGGTGTTGGCATAGATCTCCTCCCGCTTGAGCGTCTTCATGAAGCTCTCACAACTAGCGTTGTCATAGGGGTTGGCCGGCCGGCTCATGCTCGGGATCATGTGGTGCGCTCGCAGCAGGGTCACGTATGCTTCGGAGGCATACTGGACGCCGCGATCGGAATGGTGGACCAACCCGGGCGGCGGGTGCCGCTCCGCGAGGGCGTGCGCCAGGGCCGCGATCGGCAACCGGGCGGCTAACGTGCGATCCAGCGCCCAGCCCACGACCTTGCGTGAATACGCATCGAGCAGCACCGCCAAGTAGACGAACTCGCCCTTCAGCCGGATGTAGGTGATGTCCGCCACCCAGAGTTGATTGATCCCGGTCAACGTCAGGCGACTGGCGAGATTCAGATACACCTCCAGGTCATGCTGCGCATCGGTCGTGACCACGAAGGCCCGAGGCTGGACCGCCAGAAGGTTGTCTTCTCGCATGAGCCGCACGACCCGTTTGTGGTTCACCAGCAGGCCGCGCCGACGGAGTTCTGCCGTGATGCGCCGGTAGCCATACCGACGCCGGTGTGCGACGGCGATCCCCTGAATGGCCGACCGCACGTCCATCTCTTCGTCCACGGGTTGGTGTGCCCGCAGCGACCGATAGAAACCCGCCCGGCTGACCTGTGCCAGATGACACATCCGTTCGATACTCAATGAGCCTTGCCTCGACATCACGTCCCGGATGTGGGCGTAGATGCCTGCACGCCAGCTGTTCCGTTCCGCTGGCGTCGCGCCTCGACGGTGTGCAAGGCCCCTTTGAAAAAATCGACTTCCAGCACCTTCTCAGCCAACACCCGCTTGAGTTGGCTGACCTCTTTCCGGAGGGTGGCCTCGCGCGAATTCGCCGGTGGTCCTTCGCTGCGCTCCACCGGCTCAAGCTTCTCGCGCCACGTATACAACAGCCGCCGACTAATGCCGAGCTCCTTCGCGAGTGTCACGATGTTGTCACACTGCGTCAGCCGGTCCACGGCCATCTGCCGAAAGGCCTTTGGAAACTTGCCCACACGTTTCTTGGCCACTTGCTTGTCCCTCCTTGTGCCAAGTGTGCCAATTCGCCGTGTCTCAATCTAGGGGGTCAGTCCATTATTGGGGTAAACCCTTCCGTTAAGACAGTTTGGAATGAGCACACTGTCAACAGATTGGAGAGGTAGGACAGTTCCTGATCAGAAAAATAATGAGGGGCATATCGTACGCTATCGACCTCGCTCCGGCGATACCCGAACCTATCGCCCTTTAATTCGCAGACCGCGACCGTAGGGATTCGTGGGGCTGCTGGGGCTGTAGGGATTGCCGGCGCCGTAGGGATTGCTGGTCGAGTCGGGGTTGTACGGGTTCGCGCACAGCTTGCCCCGATAGTTTCCCTGCTGGTCATACAGCCGCAGCGCATCGGTAGCGAACGGATTGGATGCCACCGGTCCAAATAAATCAATAGTCATGCCTTGACCCTCAACCTTTCAACGCAGCAATACGGGTTCGACTTCGGGTTGTGGACGCGCCAGATCGTGCGCGAACTGATTGCCCAACGATTGGCGTACGTCTAAGTTTGGGCTCGATTGGCGCGTTGCTGGCGCGACAAGGACTGACGCCGCAGAAGCCCTTGCAGCCGGCGTATCAGCGTGAGACGTATCCCATGATTGCACGCCACGCCAAACGGACCCACGCCGCGATCTATCTCTGGGATAAGTCAGGCTTTCGTGCCAACGCGGTCCACGGCAAGACGTGGGGGCAAGAGCGCACACCCCGGTAGTCCAGGTTCCCGGCCAGCGCAAAGCATCGGCGCCGTGTCGGCCGTCAAGTTCCAAGGGTGCCGTCTGGTTCGCCAACTATGCGGGCGCCTTGACCAGCGGGTTGGTCGTGGATCTGCTGCGCCGAATGCTGCGCGGACATCGTAATCCCCTGCATCTAACCCTTGACGGATTGCCAGCCCACAAAGCTCTCGCGGTCAAGCAAAACGTTGCGGGGCTCAACGGCAAGCTGACCGTGCATTACCTGCCCGGCTACGCCACGGATCTCAACCCGATGAGCTAGTCTGGAGCCATGCCAAGCGCACCGGCATCGCACGCCGGCCGTTGCATAAGGGTGAGGCTGGCCGCCCGCATCACCGTGCTACTCGCCGAGATGGCGCACGGCCCCGCACTCGTCCGCTCGTTCTTCAGGCATCCAAGTGTTGCCTATATTTCTGCCTGCTGAGTAAATCGAATACGCACAGGCCAATTCTTCAACTCCCAACTCGCTTGATTTCGCGGGGCGGGTCACAATGCGACTGACATCACTTTGATGTTGGCACAACAAATCCCTTGACATAACACCTTAACTAAATTAGAGAATCCGTCAAATCTTGCTATTTCTTGGAGCGTAGCATGAGGCTCGGTCTAGTTTATCTAGTAGGTGGGTGTCGTTAGCGCGCCAACATCGACACCGAAAGGAATTGCTATGATAGACAAGAATGAGCGGAATGAGTTTGCGAGGCTGAGTCAATTGGGGCTTCTGATCGTCGCAGGCATCAGCGTCGTCTGCGCGCTGCTCCACATTTTTCAACCTGACCGATTCGACGAGAAGACGGCAATGTTTCTTGTTGTTGCCGTTGTGGCCTTAGTGATTCATCAAATCAAAAAGTTCAAGGGTTTTGGTATCGAGTTTGAGAAGGAAGTCAACCAACTAAAGGAAGATGTGAAAAGCGTCGAGGCGGCCGTTGGCAACTTGGAAAAAGGTGTGGGCCCCGGGAGTAAGACCGCTGTTACCTCCCCCGCTGCCGCACCGCCTGCACAAGGGACGATAGCGGCCATAGGTGCACCGGCGGCGGATCTTAACGATCCAAACAAAGGCTGTTTTGGAGGCAACTCGGAAGCGAACGGTCGCAAACTCATCGCTACTATTGAGCCTGATGCAGGTCCGAAAAGTTCACGTTGCCGAGTGATCATCAGAGTCGTATCCACTGATCCTGCCCGGCCGCTAACCGGAAAGGTTAATCTGCACTTGCACCCGACGTTCGGTCATTGGTCTTCCTACGAAATCGAAGCAAAAGGAGGGATAGCAGAAGACAAGATTGTTTCTTACGGGGCATTCACGATCGGTGCTGAGGCGGACTACGGAAAGACACGACTCGAACTGGATCTTATGGATGTTCCCGGGGGTACGCAGCGATTTTATGAGGACTAGAGGCATCGCATCGAGCCATTCACCGAATTCATTCATTTCCTAACCGTTCGCTGAAGCGGCTTTTAAAGGAAACAATGCCCCACCAGCAGGTAAGACTGATCGACCGATTACTCTCTCAAGGAACGCTAAATGGAACTGGAGGGAATTCATGTGGGTCTTTGATCCGACTGCCAAACTAACAGATTTTGATCGAGTTCCTGGCCTTCGTGAAGCTTGGAGTGAAATGATAAACGATGCCTACGAGACACATCTCTATGGTAAACCGAACGACGAAAATCTATCCGCACTTGAAGAGCTGCGATTGTGGGGAAGGTCCGACAGCGATCTACGGGTCTACAACCCCGCTTCAATGCCCATGCCCACAACCTCGCAACCTAAGAATGTCACGTGGTCTGCACTTCCAACGAGTTTCGACGATCAGTTCAATACCGTTCGCGAGAAGCTGGCCTTTCTGGATGCCCGGCAGCGATTTCCACGAAAACCCGAAATCATTACGCGGATCCAGGACGAGTACTGCGAATGGGTGGTCACGCGGAACGAGGAAAACAAGATAGCAAAGGTAATCTTTACCAGCGAACCGCCCGAGTACTATAATTTTCTTTTTGACTACTCCCCCGAATCTCGAAACTTCTTGGTTCAGCTGTACCGGGAGATTACTGGCGTTTCGTCCATTGGATTGAACGATCTGACTGATGCGAAGGGGGATTATAACTGGTGGAATCGGCACAACAACGAGTACGCGGTACATATGCAGCAACCGAACAATACGCTTGGTGCCCAAGTGAACATTGTCTCACGTTCTAGCATACTTCGAGTCAACAAGCTGGGTGACTCAATTTCCGACGCGCTCGGTCTTATCATCTGTGCCGGTTACGGAGATCCGAATCGCCAGAGCGATCCGCGGATCGGTCATACCGTCAATACTTTCGTTAGAGAAAACCGATTCATCACGATCGAAAACCCGGTAGGCCTTTACATGAGTGGGGTTGACTGGACTGGCTGGATCACGCCCGATAAAACTGATGCGAGAAATTTCTGGACAGTGCTTCGAGGATCGCACGCTCCTAACCCGAACCAGTCTTACATAGTTCGCGCGAGCTATGCGGTACCCGGAGACAAGGGATACACGGTGTCGGATATCAAGATTGGGGGTGAGCCAATTGAGTTTGGCGCGCAAATAGCTTCTCGAATTAACGTTCGGGTTGCCGTGATGGTAAGCGATCCTGCCCAACTGACTTCCCCGCGCCCAATTGGGTGCACAGGGACGCCTCCGAAGCAGCTCCCTCTAAATATTCTTTCACTGAGAGGGGAGCGGTCCAATCTGAGAAGATGATTGCCAGAATCTAATCGAAGAACACGCGGGGACTCCGTGATGGACCAGGAACCCGTTCTTGACTTGGACGACATTCAGGGAAACATTCTGCCCGGTTTCAAGAAAGACGCTCAGCACTTCGTTTTTCTCCGTGTCGTTGACGCTCAACTCGCAAAGAAGTGGTTGAGGGGGCTTGCGCCGAGACTGTCTTCGGCGAAAGAAGTTATGGAGGCCCACACCCTCTGGAAGGGGATGCGGCGTAAGCTAGGTCGCGATCCTGACAACCTGGATTTTCTGTTCCTGAATTGCGCGATCTCGGCTGAAGGACTTCAAAAGCTAGCAGTGCCGGGTATCGATGAGTTCGACGATGCCGCGTTCAAACTAGGCATGGAGAGCCGAGCGGGTGTGATTGGCGATCCGCCTACCGGGAGTGGGACGCCGGGTGCTACAGAAACATGGTTGTTCGGCTCCGGGCGGAAAAGGCCGGACGTCTTACTCATTCTTGCGACCGACGACGATGTTTGGGCCGCAAGAGCAGAGCGTGAGTTGATTACGTCGGCGCGATCAAACGGGTTTCAGCGTATCCACGTAGATCGTGGCCGCGTTCGTCCAGGCGCAATGGCTGGCCATGAACACTTCGGGTTCAAAGACGGCATCTCGTTGCCAGCAATTCGTGGTCGCGCATCTGCCGCCGCTCATGACTTTGTCGAACCGCGGGTCTGGCCTCCCAGCCAAGATTTTAACGCTTACCGATCTAGGTACGCCGCTCCTGGACGTCAACTCGTATGGCCAGGTCATTTCGTATTTGGGTATCCACGTCAGATGCGGGACCAGCCTGAGGACATGAGGCCGCACTCAGAACCGCCAGGACCGACTTGGGCGAAGAACGGGTCTTTTCTCGTTTACCGTAGACTTAGACAAGATGTTGTTGCGTTCCAGAAGTTTCTTGCCACAGCGTCAGCCTTGATCCGTGGCCGTGGCTTTGATCAAAACCTCACTCCTGAACGACTCGGGGCTTTGCTCGTAGGTCGGTGGGCGTCCGGTTGGCCTTTGGCGAGGGATCCGCACACCGACCGTGGAGAAAACCAGGCTGGGGAAAACCACTTCACATTCAGCGAAACCACAACCGTCCCCCTTCCGAATGATCTGCATCCGCTCAATTTAGCGGATCCAAATGGCGTAGTTTGCCCATTTGCAGCACACATCAGAAAGGTACAGCCTCGAGACGACTCAACAGACATTGGCCCGATGGAGCGCACATTTCAGAAGCTCATCCTGCGGCGCGGTATTACCTTCGGACGTGAATTAGGGAAATCTGATGGGGATCGCGGTCTTCTCTTCGTTGCATATCAAACTTCTATCGTTGACCAATTTGAATTCATAATGAATGACTGGGTAAACGACGAAAACAAGCCACATGCAAACAGCGGTGTTGACCCGATTATCGGTGGCGCACGCGACAGCACGATTCTTTTGAATAATGGCAACACCACATTTCCCCTCACGGTACCGGGGGGGTGGGTGGTGGCAGCCGGTGGGGAGTATATGTTCTCACCCAGTCTAAGCTTCTTCTCAACTGTGTGAGGTGCCCCGGATTTGGCAGACACCTTTAAACGGGGACAGCCTGTCACCAAGTCGGTTCCTGGTGAGATCGGCCGGGACCGTTGCCGCCATAGTACCGTCTGGCCCCAAGGGCGCTGCCTCCTAGACCGCAGCGCTCGGGCGTATGCGGGCGCGCCAAAACGGGGTACGCTCACTCTCTGCTCGGTAGGCGTAACGCAGCTCGAGCTGAGCCCGTGAGTGTCGATAGGTGTCTTGCACTGCATGGTCATAAGCGACCAACGCGTCCGCGTTTCCTGCTGAGCATTCACGGACGGCGTGAGCCGCAGCAAGTGCCGAGCCAAACGCTTGTGCCAACCCTTGGCCACAAAGCGGATCAAAAGCCGTTGCCGCGTCGCCCACCGCTAGCCATCCATCCTGGGCACAACGATCCAGCCGAGAGCTGGAAGCATCCAGAATAATCATGCGCGATGCGAGTTCGTTGCTCTGCCAAGCTTGGTGAAATTTTTTGACGATCAGCCGCAAGGCGCCGCCGAGGACTTGCGGCTTACCCGCGTCAAGACGAGGGTCGGCTACCACCGCCACACGCGTGTCACCCGCTGGGCCATCACTGCAATACCACCATCCGTCGGGGGTCGCGATAAGGCGTAAGTACGGATCGGGTTGTGATGTTGTGCGATCCAAACAGGTCGCGGCAGCGATGAGCCTGTCATCGACAATTCGACGCGCGCCAAGCCGGCGAACAATGCTTCCAGTGCGGCCGGTCGCATCGACAACAAACTTTGCCTCTACGACTTGCGCTTCATCGCGCGTATTTACCGAGAGTTGATATCCCGACGGATCCAGTTTCCTGCACGTCGTGACGGTTCCGTACAACCAGCGGCATCCATTTTCAAGCGCCAGCTTCATGAGCGCCATGCCAAGGCACGGCCGGTCAATCACCCAACCGCATGTACCGCGCAATCTGTGGTCAGAGTGATCCATGCCCGACGATGGCCAATGTGAAACGACACCGTCGCATCGCGTCGCAATTTCAGGCGACCGCGCAAAAAGCTCAGTGAGGCCCAGTGCATCAAGAATATGAATGGCTTCGGGCCCAATCACTTCACCGGCTTTTTCGCCTTCAGGTGCGGCGATGATCACGACATCGAAACCCCAGCCAGCCAGGATCCGCCCGGCCGTCGCGCCCGCCGGCCCTCCGCCGGCGATGGCTACCTCGCAGACGTGTGGAGTGCCTTCCCCAAGGGTCATACCTCGCCGCGATGGTAAACGCGACGCGGTGGTTTGCCTTCCCCCGACGGGACCACTCCACGCGCCGCGACGTCCGGCGGCACGGGCGAATCTACCCTCTCGATAGCCTCCATTAACTTGAGCTTGTCGTTGGACCCGGCATTTGACGGATGGCGCCCACTCTCGACGTGCGATGTGGCCGGAAGGCCAAGGTTACGCAAGTGTGCCGGCGTGTCGCGCGGAACGATCATCCCCAGCATCCACCATTCCTGCACCATGTTGGCGATGCGTTCGTAATAGTTGCGGCCGTTGATGTCGCGCGTCCAATCCTCCCGGTAAGCCGAATGCTTCAGACGCTGTAATACCGGACTTGCGCCGTCGGTGGAACGCGACCAGGCTTCAGTGCTCAATACCTGATTCGGAACACGCGCGCCCCAATAGCTGGGCATCGACAGGTAGGTTGACGGGGCATACTCGAAGTCAGACTGGCAAGAGGCTTCGTCTGTATGCCATGGAATGCCGAGCCAGCGGGTAAGCGCTCCCGGCGCCACACCACGAAGCGGCCCCTCGGTGGCTAGGCATATGTCGGACGTCAACCCGGCCCCATAGTCTTGCTGCGCCGGCTCGCCTTCCTCCAGTACCTTCAGGCGGTAAGGTGCCGTCCAAAGAGATGCACGCCTCATGATCCACGTCAACTCGATGCCCGGATGAAATGGGCCGCCGAGGCACTCGTAAAGCGGAGCGCGCGACAGATGCTCCATTTGATCGGCTGGCGACAGCTCGTCAAAATGAACTGGCGGCGGTGTTCCTTGCCAGTCGTTGACGAACTCGCCTCGCGCCCAGGCCATAAGGTAACGATACATGGTCGCCGTGACCGCCAAAAGTCCTCGAGCGTGGTCGTCCTTGTCGCCGAAAGCATCGCCGTACAGGTAAGGTAGCTTGGAACGATTGACTGCGCCGCCAAGCGCAGGATCACGGAAAAGGGCCAGCACCGCCATACGCCAGGCGCGCCCCTGCGCCGACACGTCAGTGAGCCTGGCAAGCACATCCGGATGCCCGGTATCAAGAGGTGAGCCAAAACCATGAGCCATGAACAGGCCGTGGTTGACCCACTGCATTCCTGTCAACCTCGAGAAGATTGGCCAGATGTCGCGGGTGAATCGTGTCTCGAGCGGCAGTTCAAGCCAGTTCTGTGCCGCGAACAGGTCGCGCACCACATCGTCCATCGTCACAACGCCGAAGAGTCCAGGCGCGTAATTCGGGGGCGCCACGGCAACGTACCCCGGCGTGGCGTCGAACACTTTCCCTCCTATCGTGATCCGGGCGCGAACAGGCCCGTCGGCTACGTCATCGAACCACAGAGTGTTGTTGGCGAAGGTTGTAGGCTTCGTTCCCGGCCAGTGAGGTGCGGCAAGGCCACGTCCACCAAGGAACAGCAGCCGTCCCTGTGAATCGGTGCGTAGCTCGCCGAGGTAGACTGGCGTCGAGAAGAACCGGCCTTCAAGAATGTAGCCGGCACCCGAAAGATCGCGACCTGCGATTGTTCGTGGTGGTGGAGTAATGTCCAGACGGAAGCGGCCGGAAGACGTATCGGCATTTCGCTTCGGCGCAGTTATGGAGAGCCCATCCGGCAAGTCGAGGGCATTCGTGAACTCATACCAGCCGGCCTTAAGGTTGGCCACCGTCACGTGCCACTCAATTTCAACTCCGTCGTCCAGTGTCAATTCGCGGACCCCACCAGAGGTCAATCGCGCGTAGATCCGGAACCGGACTGCCTGGCGTTTGATCTTGCCTTGCGCATCGCGTAGTGCGCCGGGATCCGTGGGCAAGGCGCCGATAACTTCGGCTGCAGTGAAATAGTCCGCTTCCCCTTCTGCATTGCCGACACGCGCGATGCCAAGCGGCGGATAGACCGCCAAGTCCACAATCTCGGCCGGATTGATTGCATTGTTGCTGCCGTTCGTCATTTGTGTTGCCTCAGTAGTTCAGATCTATCTCTTGCTCAGAAAAAATCTCATCCTCAAAACCCGTGCTCCGAAGAACGCGCACCATGGCGGCTTTAGATCCCGGAAACTGGTTGCGGTCAATCTCCGCATTAGGTGTTTGCCGACCTACCGCGATGGTCTGCCAAGCTGAAGCTCCTTCGGGTTTTACCTGCACAGTGTATGTCACTCCTTCTTTGGCCGGCACTGCCGCCGCCGTACTCAAACCCCTACGGTTGGGCTTGACGGCCAGCGGGGCACTGAGGGAGAGAGGCGCCGTTCCCGCCGCGCGTTCCAACGCCGGACGAGACTCACCGGCCTCGAAATGGCTTACCTCAACTCCCTTGTGCAGTAGCGCCACCCGCTTCATGCCTTCCAGCACGGGGATGTCTTCGTTGACCATGCCGGTTTCGGGCGGTCCATCTCCCTCGCAGTTTGATACTTGAATGGTGGGATGAAACCGGCGCAGCTCACGACCACCAGAATCCTGAATCGAAATTTCAAATGCATCAAATGGCGAGGGAGCAACGCCCAGCTCGACGCCTGCAACATCAGCCATCGTTGCTACCGTGCTAGGATTCACGTACAGGATCTTGCCCACACCCTTCTTACGGTCTACTGAAGCCACAAGATTCACAAACTTGCCAGTTTCGGTTTTCAGCATGGAGTTACTCCCTAGCTTATCAGGGTGCAAGGCGGACTTCTTCGTCCAAGAGCCGGTTGAGTATGGCTTCATAGGTATACGCCGAGAGCCACTGGCTGTCCGCGTAAGTCATGACGTCGTGATGTAGCTCGCCAGGCAGGGCGCGCATCGCTGTCGGCAAAGAGGGATCTCCAATATCGAGTCCCACGAAACGGTTGCCGGGCCTGGTGGTGATCAAACCGTCGGGATAAGGAAAACTCTTCTCTTCAGGGTCGGGTGGTTGAGTTCCCAAAGGAAAACCAGGATGGCGTCGCTGAAATGTGTGGCCGAGTTCATGCGCTCCGTACCAGTCGGCGAAGCTTGCATCAGTGTCCCCGGTCCAGCCGTTGGGTACTCCTGTTGGGCCGGAAGCCACTAGGCCGAAAATGCCCCTCTTCACATCATAGGCGGCGCTTCCGCGCATGAAACACCCTTCCTTGCCCCGGTCGTTGTCGACAAGACCGTAGTAGTGCGTTCGCGGATCGACTCCTGACGAAATCTCGCGTGCGCGCAAGGCAGAGAGTTGCGCATTTGCAAGATCCGAGGCATTCGCCGGGAATGGAGGAGCGATTAGGTCGGCATCGACCACAAGCTGGGACCATTCAACTGCAGCTACCGGATACGCTCTTTGAAGGTACGATTTTAGATACATGAAATGAATCGCTTCGGGTGACACGAAGGTTCCGGGGGTCGTCAGACTTTTATACCGCAAGCCGATCGCGCGAACACGCAATACCGGCGCGCTATGAAATCGGACTTTGAACTGGACTGGTGTCGCAATCGGTATGTCAGCTCCGGCTGGCACGGACAGCCGTCGAACGAAGAGTTCAAGCTCTCCGGCCTTCAAGGCCTCTTGGGGCAGACGGAAGTTGATGCTCAGGTCGATGTCAAAACGCTGTTCATCCAGGGTTGGGCGCTTGGTCGGCTTTACCTTGACGCGATTCATGGCCGGTAGGTAGGTCATTCCCCCTCCATCCCGCCGCCATGCGAGTTCACCTGTGACCAGCGAAGCCGATGCGACGCTGGCTGGGTCGAGATAGAGACGGACGACCGCAGGTTTGTCTGCGATCAGCCGCACGCTGTTGTCAACAGACTGAATGGCTTGGACAACTTCAACGCCACGAATGCCAATGCCACTCCCGGCGCCCGGCGCGAGCCCTGCATTGGTTGCCAGCTGAAGTTTTCTGGGCCGACGCAGCGCGGGCTGCGCGTACCGATGCGGGGTTGACATAGTTTCCCTCCGAAAAATCTCCCGTCTGACGACAGCGCGCTGTTTGACCGTGAGAACGCCTATGCTGGCACGAGCTCACGCCCTTCAAGCCGAAAACCGAGCGGGCGCTCTGCCGCTGTTTTTGCAATGCACTCAGACATTAGCGCGATCTCGTCGCACCAGACAGGCGCGTTCCAGGCCCGCCGGTAATGTGCCGAACATGTTTGCACGTGCTCGGCAAAAGCGCACACGAGCCGTGATCTGTAATAAGTGAGGCATGGGCCTTGATCGGCGCCACTGGCAATGGCAGCGATTATTGATTGGGCGAGCAGCGCTCCACGTACGGCATGACCCACGCCGTCCCCGCGTAACGGATCAAAGGAAACCGCGGCCTCACCAGCCGCAATACGCCCATGTGATGCGCAGTCCGGGGCGAAGGATGGTGCTGCCGGCACGCTGCGCCCGCTATGACGCTTCACGCTCGCCCCGAATCCTGGCCACAGGAAATCGACGGCATCCCCCAGGATGTCGCGCGGAGCCACTCCGCTGCGTGCAGGCGGGTGAACTGCGATGAGCGTGATTCCCGATACGGGGTGCGGGGCCGCAAAAATCCATGCGTGGGGAACGCACGCAACAACCATCGTCGCTTCATCCAGTCCCGGCAAGCCGGCAACCCAGCCGCCAACGGCTTGTCGCACTCCTGCAGTTACGCGCGCGATACCCGCAGTGCGGCCTTCCGCCACAACCGTCCAGTCCGACGGCGGAGCATTTTCTGTTGCGGCGATCACTTCGAATTCCTGCGAAACGAACCGCTCGGCTATTGCCCGGGCCAATGCGTCGGCATCGAAAACCAGTACTTCAAGTGGCATGCTCGAGAACTCGCGGCTCTCCCAGGCAACGCGCCGGGCAGTTACCCAGCGCGATGGCACAGTCCGTACGATGGAAAGTCCTGTCAGGCCCTGAACGAGATCAACCGTGTCACGCGGGACTGAGACGATACGTTCGGATGGATTGCTTCCTCTCTCAAAGCTGACCGCATAGCCTCTCTGGGAAGCCAGCAGGGCGGATGTAGCCGCTGCGATTCCGCAGCCAACAATTTCGATGCGCGGGCTTCGAATCACTGTCAGGTGCCTTTATCTATGGCCTCGAAGGCATGGGTCATCGTATCGAGCCGCTGACCCATGCGGCGCGCGAGTTCAACGTGTTCACCCATGGACGCGGTAGCCAGTTGATTGAGCACGGCACGCAGCGGCGCGCCGATCGCTTGCGCCTCCTCGACTTTGCGGGTTCTGAGTTGGGCAGCGTCAGGGGCCATAGCGCCAGCCGCAGCTCCCACCTTGACCGCAGGCTGCATTTGTATCCGCCCGAAGCGGCGATAGTCGAACAACGCCCCACGCGACCGCGCAGCAAGGGAGCGGGCAGCGTCGTCCATGTTGTACATGGCCCGGCGTGCAGATTCCATCATGGCACCCCTCTGGGAGTCCCCGACCTGGAAGACATAGTCGAGTGAACGCAGAACTACAAGATAGGCCGCGTCCGCCGCATCCTGCAGCACGCTGTCCGGATGGCCCGCTGCCACAGTCTCGGGCCCCGTCTGCACCTTCAAATACTCGTTCTCAGGAATTCCGGCCAGCGCAGTCTTGGCCCGCGAGAAGCGCGCATAGTGGTCGATGCCTTCGTCAATGATGACCTTGATGAGAGCAGACAGCCTGTTCTTTTGGTCCGCCGAAAATTCATCGCTTACCGCGACGCTTCGCAAAATGAGGGTGTACATCCCGTCAATCGTGTTCTCATCACCCTGGTTCTGGCTGGCGGCCTCAACGGCTATGAACCAGCCAAGCTGCGTTCGGTCGAGCGGGCGTAAAGCAAATGGCCGCTGAAAGGCGACGCCATCACCATCGAAATCCTCACCAATAATATCAGCCCGATCGAGCTGCCAGGGTGCGCCCAATTCAATCAGGATTTCATTCACCGCTCTCAAGTGCCGCATCTCGTCGATGGCGACCTGAAAAATCTCGGTGCCGGCGGTGTAGATGCACGCCTGAACTGTCCCCAGTCCTGGTGGCCTGGTGGGAGGAAGCCCGAGAGAGTAGTAGGCATAGAGATACTCGATCGCCAAGGCATGCTCGACGGAGGCCAACCTGCTCAGGCGATCAATGATTGTTACACGGTCCAGAGGCTTCTTCGGCGGTTTCACGATAGTCGGTTCGTAGCGATCCGTCTCTCTGCGCCTGATAACAAAGGGCAGATCCGCCCACCAGGTCAGCATTTCGGCATGCCTGACGATCACACTATCCCCGTCCCAAAGGTTTTCATGCTTAAGAACCCAGTCGTCAGCAGTGGTCGCGCGATCCCCACCTTCGCTGCGATCTTTGCGCTGGAAATTCAGTACCTGTTCCGGCTGTGCGTCGTTAGAAACCAGGTCTGGTTTGTTTGAGGCCCAGTAGAAACAGCCACAGTCTGCGAAGTCGTATTGCCAGGGCGAGCAAAGACTCTGGGTTAGCTGGCCTGGCTCTATCGAATCCGGGTCGATAACGCCATTGGAAGTCAGGAAGCGCACGCGTTCGCCGAACAACAGAACGAAGCGGCCAATGCCAGGCAGATTTTCTTCACGATTCTCGCGCTTCTTGAGCCATTCCGTGACCACGTCAATGTCAAGGTTGCCATTTGCCACTCTCGAAAACGCCTGCCTGTCGCAAAGAACGACTGCAATCTCGCCGACCTCAAGATCACGTACGAACCTCCAGCTTTCGAGGCCGGCTGGCGGCGTAAACCTGACAACGCGTGGAGCTGGCGCAACTGTTGTCATCCGGGAGGCAAATACTCCCTGGACGTAAGCGAGAAAAATTCCTTGCTGGATGTCAGTGCGCCTTAGGAAGGCTGCGGCTGGAGCGCTATTGTCGAAATCCCTCAGGACCACGCCCGCAGTGTGGTGCATTTCGAACTGGAGCCCCGGGAAGAAGCCGCTATCAATGTTGCGCTGATCAAACTCCAGCCCTGGAAAGCAGTTTTCGACGCCGGACTCTGGACGGCTCGTTACTGGATTGCCGCGCACCAACGCATCAGCCCGGGCCGTGAGATTGCGGGGAAATAACTTGAACTTTTTGAGATCACTCTTCGGCATGACGAATTCTCCTAATTATCAGAATAGGCGGATTGCAGCCTGCCGGCGACCGTCGTGTCGAAGTACAGATCGGGATTTCGAAAATAGTCTGGTGCGCGCTCCTTGAGTACAACGTAGGAAGCAAGGCAAAATTCGAGCCAGCCGCGGATATAGTCGCAGGCCGGCCGACCGCGGCGATCTACCTCGTGATAGCAACCCCCGCCGCAAAGATAGCGAGCCCAGCAGGAGCGGCATGGCTCCTGGCGGTCTACATGGCGCGCGGTGAGATGGCTGGCCCGTGCCGAATAGTCACTGCCACTCCAAACGTCGCCAAAGCGATGCTTTGGGTCTTCCACGAGTCGGTGGCAGGCATACAAGCCTCCATCGGCGCTAACGCTGAGATATGCGGCGCCGGCGCCGCATGGATACGGCCGGTGGCTTCCGCGATCAATTTCCTGGAGAGCAGTCTCGAAATTTGAAAATGAATACCGCTTGCCGGCAAGTATTGACTGCTGTGCCTTCTGTCCGCTTGCGATCATGCCTTCCAGCATCCAATCGAAATCCGTTTGCTCAAGAGCTTGACTCGGATCCAGCGAAACCAACACCGGTGAGAACCCGGCAGAGTCGAAACCTAAAGATAGAACGTGATCGAGAATGCCTGGCAAATCCCTGGCGCTTGGTGTCACGGTGATTCGCGCTGAGAGGTGATACGGCCTGCCGTGCTTTTCAAACAACTGCAGGCCACGAATGAGACGGTCGTAAGAGCTGCTTCCGTCATTCATCGGACGCACGGCATCATTGACGGCTTTCGGGCCGTCGATCGACACGGCGACCTGGGTTCGATGACGCGCCAGAAGCTTCGCATCATCGGGTTCCAGCAAGGTCGCGTTTGTCGTGAGAGAAAAGCGTACGGTGCGTCTGGCGGCAGCCGCTGCTCGTTCGGCGTAAGGCATGATCGAGCACAGAAGCGGCCGATTGACAAACGGCTCACCACCCATGAAGCCGATCACTAGGTCTGCGCCTTCTCCGGATTCCGCGATCAAACGATCGACGGAGGCTTCCGCCACATCGTAGGACATCAATTTTGGCTTGCCACCAAAGGCCCCCTGGCCGGCATAGCAGTAGCTGCAGCCCATATTGCATGTTTGGGCGACGTTCAGCGATAAGGTTTGGAGGGGTGGCGGCGACAGCGCCGTGCCGTCGATTCGCTGCGAGCCTGCCGGACTGATTTCTTCAACCAGCTTGGACAGGGTTCCCTCATCAGTCGGCAGTTCCTGCGAAATATCATAGAGGCGGCTTCCGTCGACCACAAGCAGATGGCGTCCAACTTCGCTTTCAAAGAGATGAAAGTCTGTAGTATTCTCCATTTCAGCCTTTCCCTGGCTGCATGCCAGCGGCCTGGGCGGCGGCCTTGAGGCCTGCAATCCACAGCCGAAAAATTTCCCATTGCCGACGAGTCAGATGAAGCGGTCTGCCGTCAGAGCCTCGAATGAGCGCGGGCATGCGCCGGTCGTAATAACCATTGGGATCGACTGGGCGCCGGATCATCTGATCGAAAACCGTGGGATTCTCTCGAAACCGGTCCTCGAGATACTCAAGTGTCGCGTAGCGACGGTGTTTCCATGTGCCCGCCTCTGACAAAGACATCCCACCAATCCGGCCTTCCTTGATAAGAGTTGCGTCCGGCACTGGCCAAAGCATCGATCGAAGATCGTCTGCATCAAATGGTGACCTTGAGCCAGCCTCCGCGAGTTCATCCATGTTCGTACGCACCGCCCGCGCATTCTGGTAGTCACGGTGCATTAGATCCGAGGTTTCCAGTGCGCGCTCAAGGATGTCTAGGACAATCTCGCCAAGTTCCGCGTGCGTCCAGCCATCGAAGTCGCGTGGGCCTTTGCGATCTTCCCGATCCGCCAAGTTGTCGGCCAACGAGACAGGTGGTCGATTCGCGGGTGCAAAGTCCGGCGGCCCAACCACCACACGAGACACCGCAACAAACTCTTTCTCCTTGAGTTTGAACTTGCACTTCACAAATCCATCGCTCACATCGTCGACAAGTCCAAGAGAACGCTGAAGAAGTGGCGTGCCCTTGATCCAAGGAATGGAGAAATACGGGGCCGCGAGCAGTCCTGAAGGCGTATTTCGATTGTCTTCATTGTAGAACGGCCCGAGCGTTGCAATGTCGGGCACGTACTGGGGCCAGCTTGCGTCCGGATTCACGATCAGGCTTGAACTCGGCAACTTGAATCCGCGCCATTCCGCATTCGGCTTTACCCCAGCGATTTCGAGGTCATAGTTAAGAGTCTTCAATCGTTCGGGTAGGTCCTCGGGACCATAGATGGCGCCGCTCGGCGCATAAAAACGCAAGCGGATTTCAGGGAACGCTGCGCTTGGCCTTGCGGCCTGTATGGCTCCCAATGGCATGCCACTCTCGGCTCTGATTAGCGGTGGTGTCGGCCCGTTCGGTGAAGACCCCGTGACAGTCGTGCGATCATGATGGTCTGCCCTGACCGTCGCTTGGCCTTGGACCCTATCGCCAACGGCGTAAGTATAGTGAAACGCCTTCAGATTTCCGAGCTCCACGCCCCATTCGATGTCAGAAAGCGCGATACCCCACTCGCCCAAGAGCGCTTCTGTCACAGGCCCTGAATACGATCCCCCCCCCGCATCGGTCCAATTCGCATGAAGCTCGAAAAACGGACAGACCGACCGGATGCCTTCATGGTCGCGAAAAATGATCGTGTTTGGCATGCTGGAACTGACGGTCCCGTTCGACGCGATGTCTAGAGTTTCGATCGGTTGAAGGGTGGTGGTGCCGGAGCCGCGCGGCGAGACATCATTCGGCCCCCACAAAAAGGCGTCGCATGGTGTCGACGACGTCCCGACGCGAGCGAATGCCAGTGGAGGTACAATGAAGATGCGTTCCAGCATGAAACCCCTCCAAGGATTTTTAAAATTCCGGACCAAAGATAGTCTTGTCACACAGGAAAGACAAGCATTGACTTTAAAAATCGGCCCCGCGCCACCTTCTGCTGCCCATTATTTATATTGATAGCGGTAGGGACGAAGCGAGAAGGGCATAGGGGCCTCGCAGGGTGGCCCAGATTAGAAGGGCACGGAGCAAACAACAAGGCGGGACGTTGAGAAATGATGGCATTACAGTCGACGTGACGACTAGGGACTGTTATCAAAGGTCATGAATTGTGCTAACCTCCCTGTAAGCAGGGGAGGTTCACATGGACAAGCGTTTGTTTCCGATACCGCGGGAGTATTTTGACCAAACCATCAAGCCGTTGATCGAAGGGGATTATATCTGGAAGGGTCGCCCGCCGACGATCAGCCACTATCATGTGTTCTGTGCCATTTTGTACATTTTACGAACGGGCTGCCCCTGGCGTGATCTGCCATCATGCTACGGGAAGTGGCATCCGATTTATCTGCGATTCAAGCGTGGAGGTGAGAAGGGCTTATGGTGGCGTGTATTGATGAAGCTGCAGCAGGGCAAGAAAGTGACGATGAACATGGTGCTGGCAGACTCAACCACGATGAAGATTCACCGCCACGGCGGCGGCGCAAAAGGGGGGCCTGGTCCAGAGGTGTCAACCGCGTCGGCGTGACAACAAAGCTCCATCTGGCAATTACCGCAGAAGATCATGTGGTCGAGGGTTTTTTGACGGGCGGCAACGTATCCGATATGACGCAGGCGGGTGAACTGACGGCGGAGGTCTTCGGTTGCTATGTCGTCGAGGACATGGGCTACGACAGCGATGCCCACCGCCGCGCACTCGAAGCCAACAACAACATCCCTGTTATCCCGGGTCGTAAAAACCGCAAAATCTCCATCGTCTACGACAAGGCCATCTATAGACTTCGCAGAAAGATCGAGATGTTCTTCGGCAAGATCAAGGAAAACAGGCGCGTCACCGTCCGTTACGAGAAAACAGACGCGGCGTTCCTCGCTTTTATCGCGCTCGCCATTATCAAGACGTACCTTTGATAACAGTGCCTAAAGGAGCATGGGTGCTCTAGACTTGTTTACTCCTCGGAGGACGGCGACCTACGAAGGGCGAAACACATGAACTCGCCAGACGCAGTAACATGGGGGAGGGAAAGCGCGTGGTCGAGGTGGGCTCCTTTCGGGATGGCCGCAAAACATAGGCATACAGGAGGACACTGACCACCAAAGCAACCACTCCACCCACGCACAGCATGACAATCATGATGACCTCATGACGATTTAAGAAGGATATTGCAACACTAGCGTCCTTCAATTCGAAGGCCGCGGCCGTAGGGATTCGAGGGACTGCTGGAATTGTAAGGACTCCCAACACCGAAGGGATTATTGATCGAGTCCGGCGAGAACAGAGAGCCGTAGCGGCCGTAGGGGTTACTGGTCGAGTCGGGGTCGCACGGGTTCGCGCTCAGCTTGCCGCGATAGTTCCCCTGCTGGTCGTACAGGCGTGGTGCCTCGGTCGCGTATGGGTTGGTAGCCGATTGATTGCTGAAGGGACCACCATAGTTGCCAATCTCATTCGTGACGCTGTTGGACGAGAAGGGACTGCTGGCACGGAAGGGATTGGCGGTAGAGTTCGCGTCGAACTCATTAGCACTGAGATTGCCGAGATATTCGGCCTGGGTAGTGAGTGGGAGCAACAGCAGAAGGACTAACAGGAGGACTTGCATGAGAGCACCTCCGTGGCTGAGGCTTCAGCCTAGTTGTCGGTTGGGCTAGACGCCAAGAACACTATTGCTGCACCGTTGAAGGGGCTTGCTATACTTTCCTTGAGGAGCTATTTTGTGTACTTGCATGCTGCGAATACTCATCATTGGGACGGTATAACCCCCCACGGAATCCCAATTCATGCAGAACACACTACTAAACTTTGATAGCCCGGAAATCCCTGCTAAGGCCATTTCGCCTCTGCTAGAACTTGGTGCGTATGAAATGCTCTGGCTTGAACACGGAGCAAGCGTTAAGAGCATTGCCTCTCGATTACATGAGGCCCCAGAGGCTCTGCTTTCCGATCTAGTCAATCCAACTGAAGCAATGGACACCGCACACCATGTCCTGGATGTGTTACGGAAAAAAGGAATCAAACAGTTCGGCGTTCGTATTCATCGGGCTGGAGAATACTCCCTTAAACTTCGAGATGCGAAATATCCCGTGGAGTTGCTTTACTACCGAGGCTTCTGGGATTTGGTAGAGACTCCTTGCATCGCTGTAGTTGGGACACGCAAGCCTTCACAAGATGGGATTGAGCAGGCCAGAGCACTCGTGAAATACCTCGTTCGAGAGAAATGGACGATCGTTTCAGGTCTTGCAGAAGGGATAGACACCGTTGCCCATCGAACCACCCTTGAAGAAAGAGGAAATACTATTGCGGTAATTGGGACCCCGATTTGCGACATTTATCCTAAACAGAATGAAGCTCTCCAGAACCATATTGCCTCGAAGTATCTAGTTATCAGTCAGGTTCCTGTCTTGCGGTATTACCAACAGATATATAAACAGAACCGCCTATTTTTCCCTGAGCGCAACATCACCATGTCTGCGTTGACGGAAGGAACGATTATCGTTGAGGCCGGCAACACCTCTGGTACTCTTATCCAAGCAAAAGCGGCCATTCAGCAAGGCCGAAAGCTCTTTATTATGGATCAATGCTTCAAAAATCCTGAACTAACATGGCCCCGTAAATTAGAAGAAAGTGGGGCCATTCGAGTGAAGGATCTCGCCCAAATTAAGGACTCGCTTTCAGTTGGTAAAACCACAACAGATTGATGAGCTGCAGCTTCACGACCACTTCTATTTGACCTCTGGTGATATCTGCATCTACCTTCGCGAATACACGCCTCGGCAAGGCTACGAGTATAGCGAGACCAACCGTCTAATTCACAATTTCAAAAAGTCTGTCGATCGCAAGGGGAAAAAAGAGTACTACTACAAAGAACAAGCAATTGATCAAATCGCCCGTGAAATTGCAGCGTGTTTTAAGCCGATATGGTTACAGTCTGCTACTCTTGTTCCTATCCCACCCTCCAAGACTAAAACACATGCAATGTATGATGACCGTATGACTCAAGTGTTGAAGGGGATCGGAACCTGGATCGGAGGCACTTGCGACGTGCGTGAGCTCATTGTCCAAACCGAAAATATGGAGCCTGTGCATTTGCACAATGACGATCGTCCTACGCCTGATAAAATCAGATCAATCTATGAAATCAATGAAGATGAGACCAGCCCCCAGCCGAAACATATTGGACTTTTTGACGATGTCATCACAGCGGGGTCACACTTCCGTGCCGCAAAAGACCTGCTCCAAGATCGATTCCCGGAAGCCAAGATAGTCGGAGTTTTTGTCGCGAGAAGAGTCCCATTATTCTAGCCACTGCAGGGTAGGCAGCAACCCTGATCTCACCTTCATCCAAGCGTATTACCATGACGGTTTTAATTAAGGTTGTTATAAGACCTCGGCTTATTAACCGACTTCATCTTCCGCCACTCCCACGGCGGCACCGGCTGCAGATCAGCCCACAAGCCTTTCCGCCCCTCTCGGGCTTCCCTCTCTAGCCCTTCCAGCACCGTATCCCCCGGTGCATACTTCCGATACCACCAACACCAACCCTGCTTCACGAGTTCCTGATTGAGATTCATCCCATCGGGCAGGATCACGTCTCCAATGGTGCGCGTGTACTTATCGTGACCGTGGGTCTGGATGGTGACTTCCTTCCCGAAGGCGAGGTCAGAGGCGGCGTGCTTGGCTTTCTGGCCGTAGGCTTGGCGTTTCTCCGGGCAGTCGATGCCGCTGAGGCGGATGCGTTCAGGGCGTTGGTTGTGCAGGACTTCGAGGGTGTCGCCGTCGAGGACGGAGACGACGGGGCCGGAGAAGTCGGCGAAAGTGGAATAAGGGAAAAGTAGCAGGACGAAACATGTCAGCAGTAATCGTGTTATCATGCCCAACTAGGGAAGATGAAGGACCAGGGGTATTCTACTTTTTCAGCTTGGCCTGGTCCATGGGATATGGCGTGGCTAGAAGGCTTGAGATCCGATGATAAGGAAGGGCGGTGTCAACAATCAGTCCCGTGGCACTGTTGTGTGAGAAGACGAGGATTTTTCTGCAATCTCGTCATGCTGCACCGAACGCTAGGGGGCATTCGTTCCACGATGACCGCTATCGGCCCAGGAGCTGCCGGTGGCAGCAGCGCGCGAAAGCGGACGGTCGCGGCGCTCACCCCCCGACCAAGCCCATGTCCCCGGACCCGTCCCTCAGCGGACTTCATGAATCCGTCGCCACCGTGCAACTCGAACGCCGGCGCTGGAGAAATTTCGTGCCTGTAAGGCGTGTATTAGAACGTGCGCTGACCCACCTCGAAGCTCGAATAAACCGATCCCGCTGCGGTTTGTACTGTAACGGCCAGCAGCAAAAAGTTACAGTCACTTTCTGCGTGCATTCGTCTGAATGCATACCGGCGAATTTCACTGAATTTCAAGGTTCGGACATCGCTCAAATCTGGGCATATATCTCTCGTGCAACGCTGGGGCTGGCGAGATAATGAATTATCGTGTGTTTGTCGTCATCCTTGTTCACAATGTCCGTCTGATCCACGACATCCGGAAAACCGATTGATTGTTGTGTGATAGCCCGCCCGAGCGTCACGAAATCCTCCTTATGCCGGCCATTAAACCATCGCCCGATGGGAGGATTGGGAATCGAACTGCGCGCTGGCAGGATCGACTTGAACATACGCACACTGAGTGGCGACCCCAGCGTCACGAACAGCGGAACTTGTCTCCCAGCCGCCGCTCCACTTGCAAGGATGCGGTAACTCACAACCGTGCCGAGCGAATGTGCTATCACAATGACGGGGTCGGACTTTGCACCGAAAATCTGGGACGAGACCTTCCGATCGATCTGCGCCGCCAGCGCCCTGTCATTGATATAAGTAACTGCTTGCCGCAGGAACAATCGTGCCATCAGCTTGCCCTTGGTGGGCAGGACACGTTCTAGCACCGACGCGAAACCTACAATCCAGCCTTCATGAGGGGCACCCTGCGCCACGGCTTCGGCGGGCAGGCCCAACTCCGCCGTCACGGCTCGAAGTTCGTCAGGGGACACGTCGGCGGCATCGGCATATTCTTGCAACAGTCCGGCGGCCAATCCAGTCGAACTGCCGGATGGCCCCATCTCGACAGCGGCGCTGCTTGTGCCTCCACCTAGAAGGTCAGCATAATAACCGACCGAAATGTCGGGCTTTGGTTTCGGCATAAGGCCTGCGGCTTTCCATCCGGCCACAAGCGCATCCCACCAAACGTTGGCGATTGACTCGGGCGTGTTATTCTCATTGTTAATCCCGTGAACGAAGGCGAGACGCATCGGCTAACTCCTGAAAGATTTTGGTCAGTCTAGCTGCGACATCAGCTCCTGAAAATGTCGAAACCGGGGATTCGGTGAGGTGATCCGTGAGTTCCCAGCATTTCTGGTGAACAGCGTGCTTACTTGTTCGGATATGCTGCCAACCCGCGCGCAGGAGCGGTGTGACTCCCGCGACATTCACCGTTACAGATCTCGTGGCTTCCCAGACAAAATACGGCGCATCGGGAGGCCTGAGTGGCTCTGGCAGCTCCTTGACTTCGGGCACTTCAACAACGAAGCCTCCGTCGGGCCTCGCCTTAAGCTCAAGCTGCGCCAGCAACGCAATATCGAACGGCACATCTTGCCCGCGCTCAAAATAATAGTAGCACATCCGCCGGATGTTCTCGATGTCGCCGATGCCATTATAGAGGTAAGCTGAGACAATGCCGTACATCGGGTCGGCATGTTTTACTTGGCGCATATCTCGGGTGAGAACGGCGACATCCTCAGAGGTGAGGGTTCGCGCCGAAAGACCCTTCAACGCTTCCGCAGCGCTCAGCCCAACAGTTGCAGGCGGCGGGTACCGTGGCCCCCATGCCAACAATTCGACGCCGCCAACTTGACCGTTGACGGCTGACGATTTGTCGATTCTCGCAGTGCACCAAAGCGTATGGAATAGCGGTATCGCGGCGACAAGGTCGGCCGTCCTAACTAGCACAACACTGCTTCGACCACTAACTGCAAATCCGCCAAGCGGCAGGCACAACAGCTGCCATTGTTGGCGAGTCGCTTCGTCGGGTAGTCGGATGTCGATTTTACGAAACGCTGAATATGTTGCGACACCTAATAGTTGTAGCGCTCCACTGTTGCTCGTCAACAGCAAGGGCCAACACCTTTCTTGTTGGGAAACGTCCCCGAGCACAGCACCCAAGAAACGCTGCATGTCCTCGACATATGGCCGTCGCCATTCGGACCGGGAAAGGTTGATCCGGTCGTTTTGTGCTACTGCACGCTTAGCATCTGAGTTCTCCTGGCGCGCAACGATTTCGTCTTGCTGCAAAGAAACGGGCTGCTGGGCATTGGCGAATTCTATATAGTCATTGATAGTTGGTCGAAAACCGGGGTCGCATTGCGGCACTTGGAGTTTGCCGACGTTGAGCGCCGCATCGGGTACCTTCTGTTCCAGATAAGTGGCAAGACTTTGGCTGGAAACAACTTTGCGGCCTATCTGGAGATAGAGCGTATCCAGCGCTTCGAAATCGATAGGCTTGCAAAGTGCTCGGAGGAGCACACTGGAAAAAATACAATAGCCCTGGTTCCCGTTGCTGGGAGGGACCGCAAAAGACGCCTCGCCATCCTGTGATGAAAAGAAATTGTCTTTCTGCGTGGTGCCGGCAAGTGACTCATTCGCATCTATTACGGAACTCGCGAGCCCTTGCACGACCTGTGCACTCCTGCAGGCGTCGCTAATCATCGATATTTGCCTGGGACCATAGGTCGCGAGCATGTCACGAAAGCCGATAGCGCTGATCCGCTCGTTTGGCTGGTTGGGGCCGGCTGAAAGGATCCAGTACTGGTCCTGCGGGGCATGCATGCCATGTCCACAAAAGTAGACCACGATCCGTTCACGCCCGATCAAGCGCGAGGGCGCTCTATCTCCTTGAGCAAGCTTTGGCGTCAGCTCATCTTTGATGCGATCGACAGTAACGGGTGAAGCCCGATCGTCGATTTGAATAACCTCATAGCCATTGCCCAAAGCCCAGGATGCTAAACGGTCGACCGAGGGCAGCACGCCCTCAAGCAAAGCCATAAGTTTGGCCTTGTGCACGCCAATGGCAATAAATAGTGGCTTGGGCATCGCAACCTCCCGCATCCATGTGACGGACTTCAAGCGCGCGACGAACAGCTATTTCAATCGCGCCAGCCTGATTGTGGTCGAGTGGGTGGTGCGGGGTCAAGCGTCGATTTTCGGTGGCAACGGGCTGCTGCGCACGCCTGTCGCCGTACTTCCGCGCGGCAGGCACGAGCACGCCCCGCGGTGCGCACATGCGAGCGTTGACGGTTATGGCAACCAGGTGATGCGTTGATAGAGTGGCCGGTTCAGGCTACGTCAGCGGCTCGTTCACACCCTCCTGATGGATGTTGCGGCGCCTCTTTACCGCGATCCGCACGGCAGCTTCCACCGGTTTCAATGTCTGCTCCCGGCTCCGCCCAATGTCGGGATCGGGTCGACAGCGGACAATCAGAGACAGATTCGAGCTAGTGCCGTATAACATGCCGGTCAACCGGAGCGCCCAACAACTGCGCTGCAGGGTGGCCTCCGCGCTATTCATGAAAAGACGTATCGTGTCCGCTAACTCCATTCTTCCAATCCCACAGCTCCAAATTGGATCTTCAGGGTTTGAAGCGTCAATTTAGTGCATCGTCCCCTTCGCTATCCGCTGCCCCATATCAATAATCCAACCCAGGCTTACTTCTGCTTCGCCACAATCTTGTACTTGATCTGCTCGTAGGTCGATCGAGGAAGAATCTTCTTCTGGACCAGCTCATCTTTCCGCTGGTACGGTCGCCCCTTGATGATCTTCTCTGTGTAGGCTTCGCCAATTCCTGGAAGCGCCTTGAGTTGCTCGGTGGTGGCCGTGTTGATGTCGAGGAGTTCTGACTTCTCAGCGGCGGCGAAGACAGGGCTCGAACCAAGCGGGACGGAAACAACCGCTCCGATGGCGGCAAGCAGAATGCAGGCTCCGACGAACACACGTAGATAGGTCATAATGATGCCTCCTTCCTTGGTCTGAGATCGCTCCTCACGTCTCGAACGCGGTCCTTGATACGCCGTGCGAGCGCCTCACCCAGCCGGCTGAGCGACAAGCACACGGCGCGGCGATCCTCGACCGACCGACGCTTGGTGACCCAACGCTTCCGCACCAGGTCTTTCACCACCTCACTCAATGTCGGGAGCCTGACGCCTAGTGAAGCAGCGGCGTCCGTCAGTTTGGCGTCCGTATGGCGACGTAGGAAGCAGAGTAGATACAAGCCCAACCTGCTGTAGATACTTTCGTAGATACCGCATAGAGACCTCCCTCAGAGGATGATGAGAATTAATTGTTCCCAACAGCACGAATCTTCTATACCCACTCCCTTCCCAACCTTATTGCCCTGCTCCAGCGGCGTGGGCCCAGTCCTGCTCGATCAATTCCATGGCACGCGCCCGGACCCGATCGTCATCATTACTCGCGTATGCCTGGATCAAGGGATCGATCGATCCAGCAGGCGCAAACATCACCCAGGTTTCCAGAGCCTGGAGCCTGGTGCCGGCATCCGGCGAATTCAGATCTTTCGCAATCCATGCTGGCACAACGAGGGTATCCATTGGGTCTGCCGACTTTGCAGATGGGGCCGGTGCTGTCTTGGAACTATCCCCTATTAGGGCTGTCCCCCTTGCGGGCACGGGACCTGTCCTATTTTCCGAAGCAAGGGGAGCAGGGCTCACCGTCGCTGAACTCGCGGCCGAGGCGAGGGGATCGATTCGTGATGGCGGTGCGTTTTCAGACGAAGCCGGTCCACAGCCAGCCAGTCCCGCGAGGAGCAACAGGCTCATGGGCAGCGTCAGACAAAGACAGACTGGATGCAGGGACGATCTTGATAGGCTCATGCCTTCAGGCCTTTTAGGTGACGAAGTAAATGGACATGTCAACGATGCACCTTCTTATGCGTTGCGCGGTTTATACCCCCTGCCCGATTTCCATAACAATCCCCACAGATGAGTCCCCCTCAAATGAGGGGATAGGCTCCTTGGGGAGGAGCGAGGAAGTTCTGAGTTCTGGGTTCTGAGTTAGGGGCCAATAAGAACGGCGGGACGGGCTGGGAAAGCGGACATGGGGGAAGTTCTAAGTTTTGAGTTCTGAGTTAGAATAGGCCAGGATGGCGGGAAAGGCACGACAAGCTGGACAGGGCCATTAGCCAAATAGATTTTCGATCAGCTGTTCTCGGCTAAGTTTGAAGTGCGTACTCACGTCAGCCAAGATCGCCGAAAGAGTGCCAATACGAAGTGGCGAATGTAGTGGGTCAGATGATGTTCTCCGTGCTCGTACGTCGTGAGGCGAAGATGGCTAATGGTGAAGCCGGGCGATTTTCGGGGCCTTCCCTTCCTCAAAATGACAACGCACTACATCACGAGCCTTGCCAGGCAACTCGACGATCGTGCGGCTTCGCTAAAAACGGATTATCCGAGGGCATGTGCGCTTGATTTTCGTTCTTGAGGGGGCTAGATTAAGATTGTCTGACTATCAGACAGTCTGATAGCCAGGCATTGGCTGGGAGGTTCTATGCCCACAGAAATGAGCAAGGTAGGCAAACGGGGGGCCGTGGTTATTCCGGCATCTCTGCGGCGGCGCTTCGGCATCAAGGAGGGTTCACTTGTGATTGCTGAGGGACGAGCGGACGGAGTCCTCATTCGGCCGGCTGCAGCATTCCCCCTTGAGATGTATGCCCCGGAACGGCAGGCTGAGTTCCTGTTGTCGAATGCGGTCGGCGCCAAGGACTATGCGCAGGCGAAAGAGGAAGTGCGTAAGATGGGCCTCGACCCCAGAAAGATCCCTCATTACAAGCCGGTCCGCTCTTAGCCCGCATCATTCATGAACGCTTCTGCTGCAATCGCCGATCCGCTGCTACGACGAGCCTTCGGCCGGCGGGCTCGCCCCTCGGACCCTCACCGTACTGCACGAGTACGCATCGGGTCCTCCCGGCTCCGCGCGCCGGTCTCGCGACGCGGCTCAGCGATTTCGCGACGAACCGTTATGAATAATGCGGGCTTGCCAGTGGACCAGGTCTTTCTTGACGCTAACGTCCTGTTTTCTGCTGCCTACCGCATGGATACGCCTCTTCGAAAACTGTTCACACTGCCGAAAGTGATGCTGGTGACGTCGGCTTATGCCCTGGAGGAGGCAAAGCGGAATCTTGCTTCTGGACAGCAGCGGGCGGAATTGGAACGTTTGTGTAAATCGGTCGAAGTGGTATCGGTGTTGCCGCCACAGGGAGAGAGTCCCGACCTGGCTAAGCTTCCAGAAAACGATCGCCCAATTCTGTGGGCAGCCATCACGGTGCGTGCGACCCATTTGCTGAGTGGAGACTTCAAGGCGTTCGGTCGCTTCTATGGGCAAACCATCCAAGGAGTCGCCATCATGCCACCGGCAGAATATCTAAAAGGACACCGAGGGTAACGACCTTCTCCCTCAAGGACATCGCTAATGACCCAACCACCCTCCCCTGACGCGAAGCACCAGCCAGAGACCGACTTCGCACGATTGAGCAAGGCTGAGGTTTCAACGCTGCTCCACTACAAAACAGAGCTCGAAGCGGTTGAGCGGATCAGCCAAGCCCTGTTTCAGTCGATCGACCTCGATGAACTGGTGGAGACTACCCTCCGCATCGCACTCGAAGAGGTGGGAGCCGAAGCCGGGTCGATCCTGCTCGCAGACTCAGAAAAGGAAGAGCTGATCTTTCAATATTCGATCGGCAAGAAGCCGGTTCCTCGCGGTACGGCCATTCCCTGGGACAAGGGTATTTCAGGCTCCGTCTTCCAATCAGGGGAGGCCAAGATTACGAACCAGGTCGACCACGACGCCAGCCATCTTCACCAGATAGACCAGGCCACCGGCTTCGTCACCCACGACATGATCACGGTACCGCTCCGGCGCTGGCGAGGCGAGCCGATCGGCGTCTTGAACGTGCTGAACAAGCGGGAGGGGCCCTTCACGAACCATGACCTGGGACTGCTCACGATCATCTCCGCGTTCGCCGCGCTGGCGATTCAGCAGGCCCAGCAATTCGAGGATTCCAAGAAGGCTGAAGTGGTCACGCTGCTCGGCGACATCGGTCACGACATGAAGAATCTGCTGACGCCGGTGCAGACTGGAGTCGAATTATTGCGCGATGTCGCGAATGACCTGTTCGGTGAAATGAACAAAGAAGAGCTGTCTCACAATGAGATCAACAAGAAGATCTGCGATGAGTCAGTCGAAATAGCTCAGAATGGCATCAGGCGCCTGCATGATCGTGTCCAAGAAATGGCCGACTGCGTCAAGGGGTTGAGTGCGCCTCCCAACTTTGCGCCCTGTTCGGTCGGGCAGATTATCCTCGATGTGTTTCACACCCTGCAGGGCCTCGCTAGGGGAAGGCAGATTACCTTGCGAGCTGACGGCCTCGATTCGCTACCGGAATTCCACGCAGACGAGCGGAGGCTCTACAACGCGTTTTACAACCTCATCAACAATGCCATTCCAGAAACGCCACCTGGAGGCTCGATCACGGTGCGGGGGCATCTCGATCAGGAGACGGGAAGTATTGCGCTCGCTGTGATCGACACAGGACGCGGAATACCTCCCGAAGTTCGAGATCGCCTCTTCTCAGCGAAGGCGATCAGCACCAAGAAAGGCGGTACTGGGCTGGGGACAAAGATCGTGAAGGACGTAGTGGATGCGCACAAAGGGAAGATCTGGGTTGAGAGCGAGCCTGGGGCTGGAACAACGTTCCATCTCCGCTTTCCCCTCGACCCCATGGCGAAGCATAACTAATTCACGTGAAGCGTCTTTCGTGAAGCGTGAAGCGCGAGAAAAGTGTGACGAGCGTAACCCGAGGGCTGAAGACCGGGTTCAGAGGTCCGAACACTTCAGCCTTCAGCCTTCAGCCTTCAGTCTGACATTCTCTCCGGATCAGGCCTCCTTGACGGCCCTCTTCATGGCGCCCAAGAGCTGCTCTTGATTGACCGGTTTTGCGAGGAATTCGACGTTGGCCTCTTTAAACAGTTTGGCGGATCTCTCCATCATTTTCGATCCGCTCACCACGATGATCGGGCATGTCGGGAACTGGGAGCGCAAATAGGGAACCACTATTACTTCATTTATTTTCGGCATATTCAGATCGCTGATAATCGCACTGAGCGCCGTCTTATTCGCTCCCGACTTCACGAGGGTGACTCCCGACTCTGGATCGTCGGCTTCGTCCACATCGTACCCCGCCTTCGTTAAGATGAGGCGCACGGATTTCCTCACGTCCGCCTCATCATCCACGACCAACACTCTTCCTTTACCCATAACGTCGATCCTCCTTTTCCAGGTTAGGCCCTTACTCCTCTAGCAAGCGCGACGGGCGGGGACAGAAATCTCTGAATGCAGAGTTCTGAATTTTGAGTTTCGAAAACCTCGAACTTCGGATCTCTTCCCCATCTCACCTTTCTAATCCGACTCTCACTCAGCTCAGAACTTAGAACTCAGAACTACTTCGCCCGTCTCACATTTCCAACTAGTTCCGTGCAGGCTAGGCTATCAGTTATACGGAATGCAGTTAAATGCCTATCCCCTCAAATGAGGGGATACCTAGTTTGGAGGGCTTACTTGGTGATACTGTCCCATCCGTATCTTGACTTTTCAGTATGACTCAACCATTCCTATATAGCTGTTGACTGGTATCTGCACTCATCCTGGAGATCAGAGATGCCGAATCCACAACTCTCTGACACTACAGCCCATCAAATGCCTAATCCTGAATCACATGAAGCGCTGACCAGGCTTCTAGCGAGACGGGAATTAGAAATCACTGCTGCCCGGCGGATGTCGGAGGTGTTCTCTCAACAGATCAAGCTCCAAGACCTGTTGGAACAATCGCTTCACATCGCATTGGATGTCGTGAATGCGGAAAATGGCTCCGTGCTGTTGGCAGACACAGACCATCATACCCTCGTCTTTTATCACTCCATCGGTGAAAAACCCGTGCCGCCTGGCACAGCAGTACCCTGGCACGAGGGCATCGCCGGAACGGTCTTTAAGACGGGAATACCGGAAGTCGTTCCTGACGCACAGGCCGATCACCGCCACTTTAAGAAAGTCGATGAAGCGACCGGCGCCGTGACCCATGACATGATCACAATTCCTCTCAAGCGTTGGGAGGGCGACCCCATCGGTGTCATTCAGGTCATGAACAAACGAGGGGGAGGATTCCTTGGCCAAGACGACCTGGCAATACTCACCATTATCTCTGCACTCGCTGCTGCAGCCATTGAGCATACACGCTTGGTGGAGGATGCCAAGCTTGCCGAGGTGGCGACATTAATGGGCGACATTGCCCACGACATCAAGAATCTCCTCATGCCGATCGTCTGCGGCACGGAAATTTTACAGACCGAAATCAACGAGCTGCAGAATTATTTGCCCAAGAGTGAACTCAAACGGGCGACGGCGAGTCGCGAACTCTGCGATGAAGTGATTGCGATGTTGAAGGACGACGCGAACCGGATTCATGATCGCGTCGCGGAAATTGCCGGTGCAGTCAAAGATCTCAGCACCCCGCTCGATTTTTCCCCATGCGAGGTGGGCTGGATCGTCAGCAATGTGTTTCGGTCTCTGGGGATTCTTGCCCAGGAAAAACATGTCAGACTACTGACCGAGAACCTAGAGTTACTCCCGCTGATCGTGGCGGACCAGCGACGCCTCTATACCGCCTTCTTTAATTTGATCAACAACGCGATCCCCGAAGTGCCCCCAGGCGGCTCCATCACCGTGTATGGGCACCCCCCCACATCTGAAGAGGCAATCGTGGTGTCGGTCATCGATACGGGTGGCGGGATGCCACCGGAAGTCAGGGATCGGCTCTTCACCAAACGCTCCATCAGCACCAAGCCAGGAGGAACAGGACTCGGTACGAAAATCGTGAAGGACGTGGTCGAAGCTCATGGGGGGGCGATCTGGGTTGAGAGTGAACTGGGGGCTGGAACGAAGATCCACATCCGGCTTCCCCGATCAGCAGGAGAGTCGGATCACTCCTAGAAAGTGCTGAGTGCTGAGTGCTGAGTTAGTTACGGACAACTCAGAACCCCTTTGCTCGTCCAGCCCGCTTAGAACACAGCCTGTTCCTTGATCGCCCGCTTGACTGCATCCAACAGCGTCTGTACCTGAGGCGGCTTTATGAGATAATCCACGACGCCTTGATTGAACAGAGACGCAGCACCCTGGACATCGGGATATCCGGTCAGCACGATGATGGGCACTGACGGGAGCTTGACCCGGACAAATGCGATGAGGTCATGTCCGTTCACCTTTGGCATTGCAAGGTCACAGATGATCGCCTGAACCGAGAAACTAGCGGATGAGGATTGGATCGTGGCGATGGCTTCTTCACCGTCAGCCGCTTCAAGAACTTCATAGCCGCCTTGTTTCAGCGCAAGACCAACTGTTTTTCTGACATGCACTTCGTCATCAATGATGAACACTTTGCCGAGTGACATGCTTGCCCTCGTAGCATTAGTAACGAGATGATCGCTCATGCCCATATTCATGCGACACTGTACACCTCCATCTCCCCCTGGACTATCCCCTCGAATGGGCTCCCCTCGTTTGAGTCTATTCATTCAGATCCTGCGACCCGATACATTGGAACCCGATGAAGCTTGTTGATTTTGTCTATCCGGTTGATTTGGTTCAACTGATTTATCCGGTTCAACCAAACATACAAGACAAACCAAATAAACCGATTAAACAAGCCAGGCTGGCGGAGACCATATCGTGAACATTAGAATCCTCGGTTGTCATGGCTCTGAGGCGCTTCTGCAACAGACAGCTGGGCCTCACACCTGCCATACCTGTAGCTTCTTAATAAACGACACTCTTCTTCTTGACGCTGGAACTGTGGCAAGCAAGCTCTCCCTGAGCGAGCAGAAACGGATCCGCCATATCATTCTTTCACATCTTCATTTTGACCATATAAAAGGGTTACCCATGTTAGCCGACAATCTGAGCGAGCAGATTAGCGCTCCCATTATTGTGGGTGGTCTCCCTGAAGTGGTCCAGGGATTGCATCGGCATATCTTCAATACGGACGTGTATCCTGACTTTTTCAAGATCCCGACCGTAGAACATCCCACCTTTGCTTCGTCTTTTCTGAAACCTGGACAGGTACATTCATTTTCAGGAGTCGATGTCACTCCTATCCTCGTCAATCACACTGTTCCCACGACAGGATTTATCGTGCAAGACGGCTCCTCTGCCTTTGTCTATAGCGGAGACACCTATTCCACCGATGAATTGTGGCGCGAAGCGAAACAGATCCCTCACCTGAAAACCGCTTTTATCGAATGTTCCTATCCCAATTCCATGGGTGAGCTCGCCCGCATCAGCAAACATCTCACACCGGCTTTGCTCGCACAGGAATTCAGAAAACTCGACCGGCATGACATATCCGTATATGCCTACCACCTAAAGCCGGCATATAAAGATCAGATTCAGCAAGAGCTTCGCGAATTACATATCCCCCGTTTAACCGTCCTTGAGGAGGACCAAACGCTGACGATCTAGCAGGATAGCCGAGCGAGACTGGCGGGGAAGTGCTGAGTGCTGAGTGCTGAGTTTTGGACGGGCAAGACTGGTTCAACCAAATAAACCAAACAAACAAGATAAACCAGCCGACTTCACGCGCCACTGCCACTGGAACCAGTATCCATGCACTTCGACATTACTACCGCCATCGGCATGCTGGGCGGAGTCTTCTACCTCGCCAGTCACTACATGAAAGACATGGTGCCCCTGCGGGTACTGGCGCTGGCCAGCAGCGCCCTGCTTCTGCTCTTCAGTGTGCTGCACACACACTTCGACGTCGCAGAGTTCATCCTGTTACCGGAATTCATTTTGAATGCGATCCTGTTGCCAATCAATGCCAAGCGGCTGGTAGAAATTCTTCGGCTGACCAAGCAGATTGAGCAGGCCACTGTGGAATCGCCGGTGACTGAATGGCTCCTGCCGCACATGCACTTGCGCAAGCACAAGGCCGGCGAGGTGCTGTTCCGCAAGGGCGACGTGGCCGATAAGATTGTGTACGTGGCTAGCGGGACGCTGAAGCTGCAAGGTATTGACCACGTCATCGGCCCGGGCGAACTGATCGGCGAGATTGGCCTATTCTCGGCCGAGAAGGTGCGTACGATGACGGTGCTGTGTGAAACCGACTGCGAGCTGTACCAGATGACCGACGAGCAGATCTACCGTCTGTACTACCAGAACCCGAAGCTGGGCTTCTTCTTCATGCGGCTGATCGTCGAACGACTGCTGCGCGACGTGAAACGCGGCGCGATCAAGTAAGGAGGTTCTGAGTTCTGAGTTCTGAGTTCTGAGTTAGAAGGGGATAAGAGAGGCGGGACGGGCGAGATGAGGGAGGGCTGGTCGGCGACAGAACCCGCTATTCTCCTATCTTCACTTCCCACAGTTTTGTATAGACCGACCCGGTTGGCCGCAACTCACTCTTCATCAGTACGACCGACTCCACCGCCAGCGAGCCCAATGAAAGCGGGCGGTCCAGTACTCCGCTCTTGGCCAGCGCGTCTCCAACCTGCCTCTCTCCCGCCTTGACTCGGGCCAAGGTCAGATGAGGACTGAACGGTTTCGCCTCACGGAGGAAGTTGAGTCCTTCACAAGCCCGTTCGATCGCGCCATGGATTTCCGTCACTCGCTTCGCCTCTGCCCCCTTCTCCCAATTTTCCGAAGGCCCAATCCAGAGCACGCGTGGGCTCTGAGGACGGGGAAAACCCCCGAACCGTTCGAGCGGCAGGTTCACCTTGGGCTGCCTTCCGATGGCCTGTTCAAGCGCAAGGCGTAGCGATTCAATCATCTGCTCATCCATGTCGCCAAGAAACTTGACCGTAAGATGAACCTTATCCGGTCGTACCCAGGAGATGCGGGCGTCTCCCTTCATCTCCGGCTCAATGTTTCGCTTCAGTTCCTGTTGAACCTGGGCGAGTTCGGCCCGTAGTTTTTGAGATGGTTCGACGGCAAGAAAGGCCCGGATCATATCAAGCCCGCATTATTCATGATTGTTCGTTGCGAAATGGCATGAGGAATTTTGAATGAGAAATGTGAAATGAGGAATTATCGGAATCTACAGAAATTGACTGCGCTCGTGTATCTGACGAATTCCGAACATTTCAAATTCAAAATTCAACATTTCACATTCAAGAGTTCAGCTTGCCGATTGCAGCAGAAGTGTTCATGCATAATGTTGGCTACCCATTCCCGAGCAGCCAACGGCGAAGGACATCCAACGCTGCCTGTGACGACCGTTGCTTGATGACATTCCGGTCGCCATGAAACCGGAACTCTCGTGAGATCGGACGGCCGGTCCCATCATCCAGCCCGACATAGACCAATCCCACCGGCTTGGTCTCGGTTCCGCCACCCGGCCCGGCAATACCGGTGACGCTGAGCCCCACCGATACGTTAGATCGTTCACGAATGCCACAGGCCATTGCTGCGGCAACTTCCCCGCTCACTGCGCCCCGTAGACTAATGAGGTCCGCCGGCACACCGAGCATGTCCGTCTTCGCCCGATTGCTGTAGCAGACAGCGCCACGATCCACATAAGCAGACGAACCGGCCACCTGTGTGAGCCGGTGACCGATCAATCCGCCAGTGCAAGACTCCGCGACCGCCAGCATCAGGCCTCGTTTGATAAGTTCCCGCCCGACGACCTCTTCCATCGTGTCTCGCCCCTCGGCGAACAGCCACTCGCCCAGCCGTGAGCGGACTTCGTTCGTCAGCTTCTCCATCAGAATCTGACTCTTCACTAAGGCAGATTGGTTCCCCCTCGTCGTCAACGAAACCAACACGCCCATAGGCGAGACCAGCAAGCCCAAATCCACCGACGCTCCTTTTGGAATGAGCCCTTTGACTTTGGCATCGATATCCGCCTCCGGCAGGCCGAACGTATGAAAGACCTGGCGAACGATCGGCGCCCGCGGAGACAATCCTAAAGATTCGTGCTGCGCGCGCAGTAACGGCAGCACTTCCTGCCGCATCATCTCTTCCATTTCCCTCGGCACGCCAGGCAGCGACAGGATCAATGCCTTCTTCCATGTCAGACAGAACCCCGGCGCGGACCCGACCGGATTGTTCAACACAGTGGCGCCGGATGGAATCATCGCCTGGCGCAACTGCGCGGGACTTGCGATGCGGCCCCATTGCGCCAGCCTGGCCGTCATACCATCAAGCGCTTCCTTGCGGCGCCCAAGTCGGTGTCCGGTCGCAGAAGCCACCGCTTCCCTCGTGCAATCGTCTACCGTGGGACCGAGTCCGCCGGTCAGGACGATCACCTGGGCTCGCTTCACCGCTGTATGGATGGCGATGACAATATCCTGCTTGTCATCGCCGACGACCGATTTGAATCGAACTGCAATTCCAAGTTTGCCAAGTTCATCGGCAAGAAAGAGTGAGTTGGAGTCGGATCGACCCCCAATCAGCAGTTCAGAACCGATCGCGATGATTTCTGCATCACACTGGTTTGGTTGGTTCATTTGGTTTGTTTGGTTTTTTTGGTTGAACGAAATTAACCAAATAAACAAAACAAACCAAAGAAACCAAAGAACGATCTTCTAGTGGATCTTGGAAAAATCGACATGAAACTTCACCTCTCCTCCGTTCGCCGGAAAGACCGTGATAGTCGTGTTGACCTTCGGGTCGAAGTCCTCATAGTTAAACGAGGCGACGACTTTGGCTTTGAATTGCGGGCTCTCAGGCCAGGCCGCACTGCGAACGGCAACCCCGTCGGAGCGGACAGTCACGGGCTTAATGGTTGTTCCCCCCTGATCCAAGACCATATAACTGTCGTCTGCGAAGTTGGGAACATTCCCAAAGATGACGGCACTAACCGTCATGCTCAGGCCGTCTAATACTTGCATAATATCGGCCTCACTCGTCTGGAGTCCCCGTAGTGCCATATGCGTCGCCATGACCGACAATCCGCCGAGCTTCGTGATCAAAAACCCGCCGGGGTGGCGATCGTCGGTTGTGCCGAATCGAATATAAAACGTATCCGGAGAGTCCCGTTTCTGAGCCGCCTCTTTCCCCCGATCGAGCGCAGTCTGAATTTGTTCCGCAGTGGGATGCACATCTATCGCATGGGCCGGCACATGAGGAAGGCAGCTCCACGCCGCAACGCACAGCACCATAAGCCGCAGTTTAGCCCGCATAATTCACGAAGACCTCTTCTGGCGAATGTGAAATGTTGAATTTTGAATGAGGAATGTTCGGTATTCATCAGATGCTCTCGCAAAGCCAATTACTACCGATTCCGACCATTCCACATTCCTCATTGATCATTCCCCATTTCCCATTCCACATTCCCAATGTGCCCCGCATAAGCATGCCAGTACCAGATCGTCTTTTCGCTGTCAACGAACGAATGAGGCCGCTTCGAGGTTGACAACAGCAAAGATGAAGTGTTAAAAAATTCACGCCGTATCTCGCTAGAATTATTCACGAATGCCGTCGTAAATTCGAAGGCTAAAGGGTGCAGGCTGAAGGCCGAAGTATTCGGATCTTCGAACTCAGCACTTCATGCCGCGCCCGTTGCGTAGGCTTGCTTGTCTCGCTCATTTCCCCAATAGAGATTACACGGAGGATTTTTAATGGCGACCCCCGAACAAACCCCAGCGCCCCAAGCACCCAGACGCCAATATGTGAACTTCGCCTTCTATAAAATCGACCCTGCCTGGAGGCGCCTGCCTGAGAGTGAACGCACAAAGGGCAAACAGGAGTTTATCCGTGCGGTCGAGGAGTACACAGGCAAAGTGCTCGTAGTTGCCTACTCCTCGGTCGGCATCAGGGGCGATTGCGACATCATGCTCTGGCGGATCAGCTACGATCTGGAACTGTTCCAGGACATGACCACAAAAATCCTGGCATCGGGGTTAGGACAATACCTGACCACCCCCTACTCCTATCTTGCGATCACCAAACGCTCGGTCTACGTGGATCACCACACCCACGAAAATCAAGAGAGCAAGCGTCTGACTGTCGTCCCGGGCAAGGCCAAGTATATTTTCGTCTACCCGTTCCTGAAGACGCGCGAATGGTTCCTGCTCACGAAGGCGGCGCGCCAGGGCATGATGGACGAGCACATTGAAGTCGGCCACCGCTTCCCCTCGGTGAAACTGAACACGACCTATTCCTTCGGCTTGGACGACCAGGAATGGGTAGTGGCGTTTGAAAGCGATAAGCCGGAAGATTTCTTGGATCTCGTGATGGCGCTTCGCGAAACCGAAGGCTCCCGTTATACGCTGCGCGATACGCCGATTTTCACCTGCATCCGCAAGAGCCTCAAGGAAACGCTCGATACGCTCGGCGGCTGATCTGGTTTATTTGGTTCATCTGGTTTGTCTGGTTTGTTTGGTTGAACGAAACTAACCAAATAAACAAAACAAACCAAAGAAGCCAAACAACGGTATTCTTCTGCTGATGGCTGACAACAACGCACTCTATGCCGTCCGCTTTCCAGACGGGTCGGTGAGCCTCTACATCGACGAAGACTACGCGATTGAACGGGGAGTAGATCCCTCCAGCCTCACGCGTGTGGAAATCCCGCGGGACCTGTTCATCAGCGGTACCATCCAAGAGATTCGTGAATATGTCGCCGTCTATCTGGAATCGCGTCAATCCGGCACGGCATAGAAACCCGTGAATGTGGAATGTGAAATTTTGAATGATGAATGTTTGGACATCGTCAGATCGAGTCCTATTCCGATTCCGACAATTGATAATTCAGAATTCCACATTCCACATTCACGAGGCAGATTAGCTCAATGACCACCATCGCTTCACCAGCCTCACTTCTGACCATTGATATAATCCGCTCCGTCCTCGACTCCATGCCCATGCAAGGAAGGATCATGCTTCGGCTGATCCTCCTCCAATACTTCGACGTGACGGACGAAGAAATCCTGTATATCGTGGCAGACCGACCAGATCCCCGCTGCGTTGCCGGGACTAAGCCTACGAACACCACCATGACCAAGGAATCGATTAAGGTGGTGACGGACCGGCGCGATCAATATCGCCGCCAGGTGCGCCTCAAACGGGAGCGGACGTGGCTGCAATGCGAGGGTCTGCAGAATCTCGCGCAGCTCCGTGAAGCCTTCGCCGACCGTGTTCGCACCCTCCTGACTGAGCGTTTCTCCCTCTCCGCCGACCAGCTTGAGACCTTACGGGCATCCGCGCGAACTGTCCTGCCCAGGCCTGCAATCCGCCAGTTGGACGAGCGTTGGAACACCGATGACATCACCGCTGAGGACTATCAGCGCCAGCGCCTTAGTATCGAGTTCCAAACGCAACTCCGCATGGCGGAAAAATATCGCAAACGACTCAACCTGGCGGAACGAGAACGGCAGAGCGCGATCCTTGCGCCGCTACAGGATCATGAAATCGCACACGTGTGGGGCATCCCTGCAGGCAGTCTCGCCGCACGCAAGGTAAAGTATCTCTCGCAGTACCTGCATGCTCTTCAAGCCGCATTAGCGGCAAGCGGGACAGCCGCGTCGACCGCGCCGCTGGACCTCTGGAAGGAAACGTTCTCAGTGCTCGCGTCCCAACCCATTGTCCGCTCGCCCTCGACCTACGACGGGTTGGAAAAGACAGAATCCGCGCTTATCGAGAAACTGACTGCCATGGCCTGGGGAAGCCTGGCAGAGGAGAGCGAAGTCAAATTCTGGACCTCGCTCGTCTTTGGCGCCAGTTCCAACGCCATGCACTCAGAAATCACCAGGAACTTATTCGGATTACAGCGACTCATCACGGTCCTCAACGACATGGACCGCTCTCCCGAGGCAGTAGACGAGGAATTGCTCAAACGAACAGCGCCGATACCAAAGCTGGAAGTAGCCGCGATTGAGACCAAGGACGGGCCTCCGGTCAAAGAGCTCAGCGAGATGCAGACGCAGATTCTCAACAGCATGAGGGGGGAAGATGCGAGCGGAAGACCCTCCGATAAGTGGTAGGCCTCACTATTTGAGAATGTTGAATGAGAAATGTTAAATGGTGAATTGTCGGAGTCGGACTCGATTCGATGATTTCTGATCATTCACAATTCATCATTGAACATTCCCAATGTATCTCGCCCCCCTCGCACGAGGTATACGTCAATGATTGCACTTTAACTCTGGTTCGGTATAATACCTGAACTTATGCCTAGACTATTCACTATGCAGCAATACCGTATCTCCATCCTGATTGCGCTATTCGCCATCAGCCTCATGCCGTTGTTTGCCCACGCATCAAGCCTTCTGGAGATCACTGAACTCCTCACTCATCCCGAACAGTACGACCATCAAGAAGTGGTCGTCACCGGCCAAGTCACCAACGTCCAACTCGCGACGAATCGGCAAGGTCAACCGGCTTATGGATTTCTGTTGAAGGATCAGGCCGGCATGCTGAAGATCATCAGCCTCGGTCAGGTCGAAGTTCGAGAAGGCGACCAAGTGATTGTGGAAGGAATCTTCTCGCGTCTTCGCCAGGCAGGACGCACGACGATCTACAACGAAATCAAAGCCCTCACCATCAAGCCGATGAACCGGCTCAACCCCGATCTGGTTGGCTGACAGGTAGATAGGCTGAAGGGGTTCAGGCCGAAGGTCTGAGTTTCGAATACTTCAGCCCAAAAGCCCTCAGCCTAAACCC
Source organism: Nitrospira sp. (assembly GCA_005116835.1). Lineage (GTDB taxonomy): Bacteria > Nitrospirota > Nitrospiria > Nitrospirales > Nitrospiraceae > Palsa-1315. The sequence continues at coordinate 54,030 of SWDM01000024.1, read as the reverse complement.
CTGATCTATCTCGGATATTTCAAAGCCCACCCCAGCAACCTGTCCTGAACTCGATCCGGCAACCACTTCACCATCCACGCGCGTAGCTTGGCATCGGCACCTACGAGATATCTGGTACGGGGGGAAGAGGCCGTCAAGGCATGATGCACGGCTCGGACCACTGCATCCGGCGGAATCGCCCGGTGAGCCGCCTGAGCGATCGCTTCGCGAATTCGAATTACTGCCTCACCGTATAGAACCTTTGCCTCCGCACTGACCGAAGCTTCAAGACTCTCTGCCTCCTTGGTCGATTTCTCCCAAATCGGCGTCGCGATCGCCCCTGGTTCGATAATGGAAACATGAATCCCCCAGGGTCGTAGCTCCATTCTCAGCGCGTCTGTGAGCGCCTCCAGCGCATACTTCGAGGCAGAATAAGGCCCCAAGAGGGGGATAGTCCCCCGTCCGGCGATCGACCCCATATTGACAATTCGGCCTCGGGCACGGCGCAGCAACGGGAGAAATGCCTGCGTGACTGCAATCTGCCCGATTACGTTGACCTCTAGTTGTTTTCTAAGTTGTATCAGCGGAAGAACTTCGAGGGGGCTCCCAATGACAATCCCGGCATTATTGACGAGTCCTCCAAGACCACGCTCGCCCACAACCGACCGCACCGCCTCGACGGATCTTCCGATCGACAGCTCATCGGTGACATCGAGCGTAATGGGAATAAGTGACGGACCGCCCTTCGCGGCTAATGCCTCCCCCGCCACAGGGTTGCGTACACCGGCAAATACCGTCATCCCGCGACCGACAAAATCAAGCGCACAAGCGGCGCCGATGCCGGTCGAGGCGCCGGTCACAACAACAGACAGGGGAGAGTTTATTTGGTTGGTTTGGTTCATTTGGTTGGTTTGGTTGGTTTGGTGAGCAAAAGGTAACTGCTTAAGGATTCAGGCTGAAGGTAAATTTTCAGGATCGAAGTTACAAACACTTCAGCCTTCAGTCCATCCACCTGACCCCCTTGCACGTCACGCATACTTAACTCCTACCTTCAGCCTGAACCCCTTCAGCCTATTTGCCTGAGCCATCAGCCTATCTACCTGGGTAGTTACAAACCACATAAACAAGACAGCCGAGAATACCACGGCAGCATGAACGAGAGCAGCATACTCGGCTGTAACCGAGAATTAACATTCCCTGACTTGACAGTCCAAGATCCTTTCACTATGGTTTCTGAGCGTAACTGCTGAGGTAGATAGGCTGAAGGTGTTTAGACTGACGTGTTCGGAGCCCCGCCTTCAGCCTGTATCGGCAGCCTTCAGCCTAAACACCTGAGTCGACTCATTTTATGTCAAAGATCGCCGTTATCGATATCGGCACCAACTCCATCCATATGGTGCTGGCTGAGATCCAGCCTGACGCGGGATACAAGATCCTCGATCGCTTCAAAGACATGACAAGACTCGGAAACGGCGCCTTTGCGACGCACCGCCTCTCCGACGAAGCCATTACACGCGGGCTCGACGTCATTCGCAATCTGGTCACTCTGGCCAAAAACAAGGGCTACGACCGCATCATCGCCGTCGCCACCAGCGCTGTGCGGGAGGCCAAGAATGGCGGGGATTTTATCGAACTCGTAGCCGAACAGACCGGGCTGGCTGTTCGCGTCATCAGCGGGATCGAAGAAGCCAGGTTGATCTTTCTGGGCGTGAAAAACAGCGTGCCCATGACAGAACAGCCGACTCTTTCGGTCGATGTCGGCGGTGGATCGGTCGAGCTGATAGTCGGGAATCGCGATCAGCTGCTCCACGCAAAGAGCTTGAAGCTGGGCGCCATCAGGCTGGCGGATGAGTTTCTCAAGCGCACACCGCCGTCCGAGGGGATGCTCCGCTCCCTCGAAAACACGGTGACGACTCAGTTACAGGGCGCTCTCGATTCGTTCAAAACAAAACGATTCGATTCCCTGATCGCCACTTCCGGCATGGCAGGCAACTTGGCGGAAGTCATTCATTTGCGCCGGACGAATCGCCCCCTCGCCCATATCAATCTCGCCACGATATCATTGAAGGACGTGAAAGAGATCGAGCAGGATCTCCGCCAATCGACGATTAAAACCAGGCTGGCGATCCCCGGATTAGACCCGAAACGGGTCGATACTCTGTTTCCCGCCACGATGGTCCTTCGGCGTCTGATGGAGCTCTCAGGGCGAGACGAACTTATTTTGTGCGACAAGGCCATTCGTGAAGGCGTCATCTACGACTTTATCCAGCGCCACCGTGAACGGCTCAAAGCAGAAGCGGAAATCCCTGACTTGCGGCGGCGCACGGTCATTGCGCTGGCCCGCCGTTGTCATGCGCCGGAAGCCCACAGCCTCCATGTCGCAGGCCTGGCCCTGCGCCTCTTCGATCAGACGGCGCGCCTTCATCGGTTGGGCCTCTCCGAACGGAATTGGCTTGAATATGCCGCGATCCTGCACGACGTCGGCTACCTCATCAACGAGCGCCAGCACCACAAACATGCTTACTACCTGATCACCAATAGCCAACTCGACGGATTATCGGGCCAGGAGATTCAGGTGGTCGCGAATGTCGCGCGCTACCACCGCCGCGGCATTCCTCAACTGAAGCATGAGGGGTTCATCGCCCTCTCCCCCAAGTACAAACGCATCGTCAGAATTCTGTCCGCGCTGCTCCGGGTCGCCGATGGCCTGGACCGCACGCATTTCTCGGTCGTCCGCACCCTCGATGTGAGGCTTGGCGCCACCATTACGATCAGTCTCTACGTGACCGGGGATGCCGAGCTGGAAACCTGGGCCGCTGCCGGCCGGGCAGACCTCTTCGAACGGGTGTTCCGCCGCAAGCTAAAGTTTTCCGTCATCTCCCAGGACGATGCCGCATGAGCAGCCAAGTTCCTTCACCCATGACCCCCCACCCCTATCCAGGGAAACTCATTATCGTCGAGGGCATCGACGGGTCCGGGAAAAGCACGCAACTCCTGTTGCTGCACAAGTGGCTGGAGTCGAAAGGCTATAAAGTCTTTTTCACAGAGTGGAACTCCTCGGAGCTGGTCAAAGACACGACCAAACGAGGCAAGAAGAACAAGACCTTGACCCCGACGACGTTCAGCTTGCTGCACGCGACCGACTTTGCCAGCCGGCTGTACCATGAAATTCTACCTCCGCTGAAAGCCGGCATGATCGTCTTGGCCGACCGCTACATGTATACCGCCTTCGCCCGTGACGTGACCCGCGGCGTCTCGCCCGAATGGATTCGTAAACTCTATAGCTTCGCCATCACTCCCGACATGGCCTTCTACTTCAAGATCCCGATCGAGATAGCCATTTCGCGGCTGCTCGGAGGCACGCGAGGCCAATTCAAATACTACGAAGCCGGCATGGATATTAACCTGAACCAGGACGTGACCGAAAGCTTCCGCATCTTCCAATCGAACATCCTGGCCCAATACGAGAAGATCGTCGGTGAATTTCAGCTCATCACAATGGACGCGACGAGAGACATCGAAGCCCAACAAAACGACATGCGCCGACTCGTGGGAGAGGCGCTCAAAGATTACAAACCAAAACGGGGCACCCATGGTCGACGCACGGTATTTTGGCGACGGTTTGACGTACCTAAATCCGAGTGACCTGAAAGGGAAACTCATCGCCATCGAAGGCACCGACGGGGTCGGCCGCTCCACGCACATTGAGATGTTGCAGGAGTGGCTGGAGGTGCAGGGCTATGGAGTCATCACAACCGGCTGGACCCGTTCCAATCTCATGTCGAAAACGATCGAGATGGCGAAAGAAGGCAACATTCTCGACCGATGGTCATTCAGCCTCCTCTACGCCACCGACTTTGCCGATCGTTTAGAGCACGAGATCATCCCGGCGCTGCGTTCAGGATTCATCGTCCTGGCCGATCGGTACATCTATACCGCCCTCGCGCGCGATTTCGTGCGCAGCGCGGACCGCCAATGGGCGAGAGACGTCTTCGGCTTCGCCTTAGTGCCGGATCTCGTGTGCTACATGCGCATCGACGTGGAAACACTCGTGCTGCGCGTCATCGAAACCAAAGGGATGAACTTCTGGGAATCGGGAATGGACCTTCGCCTCGGCAACGACCTCTACGACAGCTTTAAGAAGTACCAGTCGCTTCTGATTAAGGAATTCGACAAGATGGCGGATGAGTTTCACTTCGAAGTGGTCGATGCCAGAAAATCTCCGGATGAGATTCAAGACGAGCTGCGCGCCAAGATTCAGCCGCTGCTCACCTCCAACCTACAAAGCCCTGCTCTGCCGTCAGACCAGCACATCCAGCCGGCAACTTAAGCGCGCGAGGAAGTGCTGAGTGCTGAGTCCTGAGTGTTGAGTTTGAAGATTCGAACAATGCGGTCTACAGACCTCTTCCAATTCCGACAATTCAACATTTATCATTCAACATTCCCAATTCGTCTCACCACCTTCCCAATCCGCCTTCAACTCAGCACGCAGCACTTCCCTCCGCTCGCTTCATACCCCATCCACCACTGAATCTATTTAGATTCTCTTACAATCGTAATTGATTCACTGAAGATGTGACCAGTCATGTCTACACCTTCATATTGCTCGTCAAATTTGCGAGAAATCAGTGACCCTGCAGTAATTACGTAGAATTTCTCGCAGGCGGATAGAGATTCCGCCGCTGGCACATGGATTGCTGTATACCTCGTCACGAGGTCATCAGGTAAGAAGCGTATCTCGTGAAGCGTGAAGCGTGAAGCGCTGAGAGTGGAGTTTCTGGTTTCTAGTTTCAGGTTTCACGTTGTTCGATTCGGATTACTGAAACTCCGATATCGAACCTGAAACTTGGAACATGAAACTCGAAACGCGTAACGAGATACGCTTCACCAATGAAGTTTCACACAGCGAATATGAGGCGGACGACCAGTCGACCAGTAGTCATCGGGCTCAAGCGTGGGAACTCAATGTGGAGGATTCACGCCTGAGAACCCAACCAGTACCTCCTCCTGGTTGCAGCGTCTTGGTCGACTGAGCGTCATCGCCACGGGAGCCCCGGCTCTGTGAGACCCGGAGCTGCGGCTCCCTCCCTTTAACTAGTTTGTTTGGTTTGTCTTGTTTGTTTGGTTTGTTGGTTGAACGAAGCCAACTAAATGAACCAAATCAACCAGAGAAACCAAACAAACCAGAGAACGGAGGCCCAGTATGAGAATAATCCTTCTCTTCGTTGCGTGGCTCTGGCTCGATACGTACTCGATGGTGGCCGCGGCGCCAGGTGATCAGGACGCTAAGAAATTTACCACTGGGTACGAGCTTCTGAAACAACAGAAGTATCAGGAGGCGCGCACAGCCTTTGAAGCCAGCGTTCAACGACACCCTGCGAATGCCATGGCGCACTTCTATCTCGGCGAGACCTGCTGGAGCTTGAAGGCTTGGGTCTGCGCCGAAGCGCATTATGAGACATCGCTGGAGCTTGGTGCCAAATCCTCGGTAGCCGGTTTGGCTAAACAACGGGGGCGCAAGGCCAAGATCTGGCGCTTGTTGAACGAAGGGAAGCAGGCCATCACCAAGCCGAACGCCTCATCTAAGGAGGGCGCCCAGGCCAAGGACACCCTGGACATTGCGAACAAGTTGGGGCTCGACGATGAACAACGGGCCCTCTACCAACAGTTGCAAGAGAAACTTCAGCAGCGATACACGCAGAATTACGCGAAGACTGTGTCCGCCCAGCATCAAAATTGGTCGATGGCACTGGTGCCGGCGGGGGAGTTCACGATGGGGAGTTCGATGGGAGATGCAGACGAACAACCGATGCACAAAGTCTATGTGGACGCCTTTTTCATAGATTTGCATCAACTGTCGGTGGCGCAATATGCGAGGTTCTTGGAAGACACGCATCACGACGCACCACCGGACTGGAGCCTCATGAACCGACCCCAGCACCAGAATCGCCCAGTTGCCAATGTGGATTGGGCGGATGCGGATGCCTACTGCAAATGGGCCGGGAAGCGCCTACCAGCCGAGGCGGAGTGGGAAAAGGCCGCGCGGGGGACGGATGGCCGGATCTATCCCTGGGGGAATGAGCCTCCAACACAGTTACACGCGACTTCGGGGAAAGATGTCTGGAGCAGCCATACGGTAGTCACGGCAGTGGGGATGTTGGAAGGGGGCAAGAGTCCCTATGGCATCTATGACATGGCCGGCAATGTCTGGGAATGGATCAACGACTGGTATGACCAAGACTATTACAAAAGCAGCCCGCGGCAGAACCCGACTGGGCCGTCAACGGGCTGGACCAAAGTGGTTCGTGGCGGCTCGTGGGGCAGTAATGCGGATGGCCTGCGCTCCGCGGAACGAGAGACCCATGTGCCGTCGTTCCGGGGCTTCGGCACCGGGTTCCGCTGTGCGAAGACGCCGTAAGTTTGGTTAGTCTTGTTTGTTTGGTTTATTTAGTTGATTTGGTTACGTGAAGGTTCCTGACACAGTTTCCATACACTAAACCATCAACCGGCGATCCCAACGGCGCTGAATGTGCAGCGTCCTCTGGTGCGCCTAACTATAGGGGGGGGGTATCGAGATGAAGATCATTGAAGCCATCATGCAGCCGTTCAAGTTGGATGACGTCACGACGGCATTGTTGGGAATCGGCGTGGAAGGGATGACGGTCTCGGAAGTCAAAGGATTCGGACACCAGAAGGGGAGCCAAGAACGGTACAACGGCAACGCGTTTACCTCCATCTTTGTGCCCAAGGTAAAGATCGAAGTCGTCGTTTCGGATAGCCTGGTGCAGAAGGTGATCGACACCATTACACGCTACGCGAAGACCGACGGCGTTGGGGACGGAAGAATCTTTGTGATGGATCTCGTCGCTGCGGTGGGGATCAAGACCGGCCCAATGCGTGAAGCCGCGCTGGCCCGATAATACGGACAACGGATCGCAGGCGGGGGTCAGAGCCGATCTCCGCCCAAGGTGTTGGCTGGAACCTCACAAGATGGAAAGAGAAACGGGCGCACGGCGGGATTCACGAGAGCTGGGTCGAGCCCACGCAGCAGGGAACCGGGACGACCGTCTGAAAGAACGGAGACCGATCCATCTTCATTCTTCGACAAGCGCAGAGTGGAAGAACCAAAGAAGTCGCCGGTGGGCAGCACGGTCAGAAGCGACGATGATTCGTCCATAGGAACAGGAACAGCAAATCGACCCCTGTAATCTCCTGCGAGAGGGCCGACAGTGGATGCTCGCATGGGTGAGAGAGCAAGGGAATGAATCGTCTGATGAGAGACATCGCCAAGCGGGAACCCTGCGCAGGCCGTGAGCGACCACACAACGGAAAGCCCCCAAACCAGACGAAGCCAAATACCCACTCCAGACGCCCTCCTAGCTCCTGTATCGGAAGGGCCTCGGAGAACTGGAGGGCATGGTGTTCTGATTAATACTCATTCAACAAGATATGGGGGGAGTCTTCTGAATTGAGGCTACCCCTAGGGAATGGCGAAGAAGTGCTGAGTGCTGCGTTCTGAGTCACTGGGAAGTTCTGAGTTCTGAGTCTTGAGTTCTGAGTTGGAAGGCAAGGAGAGAATGAGGAATGAATGGGCCGGAAGAGATGAAAGAGGAGTGCTGAGTGTTGAGTTACAGGTTCCATTCGGGACAGGTTTCTGACACTGCTTTCATGCTGCATTGTTCTTTTGCCTGATTCGGACAAGGCGGGCCTTCGCGCCGTGCTCCTTAAAACGGGCATAGAACTCAAGCTCCCCGCCGAGAGCTTGCACGTAGTCACGGAGCGTGGAGATTCGCATGTCGTCACGGTTTTCAAGACGGGACACGGCAGCCTGCTTGAGGCCAAGGGCTTCGGCTGTGGTCTCCTGGGAGCGGTCGCGCGCTTTGCGCAGTTCCTGAAGGGTCATTTCCTCGGCAAGAATTTCCGCCGCGCGCGCTTGAATGGCCGTACGGCGCTTCTTGGGCAGGGAAGCCATAAACTCCTTATGTGTTGTCATCGTTTCTTCTCCTTATTTTTTTCTTTTGCGTTTGAAGCTCCTGCAAATGCAAGCTGAACTCCTGGTCTGCAAGGAGAACATTCCTGCGATACCACCGGTCATCCCCTGTTTTAGCGCCACCGAGGAGCAGGACTGCCCGGCGATCGGGATCGAAGGCAAATAGTATGCGCACCGGATCGCCTTTGAACTGGACTCGCAGCTCCTTCATATTCTGGTGCGCCGAGCCCTTAATGTGGTCAACCCGAGGCCTCCCCAGGTTTGGTCCCACTGTCTTCAGCACCTCCAGATGAGCGAGAATTTCGTCCTGTAATTCCTCGCCGCATTTCCCAAACCAGGCGCTGTAGTGCGGCCGGTAAATAATGGTCCATTGTTTCATTCGGCGCCGCGCAACCTCACGTTCATGATATTACACATTGTCTATTATTACCGTAATGTAATATTACGTCAAGCTCCGTGAGGATAGAGGCTCCGGCCTAGGACCCCGAACCTTCGTGAGTCGAGCAACGCTTCACGCGCAAGAGCGTTTGAATCCAATTGGATTCTACGAGAATCAAAATGGATTCAGCTGAGATCGTGCTGATGATGTGCTGTGCCTGCATCTTTCCCTTTGACCTCGTGAAAACCTGCCAATATTGAACGCAATCACGAAAACTCTCTCGAAGCAGGCCACAGAATCCGCTGGCACATCAATTGCGCTATGCCTCGTCAGGATGGCTGAGTGCCGGTTGGCAAATTTGAAATGTGGAATGTGAAATGAAGATGAGTTGGCCAGAAGAGATGACGATCGGGACTCGAAGTCGGAGGTTCCCGGGACTTCAAATTCCACATTCCACATTTTGAATTTCAAATTTGGGATCTCGCGCGTCTCGCGCTCCGGCTTTATGGCAACCAGCCCGCCCGCCCCCCCCTAAACGGGTCTATTGCCAATAATGCCGTACAGGTTTACTACCAAATGCCAGTTGATTGCACCAAGCAGTGCATCGGTGCTGTGCGACTGGTTTCCCTCACTGGGCTTTCAAAGGAGCCGGCCATGAATGGCACCTCAGGCTTCCAGCAGGATGCTCAAAAAGGCTGTCCAGCAAGGCCGCAACAAGCGAAGAGGCGATGCGTACTCTGTTCGGTACGGGGAGCCTCTGAGCGAAGCGAGAACGCCGCTGGCGGACTTTTTCAGCATCCTGCTAGAAGTGCGGTCTTCTACCTCCCACCATCAACAAATCGGTTGCTGGACGAGCAACGGCATCGATTCGTGCCAGATTCAAGTCACCTTCCCCCCACTCAAGATCTCATCGCTTTCTCCGCAGGCATCAGCGAAAAGAGGGAAAAGGTCCCTGACGCAATCTCTATCTCACGGAGTCATGCCCGATGATATTCCCACTCGCCATCCCTCATAACTCTGGCACCAAATTAAAGTTAGACGACACATTACTTCTCCTTGGTTTCAGGAAACCGATCGCGTCCGCTAAAGTGCAGCATTTACTTGATCAGACTTCCGTGAGGCTCGAGGAGCCTGTTCATACACAAGAGCAGAACGGCCATCAGTTCAAGCGGAAGGTGAACCATACCAACCGCCTTTATTGGGTTCATTCGAAGGATGGGAAGTCCATCTTGGACAAACACTTGGCAAGCCTTAGACTAAAGCTAGCAAATGAGTTGGAATGGGTCGGACCTGTTTTGCGGTTTCCCGCGACCAAGGCAATCCCTAACGGACACCCGGTCTGTGCCCTACCATCTGTGCTGATCGTCAAGCCGAAGACCGAAGCTATTACCGGAGACCTGGATCACGCACTGATTACGTTGGGTCTACGCTACCAGGCAGATATCTCGCAATACCTCAACGGACTCCGGCTTTATTACCTCGTCCCTTCTTCCAATCATCAGGTTCTTCCGCCTACGGCTGCCCATGATCTTCAGATAAATCTTCGTGATAAACGGTATAAATATCTGGTTGCGGCAACGTATCTCAATTTCATGCCCATGTTCGTACCAACTGCAAGCCCGACGAGCGATCCTCAGTTTGGGCAGCAATGGAACCTGTTAAAGATTCAGGCGGAAGCCGGCTGGGCGAAAGCCGGCTGGGTGCAGGAGGGGACCACCTCCACTGCCCCCTTTCCCGCTGGGGCCATGGTTCGAGTTGCCATTATCGATGACGGTTGCGATCTCGACCATGAAGATCTCTCATCCGCTTTTGATAAGACCAACGCAGCCACTTTTTACCCATCTAATCCTCACAGAACTCCAAATCCGCAAATAGGACCAATAGGAACTGGAACTAATCCTTTAGATGGAGGCCGTGCTCAAGGGGCTGACCACGGTACCCGGTGCGCCGGCGTCTTGGGGGCACGATGCAACAACAAGAATATAAATAATAACTACATAGGTATAACAGGACTTGCTGGCGCCTGTGAGATACTTCCTCTAAGACTCGATGGAAATAGCACTTTCGAGCTCCAAGCTGCTATCACGTATGCGGTAAGTAAAGGATGCAACGTCATCAGTTACAGCAACGTTGACCCTTTATATTATGACCCTAGCGTTTTGATAGCACTCCAAGGTGCATCCTCAGCTAAAACCGTCATCTGTGCAGCAGCCGGCAATGGTAATTCCGACCATGTTGGTTATCCCGCCGCGTATAAGGACTATGTCATTGCCTGTGGCGCCACTGATGATTCATACCATGAAAATCGCTGCACAGGAGGTGTTTGGAGTTCTAACACTGGCAATGGCTCAAACTACGGTGACGCCCTTTCAGTGGCAGCACCAGGTATCAACATTCCCACCTGCGATATAGGCAGCGGCTACATTTCTGCGTTTGAGGGCACATCGGCGGCGACTCCACAGGTAGCGGCACTGGCCGCCTTGATAATGAGTAGACACCCGATACTCAAGGGCCAGCCTGTTCTAGTACGTGAAATCATCGAAGGTAGTGCTGACAAGGTAGGAACATTGACAGTGAACGACCCCAATTATCCCTTACAGCAAATGGGAACTCCCCTGACCTACACTACCACTGCTGCTCATCCAAATGGATCATGGAGCCGGGAAATCGGCTATGGCCGCATCAATGTGTTCAAGGCTATGAAACGAGCCTGCCAGGTTGTGAAAGCCATCCTTCTTCCTATTTATCCTTCTATCAGCGATCTCAAGCTTCTTGAGCGTTCCCCTCGACCGCCCAAGATTCCCCCCGGGCCAAGGCGTGGAACGAAAAAGGGTACCGTACGGGGATGATGACAAACCTCTAACCAGAAAGGAAAAGTTATGAAAGCACCGATTCTAGCCTTGCTTGTTTTCTGCGCGATGGTGACGCTGCTTGTTTCACCCTCAACCTCTACCGCTGCGATCAGCGTCATCGTTGATGGAAGCGCAATTGCCGAAACCTGCGGCAGCGACACCGAGCTTCAGTTCATCCTCAGCGAGTGTAGTGGAACGGGAGCCGGACGAAACTATACTACTTTTACTATTAGGGGGCTGAATGGCCAACCAGCCAAGGTAAGGGCAATCGATAACACCGGCGATGAAGAACTCAGAATAGAAAACGCGCTTATTGTCCCACTGGGAACCCAGCCGGCAACTTGCAACGCTTCGAACTCAAACTACGTTAACTGTGCAAACATCGTCTTCTCTAAAATCTTAACTGCGGGGCCTTCAGCAACCGGCAGCACATCGGTCACGTATTATAGAAAAGCCAACGGTTCTCTTGTAAAGACTAACGGAACAGGGGCAACTCTCTCCACCTTTCGCGTGCATGGGTGGGTGGAGGACGCCGACGTAGGGGTTGAGAATCCAATAGGTTCTGCTCAAGCCAAGACAGCATCGAGCGCTTCCTTTACGTTTGTCGACGCGGGCACTCCGTTGCCCCTATTCACTCAAAGTCTCGTCTTCCTGCCCATAAGTCTTTCACACGAGCGAGAGCTCAAGGGCCAATTCTGGTTCGGATTCAAGGCAGCGGACCACCAGCTCAAACTGCAATACATCAAGTTGCAGGAGCCAACTGGCCAAGGCGGAGGCGGCGACGCCTATGGACAGACCATCGCCAATGACCCCAGCGTCGTCGGCGAGGACGGCTCAGGTGGTGGCTCCGGCTGCATCCCCTGTTGTCGGATGTGTCCAGGGAAACACCGTGCGCCACGAGATCTCTTCTCGCATGATGGTGATGACAAGAAACAACATGATGGTGACAAGAAACAAGAGGACGATACAAAGCAGCAAAAGAATTAATTCAATGTGCGCGGGTCAGCTGGCCATTGCACATGCTGCGGTAGAGCAATAACTTTGTGTCTGCTACGCTCTCAGAAAATACGCGAGAGGTGCGTAACAGATAGTGTAGGAGCGTGCCGCAAAAGTGTTCCACGCCAATTCTGGGGGGGGGGGGTCTGATGAGCGGAGTGGCGAACGAAGAATTCAATCCTTAGGGGACAGCCATTGCGTTTCAAATCTCGTGGAGAACACAATCGGACCCTCAAGACCAGACAGCCGGGAGGATTCATCATGACAAGACGGCACATGCTACTAAGTCATTCCCGTCTCGCATACTCCCTTGCCGCCCCGGTCATCGTCTGTCTCGGTCTCTTGCTCCAGATTAGCACTGGCAGTGTTCTCGCCCAAGTCACCCAGACAATCGGTCCCGGAAGTCTCGGTACGCAGGTGAACCAGGTCGGGAACGTCTATGAAATCACGCATGGTACCCCAGCTGGCTCGAACCTCTTTCACAGCTTCGGCGATTTTAGCCTCACTGCGTCGGAAACCGCTCGGTTTCAAACAACCACGGGCAGTCCCGACGCCACGATTGGCAACATTCTCGGTCGCGTCACCGGCCAGAACCCTTCCAGCATCTTCGGTATCATCGATAGCATCCGCGACTATCCCGGTGCCAACCTCTTTCTCATGAATCCCAACGGGATTGTCTTCGGTCCGAACGCCGTCCTTAACGTTGGTGGCTCTGTGAACTTCACCACAGCAGACTACCTACGGCTCAGCGACGGAGTCCGCTTCGAGGCACTGCCTGGGACACAAGTCGCACTGCTCAGCACTGCCTCGGTGGATGCCTACGGATTTTTAGGCTCAAATCCAGCCGCCATCTCGGTGCAAGGCAGTCAACTTACCGTGGCAAACGGGACAGGTCTGTCGCTCGTCGGGGGCAATCGGAGCTTTACTTATACTGATCCAGACACAGGCGATCCAGCCTCGGTATCAGATGGGGTTACCGTTACCGGAGGGAAATTATCCTCACCCAATGGCGAGATCAATCTAGCCGTCACAGCCTCTCCCGGAGAATTTCTTGTGACTGGCCTGCAATCGGTGCCGAACATCAACGGTGAATCCTTCACCTCCTACGGCTCCGCCCATCTCGCGCCCGATTCCACTATAGATGTCAGCGGAGCTAACACCATCTCGATTCGCGGAGGCCAATTCGTCTTGAGCGTGAACGACACGGTGCTCACCACTGCGGAGAGCGTTGGAGCGCCGGACACTGTCGCTCTCAGCGCAGGTAGCGCGATCGTCACCGCGACTTCTGGTATTGAGCGTGGCGCCGATGTCCAGGTCGCCGCAGGAAGTATCCAAATATATGGAGCCTCTGTCAGGAGCACCTCAACCGGCGAAGGTCTAGGCGGCGACGTCTCAATCACCGGCCAAACTGTTGCGTTCCTCAATGGTGGTCAGGTCGCCAGCATTGCGAATGGTACTGGGGCTGGCGGTGCTATCACCATCAACGGCACGGAGTCGGTGACCATTTCAGGGTTCGATAGCACGTTTACCCTGGTTGGAATACCCAACCAAGATGGATTTGTGACCAGCGGTGTATTCACCACCACCTCATCGAGCGGGGCAGGCGGTAGTGCGACTATTGACGCACCAATGGTTTCTCTGGATGGAGGCGGCTCACTCGTTAGTGCCGCCACGGGATCAGGACGAGGAGGAGATTTATCCGTGACCGGTAACAACGTGGCACTTACGAACGGCGGGCTAATCCACAGCCTGAGCGGAGAAATAGATCCCATCACCCTGGAAGCCAGAGGTTCCGGCCAAGGAGGCGATATAAGCGTTACCGCCACAGAGTCTATCCACCTGACGGGGGGCAGCCTTGATGTATTCACTGAGAGTAGAATTTTTAGCGATACTGTCGGCAGTGGAAAGAGTGGCGATCTTAGCGTTATAGCACCCAATGTGGCTATCGAGAACTCCGCATTCCTGGTTACATTCTCGCAAGGGACTGGTGCAGCGGGACGCATCACGGTCGAGGCTTCGAATCTGCTCTCGGTCTCAGGGATTGATGAGATCTTCGGGGTTGGCGCCGCAATATCGTCTTCTGCTTCTGGTCTGCTCGACGGAGGCGGCAGTGGAGAGCTCGATATCTATGCACGAACCCTCCTGGTAGAAGATGGCGGGTCCATCGGAACTACCACGAGTACTTCGACTGTCGCTGGAGATATCATCATCATCGGAGAAAACTTCACCATTCGTCGTGGAGCCATCAGTACGGGAAGCAGTCAGTCTGGTTCAACCGGTACCATTACCCTGAACGCCACCGAGACAATCACGATCTCTGAACCGTTCGATCCTGGGGTTCCTGTCGTTGTCGCAAATATACAGGAGGGATCGGGAGGTCAGGGCGACATCGTGATCCAGGCCAGAGAGATTCTCGTGACAAACGGTGCTGAAGTGTTCAGTTCGAGCACCGGCACGGGAGCCGGAAGAGTTACCCTCGAAGCAACAGAGTCTATCACCGTATCCACGAACGGCGTTGTTCGAGCGTTCGGAGGGACCGCAAATCGGCCCGCGATCAACCTGCGCGCCTCCAACATCGCGCTCGACCAGGGGTTGCTATCGAGCCGTACTAACGTCGAGCTTGATGGCGGCTCAATTAGCCTGAATGCGACCGCCGGATCTCTCTCTCTCTCCAATGGGAGTCGCGTTTTGACAAACACTCTGTTCAGTAGTGGGAACGCGGGATCCATCGTTGCAAACGCCACGGATTCAATTGTGCTCTCCGGCGGTTCAACCATGGAAAGCAGCAGCGTCGGTGCGGCCAGCGGGAATGGTGGTGCCGTGACATTGAACGCGGGGAATCAGGCCACTCTGTCTGGAACCGGGACGGCGCTACGTAGCACCACGGCCGGTTCCGGGAATGGCGGCAACATCAACGTTACTGCCGGTCAATCTGTTACCCTGACAAACGATGCAACGATTTCCGCCAGCAGCACCGGACCCGGCAACGCGGGCGATATCTCGATCAACGCCGGGGACCAACTCATCCTGCAGAACAGCTCGATCACCACGCAGGCCAACCAGGCGAGCGGCGGAAAGATTGACATCCGCGCGGTGGACCTGGTCCGGTTGGATAACAGCACGATCAGCACCTCGGTGCTTGACGGAACGGGCGGTGGTGGGGACATCAACATTGACCCGAATCTCGTGGTCCTTCAGAACAACAGCCAGATCCTAGCCCAGGCGATCCAGGGCACCGGGGGAAATATCACGATCACGACTCCCCTCTTCTTGGCCGATTCCAGCAGCCTCGTGAGCGCTTCGTCACGGTTCGGCTTGAACGGCACGGTGACGATCCAGAGTCCCACCTCCAATTTGAGCGGAAGCCTGGGCCCCTTGGCCTCGAAGACCAATCAGGCCCAGAGCCTCGTGACGCAGCGTTGCGCAGCCTTGGTCAACGGGCAAGCCAGTAGTTTCGTCGTCGCCGGACGTGAGCAATTGCCGGCCGATCCAGGAGGCTGGCTGACGAGCCCGCTCTATGCCGCAGGCACGGGGCTAGAGGTTAAGGCTGAAGGGGTAAAGGCTGAAGGTGAGAGGCTGGGCACCGGTGAAGGGTTAGGGATGAGGCGTGAGGGGCGAGAGGCTGATACACAGATCCTGTCGCTCCGTCGATTGACCCCAGCCCGGTTCTTAATGGCGAACTTTGCCGATAGTGAGGCAACCGAGTGCCACTCATAAAAGCCCCCCAGCGATTCGTGAGATGTGAGACGTGAAAGGTGAAAGGCTTCGGAGGAAGAACACTAGTCAGTCCTGCGTTTCACGTTTCACATTTCACATTTCACGATTCTTTGGAGTGCGATGGTTCACGCTGTTTGGGGGCGCCATGCTGACCCTGTTGTCAGGAACTTCCGTCTACGCACAGCAGGCTCTGCCTCCGAGCTTCGACCCGACCGGGCGATCAGGAGAGCCGCCTGCTCCGCTCAAAAAAGAATTCAAGCCCCCGCCCCCTGTGCCCCTCCCTACCCTTCCCGTGGTCCCAGTACCGCCGGAGGGAGAAGGCAAGAAACCGCTGGGCCAGATCCAGGTCTTCGCCAAATCTATTCATGTGACCGGCAGTACGGTCTTCACCGATGCAGAACTAGCCGAGGTCACCGCTCCCTACACGAACCGGATCATCACGGCCGAAGATCTCGAACGGCTTCGTCTCGCACTGACCCTCCTGTATGTGAATAGGGGCTACATCTCTTCAGGCGCAATCATTCCCGATCAGGACGTGATGGCAGGCGTCATCACCATTCAGATCGTCGAAGGCGCCTTGACTAAAATCGACGTGGAGGGACAGGGCTGGTTCCGTGCCGATTACTTGCGCGATCGGATCGAACGGGGCGCACAGCAGCCACTGCGGTTGGAACCGCTGCAAGAACGGTTGCAGTTGCTCCGGCAAGATCCGCGCATCGAACAGATCAACGCCGAGCTGCGCCCGGGCGACAGACGCGGCGAGAGCATCATGCAGGTCAAGGTGAAAGAGGCTAGTCCCTGGAAAGCCTGGTTGGACTTCAACAACTATCAGACACCCGTGGTCGGCGCTGAGCGGGGACTCGCCACGATCGCCCATCAGAATGTGACCGGCAATGGTGATGCGTTCAGCTTCAGCTATGGCCAGTCTCGGGGTGTCAATCCGATCATCTCTACCTCCTATTCACTCCCCTTGAATCGATACGACACGACCTTCATCGCCTCCTACCGGCGAAACGACTTCCTCGTGGTGGAGAACCCCTTTCGTTTCCTCAATTTGAATGGGGAGTCGGAAATCATCGGCTTCACCCTTCGCCAGCCGATCTATCGGACAGTGTCTGATGAGTTTGCCATCGCGCTCACCGGCGAACATTTGTACAGCAAAGTGACATCGGTGTTCGACCTGCCAGGTGTTCCGTCACTCTTCATTCCCGGCTCGTCCGGCACCGGGGTCAGCAACGTGAGCGCACTGCGCTTCGTGCAGGAGTACACCCATCGCACATCGACCACGGTGATCGCGGCGCGGTCCCGCTTTTCCGTCGGACTGGACGTCCTGAGCGCCACCAACAACGCCGGCCCGTTGCCGGACGGACAGTTCTTCTCCTGGTTGGGGCAAGTCCAGGCGGTCCGGCGGTTTGACGACTGGTGGGGCATGCAGCTCCTGGGGCAAATGAGCCTTCAACTCGCCAACGATCGACTCTTTCCACTTGAGCAGGTTCCTGTCGGGGGACGGTTCAGTGTCCGCGGCTATCGCGAGAGTTCGCTCATCCGTGACAACGCATTCCTGGCCTCGGTTGAATCGCGATTTCCTTTGATGAGTTACGTCACAGGGGAACCACTCTTGCAGTTTGCCCAATTTGTGGATCTTGGACGAGCATGGAATGCAAAGGGCATCACGCCCGATCCTCAGACCTTGGCCAGCGTCGGGCTGGGCCTCCGTTGGCATATTCTGCCGCGCGATCGGGCGCATTTTGAACTCTACTGGGGGCTGCCGTTAAATCATGTCCTCCACCCACCAGGCAATTTGCAAGACCACGGGATACATTTGCAGTTGGTGGTGCAGGTTCTGTAGCGCAGCGCAGGCAAATAGGCTGAAGGCATTCAGGGGTTAAGGGGTTCAGGGGGAAAGAGGCTGAAATGCTTAGAACGTTGGTCCTCAAATTTCGGCCTTTAGCCTTCAGCCTTCAGCCTGAACCCCTTCAGCCTATCCACCTCGCCTGCCTGTTGCTCTGCGCGGCCGTCCTGATCCCCTCCATGGCGACTTCAGCCTCCGCCCCACCTTCCGTCGCTGATGAAACGATGGCACAAGGCACGCAGGCGTTTCAGCGTGGCTCGTACGAAGACGCGCTGGGAAAATGGAAGGAGGCCGCGCGGCAGTACGACGCACAGGGCCAGGTCCATCAACAGAGCCAGGCCCTTGTCGCCGCAGCGCGAGCGGCTGAATCGCTCGGCCAGACCAGACAAGCACTCCAATTGCTCGAACTCGCCTCGACCCTTGCGCAGAAGGAACCGGATGCTCTGTGGCGAGCCACGGTCTTGGCGCAACTGGGCCATACCTATCTGACGGCGCGACAACTGGATGCGGCCTCGACACATTTGACGCAGGCCCGTGAGCTCGCCAACCGCTCTGTGTCCCCAGCTCTTACCGCGACGCTCTTGAACGATCTCGGCATTCTCCATGCCCTCCAAAACCACCACGATGAAGCCCTCGCCGCCTTTACCGATACTATCCAGCTCGCGCAGCAGGCAGGACTCCCCCTTGTCGCGCTGCATGCGCGGTTGAATGCGGCGCGAACAAATATACAGCTTAATCGCCCGATGGCCAGTCGCATGTGGATAGACCAAGCCCTTGAACAAGTCGATGTCTTGCCGCCTTCTCGGGAGAAAGCCATCGGACTGATGAATATCGGTCTGCTCTATCGTCGCCTGCTCTCCTCCCTCCCCGACCTCCATGCCCCGCTCGTCCTTCGCGCGGCTGGAGCGATGCAGGAATCGGCAAGCCTGGCCGAGCAGCTCGGTGATACTCGTACCCTCTCGTTCGCCCTCGGTCATCTCGGCCATTTGTATGAGTCGGAGCAGCGGTTGGATGAAGCTCTGTCATTCACGAGGCGCGCAATCTTTTCCGCCCAATCGGTCGATGCGCCGGAATCGTTGTACCGCTGGCAATGGCAACTCGGAAGGCAGTTGGCTGCCACGGGGAAACTCGACGACGCGATCGCGTCCTACCGTCAGGCAAGCGGCACCCTGCAACCCATTCGCCCGTCGATTGCCATGACCGCTGCACATTCTTCCTGGCTGGATGAGGATCCGATACGACCGTTGTTTTTCGAACTGGCAGATCTACTCCTCCAACGAGCCTCGCTGACTGAAGAGCAGCCTGCAGCCACGCAATACCTCTTGGCCGCCCGCGACGCGATCGAAGCCTATAAGGCCGCCGAGCTGCGAGACTACTTCAAAGACGAATGCGTCGATGCGCTGCAAGCCCGGCTTATCAAGTTCGACAGCCTGGTGGCAAACACGGCCGTCATCTATCCCATTCTCTTTCCGACACGGCTTGAACTACTGGTGAGCCTGCCCTCAGGCATGATGCGCATCGCGGTGCCGGTCGGCGCGGAGGCGCTGACGAAGGAGATCCGGTTGTTTCGCCGCACGGTCGAAAAACGCACCACGCGCGAATACCTCCCCCATGCGCAACAGCTGTACGACTGGCTCATCCGTCCTCTGGAATCTGAATTTGCAAAGCAACGGATTGCAACCTTGGTATTTGTGCCTGACAGCGCGCTCCGGACCATCCCTATGGCGGCGCTTCACGACGGCTCGACCTTTCTCATCAACAAGTATGCCGTCGCGCTGACCCCCGGCCTTACGCTGACGGACCCGCGCCCGTTGAACCGGGAGAAGGTGCGCGTTCTGACCACCGGGCTCACGAAAGCCGTGCAGGGATTTCCTTCCCTCCCCTACGTGGCGGACGAAGTCGAGACCATTCGCTCGCTCTATTCGTCGAATCAACTGATGAACCAGGACTTTCGCGCCCAACGGTTAGAAGAGGAGTTACGGGATGGACGGTATGGGATCTTGCACATCGCCACGCATGGGATGTTCTCGACTAGCGCAAACGACTCGTTTCTCCTCACGTTCGATGAGAAGCTGACCATGAGCACCCTGGATCGATTGATCGGCCTGTTCCGGTTTCGCGAGGATCCGCTCGAACTCCTCACCTTGAGCGCCTGTCAAACGGGAGTGGGAGATGATCGCGCGGCCTTGGGTCTTGCCGGCGTCGCCATCAAGTCTGGTGCGCGAAGCGCGTTAGCTACACTCTGGTTCATCAACGATGAAGCCTCCGCGGCTTTGGTCTCTGAATTCTACCGGCAATTACGAAATCCCAAACTGTCGAAGGCACAAGCATTGCAGTCTGCGCAGCAGAAACTCTTGGCGGATCGTGTCTATGAACATCCGGCCTACTGGTCGGCGTTTCTGTTGCTGAACAACTGGCTGTAACATGTCGCTGGCCTATGCTAGAGTATGCCGCCATTTATATTCACGCTGGTCGATGGCCGGTATCGCCAGGATTATTCATGAGTGCCGTTGCCTCTCGCCTAAACCTCGGTGAATGCGGCAAACGTTTTCATGAAGAGTCATGACTAGAAAGGTGCTACCGATGCAACGCCCTACTGTTTCTCTATTCCTAGGACTGATTCTGTGCATAGGGTTGCTCGATCCGGCTACGACGCCGGCGGTATCGGATCAGCCCACCGCTTCCCAGTCTGGACCGAAGGAAGATGCGCCGCTTCCCCTCTACCAGCCCCCCAAGAAGCTGACCCCGCGAGCTCGCGTGGGTGGTGGATTGCGCGGGACAGACGGAAGCGATCCCGTGCTCGTGGCCTTGGTGCCGGACCATGTCGGGCTCACCGCCAAGAAATCTCCGGTCCTAAACTGGTTTCTCTCAAAACCGACGACATACCCGCTGAAATTTACGCTCATCGACATCCGATCGGTCAAACCGCTGCATGAAGGCCCGATTCCCACGCCGGATCATGCCGGAGTCCAATCCATTGATCTCAATGATTGGAACCTTGCCTTGGAGCCGGACGTGCAATATCGCTGGTACATCTCCGCAATTCGCAATCCCGACTCGCCGTCACAGGATCTTGTGGCCGGCGGGGTGATCGAGCGCTGTGAATTCAGCGCATGCCTCGTAGAAATGGAAGTCGATTTGAGCTGTGACAGGCAAAGCGTGCTGCGGAATGCCATGCGCGGCTTCTGGTACGACGCCATGGCTTGTCTCTGCCAGTTGATCGATTCGAACCCTGCAGACCAAGCGCTTCGAAGACAACGAGCTTCCTTGCTGAATCAAATCGGTCTTTCCACTGTCGCGCAATGGGATCTTCGTTCCATCCCAGCCCCAGTCAGGTAGGCTTCGCCGAGTTCTGAGTCACTGGGAAGTAGGAAGTAGTAAGTGGTGAGTGGGAAGACGGGGAGCGAAGAGTCCTGAGTTATAAGTTCTGAGTTCTGAGTTCTGAGTTATCTGGAACTACACTGCACAATCTTATTTCAGCTTTTCAGGCCAATTCATTCCTCATTCCACATTCCGCATTCTCCCCCGTCTTCCAACTCACCACTTCCTACTTCCTACTTTCCACTCACCCAAAAGGATTCAGCACCGAATCGTTCCTGATTCACATGGACCGTCTTCCATCCTTATGCAATGGCTTTCGCGGTGATGAAATTCCTCAACAAATCACAGACCATGAGAAGGACCATACGTATTTCAGATTAGGCACATGATTTGCTGGCTATCGATATAGCGGGCGTAGGGAGAATGTTATTGGGTTGGTTTGGTTGAACCAGCGCAAGCAGGTGAACCAGACAGGGTGAAGGGAGAAACTGCCATGACACTGGGGATCGTTATGTCGGTATTGCTTGCTGGGCTGGTAGGCCTTGAAATCTGTCAGTGGCATATAGGGATTCCCTTGATCATTGTGTGGGTATTGCTTATCGGGCTGCTGGGGCTCATCTGGGCAATGGTGCTCAACATCTATGTTGAAGACCATTACCCCGACGACTACCGGTAAGAGTGTTTCTCATTCATCGTTTCCAGCCAACTCACCCCTCATTTCACATTTCTCATTCCACATTTCTCATTCTCTCCCGTCTTCCAACTCAAAACCCAGCACTCAGAACTCAGAACCTCCCTCTCCCCGCCTTCCTACTTCCTACTTCCTACTTCCCACTTACACCACGCCGTCCGCCCAGCAATCCAAAAGGATTCAGCTCTGAATCGTTTTGGATTCACATGAACCGCTTTCCATTCTCCAGTCGCAGAGGTCAGTGGATAAAATTCTCAGGAAAATCAGCGACTGGTCCAGATGCCATGAGTATTCCACCGTAGGCATGCGGTTTGCTGGTTATCGCAGTGAGCAGGCTGAGGTCAAGATGGAATCGGCCTCCATAACTCCGGCGGTTTTCTCTGAAAGGAGACGCAGCCATGGCACTACTTATCGGTCAGATCATGATGGTGTGGCTGTCTATTGGAGTGCTAGGGGCCATCTGGATGATCGCGAGCGACCACTATTGATGATGACCCTCTTCGCTGAGTGCTGGGAAGTGGGAAGTAGTAAGTGGTGAGTCGGTCGAAAACGTGACGCCTCTTTCAGCGTTTCCGGCCAATTCATTCTACATTTCTCATTCCGCATTCTCTCCCGTTTTCCAACCCAGAACTCAAAACTCAGAACTCTTCGCTCCCCGTCTTCCAACTCAGCACTCAGCACTTCCCACTTCTCCTACTTCCTACTTCTCCTACTTCCCACTTACTACTTCCTACTTCCTAGCCAAATCTGATTCAGCCCGAATCGTTTTCGATTCACATGGGCTAAATTCCATTCTCCTGTAATAGCTTGTGCTCAAGCCAATTCTTGAAAAATCAGGCTTCTAGCAGTAGGGATTACGCCGTTCTAATTAGGCATGCGTATTGCTGGATTATGGTCGAAGCGGCGACCAATCGAATGGTGAAAGGAGACGCAGCCATGGTACAGATTCTCGTTGAGGTAGCCGTTGTGGGACTCCTGACTATGATGGTGGGAGTCATCTGGATGGTCGTTCATGACTTCATCGACGACGAACGGTAAGGCAGAACCTTGCTGGCATGGCCCTACACCAGACGAAATTGCATCGGTCCTCCATTTACTCTGTTAACCACACTGCTCTTTCCTCCTTCTCATACCCCTCCCGCGCGCATAATTGTGATAAGTTCCTCGCTATCACACCCCAACCGTTCAGACCCACTCAGTCTCTTGCGGACAGACATGACCAGACTTTCCAGCCCCCCACAATCCATACTGCTCGGCATACTGATCGTCCTGTTTGTCGCTCAGGCGCCTGGCCTTGGTTATGCAAAAGAACCGAGCACCCAGCCCGATCAAGCTCTCATTCCTGAACTTCAACTGATCAAGGAAGAGGAAACGGTGAGCATCGCCTCGCGCTACGAACAACCGATCTCGCAAGCGCCGGCAAACGTCCATGTCATTACGGACGAAGATATTCGCCACTCGGGAGCGACGGATATACCGACGGTGCTCCGCCGGATCCCAGGGCTGGAGGTCATACAGATGAATGGGGCCGATTTCAATGTGAGCGCCAGGGGGAGCAACCAGCCCTTTGCCAACAAGATGCTGGTCTTGGTCGACGGACGCTCGATTTATAACGATGTACAGGGTTCAATGAACTGGAAGGCCATCCCGGTCACATTGCCAGAGATCAAACGCATCGAAGTCCTCAAGGGACCGGCCTCCTCGATCTACGGATTCAACGCCTTCGACGGCATCATCAACATCATCACCAAGTCACCGGAGGAGATGAAGGGAACAACCGTTCAGTTCGGCGGCGGTGAGCTCGGCACCATCTCAAGCGCGGCGATTCATGCCGGCAAGATCGGCGACTTCGGCTATCGCCTGTCCATTGGGCGCGATCAAAACCAACAGTGGCGGAACCGGGACGCCCTGGCATTCCGCTCGAACAAGTTCAATGTCCATACCGAGTACGCCCTGCCGAACGATGCGAAGCTGCTGCTCTCAGGCGGCCTTGTGGACGTCAATCGGTACGACGGCCCCTTCGGAGAAACCGTGTCCCCATCGAGCCGGCCTTCGCAGGGCTACGCCAATGTATCATACGAACGCCAGAACTTTTTCCTCCGTGGCTGGTGGTCCAGTTTTCAGGATACCTCCACGGCGACTACCAATCCGCTCCTGGCACACCTTATTCGTATCTCGGATCGGGATGGGAATCCCATTCAATCCTTTCTGAGCAACACCTACAATCTTGAATCGCAGCATGCCCTCGATATCGGCGCCTCAAACCGGCTGATCTATGGTGTGAACTACCGGCACAATTCTCTCTCAAGCAATGTGACGGAGGCCTTCAGCAGGGAAAACCGCCTGGGCCTCTATCTCCAGGACGAATGGCGCGCAACGCAATCGCTGACTCTGGTCGCAGGGTTCCGCTACGACATCGACACCTTCACCAATCCCAAGGTGAGCCCGCGCGTCGCCCTCATCTATCAGGCCTCACCCGACCACACCTTTCGAGTCTCAGGTTCGGCCGCGTACCGGCCACCGACTCTCTTTGAAACCCACGCGGAAGTGCAAGCTGTGACCACCCTGCCGTTCGGCACTAACACGAGCGTCGTGAGGGGCACACGGAGTCTTGAGCCCGAACAGATCATCTCGTACGAAGCGGGCTACCAAGGATGGTTCCTCAACCATCGGCTTCGGCTGAGGGCAGATCTGTTCTTCAATCACATTTCGCATCTCATCACCACCCGCGAGACGTCGAACACAACCGCCTCGTACGTCAACGATCATGGCCAGGCCGACATTTACGGGGGCGAGGCCGGGATGGAGTTCCTCGCCACTCCCTGGCTGACCGGGTTCGCGAACTATTCCTATCAAGAGGTCGGCCAGTCGTTCCTTGGGACGGTCAGGCGAGGAGTGCCTCGCTTCAAGTACAACGTGGGATTGCGGGGAGACTGGGACAATGGATGGAGTGGAGAAGCGGCGCTCCACCATGTCGGCGCAACGAACTATCCAGTGGCCGCAACCTTCACCAAACTCGCCGCTATACCAGGCTTGGGAGTGCTGGTACCGGCTGAATACGTCGGCAGCTACAACCTCCTCAACATCCGGGTCGCCTACAAATTCTGGCAACAGAAAACAGAGGCAGGCTATCTGCGTGACGCGGAGGTGGCCCTCTCCGCCTACAATGCGTTGAACGATACGCACAAAGAACACCCCTTTGGCGACACGATCGGCAGCCGGGTGATGGGATGGGTGACGGTGAGATACTAACCGGGAAGTTCTGAGTGTTGAGTTCTGAGTTATCCGGAAAAGCGGAGGGGGAGATTCGAAGGAATGAGAAATGTGAAATTAGGAATGAATTGGCCAGAAGAGAGAAAAGAGGAGTTCTGAGTGCTGATTAAGAAGACAAAACTCAGAACTTAGAACTCAGAACCTCCGAGTTAAGACCGAGGTGTCTAGAATGGCGAACTTAGCTGGCCTTGAACGCATCCCGCTTCCCAACGCCACTATATCGTCGGATCACCCAATCATGGGCGGCTTTCTCGGTCACCAGGTCCAGAGCCTTTTGAATGGTCTCTGTTGTGGATTTAGCCCCAAGGGCCTTTTTCGCTCGTTTCAACTTGTCGGAGTCCAATCTGGCGGACACTTGAACAAGAGCCATGGAGCACCTCCTGTCGGACAGCATATAGGCATTTGTATGACAAGATCAAGATGGGAAGCTTCGGGAAGTTCTGAGTTCTGAGTTGGAAGAGGGGCACCGGGGAAGTTTTGAGTTATGGGTCGACGGCTTCGCCGAGATATGAGTTCTGAGTTTTGAGTTCTGAGTAGGCAGTCGGGGGAGAATGCGGAATGAGGAATGAGTTAGCCGGAAACGCTGAAAGAAGAGTTTTGAGTGTAGTTCCAAATAACTCAGAACTTATAACTCAGAACCTCTCTTTTAGACTCGGGAGTTAAGACATGGAACAGCGGCGTTCTCAGAGCATCGTACAGGACAAGAGTTTTCGTTTCGCCGTGCATATCGTCGAGTACATTCGCCGACAGCAGAAAGATCACGTCAACCTTGTGCTAAACAGACAGCTGCTCCGCTCCGGAACCTCCATTGGAGCGAACGTCGAGGAAGCCTTGGGAGGACAGAGCAGTAAAGATTTCATCTCCAAACTCGCCATTGCTGCGAAAGAGGCTCGCGAGGCCGGTTACTGGTTACGGCTCATTCGGGAAACTCAGCCGAACAACCATCCGGAGCTGGCCAGTCTGCTGGCAGAATGCGGAGAGCTGGTAAAAATGTTGAACAGCATCATTCTAACCACGCGCAGCAAGCTTCTGATTCATGAAAACTCAGAACTCCGAACTCAAAACTCAGCACTCGGCAAAGCCGTTGACTCAGAACTCGGTAAATCCGTTGACTCAGAACTCAGAACCCAGAACTCAGAACTTCCCCGCAGTTGAGGTCACTATGCTCCCTACAGCCAGTCGCTATTCCGTTCTCATCGTAGAAGACAACCAGGATCTCGTCATGGGGTTACAGGATTTGCTGCGCCACGATGGTTACGCCGTGACCGTCGCCGGCACCGTCGCCGGCGCGATTGAACTCGTTCGAACTCAGCATTTCAGCGCTATTTTGCTGGACTTGGGCCTGCCGGACGGCGATGGGCTCGACGTCTTAAAAGAATCGCAACGCCTATCCCCCTCTCTCCCCGTCGTGATCGTGACCGCCAATATCTCGCCCGATCGCACCGTGGGATCGCTGAAGCAGGGAGCCTATGCCTATCTCACGAAACCATACGATCGGGAGGAGCTTCGACACATACTCCGTCGCGCCGTCGGGGTCAACGAACTCGCCGTCAAAGTTGAACAGACAGAACATCTCCTCAGCCAAAGCGAAGAACGCTTCCGCTCGCTGGTGGATTCGGCCACCGATGCCATTATCGTGGCCGATCATCGCGGGATCGTCCTTTCGTGGAATCGGTCTGCATCCGAGCTCTTCGGTTACACCGATGAGGAAGTGACCGGACAACCTCTCACGCTACTCATGCCTTTGCGCTACCGCCAGGCTCACGAGCAAGGCCTCCTTCGCATGGAATCAACGGGCAAAGGCCGCGTGCTGGGATCTGTCATTGAGGTGCATGGGCTCAAGAAAGACGGAACGGAGTTTCCCATCGAACTCTCCTTGGCCACCTGGAAAAGCGCGGGGAATTCCTACTACAGCGGCATCATCCGAGATAGTTCCACGCGAAAGAAGATTGAGGATGCGTTTCGCCGGAGCGAGCAACTCCTGCATGCGGTGGTCAACAACACCACTGCCGTGATTTACGTGAAATACGCCGACGGCCGATATCTCCTGGCCAATCGCCGATTCGAACAGCTGTTTCACATCACCATGGACCAGATTGCCGGTCGTACCGATCACGAAATCTTCCCCAAGGACATCGCCGATGCGTTTCGCGCCAACGATGTGACGGTGTTGAAACGGAATACCGCGATGGAGTACGAGGAATATGCGCCCCATTCCGATGGTCTCCATGCCTACATCTCGATCAAATTTCCCCTGCGCGACCAGAACGGCGTCCCCTATGCGACCTGCGGCATCTCCACCGATATTACCGATCGGAAGCGCCTCGAACACAACCTCCGCGCGCATGAACAACAGCTCAGCCTTGCCCTGACCTCGACAGAGATAGGAACGTGGAATTGGGATCTCCAAACCGATCGAGTCTATTGGTCCTCCCAGGTCGACAGGTTCCTCGGCCTATCGGGCGGGGCATGCCCACGCACGAAGTACGACTGGTTGGCGCTCGTGTATCCGGAAGATCGGGAGTCGATGATGCGCGCGATGCGGCAGCCGCTGGATCAGATCGGTAACGACATCACCTTTGAGCACCGTATCTTGAAATCGGACGGCAGCGTCCAATGGTGTATCTGGACAGGTCAGATTATTCGAGATCATGACGGACAGGCTGTGCATATATTGGGAACGGCCAGGGCCACGTAAGGCAGCGGGTGAAGAGGTTCTGAGTTCTGAGTTGGCCGGAAAAGGTGCCGGGGAGGGTCGAAGGAATGCGGAATCAGAAATGTGGAATGAGTTGACCAGAAACGCTGAAAGAGAAGTGCTGATTTCCGAGTGGGAAGTAAAAAACTCAGAACTCAGAACTCAAAACTCAGAACTCACTCACGCCATGGGCCCTTGCATCTGAGGATGATGAAAACGATAGGCCACATAGACCGGCTCTTCCGCGCGATGGCGGGACTCGGCCTGTTGCTCAGCCTCTGCGCCCTCTGTGTGTCGGAATCCGCGGCGATGGACATTGCTATCCTGCAATCGTCCAACATACCGGCTTATCGGGAAGCCGTGGCAGGCTTGAAAGCTACGGGCCCGATTGGAGCAATCTATACCGAATACGATCTGCAAGGCGACCTGGAGCTAGGGAAAAAGCTCGCGCGCAAGCTGCGGGCATCGAATACGTCACTGGTCGTCGCCGTGGGGCTCAAGGCTGCATTGGCAGCGAAAGTAGAAATCGTGGATATCCCGATCGTCTATATGATGGTCCTGGACCCGTTGAAACATCAGCTCACAGCCGCCAACATGACCGGCACAGTCCTCGAGGTTCCCCTCGACCGACAGGTGAAGATCATGCGCATATTCCTCCCAACCCTGCACCGGGTCGGCACGCTCTACGATCCTGCGAAAAACGGCTCTCGGGTGAAGAACGCGGTGGAGCAGGCCGGTATGTTCGACATGCACGTGAACGGGCTTCCCGTCGAGAGTGAGAAGGATGTCCCCCAGCAGTTGCGCACGCTGTTCCAGGATGTTGAGGCCCTGTGGCTCATGCCGGATTCCGCCGTATTGACGCATGAGTCCATTCCCTTCATCCTTGAATCGGCGCTCGCGCGCCGCATACCTGTAATTGGGTTTTCACCCGAACTCACCAGGCTGGGAGCGCTGCTCAGCATCTCCATCGAGTACGGCGATGTCGGACGGGATACCGGACTGCTCGTGAAACGCATTCTCGATAGAGAAGGGCTGCTGCCGCTCAATCCCCTGCCGATCGAGCGACTCAAGATTACCGTCAATCTCAAGACTGCGCGGTTTCTCGATATGACGTTTACAAGGGAACAGATGAGCCTCGTCGATGAAACCTACTGACTCGGACAGGCGATTACAACCTTCTAACCAGCCAGGGAACTCCCTGCCTCTCCGCCCATCACGCGCAAGGCATGTTCTCGGCCTGCGCCCAAAGTTCGTATTACTGTTCAGCCTCATCCTTATCGTTGTCTGTTCGACCTTGAGCGGGTACTACGTCGAAGCGAGGCGAGAGGCGATGACCGACAACCTCCGGCAGCTGGGAACGATCCTCCTCACGAGTGTCGCCAACAATGAACACTTCCAATATGCAGGCATCGTGGCGGAAGACCGCGCCACGCTCCAACAATTCATTGACGGACTCGTGGCTGTTCAGGATGTGGTGTATGTGGTCATCACCCGCCCAGACGGAACGGTACTCGCTCAGCACACGAAGGGATCGCGCCAATCTCCTTCCGAACTCGTGCGATCCCCGAATCATCCGCTGTACCCGGAGTCGCAGATTATAAAACGGGTCTTCCGATCGCCGAATACAATTCCTCTCGCGACAGAGTTCTCCCTTCCCACCAAAATAGGAAGCGTACTTGCGTTAGATGAATTGGTGTACGACTTTGCCATGCCGATACTGCGGAGACCACAAGGGAGCCCCTCGTCTCCTGCGTTGTCTTTTCCGCTGGATGAAGGCAGCGCCGACTCATCCTCGATACAACCGGTACTCATATCCGCTGTCCTCCAAATAGGATTGACCGACGCCTATCTGAAACAGGAGCTCGCGGTGATGATCAGAGATATTCTCATCTTCACCGCCGTGATTATTGTGGTGGGCGCGCTCATCACCCACCTACTCACCCTCCGTATCACGAGACCGCTGAGAAGCCTTGCCACTGTGGCCCAGCAAGTGGCTGAAGGCCGTTCACCTCCGCTCATGGCGCCATCCAGCCGAGACGAAGTCGGCCAGCTGACCAACATGTTCAACCTGATGACCACCTCGCTGCAGGAGAGGGCTGCCGCCATTTCAGGAAACATGGCGACCATCGAACACCAGGTCAGTCAATTGACCACCCTGCATCAAGTCAGCGCAGCCATCGCCAGGACGCTGGACCTGAAGCAGATCCTTCGCATTGTCCTCCAGCTCCTGATCACCAACCTAGGTTTCACCAGAATGTTTGTGACGCTACGACATCGTGAACGAGACACGGCCTATGTGGCACACATTGCCGGGGTCGCGCCGGACATTGAGGAGGCGGCTCGCCGGCTCGATGTGCCGATCCGGAACGACGGCGGCCTCCTAGCCGACCTGCTGATCCATGGCAAACCCTTGCTCGTCCTACACCTTGAGGCCGTGGCCGATCGCATGAACCCACCGATGCTGGAGTTGGCCCGCCGAACCGGGGTGACATCATTCGTCGCCGTGCCGCTCCAGAGCCATAACCAGGTGCTCGGATACCTCGCAGGCGACCGTGGCTCACAGCCCTGCACAGCTGAAGATCTCCATCTACTCATGACGATCGCGGGTCACGTGGCCGCGGCCATCGACAATGCCAACGCCTATACTCACCTCGAAGAGCTCACCCTGCATCTTGAGCAGCGTATTCTAGAGCGCACGCAAGAATTGACCGTCGCCAACGACCGCCTCCAGGAACACGACCGGCAGCGGTCGCTGTTTCTCTCTGTCGCGTCCCACGAATTACGCACCCCCATGACGGTGATTCGCAGCTTTGCGGATAACATGCGCGACGGTATTGCAGGGCCTGTGAGCGAACAACAATTGACCTATCTCACTCGCATAGGGCACAACCTGAGTCGGCTCACCAGGATCATCAATCAGCTGCTCGACTGGTCGCAGCTAAACAGTAACCGGGAATTGCTCCGTCTTGCGCCGGTCAGCGTCGATAGGGTCGCGCTCATGGTCGCCGACAGTTTGCGCGCCGTGGCGGCTGAAAAATCCATGACCATCGAGATCGCGCCCGCAAATGGGCTCCCAGCTGCCCAGGGGGACAGCGATAAACTCGAGCAGGTTCTCTGGAATCTCATCGGCAACGCGATCAAGTTTACGCCGCCAGGCGGACGCATCACCGTCGATTTCCAGACGACCCCAGAAGGGTTCATCCAAACCTCCGTCGCCGACACCGGCTGCGGGATTGACCCGAATCACCTCGAACAGCTCTTTCGGGAGTTCTCCAAAGTGCCGTCTGCCAACCCCGCCGCTCAGGGGGCTCAGCTCGGGTTGTTCATTACCAAGAGCCTGGTAACCCTGCACCGAGGAACCATCTGGGTCGAGAGCAGACCAGGCGCCGGCACACGATTCTATTTTACGGTGCCTGTTTGCAGTCAGGTAGATAGGCTGACGGCTGAAGGTGCGAAGGATAAAGTTCAGGGTTCTGAGTTGTCCGGAACTAACTCAGAACTCAAAACTTAGAACTCAGAACTTCCCAGTGACTCAGAACTTCCCGATGAGTATATTTTCCCGTGTGTATGTACTACAATTTTGACCTTCAGCCTGAATTCCTGAACCCCTGAGCAAGACACATGCGCGCCAAAATCCTCCTCGTCGACGACGACCGCGATATTCTTCTCGGACTTGAGAATCGTATCACCTGGATGGGGCACGAGCCTGTCACAGCCGATAACGGCAAGGATGCGTTGCGCCTGATCGAACAAGGAGAATTCGATCTCGCGCTCCTGGATTTGGAGCTGCCGTTTCTGTCCGGTCTGGAGGTTCTGGAACGAGTGAAAAGCGCCGCTCACCCCACACCGCTCATCATCATCCTGACCGCATTCGGCACTGTCGAACGCGCCGTGCAGGCCATGCAGCTTGGCGCATTCGATTTCCTGACGAAACCGTTCAGCGCCGACCATCTGACCGTCGTGGTCAACAAGGCCCTGTCCACCGTGGCGCTGCACCGCCAGGTCGACGTTCTTCGTCACGAAGTCGGCGATCGGTACGATCATCTCGTGGGGAGCAACGTCAAGATGGCGGCGCAACTCTCTATCGCCAAACAAGCGGCGCCGTCCGACGTGACCGTTCTCCTGCTCGGTGAAACCGGTACGGGGAAGGAAGTCGTGGCCCGCGCCATTCATCGTTGGAGTCCGCGCAGTTCGAAACCGTTCGTCGCGGTCAATTGCGCGGCGTTGCCGGAGCCCCTGCTCGAAAACGAACTCTTCGGTCATGAAAAGGGCTCCTTCACCGGAGCGGTCAAACGGGAACCAGGCAAGATTGAGATGGCTGAAGGGGGAACGGTATTTCTCGATGAAATCGGGGATATGCCGCTCTCTCTACAAAACCGTCTATTGCGAGTCATCCAAGATCAGACCTTCTATCGTGTGGGTGGAACACAGTCGGTTCACACCAATGTGCGTTTCATCGCGGCCACGAACAAAGACATACGGCAAGCGATCCATCAGCACGCATTTCGTGAGGATCTATACTACAGGCTCGCAGTGATCACCGTCACACTCCCACCCTTGCGTGAACGGCTTGACGATGTCCCGGCCCTCGCCAGACATTTCCTCGACCGCGCAGTCAAAATCGGGGTCCATCGCTCATGCGCCCTGAGCGACCAGGCCGCGCAAGCGTTGCAACAGTATCGGTGGCCTGGGAACATACGAGAACTTGAAAATGTGCTGATGCGGGCGGTGATCTTGTGTCCACAGGACACCCTTGAGCCCTCGGATTTGTACCTGGCAAATTCGCCCTTCTCCCCTGCTACCGAGGCTGAAACCGAATCTCCTCCCTCTCACTACCATGAGAGCATCGACGCCTACAGCCGGAAGATCATCGAAGAGGCATTGCGCAGGAATGGATGGAACCAAACAAAAGCAGCCGAAGAACTCGGCCTTCAACGGACGTACCTCACAAAATTGCTCCGTCAGAAAAACATCTCCGGCAAGCCGCCCTCTGAAAACAGTGGTGAGTGCTGAGTGCTGCGCACTGGGAAGTTCTGAGTTTAAAGTTCTGAGTTCTAAGTTAGTTCCGAACAACTCAGAACCTAGAACTCAGAACTCAACACTTCCCCGGTGCTCGTATTCCCACTCACTACTCACCACTTCCAACTTACAACTTCCCAGCACTCAGCACTTCCCCCCCGTCCCACCTCTGCTCAGCCGCATCTGGTTGACGAGCCAAGTCTTATGCAATAGAATGTGCATCACTATGATGCACATGTGATGCATGGAGATGTGGAGCCATGAAAGCAATTACGTTACGGAACCTTCCACCTGAAGTCGCCCGAACAGTTCTACTACGGGCCAAGCAGAAGAAAACCAGCGTGAATAAGGCAGTCATCGAACTGTTGGAAGAATCAGCTGGAGGCAAGGCAAATAAGAAAACACCGGTCCGCTATCATGATCTGGATCATCTTGCCGGAACATGGACAAAGGAAGAGGCCGCCGCGTTCGACAAACTTATTGCTGAGCAACGTACGATTGATCCGGAGCTTTGGAAGTGACCCGCCTGCTGCTGGATAGCTCCGCCTATATCGGGTTCAAGAAAAGACACCCCGAAGTCATTGAGACCCTCTCCCAAGCTGAAGAGATATGGATGAGTCCGATTGTGATCGGGGAGCTACGCGCGGGCTTTCTCCAGGGGAACAAACGAGAGAGCAACGAGCGGGAGTTACGAATGTTTCTGGAGTCCTCGCGCGTCAGGGTGCTTGCCGTGAACGACGAGACGTCTGACCGTTATGCAACCATCCGCGTTTCGTTGAAGAAGGCCGGCACTCCGGTTGCCGCCAACGATATTTGGATTGCCTCCAGCGCCATGCAGCATGGACTACCTATTCTGACGTCTGACCGTGATTTTCAGAACATTTCCCAGATCATCGTTCGCCACTTTTCTCCGATCTAAGAAAGCTCAGTCTTCAGCCTTGACACCCTCTCGCCCCATGCTCCTCAGCTGTCTCGGCGTCAGCCACCAACGGAGGGCGCCTCGACCAGGCTTCACCGGAATCGACAGCTCGATCAGACAGGCCCCGGCCTTTTTCATGGGAAACGATGCAGTGGCCCGCCCGGAAAGCAGGACACTTGCAGCTATACCCAACTGCGGCTCATGACCGACACAAACGACACAGGACTCAGGCGGAAGATCGTGAAGGATTGATAGGAGCCGATCGGGAGACGCATCCGGTAACAGTTCATCGACGATTTGCACCGCGGAACGAACCAGCAGAGAGCGGCGCACAATCTTCGCCGTCTCAATCGCTCGAAGCAAGGGGCTCGACAAGATATGAGTCGGCTGCACATCGAGACGATTCAACCCTGCGACCGCCTGGGCGACACGCTTCGCCCCTTCCTCAGTCAAAGGACGATCCGCTTCCGATCCTTCCCATTCATCCCGCTCCACCGCAATGCCATGTCGCAACAACACACAGTCCATCCTCTACCTCTGATCAATGCCGAATAGGCTCCTTGCCCGCATTATAACGAGGTTCTGAGCACCGGGGAAGTTATGAGTTTTGAGTTCTGAGTTATGAGTTCTGAGTTATGAGTTGTAAGACGAGGAGAGGGAAGGAAGTGCTGAGTGCTGAGTGGGAATCAAAAATCTCAGAACTCAGAACTCTAAACTCAGAACTCGGCAAGGCCGGCGACTCAGAACTCAGAACTTCCCTGAGCTGTACCGCATGCGGCTTCCGTGAAGAAGGGACAGTTCGATTTCACCGGCGGTCAGGTCGGAGGGAAAGTAGGCGCCTGAGATTTTTGCGGCGTTGATGCTGGCCCCTTCGAGCCGCGCGTTGCGAAAATCGACACTGCGCAGATCCGACTGGCGAAAATAACAATCGCTGAAGTCCAGCCCATCGGCATCCAGTCCACGTAGGTCGAGACCCCGCAGATCGCACCCCCGCAAGTCGGTCTTCTCTCCAGACGCCTTTTTCGCGTTGAATTCGGTGATGCACCCTTCGCGCAACAAACGATACATCGCATCGTTGGGGATTCGCAATTTTGAGCCGGCGGGACTATTGACGTCCATGGGACCTCCGTCTAATTAATGTTAAATTTTGAATGGTGAATGGTGAATGTTCGGAGATCCTCAAGTCGAGTCTGAATCTGCCAATTCATCATTTCACATTCATCATTCCACATTTCACCGCGTCCGCCATCATCTCAGGGAAACGGTGAACATGACCTCGTTTCCTCTCTCGTTGTATGTAAGGTCTGGAAAAAACGACTTGACGAGAAAAATACCTCGTCCGCTAGCATCGCCGGGAGGACACACGTCAAGACCGGATTTCACATGCGAATGCCAGTCGAATCCCTTTCCTTCGTCGACAATCTTGTACGTGAGTCGCCGTTGTCTCTTATCGTAGATCGCGCGGATAGTAACCAAACGATCGCTCAATCTGGGATCCTGCCGCCGTTCCTGGATCAGCTCGTCATATCGGTCATTCACTATCGAATCCATCTTGTCATCGTATTCGAGTTCGAGAGAGCCATGCTCGACCGCATTCATAATCAGCTCTTGCAGAGCGGCTCGAAGATGGAGCCGTCTCGTTTCCACCAACCCCATGGCAGTCCCTTGAACGAGCCAGGTCACGGTGCTTTCGACATAGTTCGGATCGCAGCCCAGGACAAGGACAGACTCCAGCCGGTCGATCCCCGGCGCTTCATCCACGGTCGCCGCCAACGAGTGGATCGCCCGTTGCAATACCAGCGCGAGTGTCTGTTCGTGAATCGGCTGCTCCACATAATCGAGCGCCCCGGCGCGCAATCCTGCCATCGTCGATTCGCCATGGCCTGCGTCGGTAAGAAGCACGACAGGGCAAGACGGACGACGCTCGTGAATCTGCCTCACCAAGCCGATCCCTTCCTCTTCCGGCGGAAAGAGGTCGATGATCACGATATCCGGCTGCGTCATGTCGAATGTCTCGGCTCCGAGTTCGGGAGTCGCAGCGGAAATGACCAAATGGCCCTGCGCCTTTGCATGCTCCAAAATCACAGTCTGGGTATCGGCATTCCCGGCTACAACCAGTAAGGTACGCGCCCGTGTAGACGATCCGATCGTGACGCTCATGAGGAACACCCTTCGGCGATCAATTTCTGAAGCGCATCCTGCACCTCGGCCAAACAGACCTCGACATCCTCGCAGACCGGCGAAGCCTCAGAAAACTGACCCCGCCGCCCCAAGTCCTCCAGCCGTTTCGTGCATTCAAAAAGACGCGGAGCGCAGATCTCCAAGACCGAGCCCTTGAGCTTGTGCGCAGCCGCCGCCAACCCCGCGCCGTCCTGACGCTGCAGAGCCGCGCGAGCTGCCGCAGCCTCCTTCGGGCTCTCCTCCAAAAATATCCCAGCCAAGGTCAGGAATAAATCCCGATCCCCATCCACACGGCTCAAGGCCTCGGACAGATCGATCGCCGCGCTTATCTCCATGAGTCGCCCCTTTCGATCAGACAGTAAACTCCAGCCCGACCACCGCGGCGTCATCGAAAAAGTCGCACTGTTCATGCCATCGCCTGGCCTCTGTGAAACAATGAGAAATCGAGGTGGGCAATGATGACTGCCTCTGGGTTTCGATCGCCTGCTGGAACCGCCAGCGCCCCCACGGTTCCCCGGTCGGGGATGACGCTTCGTAAATACCGTCGCTCAACAAGAACAGCCGGTCGGCCACGGCTAACGTTATGTGGTCGCTGGAATATGTCGCGCCTGGGTCAAATCCGAGGGGGGACGAGGGGCGCGTAAGCCATCGACAAGGCCTCTCAGCCGGGCTAAGCAGCACGCCATGATGGCCGGCTGAGGCATAAGACAGTGTGCGTGTGGGCAAATGGAATTGCCCAACCCACAGGGTGAAATAGTCTCCCTCGGCACTCAAGGGAAAACGCCGGTTGGCTTCGAATAACACCCGCTCAGGATC
This sequence comes from Nitrospira sp., assembly GCA_005116835.1. Taxonomy (GTDB): domain Bacteria; phylum Nitrospirota; class Nitrospiria; order Nitrospirales; family Nitrospiraceae; genus Palsa-1315. Next base: position 17,350 of record SWDM01000024.1, on the reverse strand, counting down.
GTATGAGCCGATCAGCTGCAACATGTTTTCCGCCCGCAGAAACGTCATCAGCGAGGCGGATCTCAGCGCTGCAGAAACCCCATGCCCCGACGCATCCAGAATGTAGAGGCCGAGACGCTCTGCATCGATCGCCATCACACCGAAGAGATCGCCTCCCAATGTGAGCGCCGGCTGATACTCCCAGGCGAGGGAGACACCTTGTACGGGACTCCCTTGCGCGGGAAGCATCGAGCGGACAAAGTCGGCTGCCGATTGAAGATCTGCCTCCATCTCCGCTTGGTTCGCCTGGAGCAGGGACATGGAGGATTCCAGGTTCTTGCCCGCCGTTTCCAGCTCTCGCACCAATCGGCTGGTGCGTAAACCCGACAGCACACGGGCCGTCAGTTCTTGCTTACTGGCAGATTTGCTCAGAAAGTCATCGGCGCCTCGTATCAATCCTTCGGCAATCTGCGCCGGTTTGTCATGGGATGTCATGAGAAGAATCTGGCTGGATTTCAATAGGGGATCGCGGCGCACCGCTTCACAGAACGTCGGTCCATCCATCTCCGGCATCATCCAGTCGACGATGAGCAGATCCGGACGTTCACGCCCTGCCACAGCGAGGCCCGCCTGCCCATTCTCCGCCTCAAGAACCCGGTATCCCAGACGCGTCAACCGCGCGGCCATGGCGGCCCTGGTAACCAGATCGTCTTCCACGAGGAGGATGGTGGACTGGGGAGTCTGAGGTTGCACCGGCGAGTCTGCTGCCTGCCCGACGCCTGTCGTGATGGGTGAATTCATACGTTCCGACCTCATGACTCAGCCTATGCCGCGCGCGCGATGCGCGCGTCATCCTCGCTGTCATAGATCGGGATCATCTTGGGAATATTCGACAGATTCATGATCTCCAGCACATAGCTCTGCGGTTTCAGGATGCCGACTTGGCCCTGAATATGCTTGAAGCTTTGCGACACAAGCACCAGCAGCCCGAGCCCCGCGCTGTCCACGAACCGCACCTGCTCCATGTTCAGAATGAGATGCCGGCATCCCCCCTGTTTAGCCTTGTCGGTCGCCGCCTTAAAAGCCGACCGATTGGCATAGGTCAAATCGCCCACGATATCTAAAATGGTTCCATGTGGCTCGACGCGTTCTTTGATCTGCATGACATCGTCCTTTCTTGTGGTTGCAAGCCGCTGCTCTCACGTCCTCAACGCTCTTGGTGTATGGTCTGTCCGGTTCATCCTATTCATCCGGTTTGTTTAGTTTATTTGGTTGATTTGGTTTATCTGGTTAGTTTCGTTCAACCAAAAAAACCAAACAAACCAAAGCAACCTGTTAGAGCTTGCTCACATAGGCCACGAGCGCTGCCGGAATCTCCGCCAGCGGCAATACCTTGTCCACCCCGCCGAGCTTGATTGCCTCCTTCGGCATACCGAAGACCACGCAACTGGCTTCGTCCTGCGCGATCGTAAAGGCGCCGGCCTGTTTCATCGTCAACATTTCCTTGGCGCCATCGCCGCCCATGCCGGTGAGGATGACTCCGACTGCATTGGCGCCGGCGTATTGGGCGACCGACGCAAACAGCACATCCACCGATGGGCGATGGCGGTTCACCGGAGGATCTTGATTGATGCGCACCGTATACCGGGCTCCGCTCCGAACCAGTGTCATGTGATAACCGCCCGGCGCGACCAGGGCATGGCCCGGCAAGACACTGTCCCCGTCTTCAGCCTCCTTGACCGAGATGCGGCAGAGGGAATTCATGCGGTCGGCCCATGTTTTGGTAAACTTCTCCGGCATATGTTGCGTGATGAGAATCGGCGGTGTATTCGGCGGCAGAGCTATCAACACATCCTTCACCGCCTCCGTGCCTCCCGTGGAGGAACCGATCGCGATAATGGTGTCAGTCGTCTTAATCATCGAGGACGTGAGGAGTGGCGCTACCCCCTTACCCCTTACCCCGCTATCCCCTCCCATCCCCTTCACCTTCGCGCAGGCCGCAGCCTTCACCTTGGCGATGAGATCCTGGGCCACCTCCTCCATGCCTTCCCGGAGATCGAGTTTGGGTTTGGTGATGAAGTCCACCGCGCCCAACTCCAACGCGCGCAGGGTCGTCTGGCAGCCGACTTCCGTCAGCGAACTCACCATCACCACCGGCATCGGATGCCCCCGCATTAACTTCTCCAGAAACGTCAGCCCGTCCATTTTTGGCATCTCCACATCGAGCGTAATCACATCTGGATTGAGTGCTTTGATTTTCTCGCGAGCGATAAAGGGGTCGGGAGCGGAGCCGATCACCTCGATCCCAGGGTCTTTCGACAGCAGCGTCGCCAACACCTGCCGCATCAGCGCCGAATCATCGACCGTCAACACACGAATTTTTGGCATAAAGCTCCTTCAACGAGCATTCAGCTTTCAGCGGTCAGCATTCAGCTCCGGACCTGATAGCTGAGGGCTGAAAGCTGACTGCTCACAATCAGAACAACGTCACATCCTCTACCGGCGCCTGCTCCCGCTGTTTGATTTTCGCTGCGTACTCGCTCTCCCGATCGACAATGGTCCGGTTCTTGACCCGCTCGAGCTTCTTCATCAAGACACGACCCGAGTCGGTGAAATAATAGACTTTTCGAGGGAGGACATCGCCGAGGTCGGTCTTGACCGTTGCGAGCCCTTCGCTCTTCAAATATTCGATCACCCATTTGGCATTGTTCGCGCCCACATCGATATTGCCTTCGTAGATCTTGCCCGCGCCGAAGAGTTTGATTTCCAGCCGGCTCTTCAGCCCACCACGTTTCAGAATTTCATTGATCAACGACTCCATCGCATATGATCCATACCTGGTAGATTCGCCGCCCCAGAGATCGCCGGACTGGTGCTCTTTCGGCTCCGGAAGCATGAAATGATTCATGCCGCCCACTCCGACGATCGGATCGCGGATGCAGGCAGAAATGCAGGATCCAAGGACCGTGTAGACGACCATCGGCTCTCTGCTGACAAAAAACTCCCCGGGAAGAATCGAGGCGATCTCATGAGGGAAACGGTTATCCCTCATGCGCCGGATGTGGGCGAAGTCATCGCGTGAGGCGTCAGGCGTCAGGCGTAAGGCATTAGTGCTCATAATCCGCGATGCTTCCTCTCAACTCTCATCGTCTGTCCTCTCATGTCTTACTCCACTTACGACTTGCCACTTACCCTTCCTTCTGATAAATCGTCGGCGCGATCGATTTAAAGGGGTGCGTGACCCATTGCAAACTTTCTGAATGACCGATGAATAGGTACCCGCCTGGCTTCAAATAACGATGAAACTTATTCACCAGAGTCTCCTGGGTTGGACGGTCGAAATAGATCATGACATTCCGGCAGAAGATCAGATCGAGCGGGTTTTTGATCGGGAACTGATCATCCATCAAATTCAAGCGGCGGAACTTGATCACACTCGCAAGGTGCGGTTTCACTTTGAAGACCCCTTCTTGCTCGCCCCGCCCACGGAGAAAGTGACGTTTCATGACGTCAGGCGGCACATCGCGAAACCGATCATTGTCATAGATGCCGGAAGACGCCTTGGCAAGGACACGAGTCGAGAGATCGGAAGCCAAAATCTTGAAATCCCATCGCTCAGGATCCCGCACCCCTTCGTAGAGCGTCATCGCGATCGTATAGGGCTCCTCTCCGGTCGAACAGGCGGACGACCAGATCCGAATGCGTTTGACGCTGTCCAATTCCGGCAGAATGCGATCGCGTAAGAAATCGAAGTGTTTAGGCTCTCGAAAAAAATCCGTCTTGTTCGTCGAAATCAGATCCAGCAACCGGGTAAATTCTTCGCGCGTCCGGTCTTCCATCACCGTCGAGTAATACTCCGAGAAGGTCGTCAGATCGAGATCACGCAGCCGCTTCGAGAGGCGGGAAGCCAAGAGCGATTTTTTTTGCTCACTCAGCGAAATACCGCTCTCATGGTAAATCAGCGTGCGAAACTGCTGGAATTCTTCTGCTGTGATTGAGTACTCCATAACGGGCGAGACTCCTCTTCTGTGCGGCATGCTGATGCCCGGCGCACGAACACCTGGACTAGTTATCTATCGGTCGATGGCGGTCGATTCTTAACTATGGCGCTCCCCACAGCAGCCAGCTTTGGCAACGAAGGCAGACGTGACGGGAGTGGGTACAGAAAAGGAGAGCCAAAACGAAGACTTGGCTGGTCGCCACACAGAAGGACGGCGGCAAATATTGCCGCGCCGCGAGATCGGCGTGTGGAGTCATGGTGGGAATGTTACGTCAATACCAACGCGAGGGATACCCGCTCACCACTGGGTTCTCACAGGGTATTGGACGATGAGTGGATCGGGTGTGAGTAGCACACAGTCGTGCTCAATGGCCTGGCAAATCAGCATCCGATCGAACGGGTCGCGATGCAATACGGGAAGTTTGTGCAGGTGATACACCGCGCGTTCTTCGAGCGGCAGAACCGTGATCCCGTGCTTCTCCCGCTGCTCCAGCACAAACCGATCGAGGGACGCCGGCATGGGCAGCTTTCCAAGAGAATGTTTGACCGAGAGCTCCCAGACCGACACCACGCTGAGCAAGATCTCATTGGCAGGATCGGTAAAAACCTTCTCGGCTGCCGGAGACAGTTCCCTCGATCCTGTAATAATCCATAAGAAGGTGCAGGTATCGAGGAGACCTTTCACGTCTCCCGGCCTTCGAATGCGTCAAGCAGTTCATCGGGAAGCGGCTTAAAGAACGAACGTGGAACGGTGAAGTTCCCCTTGGCTAACCCAATGGGCCGGGGGCGCATCAAGAGTTCAGGCAGGGCGGTAATCTGCGCTACAGGCTGATTGCGCTTGCACAACAAAATCCGCTCTCCAGCCTTGAGCTTTGCCAGGTACTTGGAGAGATGGGTTTTCGCTTCATGAATGTTTAGCTTAATCATGGTCATAGAGTAAACTAACTTGTAGAGTCGGTCAAGAGGCTAAATATAATGCGCAATGGGCAAGGGTTCGACGCCAACCGTTCGAGGTTTTCGCAACTTCGAACCCCGAACTTTATACTTCTGGTCGTGTCATCCAAGAAGGATGCTGCGTCCTTCCTGACACATGCCGCGCAAGAAGCGGTGTCTCTCCACATCTACACACGTCATCATGCTGTGTCAGTTCCTCGATACGGCATTCGGTTGAGACTGTAGGTATGCCAGGAGCGCCAGTTCCAATTCTTGCAGCGTCCTTAACAGGGCAGGGCATTGCGATCGGGCCGTCAAACCGCGTCCCATATACTTCGAATACAGCAGTACGAATTTATCGGCGCCCAACGTGGCCCCGCTTTCCGCAAGTTCATTGAGCAACCGGACCAGATTCTCGGAAATGGGTTCCTCCGAGTCTCCCTGCTCCAACACTATAATCGGGAGGGTTGCGGCCAATTGGGCCGCAAATGCATTGAGCAGTTCGTGATATTCCGCCAGCCCAAGGTCCAATCTGTTCATCGCTTTGTTTTTACCAAGAAGCACTTGTGGCTGATTGTGCAAGAGCTGCCCCACCTGCTTGATCAGTTGTCTCTTGTCGATGGGTTTGACCAGAAAGCCATCGCAATGTAAGCCCTTCGCCCGCTTGACGGTTTCAAGATCGGCATGGGCCGATACGACAATAATGGGAACATGGCTGAAGGCCGGCAAGGCCTTGACCTTCCCAATAAACTCCAGCCCATCCATCTCCGGCATCATGTAATCGGTAATAATCATCTCTATGCTGGGTGTTTCAGACATCTTCGCCAACCCTTCTTTGCCATTTCCAGCCAGCACGGTCTGGTACCCCTCTGCGTGCAGCATAAGCGAGAGCAGTCTAGCGTTAACCGGATTGTCTTCAACGATCAGAATGAGCATCGTGCTGGTTCCTTACCGTCTCCTGTATTAGCGTGGAGAAAACCGGGCTACTATTCATAGAATGCGGGACGCTCAGGTGATCAAGCAGCCCTTCCCTCCGAGACAGTCCGTAACGGACGGTCATCTCGTGAGTTGGAGGTCGAGACAGGCGCGCTGACCCAGCGCGCGAGGACCTCGGCCAACAGCTTGGGTTGCACGGGCTTACTCAGGAAGTCATCCATGCCGGCAGTGAAGCACAGGTCTCGATCCACCTGCAGGGCATTCGCCGTCATGGCGATGATCGGAATGCGCCGTCGAGTTTCGAGTTTCAGGTTGCAAGTTTCAGGTTGTCTAACAGAACCATCACGTTCCGAACCTGAAACATGAAACGTGGAACTTGAAATGCACCTGGACGCTTCACGTCTTCTAATTTCCGCCGTCGCCGTTAACCCATCCATCTCCGGCATCTGGCAGTCCATCAAGACCGCGTCATAGGAGATGCGTGAGACCGCTTCGAGGGCCTCCAGGCCGTTGGCCACGAGATCCACACGATACCCCAACTTTTCCAGCATGCGTACGGCAACCTTCTGGTTGACGACGTTATCCTCGGCGACCAGAATCTTCGCGGTGGCTTGTGCCTTCGCCTCGGCCAAACTATGACGCGTGACCAGCGCTGGTCGCACGGTCCGGCCAGCGGATTGGCCCTCTCGGGCGGTAGCCGGTGCGGATAATGCGCATAGAGTGACGAGACACTCATACAGTTGCGACTCACGCACCGGCCTCCTGAGATACGCGGCATATCCGGCTGTATGCGCCGCCTGGGCATCGCCACGCTGGCCCTGATGCGTCAATAGAACGAGCCTGGTTGGCGCCAGCATCGGATCGGCCTTGATCGCCCTGGCCAGTTCCAGGCCGTCCAGCCCTGGCAGCTGCATGTTGATGATGGCGAAATCGCACGCGTACCCCTCTGCCGCCACCTTGCGCAACACCGCCAGGGCCTGCCGGCCATCCTCCGCGATGAGGCACTGGGCGCCCCATTGCGTGGCATAGGTTTCCAGAATGCGCCGGTTGATGGGACTGTCATCCACGATGCAGAGCAGCAGCCCCTGCAAATCCTGGGACGCCATGGCCGCCACCGAGGCAGTTGCCTCCGGTTGTTTGCCAAGCTGAACCGTGAGCCAGAACGTACTCCCTTCGCCAAGCTTACTGTCCACACCGATCTGGCCACCCATGAGCTTTGTGAGCTGTTTACAGATGGCAAGCCCCAATCCTGTGCCGCCGAATTTGCGCGTGGTCGAGCTATCGGCTTGAGTGAACGATTGAAACAGATGCTCTTGCGCGTCAGGGGACAGGCCGATGCCGGTATCTTGCACCTCAAATCGCACCGTGGCCTCCGTCTCGGTGTGGTGCAGCAGCGTGACGGACAGCACCACATCGCCTTGTTCCGTAAACTTGATGGCGTTCACCAGAAGGTTGAGCAAGATTTGGCGGAGTCGGCCCGGATCGCCGCGCAAGGCAGCCGGCACATCAGCATGAAACAGGCAGGCCAAATTCAGCCCCTTGCCGGCCGCCTGCTCTGCCAACAGGTCCACCGATTCGTCCACTGCCGTGCGAAGATCAAAGTCGATGATTTCCAGGCTCATCTTGCCTGCTTCAATCTTGGAAAAATCGAGAATGTCATTGATGACGGTAAGCAGGTGATTGCCGCTGCTGCGGACGGTTTCAGCAAACTCCCGCTGCTCGGACGTGAGGTCTGTGTCGAGGAGGAGGCCGGTCATGCCGATTACCCCGTTCAGAGGGGTGCGGATTTCGTGACTCATGGTGGACAGAAAAGCGGACTTGGCTGCCGTGGCGGCTTCTGCCTGATTCAGCGCAAGGTCGAGTGATTGATTAATCAGTTCCAGTTCCTGCGTGTAGGCCCTGAGAGCAGACTCTGATTGCTTGCGCTCGGTGATATCCAGAGCCAACCCTAAAAAGCCGGTAATCCCTTCGCCGGAACTCCTGAGCGCCGTGACGGAGAGCAATACGGGAAATCGAGTTCCATCCTTCCGAATATAGGTCCATTCATGTTCATTGGGCAGATTTTTCAGAGCCTTGGCCACAAATACTTCAAAGCCTGGCTCGATCCGCTCGCCCAACTCCATGGAGAAGGTCTTGGCTCGATCTTCTACTTCCTGAGGGTCATGAATCACGGCGGGACTCATCTTACCGATGACCTCCTCGGCTCTGTAGCCCAACATTCGTTCGGCAGCGCGATTGAAGGTTTGAATGACGCCATCAGGCGTAGTGGCAATAATGGCATAGCCTGCGTAATCCAGCACCGCCTTCTGCCAGATAGATCTGACCTTGATCTCTTCCTCCGCCTGCCTACGCTCAGTGATGTCTCGTACCACGGCGATGAAGCGCCCCTCCCCTCCCTGCTCCTCCCGCACCAGTTGCAAGGAAACCTCTACGGCCATGGTGTGACCATCCTTGTGCCGGTGGACTGTCTCGAATACATGTGATGCCATGTCTCCATCCCACAACGGCTACAGCAATTCACGGAAGCTCCTCTCCGTAAATTGCGGTTTAACGTCGATGGGTGTCATCGTGAACAACTCGGCCTCGGTATACCCCACTTGCTCAACCGCCCCGCGGTTACAGTAAATGAAGCGCAGGGTATCGGAGGCGAACATGAACACACAGTCATGCGTTTGATCGAGCGTACCCTTAAAGCGCTTAAGATCAGCTTCACGCAGGCGCTGCTCTTCCTCCGCCTGCCTACGCTCGGTGATGTCGCGTACGAAGGCACAGTGGTATTCCTTCCCTTCGTAGGATAGATAATTGACATTCACCTCTATGGGGATTAGTTGACCATTCTTGGCCCGATGGAAAGTCTCCATCACCATAGTTCCGCGCCGTTGGGTTTCTGCCCAAAACCCTGGCCACCTGTCCGCCTGAAAGTCTGGATTCAGATCGTGGACGGTCATGGCACACAGTTCTTCTTTCGAATAGCCCAGCATATGGCCGGCCGCCTCGTTCACATCCAAGATCTTGGCCTGCGGATCGATCCAGTACACAGCATCAGCGGCCCGATCCATCGAGAACTTCGCAAGCCGCAGCGCCTCTTCCGCCAGTTTGCGCTCGGTGATGTCGGCAAAGGTCACCACCGCCCCCTTCAACAGACCGTTCTCATAGATCGGGCGGGATGTAATCCCGGACTGGAAGGACGTCCCATCTCGCCGCCATAACACTTCGTCATCGATCCGGCATCCCTGTCCGGTCTGGCCTGTTCGGCAGAGGGCACATTCGTCAACGAGAGAGGGGGAATCATCCTTTTGAGAATGATGAATCAGCTCATGCAGGTCCCTGCCAAACAACTCGTCAGGCTGGTATCCGAGCAGTTCTGCTCCAGCACGGTTAATAAAGGTACAGAAGCCTTGAGGATCGATGCCATACAGGCCTCCCGTCGTCGAATCCAGCAAGAGACGAATGTCGCGGCTAAGGCGCATCCGCTCGGCCTCCTCCTTCATTTGTTGAGACATATCGCGCACCGCCGCCATCGCAAACGAGCCGTCCGCCGTTTCCACATAGCTCAGGCTGGTATCAGTCGAAAACTCAGCCCCATCCTGTCGACGCCCCCTAAAATGTCGTACTCCCATCGGTCTGCTCTGTGGCGCCTCGTCAAAGCCTGCCCGGAGCGTGCGATGTATCTCCCGCACAGACTCAGGCACCAGGACCTCGATCGATTGACCGACTAACTGCCCCGCTGGATAGCCGAATACAAAGTCCATCTGCCGGTTTGTCAATACGATGATACCGTGGATATCAGTCATCACGATGGCGTCCGGCGCCAACTCCAGCAGCGTGTGAAACTTTCGTTCTGCCGCCTGTGCCCGGTTGCGCTCCTCACCTGCCAACTCCCACGAACGTGTGAGTCGAGTGATACTCCAGAACAGGACTCCGACCAGCGGCACGAATATGGCGCTGCCTGCCGCTCCGACCTTCAAGAGGACGGCCTCGGTTGAGTCCAGGATGTCGCTTCGGTCCACGCGCAACAACACGCCCCACCCCAGCCCTTTTAGATCTTCTGTCCCATTGGTCTGCGCATACCCGGTCACGACATCGACATCCCGGCGGGCATGTCGCTCTTCAATGAATCCTGCTGGGACCGTACCAACCAATTGTGCCGAGAGGACTCCCTGCCGCTTGAGATTAATGTGTCCCTGTTCTCTCAGAAACGAATCGACAAACATATTTCCGTCATGATCCAAAAACTGATACTCGATGTGCGCCCCCGTTCCCCATTGCACCTGCAACGCGCTGAGAGAATGGGTGAAGGCGTCCTCCAGAGTCGGCAGCCCCACTTGGGTGATCACCGCCCCGATAAACGCGCCCTTAGCATCATGGATCGGGCTCAGAAACGTCACCCCGGGGACCCCCTCGCCGTCCAATGCCGCATCCTGGACCACAATGCGTTGTCTCTCCCGCACAGTCTGAAAGCCAAGGTCACCACTCAGATCGCGGCCCTTGCTGGTCCCGTCTGTGGCAACCAGAACCAACCCATTGCCATCGGTAACTCCCACCCAGCGATACACGGGATAGCTTTCGAGTAAATCGAAAACCTTTCGCCCCATCGCCTCAAGATCGTGTCCCTGAAACTCCATTGACCGTGAGAACAGCTTGATGTCGCCGTAGCGTTCACCCATCAGTATGTCAACCTTGTCCGCGATATCGACTGCGGCCAACGCGAGGCTCTTGCCCGTAGCGCCCACCAAGCTCATTTCGACATAATGAAGGGCGAAAGCCCCGGTCAGGATTGCGACCAATGTCATGGCCACGATCAGCACCGGTAACCAACGAGCGTGGGAACGGATTTTCTCTTCAGTCATAGGATTGCCTCGTTACGACGCCTGCTCGCACCAGTGATAGACAGGGGAGGGGGTGAACAAGCGCACCGGCACATCCGACATCGCGTATCCGGTATTGAACCAATTAGAGTACCTGCACGCTAGCGGCCCTGTTCCCACTTGTTCCCCTTGAGATCGGGTACGCTGTTGCTTTTGAATTACCTACACAGAAGACGTCAGCCGGTGCGGAAGTAGGAGCCGTTGTAAGACGTTGCTCTTCATGTATCTTTTCGGAGTGGTCGTTCGAAACTTTAATTGGAGCGAAATATGATCAGGGTCGGAACGAACCAGTGTCCCGCCTTGCCGAAAGCGCCGTTTCTGGCGCCTCTTAGAAAACTCAGAAAATCCTAAAGTCTGTCGGGCGAGGATAAGAGAGGGGGAATGGAGCTGAGACCGGAGTGAGTCGTCCAGAGACTCCAATAGAATTCCTCAAACTCTGCTTTCTTCCTGTGGCGATCCTGATTTATGGGCTGAATTACCTGTTATTTACGCTTCTGCACGATAGCCGCATACCATCCAAGGCCATCATATTCCTGGTAACCAAGCGTCTTTGCAAATGCGATCACCTCATGGCTGGCATTGAAATAATGGCCTTTTTGTTGTCCTTTATGGTCCAGCATGAACGGCAAGAGGATCCCACAATTGTCGGATGCCGCAATAATGCGCATTTTCTGATCCAGCAAGATTACGCGGCTGCGTTTCCATTCGTCTTCAGATAATGAAGGCTCTGTCTGAACGATGGTTTTGGCTTGATTTTCCCAATCAAACATGACGCCAAGAACACCGACTATCTTCCCGTCTTTTTTCCCCTCCTTACGAACGGTGGCGGCGTACACCGCCACCAATTTATCGCCATGGAGCGAATCGTGGGAAATATCATCCGCCACGTACCGATCGCCGCTCGTAGTCGCCATCGCCTTCTGGAACCAAGATACTTTGGAAATATCGGCGCCCGTCACCCTGGGATATTTAGCCGGCTGTGAGCAGGCAATGACTCTTCCATCAATCCCAACCAATACAAGATTCAGGTACACAGAATAAAAACGGTTGATCAGGCCAAGCCGCGCTACAGCATGATCGATGGAGGCTCGATCCAGTGACTCCAAACAACGAAATAGGGCATCATCCGTCGCCCACCAACGGACATCAGCGGTGCGTTCATACAAATTGCGTACGATTAACTGCACCAAGGTCTGCGACATTTCCGAGAGACGCTCACTCTCATTTTCAGAAAACCGCCGCTGCAATTCACCCGTTTCCGACCGTATAGCACCCAGCTCATTGGAGGTATTGGCGGCTTGTCTGGCAAGATTTTTTACCTCGGAAGCAACCACGGCAAATCCCCTGCCTGCATCACCAGCTCTTGCCGCCTCTATGGTTGCATTGAGCGCAAGGATATTGACTTGGCTTGTGATTCTTCCATTCACCTCTATAAAGTCTTGGATCCTGGTTTCGATATTCCCGATGATGTCGTTAATCCTAGGACTGCTCATATATCGACCTCAGCGTGATGCGCGAGAAGAGCGTGACCGGCGAGTAAGGCGCGACACGCGAGATTCACGCTTCACGAAACACGTTTCACGTCTTCTAGAATTCCTCGAACTCGGCGTCTTTGCTGCGGCGGTCTTTGCCATTGCCGACGGCGACGCCGACCGGGTCTTTGTCCTCTGCCGGGCGCGCGCCGCCCAGCGGTTTCTTGCCCATTGGCTTCGGTGCCGCGTGAGACGTCGTTCGCGCCGCATATTTTAATGCGGCGTCGGACGTGCCCCGTTTCACCTGCGACGCATCACTTGTCCAGTTAGTCTTGAACACCTCCACCTGCCGCATGAGTTCCTGCGCCAGCTCCTTCATGGACTGGCTGGCTGAGGTGGTCTCTTCTACCAAGGCGGCATTCTGCTGCGTGGTCTCGTCCATTTGCATGATCGCCTTGTTCACCTGATCGATCCCGCTCGCCTGTTCCTGCGACGCGGCCGTGATTTCGGCGATGATGTCCGTGACCCGCTTGACCGAACCGACGATTTCCCCCAGCGTCTTGCCGGATTGATTGACCAGCTCGCTGCCGTCGGTCACCCGCTGGATCGACTCGTTGATCAACCCCTTGATCTCCTTGGCCGCTGTCGCGGAGCGTTGGGCCAAGTTTCTGACTTCCGCTGCGACCACGGCAAACCCACGCCCATGTTCTCCGGCTCGCGCCGCTTCCACCGCCGCGTTCAAGGCCAAGAGATTCGTCTGGAACGCGATCTCGTCGATCACCGTGATGATGTCGGCGATCTTCTTGCTGCTCTTGTTGATCTCGCCCATCGCCTCGATGGCTTTCGTGGTGATTGCACCGCCCTTGCCCGCGATGTCGCGGGCTGCGATGGCGAGCTGATTGGCCTGCTTCGCATTATCGGCGTTCTGCTTCACGGTGGAGGTCATTTCCTCCATCGAAGCGGATGTCTCCTCCAAGGCGCTGGCCTGTTCGGAGGTCCGCTGCGAGAGGTCCTCGCTACCTTTGGTGATCTGCTCAGACCCTGAGGTGACCGCCTCGACCGCGCTGCGCACGGTGGTCATTGTATGGGTCAGATTCGCGAGGGCCATATTGAGGCTGGCCTTGATCTGCGCGAGATCGCCATCACAAGCGCTTGTCATGTGGTCCGTCAGATTTCCTTGTGCCAGGTTCCCCAGTACCCGCTTCGCTTCTACCATGAACGCTTCCATCTTCGCCGCCTGCTCTCGTTCCTTCGTCATCTTCGCCTGGAGCTGCGCCCCCATCTCGTTGAACGATTGCGCCAGGACACCAATCTCGTCCGTAGTCGTGACCGAGACGCGAGTGTCGATGGCGCCAGCGGCCAGCTTGACCGCAGCCTCGCTGACCCGGCCGATCCCTCGGACTCCGATTCGTCCGATGATGATCCCAATTGGCAAGACAATCGCCAAGCACACAATGATTGCGATCAATACGTTTCGGTTGATCGCTCGTGCATCGGCGGTCGCGCCGGCATGGTTGACCGACACCAGCACGGACCAATTCATGCCGGGGTAGCCTAAGGCGCCTTTAAGATGCGTGTAGCCGGTCGTTCGAAGAATGCCGTTGCGGTGATGGGGATCGGTTGCGAAGCCGGTCTTTCCCGCCACCGCGTCTTTCGCCGCAGACAGCCCACGGCCAGCCAGATTGGTGGTCATTAGAGTTGTGAAGTCATGCCTTATTTGCTCCACGCCCTCTTCGGCAGGATCGTAGTCGGCCAGGATCCTTCCGTCCTTGTCGAGCAGCACAATCGACGCACGGGGAAATCCAGCCACCTTCAACTCCTGTTGCGTCGTGCGCAGGATATCTTCCACGAGTGAGAATTTCGCCCGATTCGTCCAATAGGCCACGACTTTCCCATCCCGATAGACCGGCGCGGAAAAGCCCAGCGTGAGACCATCGTCGCCGGGATAGGCGGCCTTCACATCCGAATCGACATGGAGGTCTTCGATATAGGTCCCGCTCATGGTCTGATTGCCGGCTGCGGCAAACGGCATCGTGTTGGTGAACTGTTGGGATTTCAAGGCGCGGAACCAGGCTGTCTCGCGGTAGTTATTCCGATAGAGAGCTTGGGACTGAATCGGTTTGCCGTCGGCATCCTTGGAGTTCACGGCGATGACGCGCCCTTCAAGGTCTACGAGGATGGTGAGATAATATAAATCGTAGGTGTCCACATACTGATTCATGACCTCGATCGTGGGGTTACTCTGTTCCTCGGTGCGATACCAGGAGGCTTTCTGGTCGAGCACTCGATTGATCCCAAACGCCTGCACATCGCCATACCGCTCGAAGAGGTTGCGGTCGATCTTGTCGGCGACTCCCTCAGCCACGTTTTGAAACCGAGTCCCGGCAGTCCCCTCGATGGTGAGACTGGCGTTGTAGGCAATCAGCCCGACGATCGCCATCGGAATGAAACCGAATAGAACAAACAGCGCAGTCAGTTTCGCTGTGATTCCCCACAGTGCGAACATGTTCCTAAAGAAGGTCACGTTCCACCACCATTTCGTTTAAATATGGAATCAGCATGCAGACCATGAACAATTAGTGAGATCCGTAACGCACCTCTTTCTCTTCGCAGGTGTGAGGCGAGGGTTTCACCCTCGCCTCACACGCGCGTCGCGCTGCACCTTTTCTAGAACTCCTCGAACTCCGCCTCTTTGCTACGGTGGTCTTTGCCGTTGCCAGCGGCGAGGCCAACCGGTTCCGACGCGGTCGTGTACGACGACGGTTTTTTGATCAGCGGTTTCCTTACCGGCCCGGAGGAAGGGAGACTGGGCTTATGAGTGGCTTGGGCCGCGCTGGACCGTGTATGGCTCTCTTGCCCTCCCCCCGTCACCTTGAAGGCCCCGACCTGCCGCATCAGCTCTCTTGCCTGATCCTTCATGGACTGGCTAGCAGAAGTGGTCTCTTCGACCAGCGCGGCGTTCTGCTGCGTCGTCTCGTCCATCTGCATGATCGCCTTGTTCACTTGATCGATCCCGCTCGCTTGCTCCTGCGACGCGGCCGTGATTTCGGCGATGATGTCCGTCACCCGTTTGACGGAGCTCACGATTTCCCCCAGCGTCTTGCCGGACTGATCGACCAGCTCGCTCCCGTCGGTCACCCGTTGAATCGACTCGTTGATCAAGCCCTTGATCTCCTTCGCCGCGGTCGCCGACCGTTGCGCCAGGTTCCGCACTTCGGCGGCCACCACCGCAAAGCCGCGCCCATGCTCCCCGGCGCGGGCCGCTTCCACCGCCGCATTCAAGGCCAAGAGATTCGTCTGGAAGGCAATCTCGTCGATCACCGTGATGATGTCGGCGATCTTCTTACTGCTCTTGTTGATCTCGCCCATCGCCTCGACGGCTTTCGTGGTGATCGCGCCCCCCTTGTCCGCGATGTCGCGGGCTGCGATGGCGAGCTGATTGGCCTGCTTCGCATTATCGGCGTTCTGCTTCACGGTGGAGGTCATTTCCTCCATCGAAGCGGATGTCTCCTCCAAGGCGCTGGCCTGTTCGGCTGTCCGCTGCGAGAGGTCCTCGCTACCTTTGGTGATCTCCTCCGACCCTGAGGTGACCGCCTCGACCGCGCTGCGCACGGTGGTGATGGTTGCCGTGAGATTCTGCAGCGCATTATTCAAGCTGGACTTCATCTGCTCGAACTCGCCTTCACAAACGTTCGTCATGTGGTCCGTCAGATCCCCCTGTGCCAGGTTTCCCAGCACCCGCTTCGCCTCCGCCACGAACTGTTCCGTTTTCGCCGCCTGTTCCCGTTCCTTCGTCACATTCGCTTGCAGTTTGTCCCCCATCTCATTGAACGATTGGGCTAACGTGCCTACTTCATCCTTTGTCGTCACCGACGAGCGCGCGCTCATGTCACCGCCCCCGATGGCCTGCGCCGCCATGACCACGTTATTTAGATTGCGGACCAGAAAGTGGGCGATCAGCCAGCCAATGAAAATCCCGAGAATAATCACCGCCGTCGTGCCGACCGTCAGGGTGGACAGCGTACTCGTCACCGTCGCAGCCCCAGCCTCATTCATGTCCTTGGCAACCTCTTTGACCGTGGCGACCAACTCGTTCAGGGCAATGATCGTCGCTTCCATTTTCGGCCCGGCATTTTTGATCGAAATGGTGCGCGCCTTGGCTCGCAGCGCCTCCATTTCCGACTTCGTCGGTGCATTCCAGGATTGCCTTAGGGTCTCATACAAAAGATTTGACGACTCAACGTATACAGCATAGGTATCACGAAACTTTTGGAGATCCTTCGCCTCATTTCTGCCGGTTTTCGATATCCGAAGAACCGTCGCTGCATAGGCTTCAAGCGGCTTTTTAACCGACTCTGTGATCTCAGCATCTGCCGATGTAGTCTTCTCAAATTCTTCTGCTGTGGAGGCATCAAGAGCCAGAAAGTCGTTGGTCCTGGTCCGGTTTAGGTTGCTCGCCACGAGGGCGAGGTCTGTTCCCGCGACGGTATAATCTTCATAGACCACCCGCAACTGTTCACGAATGGACAGCACTCCCTGACCAATGATTCCCCCCATCGCAGCGACGAGCACACCCGTCAGCACGAAGCCCAGTATCAGCTTCCACATCGTCTTCATATTCCCAAACCAGGTCACCATGACTCGTCCCTCCAGTTAGTTATTCTTATCCCTACACGCTTAGCCTTGTGCAAACGACGAGCGCCGCCTCACGCAGTAGCGACTGCCGACACTTCCTGCATCTCGCTCTCAGTCAACAACCGATCGATATTCAAGAGCGCCACCAGCTTGTCGCCGGATTTCCCGATACCGGTTAAGACACTCACGTCCACCTTGGCGCCGAATTGCGGCGGGGGTTGGATGTCCTTCTTGTCGATGTTGAGGACATCGGATACCGAATCCACCACCAGACCCATGATCCGATCCCGCACGACCACGACGACGATGACCGTAAACATCGTGTAGTCGATTGTCGGCATGCCAAATTTGGTGCGCAATTCGACGATGGGAACGATCGTGCCCCTGAGATTGAGTACCCCTTTGATGTGCGGCGGCGTGTTGGGAATCTTGGTCACAGTGGTATAGCCCTTGATCTCCTGCACCCGCAGAATATCCACACCATAGAGCTCGTCGCCGAGCTGAAACGTTAGGTATTGGCTCCCGTC
>SWDM01000023.1:224518-398997 GCA_005116835.1 Nitrospira sp. | reverse complement strand
GGGTTGTTCGGCGGGACGGGCGGCGTGGCGGCGCAGATCGTGGCGCGCATGTCGAACCTGTGCGATGTGGTCTGGAACAACGAGAGCAAGGATTGCTTGCACGTGATTCCGTACTAAGTCGTGCCATTGACTTCGGTGGGCTGGCCTTACGCTCAAAAGATCTGAGCTGGCCATACCATCAGCTGGAATATGGGAGAGGACAGATGTTTAGAATGACCGAGGAGGAGACAAATGGCACTGTTTAGAACCGCTGAGATTATAAAAGCCAGCAAGCTGCCGCCGGAAGGCGTCAAGTTGTCAAGAATGATAGACGCGGTGTACTTCCTTCCGATTGCATATCTGGGAGTATTCGCGACCTTTCATATGCACTTTGACCTGCTTGCGGGAGACTGGGATTTCTGGGTTGATTGGAAAGACCGGCAGTTCTGGGTCACCGTAACTCCTATTGTAGAAGTTATGTACCCAGGTGCGATCATGTACTACTTCTGGACATTCTACCGGCAACCGTTCGGTGCAACATTAAGCATCACGGGACTCCTTGTCGGTAAGTGGATTACCATCGTATTTGCGTGGTACTGGTGGGCGAACTTCCCAGCGAACTTCGTGATGCCCGCCACGATGGTCTCCAGCGCGCTGATTCTCGATTGCACCCTGCTGTTGACTCGCAGCTGGATGCTCACAGCAATATTCGGTGTATGGGCCTTCGCAATGGTGTTTTATCCCACGCAGTACGCGATCTTCGGATATAGCAAACAACCGATGGTCGTGGATGGTCAGCTGCTCTCGTTGGCCGATTACATGGGCTTCACCTATGTACGTACCGGGACTCCTGAGTACATCCGGATCATCGAAGTGGGTTCACTCCGTACGTTCGGTGGACACACAGTTTGGATTTCCGCGTTCTTCTCGGCCTTCGTCTCCATGTTGGTCTTCACCATCTGGTGGCAAATCGGCCATTTCGTCGGGCAAGCATTTTTCTGGGTTAAGGGCAGACGTGGCGTGATGTCACGCATGAACGATGTCATGATCGTCGGCACTGATGATTTTGCAAGAAGACATGGCACGCCGGACGGAGTTGCTCCTAAATTGAGTGCGGCGGGCACATTTGCAGAAGGGAAATCATGAACGCAAAAAATATATTTAAAGTGTGCGTGATCGGCTCGCTTGGGATGGCGACACTGGGGCTAACCCTGGCGTTCAATGCCTCAATTGCTGCCGCCCACGGGGAACGGTCGCAGGAACCGTTCCTACGTATGCGTACAGCTCAGTGGTACGACACGAAGTGGAATCCGCAGAAGACCGCCGTTAACGATGAAGCAATGCTGTCTGGCAAGATTCATATCGCGGAAGACTGGCCGCGAGCCGTCGTCAAGCCAAACCGTACCTTCATCAACGTGGGCAGCCCGAGTTCGGTGTTCACGCGACTCAGCTCAAAAGTCAACGGAACCCCAATGTTCACATCGGGCCCAATGGAGCTCGGTGGTGACTACGAATATGTCATCAAGTTGAGGGGTCGTTTGCCTGGTCATCATCACATCCACCCCATGTTGGCCGTCAACGGAGCTGGTCCAATTGCAGGGCCAGGGGGTTGGATGGATATCACGGGCAACTATAAAGACTTCACCAATCCAGCAAAGCTGTTGGTTGGTGGAACCATTGATACGGAGGTTGCAGGACTGGCGGCTGGACTCTTCTGGCATGTCCTCTGGGGCGGACTTGGATTCGCCTGGATCGGTTGGTTCATGATCAGACCGATGTTCCTGATCCGCGCTCGAGTGCTGGCGCAAGAGGGTGGAGACGCACTCCTGAACGAC
The DNA here is from genome assembly GCA_005116835.1 of Nitrospira sp. GTDB lineage: Bacteria > Nitrospirota > Nitrospiria > Nitrospirales > Nitrospiraceae > Palsa-1315. Next base: position 397,183 of record SWDM01000023.1, on the reverse strand, counting down.
CCGGTCGACCGAATTGTGGCCTTTGGTATGTTAGGATTGACGTTTAGTTTGATTGCAGTCGGATTCTTCACGACTGACCATACGTACCCATACACTGTGCCTCTCCAGGCTGGTGAACCGAAGATCAAGGCAACGCACCTGAGGTCAGACCTCACCATGAAGGTGCTCGCAGCTGACTACGATGTTCCTGGTCGTGCCTTGCGTATGACACTCCAGGTCACCAACAGCGGTGAAACGCCGCTCAGCATCGGTGAATTCACAACAGCAGGGATCAGATTCCTGAACAAGGTTGGCGTAGCCAACAACTTGGATCCGAACTATCCAGCAGAGATCATGGCGCAAGATGGCTTGCACATGGAAGATGAGTCCCCAATCAATCCAGGCGAAACCAGGGAAGTCAAGCTTGACTCAAGAGATTCGCTCTGGGAAGTACAGAGATTGATGGACTTGGTCAACGATCCGGAGCAACGCTTCGGTGGGTTGGTGATGTCTTGGGATGCGTCTGGCAATCGCCACATCAACAGCATTGCCGCCGCCATCATCCCAGTCTTCACGAGGGCTGCTGGTATCTAGTATCGTAGTAGATACGTGAGTAAGGCCGACCCGCCCCCGTCGCACGATGGGATGGCGGGTCGGCTTTTTTATTGACAATAGATAACTCTAATCAGTCCTCTGCTAAACCTGTGTGAATACCGCAATTAGCAGAGAAATCCATCTGAGAGGCAAGCCGGAGTTGTCACGGGTCTCATTTTAGCTGTCTTCAATATTGCTTCTATCTATACCTTTCTCTATCTCTGACTTTGTCTGCGATCCTCCTCTACCGCTTACCCGATTCATAGGCATATTCCAGTATAATGTCGGGAATATAAATGATGGGGCACACTTCATAAGTGTGAGTGTCAGGATTGTAGATAGCAAGTTAACTTGTCCGGTGTATGTAGCACAGGGTCTGACCGGTTCTTCCTGTCGAGTCTTTCAACCGTGCACCGTTTAACTGGACGGCCATCCCCCGGGTGCGGCAGACGTGAGCGACGGGCTGCCCCTTACTCAAGATCACTTCGGCTTCACTCAGCTTGAAAATGATCTATTCGACGGTATGTTTGATGCCGGGCATACGGTCCTCCTGTCGGTCCGACCCTAACATACAGATCCCGATTAAGGAGAACCGGTCGCCGGTTCATTTGAGATTAACCAAGAGCTTGACTCTTAACCAGAAACTACGATATACACCAGCAAAATTAGCAGGTTATTCTTTCCCTCTCACAGGGATAACGTGCCAGTGAGACCCTCACATAGAGCAGACCAATTGCACATTTCCTTAGAGAAGTTCGCCCAACCATTTCAGGAAGGAGTTCAAACATGATGAAAAGACAATCACCTCAACTGATGACCATCGCAGGGGCCATGGTCCTTGCGATGGCCGGATTGATGGGATTGCCCTCCCAGGCATCTGCGAAGACCCATGACATCAAGATGACTGCCCTCGAAGTGGAAATCGTGACGGAAGGAACGGGAAAAAAATATAAGGCCTGGACGTTCAACGGCCAGATGCCGGGGCCGGCCGTGCGGGTCACGGAAGGTGACACTGTCAACTTCACGCTGGAGAATCCCAAGACCAATGTTTATCAACACTCCATGGACTTCCATGCGGCGGAAATCGATTTCCTGAAGAACTACCGAGCCATCAACCCGGGAGAAACCATTTCCTACACCTTTGTGGCGAAGAAGCCCGGCGTGTTTTTCTATCATTGCGGAGCAGCGCCCATGATCCAGCACATCGCGCGCGGCATGTTCGGCGCGATTATCGTCGATCCCAAGAATCCGAAGGTCTGGCCGAAAGCAGACCGGGAGTTTCTGTTGGTCCAATCAGAGCTCTGGAGTAACCCCGACGATGTCGAGGCCATGTTCGCCCGGAAGTTCGACTATACGATCTTCAACGGAGGAATCTGGAAGTATCATCCCTTCTTCATCGGCGCGGAAGCGCTGGAGGCGAAACCGAATGAACGGGTCCGGATCTATTTTGTGAACGCAGGCCCCAACGAGTTTTCCTCGCTCCACCCGATCGGCGAGATTTGGGACAACGTCTACGAGAGCGGGAACCCTGCCAATAAACTCACAGGGGTGCAAACCTATGTTGTAGGACCTGGAAGCGCCGCCACATTCGACTTGGTCTCCGAATCACCCGGGGTCTACCCGATTGTGACGCATTCGCTTACTTCAGCCCTTCGTGGAGCCATTGCCGCACTGACGATTACACCGGTAGCCAAGAATGCTCCGCTGATGCCACTGACGCCCTGGAACCCCTAAACGACCAGAACTATGATAGAAGTGTACACTCGAAGAAAACCCTCATTTACCTCTCAACAAAGGAGCGCTTTTCATGAAACAAATTTCTTGCGCCATTAAGACTATGCTGACCGTCGCCGTGCTGTTGATCTCAGCGCCTGTATGGGCAGCCGATGCTCCGTTGCCCTCACTCTATGAACGGCTCGGCGGAACAGGCCCTATCACGGCCGTCGTCGGCAAGTTCGTCAGCATCGTGGGCCAAGACAAGCGCATCAACGGGTATTTTGCCAACGCCGATCTGCCGAAACTGAAAAAACAACTGGTCGACCAGGTCTGCCAAGCCAGCGGCGGCCCCTGCACCTATGAGGGGAAAGACATGAAAACAACGCATGCCGGCATGAAAATCACGACGGCTGCCTTCAATGCCCTGGTTGAAGACCTCGTCAAGGCATTGGATACGTTCAACGTGCCAGCCAGGGAAAAGAACGAACTCCTCTCCGTGCTGGGTCCTATGAAGAGCGACATCGTCGAAGTGCCGTAAAGGGCAATGGGCAGGCGGTGAGATTCCTCGCCGCCTGCCTATCAACGCGTTCAAGAGAGGAGCACTGCAACTCAGCCGACCCGAAGTTTCGCATGGTCCGACAAATCGATGAACCTACCCAAGAGCTTCAGATCACCTCTCTGCAGACAGGTATTCCGATGACGCAGACGCCCTTCGCGAAGGAATTACCAGCAACCTGCCCACAGCCTCATATAGACGGCAAAGCCACGTTCAGGCACAACCGTCTGATGCTTGCGATGGCGCTCACTGTAGGTCTTGCCGTATTTCAGCCGGCCGAAGCCATCCAGGCTGCCATGGAGAGAGTTCCCGTCGCGCTGATAGGACCTGGCTGCGACAGCCATGAGAACGAGCTTAGCAGGGCGTTGCACACCCTGCAGGGTGTGAACGCCGCGCATTTTCATCGCATAGCCGATCACGTCTTGGTGGATATCACCGTTGGCATAATCATGCCGGAAGAACTGGTTCACCATCTCAATACGGCGGCCACATCATGGCAATGCCGCGCTGAAATTATGCAGTCCTGCATCACGGCAGCCCCTACCCCCCAGACTCGAAAAGACGCACCATAAGTGGGCGATTGAAATCCGACCAGTTTCGCACGCTATGCGGGATCATCGCCGGACTGATGTTTCTCCACGAACAGCCACTGCCGTAGCGGGCTTCGGTCAGTTCCTGAAGCAGACGTTGGCGAACCGATCCTGACAGAATGTTCAGGGAATGAATGCCGTCCCCCCATTGAGGGAGGACGGTACAAGAGGGCTTACTTTGTGATTTGTTTAGTCGCCTCGACAATCGATCGCGCCCCGATACCGAAATGATCGATGAGTTCGTCAGGCTTCCCGCTGTGTGGGATCGTGCGAACCGCAAGCTTGTGCACTTTAACACCTTCGGGTCCGACTGCGCTAAGCACCGCATCTCCGAGGCCGCCATGCGCATAATGGTCTTCAACGGTGAGCATACGCCCCTGCGTCGCCCTCGCGCTATCCAATAACGTGACGCGGTCGATGGGGACGATACTGTAGAGATCTATGACCCGCACGGAAATGCCGGCCGCTTTCAAAGTATCGTAGGCCTTCAAAGCTTCGAACAGCGTAACCCCGGCTGCAACGATCGTGAGGACATCGGACGCGCTTTGACGAAGCACCTTCGATCCACCGATCTGGAATGTTTCATCGGGCCCGTACAGAACGAGGGACTTTGGACGTCCGGCTCGAATGTACACCATCCCCCTGTGCGTCGCAGCCGCTTCGACGAGCCGATAGGTGCAGGTTGCATCGGAAGGGTACAACACGGTCACCCCCGGTTGCGCAGCCATCATTGCAATATCTTCCAGTCCCATCTGCGAGGGACCATCCTCTCCGATACTCACACCGACATGTGTGCCGACAAGCTTGATGTTCGAGCCACTGATCGCAGCCATGCGGATGAAATCGTAGGCGCGAGTGTAAAATGCTGCGAACGTGGCGACAAACGGGATTTTCCCGCAGGCAGCTAAACCCGCTGCCGCCCCAAGCATGTTTTGTTCTGCGATGAAACTTTCAAAGAAACGGTCGGGAAATTTCTTGCCGAACTTGTCCGTATAGGTCGAGTTTTTCACATCGGCATCCAGGCCCACCACCAACGGATTCACCGCACCCAGCGCCTCAAATGCGTTGCCAAATGCTTCGCGCGTTGCAACCGTCTCGCCAACTTTGTAGGGCGAAGGTGGGAGAGGACTGATAGACGACGGCCCTTGAACCGATGTCGTTGGTTTTTTAAATACAATGGCTGTGCTGCTCGGCTTCAACTGCTTGGACAGCTCATCAATCGCTTTCTGCGTTTCTTCACCTTTGGCGGCCGGCTTTCCATGCCAGGCAGGGTGGTTCTCCATGAAGGAAATGCCCTTGCCCTTGAACGTTTTGGCAAGAAGCACCGTCGGCTTGCCCTTGGTGTTGGCAGCGGTATCGAAGGCCGCGACAAGGGCCGAGAGATCGTGCCCATCGACTACCAGTGCCTGCCAGCCAAAGCCGGCCCATCGGGAACGATAACCCTCCATGTCATGCTGCAACATGGTGGGATCGCTTTGCCCGAGTCGATTGACATCGACAATGGCACAGAGATTATCCAAACCATGGTGCCGCGCGACTTCAACCGCTTCCCACACAGATCCCTCGACAGACTCTCCATCGCCCATTAAGACGTATGTCCTGTGATCCAATTTGTCGACGAATTTGGCATTGAGGGCGATGCCAATGCCGACCGGAAGCCCTTGCCCCAACGAACCTGTTGCCATATCGACAAACGATAAGCGCGGCGTCGGGTGTCCTTCGAGGTCTGAGGTCAGCGTTCGGAGCTTGAGGAGTTCGCTCTTAGGGAAAAGGCCTGCTTCGGCCCAGGCGGCATAGAGCAGAGGCGCAGCATGGCCTTTCGAGAGCACGAATCGGTCGCTATTGTAGGCTTTCGGATTTTTCGGATCGTACCGCATGACGGAGAAGAACAGGGCTGCGACAATGTCCGCGGCAGAGCAGCAGCTGGACGGATGCCCGCTCCCCGCCTCGCTCGTGGCACGAACGCTTTCGATACGGAGCTGGGCGGCCTTATGTTGCAATGAAGCGAGCAATTCTTGAGAGACGGTTGCGCTAGCCATCGGAACTCCTTTCGGGAATTTGGTGCCAAGGATGCTGCAGACTCTTCTCCTCTTCCTATCGGCAGCAATGTAGCGGAGCTTGAGGCTAGCAAAATGAATTGAGGGAGTCAATGAAGCAACAGAGCGAGCAGCCGGTCACGCACCGCCAACGACCACCGTCACAAGAATCCATCGGCGCAGTGCGAATATGCCGCGCATGTGCATGAGAGTGACGACTCACCCAAGCCAGATCTATACCGCTGCAATAATTTTTCGGTTCAGCCTATTGCCCTGGCTGACCCAACCGCGATCCATCGATTTGATGTTCTGTGCCGATGCCGCCAGCGGTGCAGGAGGAAAGAGGCCATTGTCCTGCAAGGAACCGAAAGGATCACAACTAGCGAGACATTCACTTTCCTACCGAGCCGAACATGGTGACGATCGTCCGGCATATGGGGAGCGCGGCGGCGTTGAATTCTTCTTCAGGAACAACAGGATAGCTTGACATACCGGGAGCCTTCACGCAGACTCCCCTGCATGCAAGATGAGACCGAGCAGACGCTTCTCGTCAGGCTCGCTGAGCGTGCCGGGATCGTTGCCGACTACTACGATATCGCAGGCAATCATCACTTCACCTCCGATGTCACCCGCCGTGCCCTTCTCTCAGCCATGGGCTTTTCTGTCGATTCACCCGCATCGCTGACACAAGCCCTGCAAGAATGGGATGAGGCCCCGTGGCTACGTCCTTGCGACCCAGTGCGAATCCTGCGTGTCGGTGAAGAGGGTCCACCTCTGTCCTGTTACCTAGCGATCGAGGAAGGGCAAGAGCAATCCGTCACGGTGGAGTGGCAAGTCCTAGATGAGTCGAGTGCAGTAATACAAACAGGGCAAGCAGGACCTGGGCTTTCCGCTGCGGAAGTCCGCATTGTCAACGGTCGACGACTTGTGCGTATCGAGATTCCGGCTCCGCAGAGCCTTTCACTTGGGTACTATAATTTGACCGTACGAACCAACGGTTTAGTTGGGGATGGCGACGGAACAATGAGGATCATCGTGGCGCCGCGCCAATGTTATGTCCCGGCGTCCATCGAGGCTAACCAAAAACTGTGGGGGCTGGCCTTGCAGCTCTATTCGTTATCCTCCAATCGCAATTGGGGGTGCGGCGACTTCACTGACCTCGGACGGATTGTGGAATGGGCTGGAAAGAATCTCGGCGCCGGACTCATTGGGCTTAATCCACTACATGCATTACGGAATACCACGCCATATCACATAAGTCCTTACGCGCCCTATAGCCGATTGTATCTTAATGAGCTCTATATCGATCCTGAGCGGCTGCCGGAATTCTTTAGGTCGAAGGAAGCGCAGCGGCAGTTTCACGCGCCCGAGTTCCAAGCCAGGCTCCAAGCATTACGAGAAAGTCGGCAGGTGGACTACGAAGCCATTGCTGCTGCCAAACGGACCATGCTCAACCTGGCCTACGACTACTTTCTCACAGAGGCCTACAGCGGAGTGGAGCCGAATCTCCATCCGAAGACCGAACGCGCTCAGCGCTTAGAAAAATTTATCCAGTCCGAGGGCGCACCGCTCGAGGTATACGCTACCTTCCAGGCCTTGGAAGAAGAGCGCACGCTGGCTCAATCTGAGCCGGTTACCTGGCACGATTGGCCCAAACAATTTCTGACACCTGGTCCCCCGGTTCAAGAATATGCCACTTCACACCGGAATCGCGTTCGTTTCTTTCAGTACATTCAGTGGGTGGCGAGTGAGCAACTCACCGAGATCCGACTGGCAGCCGAGCGACTGGGGATGCCGATCGGCCTCTATCATGACTTGGCTCTTGGCGCCGACCGGAATGGAGCCGAGGCTTGGACCTATCAATCGGTGCTGGCGCTTGGCGCCGACTGCGGCGCCCCGCCTGACGCCTTCGCGCCGGATGGACAGAATTGGGGATTGCCCCCGATCAACCCTCACGCGTTACGCGCCAGCGGCTATGAACTGCTGATTCGGCTGTTGCGTAACAATTTCCGGTCCGGTGGTGCCATCCGGCTAGACCATGTCATGGCGTTCTGCCGCCTCTTCTGGATTCCACGAGGGAGACCTGCATCCGAGGGCACCTATGTGCAGTACCCCTTTGAAGACTTATTGGCGATTGTGGCGTTGGAAAGCGTCCGGTCCAAAACCCTTGTCATTGGAGAAGACCTCGGCACGGTTCCCGATTGGGTCAGGGAACAGCTGGCGAAGGCAAGAGTGTTGTCCTATCGCGTGTTCTATTTTGAGCGTAACGCTGACGGCGCGATGAAGTCGCCCGGCAACTATCCGACACAATCGTTGGCCGTCGTTACGACGCACGACTTACCGACGCTCGCTGGATTTTGGTCTGGTGAGGACTTGCACGTACGGTCGAGATTGGGCGCATTCCCGGATAGCGCGACACATCGTCAAGCCTGGGATGATCGTCAGCGCGACAAAGCAGCGATCCTCAGCGCGCTACGACATGAAGGCCTGCTAACTAACGGTGTGACCCAAGACCTAGCCACCGTGCCTGCCATGACCAATGAACTCTCCCAAGCCATTCACATCTACCTGGCCCGTACTCCGGCCTGTATCATGCTAGCGAATCTTGAAGACGGCTTAGGCGAACTATCGCAAACCAACCTTCCTGGAACAGTCGACAGCCATCCGAACTGGACTCGTAAGTATGCAATTCGTGTGGATGAAATTATCAGCGATGCGCGCCTGCGGCAACTCGGTGCCTGTTTGTGCTCGACTCGCCCACTAGGGTAAGACCTTGCCTGTCGGATACTGAAAATAAACGCCGGCTCCGTTCTCGGATGTTTTCCTCTCCCGGACGTGCAGATTTCCGAAGCTCTGCTGTGGCAGAATGGTTTGTTCGAAGCCTCTAGAGATCTCACAATGGTTCATCGGCAGCCTACAGATGCCTTGTTCGCATGTTGAAGCAAGACCGCATCGTACTGACAATTGCAGGAACGGTATTCCTGACGATCGTCGCCCTCGAAATGGCCGCCCCAGCGAACGTCGTCGGCGCATACGGTTTTGTGTTGCCGATTCTGTTGGTTGCTACGTTGCGCAGTCGCAGCCTGATGTTCCTGACCGTGCTGGCCTGTATCGTGGCAACCTATTTGGGGTTGATGCAGCCGACCAAACCGGGACGGTTTCAGGCGGCAGTGATCAATCGCAGTGTGGTCGCAGGTGTACTCCTGGTCGTAGCCTATATCGGCATGACGTGGGAAGAGCGCAAGGCAAGAGAGGAAGCGGCGCGGGCCGCTCTCGCTAAGGAAACGGACAACCTCCTCAAAGCCAACGCGCTGCTGGTAAATGCGAAAGACCAGTTGAACCGCTCGGAACGGTTAGCCGCGGTGGGACAACTGGTTGCGTCCGTGGCACACGAGATCGGGACGCCGCTGCACTCAATTGCCTGGCATGTGCAAGCGCTGGCTGAAGAGCCGGGCGTCACACCTGAGATGAAAAACCGGGTCGCAGTGATCGATGAGCAACTCACACGAGTCGTTCGAATTATTCAGGACTTGCTATCCTCGACCAGGCAGCGCCGGCCCGAACCGAAATGGTTACCCGTGGATCAGATCATCAGCCCGGCAGCCGTACTGATGGAGCCGGCCTTCCATGCAAAAGAGATTACCATGACGGTCGAGATTCCCCAGGATCTCCCCCTCGTATGGGCCGATGCGGAGAAGATGCATCAAGTGATGGTGAACATATTGGCTAATGCGTTAGCCGCCACTCCACCGCAAGGAGCGGTGAACATTTCAGCCGGAACCCGTGCTGCGTCGCCGGACGAACTCGACCGTGGTCGGCTGATGGCTAATGCCATGTCTCCCCTGGCCATCACAATAGCGGTGCAGGATACAGGATGTGGCATGCCGGAAGCCGACATCCAAAAAGCCTTTGAACCATTTTTTACCACCAAAGCGGTTGGCACTGGCACCGGATTAGGGCTATTCTTGAGCCGCGAAACGGTTCTGGCCCATGGAGGCAGCCTGTCGCTCGCGAGTGAAACAGGCCACGGCACGACCGTCACCGTGACCCTGCCAGGATTACAAACCGAATCGTCGCATATCACCGAGAAGACCTGATGCAACCAGCGAACATTCTTGTAGCCGACGACGATGCAGTCGCGCGCGATCTCCTGGCTGAGGCCTTAAAGAAAGAAGGCTATACCGTCGAAGCCTTCGCCAGCGGAGAGGAGGTCATCGCACGTGGACGGCTAGGACGAGTGGATCTGGTACTGACAGATATTCGCATGGGCGCGGTCGATGGGCTTACGGTCTTGCGTGAATTTAAGCGCATGAGTCCTGATACAGAGGTCGTGGTCCTCACCTCGTTCGGCTCTCTTGAGGGCGCGATTGAAGCGATCAAACAGGGGGCCTACGACTATCTCGCCAAGCCATTCAAGAAAGAGGATATCAAGCTGGTGGTGAAGAGAAGCCTCGATCACTGCCGCCTTATCCGTGAGAATGCTCGGTTCCGCGAAGAGTTGAAGAACAAAGATGAATGGTCTCCACTGGTGGGCAGCAGCCCCGCCATGCTGGAAGTATATAAGCTGGTGGCTCGCGTGACCGAGAGCAAGAGCACGGTGCTCCTGCAAGGAGAAAGCGGAACCGGCAAGGAGCTGATCGCGCGGGCGATCCATGCCAATGGGCCTCGGCGTGACAAGCCGTTCATTCCGGTGAATTGCGGAGCGTTGCCGGACACCCTGCTGGAGTCGGAAATGTTCGGGTACGAAAAAGGAGCCTTTACCGGAGCGGTGGGCAACAAGATCGGCCTCTTTGAGTCCGCGAACGGGGGCACACTCTTTCTCGACGAAATCGGCGAGACCGGCCAGGCGCTACAAGTAAAATTGTTGCGCGTCATGCAGGATCATGAAGTTCGCCGTGTCGGCAGCACAATATCGACGAAGGTCGATGTCCGTATTGTTGCGGCAACTAATCGGGATCTCGAGCAGCTTGTCAAAGAGGGAAAGTTTCGGGACGATCTATTTTATCGGCTCAATGTCGTGCATATCACCTTGCCGTCCCTCGTGGAGCGGCGGGAGGATATTCCAATGTTGGTGCATCACTTCTTACAGAAATGCGCGGCGGGAGCCGCCCATGCGGTGCGCGGGGTGCTGCCGGAGACGATGGCGCTGTTGATGCAATACCAGTGGCCCGGCAACGTGCGCGAGTTGGAAAACGCCATCGAGCGGGCGGTCTCGTTGAGTCACGGTCCCCTCCTCACACCGGACGATCTGCCTGCATCGTTGCATCGGACAGAGCTGCCTGCGAAAGACAGCGTCCGATCAATCGAGCAGAGCGATGAGGGTGGGCTGACACTTGAGGAGATCGAAAAGCGCCATCTCGTCCGTGTACTGAAGGAAACCAAGGGAAATAAAGTCAAAGCCTCAAAGATCCTCGGTATCGACCGGCGCACGCTCTATCGGATGGCTGACCGGTTTGGGTTGGACCTTGGCGATGATGCTGACAGCGGAGAAGTCGAATAGGAAAAACAGATTCCCTCTTCACCCTAGCATTGCATATTCTGTCGAAGCCCACAGCCCGGTTCAGACGACGAGGAACTGAGGCTAGCCTCACAATGCAGGCAGGTTACTTGGCGACACCAGTCTTCAAGCGATAGACAAGATGGGTTTCGGTCTGAGAAACGCCGTCAATCTCATGAATCCTGCTCAGCACTAACTGAGTCATCGCATCCTGATCCGACACTTCCACCACTACGATAATATCCGGCTTTCCCCAGCAGGGATCGATAGTCTTAATTTGTTTGATTCCGCACAAAGCCCGAGCCACATCGCTTGTCCGGCCCGGCAGTACATTGATGAACACGTAGGCACGATCCGAGACGACTCTTCCGCCATCGACCGGCCCGTGAATCGTGCTCGGCACTAAAGAAATAGGAGAACGTGGGCTAACCTCGCGGGGGATTGCTGACTCTTTCATCGCGGAAGTGCCCAGAGACAGTGTCGTGCGCGCAGGGGCAGCTGATTTCGGCTTCTTCATTTATCACCTCTTGATTATTTCGGAGCGACAAGAACTTCGACAACAAAGGAGTCGCTTACGCTCGTCAAACTCGTCTCAAGGCCTTGCGGGTTTCCGATACGGCCATCAGGGTCGTACATAAAGCACAAGAGTGTCGTGCAACGTCCATGGTATCGATATCGCGCCGCGTCAACCTTGAGCTGTTCAGTGATGTCCTTGGCATTGAGACCTGAGCGTGTCTTCTTGACGATCACCGCTAGGCGGCTATCGTTGAGCAACAGTGTCGTGCGCGAGGCTCCGTTTGAATAATTCGGTATCCATTCATCGATCTCGATATTATCGAATTGAGTCCGCAACAGCGCATGCAGCAGATCTTGCGCATCGACCTCGTCTTCCACAGTCAACGTAGCTCGATATTCCCCACGGAGCCGCAACTGCCGGGCGACTGAGTGGAAGCGACAACAAAGGGTCTTCACTCGCTCGATCGAGTCCGATACGGCTTGAGACGACTGCTGTGCGGGCTCCTGTGGAACGGAAGCAGCGACCGGCATCGCAGGTGACGACTGCGGAGACGTCGGGGCAGGAGACGCTTCCTGGATCTTAGGCTGCGGGCTGACAGAGGAAATTGGAGGCACAATAGGTTCAGGTTCAGGCCGCGGTTGCTGCGGCGGCATATCTGCCTGAGACACGTCTGCCTGCGCAGGCTGCGTCGCCGCTGTTAACAGTGGCTGAGGTTCAGGAGAGACGTGCGCCGCCGGTTGCGGAGGCGCAGGCGGTACCGCAATTACAGCCGCAGCTGGTGGAATCGGCAATGGCACAGGCTTCTGGCTAGCTGGGCTCAGCATCTCCGGCTTGGGTGAAGGGGCCTGGGGCAGCTGGGGGACCGGAGGTGAGCTGGGCGCTGCAGCGACTGGAGCTAAACCGATATTCGCCGTCGAGGCAACGGCCACCGGCGGTGGTACTATCGGTCCCGTTTGCATCATGGTCATCTGAATTGTCGAGATCGATGCCGGCACTAAGGTCAACTGTGGGGGAGCCGGTATCGACGGGGCAGGGGCTGTTGCTGGAATCGGTTGTGGCGGTGGGCCTCCCTGCAACTCAAGCTTTTTCTGGTCCAGTATGGCAATCAGTGACTTGATCAGGGCGATACTCTGCCGCGTCTCCTCAGGGCTGCCCATGAGCAGTCTGTGCTGGCGATGCGCTTGGAACTCCGGTGATTTTTCACCAAACGTGCGGCGAATGCATTCTCGGAACTGCAACTCGGTTCTGGCCCTGGCGGCATCGAGATAGGGAAAGCCTTCCCGGCCAAGATCCTCCACCTGCGAGAGAAACTCCTTGAGGTCACTTGCGCCACGCGTAAGTTCCTCAATCGCGGCAGCAGTGGCAGCTTTGGAGCGCACGCGGGGCTGTTCTGTTATTTTTGCTCGTGCCATAGATGTGGGGAAAGTCTAGCCCAGCCTCCACAACGTGGCAAGAAAACATGGGAAAGCAGACAGGAACGCTTTATGCCGACTGAAGAAAAATTGCAGCTCTTATGGACGATAATTGAAGCGGGTATGAGGGTGTGCGGTGTGAATTGGTGCCCCCGATACGAATTGAACGTACGACAAACGGTTTAGGAAACCGCTGCTCTATCCAACTGAGCTACGGGGGCGTGGCTTGAATTTAACGTACTTACGGGTGGATTGGAAGTGGAGATTGAACGGATAGATACATGGAAACCCGCCCACTCTTTTTGACATCGATGAAATAGAGGCTGATCGCTGTATCCGTTCCTGGTTTCGTAGCAGAAAACTTGTCTGTCTTGGTGTACAACTCTGAGTCCGAGTCCACGTTGAGATCCGTTCCGACCCAACCATTCGGCAGACTCTTATGCAATCGCTTCACGATATCTTCCGCCGCGTTATCGGCCTCCGATCTGTCTGAAAATTTGAACAGACAACTCCATCTCGCTCCATCGGAATCGTCCTTGTCCCGTACCAGACATTGCTTAGCGTCGGCAAATGAAACTGTGGACCTCCATGTTGTCCCTGTCCCATCGACAGCTTTGTGTCCCGTGCGTAATGCTTTGAACTCTCCGGAGGATGCCATTAGGACGGCTTGAAGCGCTTCGCTATCGTCTTTCGCAACGGCGCCATCTGCAACCTGATGGCTGTCTGACGGACAATCATGGCCGGTGCAGCTAATCCGATACATCGTCTGCTTCCACTTTATCTTTGAGCGAAATCGTTCAAAACTAATTTCATATTGGCCGGTGTTTTCTCCCGACATATCCATGTTTGGCTGATAGGGGTTCGCGATCCAGAGGAAGCGGTCGTCTTCGAAGGGGAACGGATCGTTCACGGTCAACATCAGATTGCCGGAACTATCGTTATAGCCTACGATAAGTGCCATATGGTGAGAGATTCCATTGATCTTGAACCCGGACGGAGCGACCTCCGCAATGATAGGGCGGCCTTCATCGATCTCTTTTTTCACTTCTGCTTCGGATAGACTTCCGCCCTTTAATTGAGCTGTCAGCGCGATAGGTCCTGCCTTACTGCTCTTTGAGGCCATTCCAGGATACTGCTCAAGGAGCCGAAACATGGAGGTGGCATCGCCTGCCGGGAGATCGCAGTCGGTACAATTCGGTGTCCCCATGCACAGCTTCTGTTCCTGCACAATTCCACACTGATAGTCGATCCGATGGACGGCAGGCACGTAATAGTATTTGAAGACCATCTCTCCAACGGCCGCCCAGCTCCAACTCGGACGCTCTTGAAACACCGGAGGAATATGTAATGTCACCCCCGTCGCCATAGCCGAGCCGACTGGAGCCGATAGAGCAAGAAGCAGCCAAACCATGAATGCCGCCATTCTACGCCTCACTCGCTTCCTCTCCTTGGTTCCTGATCTTTCTTGGTCACGTTTCAAATTCCCTCTTTAGCGAATCGATCTCTTACCGTCATTGCCGCATCGGAGTCCACTTATTCTAAGAGAGCGCGTCACTCGGCGCAAGGCATGAACTAGGAGTGAATTAAGGAAGTGCGGTCATAACCTTCATCCTCTAACCCGCATTATTCATGAACACTTCTGCGGCAATCGCCGATCCGCTGCTACGACGAGCCTTCGGGCGGCGGGCTCGGCCCTCGAACCCTCAACGTACTGCACGAGTACGCCTGGGGTTCTCGGAGCTCCGCGCACCGCTCTCGCGACGCGGCTCAGCGATTTCGCGACGAACTGTCATGAATAATGCGGGCTAACGATGCCGCGGGGAGAATGTATCGGGGACCGGATGGATCATGAATCACAGGCCTTGGAGAGAGACATTAGCCAAACCACCGAACATCCTGTTTGGCGGTCGGCTTGGTCAAGGAGTCGCCGGGGGAAAGCGGCGCCGCTGCGAGCACTTCATCCACTACCTGCATCAAAGTTTCGACAGAGAATGGCTTCTGGAGGAACGGCAGGTGCTCGATGGACGGTTGGTACGCCTTGCGCTCATGGTACGGCAAGCTCGACATTAAGATCACCCTGGAGGCCTGCCCCATTGCGAGGGTGCGTTGAATGACATCATGGCCATGAACACGGGGATACGGATTTTCGGTTGCAGTAAGTTGAAGGCTTGGTGGGGGCAGCATGAGATCGGTCAGCAGCAGGTCGATTGGCCCTCGGTGCGTCGCCAAGGCTTTCAACGCCTCCGAGCTGCCTTCCGCCTCAATGACTGTATACCCCTTCGCGCGGAGTGTCTTGACGCAGATCAGCCGCATTGATGGATCGTCATCGACAATCAAAATCGTTTTACCGAGGGTTGGGCGCGCCTCTGTCTGCATGTCCATGAAGACCTCCGAGCTTGGGCCGATACCGGGCTGCCTGAGTCGACCGTCCTATCCATATCGAGACGACGATCCTCTCAGTTTGTATCGGTCTGGCCGCCGGAAACTTGAGAGGAGAAACGCGGAGGAATAGAACGGCATCCGGTAAGGTGATAAGAAAAGGCCGCCCGGCAATCCTTCCTCTCGCCGTTCACAGCGCTTCAGAGCGCCGTGGCAGACCTCTTCACCGTAGGGCTAGCGCCCAGCCGACGCCTTTTCCGTTTGCAAAGCCAGGAGGTCTTTCTTGGCTGGGATCTGGGTGAGCAGATCGGCGCGAATCTGAAACACACCTGGAATCCGTTGCCCCATCGCATAGGCCAATCCGTTGGCATGGCTGCCGATTGAGAGCTTACCAGCAATCTTCCCATTCCTTCCCGTGGCGATAAACTCTGCTGCTGGTGTCACGAGGCCATAGGGCGCCAACGGTCCCGCCTGTTTGACCACACGCTCCTCAGCAGGGATATTGGCGACACGGCTCATAAATAAGTCGATGGCCTGTTGATCCAATTTCTCAGTCGGTCGATCCTCCAACACCCACTCATTCTGCTCATTGATCAGCACATATTGTTCAGTCGGTGTTTTAACGGAGAGCATCGCGATGTCGGTATAATCGATGCCGAGCAACCGCTTGTCTTGAAACGTAAAGAGTTCCTTGGTCAGATCTCTAATCGTGGTGGGATTCACGCGATAGAGCGGGCCGATAGGGCTGATTTCTGCAAAGGCTTCGCCGCTGGCCGGATCAGGTTGGTAGAGCTTGATTGTCTGGTCTCTATCGGCTGTATGGATCGTGACTTTCACTTTGGGGGCGGTGAGTGTTAGGGCCAGGACGTCGCGTTCCGGTCCCGGATCGATGATGCCCATCGCTTTGAGATCCTCAAGCCTGAACAGCAGAGCCCGTACTTCCGTTTGATCGGCTTCGGCTTCAATAGGGTAACGAATTTTCCACTTGCTCTTAGGTTTTTCCTGTCCCTGATAGAGGACAATTTCAGTAGTTGGATAGGTGAGACGGACACGTTCGACATCGCTCGGTGACATTTGCAGGAGATCCTTGCGTCGATAGGTCATCAAGGTCTTATTCACGAAGTCTTTGGGCTCCAGATTGGTCAGGAGCACCTTGCGATCCGATCCACGAAGGACATAGAGCGTGGATGAAAGGGGGCCGCTGTCTCCGATTGAGAAGGTCTCCTGTGCAGCGCCGGCTGTCACGGTGATGGTTGTGACCGGCTTATCGAGTCCAAATGGGGCCAGATTGGCCTGCAGGTCCTCGACTACACGGGTCACGTTGCCGGTAACCAACGCCCGGATGAGATTCTGCACCTCCCGCTGATCCGCATCGGTTTTGAGCGGCGAGGTCAATACCCAGCCTTTTTCAGCCGTACGGGCAAACACGAGTTGCTGCTGATCGGATTTGATCGTGAGCCCGGAGAGCGCTTCCTGGTCGAACAACAGCACTTTCTTATCGTCTAGGTCTTGCCGCTCGTGCGATTCTTTCTGTGGAAGCTCGACGGCATAGAGATAGAGACTGAGCCCAATCAGTACGACCGCCATGACGATTGTGGGCCAATAACGCATCGGACTAGCAGGCTTCTGAAAAACTCAGTTTGCTCACAACACACCGTTGAAATATTACATAACGGTGCCGATATAAAATAGCCCCAGGATGTTCAAACAGGTTTGTTTTGTTTATCTGGTTCATCTGGTCTGTCTGGTTTAACTAAACAAACGAGACAAACCAAATAACGGTCTTCTGCTGCTGGCGGGATTTTTCAGCATTCTGTCAGAGGCGCCGGCGCTTTCGCCACACCATGATCCCGGAAAACAGCATGGTGGCCGGCAAGAGAATCACTTGCAGATAAAGCAGCGCTCGTTCTTCCAGCGGATTGGGAGTAAAGGGCCGCAACGCGGAATCTTTCGGGACAATCGCCATGATATTCCGCTCTTCGGCCAACCAGGCGGTCGAGTGGAGAAAAAAGTCGCTGTTGCCTGGGAAATTCACGTAGGCATTGGTCGCAAAGGTTGAATTGCCGATGACCACAATCGCAGGCCGGGGCTTGCCCTCTTCCGGCGCGACCTTTGGCGAAAGGGCTGCGGCCATCGGAAGGGGGCCTTTGATGTCTTCCTTTTCATCAAGGTTGACGACGCGGCCCTTCATGTCGGTTTCTGCCCAGCTATTCGGTGACGTTCGGGCAAGCGGCACGTAATCCCATGCACTGCCGACCTGTTCGTCAAAGGTAATATGCCGAGCAAGAGGGAACAGTACGGCGGCGGAGAGATCTGATGTTATTTCATGTTCAGTAAACGTACGGACCAGCAGGGAGGTCAGATCGCCTTGGGCCAATCGATCTTGCAAATCGACAAGAGCCCCAGGGCCGACTCCCAACCCCCACCGCTTGAGCAGAGGATTCAGATCGGCCTGCGTGTCCGGGTCGATGAACAGTAATAGATGGCCCCCCTTCTCCACATAGGTGTATATTCGTTCCTGCTCCTCAGCGGTCACCGGCCGGCGAGGGCCAGCCACGATGAGAATGGCCGTACGATCCGGCACTGCCTCCTCTTTGAGCAAGCTGACCGTGCCGACCTCGTAACCCTGCTTGATCAAGATTTCTCGAGCAGCGAACAAACCGGTTCTCTCCCGATCGTCGAGACTCGGCTCCCCATGCCCTTCCAGAAACAGTACTCGCTTTTTGCTGTCCTGGGACACACGGATCAACGCCCCGGTCAGCTCCACTTCCGAGGGAGCATTGACCCTGACAGTTTGACCGGCACTCTCGAACACAGCGGTATCGGTTCGTGAAATACCGTACTGTTGAGCAATTTTCGGCTGCCGTTCCGGGTCGACAAACTCCACGGAAATCTTCGAACTGGCCTGCCGATAACTGTCGAGCCGTTCCTTATAGGCTTGATAGCCTGGATCTTTTTCTCTGGTGAAGACCGTGACGCTCACCTCGCGTGGAAGGCTCCTGATCACACGATACGTTTGTGGAGCAAGGGAGAAGTTTTGGTTCTCGGACAGATCCCATCGAATAGAGTGGCGGGCAGCCAAAAAGTTGACGATCGCGAGAATCGCGACAAAGAGCAGGATCATCATGATGCTGTTCGCCCCTAGGCGAGTGGAGCGGCGGGTCGTGAAGGCCTTAAGCCCGCTGAAGTGGACGATACTAAAAGTGATTAGACAGAGGAGCGCCGATACTTCTAGAAGCGTGGCGATCCAGAGTTTCTCCGGGACAAGGCTGTAGCCGATTGCTCCGGCCACCGCCGACAGCACTCCGATGACACCGAGCGGAACGGTCTTGAGGTTCATTTCCACCGTGCCGAGTCCACGACTCGGTGAGATAAAAAGAGCATCAATGCCAGACTGCTGACAAAGTAAACAAGGTCTTTCGTATCGATCAGGCCACGCACCAAATGGTCAAAATGCTCCATGAACGACAGGTATGAGACCGCCTGCCCGATGGCCGTATCTCCGAGGAGAGACCCCAAGCCAGAAAGGAGCCACAGGACCAATAACAGACCAATACTCACAAAGGCCGCAACGATTTGATTTTCAGTCAACGCCGAAGCCAGTACGCCGACGGAGAGGAAAAGGGCGCCGAGTAAGACAAGCCCGAGGTAACCGGTCAGCACGGGATACCAATCGAAGTCGCTGAAGAGCGCGAGCATAAGCGGCATTAGGCCGGTGAGTCCGAGTAAGCTCAAAAACACAAGGAATACGCTCATAAACTTGCCTGCCACAATCTCGTTGATGCCGATCGGGGAGGTCAGCAAGAATTCAAAGGTGCGGAGCTTTCGCTCTTCTGCAAAGAGGCGCATCGTCAAAATCGGCAGGACGATCAGGAGGATAAACCTCATGCTGGCAAACAGATTCCTGAAGACCAGATCGTTCAGGTTCAACTGGGCGCTCCCCTGCATCTGCATCAGTTGAATCGCCTGGGCCCCAGCAAAGACGACGTAGAGATAACCGAGCAGGCCCGCAATCAAGAGAAACACGGATCCGACGACATAGACCACTGGCGAGACGAAGTATGAGCGCAACTCCTTTGCGATGATGGCTTGGACTGGTGTCATACCGGCTGGCCTGCAGATTCTACTGAGGCGGAAACGGCATCGGGCGTGAGGCCTTCCTCATGCCTAGTCAGTTGGAGAAACACGTCTTCCAACGTCATCGAAATGGCTTTCAATTCAAGTAATCCCCACCCATTGGTCACAGCCACCCGGGCCACCTCTTCCCGCACATCTCGGCCAAGTTCGCATTCCAGGAGAAAGGCGCCGGAGTCGCCTCCAGAGAAGACATTCTGAACCCCCTGCACCGACTTCAATCGGCTAAGGGTATCAGCGGCTGGGGCTTTGAGGATCAGTGAGATCTTTTCAGACTGACGCAGGCGCGCGGAGAGTTGATCGGGGGTATCTTCGGCCACGATACGCCCCCCGCTGATAATCACGACACGCTGACACACGGCGGTCGCCTCAGGAAGAATGTGAGTGCTCAGGATGACGGAATGGGACCCGGCTAGGTTCTTGATCAACTCTCGGATCTCGATAATTTGTTTCGGATCGAGGCCGACGGTCGGTTCATCCAGGATTAAGATCGGAGGATCGTGCAGCAACGCTTGGGCCAGGCCGACGCGCTGACGATATCCACGTGACAGATTCCCGATGAGCCGACGTTGTACTGTCCCAAGTCCAAGCCGCTCGACTTCACGATGTATGGACGCGGTAAGGACTTTCCCACTCAAGCCACGAAGACGGCCCACAAACTGAAGATACTCCGTGACCGTCAACTCCTGGTAAACCGGCGGAGTTTCAGGCAAGTAGCCGATCCGACGTTTCACTTCGAGCGGCTGCTCCGCGCAATCGAACCCTGCCACCCTTGCAGTGCCTTCGGTAGCAGGCATGAAGCAGGTCAGAATACGCATAGTGGTGGTCTTACCTGCCCCATTCGGCCCCAAGAATGCCAAGACTTCGCCCTTGGCAACGGAAAAACTGATGCGATCGAGGGCAGTATGTTGTCCATACCGCTTCGTGATCTGCTGGACTTCAATCATATGTGGTGATTTGGATTAATTGAGTTGGGGAGTACCGCCGGCGGGTCGGTTGTTACGCCCTCCGAGCAACACCTGGGCATATTACTCAGTCGGATTAGGGCAGTCAATATCGGGGTCCAGCCGTCAGTAACTTTACACCTTTTATTCTTCCTGCTAGAGTCCGCGCGCAACTGGCCTGCCTGGAGGGATCGATCAGTGCCGACGGTGCGTCAAGCGAGAGCGGTCTTGTTCGCAATCTTTGTATCAATAGGCCTGAGCTCTATTCCACCTGATAGCGAGGCAGCCAGTGCGCGAACCTACCGGGTCCAGGGTCAGGTCGTGGCAGTGAACGTGATTCAGGCTCCCCATATGATCGTCGTCAAGACCCCCTTGAGCAAACATGACGATATGACCGTAGGAGCCAAAGTGACGGCTCAGACAAGGATAGACCGAAAAGGGAACCGGATCGCACTGAAGACCATTAAAGAGGGTGAACCAGTGCGGCTAACCTATATCAAACAGCGTGATGGAGTATTTGCCCAAATCATTCACGTTTGGTAGCGGATTCACATTTTTGCTAAAAGTACAGTAATATCAATGCGTTATTGGTTTAAGTCCGGCACTTTCTTAAGCCTGTCTCCCAACTCCAAGCCTAACGTCATCAACTTGTTCCTGCCAGAAAAGTTCTGTTGACTGGCCCAATGAATTTCTTCTATAAATGCCCCCACCAAAGCTTGTCCCAACTTTGAGCTTGTCGAAATCTTTAATGGTGATAGTTATGCAAAATCTTCGGTCGCACGAGCAAGAGGTTCTGACAACCCTCTTTGATGCTCAGCCTACCGGCGCTCTATCAGTTTCTCGTATTGCCTTCACCCTAAAGTAGGGGGGGTAGGGGCTACGGTATCGGTATTGTACGACTATCCGTTGGATCGTACTGTAACAGAAGACAGCGACAGGATCCCGATGACGAGTGGGTTAACCAGGAGCAAGAGGCAAATAATGATCAGCCGATCCGGTCAAAACAGGCGGCGATTGTTATGGGCGGTAGGCCTAAGTCTTGGGATGCTCGCAAGCGGCTGTTCCTGGGTTCCCAAGGGAGCATCTCAGTTGGACGTAGGGATTGAAGACCGTGGGGTGGCTTCCTGGTATGGGGGATCCTTCCATGGCAAACAGGCTGCCAACGGTAAACTGTTCGATATGGAGGCAATGACCGCAGCCCATCGGACACTCCCGCTCGGAAGCGTGGTCCGGGTAGTGAATTTAGCGAATGGGAAACACCTCCGTGTTCAAATTACCGATCGAGGCCCTTACGTCAATAACCGAATTCTAGACCTCTCACGTGGCGCAGCGACCCGCTTAGGCATGATGGAAGGGGGCCTCTCCCACGTAAGAATTCAGTTGGTTGGAGATAACCGGCCCTCCGCATTGTTCTCTTCTGATGCCATGGAAACAGCCTCAGGTGCTCTGAATCTTGGCCTCAATCAAGCTTCCACAGGGGTTGTTCACCCCCTTCCCTCAAACTGGGGTAAGTTGGACCCAGGGCTGGCCTACCCCCTTCGACTGCCTCCTAGCGATATCTGGATCCAGCAACGCACGAGACGATTGACAGGCATGCAATCTCAGGATCATACCGACCATACCGAGATTGAGACAGTCTTGCTCAGCTAACCCGTTATTTTATAACACGAAAATACGACCAGCTTGTGTCGGGGTAACGCTTGCTGCCCAACATCTATACCCAATCTGTGGGCTCCTGGGCTGGGTGCTCGGCTACCCTTCCGACAAGCGCTTCACGGATGGCTCGACTCATCCCATCGATCTCCTTCAGCTCTGATGGGGGAACAAGCCAAGCATCAGTGGGTTCCAATTCAATGCGGTAATGATTCTTCCTCGCCGAAAACCATTCGATATAGGGGTGAGGAATGAGGTTCGGGTGGGGGTCGAATGAGATCAGATTCACAGTCCCAATCTGAGGATTTTCCATGTCACTAATAATCTGCCCGGCAAGATCTTCGTCCTCAAAGCGTGGATTCCGAAACTGAATCACCTGTCCGGCAATATCCGGTTTGAAATTTCCCTGTAAATACAAGTCAATCGGGCCGATCACCGCAAACACAATTCGACCCACGATCGTTCCGTCGACCCGATTATCCAGAAACCCTTCTTGCACCCAGCGTCCATTGGCAAACTTTTGTGCCATATAGCTCCTCTATAATGATTTAGCCCAAGCTATGCATACCGTTTCGTCTCCAAGAGGCGGAATGTCTCGTGACAAGCGAGTGGGGCGAAGAGGGGTGGGACTAGCTCCGCTTAGAGCGGCTGGCCCCTACTGGCCACGGGCTGTGGCGACTGAGACCCGCTCCCGATTGAACCCACTACCACCGCCAACAAGATCAGCCCACTCCCAACCCACCCCTGAGTATCCAACGTTTCGCCCAGCACATACCAGGAAAGCCAGGCAGCGTAGGCCGGCTCCGATGCAAAGATCAATGCCACCTGCTGCGCCGGCACAATACGTTGCACCCACATTTGAACGGCAAAGGCCCCAGTCGCGAGTCCTCCCGTCACCCCAAGCCCGACCAGCAACAGGACCGTAGGCGCAAAGGCCTCAGCCGGCGCCTGCTCAATCAGCATCGTAGGAAACAGTAAAACGACCGAGGCCATCATCTGCCAGGCGAATAAGGACGGCGGGTCGACTTCACGGGTAAACCGTTCCAGACAAGCAATGTGCGCAGCAAACGCCACTGCACAGCCAAGCGTCAACACATCGCCAAGATTCCCAGATGCGCTCGGCTTTACCAGCAACCAGAGCCCCACCATGGCAATCCCGGTGGCCAACCATACACGCCGCTCGAATCGGCGCAGGATTAACGGTACGATCACGACATACAGGGCGGTGATAAAAGCAGAATTAGACGCGGTGGTATAGTTCAGTCCGACTGTTTGGAGGACGTAGCCGAGAAAGAGCCAGCAGGTCGCGATTGCGCTCGCGCGCAAGACTGCCGGCTCGCGGTGTAATCGAAGCCTCCAGAGCAGATACCCCGCCCCAACCAGCAACGCTCCCAGGAAAAATCGGAGAAACAGAAACGAGAAGGGCGGAATCTGCTGCAACACTGCTTTCGTAGCAGGAAACGTCGCGCCCCAGATGAAAGTTGTCAGCAGGAGAGCTAATCGAGGCATGGAGTCAAAGAAGAGCTGAGAGTTGAGTGCTGAGTCCTGAGTTCTGAGTATTCGGGAAAAACCGAAGCAACCGAGCTACCCTCAATTCAGCACTCAGAACCCAGAACTCAGAACTTCGCATTTTCAGGCTTTGCACAGCTGGCAACGGCGTTGCTCAGTCGTGCCGGCCTGTTCCATCGCCGCTAACGCCCGTTCCTTGTCCGGGTAATCGAACCATCCACCCTCCCAGAAATCGCTCGACGAACCGATCGACGTAGACGGCACCTCGGAACAGCGCTCCTTGTGGAGCGTCACCCGATCGATCGAACGCGCGATGTGAATCCAGTAGCTCATTATGGGAACAGTGCGGGGTGATGAGTCAGGAGTGAGGGGGGGAAACAAAGGAGTGGCAACCTTTCACTCCTCACCCCATACCCCTCACTGGGTTAGGGGAGGAGTTGCCACTCATCCTTCTCGATAAACACCTTGACGCCCGTCTCAAGCTTCTTGATGTCGTCCTTCTCGAAGAGCCTCATATACCGCTCGATCCGATCAGGGTCGTCGATCCGCTCTTCCTGCATCATTCCACTGACACTCTTGTACTTCCGAATCAACAGGGGCATCGAAATCCTCCTCTAACAGGCTGAGAAAACTATATAAGCACGCCAGGGTTTCACCTGCAAAGCTACTAGAAGTCCAATACGCAAGGTGTGTAGAATAAGGCAAAGCTCAACGACCGGTCAAGAGCGTATTCTTTCTCACTGTGCGATGTTTACCCGGCTTAGAGGAGACCAACCATGCCGATTTATGAATATCGTTGTGGGCAATGCGAGAAGCCCTTTGAAGCCACTCAGTCCGTCCATGCCAGAGTGGAAGACACCGAATGTCCTCATTGCCATGCCCAGAGCGCGATACGGTTGCTCTCCGCCTCCACGACGCAAGTGAAGGGAACCCGCAAGCCCGGCTTTGCTGAGATAAAGGCCTACAGTATGCTGGATGAGCGGATGGACAAATTCGCAAAACTTCCTCCGCTGATGGGTAAACGCGCCGCCGCCGACCAGGCGCCGCCTTCCGGACCTTCTACCGGCAGCACGTCAGAAAATTGAACCAACCAGTGACGGCATGCCAAGGTGCGTCGTCCTCTTCTCAACCTCCACCCCTACCGCACGGAGACCGCATGACCTCGCGGTGCCTGCGCTCACTTGGTCTCAGCCTTCTGTTCATTTGTCTCAATGCCTACATCGCGCTTGCAGATGTGGCCGGCAACCTGACCATCGTCGGCAACGGACCAGAGTTGACAATCATCGAGCCCCTTGCCAGGGCATTTGAAAAAGCTAACCCCAAGGCCTACCTCGACATCGTTTGGGAGGATAACTCACAACCGGTTGAGATGGTTAAAGCCGGCCAGGCCCACATCGCCGTGACCGGAACTGAATCGACAGGACTCTCGGCAACCCCTATCGCATGGGATGGGATCGGCGTCCTCGTGCATCTCTCCAACTTCATGAAAGAAATCACCAAACAACAAGTGGCCGATATCTTCTCTGGAAAAATCACGCACTGGTCGGAACTCGGCGGGCTGGAAACCAAAATACTGGTCATAGACCGGCCTCGCAACCAAAATATCCGCGATACGTTTGAATCGCAGCTCGGCATTACCGGTAAGATCATCGGGGCTGCGAAGGTGATTGGATCCGATGAACAGGTCGTAAAGACGGTCGTGGGAACCTTGCCCCCCCTGTCGGCCGTCGCTTACCTGTCGCTAAGCCAGGGCTTGTCCGTCGTCTCAAGCGGTGTTCCCGTCAAACTCTTGCCTATCGACAAGATCGAACCGGAAGGCCCTACCGTCAAGGACGGGCGCTATCCGCTCCGACGTCCCATACTTCTCTTGTCCAAAAGGGAGCCTCACCCCCTGACTGAGGCATTCACCCAATTCGCACTATCTCCAGCCGGCCAACAGCTGATTGGCGAGGTCTATATTCCACTCAAAGAGAAGTGATCGTACTCCGTTGTCATTGAAGGAGGCAGCTATGCTGACATGGCCACCGTTGAGACTTATGGTGCTGGGACTCATTGGATCAATAGGACTCATGCCCCTCTCCCATGCGGAGGAACCAGGTGCAATGGTTGACGGCGCAGGATTCACACTCTATGGCACTGAATCGATCAAGGGGTTTGATGCCGCCAAAGTCGAACGAGATCCTGTCTGCGACCGGAGCAAACGCCCGCGGATCGCTAAGATTGAACCAGACGAAGCAAAGCCAGGCGATAAGGTCGTCATCACCGGTGAGAATTTCGGGACAAAGGAATGCTTTCATACTGTAACCTTCAGCGCGGCCTCACACCTACCCGTGGCGTTCAAGTTCATGAGCGACTCGGCGATTGAAGCCACGGTGCCTGATGCCAAAGCGGGAATGTCGTTCGTCATCATCGTGGCAGGTGGAGGAAGTGCCCAGTCAAAACCCGTCTTGATTAAGTCTAAGTAGGTTCGACTCCCCGAAAAACCGGCCTGTTTCCCCCTTGATTCCCTCGACAGGACTCCTGATCCTATGCTAGCTTACGCGCTCATTTTCGCCCGATATATCTCGCAGAATCGCGGACGATCTGAGTAGACAGGACAGGTATGTTCAAGAAAATCCTGGTGGCCAATCGCGGCGAAATCGCCATGCGGATTATCCGCGCCTGCCGCGAATTGAGCATCGCGACGGCTGCTATCTATTCCGAAGCCGACTCGACCGGAATCTACGTCAAGAAGGCGGACGAGGCCTACATGGTCGGGCCTGGGCCGGTCAAAGGCTTTCTGGATAGCCAGCAGATCGTCACTCTGGCCTTACGGATCGGCGCCGATGCTATCCATCCAGGCTATGGTTTTCTCTCAGAAAACTCCCAATTCGCTCAACTCTGCCACACGTCAGGTATTACCTTTATCGGCCCGTCACCGCAAGCCATCGACTTGATGGGGAGCAAGGTCAAGGCCCGCGAGTTGGCCAAACGAGTCGGCATCCCGATCGTCCCCGGCACAGAAGGAGGGATCACAGACATCAAGGATGCTCTGGCCTTCGCAAAAGACACCGGGTACCCCATCATGATCAAAGCCAGCGCCGGTGGTGGAGGGCGCGGCCTTCGAGTCGTACGCTCGGACATGGAACTTCGTGAAAACATGGAGGTTGCATCACGGGAAGCCCAGGCTGCCTTTGGCGACGGAACTGTTTTCCTTGAAAAGTATATCGAGCAGCCGCATCACATCGAATTCCAGATCTTGGCCGACCGGCATGGCCATATCATTCATCTGGGGGAGCGCGACTGCTCAATCCAACGCCGACATCAAAAACTCATCGAAATCGCCCCATCCTTGATCCTCACACCCTCGCTTCGCGCCGAGATGGGCGAAGCCGCAATCGCCATTGCCAAAGCTGTAGATTATGACAATGCCGGCACCGTCGAGTTCCTCCTCGACCGAGACGGCCACTATTACTTCATGGAAATGAACCCTCGCCTGCAAGTCGAACATACGGTGACCGAGCAGATCACGGCCATCGACATCGTGCGCAATCAGATTGCCATTGCAGCCGGCTTGCCTCTCGACATCACACAGCAGGAAGTTACCCTCCAAGGCCATGCCATCCAATGCCGCATCAATGCCGAAGATCCGAAGAACAACTTTCGGCCCTGTACCGGCACGATCACGGCCTATCTTTCACCTGGCGGGATCGGGGTTCGCATCGACGGAGCGGTCTACAAGGACTACACGGTTCCCCCATACTATGACGCTCTCTTGGCCAAGCTCACCGTCCGAGGCCGCACCTGGGAAGAAACCGTCAGCCGCATGAGGCGATCGCTTGAAGAATATGTCTTGCGCGGAGTGAAAACGACCATTCCCTTTATGATGAAGATTATGCAGGATCGGGACTTCATGGCAGGCCGTTTCGATACCTCTTACCTGGAAACACACCCTGAACTGTTCGACTACGACGACGTCGAGCAGCCGGAGGATCTGGTGCTGGCACTGTCTGCCGCTATTGCCGCCTACGAAGGGCTCTGAAAACCCAATGATGAATGGTGAATGTTCAATGTTGAATGCTCCGGATCGATTGAACAGTGAACATGTAACGTTCAAACTTACTGTGAGCCAATGACCGCAAAACCGAAGAAAAAACCCAGCAAGAAAAAGCCCTCTCTTGAGATCGAGCCGGCGGCGGGCAAGACGATCCTCATTACCGATGTTGCCTTGCGCGACGGCCATCAATCGCTCCTGGCCACTCGCATGCGGACGGAGGATATGCTGCCCATCGCCCAAAAGCTCGACGCCATCGGCTATTGGTCGCTTGAGGTCTGGGGCGGGGCCACGTTCGACACCTGCCTCCGCTTCCTCAAGGAAGATCCCTGGGAACGGCTCCGGGCATTGCGCGCCGCCATGCCCAACACCAAGCTCCAAATGCTGCTTCGCGGACAGAACCTAGTCGGCTATCGGCATTATGCCGATGATGTGCTGGAACGGTTCATCGAACGATCCGCCGCCAATGGTATCGATGTCTTTCGCATTTTCGATGCGCTGAACGATGTCCGCAACGTCGAACGAGCCATGCGGGAAGTGAAAGCCTGCGGCAAACATGTCGAAGCCGCCATCAGCTATACCGTCAGTCCCGTCCATAGCGTGGACCGATTTGTCGACATGGCCAAACAGTTGGAGGATTTGGGAACCGACACCCTCTGCATCAAAGACATGGCCGGACTCTTGGCGCCGCTCGACGCCTATCACCTCATCCGCCGGATCAAAGCAGCGGTAAAGGTTCCGATCCACCTCCATTCGCACTACACATCCGGGATGGCCTCAATGACCTCCCTCATGGCAATCCTGGGCGGCCTGGACATGCTGGATACGTCCATCTCCCCGCTGGCGGGAGGCACCTCGCATCCTGCGACGGAAACGATGGTGGCC
Source organism: Nitrospira sp. (assembly GCA_005116835.1). Taxonomy (GTDB): domain Bacteria; phylum Nitrospirota; class Nitrospiria; order Nitrospirales; family Nitrospiraceae; genus Palsa-1315. The sequence continues at coordinate 368,749 of SWDM01000023.1, read as the reverse complement.
TCGTTGCGCAACACTCCGTACGACACGGGGCTCGATCCAGCGTCGTTCCTCCCGATCACCGATCACTTCCGCAACGTTCGGCGGAAGTATCGGCAGTTTGAAAGCGACTTCACCGGGGTCGATGCCGAGATCCTCACCTCACAGATTCCCGGCGGTATGCTCTCGAATCTCGCAGCCCAACTGACCGAACAGAATGCGATCGATCGAATCAAAGAAGTCCTCGATGAAGTTCCTCGCGTCCGAAAGGAAATGGGGTATCCCCCGCTCGTCACTCCGACCAGCCAAATCGTCGGCACTCAAGCGACACTCAACGTCCTGACGGGCGAACGGTACAAAGTCATCACCACGGAAACCAAGAACTACTTCCTCGGACTCTACGGACGGGCGCCTGGCCCCCTTGATCGCGACATCATGGCCCGCGCGATCGGGGACGACCATCCGATCAAGACGAGGCCCGCCGATCGGTTAGAGCCTGAGCTGGAGGCATCCAGGAAAAATTTGCCTGCCTTGGCCACTACAATAGAAGATCAGCTTTCGTTTACCCTATTCCCTACAATTGCGCGAGACTTCTTCGAAGCGCGCGAGAAAGGCGACCTCACGCTGGAGCCGCTGGAGAGTTTCTTGCCCAGCGGGCCTGCTGCCGCAACCGAACTCCATCTAGCCCCTGCCGAATTCAACGTCACAGTCCACGGCGAGACTTACCATGTACAGGTGTCTGGGTCAGGACGAAAGGTCGATGGCCGCAAGCCCTACTACATTCGGGTTAACGACAAGCTGGAAGAGGTCTCTTTGGAGCCGATTCAGGAAATCCTTGCCGGCGTACCGGAGGCGCCCGATGCCGACGCCGGCGCTAAACGCAAAAGGCCCAGGCCATCCAAACCGGGAGATGTGGCCCCCCCCATGCCCGGCCGCGTCGTCAAAGTGCTCGTCGCAGTCGATGCCATGGTCAAAGCAGGGACGCCCCTCTTGATCATCGAAGCCATGAAGATGGAGAGCCAAGTTCCCGCTCCAATCGACGGGAAAGTCATCGCCATCCTGGTGAGCGAAGGCGACAACGTGAAGACGGATGAAACAATCATCCAGATCGAGTAGTCTGCTAGTCTCTCGCGCTTTCAGTCGCGCATGCAGACAGTCCTACGCTGCGCTGCTCACGTTCGTCCTACTGTGTCATCTTATGACCGCCTGCTCCTCACCATCCTCCATCCCGGCGCAGTTCGAGACATTTGAGCGAACGCCCATTCAGACCGTCTTAGTCCAAGGCCAGAGGATCGCCTATCTGGATGTGGGAACCGGTCCGCCGGTCATCCTGATCCACGGCTTCGGGGGGTCGATGTGGCAATGGGAACATCAGCAACATGCCCTGTCCCAGCACTTCCGTGTCATCACGCTCGACCTGCCTGGCGCAGGGCTCTCCGATAAACCCGATATCGAGTACCGTCCGGATCAGATGCTGGCCTTCTTCGTCGGATTCATGGATGCGGTGAAAGTCCCGCAGGCCACGTTAGTCGGCAACTCCATGGGCGCAGGATTAGCCATCGGCATGGCGCTGACATACCCCTCACACGTCTCCAAACTTGTGCTTATCGACGGGTTGCCGTCACAGGTCATGGAGAAACTCACCAGTCCATCGATCAGGCGCGCCCTAGAAACCAGCGCGCCGGCCTGGCTCGTTTCATTCGGCAACATGTTGTTCGGCGGGCTGATGACCGAATCCGTCTTGCAAGAGATCGTCCACGACCCGACACTCCTCACACCTGCCGTCATCGACCGCTCCAATCGCAACCGTCAACGCCCAGGACTCATCAAACCTATAATGGCCGTCAGGGAGAATCTTCCAATATGGGAGTCCGGATTTGCCACACGGATCAATGAAATCACTCACCCGACATTGGTGCTCTGGGGGGAAGAAGATCGGGTATTTCCAATCGCCGTAGGTGAAGAGCTTCACCGGACGATCAAGGCGTCGCGTTTCATTCGTATCCTCAAGGCAGGACACATCCCACAGTGGGAACGACCGGATCTCGTGAACCATGAACTCATCACCTTTATTCGGCCCTGATAGAGATGCTATTCTACCGCCGCGCGTTAGCGAACTTGAGCCTACCTGGCAACACAAGTTCACGCTGTTTCGCTCAAAATAATGTTGGTTATCATCGATTCACCAATGGAGGGGAAAGAATATGAAAGCAGCATATCGAATGATCATTGGAGCCGTACTCTGCATGGCAATCGGGTTTGCCGGATGCGCCGGCACCGGCAGCTCTAGCGGAGGGAATTTTCTCTACAAGAGCTACTCCGTCGCTGACGGCAGCGCCGTGGCCGGCGAGGGCCGCACGGTCCTCTTTCAGGGTAACCCACTGGTGCTATCGGGAACCGGTATCAACGTCGGCGATACTCTCAGGGAGGCAACCCTGACACAGACGGACCTTTCACCGATGGCCATCACCAACACAAAGGGCAAGGGCAAGGTCCGGATCATCAGTGTGGTCCCTTCTCTTGATACCCCCGTGTGCGAACAGCAAACCCACTATCTGAGCGAGAAGAACAAAGGCCTCGACAAGATGGTTGAGCTGGTGACGGTGAGCGTCGACACCCCCTTTGCGCAAAAACGCTTCGCCCAAGAAGCCCACATCAATAACGTAACCTTCCTCTCGGACTATAAGGATGCTGAATTCGGAAAGGCCTACGGACTGTTTATCAAGGGCCCCCACATTCTGGCTCGAACGATCATCGTGGTCGATGCCAACAATACCGTACGCTATCTGCAAGTCACCCCCGAGTTGGTCCAACTGCCGGACATGGATAAAGCCTTCGCCGTGGCCAAGTCCCTGATCACTGCGAGCTAGACCGAACCAACGGCTGAGGTGCATAGGTTGAGGATAAGGAGAGGGACCGCTTGCTTCTCCTTATCCTTAGCCTTCACCTCGGCCTTCCTTTAGAATGAAGAGATGGCGCAATACGATCTTCTTGTTATAGGGACAGGGCCGGCCGGCCAAAAAGCTGCGGTCCAGGCTGCCAAGCTCGGCAAAAAAGTTGGCATCATCGAGCGCAAAGAAGTGGTCGGCGGTGTCTGCACGAACACCGGGACGATCCCCAGCAAATCCCTCCGCGAGGCAGTCCTGTATCTCTCAGGGTTTCGGCAACGGACCCTGTACGGGGCCGAATATCGCCTGAAAAACACAATCACGATCGAAGATCTCGCCTTCCGCACCAACCACATCATCAAGAATGAGATCGAGATCGTACAGAACCAGATGGCGCGCAACCGGATCGATCTGATTTACGGAATGGCCCGCTTCCTCGATCCCCATCGGCTCCTCATCGAAAAGGCAGGCGCATCCGATGAACATCGGGCCCACGCGATCATCATCGCCGTGGGGACCGAACCGGCTCGGCCGACCGAGATTCCCTTCGATGAAGACACCATCATCGATACTGACGGCTTCTTACGGTTGAACCACATTCCCGCCTCCATCACCGTTGTCGGCGGCGGCGTGATCGGCACAGAGTACGCGTCGATCTTGGCCATGATGGGCGTACCGGTTACGTTGATCGACAAGCAACCGCGCTTGTTGGAATTTGTCGATGCCCAAATCGTCGGCGCCCTGCAACAGCAGATGGCAGACATCGGCGTCACGATTTACCATGATGAAGAAGCCATCGCGATCCGAAAGGAGACGGATGGAACAGTCACAGCCTCATTGAAGCACCGTCCGCCGATCACGACATCGACGCTCATGTACGCCATCGGCCGCATCGGCGCCACGAAACATTTGAACTTGGAAGCCATCGGCATTGTACCGGATTCACGAGGCCGCATAGTCGTCAACGAGAATTTCCAAACGGCGATCCCCCATATTTACGCCGCCGGCGACGTCATCGGCTTTCCCGCCTTAGCCTCCACCTCCATGCAGCAAGGCCGCCATGCCGCCTGCCATGCCTTTGGCCACCCAGACCAAACAGACACAGGACTCCTCCCCTATGGCATCTACGCTATCCCGGAAATTTCCATGGTGGGGCGGAATGAGGAGGAATTGACGAAGGCGGAGATTCCCTATGGAGTCGGCATCGCCCACTATCGGGAGATCGCCCGCGGACAGTTGATCGGCGATCAGACCGGCATGTTAAAGCTGCTGTTTCACCGCCACACCCGTCTGCTTCTGGGTGTCCATATTATCGGAGAAGGGGCCACAGAACTCATTCATATCGGCCAGGCAGTCATGGCATACAAGGGCAAGATCGACTATTTTATCGACACCGTCTTCAACTACCCGACCCTCGCGGAGTGTTATAAAGTCGCTGCGCTCGACGGCATCAATCGGATGCCGCGGCCCTGGCCTGAGCAGACAACCGACGTGAAAGGTGAAAGATAAAAGGTGAGAGGACCGAGCCCCACATCGGGCAGACTGGTACAATCGTCGCCTCTGATCATCTAAGATCTTTCATCTTATCGTTTCACGTTTTAAGTCTAACGGAGAGAACCCCATGTCATTTACGGATCGATTGAGACAACTCGCCACACCCATCTGGGATGCCCAACTGACCCACCCCTTCGTTGTGGGGTTGGGCAAGGGAACCTTGCCGGAGCGAAAATTCAAGTACTACATCCTGCAAGACGCCAGGTTTCTTAGCGACCTCGCTCGTGTATTTTCTGCCGGGGCCCTGAGAGCGCCGGATTCAGAGTCGGCCCTGCGCCTCACGAAACTCGCCGAAGATACCATCGTCGTCGAACGCAGCCTCCACGAGGGATATGGGTCACGGTGGGAAATGACTGCAAAGGAAATGACATCCGTGCCCATGGCGCCGACCAACTACGCCTATACGAGGCACATGCTCACGGTCGCCCTCACAGGCTCGGTAGCAGAGATTGCCGTCGTGGCCCTCCCCTGCGCCTGGATCTACTGCGTCGTCGGGCAACACCTCTTAAAGCATGGCCCGCCGAAACAGGATCACCCCTATCGCGACTGGCTCATGCTCTACGCCTCGCCTGAATTCGCCGAGGTCCAGCAATGGATGCGTAAGAAAATAGACCAGTGGGCCAAGACGGCCGGCAAAGAAGAAAAACGGCGGATGGAGGAGTCCTTCGTCATCAGCTCACGCTATGAGTGGATGTTTTGGGAGATGGCGTGGAACGAGGAGAAGTGGCCGGTGTAAGGCGGAAGGCGGGCCAGGGCTGGGAGGCTCTCTCCGCTCGCAGCCACAGAGCGCGCGCCCGCAACGACGGGTCCTGTCACAGACCTGGAGTCCCTCCGTCCTCGCACCCCGCCCGGTGTAGGGACCCCGCTGCGGGCGGAGGGACTCCAGGTCAGCGCCACCCGTCCAGGGGCAAAGGTCAAGTTCAACGGCGCTCTGATCACGCTCCGAGAGCCTCCCAGCCCTAGCCCTAAAATGGAACGCTGGCCGAAAGAGAGAGAAAGTGAAGAAAGGGAAGCAGTCAGGGGCCACCAGAAGGAGAGAAGGACTAACCTACCGCGCCACCCGTCAAGTCACAACGGGCCAGATTGGGGGAGACTAAAAGACGCGAGCGGATGAAAGGGATAGGCATACTTGGTGAACGCGCACAGTTCAGGTTCCGTCTCGCTTCATAACCATGAAAATATTTCTTTATGAATCTTTGCAATTCCGTTTCAGAAAAGATCTTCGTTCTTGCTGCAATATTGAGTGGTTTGATTGCCGCTTGGTTATCATTTGAAGGACGTTTCATTCGTGACCTTCAAGAGCAAATGGTAGACAAAAAGAACCCAGCCGGTGTAGGGACTGACTCCGTTAAGTTCCCGTATAATCTCATTGCACGAATTCGATTTGGGCCTCCTAACAGATGGCTTGACCTGTTCGACCCGACCGCGAAACCAAAGTTAGTAGAAGGTGACAAGACATCAGGCTTTAGGATACTTATTTGTGTAGTGATTGCCTCAACCTTTTCTTGTATCGCATTGTATTGCCGTTGACACACGCCTTCCTCTTCACCCAGGAAGTCACCCAATGCCAAGACTTCCCTCTCGTGTCGATGCCCTCGCGGTCCTCCTCGAGGCGATGCAGGCTCACTCAGCCGAGTACAATCGGTCTTTCCGGACTGAAAAGTTTTCATATGCCGAAGGAAACGTGTCGTACGCACCCGGAGTTGCCCACAGGCCAAGACTCAAGAGGAAGGTCGTCAAGTCGCCCGTGAACACGATTTCCTGAGTTCCTTCGGCCCGAATGGTTTTGGATAACGAGGACGCTAACCTCAAAGAGACCGCTGCTTGACCCTGATGGAATGATTGTAGATGGCCGGTTCAAAGAACCCTGCGCACAATGCACAAAGCCACCGGAACTAAAATTGCGTCGCGCATTACTGACCTCAGAGACGCCCTCTAAGGTCACCTGCCTGACCGGCGCAATCGACGACGACGAAAAAGGGGCTGGACAAGCTGATCAAGAAAGAAACACACGGATTGTTAGGCTCATGACGTGAAGACCTTCGAGGAAGCACGACGAGTGATCTTGACCGAGTTGACAAGCGACAACTTCGAAGTGCGTGCCGAGTATTTGAAGCGTTTCACTTCAGATGTCGAGGAATTTGCCAACGCCATGGCAAAGGCTTTCCTCAACTGGCAGGCCCTCGACGGCGACCTGAGGGGGAACGAGAAGCGAGCCTATGTTTCCGCTTTGGTCTTTAGCGCCACTACACTCCATATTCTTTCACTAAAGCTACTTGTGTCTGGTCATCTCGTGGCCGCGGGAAACCTAATGCGGCAAGTCGTTGAGTCTATCTCCCTCGCACTCCTTTGCTCCGGTTCGAACCTTGACACTTTAGATCGGTTCATGACTGGTAGGTATTCGACCAACAACGCCGTACGTGATGTGTTGCGCAATGCAACCAACTTGGGCGTGAATGATCAAGCGCTGAAAATCCTTGCAAAGGCCAAGGATTTTTACCACAAGTACAGCCATCCATCTCACCTGACGATTGCCTCGGGGATGGCTTTATCAAACAGGGGAACTTACGTCGGCGCAGCATTTGATGAAGGCAAGCTTCGGGCGTATTCGAAAGAGATACAATTTCGCCTTGCTCTGGCCAAAGTCTTCTCAAGCTTTATCGACTGCGTCAAAGTCAATATTGCAAAATGGTGACCAAGGCCACACAGGCAGAGAAAGCCCGAGCAGGGGCCAGCCTAGGAGGGGCCAGGTCGTGACTTTGACAATTGCCTCTCACACAGGCCAAATCAGCAGAACATCAGGAGAGCAATATTCAACTTTTCTGCGGCGAACCTCCTTTTCCCACGGGACAGCGGTTCCATGCTGCTATGGGAATTATGGCCAAGAAAAGATTCCCGGTACATTTCTCCGGCCCCCATCGTGTCCTTCGCCATAATCTTGGACTTGAATCCCTCATCTATGGCGCGTGGAAAAATCTTCTACTGCACCAGCTCGTCGCTCCATGCATACGGACCTGCTCAGCGTGGTTCACAAAATATACGGCCCCCGTCTGGGAACTCGAATATCTTCTCGATCAGAATTCCAGTCTTGCTAAAAGCAAGGCGCAATCCCATAGAACGGCCGTTGTATCGCCAAAAGTGGTGAACTTCTACATGGTTGCTCGAGCCATTAGAGTGACGAAATTCATCCCAAGTCCAGGCTTTCACGGCGTGAGGTGCCCCCATGATAGCCCTGATTTCCTCTTCCGTCATACCTTTCTCGAGATAGTTGCATTTGTTTTTGAAGCCTTCCCATTCCTTATCTATTCGCGATTTCGCGCGTAGACTGATTTCTGAGAGTAGACGCTCCTGTTCATCGAGTTGAGCCTCTGCCTGTTTCAGTTGTTTCATCAGGGAGTCTGTCGTTTGGCTACCGTTCGTTGCCGAAACGGCGGTCCCTGGAATCTTGGCGGCGAGTTGCTTCAGCAGTCCTTCCACTTGCCGTTGCTGCACCTCGATGCGCTGTGACTTCTCCTGTAGGCTGGTCGAGTGACCTTCCAGCGCATTTTGCTTCTCGATAAGCGAGCGCTGGAGCGCGTTAAGTTCCTGCCTGGTCTTTTCCAGTGATTGCTCTTGGGCCCGCGCTTGTTCGTTGAGACGACCCTGGATTGCTACGAGCTTGGCAGCGGGCACGCGGAGGAGGCGATAAACGGTGACCGTCCCTTCTGGGTTAGGCTCCTCATACGTCATTTGCGTTTCGATGACCAGACCTTGCGCTTCGAGGGAAGTGATTTGCGCATAGTTCATCAGCTCAATCTTACCCTGTTCGAAGGCTTGTTTTCTTCCCTCCTCGAAAGATCGAGCTTTTGTAGCCACCCCAACAACAAAGATGTCGTCTCCCTCCACGAAGGCTGATTTCTCCGTCCAGAATGGCTGATTCTCGTGACCTACTGGAAGCGCGGAGGTTGGCGAGAAAGTCAGTGTGAGCAGGACCACGGAGCAGATTGCTAGCCGTAGTTGGATTGGGTACTGCATATCAACGCCTCCTATGCCCACTAAATGTCTCAGGGCCGGATCGCATCCAGAGCTTTCACAGTTTGGCCGGAGTTCAAGCATGAAAAGCTATTGACCTTTCCACGCCTCCCATCTTGCCCTTGCAACTCATTGTATTCGGGACCCTTGCCTAGTTACCAAGCCAGTTCATGAGGCGTTTTAGCGGCGAGGGATCCCACTGCGCCGACCGATCCTCCTCAAATTTGAAAGCTGTCTTCTGGTAGGGATTCGTTTCAGGTTTCATGACCAAAAGTTTCTTGCCAATAAAGTCGATCTTGGCCGGCAGAAAATTCGCCTTTCCCCCTTCTTCTCCAAAGAGGTCATACGGGTCTTCATGCAGATGAGTCTCTTTAAGCTTTTCAATAGACTCAAATGCCTGGCCTACTACAGGGTCGAAGTCGTTTTTCAATTCCCGAAGTCGGTCGCGGACTTGGTCGAGCCGCTTAACTGAAAGCAGTGCGTTCCGAGCTAGTCCCATTAAGGCCACTTTGTCCGTCCCCTTGAGTGCCGCAAAAAACTCTTCCGACTTAAAGGAAAGTCTTGAAAAATCGATTTTAGAAAACGCAATTTCTCGGTTACGTTCGTCAGCATCTTTCATGCCGAGTTTGAGCGTGTTGGTGTCCCGCTCAGTAGAGTTCTCGAGAATTCCGCGTCTCGACAGAGGATCATCGCAAGCCTGGTAAACCTTGGTTTTAGTTTCATCGTCTGCCCATAAATAGCGGTACACGAGGTACTGCGGAGACTTTGGCGCTTCTGGCCACTTGGATATGAGTGCCCAGAGGTTGGAGAAGTGGCATAATAAGAAACCAACATCACCATTGCGCTCGTAACTCCGCCGAACATCTGCTTCGTTTGTCATATACGCATACACCAATTCCGAACGTTCATTCATTCCGATACCAAGTTCCGTGTCGTCAGGGTCAAAAATATGCTCAATCAAATCATGACCCACTTCTGGATTCCGCACTAAGGCCAACCGCTCGAAATGGGTGGATTCATGGAAAATGCTTTTCCAGTGATATAGGAAATCGAAAGTCCCGAAAACATGAGGATTCTCGCGCAGGCATGCGCGGACGAAGGGATCTGGATCATTTCTCAGTCGATGTTCGAGATTTCTTTCAGGTGGTCCGATCTTTTCACCTGGATGATCTGGATCCCAGTCCTGGTAATCCAGCCATGCATGCCGAGCCATCCACTGACGGAGTTCGACGTCTTCGAGGGCGAGCAGTGCAATTTCATAGGGAGCGTGGTAACCCATTTGTTGCAATCTTTTGAATAGGTGGATCCGCCCCTTGATATCGGAGTTCTTATATTCATGCCGAAGTTCTTCCAGAGTGTACGCATCAACGACTGCATACCGATAAAGTGCCATTGTGTAAAATCCTTTACAGGCTTTGCATCAACAAGCGGCGTAAGGCGATATCGTATCAACGGTTCCGCTGCAGACAAAACGTTTTCGACGAAACTGCGGGCCGCATGAATCCCGACTCTAGCCCGCATTGCTCATGACGGTTCGTCGCAAATAATGAGAAAAATCAACTGTGCCGCGTGATGCAGTGGCGAATCTGGCTGAGCCTTAGTGCGCGCGAGGGGTGATTGGCCTGCTGAAATTGGTCTATTGGTAGCATACGAGGCAAGGATGGCGTGACTAGAACATGCGTGAGTGCTATAAAAGGGCGTGGCTACCGTTCGGTTTGAGATCCAGGCTCCGCTCGGCTTCGCTGTTCGGGCGACTGATGAATATGGAAACGAAAATAAAGCTGTTCTTCGATCCGGTTGGAAATACACTGACGGTGTGGTTCGGAGACCCCGATCAGGAACACCTGTGCGAAGAAACCAGCGGTGATGTCATCCTCATGAAGGATCACAAAGGCCAGGTCATCGGTTTCGAAAAGTTGAACATCGTCCCCTTGGGAACAGAGATGCCGATCGTCAGCTTCGAAACCATGGCTACGCCTGCACGATGACAAAGGAGAATGCCCCTGAGCCTCCTCGAAACACGTAATAGCCTCTTGGGGTTGGAGTTCGACCGATACGTGCGGGAGCATCCAGAATTTGTCGACAAGATCCCAAACAACGCCCAGGTGATCCTTCTCCTCGAAGGGGACGAGGGGTTCAACACGTGGAGTACTCGGGTCGGCAAAGAGCAAGCCGCTCAGAATCTGCCCCTTCTCTACGTGACCATCAAGAAACTTGCCCCAGCCCATTCGCGTATTGAAGAACTCAGCCTCATGGCAGGGTAACTCCTTGGCCCACAAATCACCAGCGATCTGAAGCGCGCGCAAAGGTGAGAATGTTGATCGCCTACTGAGGCTTGCCACGAATTGAATACTGGATCACGGGCGGTGCCGGGATTGTCAGATCACGGTTCAAGATGGAGGAGGCGGGCGGCGTGATGGACTGTCACGATATGGATTTCTTCACGAATGAGTCGGTATACGATTCGATAGGAGCCTTGGATTACTTCGCGCACGGTGGGGTCATCGATCTCTGGAACGATACGCCCAGACTGGGGCAATGCGGGCAGGCGTTCAACTGAGGCGATCAATCGTTGTGTGACGAGCTCGGCGTAGTGAGGAGAGTCTTGAGCGATAAACTGCCGGATGGACTGTACATCGTCGATAGCTCGGCGGGTCCAAATCAGTTGGGTCATCTACGGATCTGACGAACGGCTTCGGCGTGGGGAACTGTCTCGCCCGCATCGGATTGGCGAAGGCCTTCTTCGACCTTTGCCAGGAAGCAGAGCCGTTCGATCGCATCCTCAAGCGTGGCAGTATCAGGAAGCCGTTCTACAACCTGAAGGATTTTTTGCTTCACCGTTTCAATGGCCATTGCGATCACCTCATTCGCTTCGTACTCTAAGACACTTTCGGTTGTGCGTCAACTTAGCTATCTGGCGATGCTTCCCATGTATTCTTCCGCGCTGGACAGGCCACGCTCGCTGAGTATAATGTGACCAGGCGTTGAACATGCTTTCCGTCTCAAAGGATAATTCCCCAAGAATGAAAAGTTTCCTGCTTGCAGCCTTACTTGCTTTCGTTACTCTCTGGGAGCTGCCGGCTCATGCGGCATCGTCTTATGAGGAAAGTCTGAAGCAACTGGCGGAGGGAGTGATCGCTGACGTTGTGAACGCGAAAAAAACCAGGTTGGCGGTATTGGAATTTATAGACACCAAGGGTGCAGTCACCGCGATTGGGCAATTTTTAGCGGAGGAGTTGAGCACACAGATTCTGGTCGCTGGCGAACTCAAAGTCGCTGATCGCACCGTGGTGGACAGGGCCTTGAAGAAATTCCATGTCACACAGCTTGAACCGGCTCAGGCTAACGGAGTCAAGCAGGCTGCCAAGGCGCTGCAGGCCGATGTATTTCTGACCGGCTCTTACAGTGATTCACCGGACGGATTTCGGGTGACGGTGAAACTGCTCAACCCCAGCACCATGCAGTCATTGGGCGCTGTGCGTAGCGTTATACCGAAAACCGGCCCACTGGCGGAACTCATCAAGGAAGCGAACAAGCCACCTGTAGTAAAAGTTGATACCGCCGCCAAGCCCCCGCCACTACCTGGCCTTGGCTTCCACAGCAATGAACAGTATCAGATGGTGGTGACAGCCCTACATAAGCGGGACAATCGGGTCACAGCAGATCTCACGATTGAGAATAAGTCCTCGCGCGACGTCAAAGTCCTGTGCCTGCTGCAGGACACTATGCTCGAAGATGATCATGGCATCCGGTGGAAGTTGGAAGCGGAGGACAATCGCGAAGGCCTCTGCGTGCGCGGCATTGAGCTCTCTCCACGAAAAAAAGGCCGTGCCGTGCTGACATTCTCAGCACCGACCGACGCAAACGGGAGCCAGTTTACCTTTCGTTATCACGAGAAGGCCCCACGGCTGGATGCCCTGTTCTCCATTGAAGGTCTCAAGATCGAGCAGGCTGAAGCCCCCCCAGCAACAACCGACGCGATACCTCCACCATCTAATTGATACGGACATGAGCACACAACCAATTAAACAGGTCTTGACGATTGCCGGTTCGGATTCCGGAGGCGGCGCGGGGATTCAGGCTGACATTAAAGCCATGTCGGCCAACGGTGTGTTTGCGATGTCGGTAATTACCGCCGTCACGGCTCAAAATACTGAAGAGGTCACCGACGTCTTCGAGCTGCCTACCTCGATCATCGCGTCGCAAATCGATGCCGTATTCGACGACTTCGATGTCGTGGCGGTGAAGACCGGGATGCTGTCCTCGACGGCGATCGTCGAGGTCGTCGCAAAGCTCTTGAGGCCTCAGAAGGTCGAGAACCTGGTTGTGGACCCGGTCATGATTTCGAAGACCGGCCATGCGCTGCTCAAGCCGGAGGCGATCGAGGCCATGAAAACACAACTGTTCCCCCTGGCCCTGCTCGTCACCCCGAACATCCATGAAGCTCAGCAACTATCAGGCATCGAAATCAAAACCCTCGCAGATGCACGCCGTGCCGCTAAAATCATTCACAAGTTCGGCTGCAAGTATGTGTTGATCAAGGGCGGTCATTTACCGACTGAACGAGCTACGGATCTGCTCTACGACGGTAATTTCTTCAATGTGTTCAAAGGTGAGGTCATCGATACCCCCCACACACATGGCACTGGTTGCACGTTCGCCTCGGCCATTGCCGCACATCTGGCACGAGGCAAATCCGTGAATGAGGCGGTACAGACAGCCAAAACCTACCTCACAGAGGCCCTTCGACATAGCCTTGCGATCGGCCACGGCACTGGCCCGACGAATCATTTCTACTTTCTACAGTCCTAGCAGAATGCTGAAAATGGGGCGAGGTGACTGGGACGATCCCCGTGCTCGCGCAACGCGCGGCCTCTGAAGGCCCTCGTTGGACGCGCGCAGTTGGGATCATCCCAGTCACCCCTTATAAAGAGGTAGTTCGCTGCGGCCTTGCTTGGGACAAGGCGCGTCTTGGCGCGCCAGGGTTGGGTGGGTGAGAAGTCTGGCCTTTTTGAGCATCCTGCAGGAGTATTCTTCTGTTGCGCCGCACGCACGGACACTCAAAATTCTTGCACACCAACATAATTTCTAGCATCCTCTTATGAAGAGGACTACATGAGTCGTTTCACCTTCAAACCACTGACCTTTTTGATCACAGGATTCGGCTGGCTCCTGCTTTCCTCATTGGTGGGACTGGCCATCCTAATTGGATTAGTCCACGGCACACCGCTGCCTTCCTGGTTGAGGGTGGTCCATGTGCATGCCATTCTCATCGGAGGCATCCTGCAGCTCATGATTGGCGGGCTACTGGCCTCTCTCCCCAGTGATTCTCAGAGCAGTCATGCCGGCTCGAACTCTCGACCGTGGCTGTTCGCAACCCTGAACGCCGCCACAGTCTTGTTGCTCGTTGGATTTGGACTCGGAAAGATGATGGTCGTCGGCGGGGCTGGAATCATCCTGATTGGAGCCATCGCCTCCATTGCTCCAGTCGCCTGGCATTACGCACGGCAAAGCCACACTCACATTGCCGGTTCCTCCTGGCTCTATCGTTTCTCACTCATCTCCCTACTGGTTGGATTGATCGTCAGCGTCGCAATGGCTTTCCAGTTTGTCCAGCAATACTATGCCCACGCGCGGCTTCTTCATCTCCATCTGATTCTGTTGGGTTTTGTCACTATGGCCCTGATCGGCGCCACCCATCGCCTCTTACCTATTGTCTTGAATGCCGACCTCTACAGCCTCAATCTCGCCCGCTTCGTGACGGTTGCGCTTCCCGTCGGCTTCGCCATATTGATCGGTGGATTTATCACCTCATCCCTCCACCTCGAACTCGCGATCGGAGGGCTGCTCATCCTCAGCATCGGCCTCTACGCCTACAACCTTCTGCGCACCTGGATAGGCTCAGGCCATCCGGGAAATGCCGCTTCCGATCACCTCCTAGTCGCAACGTTTTTCCTAGTCCTCATGATGATCATGGGGGTGCTCGTCGGCGCCAACTTCCTCCCACAACCGCAGGCGCTGCCGTTTGGATCGTTGCACCTCGCAGCCTATACCCATATGGCCTTGATCGGGTTTATCTTACAATCGGTCTTTGGAGCCTTATCCTATGGCATCCCTGAAATACTGGCAGCCGATCGTACTGTGAACCGTAAAAAGCAGGAGCCCTATCGAGAGCAGCTTGCAGCCATTATCGATCGATGGCGCGCCGTTCAGCTGATTGGACTTAGCCTGGGAACAATGGGCTTCGGCCTGCTCGCTACCCTCACCTGGAGCCTCCCACTCAGTTCGCCCGCCATTCAGATTGCAACCTGGGTCACCGCCGGGCTACTCCTTAGCAGCTTGACCATCTTTACTGCCAAACTCGCCTGGGCTTTGGGAGTGATGCCTTCCGGAGCCGTTGTCGCTCTTCCCAACAAGAGGCTGAAAGAGTTAGCCGGTACGGAGAAGATCGATCCTCAGATGAGAAATATCGCATCCTAACCTCAGCCTAGTTCGTTCGCTCCGACCTTGCACCGCAGCGCCCCCGAGTCATCTACTGACTTGTCCTCACTACCTTACTCAGGTATTCTGCAGAAGCGTTTCCTATTACGCCACGGGCGCGGACAATAGATCTTCCTCCATGCCAAGACATTTTCCCCAACGTTCTGCTTGATTGAAAGACCACTCTGTGGAAGAAGCCCTGACATTTCATGACCGCAATGGACATGGCATTGCTGCGATCCTCAGCGCGCCAGACAGACCGACGACGAGTCTCGCCGTGCTGTGCCATGGGTTTCTGTCCAACAAGAACAGCACAACCAATAAAACCTTGACCCGTCTTCTCAATGAACAGGGCCTCGCGACCTTTCGGTTCGACTTTTTCGGCCAAGGAGACAGCGACGGACCGTTTGAAAAACTCACGACAACTCTGGCCCTGCAACAAGCCGAAGCCGCATTGGATCTCGTGAGCGCCAGGGGCTATGACCGAATCGGGCTCGTCGGCTCGAGCTTTGGAGGACTCGTCGCCATCCTCACAGCAGCTCGGCGCCGCGATATCGCCTGTTTGGCCCTCAAATGTCCTGTGGTGGACTTTGCAGAAGAACTTCGATTAACATTCGGGCTTGATGAATTGGCACAGTGGCAGATCTTGAACACAATCCCAAACATCATGGGAGGACCGGATCGAGTCCGTCTGCGGTATGGTTTTTACGAAGATTGCCTCGGACAGATTGCCTATGAACCGGCCGAACGAATCAGCATTCCTACAGTGATTGTCCAGGGTGAGCAAGACGAGTGTGTCCCGCTCCATCAGAGTCGTCGATTATATGATGCGCTGCGGGGGCCTAAGAGGCTCGATCTTCTGCCTGACGCCGATCACCAATTCACTCGCGGGGAAGACTTTCACCAGATGACTAAATCGATCAGCGATTGGCTCGTTGCCCACCTCACGGTGAAGCGTGAAGCGTGAAACGTATCTCGTTATTCGAGGGAGACTCGCGAGAAAGGCATGATTGCCGAAACCGTTCAACAGATCCTGACCGTTCTCTACCCCCTCTATAAAGAGGAGGTCTACCGGCGACGCGAGCAGATGATGCGGCTCACTGTTTTCGGCTCACTGGGCTTGATCACCATGCTCGTGGCGTTCCTCTTAAGCCCACAGAAAAATCAGCTGACGTTGTTCGATACCCTGTTCATTGAGCTCGCATGCCTGATCTGGTGCGGCTTGTTCTGCGCGCTGATCCTCCAACAGCAATATCGCCACCGGCAAGCCAAGCAAGTCCTGGTTCAGCTCGAACAAGCGCTAGGGTTTTATGAAGAGGGGCTGGTTGCGGATCACCAGACACTCTATCCCGGGAGATGGAAAACCGCTTGGCTGGGCGATCGAACCGGCGCGCTCTACTTCACCACGCTCTGCTCATTGACAGGATTGCTCCTCCTTGCCCTTATCTTCTCGTAATCCGAATGACTCACTACCCTCACGGCGGTCGTTCTAAAAGCCCATTTTGAACATTTTGATTGCAGGCTGATCAAAACGGTCGATATGCTCACCCGCCCGACCCCGGCGCGCCAAGACGCGCCCTTCACCGTGCAAGGCCGCAGCCGACGGCCACACCACAGGCGTAATATTCTCACCCTCCCAACCCCGAGCTGCGGAGCAGCTCTTTCCCGAAGGGCTACGTTGAGGATGGGGCCGAGGTGAGAACGAAGCCTGGGCTAGGGTGCGTCTTGGCGCACCGGGGTCGGGCGGGTGAGCATATCGACCGTTTTCATCAGCCTGCTAAGATTTGGCACAGCGGAAGCCGGTATAGCTGTTCTTCGTTCCCGACGTGAGTTTGAATCGTCCGTAGGTCAGCAAGTATTTGGGCAGATCGGACCACGATCCACCGCGCAGCACTTTGAATTGCCCCTGCTCAGGCCCTTGCGGGTTCTGTTCGGGCGATACCTTGTAATAGTCTGCGCCGTACCAATCCTGCACCCACTCCCACACATTTCCCGCCATGTGGTAGAGGCCATAGGGACTCTTGCCGCGCTCATAAGATTGAGCAGGCATCAAGACTTGGCTGTAGCTGAACCGCGCCCCCAACGCAAAATTCGCCATCTCCTTAGTCGGAGAGTGATTGCCCCAGGGATACGACCTTCCATCCGCTCCTCTGGCCGACTTTTCCCATTCCGCCTCGGTAGGAAGCCGCTTCCCTCTCCATCGACAATAGGCATCCGCATCGGACCAGTCTACGCCGATCACCGGCCGATCGTGATGCTTCGCCAGATCGACCGTGTCCCATTGCCAAGGAGGCAGGCGATCTGAGGCAGCAAGAAACGATGCATATTGCATTGTTGTCACTTCATGGATATCGATCGAGAAGACGGGAAGCCAGACCTGATGCTTGGGACGTTCATCCTCCAAAGCCTGCATCCCATCCAATCCCATGGCGAACTCACCGGCAGGAATCTCGACCAGAGGAGTGTCAGCAACAGCCGTCTGTTCGACTGGTCCACCTTTCCGCAGACGTTCAAGTTGCGCTTGGGCGATGTCATTACTTAAGGGCAGGCTGATCAATAGTGAGAGGAGAAAAAAGATCCTGAGCAAAAGTCGCATGATGCGTTAGCTTACATAAGCAGACGTCGCTAAGCGAGAGCCATGCAAATCAGTGTCAAGCCCAAATAGAAATGTCCTCTTCCTCCCAAAGTAGATATGTCCGGTTTAGGTTCTCGCCACCGTCGCCTGTGTTTGCCGTTCCGGTCGCAGGCGTCGGCGCCACGGATGATCCGGCCTCGCTTCACACTCATGATGACCCTGTCCTCTCTGACCATCTGACCCTCCTTGTGAGAGCCGACAGTCTCGCAACGAAGAGGACATGTCTACTTGGGCCAAAGCGGACATTATCATTTTGGGATTACAGAGCCATGCAAATCAGATTTCAGAAGTGACCAGGAACTGCGGTGGAGCGGGCCGGATGGTCAAAACGATCATCCAACAAGCCCGCAGCCGATGGCCACACCGCAGGCGTACCCTCCGGGGTACGTTGAGGATGTGGCCGAGGTGAGAACGCTGTTGGGGATCGTTTTCACCATCCGGCCCTGATCAGTGGATGATTCCGCTGACGACCCAATGCCGATCATCAATCACATCGATCAACAGGCGCGTCAGATTCATCCGCGCCAACTGTGAGCCGATCTCATCCTCCGTGAAAGCTGCGAGCAACGAGTTGTAGAAGTCTCGCCGGAGAATGTCCGGAGCCCCGGAGGCATACCGATCGACGATGGCCTGGGCTTCTTCCGGCGACTCCGGCCTGAGTAAATCCATCACGAGCACAGGTGAGCCAGGCTTCACGGCCAATCGCAGCTTGTGCCAAAACTGCAATGGATTCGGCACATGATGCAGCAAGCTATTGGAAATGGCTGCGTCAGCAAAACTGACTCCGGCGAGATCTTGAAATCGCTCACAGCGGAAAGTCACACGATCGGTCAAGCCGGCCTGGTGCACCGCTTCCTCAGCCAATCGCAACATGGGGCCCGACGCATCGACACCGGTAACGCGGCAAGCGGGAAACACCTGAGCAAAGCGGATAGGAATATCGCCTGGCCCACAACCTAGATCGAGCACATGCCCATTGGAAAAATCAGGAAAGTATTCGCGGAAGCGATCGACGAAGTCTTGATTCTCCGTTTCAAAGTCCATCTGCGCATAGGCAAGGGCCTGCTCAGGGTCATCCATCAATTCAGGTTCGAGTATACGGTCCATGGGCCCCCTGCTATCAGCATTCAGCCATCAGCAAGTCATCCGGTATCGGAAACTGAACGCTGATGGCTGACAACTGATAGCTATTCCTTCCTTTCAATCACCACTTCATCCCCCGGTCTCACCACCCCCTCGCGCAGCACTTTCGCGTAGAGCCGACTCCATCCTGGATTTATTTTCTGGGACACTCGCTTGAAGTCTCTCTCCCGGAACCACTGGGCATTCTTCTCGCAAGGACTGGTATAACTCGTGACTTCGAGCTTGACCTCTGGCCCCACCTCAAGCAGATCGCCGGGTTTCAACTTCTCCCACTCAAGCCCGGCAAGCGTCAGGTTCTCTCCGGAGGAACCGGCCTCGATTGAGTGGCCCTCATCCTGCAACCGCTCAATCAGCTCTTGCGAATAGAGACAGACCGCGCGATCGGGCCCGCCATGTGCTTTCAGGTTCTGTTGCCGGTCGCCCTCGATTCCCGCCTTGGTGATGAGGGCCTCCAGTACCGGCCATTTCGGCACACCTCCATCCGATACATTGATTTGGTGCAGGTGGGAATATGGAGGTCGTCCATTTTCGGTCATCAATTTACTCCTTCGCAAGACTCCGCCATCAGCAATTCCAAAGCCACCCAGCCCTCTTGTTCCCGCCGCTGAAGCAACAAGGCGCCGTGCGAGGAGAACGCCTCGACAACTTCTTTCTCTTGTTCGATCAGAATACCGGACAGCAACAGACGCGCACCACGGCTCACGTACTGCGCCAATTTATCGCGCAACTGCAACAACGTCTGCCGATCCAGATTGGCCAATACGAGGTCCGGCCTCAGTGCTCTTTCCCCGTGAACCTCTTCCAGCGTTCCGCACCGGAATTCAAGATTACTTCCGAACCCGTTCTCTGCGCCATAGTCGCGCGCGCAATCCACCGCAACAGGATCGCATTCTACCCCCAAGGCCGAGGTTGCGCCAAGCCGCAATGATGCCATAGCCAGAATGCCGCTCCCTGCCCCCACGTCCAGCACAGATTCGCCCCCTTGAATACGGTCTTCGAGCCATTCCAACAACATTCTGGTCGTCGCATGGTGGCCTGTTCCGAATGCCTGCTTCGGGTCGAGGATGATTTCCACATCGCCGGGCCGCAGATCGACCGGCTCCCAACTGGGTCGAATGACGATCCGATGCCCGACACGAAGGGGCTTCACCGATTCTGCCCACTGTCGATTCCAATCCTGGTGCGAAAGGGACTGCACCAGAATGTTGAGCCCTTGATCTCCCCGTCCCTCCATCTGTTGAAGGACTTGCCTGAGTCGAACGTATCGATCCTGTGACCAATGTTGACTGGGCCAATAAATGTGGATCGCGCCGTCGTCTTGCCAGCTACCCTGGACGAATGGATCTGCCAGGAGTCCAAGCAGCTCAGCGGCATCCACGTCACTCCGAACCGTCACATCGATCCACTCATCCTGCATCACGACACCAGCCCGCATGCTTCATGACGGTTCGCCGCGAAATCGCTGAGCCGCGTCGCGAGAGCGGCGCGCGGAGCCCGGAGGACCTGAGGCGTACTCGTGCAGTACGTTGAGGGTCCGATGGGCGAGCCCGCCGACCGAAGGCTTGTCGCAGCAGCGGATCGGCGATTGCAGCAGAAGCGTTCATGAATCATGCGGGCTAGGTGATTGACGAGGACCGCCCCATCCAGTAAGGTCGGCTCTATGGGCCACAACCAGCCTATGACGCCAAAATCAAAAACCCTAGCGCTTACCGGCCTGGTGGCGAAACTCGACCGCATGATCACCCTGGCCACAGCCGCCAGCTCCAGACTCAGCCGCTGGCGTCTCATCCTGTTCATCCTTGGAGCGATCTGCACGGTAACCCTCTACAAAATGGGATGGTACCAAGCAGGCAATGGGGCACTCATCGCTTTCGCCGCACTATTTTTGACTGTGGCCGTCTATCATAACAGGCTCGAAAGTCGCTTGCACCGGCTTCGCCTTTGGAAGCAGATCAAGCTCGTGCATCTGGCTCGTCTCCGGCTGGATTGGGCTCACATTCCCGCTCGTCAATCGACTGTGCCCGATCACCACCCCTACGCCAAAGACTTGGACATTGTCGGCCCCCACTCGCTTCTCCATCTGCTCGACACCACTGTCTCCTCGCAAGGACAAACACGGCTGCAGTCATGGCTGCTTGAGCAACCACCGAAACCTGACCAATGGCTCCTGCGCCGGCGCCTCGTGGAGGAACTCATCCCGCGATCGCTATTTCGCGACCGCCTGGGGCTGGAAGCTCAACTCATCGGTGAGCAGGAAATCAACGGACAACGATTGGAGGCCGTCCTGAATCATGCAGTCGGCTTCCCTCACCTCACGACCGTCTTAGGCATTCAACTCCTGCTTGCCACCGCCACCCTCGCGCTTGGGTTGAGCGCCCTGCTCGACTGGCTGCCGAATTATTGGATGTGGTCCTTCGCGCCTTATGCCTTGCTCTATTTCTGGACCGATCAGGGAGAAGAGCTGTTGGAACATGCAGTGGGCGTGCATTTCCAACTGGAGAAACTGGGAGCCGTGCTGGGATTTGTCGAACGACATGCCAAACCTCGCCATTCGGCGCTTGCCGGACTCTGGGAACCGTTGCGCACCCCCGGCATGAATCCGCCTCAACTCGTCAGGCAAGCAGCCCGCACCCTGCATGCAATCAGCGTCAAAGCCCATCCACTCATCCACCTTGCCGTCAATGCAGTCTGCCCCTGGGATCTGTGGTTCACCTATCGGCTCCAACGAATTCAGGCACAAGTGGCTTCCCACCTGCCGACCTGGCTGGATCGGCTGGCTGAAGTCGAGGCGGCCTCGGCGCTCGCCACATTTTCAGCGCTCCATCCATCGTACCGTTGGCCGGACCCACTCAATACCGACCCTCAGCGTAATGGCGCGCAGGCCAGGCTGTCAGTCATAGGCCTCGCCCATCCCCTGCTCCCTGAAACGCGCCGGATCTCGAATGATCTCTCTCTCGAATCGCCTGGATCCGTCCTCCTGGTGACCGGATCCAACATGTCGGGGAAAAGCACCTTCCTTCGAACGCTGGGCATCAATCTGTGCCTGGCCCAAGCAGGAGCCCCAGTCTGCGCCGATCGATTCGAGTGGACATGGGTCCGCCTCGCGACCTGTATCCGCGTG
Source organism: Nitrospira sp. (assembly GCA_005116835.1). Classification (GTDB taxonomy): domain Bacteria; phylum Nitrospirota; class Nitrospiria; order Nitrospirales; family Nitrospiraceae; genus Palsa-1315. The sequence continues at coordinate 346,941 of SWDM01000023.1, read as the reverse complement.
GATGACTCGCTCGAAGCGGGCCTGTCGTTTTTCTATGCCGAAGTGAAACGTCTCAAAAGCCTGCTCGACGCGACGGCGGATCGGTCCAGCCCACCCGTGCTCTTTCTGATCGACGAGATATTCAAAGGCACCAACAATCGTGAACGGTTGATCGGAAGCCGTTCCTTCATTACCGCACTCTCGCAAGGCAACGGGTTCGGCCTGGTCACCACCCACGATCTGGAATTGACCGACCTCGATAAAACAGTTCCAGGGTTGCGAAACGGCCACTTTCAAGAAACGGTGGCAGCCGGCGCGCTGCAATTCGACTACAAGCTCAGGCCAGGCCCCTGCCCCACCACTAACGCGTTGCGGATTATGGAGTGGGAAGGGTTGCCGGTCCCCAAAGAAGAAGTGGGCAAGAAGGTTAACAATCCTTGAGTAGGAGCGCGCCTCTATAGAATAGGTACATCCCGCCCATCTGGATCACGTGATAGAGATCATTGTGGTTGAAGTGCCGGTGGAGCGAGACTCCACCGGCCTGAACAGCCGCCGCGAAGAAACTCAGCAGCACGCCGCCGACCAGCCATAGGGCACTCATGGTCCTATTCGCAAGACCAGCACGAAAATGTAGCGCCAAGATGCCAAGATTGGTGAAGGCGTAATCATAGATGACATAGCGAAAGTCATCATGAGTCGCCATCCAGAACGCATAGAGAATCAGTTGGGTATAGGGAATCAACATCGCAACCCGACGCACAGACGGAAGAAGGCAGGCGCTGAGGGTGCCGGTCAGTAGAAAGAAGCTCGCCAACCCAATCGCATACGCGGTGAGCTTCCATAACTCCTGTAGGAGAGCCTCACCGAAAACCATTGAGAAGCCATGAACCGTCCCGCCGGCTAGCGAAGCCATTCCAAAACACACGAACCCCGCAGCCCAGGCACAGACACTCGCCTGCCCAGCCCCATTCCCCACCCTCCAAAGCCGCCAGGCAAAGAACCCACACAGAGAGGCAAGCACATAGTCTGTCCCCATCGTGGTTGGTTCGGAGAGAGACATGGATGAATTACGATGGCCGAGGCCGGTGAATAAGTCTGTCCCTATGATACCGTCCAAAAGCGATGATGAAGCTCGCCAATACCAAATGGAAGGCAATCGGAATCGTCCCACCGAACCAACGGGCCTCCGGATAAAGACTCATGCGAATGATGTATCGAAGGACCATGGCGGCCAGATAGATATAGCCGAACCAGAGCACGCCTCTGCCGAACAGGGGCTTGGCCTGGACAAAGTAGCCGTCCCCGCTCGTAAAGTCCCAGCAGACCTTGGTGTACATTGCAATGATGAGAAGCTGCGTTGGAAGCAACAGGGGATAGGCCATCAAGCCGGAGTACCACTCCTTCATCGGCGGCAACCATGTGACGCCAAGAAAGGCGACCAAGGCCTGGCCCAGCACGCGGCAACAGAATGCGAAGAGGAGCAACCACAACAACCAAACCAATCGGCGTGGCGGGGTGATCATAGGCGATCGGCGAACATTGTTCGGTAGTGTCGGTACCAGTCGCTCTGGAATCGCTCTTGCGGATCGTGCTTCCGCTTCAACCGAAGGAACTCGGAGAACTGCGGATAGCAGGCCTCGACCTGTCCGCGAGTCGCCCATTTGTGATAGGTCAAGAAATAACTACCGCCTCGCTTTCTTGCCAGATCGATCAGCCGACGGAACGATGCCGCTGCCCGTTCAATGCCCTCCGTTGTGTGGGATACGTGAAGGTTTAAGACCGTACAGGCCCATGGCTCCTTGGCCCAGGCAAGAAACGATTCGTCGTCCCGTTCGATCAGTCGAATCGTGCCGTAAATCGCTTCGACCTTATGGCGCCGGAAATCTTCCCGCATGTCCGCAAAGAACGATGCCAGTTCCTGCCGAGGCACATAGAGCTCAGAAATCATTTCCGACCCGGTGGTCCTAGCCTTCATCTTGCTGTCGAGCGACCGGTGATAGCCTTCCGGGTAATAGCTCGCTTGATGCGTATCGGACCAATAGATCTGGCCATTCGTCGTCAGATATTCGCTGGCGTAAACCTCGAAGGCCTTCGTCTTGTCCGCATGGGCCAAATAGAGCAGGCGCAGCCATTGGTCTTCGGAAATTTCCCGCTGACGATCAGGAATCGGCATAGCGGGATCGACCGGTCTGTAGCAGGAAAAGATACCGCGACTGAGAAAGTCTTCGGAGGCAGGATCCAGGGCAAATTGACAGTCCCCATAGAGAAATCCCTCTGCGACCCGTTGCTCGAACCGCTGTATCACGTCATCGACTCGGACCAGCTCGACCACGCGTTGAAGTTTCTGCCGTGGCATGAGCCGAAGTGTGACCGACGACACGATGCCGAAAAGACCATACCCGCCGACTGCGAGCTTGAACAGATCGGAGTTCTGAAACCTGCTGCACAGCATTACCTGTCCATCGGCTAAGACGAGCTTGAAGGACTCGATATCGCCGACGAAGGGCTTGAGCCTCAGACCCCGCCCATGGATGTTGGCCGAGAGGCCTCCGCCGACACTCAGCCGATCAGCGCCGGTCTGCTTTTGAACAATGCCCCATTGCTTAATAGCGCCTTCCTGCATGGCCAAAGACGCCTGGATCAACTCAGGCCATTGAATCCCGGCCTCAACCTCGACTAACCCAGAACCGGAATCGAAATTCAACACTTGGTTAAACGATCGCATATCAAGATGCAGCGTGTCGGTTCCGAACTGTTGTCCACCCATCGCGTGACGACCACCGGCTACCGATACCCCTCGCTCCTCTTTCATGGCCCGTTCTAACGCCGACTGGATAGCCTGAACCGATCGCACTGGAATCACGTCGCGCACAATCGTCGGATTCAGTCCTGAATGCACATCGTTGAGCAGGATGCCGGACGGACGGACCCCCAACTGAGCACAACCCCAAGGCATGATTGCTGCCGCGCCAGCCAGTTTCAGGAATTGTCTACGCGAGATCATCGCAGCTCCTTTGTCTTGGCACACATGAACCATTCGGTCAGACCAAGAACCCTCCCTCAAACTACCAGCCTTCTATTTAGTGTCAACCAAACGCCTTCTTCCTTTCCTTTGATATTTCAGCAATTTTTCCGCATATTAAGCACCAGTGCAACAGAGGGATTCCATCGTTCATGGCTAATACGGTATCGCATCCTCTCCGTGGCCTGCTGATCGCCCAATTTTTCGGCGCCTTTAACGACAACGCCTGGAAACTCATGGTGGCCTTGCTGGCCATCCGGCAAGCGACCGCGCAGATGACGCCGGGCCCTGAGCTGGAAGCTACGGCACAGACGCAAACCGCTCTCACCTTCATCATCTTCACCCTGCCGCTGGTCTTGCTGTCATTGGTCGGCGGCACCTTGGCCGATCGATTGAGCAAACGCACGGTCATCATTTCGATCAAGGTCGTCGAGGTGCTCCTCATGAGCGCCGGCACCCTCGCACTCTGGTTCAACCCGACCGGAGGCATTCTGCCCTTGATTGTCTTATGCGGAATGGGCGCGCACAGCGCGCTCTTCGCCCCATCGAAATACGGCATTCTTCCCGAATTGATTCCGCACGAACGTCTCGCCGCCGGAAATGGCCTATTGGAAGTCTGGACCTTTGCCGCCATCCTGGCCGGCACGGCAGCCGGAGGCTTTCTCTTGCAGAGCGCCGGCGACCAGGTTTGGATAGCCCCTCTCGTCCTGGCCGCCTTGTCGATGGTGGGCCTGGTTGCATCCTTCGCCGTCCCCCATGTCTCGCCCGCGCGCGCCGTCGGCGGTATCGGCTCGACGATCAGAGGCGCCTGGACTGCCATTCAAGCAGAACGTCTGTTGCGTCTGGCCATTCCCGGAGAGATCTTTTTCTGGACGATCGCAAGCCTTTTCGCCCAAAACATCCTCGTCTATGCCAAAGCCGTGCTGCAGCTTTCGGATTCGATGTCGGGCCTCCCGCTCTCCTTGCTTTCCATCGGCATCGGGGCCGGCGCCATACTGGTTGGCCGGCTGTCGAACAACCGGATCGAGTATGGGCTGGTCCCCCTAGGAGCCACAGGCGCGTCTATCGCCCTGTGCTTGCTAGGCGCACTCACCCCGCCATTGTTGGGCACGTTTCTCATATTGGGGTTCCTCGGAATCTCCTGCTCCTTCATCTTCGTCCCGCTGAATGCCATTCTCCAATGGAGATCCCCGCCCGATCGGCGCGGCGCTGTGATCTCATTCTCCAACACCTGCGTCTTCACCGGAATCCTCTTGGGCTCCCTCGCCGGAGGCTCGATGGCTCAGGCCGGCCTCTCGACAAGCAACATTTTCCTCGTCACCGGTGCTGTAACCATCGGAGGCACCCTGTGGGCGCTCCGACTGATGCCCGATGTGTTCATCCGGCTGGTGCTCGTCATCTTGACGAACACCCTCTATCGCCTCCGCATCGTCGGCCAGCACCATGTTCCCCAATCCAGCGGAGCGCTGCTCGTTCCGAACCATATGTCGTTCATCGATGGCTTCTTACTCATGGCCAGCGTCGATCGGCCCATACGGTTCGTCGTGGACGCAGCCTATGCGGCACATCCCTTGTTCAAATGGCTGATGACCGCCATGAAGGTCATCCCCATTGCCTCGACAGGAGGCCCCCGCATCATCCTCCGAGCGCTACGCAGCGCGGGACAGGCGCTCGACGACGGAGAGATCGTCTGCATCTTCCCTGAAGGACAGATTACCCGCACCGGCACATTGCTGCCGTTCCGGCGAGGCTTCGAACGGATCGTGAAGGGACGACAGGTGCCGGTCATTCCCGTGCATTTGGATCGCGTCTGGGGCAGCATCTTCAGTTTTGAGGGTGGGCATTTTTTCAGAAAATGGCCTGAACAGATTCCCTACCCCTTGACGGTGTCCTTCGGCGCACCGCTACCTTCCGATACCTCAGCTCACGAGCTCCGCGCCGCGATTCGCGCGCTCGGAGAAGAGGCCTGGCGCCTGCGCAAGTCCAGCCGGCGCACACTCCATCGTGAATTCATCCATGCCATGAGGCGCCATCCCTTCCGCTTCGCCATGGCGGACCAGAACCGCCCGCATGTGTCGTCGATCCAAGCTTTAATCGGATCCATCGTCCTCGCCAGATCGCTTCGGCCACATTGGAAAGACCAGCGCCATGTCGGCATTTTGCTTCCTCCGACCGTCGCCGGCGCACTCGTCAATGTGGCGGCGCCTCTCTGCGGGAAAACCAGCGTGAACCTGAACTATACGGTCGGCAAATCCGGCCTCGAAGCAGCCGTACGGCTCGCAGACCTCCGCACGATCGTGACCAGCAAAGTCTTTGTCCAAAAGGCTAAGCTGGAATTGCCGGATGGGCCATCGATCCTCTGGCTGGAAGATATTGCCCGCACCATCGGCACAGGACAAAAACTCGTCGCGGCTCTCCTCGCCCTTTGCGCCCCTGCCAGGTTGATCGAACGGGTCTGCGGACAGGACACTCCGCTGACGATGGACGACCTCGCCACGATCATCTTCAGCAGCGGCAGCACGGGGGAGCCGAAGGGTGTGATGCTCTCTCACTTCAACGTCGATTCCAATGAGCAGGGGGCCGCCCAAATTCTCCAGCTCTACCAGAACGAAAGAGTGCTCGGCATCCTTCCATTTTTCCACTCGTTCGGCTATCTCGTCTTCTGGCTCGTCATGTTCAAGAACCTGGGTATGGTCTTTCATCCATCCCCGCTCGATGTTGCCGCCATCGGCGAACTCGTGCACCGCTATCGCATCACGTTCCTCGTCACCACGCCGACCTTTCTCCAGCTCTATCTCCGCCGTTGCACGCCGGAGCAATTCAGCTCAATACGCGTGGTCCTGACCGGAGCCGAAAAACTGTCGTCCCGACTAGCGCAGGCTTTTCAAGACCAGTTCGGCATCGAACCAGTCCAGGGTTACGGTGTCACCGAATGCGCCCCCGTCGTTGCCGTCAATTGTCCGGACTTCAGAGCCGCCGGATATTTCCAACCGGCCTCGCGGCGTGGAACGGTCGGCCAACCGCTGCCCGGCGTGTCTGTGCAAATCGTCGACCCAGACAGTTTCGCTCCCTTGCCCCCCGATACTCCCGGCATGTTGTTGGTCAAGGGGCCCAACGTCATGAAGGGATACATAGGCCGTGAGGATCTCACAGCCAACGCCATGCGCGACGGCTGGTACATCACGGGGGACATCGCGATGTTGGACGAAGACGGATTTGTGACGATCACCGATCGGCTCTCGCGCTTCTCAAAAATCGGCGGAGAAATGGTCCCGCATGGTCGCGTGGAAGAAGCATTGCAACAGGCTGCCGGCGCCGAGATACAAGTCTTCGCTGTCACCGGCATTCCGGATGAAAAGAAGGGCGAACGTTTGGCTGTGCTGCATACGCTGGATGAAGCTCGTATTCCGGAGATCCTGAATCAACTCGCCGCAGAGGGACTCCCCAACCTCTTCGTTCCTTCCCGCGCCAACTTCGTCAAAGTCGAGGCCCTCCCGGTACTGGGAACCGGCAAGATGGATTTGCGCGGTCTCAAACGGATTGCGATGGAACGGCTTCAATCACGTGAGGGGTAAGGCGTGAGGGGTAAGGGGTGGGAGAGGTTCTGAGTTCTGAGTTCTGAGTTGCTTGGAAAGCTGAGGGCTGACTGCTGATGGCTCTTCACGAACGACGTTTCACGAATGACGCTTCACGAGTTACGACCGAGAAATCGTTGATCGATTGCCATGTGCATCTGGCTGCATTGCCGGATGGAGACAACGGCTGCTATATCTCGCCGAAAATGCTCAAGAGCCCGCTGTTTCGGTTCTTGCTGTGGAAACATGAGCTTGCCCCGGACAAACCGCGCGAGGCCAATCAGAAATATCTCGACGATCTCCTAACAGAATTACGCGCCTCTCGCCACGTGCAAAAGGCTGTGCTCCTCGGCATGGATGGCCATTACGATTCCAACGGCAGGCTCAGCCTGGACCACACAGATCTCCTGGTCGGCAACGACTATGTGCTCAAAACCGCGAAGGCCCATCCGAACGAATTGCTCGCGGGTGTCTCGATCAATCCACAGCGGCAAGATGCGGTTGAAGAAGTACACCGTTGCGCCGACGCCGGAGCCACACTGGTCAAAGTGCTGCCCAACGCGCAGCAGTTCAACCCGTCAGATCCGCGCTACAAAGCCTTCTATCGGGCTCTCGCCGAGAGGAAAATGCCCTTCCTCAGCCACGTGGGCTACGAATTCAGTCTCATCGGGAAGGATCAATCGGTCGGCGACCCCGAACGACTCAGAGTCGCGTTGGATGAAGGGGCCACAGTCATCGCTGCCCATGCCTGCAGCTACGGCCTCATCCTTTTTGAAAAGTTTCTCCCGACATTGCGCGACCTCGTCGAGCGCTATCCACACTTCTACGCCGATATCTCCGCCCTCACGCTGCCGAACCGTCTCCGGATGCTCCTACACCTCCGCCAATATCCTGACATCCAGGAGCGACTGCTCTTCGGCACCGACTATCCACTATCCGTGTTCCACCTCGCCGCCTGGGGCCGCGTGGCCTTCGGCACACTACTCAAGATGGTCCGGACCAAAAACCGCTTCGATCGGCAAGTCGAGGTCTGTAATGGGCTGAAGCTTGGGTTTCGATCTCTGAGTGACGTCATCACGCCTCCTCAATCGTCACAACCTCTGTAGGCCATGGATCGAGATCAGATACTAGCCGGACTGCGTGAAAGGATTCTCGCCTTTGCGACATTACGTATATCGAGGGATCGTGCGGAAGATCTCACCCAAGAGGTCCTCGCCGTCCTGCACGAGAAATATGCCCATGTGAAGGAGCTGACCGAGCTCGTTCCTCTCGCATTTCAAGTCCTGAAATTCAAAATGCTGGATGCCCATCGCAAGTCGATCAGACGAGGCGAGTACAATCAGGAATCGGTCGATGACCTTCCACTCGCCGATCCCGGCGACAATCCGATGATCCAACTCGACCAGAAACAGCGAGTAGATCGGTTGCTGGCCGCCATGGCTCAGCTTGGCGACCGCTGCCGGGAACTCTTCAAGTGGAAGTTGGAAGGGAACAGCTTTCCAGAAATCCAGAAACTCATGGGGCAAACCTCGATCAACACCATCTACACCTGGGATCTGCGATGCCGAAAACAGCTATTGAGCTTGATGGGTGGCAGTTGGGAGTGACTATCCGATTGCCCAATTAATAATTTTGAATTTTTAATTTTGAATTGTCTCTAGGCTATGTCTGAACACGATCTCGAAAAACTACTGGGTGGATTTGCGGCAGATACGCTGACGCCGGAGGAGAAGCAGGCGCTCTATACGGCCGCATTGCAGGATCAGCAACTCTTTAACGCCATTGCGGATGAACAGGCATTCAAAGAGCTGCTCTCCAATCCAGCCGTGCGCCGCAGACTACTCGCTTCGTTGGAACAGAAGAGCACCACAGGCGCTGACGGTTCTCTGTCATGGCTGGATTGGTTCCGCCGTCCAGCCGGCTTTGCGCTCGCTGGAGGCCTTACGGCGGCAGCCCTCTCTTTGGTGTTGGGCGTCAGGATATATCAGGATAGTCTGCGACAGGCGGCACAATCGACAGCGACCGATGAGGCCATTCCTCTGCCTCCATCGGTGACTCCTCAAGCTAAAGAACTCCGGGCAAAGACGAAAGAGAACCTAGATCCGTCGAGCGAGCTTCCAGAAAGAGACATGCTGGTCGGGAAGTTGTCCATGCCAGAACGGGCCGCATCTCCTCCATCAAAGAAAGAACAAACCGCTAATATTGGACAAGACAGGCTAAAACAGCGAAGCCGGCAAGACGAATTTCTGAGAGAAGCTAAATCTCCCGCAGCTGGGCAAGAAAAACTTACGGAAGAAGTGGCCTCCTTGGCAGACCAAAAACTTGTAGCGAGCCCTACACCATCAACCACAGCGCCGGAGCCAAGACAGAGACAAACGCCAGCTAGTGGACAAATCGCTGGTACCGTCACACCGATCGCCGGCGCTCGTGCCTTGTTCTACGGAGGAGAGACAACCAAAACCGATACGCGCTTGATGGCCAAAGAGCAGACCATGAAGCCTCTGGCCGAATCGTCGCCGCAAGCAGGCAGGCTTGAACGACCGCTGGAAGGGCCTTCACAGGTAGGCACCAGCGGAGTCACAGCGGCCCAACCGGGGCCTCTGGGACTCCGCTACAGTTTTGTCGTTCGTGGGACCGATGGGCAGGATCAAGAGGTGGATGCAGGTGCGGCCTCAACGAGTATTCAGCCGGTATTTCTTACCGTGGAAGCCAATCAGGATGCCTATGTACAGATATGGAAGATCGTTGGTTCTTCCACTCCACAACCGTTATGGCCTCAAAAAGAAACCGGCCAAAGTTCCTTGAAAATTTCCCCTGGACAACGGCAGCAGGTTCCTCTTGCCAAAGAGAACGGGCCCATCACCCTGACAGTCCACCTCGCCCGAATCCCGTTAGGGCTATTCACCAAGCGAGAGATTGCCTCGCGTAACCGGCTCTCTCTCAACCAACTCCAAGAATCTATCACGCCAAGCGGGGCAGAGAAATCACCGGAACGCGCGACCTACGTCATCAATCAAGATTCATCGCTCGCTCAGATCACCATCGATTTGATCCTCGATCGGTAACCGCGACTACCCGGCCCTAACCTTCGTTATCCTTGAATGATTCTGCCGTAATTGCCAAAAACGCGTTGTACAGTTACTGAAGCTTACTCCCCGCAGGCTTTGTTCTTCCGATCCTCCAATGCCTCAAGGGATTCCTTTTTAATGGCAATTTTTTCCGCTTTCTCTCCTTCAGGGACGGTACGGTCCACGTCGAGTGCCTCCGCATATAAACGGGCGGCCTCAACACATGCTTTACTGGGAGCTGAGCCTTGTCCGCATCCTGCAATAAAAATGGTGCAAGCGAGAGCAGCGGTCACCGGTATGACAAAACGTGTGGTCATTGTATCCATCCTCCAATATTAGACCCCTGGCCAGTGCGTATACTAACCGCCATAGTACGCAAAACAGCTCCAGAAATTCCACTGTGATTGTCGTGCCGACTCAAAAACCTCTCAACAATCCGTCACGACAGCTTTTCATGCAGCTCGCTGCCGTGCATTCTGGCAAAGACATCCCAGTCGAACGGTTTCACCTTCAAGGCATGGAGCGGGATCGCATCGATCGCGCCTCGCTCTCGGTAGGCGAGCATACAGCCCACGATATCCTCCGGACATTCAACCAGACGGCGAACGGTTTCATAGGCCAAATGCTGGGCGATCGCTTTATCTTCAGGCGTTGGAGGAGCGCCCCGTAAGGTATGTCCGAGAATCGTGGCCTTGGTCGCAAGGGTCATTGCATACTGACCAGACCGCGCCTGACGCTGAGGCCAGCCCGCAATCACGCCGGCCACATAATCGACCAGCCCGTGCACGCCTCCCTCCCGATGGTGGCGATGCGGGGTTCGTTCGGCTGCGATGAAAATGTGGCTCTTGTTCCGAACCCCCAACGTTCGCTTCAGCGTACCGAGGATGACCTCATCGATGTAGGCATCGGGATCGGGATGCTCGTTGACCAGTATCCCCTCAGCCCTCGATTGATAGGCACAGGCTAAGGCAAGATGCCCCGACCCAGCGCCCATAACTTCGACGAAGAAGATACTGCCCATCGCGGCGCTCGTAGCCTTGAGCGACTCGATCGACTTATCCGCCAGGGCAACGGCCGAATGGTAGCCCCGCGAGGTCGTACCATCGATATTGTTGTCGATACTGCCGGGAATGCCCACGACCTGGACACCGAACCCTTCATAGATCGCCCGCGCGCCTCGAAGACTCCCGTCGCCACCCAGGACAACCAACGCTGCGTCTTTCAGAAACGGCGCGAGATGCCCTATTGCCGCCTGCTGAACCTGCTCCTCCTTAAAACCCTCAAAGCGGCTGCTGCCGATCGGACTGCTCGCATGGCTGCTCATGCCGCGCGTATCCTCTTCCGTCACGGCTTCAATCCAATTGTTCGCGAGCCCCAGAAACCCATGTCGGACGAAGTGGACATCCAACCCGAATCTGTTGCCTGCCACGCGTAACTCTTTCAATGCGGCGCCGGCGCCGGCGAAGTCTCCTCCGGAGACCAACGCCACGATCCGTTTGATCTGTCCAGGTTTCAGCGCAATACGGTCTTTTCGCACCCGTTCGACTGCGACCCAGGATTCTCGCGAAGCCTTCTCCCGCTCCGACAGTCCGACTGCTGTGGAATAGCCCGATAATCGCCCCTTCTCGACCGCCAAAAGGACCACATTGTCCTGACTCTCTTTGTAGTCGCTGAATTCGGTGAAGGCCTCATGAAACGGGCGGGGATCTAAATAGATCATGAGAGCCCGCAACGTGGAACTGTGCGTATACAGGCAGGCCACTTTGCCCTGATTGGCCTGTCCCAGCTTATGAAGCCCGTCGATGACGTCAACGTACAGATCGAAAAACGAATTGCCGCCTGGGTAACAATACAGCGGATCTTTGATCAGTCGTTTGGCAGTGGGGACATCGACCTCGAACACTTTGGCAAGTTCCTGGGCCTCCACCGTTTTTTCCACACCGGTCATCCACCCGAAGTCGGACGACTCCAATGCAGGCGCAATATCTGGTGCAGGAGAAGGGAGTGGGTCTCGCACGAGCGAGGCAATCACACGATCAAAGAGCTGGCGGGTATTGGGACTCCGGCTGATGAAGTGGAGAAACGTGCGCGGATCCAAGTAATTGGACAAATGTAGAAAGTCCAGTTGCTGTCCGACCACACCGATCATCCGGGCCAACGCAGCCCCGACAGCATCGGCCCGTGGCACGCCCCGTTCCTGATCCAGCTGATTTGCCAAGCGGCGCCCGACCCGATGGGTCTTGCTCTCCACACGAGAGACACCGTGCCGCATTGTAAAGAACAGGGTGCGATCGGCCAAATCGCGTGGCAACAACCAGAATTGCTCGTTACCCAGGTCCAGCACGATGCGTCCCTCCGCCAGTTGCGGCGTGAGCTGCGCGCGCGGGACAATCGCCACCGGACGGCGCTGGGTCGGCTTCAACACCGATCCGATTGGAGCCAGTAACAAGGGCTGGAGCTTTCCCTCCACCACTAAGCGATTCCAGCCGGCAAAAAACACCAGATCATCGCCGGCACAGGCCTCGTCGATGACGGCTTGTCTTGCCGCCCGGTAGGCCTCTGCGCCTGAGAATCCCTTTTGGGCCTCTTGGACAAATGCCTCGATCTTCGTCATCGCGACAAGGGCTTGTCGAGCCCGGTCGTTCGAAGAAGCCGGAGCAGCCGGCAACAGCACTCCATCCGCTGATGGTCGTCGCGCAAAATGTTCCCCATAGGCCAGCAAGCCTTCAATCGTCACGAAATCTAGCGGATCTGGGCTAGTCTGCATACTCTCTTTTGAGCCTCCGTATGATTTGCGCCACCGCGCTTCGGCGGCAGGCATGAACAAACCTTGGCGGAAGTATCATTGAGTGTCCGCCACATCTTGTCCAGTGTTGAGGAACATCATATGCGCAAGGCCAAAATCGTCTGCACGATCGGTCCCGCCTGTAATTCGCTGTCGATGTTGGACCGACTGATCGAGCAGGGGATGGATGCCGCTCGGCTGAATTTCTCCCATGGCACCCATGAATCTCACGCAGCAGCCATCGCGGCGATCAGACAGGCTGCAGAACATCGGCAGAAGGCAATCGCCATTATCCAGGACCTGCAGGGACCACGCATTCGAGTGGGCGAACTGGCCGCTGAAGGCATCGAGGTGAGAACCGGTCAGCCGGTGCGCTTACAGACGATGCTCGCGCGAGCAGGCGGTCAACTCGGCGCACAATCTATTGCGCGGGCTGCCATAGCAGAAATCCCCGTGACGTATCAGTTCCTCACGCGTGACATCCGGCCAGGCGCAAGAGTTCTGATTAACGACGGACTCATTGAACTCGTGGCCGATCGCATCATCGGCGGTTCAGTCGAATGTACCGTCACCACAGGCGGGAAAATCACGTCGCACAAGGGGATCAACCTACCAGGCACCCTGGTCAGCGCTCCCACGCTCACCGACAAGGATCGGGAAGACATTCGCTTCGGAATCGCGCAGGGTGTGGACTATCTCGCCCTCTCGTTCGTGAGAGGACCGGAGGATATCGCGGCAGCGAGAAAATTCGCGGCGGAATGCGGCAGGGAATTGCCGATCATCGCCAAGATCGAACGGGCGGAAGCTGTGATTGCGCTGGACGCGATCTTGGAGCAAGCAGACGGCGTCATGATCGCCCGTGGCGACCTCGGCGTGGAAATGGACCCTGAAACCGTGCCGCTGCTGCAGAAACGAATTATCGTCGAAGCCAACCGCAGTCGCAAACTCGTCATTACGGCCACACAGATGTTGGAATCGATGACGCAAGCACTGCGCCCCACAAGAGCGGAGGCCTCGGATGTCGCCAATGCGGTCTTCGATGGCACCGATGCGGTCATGCTTTCAGCTGAAACAGCTATCGGCGCCCATCCGATCGAGACGGTCCAAGTCATGGATCGCATCATTCGGGCAGCCGAAGCAGAACCGGCGCTGGGCTGGAAACCAAAGGCCGAAACTCAGTCTGGGGAAATATCAATTACAGAAGCGGTCTGCGCTGCCGCCGCTTCCGCCGTCATGTCAATCAGCGCCAGCGCCATCGTGGCATTCAGCGAGCAGGGCCGAACCGTCCGGTTGATCTCGAAACAGCGTCCGCGAGCACCGATTATCGCATTTACCCCATTTGAGCCGATTCGACAACGGATGGCCCTCTATTGGGGTGTGCGCCCCTATACCATGCATCAGATCGAACAGACCGATGCGCGTGTGTTCGAGGCCGAACAACGACTAAAGGCAGAAGGATTGGTCACAGCCGGTCAACGGATTGTGATTTTGTCCGGGACCAGAGTGGGGCACCCAGGCGGGACCAACTTGATCAAGTTGCAGGAAGTAGGGTAACCCCACCGGCGAGTAGTGTTATCGGTCTTGGAGTCGCCCGGTTCTACTTTCGATCGCCCGCTCGAGTTTGTCCGTGGCCCCAGCCACTGCCAGTTCAATTGTCGCTGCCTCATGGCTGACGGCAAAGGGCTGGAGACCGGCTAGTCTGGCTTCGAGCAAACACCGTTTGTCGTCCCCCTTCGACTTGTGACTGTTCGTGTCGCTGAGGTGCGCCTCCACACGGGTAATCCGGTCGCTAAAACGGCCGATAGCCCCTTCGACGGTGGACTGGACGAGATTTACGACATCCTCACGCGCTGTGATGTTGTTGTCTGTATGGACCTGAATCTGCATGAATCCACCCTCCTCCCAACGGCCATTCACCCAACAGACCGGACCCTAGCTACAAGGCCAAGAAATGTCAATCGCATGAACAGGCTTAAGTGGATTAGACCCCTTTGATTCCCCCCCTTGCGCGATCGGACAGACTCAAAGGTATTCAGGCCCTTGATCTCTTTTCATTGAAAGGCGTAGGCTGGCGCTAAAACCAGGAGAGGAAATATGCGACTCCTGCTCGCCAGCATTCTTGCCTTCCTTCCCCTGGCTGCCCAGGCTGAGTCGCCTGAAAATCTGTCGGCCAACGAGATCGATCCAAAATCCGTAACTATTCGTGCCGACACGAGCAATCCCTACGACCCGGATAGCCCTCTCAATGAATGGGGACCCTATGGCAATCCCTATAGCCCCGGATCCGCAACAAATTTCGAGGCGATCCCTACACTATCTCTGTACGATCCAAACCAGCTAAGCACAGATCACTATAACCCGGACTGGCTCAGCGCTCCCTTCGGCCACTACGGCAATCCCTACTCACCCCACCGATTCAACGATCGATAGAATGCACTCAATGTTTCCCGAAACCTTTTCCATCCTCGCAGGACGCGAGCAGTCGCGCAATGTCGTCATGGCCTGCACGCTCGGCCATCTCTCGCGCAGTTTCGAAATCGTCAATACGAGTGCGCAATAGCGGATCGGCGCCCGAACCCAGCAGCAATTCAACCGCCGCCAGATTTCCCTCAGCCGCCGCCATGTGCAAAGGGGTGTAGTCGTTAATGCCGCGCTGATTGGGGTCGGTGTTAAAGGCGAGCAGGAGCTTCATCACTTCCAGCACATCCGGTCGTCCGGCAGATCCCGGACAAGGGCGGCTACAGGACAGTACCGCGATCAATGGGGGAAACCCAGCATGATCGATGGGATTCGGGTCTGCCCCGATATCCAACAACGTGCGGATGAATGAAATAGGACTGTGGTAGATCGCATATTCGAGGCATGGCCCGATCGAAAGCGGCATTGGCCCATTCGGAACGATGGCTGGATCATCCACCGCAGCACGGAGCGCAGCAAGATCACCGGCCTTGAACGCCGCATCGATTTTCATGAACTGTTCATGCTCGGCACGCATCACCAATCACTC
The DNA here is from genome assembly GCA_005116835.1 of Nitrospira sp. GTDB lineage: Bacteria > Nitrospirota > Nitrospiria > Nitrospirales > Nitrospiraceae > Palsa-1315. The sequence goes on along the minus strand of SWDM01000023.1, from coordinate 331,505 downwards.
TGCCTATCGTTTCTCAAGCGAATAAATTGAGGGGATTGAGCACTTGGTTTTCCAGAATGCCGAATCAATGGTTCCTGAAAGCTTTTCCTGTTCTCAAACCCAAGCAGGTCCATGTAAGTCTTGGCAGCGGGCTCCTTGATGATAGTGATGGGATCAGGCATCGCGAGTCTGGCTAACGGCCGTGGAGCTAAGGGCTGCGCACTTTTGCATAGTTCCGCTTGAGGGTAGAGTTAAGGCTAGAAGCATGATTGAATTCCCCTCATCTCGAATTGCATGGCAGCCAACCATAAGCAAAAAAGCATGAGCAATGCAACGCCGAGTCCGTGTGCAACACGATGAACTGACTTTGACATAAAGCCTATTGCAGCACCACCTGAGGCTGCGCTGAGAAGCAACGGAAGAAGGCCATAGCTTTCCAATTGCAGTGCGCGAACTGGGTTGCCAAGCGAGCCGCCCTTTGAGTCGCCAGCACACCCTGCTTTGAACATGATGAAGAACAGGAATGCCGCACCCATTATGGATAATAGCCCGAGGCCGAGAGGAAAATATTTTTGAGAGCCAAATGTCATGTGGCATAAGCCCTAACTTGTATTATCTGATTCCGTATAAGATGCCGATCGCCTTGAGATAGAGGATTCGATCTCCGTGATATCCTCCCAGTATTACGACCTAAGTCAAAGTAATTTTCTCGAAGTTGTTCTCTGCATCATACTCATACGGGGTCTCACACAGCTCCGTATAAGGCCCTGCCGCTTCATCGCGAGAACACTGCGAGCAAGAAGAACTGTCTTCCTGAGCCTTCGCATCATTCTGAGGCCGCGCGTTGCGCGAGCACAGTAGATCATCAGGCTCCATCCCTTCTCTGTTCTGCGAGCAAGAAGGACGGTATGGCTGCTCCCCTCTCCCCCTTAGTGCCTGACATGCAAGTCCTTGCGCCTACAAGCCATTCATGATAACTGAACAGATATGAATGAGACCCATCACATCCGCCCCACGCCCTCTGAGGGAAACCCCTCGCTTCAGGACGCAATTGGACAAGTCTTGGCACGCCATCCATCTATCGTTATTGCGATCCTCTTCGGCTCCCTCGCGGCAGGCCACAGCCGTAATGACAGCGATCTGGACCTTGCGGTGGCTTCAACCATCTCGCTCAGCCCAGAAATTCGAGTCCAGCTCATCGAAGAGCTGGCCATGGCGTTCGGCCGACCTGTCGATCTAATTGATCTCGCACAGGCCCACGGACCGCTCTTGCAGCAGATTGTGACGAAGGGTCGCCTGCTCATTTGCACGGATCGGACACGCTACGCAGACCTACTCTTGCAAGTCGTCTATGAAGAAGCCGACATGATGCCCTATTATCGCCGCATTCTCGCGGAAAGAAGACAGGCATGGATCGGAACCTAGTCGAAGCCAAGCTCGAATCGCTCCGACGTTGCGTCGAACGAATTGCGGCCAAGACGCCGTCGACTGCTGATCAACTGGCGCAGAATCCTGACCTGCAAGACATTATCGCTCTGAATCTCCAGCGTGCCGTCCAACTTTCTGTCGATCTGGCCTCCCATTTAATCGCGGAAACTGACGCTCGTCCGCCCTCCACGATGGCGGAGAATTTCGAGGTCCTCAAGAATCTTCAGTTCATCACTCCCGCACTCAGCGAACGCATGGCCAAAGCCGTCGGTTTCAGAAACATCGCCGTTCATAGCTATCAAGCCATCGATTGGAACATCGTCTATCAGATCTGCAGCCGCCACCTCGACGACTTTCGACAGTTCGCCCAAGCAGTCGCCCAACGACTCAATACACGCTAAATATTAGACGGCCAGACCTCTTTGCTTCCTTCTCAAACAAGGCTGACTTTTTCTGCGAGCGAGAAGGGCACCTGGCTACTCCCTTGTGTAGCTGAAACGACAACGGCGAGGCGTGGGATACCCACGCCTCGCCGCATCCACACTTGACGCCAACCGTGCGGCTGACGCTGTTGCTCTATGTATGAATCGAGAGAGAGAACGTCGTCTGGCGCGTCGATTGATAAGCCAGATACGCCACGGTTCCTGTTTGTGCAGGAACCGCAGGAGGCTGATTCGTCTGGCTCCCCTCAGTCGGCCTCTCGCCTGGCCTGCCATGCTGAAGCACATTCCCGAGATTCTTCAGGAATTGCGAGAAATAGTTATTGAGCTTTCGTGGTTCGACCTGTGCATTGTGAACCGCATCCAACACTTGCTGAACGATGGATGAAGGCTGGCTAGGCCCCGATACAGGCGCCGAAACCTGGGTGGGCACCGTGATACCAGTAGACAGAGGCGGGATCGCCGCATCCGTCGTAGACGCCTCACCTTGGGTCACGGCCTCGGTCGTTGAAGCCGGAGGTGTGGTCGCAGGAACTGTGGTATCGGAAGACGGAGACGGGATCGCCGCATCCGTCGCAGGTGCCTCACCTTGGGTCACAGCTTGAGTCGTTGGAGCCGGAGGCCTGGGCGCAGGAGGTGTCGTTGACGGCAACGCAGCAGGCGTGCCTGGTTGCACTGTCGCTTCACCGGTCAACGCTGCGGCAAAGAGGGTCACCGACCGTTCGAGATCGATATTCAGACTCAGATCGGAAAGGGAGGAGTAGCGCTCAAATCTATCGGCCAGCTTTGTAGTCTTGGCCAGAGCCGCTTCATCCTGCCCACTCAAGTACTTCTTGAAAATGTTGGCGACTTTTCGAAACAGGCTTGCTAGATCCTTGACTTCTTGTTCGTTCAGGTCGCCTTCCACAGTCACACCAAACTCTTGCTTCAGCGAATACTCGGCATGCTTCCCCTTCACATCCACCGTCCGGCCATCGCCCTCGACATGGGACTTGTAGTTCACTGCACGGAAATCAGATTCGATATCTGCCGAGAGGGTGATTTTGTCGCCTTCCGCCGTCGTCACACTCAAGCGGCCTGAAAAGTCATTGGAGACTGCGACCCCGCTGACCTTGGTATCCAAGCGCTGAGGCGCTGTGCCAGTAGCAGAGGGTAGATTAAAAAACTGCGTAGGATCGAATTGGGTCAGGGCTTGAACAGACATATGGCATCTCCTCGATATTTAGGCTCGGTGCAACGTACCGCGTAGCTCTTCTATCGGCAGACATTTGGCTGAACTTTAGCCTGCTTATGGTATAGTGGAGGCGATCAGCAATGAAGGGAACTACTCCCTTCCACACCGAGGAGGTTCAAGAATGAGACAGCTCACGGTTTGGGCCATCATTCCGATGCTCATGTTGTTAGCATCAGGCTGCACCATCAAGGGTACGGTTAAACAGATCACGGACACGACTTCCAACGTCACAGGTACGACTTCCGGTCGCACCTGGTTCACCGAAGAGGGCATCCTGAAACCAGATTTTAAGGTGGTGGCCTTTGTCGCGTTGAATGAAGAGAACCTTCGCCATGACATGGCAAGCGGACAGGGTGAATATCTCTCCTCTGTCGGCAACTTGCTGAATGTGCCCGCAGATCGGAAAGCCGAGTTCTATACCGTAGTCCAAGCACGCTACCAAACGTTCGCCGCCATGGACTTCACGGCGCCAGAGCAAGTCGTCGCAGCTCTGCGCGACGTATCGATGCCCCTAGCATCCAGACAATAACCCTATCTCGAACGGGCCACGGCGGGGAGGCTGCCACCAGGGTCAGCCTCCCCGCCTCTCGCTTCCCGCCCGATCACAGCTCGCGCCACCACTCCATCACGAAACACGAGATAATTCGTCGAAACAGCCGGTACGCGAGGACCAGGCAAGATCACTCCTGCGAGATTCAACGGATCGCTGGCAGACAACTTGATCTCGTGAGAGGTACTGCCGGATTCATTTCTATTGCGTATCGCCCGTAACGATTCGACCGCTTCAGGCAGCGCGAATTGCTCCCCTGTAAAGCCGCTCACGAATCGCCCCCCACGGATCTCGCCCTGCAATTCCATCCGACGGTACTGGACCAGCAGGTCGCGCCAGGACTGAACCAGCGACTCACGCGCCAGCAGGTCACGGAAGACGATGCCGTAGCGACGCAATAATTGACGAGCCATGGGCTCGACCGAGCGTGAGGGGTGAGGGGTAAGGGGTGAGGTGGCTGAAGCCACGCGCTCGGAGCTGACGGCTGATGGCTGATGGCTGAACGCTTGTCCCAGCAGCGACCATCGACCAGCTGAATGTCTCGGACGTCGAGACCGCTCCCGCCCTTCCGCACGTCGACGGTGTGGGTCCCTGAGGGCACGGAGATTGTCGAAACCGTCGGCTGTGACGAGCCCAGCTGCCACCAGTTCCCAGAGTCCTTCCTCCACTTCTGCTGGAAGATGACTGGTCATCCTCACAAGGTCGGCAAAGAAGCTTGCGCCTCGCTCCTGCAGAGTACGACGCAGGTCTTGCGCCACCGCACTCAACTGATCAAACGGATCGGGCCCAGCAGATTCGGCCTGATCGCAGAAGACATTCATCAACCATTCGCCCTCCTCACGCGGGAAGATGCTAATGGGCGCCGCACTCGTCGGGATAATTCGGCGTCGTCCAAGATCGCCGGCCTGACCAAGCCGCGGGTGAGGAGATAGCCTGCCCCAGCTGACCGCCCCGCTCAGACAGAGCCGATCCAACAGCTCCGGCTGATACTTCGCCAGCCTCGTGCGAAGCAGATGCGGTTCCCAAGCCGACGCTGCAGCTTCAAAGCCAGCCAACTGGGCGACAATCCCCAAGAGACCTGCCTCGCCATGGAGACGCGACCCGGGTGCAACATGCTGCCATTGAAATAGGAATTGCATGAGCTCAGCCGCGGTCACTGGCTCGACTTCTTTTCGAAGTCTGCCGATGGTCAGACGATGAATGCGAGCGAGGAGACGGCGGTGACACCACTCGGGCGCGGCGTTAGCCGCGCCAGAATTTTCAATTTTGAATTTTGAATTTTGAATTAGGCCCGCGGGTCGGAACTGGCCTCTGAGGACTTGCCCGGAAACTTCGAGGCGTACCATGGAGCTGTTCACGTCTTCAGCAGAGAGATCGAGCCGTTGGGCCAACTCAGCTACCGTGGTCGGTCCGATACTCTCCAACCAACCGAGCAGAATGACATCTAGTGTCGCCTCGTCGCCATTTGCCAACATCGTTTCAACTCGGGCCTGATTTTCCTTGGCCACCCATCCTCTCAATTCGTCAGGGGTGAGGGGTGAGGGGTGAGGCGAGGGGAAAGACATATGCACAACGCGCCCAGACTCTATAAGCGGCGGGAAAAACGCTGCCCAATCAATCGCTGATGCATCGGGAACCCATACGAGAGTGAGCAGGGCATCGTGCAGTTCATCCGGATCGCGCACGATGGGCCAGGATTCCCGTTGCACCTCCTCAATCGCTGCCGGGTCCAGCGCCCCGACCTCGCCGGCCAGTTGAGCCGGCAACGTACGCCGCATTTCCACCGCCCGCGCCCGCCGCTCTTCCAGCGGAGCGTCGTCGAGAAAGGCATAGGGGTTGGCATTCAAGATCTCATGCGAGAAAGGAGAGGGCATCGGTGTATCAACCGCTACGCACCTTATAGCTCCCGCTTCAATTTGCTTGAGGACCGCAATCAACCCGTCCAGGTCCATCGCCTCAGTGAAACAGTCCCGCAAAGTCTCGTTCACAAGCGGATGATCCGGAATCTGGCGAGTCCGCTCGCCGACTATATTATCCTGACAGGCAATTGCGTCGGGAAAGACGGAACCAAGCAGATCCTCCGCCTTCATCCGTTGAATCTGCGGGGGAACTTTTTTCCCGTTGGAGAACCGCAATAAGACCAAGGCGCGGCTGACATTCCATCGCCAGCGCGTCATGAACATCGGCGCCTGAAGCACGGCAGGAAGCAAGACCTCGCGAAGTGTCTGGCTATGCAGGAACCCGAACACAGCATCGAGCGGGAAACTGTGCTTCTCTCCGAGGGAGATCACGATCCCGTTGTCAGTCGCCGCAGCTTGCAATTCAAAATCGAAGGTCACACAGAACCGCTTCCGCAAGGCGAGGCCCCAGGCGCGATTGATCCGGCCACCGAAGGGCGTGTGCAAGACCAGCTGCATCCCGCCGCTTTCATCGAAGAACCGCTCAGCGACGATCGTTTGCTGCGTCGGAATGGTTCCAATCACAGCCTTACCTGCCAACACATATTCGATGGCCTGCTGCGCGCCTCGCTGATCGAGACTGCACTCTTCGCGGAGCCAGCGAAGTGCTGAGTGCTGGGTGCTGAGTGGATCTTCGGAGAAGAGGAGATGGTCGAGATCGCTCCGGAGCCTAGCGACTTCAGCCGACAGTTCTGCCGTCCGCGACGGGGCTTCGCCCCGCCAGAAGGGAATGTTGGGTGGTGCTCCATGGGCGTCTTCCACCCGCACTTTACCCTTCTCCACGCCCTTGATGCGCCAGGAGGTATTGCCTAGCAACATGATGTCGCCGGCCAGACTCTCCACCGCAAAGTCTTCATCGACCGATCCCACGACCGTACCTTCAGGCTCAGCGACCACTGCATAGTTCGCTGTGTCAGGAATGGCCCCGCCGGACGTGATTGCTGCCAATCGAGCCCCTCGTCGGCCTTTGATGCAACGATTAATCCGATCGTGATGCAGGTAGGCCAGACCTCTCCCACGATTAGTCGCAATCCCATCCGCCAACATCCGCAATACTTGATCGAACTCCGAACGGGTCAAGGCCCGATAGGGGTCGGCCCGTCGGCAGAGATCGAACAGGTCATCTTCCTGCCAAGTCTGCGTCGCCGCAGCTGCCACTAACTGTTGCGCCAAAATATCGAGCGGAGCGGGCGGCACAGCGATGCGATCCAAAACTCCGGTCCGAATGGCACGCACCAGCGCCGCACATTCGAGCAAGTCATCTCTCGTCATGGCAAAGAGGCGGCCCTTGGGAATCGCCTTGATCCAGTGACCGGCCCGGCCAACCCGTTGTAGGCAGGTGGCAATCGCGCGGGGTGAACCGATCTGACAAACGAGATCCACTGCCCCGATATCGATGCCCAGTTCCAGCGAAGCAGTGGCAACGACGACGCGCGTCTTGCCGCTCTTGAGCCGTTCTTCAGCCGACAAACGAATTTGGCGCGAGAGGCTGCCATGGTGCGCTGCAACGGCATCGGCGCCTAAGTCCAATAGCCGTTCTTCCAGGGAGTGGGACACACGTTCAGCGAGGCGCCTTGTATTGACGAATACCAGGGTCGAGCGATGCTGCCGGACCAGTTCGGCGATGCGATCGTAAACATCGGCCCAAATGGCGTTCGTGGCCACGGCGCTCAGCTCATCTTTCGGTACCTCCACAGCCAGATCCATCTCACGCTTGTGGCCTATGTCGATGATGGTGCAGGGGGAAGAACCGATCGCCAACGGAAAGTGCTGAGGGCTGAGTGCTGAGTTGGAGACGTTTGACCGTTGACGATTAACGGTTGACGAGTCCCGGTTCCCGACCAAAAATTGAGCGATGGTTTCAATCGGCCGTTGCGTCGCGGAAAGCCCGATACGTTGCGGTTTCGTCAGCGTTAGCGCTTCCAATCGCTCCAGCGACAGAGCCAGATGCGCGCCGCGTTTATTCGGAACAACGGCGTGGATTTCATCGACGATGACGGTCCGAACCGTCTGCAAAAGGCGCCGACTCTTCTCTGCTGTCAGTAAGATGAACAGCGACTCCGGTGTGGTCACAAGGATATGGGGCGGACGCTTGAGCATCTGCTGGCGCTCCGTCATCGGCGTGTCTCCGGTGCGGACCAGTACACGGAGTTCCGGCATTAAGAGCCCGGCAGACAGGGCTGCGGCACCGATTTCAGCCAGTGGCTGCTGAAGATTCTTCTGGATATCGTTGCTGAGCGCTTTCAGCGGCGACACGTAGAGTACCTGGGTTTGGTCATCGAGTTCACAGGCTAGTGCTTGTTTGAACAGACGATCGATGCAGGAGAGAAATGCGGCGAACGTCTTGCCGGACCCGGTCGGCGCGGCAATCAGCACATCGACCCCCGACTGAATGGCCGGCCAGGCCTGAGCCTGGACATCGGTAGGAGTCCCGACGGACGACATAAACCATTCGGCGATGAGAGGATGAAATCGAGAGAGGGGCATCGGCGGCATCTTACCATGCGAGGGGAAGGTGCTCTACTCAGGCAGCCTTGGCATCTCGGCCTGATCAGCGGAATGCATAAAGTCCATGGTTTACTGACCGATAACGTAACGGGGGTAGCATCTCAACTGAGCGATTTTTGTACGAACCTCCATAGACTTACAGATGAGGTCCTCATGAACGTAGCGGCGCAAGCCCCAGCCGACTCTTCGAAGAAGCGCGGCAACATCCTGGCCGTGATCGTCATTATCCTGGCCCTGGTTGTCATCGGAGGAGTCTTCTCCTCTCTAGCAAATACCCCTTCGTGCCCTGGCGAATTGATCGGCGCTTGGACGACCACCGCGCAAGGCTACGAAGACAAGGTGCTCTTGATAACCAAGAAAGGACTGGCATTCAACTCGGGAGAAGGTACGGCCGAGGGACAGGCAGTTCTGCGTTTGGAGGCGATCCCCGACGGACCTCGAACCTTGTACACGATCGTCTACGGCGCCTCGCGAGGCGACGAACAAGTTTTGTCTTTTCATTATCACCCGCGCGAGCAGACCATCACCTTCAAAACCCAGTCGCGCCTCGTCTGGACTAGGAAAACGGTGTACTCGTGATGTCACGCTATAAGCGGCGGCAACTATTCGTCCACCCGCTTCAGTATTGGTTCGTTGCCACGACGTTGGTGTACTTCTCCTGCATATTGGTGTTGCTGTACGGCATCGTAGTACTCCCGATGGTTCAATCCCTCGAAGACCCATCCATGCCATGGCAAGAACAGGCTCAGGCGGCGGCTCATTTCCTGGACATTAATGCGCGGGTCTGGCCATGGCTGCTTGTGACTTTCCTTGGCCTCCTACTCCATTCCATCTACTTCATGCACCGCATCGCCGGCCCCCTGTATCGCTTTACAGCGCTCTTCCAGACGATCGGAGCCGGCAATTTGCATCGGCGGGCCAAACTACGCGAGCACGATTATCTCCATCGAGAGGCCCAAGAATTCAACGCCATGCTGGACCGACTGGAACAGAAAATCGAAGCCTTGAACGTGCATTGTTCCACGGTGACGAGCGCCTACGAGGATCTGGCACTGCTTGTCCGCAAGCAGCCACCAGCCCGCGCGAATGCCGCCCTCGCGAAACTCAAAGAAGAGATCCTCCAATTCAGGCTCTGTCTTGATGGCCTCAAGACACGAGCTCTTCCGCCGCCGCACGATCAGCGAGCGCTCGACTTTGCCGCTCCGGTTGCCAAGGATTCACCGGCCACGCAGAAAGCCGCATGACAATGAGCCGACCACTTCGTGCGGCGCTCTCATCCGAGCAGACCACCGATCCCGAACCCAGGGACTCCGCTTCTGCACAAACACTTTCGAGGCCACCTCCACCCTCTCCCGTTCGTGAAACATCTCCAAACCACGCCCACAATAAGCCTCACATCTACCGAATACATCGGCGACGATTGACCTTAAAGCATCCGCTCCAGGTTCGAATGCTCAGCATGATTCTCTCGTATACTCTGATCATCTTTTTATTGCTGGCTATTCCCGTGTCCAGACCGCTGATGCAGGCCCTCGACGATCATTCACTCTCTTGGCAAGAGAAGGCCGTCGTCTCGAACAATTTACTCGACCTCCACGCCAGATACTGGCCCTGGGCTCTCGGCGCTGGCCTCGTTCTTATGATCCATTGCATCCATTCCATGTGGATCGTATCTCACGTCGCCGGCTCTCTGTATCGTCTCAAGAGCATGTTCTCGCAAATCGGCCAGGGCAACCTCTCGATCAGAACGACGCTTCGGAAAGGAGATTTCGTGACTTCCGAAGCAGAACTCGTGAATCAGATGACGGCGCAGCTCGATGCCAACGTCAGCGCGATCAAGATGGCGCAGGCAATCGTCGCTCTTGATATCGACCGGTTGAAACAGACGAGCGCAACGGCGGGCAATCCCACCATGGCAGAACACAACCTGGCAGACCTGAAAGCTTCCCGCAATTCATTCAAAACGCACAACGGTAGACGAACGCAGATGAGCGATTGGAGAACATTCCCCTCGGCGACAAAACCTCGCGTCGCAAGATACCCGACACCGGAGGGCTTCGAGCACAGCGGCGGGTTCACCCTCATTGAACTCTTGCTCGCCGTGGCGATCGTCGGAATCTTGAGCAGCCTGGCTATTCCAAATTACCTCGGATTTGTTGAGAAGGCCAGACTAGCCAGGGCCGTGGCCGAAATGAACGCCATCGCCAAGGAAGTTCGCGGGTACGCCCTTTCCACAGAACTGTACCCCGACAGCCTCGCACAAATAGGCCGCAGCGCACCGTTGGACCCATGGGGGAATCCCTATCAGTACTATCGGATCAATTGCGGGGCTGCAATCATTGGCCGTCTCGACACAACAGAGTCACCTGCGATCGGTTCTGTCGGACCTGTCCTGCCCGTCAGCGTTGTTCTACCTTCTGTCAAAGCGCACATTTCCTTCGCAGTGGATGAGGGCGGTCACCAAGGGTTGATTCATCTTACGGCGGGAGGCGGGGGCGGGGGCGGGGGCGGGGGCGGAGGCGGGGGCGGAGGCGGAGGCGGTCCACCCTGTGGTGGTATCGGAGGAGCAAGGAAGGACCGCTTCCTAGTCCCGATCAACTCCGATTTCGATCTCTACAGTATGGGAAAGGATGGACAATCTGTTGGCCCACTGACGGCACAGAAAAGTCATGATGACGTCATTCGGGCAAATGATGGCAGCTATTACGGATTAGCATCCAATTTCTAAGATGTCGTGATTATGAGGACTGCGTTTTCCATTTCACTATTCCAGAGCCGCATCGCACGCCGCATCTTGGCGCTGTTCGTTCTCTGTGCTTTGGTTCCAACATCCATTCTTGGCTGGATATCCTACCGGCAAGTCACAGAACAACTGATGCTTCAATCTTCAGCCCGTCTCAAGCTAGAGAGCAAATCTCAGGGGATGGTTCTCTACAACCACCTCCTGACACTAAAGGCTGATCTCGATCGAATCGCCACCGAACTGCCTTCAGACGGAACCGTCACTGAGGACAAACCTGTCACCGTCGCGGGACAGGAAGTGGGCCGTCGTTTCCGCAAACTCCGACTGCTCCTGTACGACAGTCCAGATCGACACCAACTGAGCCAGGCACAGATCAACCACCTACAGATAGGTAAGTCACTGCTGAGGCTTCAGCCCATACCAAACCATCCGTCGCAATTAGTCCTGATCCGCGCCGTCAACCCTGATCGGTGGGAGGCAGGGCTTCTGTCGGCACAGGTTGACGAGACACTGCTCTGGAGCACGCAGGTCAAAGAATCCCTGCCGCCCGATATCGACCTCGTCATCGAAGATCAAGGGCGACAGGCCCTCTACTCCACCTTTCCGAACCAAATAGACCTCCTGGATCTCCATCGGCAGGATCTTGCGGCCCCCATGACGGAGACGTTTGTATGGCAGGCGGGCCGCCAGGAGTACATTGCGGGAGCCTGGACGATCCCGCTACGGTATAACTTTCTTGCGGACCCATGGATCATCTCCCTGAGCCAATCCAAAGAATCTGCGTTAGCCCCGGTCGATCAATTTCGTCACACCTTCTTCCTTGTCATGGCCTCGGCGTTGAGCGCCGTGGTACTGCTCAGCCTCTCCCAAATCCGTCGGAGTCTCCAACCAGTGACACTCTTGCAGGAAGGCACCGCCCGTCTCGCCGGCGGAGACTTTACCACTCGGGTCACCGTCAACAGCCGCGACGAATTCGAAGACCTGGCAACCTCCTTCAACAGCATGACCGGCCAACTCAGCCAACAGTTTCACATGTTGGAAACCCTCTCGGCCATCAGTCAATCCATCCTCTCCAGCCACGACACAAGCGCGATGGTGAAGATCGTCCATTCCCGGATCTCCGAAACGATTGCCTGTCACGCCGTCGGCATGGCCCTGATGGATCCGGACAATCCAAAACCGGTCATAATGTTCGTAAGGCAGCTGAACTCCCAGTCCGAGAATGAGATCACAGAGTATGCCTGTCAGTTCTCGCAGGGCGATCTCGCCATCCTACAGGCCCATCCAAACCATGTCATGGTGCCGTCATCGTCCTTGCTCGACTACCTAGCACCGATGGCCCCCCGGGGAAGCTCTGTCTTCGCTGTCTTTCCGATCGTCGTGAACAATCGCATGAGCGGCATATTGGTGCTCGGGTACCGCCAAGGGGAAAAGCCGTCCACTGACGACGTGACTCATGCCCGCCGGCTGGCCGATCAAGTTGCCGTCGCCCTGACAAACAGCCGTGCCATTGAATCGCGCTTACGTGCCCAGTTGGAGCTGGTCGGAGCCGTTGACGCGAAACAGCAGGCTGAAGAACGGGCGACGGTGCTCCAAGCGGCCAACCAGTCGCTGCAGACGAAAGAAGAACGGCTGCGGCACCAGCAAAGCGCCATGCTGGTGCTGGTGAAAGACCGTACGATCTACGAAGGCTCGCTTGCAGAAACTGCCACACAGGTCACCGCCACTGCCACCCAGGCGCTCGCCGTGGAGCGAGCCAGTGTGTGGATCCTTGAAGCTACATCGCAAACCCTCTATTGCCTCGATAGCTATGAACGGTCCGGGGATCTTCACGCCCCGGAGGCCAAACTATCACAGACACAACTTCCGACCTATTTCGAGGCTCTGGAGCGCGAAACCGTGATCGCAGCGGCTCATGCGCAACAAGATGCGAACTTTCAGGAGTTGGTTACGAATGTCCTTGCGCCACGGAGCGTGACCTCACGACTGGACGCTCCTATCCGCACCAAGGAAGGATTGGCCGGCGTGGTGTCGATCGAACATGTCGGTCCTCCCAGAGAATGGGCGCTCGACGAACAACAGTTTTCACAGGCGCTGGCCAACTTCATGGCGCTTGTCCTCGAGGCGGCTCGCCGCCGCGAGTCCGAGGAAGCGCTCGCCATTGCTAAGACGACGGCAGAAGACGCCACCAAAGCCAAGGCAGAATTTCTCGCCAATATGAGTCACGAGATCCGTACGCCGATGAATGGGGTGATCGGCATGACCGACATCCTCGCGCGCACCTCTCTCTCCGAGACACAACGCCACTATGTGGATACGATCCGCAACTCCGGAGACACCCTGCTCACCCTCATCAATGACATTCTCGACTTCTCAAAGATCGAGGCCGGCAAACTGGAAATCCAAGCGAGCGTGATCGACCTCAGAGACCTGGTCGAAAGCACTGCGGAACAGTTGGCCGAGCGTGCCCAACGGAAAGGTCTGCAGCTGCTGGCGGAGTATGAGCCGTCTGCCCCTACCGCAGTCATCGGCGATCCCATTCGTATCCGTCAGATCCTGACGAACTTTCTCGGCAATGCCATCAAATTCACCCAGCAGGGCGACGTGAGGGTACAGGTAACCATCACCCCACAGCAGTTCGGAGAAGCCGGCCCTGCCACCGTCAAAATCGCCGTCACAGACACAGGTGCGGGTATCAGCCGCCAAGGACAGGCGAGGCTCTTCCAATCGTTTTCCCAAGTGGATGGATCCTCGACGAGGGTCCATGGGGGAACTGGGCTGGGACTCAGTATCTGTAAGCAGCTCAGTGAATTGATGGGCGGCACCATCGGCGTACAGAGCGTCATCGGACAGGGAAGCACGTTCTGGGTCCGTATTCCATTACCTTTGCAAGCTGATCCTGGCGAATTGAGTGCGCCGCTCCCCGCACTCGCAGGCCTCCGGATTTGCTCAGCCGTGAGTCACCTCCCTACCCGTCAGCTCCTCACCCGTTACCTTTCAAAGTGGGGAATCATTCCCCGAATGGCCGGCACAGAAGCGGAGTTTCTCGAGCAGGTGATGAACGAACTGGCAACAGAAGGCGGCAGAGTGATTGCGCTCATCGATGAAACGTTCACAGACATAACCGATATTCAACTGATGCAGGATCTTCGGTCTGATTCCGTCCTCGCGGATATCGGCATTCTTCGACTCGTGTCCTTTATTCGCCGGGCCGACGTGGAAGAGGATCCGATATTCGGCGGGATTCCCTTCGTCACAAAACCGCTTTGTTACAAGGCGCTCTATCACGCGCTCCTCAATCTCCTCGACAATAAACCGGTTGCCTTGCTGCAATCAAACACGACGTCTTCCCCGGCTCCTCGATTGACCGGCAATGTGTTATTGGGTGAAGACAACCTGGTCAACCAAGAGATCGCCCTTCTCATGCTCCAGAGTCTTGGCTGCTCCGTCACCGTGGCCCAGAACGGTCGAGAAGTGGTCCATACGGTGCAGAAGACCAGCTACGACATCATCCTCATGGACTGCCAGATGCCAGAAATGGACGGGTTCGAAGCCACCAGACTGATACGAGAGTGGGAGCGTGGAATCGGCAACGGTGGCTCACGACAGCACACCCCCATCATTGCCCTGACGGCCAATGCCGTGGAGGGAGACCGGGAACGGTGCCTGAACGCCGGAATGGACGACTATCTCACCAAACCCTTCACTCACGGTCAACTGAAGGACATCTTGATCCGTTGGCTCAGCCAGACGGACGCTTCCTCGTCACAAAGAGATCCGGGTTCGGGGCCGCCCCACGCTGCGCCCGAGTCTTCAGCACCGACAATTCAAGCGGAACAGATCGACTCCAGGGGCGTGGTCGATTGCACAGCCTGGGATCTCATCCGGGCGCTGAAGCGCCCGGGCCATCCGGACCCGCTCGGAAAGTTGCTGGCCAAATACGTGGAGAGTTCCCGGCAACTGGTCGACCAATTGCGCCACGCAATTGAATCGAATGATCCGGCGACACTCCACGCCGTGGCCCACCGCCTCAAATCCAGCAGCGCCTTGCTCGGCGCCTTGACCGTGGCGGCCCGCTGCAAGGAGCTGGAGGCTCTGGGTCGCAGTCATCGGATCGAGGGGGCCTCGGACCACTTTCGGCACTTGGAACGGGATTTCGAAGCCGTCTGTTCCATCTTTCAAGCCACACTCCACCAGGAAACACCCCATGACACCTGAACAACGGAAAGCCCCCCTCGCCTTGATTGTGGACGATGATGCGGTGAACAGGCTACTGGCACGCTCAGCCCTCGAGAGCTCCGGATGGAGCATCGAAGAAGCTGAGGATGGTCGGGAAGCACTGGCTGCCTTTCAGCTGCTCCATCCTGATGTCGTACTGCTCGATATCATGATGCCGGAAATGGACGGGTTTACGGCCTGCGCGGCACTCCGAAAACTTCCGGGAGGAGAGCACACTCCCGTCCTTATCATGACCGGTCTGGACGATTACGGCTCCATCACGCAGGCCTACGATGCCGGTGCCACCGACTTCCTGACCAAACCGCTGAACGGCCTGCTACTCACCCACCGCGTCCGATACATCGTGCGGTCGTCCCGCGTCTTGCAAGAGTTGCAGGCCAGCCAAGCGAGTCTGGCCCAGGCTCGCGATGCGGCGCTCGAGGGCACACGCCTCAAATCGGAATTTCTTGCCACCGTGAGCCATGAAATCCGGACGCCCATGAACGGCATCCTCGGCATGGCCGAGTTGCTGCTGGACACGGCGCTAACGCCGGAACAATCTGACTATGCGGACACGATCCGTACCTCGGGCGAAGCGCTACTCTTGATCATCAATGACATTCTTGATTTCTCGAAGTTCGACTCCGGCACCCTGCGGCTGGAAGAGGACCACTTCGACGTGAACCAGCTGCTCGACGACATCATCGGCCTGTTTCAAGATCGTGCGCGTGGTAAGGGCATAAAACTATCCTGCCTAATCTCATCACAGGTGCCGTCAGGGCTGTACGGAGACTCCGGGCGCTTGCGCCAGATCCTATGTAATCTACTGGGGAACGCCGTGAAATTTACCGAGTGCGGCGAGATCAAGGTCCGTGCGTACGTGGTGGAGACACTGGACAACCCACACCCGATTGACGCTGGCCTCACTGCACCGTTCGCCGATCGCCGGGGGAGGACAGGGCATGTCGTCCGCGTGCGTTTCTCCGTCTCCGATACGGGGATCGGGATTGCACAGGAAGCCTGTGCACGGATCTTTCAACCCTTCGTGCAAGCGGATGGCTCATCATCGAGGAAATACGGAGGGACAGGATTGGGGCTCGCGATCTGTCAGCAGCTGGTGGAACTCATGGGCGGGACCATTGCGGTGGACAGCACCCCAGGCCGGGGCAGCCTCTTTCAGTTTACGGTCCCCTTCGAACCCAAGGCGGAACAGACTGGATGCGCGCCACTATCTGACTAGATGGCTGGATAGGCGGTTTCACCGCAGGGCCCAAGCGATATTCTGAGGCATGGAAATAGACCTCATCGACGCAGGCTCGATGCTACGCCTGGACATCGGTATGTGCGCCGACATTCGAGCGGAACCAGTCAGCAATGAGCGGATGAATCGAGAAAGCGACATGCAACCGAATGTTATCATGCACAGATATCTGTGCTCCATTGCGGTTGCTCAGGCTGATCGTACAGAGGGGGCGTCGAGCAGGAGTGTTACGGCATCGCCCTCACGTAGACCTGCGAAGCGGCATTACCTCCAGAGACCAGGGTTGCTGCTCCTGAAGCAAACGCAACGAACCCGCCGTCTCCGACGACTGCAGGAGCGCTACTTGCGCCGTTACCGGCGTTAGCGGGAACGCTATTGTCCTTCGACACAAGGCTCGTTTGATTTCCTTGCGTGTCGCGAAGATAGATTTGAGAGCCACTCCCTCCGAGAGTAGCCGCCAAGTTGGTAGCCAAAGAAGTGAAGGCAACAAATTGCCCATTCGTGGCACCTATCGTGGGGTGACTGCTTGCCCCGTTGCCGGCATTGCCCGTGGTATCCCGCGACACCAACGTAGTGGCGTTGCCGATCGTGTCCCGGAGGAAAATCTGAGAGCCGCTTCCTCCCACAAGCGATGCCAGATTCGTCGCTTGCGACGTGAAGGCAACAAACTGACCGTTGCCACTGATAGTGGCCTCACTGCTTGCGCCGTTGCCGGCATTGCCCATAGTATCCCGCGACACCAGAATAGTTTGATTGGCCTGAGTATCGCGAAGGAAAATCTGGGAGCCACTACCGCCAATAATCGGTGCCAGATTGGTAGCAGCGGACGTAAAGGCAACAAAACGGCCGTCAGCGCTGATGGTGGGTTCACTGCTCGCGCCGTTGCCGGCGTTGCCAACCGCGTCCTGCGACACAAGTACGGTCGTGTTGCTCTGCGTATCGCGTAGAAAAATTTGAGAGCCGATTGCCCCAGGAATGGGCGCTAAGTTTGGAGCAACTGACGTGAATGCAACATAGCGACCGTCGGCGCTGATGGTGGGTTGGCTGCTTGCCCCATCACCAGCATTGCCAATGCTATTTATAGAAACCAAGCTGGGTTGACCTGTTTGACGATCATGCGCAAAAATCTGAGCACCACTCCCACCTGGAGTCGGTGCCAGGGTCGCCAATGAAGTGAACGCGATGAAACGACCGTTAGCGCTACTGATGGCGGGCTCAGTACTCGTCCCATTCCCTGCCGTTCCACTGCTATTCACCGAGACGCGATCCGTCCTTGGATGGATAGCAAACAGCACTGAGCCTGTCGCGGTTTGACCTGCGCTGTCCGTTACAGTAAATGTCGCAGTGAAATTGTCTGCTACAGTCGGAGTACCGCTCACGACACCCGTGCCTGGATCGATGGAAAAAGCAGGTAAGCCAGTCGGCAAGACTCCGCCGAACAGCGTCCAGGTGAATGGAGCCGTTCCTCCAGTGGTCGCGAGAGTCGACGTATAGGCATTGTCAACCACACCGAAGTCGGCTGCGGTCGTCGACACGGCAAACGCCTGGGTACTGCCCCCGCCGCCGCCCCCGCCACCTGAGCAGCTGAAGAGTGCGAGTCCGAGAGCAATAACCGACAGCACAGACGCAATGGATTTCATATGAGGCATTCTCCTGCGAATTCCTTATTGACGCAACAGTTGTGCCGTATTATGCAACTGTGAAAAGATGGGTTGGCCTTACGGATTTGGGGGATTGAGTGACGCGATCATCGACATCACCGCTCGTTGTGTTGGGATCTGGATACACAGGGCTCCTGTTACATGAGATGGGAACCTCACAAGGGCGGACTGTCTACGCCACCAGCAGAAATCCCCTGACCAATCTCGCAGGCATCCCTTCGGAACAGCGTCTGCAATTCGATTTAGAGCAACCCTCGACATGGGGGAACATTCCCGCTAGCGCCGATCTCACCTGGTGTTTTCCCGCCACACCGCTCGAACAGGTACAGGCCTTTGCACGCACGCTCGACGCACCGGCTCAACGCCTTGTCGTCTTAGGAAGCACGTCCGCCTACGATGCACCCAGTCAATCGACCGAGTACCCTCCGCCCTGGACTGACGAATCGTCCCCGATCGACCTGACCAAATCACGCGTGCAGGGAGAAGAGTTCTTGCGCACCAACTGTGGCGCGATCATCCTACGCGTGGCAGGCATCTATGGACCAGGGCGAAACCCGCTGGATTGGATCAGGAGCGGTCGCGTCGGCCCCTCACGTAAATATGTGAACCTGATTCACGCGGAGGATTTGGCATCCATCTGCCTGCTTGCGCTGGGAAAAGGAAAACCCGGCGAGGCCTACAACGTGAGCGATGGCACACCACGAACGTGGAAGGAGATCTATGCCACTGCGCAGCAGCGATGGGGCGTGGCAACAGCAGTGGTAAAAGAAGACGGCTCAACCGGAAAACGAATCAGCACCGCCAAGCTTCGAGCAGAACTGGGCTATATTCTAAAGTACCCAGACTTATACGAGGCTCTAGCGATGATCGAATCAACAGACAGGGTATAGTGGCAGGCTTGTCAAAACGGTCATCCAACTAGGCCACAGGCGAGTCAAAACCGGAGGCGTACCCTCTGGGGGTACGTTGAGGATTTTGACGACCCGAGAACGACGTTGGGGACCGTTTTCACAAGCCTGCTAACGGAGGAGGGCCATTACGGCTAAGCACACCAGCAAATTGTTGATCGCATGGGCGAGAATGCCGGGCAAGATGCTGCCGGTCTTTTCATAGATCCAAGCCCAGAGCACTCCGCTCCAACAGACACTCAGAAGCCCCACCCATCCATAGCCATGGGCGATGCCGAAGACCCCTGCACTGATCAACGCGGCCGGTAGAAAACTGAACTTTCGTCGTAGAATCGCAAACAGCAATCCACGAAACGCCAATTCTTCGAACAGCGGGGCAAAGACGACATACTCAAGGAGACTTACCACTGTGAGGGAGGGAGTGGCCCAGACGAGATCGGCATCGAACCATTCGGCCCAGTGGCTGGTCTGATGGAGAGCTTCAGACAAGCGATCCATGATCCACCCACCCCATAAACCGGCTGCCACCACCGCCAACACAGCTAGCGCTAAGCGACCAGTACGAGCCCATCCGATTTCCAGCCCGAATCCTTCATCGAATGTCATGCCCGACGGACGGAAGAGATGGCGATAGGCCAAGAGAAGCAGCGGCACATTCGTCAACGGAATGGCCAAGGCCCGGAGCGAAACATTGTCCGGTGGAGCATATAGTAAAAACAGCGCCGTGAGCATGGCGCCGATCGCGCCCCCACGCAGCAAGACAGCCGCGCCGACACCACCGGGCCAAGGAGGTGGGACCCCCGGCTCATGCAGCCGAACGAAACTGACCGTTTCCTTCCGCTTTACCCAAAGCAGCACACACACCACGGTGCCGACGGCCATCGCGCCGAGTTCAACGAGGGTGAGGCGATGCGACCGGGCAAACTGACGGTCGACACGCTCTGCGGCCTGTTCCTGAATTCTCGTCACGAGAGCGGAATCGTTCGCGCGTTGTGCCAACCGTTCCGCCAGGCGATCGTAAAACCAGCCGGATGGCAAGACCTCTGCCAACTCTGCTTGCCATACGGCATAACTGTCCGCGTCTTGAGCGGGCCCCTCTCCGTAGGCCGCCATAACCAGATCGGCAAACTGAGGAAGTGGATCATCCTCCTTAGCCCAATCATGAGCAGAGAGAAGCGCCTGCGAGACATGGCCTGCTTCGGCTTGAAGAATCGCCAATTGAAGAGGCACCAACGGGTCTTCAGAAACCTCGGCCAACTCGCGATACCATTGGATCTCATGCGATCGTTCCGCCTCGTCGTCACCAGATATCCATGCCAAGAGCTGCCGTTCCCACCGAGGGGCGCGTTTGAGGCCTTCCTCGACATCCCTGGTCCGACTGACCATCAGACTGAGGGCCTGCTCGGGTGACTCAATCCGATCCAACTTCGATGCCGATACCGATAGCCCGACAACCGATCCCAAGGCTACCGTGAGAAAGATCGCGGACAGCAGCGTGACCATGGGCGAGAACCGGCTGGCATAGACCCCGATAGTCGGCGGCACATTGGCCGCTCGCCACCAAGATGTCGGCTGCGATGGCTCAGGGGAAAACCCCGTGGTTGGCTCGATCATGGCTCGAACTATACCATGCGGTTTTTCGAACTCGAAACAGGCAGGGTGGGGAATCAGGTCTCAGGAGTCTCGCCCTTCTACGCAGAATACCCGTGGCCGAAAGAGATCACACTCCGCTATACTCTCGTCTGTCTGGTCTATTTGGTTTGTCTGGTTTATTTGGTTCATCTGGTTACTTTCATTAAACCAAACAAACTAAATGAACCAAATAGACCAAATGAACTAGTTTTGGAATCTTATGCCGCTTAAAAACTTCATCCCCCCTCGCCGGCTGCTCCTGGGCCCAGGGCCGAGTATGGTACACCAGCGGGTCCTGCGCGCCCTTTCGACTTCTCTGCTCGGCCATCTGGATCCGGCCTTTCTTGCCCTCATGGACGACATCCAAGCCCTGCTGCGCATCGTCTTTCAAACCAAGAACCGCTTCACCATTGCCGTCTCCGGCACCGGTTCAGCCGGGATGGAAGCCTCGATCGTGAATATCGTTGAGCCGGGAGACACGGTGATCGTCGGAGTCAACGGCCTGTTCGGCACACGCCTTGGCTCTATGGTTGAACGCTGCGGCGGTAAAGCCATTCATGTAGAAGCCCCCTGGGGACAGATCATTGAAGCGGAAACCATTGAAGCGACCTTGCGTCGATCCGGCCCGGTCAAGGCCGTAGCCATCGTCCATGGTGAAACCTCAACCGGTGCCTGGCAACCGCTCGAACCGATCGCCAAGCTCTGTAGAGAACATGACACTCTCTTCGTCGTCGATGCTGTGACCTCACTGGGAGGTGTACCGGTCGAAGTCGATCGTTTAGGCATCGATGTCTGCTATAGCGCCACACAGAAATGCCTGAGCTGTCCGCCCGGATTGTCTCCGTTTACCCTCAGCGACCGCGCGATGGCCACCATCAGAGCCAGGCGCCTCCCCTGCCAGAGTTGGTATCTGGATATGGCCTTGATCGCGAACTACTGGGCTGACGGCTCCAGAGCCTACCACCACACGGCTCCGATCTCCATGCTCTATGCCTTGCGGGAGGCCCTGCGGCTGGTCGAAGAAGAAGGATTGCCGGCCCGTTTCGCTCGCCATCGCCGTAATGGCGAAGCCTTAATCGCGGGCTTGGTCGAGCTAGGGCTGCTTCCCCTTCCCCCAGTCGGCCATCAACTTCCGATGTTGACCTGTGTTACGGTCCCTCCTCATATCCCTGAAGCCAAGATACGGGCAGACCTGCTCTCGATCTACGGCATTGAAATCGGCGGTGGGCTTGGGCCGCTCAAGGGGAAGGTCTGGCGCATTGGATTGATGGGTGAATCATCGACTGAGGCCCACGTCTTGACCCTGCTCAATGCATTGGAAGACCTCTTTATTCGCGGCGGCTGGCTTTCCACTCCAGGGATCGCACTCAGAGCTGCCGCAAGAATCTATGGCCGCACGACCTCGTGACAGCAGAGGGCATCGATCGTATGAAAAAGAAACCGTCCTTCTTTATGCTCGCTGCCGGAGCCTTTGTCCTTGTCGCCATGATCGCATACCTCTTCTTTGCCCTGACGTTGGCCGATCACTGGGAGGCCGCTACCGTTCCACCTAACAAGACAGAGGCAACAAAGCCACCGATGTGAGGGGCGTACCATGATGAAATCCCTCGCTATTCGCTCAGTGCGCCTCATCGACGGGACCGGTCGGACGATCGAGCGGGCCACGGTGATCGTTCGCGGCGCCACAATTGCTGCAGTCGGTCTGGATCGAGACCTCTCCATCCCACGTGGAGCCACCAAGATCGATGGCCGTGGACTCACCTTGTTACCTGGCTTGATCGACTGTCACGTGCATCTCTGCCTCGGCGCTGAGCCGGATGTCGTCGATGCGATCGCCAAGGAGACGCCGTCCTTCACCCTGCTGAAGTCGAGCCGGGCTGCGCGAGAAACATTGGAAGCAGGCTTCACCACCGTGCGCGATGTGGGTTCGCGAGATCACTCCATCTTTACGTTACAACGAGCTATCGACGCCGGTCTTATTCCTGGCCCTCGCATTGTCGGAGCAGGCCTGGCGATTTGCATGATCGGCGGCCACGCAAGATTTATCGGGCAAGAGGTGGAAGGGGCGGAGCAAGTCCGTTCCGTCGTACGCGCGCAAATTGCCGCCGGGGCTTCCGTCATTAAAGTCATTGCGTCAGGCGGCGTCCTCACACCTGGCACTTCGCCGGACCAAGCACAAATGACTGTGGAGGAACTCCGGGCTGCCGTGGAAGAAGCACAACGAGCCGGACGGAAAGTCGCCGCCCATGCCCACGGATCGTCAGGAATGAAGAACGCGATCCGCGCCGGAGTCCATTCGATCGAGCATGCGACGCTCATGGATGAAGAAGCCGCAGCCATGATGAAAGAGCAGGGTGTCTTCATGGTGCCGACACTCTCGGCCCTGGCCACCACTGCCGCTTGCAGGCTTGGATGCGGCATTCCAGATAGTGCCTTGGATAAAGCCAAATCCATGACGAAGCGCCATCGGGTGAGTTTCAAGAATGCCCTGCGTGACGGGATCCAGATTGCGATGGGTACGGATGCAGGAACACCCTTTAACTTTCACGGCGAGAACGCGCAGGAACTCGAGCGGATGGTGTCCTTCGGCATGAGCCCGATGCAGGCGATTCTCGCCTCAACTTCCGCCGCGGCACGACTGATCGGGATTCAGGACCAGGTAGGAACGGTGGAAAAGGGGAAACTGGCGGATCTTCTGTTATTCAAAGGCAATCCTCTACGCCACATCGATCTGCTCCGTGACCGCAGCAGGATTGTCGGTGTCATGCAGGCGGGCAAGTTTGTGTCAGGTCCTCTGGCATAAGAATGAGTTATGAGTTCTGAGTTATAAGTGCTGAGTCTTGAAATCCAGCTCCTGGAACTCGCAACTCAGCACTCAGAACTCAGCACTATTCGTTACCGTCTTTCATAGAACAGCTCCAGCGCCGCGGCAAAGCCCTTCGCCCGACCCTTGCGGAACACATCCTCAAGCTGCCCTCGTAGCGATCTGACTCCTCCCTTATCGTCTCGTTTCACCACGCCCTGGGACAGCAACATCTCTGTCGCCACTTCGACGAGCCGCTGCTTGCGTCCCTCCATTTCAACCGTGACCAACTCTTCTATGACCTCCGATGCCCGCTCCCGAATAATCGCTTCCTTGAACGTGTCATAGCCTTGATCCGCCACGGTTCGTTCACGAATCACGGCGAGTTCAGCTTTGATCCGCTTTACGTCTTTCATCAAGACCGCAAACACTTCCTTGCGCCCTTCATCGAAGAGCTTCTGCTCCATCTCGTCAAGGATGACGGCTGGGTCTGCCGCTTCATCCCGTTCCGGCTCATCCCCCCAATTCAGCCGATCATAGGTCCGGCGCTTGTCCTGATCGCCCACAACTTCGTAGGCTGCATTGATTTCACGGATCTTGGATTCGGCAAGTGCGCTATCGGGGTTGCGGTCTGGGTGGTGCTGAAATACCAGTTTGCGGTAGGCCTTCTTAATCGCGTCATCGGACGCGTCGCGAGAAACCCCCAGCACCCGGTAGAAGTCGATTCGTGCCATGGCGAGCGACTATAGCATGGGAATTAACAGGTTAGCAGGATGGGGAGGGCACACCGTTGCTGGAATAGGCAGTCCAAGTCAGATTTAAACGGACCAACCCTTGACATCCCGGTAAAGCAGCTTATGTTCATACCATGACTACTACACCACCACACAAAGCCCTGACCCACGACGAGAAGAAAGCTGCCGACGCAGCCTTTGCAGGCCGCCCTTTTAATGATGCATGGTCTGATTCGGCGCGCACGATCTACAACGGTATCGTAAAGGCCATGCCTCACACAGAGGCCTTGATTTCCTCACCGTCTGACGTCGAAGAGTCCGCATCGGCTCCTTCCACCCAAAGCGAACCTCTCCCATCTGAAGAGCCTATCGCGCAAGAACAGGTCGCTGGGCAGGAGTTGGTCGAGAAGACTGCAATGCCCCCGGCCATTCGCGACCGGGAAGCGGCCATTCAGGCTGGGATCCTGATCGACGTGACGCCTGCCGCCCTGCAACTCGGCATCACGTTCCCTGTCACGATCACCCGACCGCTCTGGGAAGTAGGAATTGTCACAGATCAAGCACTCCCCGAAGAAGATCAGACCAGCCGAGTACGCGATATCCTTATGGCCTTCCGCTTGCGCCTAGCCAGCCTGACGACGGTATCGCCCCTGCTCGACTTCCCGGTTTTGCTGGCCTTGCCTCCGAGCAGAACTCCCCAACCCGTGCCGTTGTTTGCCCTCATTCAAGCAGACCCCACGCATCAAGCGAATGTGACGCTTTTACTGCCGAATGAAGTGTCGTTGTCCATCACCTCGCTGAATTAGCCGGCTGTTGAAATAGCCCGCCAGCGGCGTTCTCAGCTCGCAAGAATCCTCAACGTACCCCAAGGGTACGCCTCCGGTTCTTGCTCCGCCTGCGGCCTTGCTGGACGATCATTTTGAACAGCCTGTTCACAGACAGCATATCCAACACCCGTGAAGCGTCGTTCGTCATCGGACTCATTCGAACGTCTCACGTTTTACGTTTCACCTTTCACGAATGACAAGAACGGACTTCTTGAGCAGCCTGTGGGCTAGAGCGCGTTCATCCGCTTCGGTTGTCACCACTCCATCAATTCGTGCGTCCAATAATTTTCCCAAGATTGTCTTGTACTGCGGCCCTGGCTGCAATCCCATGGCCTGAAGATCCCGCCCGGTCAGTGCCGTCTTCGTTGTCCTATTCTTCATATAGGCCACCAAGCGTCGTCTCAGTAGGCTCAGTCGCACACCTTGCTGCATACTGACCTGCTTCGCGAGAAGCAGCACGAGCGCTTCATTCGAGAAATCTTCCAAGAGGCGATATGCCTGCGACGGCCGTGCTATTTTTCTATCGGTAAGTCTCTTCAGCGCGCGATCGACCCGACGTCTTCCAGTGCTCACCTTCTTGGCCTGCTCACGTGAAAGCGCTAATCGCCGGATCATCGTTGCCACGACGGCCTGGCTGGCCTCGCTCGACAAGGCCATCAGATAGACGATCGGCCGGTCGATCGCAGAGTCCGGGAATCGACGTGCCCACCAGGCGAGCGCCTTGGGAACGGCAGTGACCGTTCGCTTCACGTTTTTCGTGTAGCTCAGACTGCGAGGGAGGAAGCGAAACAGCTTCAACTGCGCAAGCCTCGAAATCGCGCGCGCCGGGTCACGCTCTGCAAGTAACAACAGAATTTCGTTTTGCAATCGAGGGCCGGAGAGTTGCTGGATCAAATTCGTGGAGGCCGCTTGCGCAAGCAGGCGCAAGGTGGTGCGCTCAAGGTGGAAACCGAACCGTTGTTCGAACCGGATCGCTCTGAAGATGCGTGTTGGATCGTCCTGGAAACTGCCTGCATGCAGCACGCGAATGGTGCGCGCCCGAAGATCGCGCTGCCCTGCGTAGGGGTCAAGCAAGCGACCAAACTGCCGCTGGTTGAGTTGCACCGCTATGGCATTGATCGTGAAATCCCGCCGGGAGAGATCCTCTTCAATCGACGCAGGCTGAACTGTCGGCAAATCAGCAGGTTGCGCGTAGGACTCCCGCCTGGTTGTCGCAATATCGACCTTGAGCCCATCTGGAAACACGAGCCTCGCTGTCGCAAACCGGTCAAACACCGCCAGCCCAGCCTTGTACCGGTCCGCCACCAGCCGAGCAAAGGCAATCCCGTCTCCTTCTATGGTGAGATCGAGGTCCCAGTTCTCCCGCTTCAGCAAGAGGTCTCGAACAACTCCACCGACAAGATAAACGGACATACCTTGCTCATCGGCAAGTCGTCCGATTTGTTTCAACAAGCGCAGCTGTCGCACAGGCAATCTGTTCAGCGACACAACCCGGTTTACCTGGTTCTTCATTCCGGACATTGTAGCAATCTCCCTACCCTCTAGCTAATTTCCCGTGTACGAAACGACCGCAGGCTCGTCTCATCTCGTAGGGGCGACCACAAGGTGTTCAACGGCCCCGGTGAAGACTTGTCCGGTTCCGGCCCAACAACTTACTCTGCGGTGAAATGGATCTCAGCACGCAGGAAGGGAAGGCCGTCCCTGTGGTCACTGGTGGCCAGACCTTTCAGATCGGCCTGAGCCCCGCCATACTCGCCGGTACGTTCTAATAATGACAAGAGGGGCTCACGACATCCGTCGTGAGCCCCTCTTCTTTTCTCTCCGACGACAGCCCTACGGCTATCGGTGCCGCTTGCCTTGGCGGTCGTGCTTCTCGCGCGCAATATGACGGGATGTGCGTGTTTGTGCTGCGCCAATCCTGGCCCGCTCTTTTTTTGTCACAATGCCGTCAGAGGTTGCCCGGTCTTCCATCTTGTTAATGTGTTCCTGCTGTTTGTTCAGCCGGTTTGCTTCTCGCTCATTCAGTTGCCCGCTCGCAACTCCCCGATCGATCCGCTGCTCTTGATTGGCCTGACGCTGATCGATCGCAGGCGTTTCTGCCTGGGCATGGGCCATTCCGGTCATCAACAGGGTCATCGCGCTGACCGCCAGCAATATCTTCTTCATCCTGACCTCCATGGAATGTTGAGTTAAGCGAGACGGGCGGGAAAAGCACGACGAGCAGGCATAGGCTCACAGCTCACGCAAGTCTCGCATTTCGCGCTTGTCGCGCGCGCCCCCAGGCTACCCCCACTGTACTAGGATTTGAGAGAATGGAAAGAAAAAGAAGAAAGTCTAGTGATCCCGCCCGCTGCCGCCACCCCCACCGCCGTCCGATCGTCCCCCTCGGTCGTCGCGGCCCCCGCCACGATCTGATCGGTCGCCACGGTCACCGCGATCATCCCGCCCACCGCGATCTGAGTCTCTGCCTCGATCCATCCGGTCTCCGCCCCTGTCTCCGCCTCGATCCCCACCACCAGATCCACCGTGGTCCTGGTCTCGGAAGAGCCGATCGCTCCGTTCACCTCTTGAGATCTGATCGCGAATGGATTCCGTGGTGATACGCCCCTCTCGAAAATCTGATCCGTGCCGTTTTATCTCACGAGCCAGATCCGCCAGCTCGGCTGGACGAAAACCCTGTCTCATACCCTCTGCCACAACCGCTGCACCGTCTTTGGAGGGAATCATGGCTTCCTTGATCACGGCTAAACTCTTCGCACCGCCCCCCAGCATATCAGGGCTCATTCTTTGTCCTTGGCGCTGCCCGGCTCGCGCCAAATCACGCACTTCATCGGCCGTAGCGCCACGGCCAAAGGCTTCGGCCAACGACTCCATGGCTCGCTGACGGTTCCCTTGATCCTGATCGACCATCCCTTTCGTCACCGACTCTTGCAACACCTCTCGGGCCGACTCGAAGTTCCCCACCATCTGTTTCAACACCGGATCGATTCGCCTCGGCTCTACCCCCTTGGCCAACCCCTCCTTCACCTTATTCGCCAAGGGCTCGGTCGGAAGGCCTCTTTCTCCGGCCCTCGATACTTGATTGAGCAACTGATTGACCTCTTCCGCCGAGTGCCCCCGCGCCGTACTCAATCGAGTAATCGCCTCCCGATCTTGCGTCGAGAGCGACTCTGCCAGGGCTGGAACGGCTGGTAGCCCCAACGCCAGGCAGAGAAGCACCACTCGTATATCGATTCGCTTACGCATAGTCTTAGTGAACCGTCACAATTCCGTTTGTTTGTCCGAACCCATCCGTCACAAAATCCTCAGCCAAGGGAGGCGTGACCCACTCTGTCCCATCGACCAGATACATGAAGGTATACTCTCCCTCTTTCAACGGTACATCCACCGACCAGAGCCCTCTCCCATCACGCACCTTCATCAAAGTCGCTTCCCTGGCCCACCCGTTAAAGGAGCCCACCAGTGACACTTGTTTGGCTTTTGGAGCCAGCAGCGCAAACCGCACACCACCGGCCACAGGCTTCGGCAGCTCCAGCTTGATCGGTTTTGCACAGGCCGACAGACCGACGATCATGCATCCGGCGATGACGACGCGCAGGAGACGGTTGAAGCATGCGGACAGGGTTCCCATGCGCGAGAGAGTACTCAAGCCCTTGTCTCGTTGCAAGAGACTTGTAGGAAATATCAGATGGCAATATCGAGCACCGCATTCTGCGATCCAAATCCATCACCCGTTCCCTCTTCCGCCAACGGATCGGCGACCCACTGTTTGCCGTCAATGACGAACATGTATTGATAGCGGCCAGGCTTCAGGGCAATTGTCGCAGTCCACATCCCGCCCTCGGACCGTTCCAGCTTGGTCTGGCCTGGATTCCAGTCATTGAAGTCGCCGGCCACCGAAACAGACCGGGCATCGGGCTGAAGCAATACGAGCCGCACATACACCTTGCTCTCTTGTCCTGGCGCGAACGACGCAGTTTTCGCCTGATTCCCAGCAATCGGGATTGGGACCTCCACAATCCGTTCCGGCCCAAATTGCAGGAGGCCTACGACCGCCACCAGTGCCACGCAGGCAGCTGCCATCGCCCCGGCGAAATTCCACTCCAGAGTTCTCGGCGTCGTGACCATCGCACGGAGTCGATCCCACAGACTGGGGGACTGGATCGCCAACTTACCCTGCACCTGCGCACGGAACCGTGCCGAGGGGGCGAGACGAGGCAACTGCGCCGCCTCCGCCACAACCAACTCTAGATTCAGCCAGCGCCGCCGCAACGACGAATCGGCATCCACCGCCTGGAGAAAGGCCACCCGTTCCTCCGGCGTCAGATCGTCATCGAGAAAGCGTTGTATCAGCAGATCTTGTTCACGCATCCCTACGCCTCTTTCAATTCCGCCAACTCCCGGCTCAGCTGTAATCGCCCCTTATAGACGCGCATTTTCAACGTATCCGCATTCACGCCGACAATCTCCTGCATCTCCTCGTAACTGAGTCCTTCGACATGCTTCAGCACAAAGGCTTCACGATAGAGTGGCGGCAACCGTTGAATTGCCCGATCCAACTGCTCAGCGACTTGCTGCTGCGACAAGAGCCGTTCCGGGGTTCGCTCTTCCGCCGCCACTCCGGCATCAAGCACCTCATCAACATCGACATCCTGGCCCCCCTGCCCCGGTCGTTTAGCCCGGAGCCAATCTTTACACTTATTCGCGGCGATCCGGTAGAGCCAGGTAGAGAACTTCGACTCGGCTCTGAACCTCGGCAGCGCCTTGAACGCCGCCACGAATGTCTCCTGCGCCAGATCCTCCGCCTCTGTTCGATCACCCACCATCCGATAGGCCAGGTTCACAATGACCGTCGCGTATCGATCTACCAACTGCCCAAAGGCATCAGAATCTTGCTTCAGGCTCCGTGCAATCAGCTTAGCTTCATCGTCCGATCCACCGTGATTTATCTGCATGACCATGCTCGCTGACCCGACATGGCCACTTGGGCTCCACTCGTGCTGTGTCTCTGTACCATTGGACGTAACGCCGGGCCGGAAGTAAACACCCGCGCAGAGGGTTGTAAGCTATTGAAAGGACTGGGGGGAACTGTGGGAACAGGCGATGCCGCAACCATGGATGGCAATGATGCACCTTGCAGGATGGTCAAGAAGACTCTCCGGCGTCGTTCGTGAACCGTATTTCGTTGGAGATAAGAGCGTATGGCTAATGGCTTATAGCGGGAACAAAGACACCCCAATTTATTTCTGACCATACGCTATCGGCTATACGCCATAGGCTCTTTTCTTCGGACGAGAGACGAACGACGCTTCACGAGATACGCTTCACGCCTCTAGAAACGGTAGCTGGTCCCGACAGATACAACCTGGTCAGGGGCACCATTAGATAAGCCCACGGCGACTCCCCCATTGAAACGCCACTCTGGGGAGGCCCTGTAGCTCATGCCGAGAAAGACGTCGCGGATATTTTGGGCTCCGGAGACAAGAGACCGGAATTCTTCGAAATAGACGCTGCCAAGTAGATTCTTCGAGAAGTAGTAGCCCCCTCCGATGTCATACCACCACTGGTTCCTCAGATTTAGGCCCTCCGGTCGACCAATGACGTTGAAGCCTCCATCGAGAAACGTAATCCAATTGTCCCCCAAGAGTTTGGAGACTTCCGCTCCAACTCCCTCGTCCATCTTGCCAGTCCCAAGCCCTTTCGACTCATCGGCTGTCGGCAGCTTCAATCGTCCTGTGATTGCAATGAGAGGAACCCAGTCCTTCTCTTCAACGAGGTAGTAGCGCCCCCTGAGAATGATGTCGCCGAGGCCGGATGTCGTCACCTTCTGTCCAGCTAACCGTGTCGTGGTACCGCATACTCGATCACTACCACTGACGTTCGACCCTTTCCCGGTACAGCCACCGTCGTCAGTGCTTCCGCCACCTCCGCCACCTGACCCGGAATTACTCCCGTCGCCGTCGTCTACTTGGACTGCGTTGTCTCCGGCCTGAGTAGTTCGTCCATCTGTCATCGCGGTAACGAATGGAATCACAATGGCCACATCGCCGTCTTTAAAGAACCGGCGAATTGAAATTGGGGCATAAAAAAATGAACTGGTCGTATTTGTCCCGTAATTCCCTCTACTGTAGCTGGGATTGAATCCAATCTGCCAATTCCGCTCGGACGGAGGTGGCCCTATATCGGTCTTGTCCGCCGCATATGCTAATCCCGCTCCGCTCGCAACAGTGAATCCAACTACCAGGCACACCACCGACCACTGCTTCTTCATAACCAAGCCTTCCTACCCGATCATTCTCTTGCCGAAGCTGAAACGATTCGTTTGAGGTTAGAGCTTTATCAGCCTATCTACCTGAGTAGATACACCACGAGCATCCATATATCCCAGGAAACCGGAAAAGACAAGACTTATTCAGTAGGCTGCTGCGCTGACGCATCTGCCAGCGGGCCGAATATCCGCTGGCATCCGACCAGATAGAGTTCTCCGAATGACTCCACCGGTACAGGCCTAGCCCATCTGGTTTCAAAAACATTCACGGCACTGCCTAATCCAGTCTGGAGGTTCTGCACCTCGAATATCTGCTTATCGAAAAGAGCTTGGCCCATAAGTAGAAGCACCCCTTCCTTGCTCCGGTTTAATGTGAAGGCCTCTCCTTGCCGGATGACGACCGACTCTTCCTCAATGGCTTCAAGCACTTCGTACGAACAACTCTGCTTGTAGTCCATGCGCACTTCAGCACGGCGTTCCAGGTAAGCAGTCGTATCTGGCTTCTCGGAAGGTACTTGGGCTACGGTTCTAGGTACTGCGTTCTGTTCTTGCCCTATGGATTCTGGAGAGGGGAAGAATAGAATTTTGTCGTCGTGCGTTGCCATAACTAGGCTCCGATCTTATCGGGTAAAGCAGGCTGACGGCTGAAGTGTTTGGAACTTCGTGCCGCTAGTCCTGCCCGCCTCGCCTGAGAATGTAGGAATGGGGACAGGCGCCCTTCTTAGTGACGCCTGTCCCCGTTCTTTGATCTGCATCGCTTTTCTGCCGCTGCTAGTTGTGACCGGACCGGTTGGGTCGATCCGGTCTGTCTGGTCTGTCCGGTCGATCTAGTCTTTCCGGTCTGTCCGGTCTGTCCGGTCTGTCCGGACGGTCAGGACGGTCCATCTGCGCAACTCGATCCTGTTGTCGATCGTCACGGCGATCCATCTGTCGATCAGCTTGACGATCATCGCGCCGATCGAGCTGTCGATCCTCACGACGATCTTCCCTTCGGTCCAATTGCCGGTCTTCACGGCGATCCTCTCGACGATCCATTTGGCGATCTTGGCGCCGATCGTCGTTCACGTTGCGAACATCGTCTCGCCCGCTACGACCACTGTGATCGCTGCCGCGGCCTGACCCGCTGTTGGCTGAACCGGGACCGCTATTGTCGCCTCCGCCATGGCCTGACCCGCTGTTCGTGGAGCCAGACCCACTGTTCTCACTTCCGCCACGTCCGCTACGATTCTCGCCTCGATTCCCCCCGCGATCGTTAGCTCCTTCGAGATGCAATCGGTCGGACTGCTCATTCTGTATTGGTGTTGTGGCCTGCCCCCAAACGGGGCTTGTCAGGATCGCCAACCCACTCAAAAGCCAGACTGCTGTGGAGATTCGTATCCTCGACCCCATAATGTTTCTCCTCCTTGAGTAAGAACTAATCTTCGAGTTCCGCTTCACGCCACGTCACGGTGCTGCCGCTTAGGCGGCCCTGCATCTTCACCAACGTTCCCTCCTTCACTGCGTTGAAGAAGGCTGCGCGACCGATGATTTGATCGTTGAGCCCCTCGAAATTGTCATTGCTGATCGTCGATGTATCAACTACCACTTCCAGGATCGTCAGATCCTGTCCGACGACTGATTGCACCGGCCCCTGGAGATCCACATCGCTGTCCGCCTGCCCTCGGTCTTCAATTCGCGTCGCGATCACGGAATTGCTGCTCCCCAAACGGCCACGCACCCGCACATGGCTCCCGAGCAGATTGTTCAGTGTATTTCCGCCCTCCGTCTGACTATTCACAGTGACCGTGACACCTGGAAGGCCGGCAATCGTAAAGGCATTCCCGTTGATCGTGGCAATGTTCCCTTCCAGCTTCACCGCGGCATGGAACTTCACGTGCTTGGCCGTCAGGATCCCATTGGCCAACCGGCCTTCGGCAGATAGCTTAGCTCCCACGATTATTTCATCGATCGTGCCGCCACGGAACAGGGTGCTTCCGGTCGTCTGCACATGTGTCGTTCCGATGAAGAAATCGCCAGGTGCGTCTACCCTGGTCACGAATCCCTCGACTTCGAATTCATCCATATTATTGCCGATGCCCTGATTCTCTGGTTCAACTTTTGAGGCAGTGAGCGTCGTCGTCGCAGAAATGAATGTTCCTTTCACTTCCACAAAGCGACCATTCCAATTACTTCCGCTCGGAGTCGGCATGTCGCCGATAATCGTAATGCCGTTATAGACGACGTTTAATCCCCCGATCTGGAAGGTTCCGGTTATGGCGTTATGCCCCGTCACAAACCCACGCACCTCCGGCGTTATTCCAGCCACCTTCCTCTCGATAAACGTCGCCTGAATCACCCCATTCGGCCTGACATGGCCATTCACCTCTACAAAGTTTCCAACAACAAGGTTGCCAATATTCCCGTTAAGACCATTGCTGTCATCGATCAACGTCGTACTGTCAACGAATACCGTTTGCCCCATCACAACCAGGCTCAATCCATCTGGCGCGATCGACTGCACCAAGCCTTCGACTGCATCGCTCTGGCTGACCGTGCCGGCAAACCGTTGATCCCCGCTGAACGAACCGGTAACCGTCACCGTCATCCCTTCCTTAAGGCCGCACTTTGAGGCCGCACTGACAGTACATGGAACCGCTTGGCCGTCAACCATCAACGACGCGCCGTTCGTCTCGAACTTCTTTCCGTTGACATACACACTGCCGAAGCCAGTAATCGTGCCTGAAGCAGCGGCAGATCCGCTGGTAGCTCCGCCAGTCCCTGTCGCAGCCCCGCCGCCACCGCTGCCGCAGCCACTTAAAAGCCCGATCAGCCCCACCGCACCGAAAAGATTGAATAGAATTGATGGCCGTCTCATTGAATGCCCCCTGGTTAAGATGATGATTAGGATTGTGGTTTTGAATGATTGTTTATTGACAAGTCCGCAGACCGTGACCCTTCTGACAAGACATCGGCAGACCAAGACACATGTGCCGGACACCATTGCCATACTCCGAGTGTGATGATTCTGGTGAAGCCGGCTGGTATACAGGCTGTTGTGGTGATCGACACCTCTCGATTGACGACTCGGGTCGTAGCCCCGCACCGATTCAGATAGGGCTCACCGGACACCTTGTGCAGATCGAAATGGGGCACGAAGAAGGCCACCACCGGAACTGGCAGGACCGCGAGTGAGGAGTCATCCACCCATTCACTCCCGGCACAATGGCCATCCAACCCCGCCGTCCGCTTCACGTCGTCACGAACTAGCGTCGAAGTGCAGCCTGATAGCAAAAGAGCCACCGATAGGATCAGCGCGCTTGTTCTAGTGTAGATCTGTTGCATGACACCCTCCTTCTTGCCTCGTCTGTTTGGTTAGACGGGGGGCAAGAAGAAAGGTAAACGGCAGGTTCTTATCGCACGTCCTGGAAGAACGAACGAGGCAGGATCGGCAGGCGGAACTCGACATGGAGAATGATGAGGAGCACGCGGAAGAAGCTACGCCACACGCCCATTTTCAGAAACTTACGGGCGTCGGTCACAACGGATGGAGACAGAATCAGGGGCTTCGTTACATTGATGAGCTTTTCACAGAAGGCGACATCTTCCAGAATAGACTGATTGGGAAACCCGCCAAGCTGCTCGAACAATGGGCGGCGGACGAAGAGGGCCTGATCGCCGTAGATGATTCGGCTGCGGACGCAGCGGATATTATCGAGGAACGAGATCAGCTTGAGCCGCCAATCGCCGCCGGAGAATCGGTGCATAAAACCGCCTGCTTGAATCGTGAGATCGGCCTCCATCCCGTTCAGTCGTTGAATAGCCCCGGATGGTAAGACTGTATCAGCATGGAGAAAGAGGAGCCACTCTCCGTCCGCCTCCTTGGCCCCGGCATTCATTTGGGAAGCGCGGCCCTTTGGAGCGTCGAGGAAGCGAAAAGACCGGAGTGCTGAGTGCTGAGTGCTGAGAGAGAAATCTTGAACGACGGCGTGGGTGCGGTCGGTGCTGCCGCCATCGACGACGATGACTTCGTAGTCGCCAGGCTGGCAGAGCAATTCGCTCAACGTGTGAGGAAGCGCCTTTTCTTCGTTATAGGCTGGGATAATGATTGAAACCATATCTGAAGCTCTCAGCCGCCAGCTTTCAGCTATCAGTTCTTCGGCTTCGCAGGCTGAAGGCTGATGGCTCCTCTTCTCACAACCACAAGGGCAGAAATTTCCTGACATCCTGCGCCCACGCCGTGGGATCTTCGGCGATCGACTCGAATAGATCGCTCAATGTCAGCACGATCTGGTCCGTTAGCGCGAGGTAGCCCTGCGCGCGGCAGCGTAACGTCTCCGCATCGATGCGTCCTTCGGCCATGGCCCGTTCGAGCATGCGCCGACCGAATCCGTGATGAGCCTCCTCTTGCTGGAGTAAGATTCGCCTTAGCCGACCGAACGGCGCAGCGCGCTTGGCTAATCCTTCTTCGATGCGAGTCAGGATCGCTTCGCCCAGTCCTTCAAGAATAACCTGCTCGCCCAGAAATGTTTCGAGCAAATCCTGTCGGGTCATCGCGTCGCCGAGTAGCTTCCGATACTCTTCTAACGCAGGCAGGAATGGCACATCGCCGAGATGCCTCGGAGCCAGCCAGGCAATGGCTCCTTGAAACACCACGGCATGCCCAGCCTCCTGACGAGCCTGGCTGAGGAGAAAGCGCCGCGATTCGAAATCTGGCGCCAACGACACCTGTGCCTTGGCACATTCGTGCGCCATGCGCTCACCATGCTCAAGAAACGTCAGCAAGCGTGCAATGGGGACTCTCTCGTCATGACTTACCAACATGGGGAATCTCCTTGGGCGGGATGCCGTTTAAACTCCAGTCATAGTCGAGATACTCGATACCATAGCCCGGCTGTGCCAGTTCCCGCGCCAACTCGGGATCATCGACATATCGAGCAATATAGGCCAACACCGATCCCGCAGATTCGACGAAATCCTTTTCAAACCATTGGAAGATCATCGACAGAGAAGCCACTTTCCGCATTCGATTGAAACGATTGCGCGCGGGATCATTGATAAAGGCCTTGGCTGCCTGAACCAGCTGGCGATCTAACTGCTCCGGCTGATAGGCCCAAGGCTGGAGCTTCGGACAGGATGTGGAGGCGCAGACAATGGCAAAGTGCATCAACGGCTCATGGAACTGCTCGATCAGCACTTGCCGTTCAAGATCATATAGATTGATGGCGGTGCCGCCGACTTGATAGTCCCGACCGATGAAATAGCGATAGCGCCCCCAAAGTGTCATGGGCGAATAGTGGTCGAGGATGCCCTTGACGGCAAAGGCATTATAGGCATTGATCCACAAAGCCAACTGATGCTGCTTCGTGGGTAATTTCGTTGGATCGATACGGTTGAGCTCCCTCAAGTAGCCATCAAGCCGACTGCTGGCCTGTATGGCTGGGTAGTCCACTTGCCCATCGTGGACGTGGGCTTCGACAATCTTGTCCCAAGCTTGGTGAGAGACCCGATCGGGCGCAATCGGATCGACCGGCTGAAAAGTCCGCGGCGTAATTGAACAGCCGGTCAGGGTGACAAGAAGGAGGGCTAGGCCGAGCCAACGATTCATGAGAGAGCTCCTCGCGAGGTCAATGCCTGCGCCGAGCGGAGAGCCGCGATCGGGTGGCGCAGGATTGTTCCGACAACACGACCGTCGAGACGATTGCACGATGAGTTATTGGAACAGGTGTTGATTGCCTCTCGGTCGAAACGGCCCAGGATCTCACTCAGCGGCGATTCGAGCAGGTTCCCCACGGAAGGAAAAGCCAGGCAGGGAGACACGTTTCCCGATGCATCGATGGCAATACTGTATCGACCTGCATCGCAGGGTTCCAGCTTCTGTCCACGCAACCAACTCACATTGTCCTCGACGAATTTTCTGAGATAGCCGGGTGGAATCAGCTCACCATCGAGCAGTCCGCTAAAGACCGCGGCGACACTCGCTCGATCGTACATCAGCAGCTCGTCAGGTCTGCCGTAGGTTCCGACGCTCCAATGATAGGCCCCCATCACAGGCAAGAATCCTTGCTCTCGCGCAAATCGCACGACCGCCGGCGCCTCGGCTCGATTGGCCTCGCTCACAATGCACGTGAGAAATTTTGGGTGCGGAAAATCTTTCAAGAGGGCGATGCCCTCTAAAACCAACGGCAACTGATCGGCGCCGCGAATCTGCCGATACCTCTCTCGATCCAATGTGTCCAGGCTTACTGAAATTGAGACCGGCAGCCGGGCCAGCCGCTCGACCAGTTGTGGCGTGATCTTCGTGCCGTTCGTAATCAGGGTGAGATGAAGGCCGATCGCCGAGAGGTCTTCGAGGATCTCCGGTAGATCGCGGCGTAGCAGCGGCTCACCTCCCTGCACCAGCACAAATCTCACACCGTCACGATAGAGACGGGAAAATACATCTCGGATTTCTTCCCTGGTCATCTCGTAGCGGCCGACGTTGAGCGGCAGATCGCAGTAGCCACAAGCGGAGTTGCATCGGAGGTTGACCTGGAAGGTGGCCAAGACCGGTCGGCCGGCCAGGAGATTCTTAACCGGCCTGAGCGCTTGGGTTAGAGATGTAATCGAGAAAGACATCGTCCATCCTCACTTCCGCAGACATGGCCATATTTGGACAGGCCAATGCCGTTTTTCCCCTGTTTCCCAGGCATCTCCGGAGCCTTTACCCACCGACTCACCTAACCTGCTGAACTTCCTTCATCAATCTCTTCCTATCCGGCGGCACATACCTTGCTGCTGAGTGCTAGGTCGTAATTGACCCTCACGCGCTAAGGAGGTTTCGTTATGGAGCACGCGAAAAAACAGATCCTCCCGATCCTAGTCGCCACAGTAGCTATTGTGACATTGGCGGCCACCTCGGCGTTGGCCAAGGACTCGAGCTCCAAGAAATCCAGTCATTCCTCTGCAAGGGCGGCGGCTCAAGCAGTCGGCCATGTTCCAGAGCAAGTCGATGCGCCGAAGACCGGCCACGCTGACTCCTCGCCTGGCCCGGCATGGAGAACCGTCGGTGGAACGCTGAAGAAGGTCCAAGGCAACAGCTACACGGTTGAAGACTACGACGGCAATCAAGTCGTGTTGCGTGTCGGGCAAGGGACCAAGCACATCAATAAGAAAAAGGTCGGGGACACGGTCCGCGCAGAAATTACACGAGGCGGCTTTGCGAATTCTGTTCAGTAACTTCTATTTCGAATCCGCGCACCCGCCTCTCACGCGGTGGTGTCCTCGAACGGGCCGGCCCTCAACAGGCCGGCCCGTTTTGTCATGAGTCACTGCGGAACACAGGGATCATCGGGACGATGCCTTCAACGACTTCTGAAACAGGATGTCGCCGTAATAGGCCGTGACCTGCTCCCTGGTATTGTCCGTATCGCTCATGATCGCGACACCGTTGATCATCGGCGGCTCCTCTCCAAACGCCTTTTTGTAGTCTTCGTAGATATTGCGCGATTCATCAGCCCATAGTCCGACCTTTTGCGGTCCGCTTTCTACCACAATCATTTTCACAAAATCCGTATAGGCATTATCGAGAATCGCGCCGACCGGCGCCTTCGTTTCCCACACATAGCTGATCGCCCCGATCGGAATGTCTCCAAAAACTACCTGGCCTGCCTTGAACTTGAGCTTCTTGCTGAAATTCACCTTATCCGGATCGTATTCGAACGTGATATAGAGGCGCGCGGGATAATCGTCGCCATCTTTTCTGGTCGCATCGCTCTTCTGGAGCAGATTGTCGATCTTCCATCGCCACCGCACGACTGGAAATTCTTTTGGGTCGATCTTAACTTCTTTGGTCAGCCCTGATGCAGATGCGTCGCTTGTGGCTTTCACGACGACATGCTCCCCATCCTTCACCAGTTCGTATGTGGTCAATTTTGGTATCTTCTTAAAGGTCAGAGGCTTCCATCCCTCGGGCAAAGCGGTCCCGACCTGACTGGCGGAAAATTTTCCCACCTCGAGAGTTGTCCCATTCTGCGCCCAGAGACATGCCGGAGCAATGAATAGCACCGTCACTAGGAATATGCCTATCCCAACCAGCATCTTACCGTTTCCCCCGCTGAAACCTGGCGTAGTTCGCTTTCGACTGCGCGCATCGAACGAGCATTTTCTGAATGTGCGCGTTCTGCGAGCAAAGAAGGCAACCACGTCCGCCCTCACCCCCTCCTCGTCCAGGCAAATAACTTCATCAGCAGGGCCTTCGTACGCGGAGTAAAGTGCGCCTTGC
Source organism: Nitrospira sp. (assembly GCA_005116835.1). Lineage (GTDB taxonomy): Bacteria > Nitrospirota > Nitrospiria > Nitrospirales > Nitrospiraceae > Palsa-1315. Next base: position 292,114 of record SWDM01000023.1, on the reverse strand, counting down.
GCCACAGGTTCACGACCTTCTTATTGACTTCTGCCTGAGTCGGGTAGGGATGGATTGTGCCTGCAATAGTTTTGGCGCCGGCGCCGGCCTTCATGGCCACAGAAAACTCGCCGATCATCTCGCCGGCATGGGCCGCCACAATCGTCGCGCCCAGGATCTTGTCCGTACCCTTCTGGATGTGGATCCTCGCAAAGCCCTCGTCTTCCCCATCAAGAATCGCGCGATCGACCTCATCCAGTTTGAACGTGTAGGTTTCGACCTCGATGCCCTTTTCCTTCGCATCCTTCTCGTACATCCCGACATGCGCGACTTCCGGCTCCGTAAATGTACACCAGGGCATGATCAAGGATTCGACACTGGCATAGCCGAAACCGAATGGATGGGGGAACAACGCATTCTGAATGACGATCTGCGCCATGGCATCGGCAGCATGGGTAAATTTGTAGCGCGAACAATTGTCGCCCGCCGCGAAAATCCTTGGATTCGTCGTCTGCAACCGTTCGTTGACCTTAACCCCGTTCTTGTCATACTCAACGCCGACCGCCTCCAAGCCAATCCCTTCGACATTCGGAGTGCGGCCAACGCCGACAAGAATCTCGTCAACCGTCACATCGTACTGCTGACCATGTGACTCGACGGTAAGCCGCTTGCCGTTGGCGGTCTTGGTAACGTCCAAATCTTTCCCGCAACAGAGCAACTTCACCCCGTCACGTAACATTTGCTGTTCAACGATGTCTGCTGCGTCGCGGTCTTCCTTCGGCATGATGCCGTGAGTCGTTTCGATGAGATAGACCTGGCTCCCGAACCGGGTAAACGCCTGAGCCAACTCGCAACCGATAGGACCGGCGCCAATCACTCCGATGCGTGGCGGCAACTCAGTCAGAGCAAACACCGTTTCATTGGTGAGATAGCCCGCCCCTTTCAATCCTGGCGTGGGAGGCACCGCTGCTCGCGCACCGGTGCAGATCGCAGCCTTTGCGAAGGTCAAGGTCCGATTCCCTGACGGCCCTTCGACCTGAATGGAGTCGGTGCCGGTAAATCGTCCGCTGCCAATATAGACATCCACGCCCAACTTTCTATAGCGATGGGCCGAATCGTTATGGCTGATCTGCGCCCGCAGTTTTCTCATGCGGGCCATTGCCGCGCCGAAGTCGTATTTCACGCCGGGAGGAATGTGCAGGCCGAACTCCTCGGCATTCCGCAAGTCGGCCCAAGCCCTTGCCGCACGAATGAGGCCTTTTGAGGGAACACAACCGACATTCAGACAGTCACCACCCATCAAGTGCTTTTCGATCAAAGCCACCTTGGCTCCCAGGCTCGCCGCAATGACGGCAGTGATCAACCCGGCGGTCCCAGCCCCGATGACCACAATGTTGTAGCGTCCGGCTGGTTCAGGGTTGACCCAGTTCGAGGGATGCACGTTGCCGACGAGCGTGCGATTATGCTCGTCATCCGGCAGCATGAGACCCTCTTCATGCTGATCCGACATTACGACTTTCCCTGACGACTGTGTGACCATCGCATCACTCTCGCTTTTCTTCGACGCTTCACGCTTCGCGCCTCGCGTTTCACAGGGCTTCGGGTCATGCCGGTTTCCCAGACCACTTCTTATACAGGTTCGGTATGAGCGCCAGAAGCCCCAGCAATACAAATGCTCCGATCACTCCTGGAGAAGCAATGTCTTTCAACGAATTGATCGTGCCGAGTTGCCTGCCGGCGTAGGCATAGACGAAGGAGCCAGGGATAATCCCGAGCGCGGTCGCCGCAACGTAGGTGCCGACATTCACGCGAGTCAGCCCTGATATCAGATTCACCGCAAAAAACGGAAAGAGTGGGATGAGCCTGAGAGTCATGAGATAACTGAACGCATTTTTCGCAAAGCCCTCCTGGACAGGCCCTAACCACTTTCCAAATTTCCGTTCTACCCAATCGCGTAACAAGTAGCGGGAGGCAAGAAACGCAAGCGTCGCGCCTGTCGTGGCCCCCAGATTGACGAAAAGCGTACCCCATACTGCCCCGAAGAGGAACCCTCCTGCCAATGTCAAAATCACGGCGCCGGGAAGCGAAAGCCCGACCACGGCCACGTAAATCAGGACGAACAAGGCCGCTGCTAGAGCAGACTGCGTTTCAGTAAACGACAATAGATAATCGCGATTGTCCTTCAGCGCATCCAAGGAAAGAAACCGCCCTAGATCGAAGTAGAGAAATGCGGCAACCGCAACCACAATCGCGAGGATCGTTGAGATTTTTCCGGCACTCAGCCCGCTCTTTGCTTCAGATGGTGGCATGTCGTTAGTCATGACTGTTTGCTCATGTATCATGGGGACTCCTTTTCTGCCTGTCAATCTGGGCCTGCTCCTCAGTCGCCCGAAGTCCCAGGGTCTTACAATGACCGTACCCTGCCACATACAAAGGCTTGGAAACCAGACAAGGGACGAGGCGAGAAGAAAAATGTTCCTTCTTCTCACCTCGGCTTCCGGCCTGAGCATCGGCTATTGCAGGAAAAATCTGCGAGAATAATGCGTGGGTTGACCCGAAGGAGGCAGCAGAGACAGCTAACGTGGCCGACGATCGTGGAGGTCGCGATCCATGTCGAGCCGGCCGAATACCCGCTCAACTGGATCGATCGAGCCATCTTGATTGCGATCGAGTTCCTGGAAATGGTCGTGAGTCAATTCAGGATTGTGAGGGTCCGGCGCACCTGCCCCAATATGATGAATCCGGCGAGGATCATAACGCTGGGGACTCTCCAAAATACCGTGATACATGAGCTCGGTACTTGGCTGAACAACAGCCTTTGGCACCTCCACCGTACGAACCTTCAACAGCCGCGGGTTCTTCCGGCTTGTCGGCTTGAGGCCGGCTTGTACTGGCTCGGCTTGTTTCTTGATCGCCTCCTGTTGAGGCCCCGAGACAATAGGCAGCGGGCTCTTCGGGTTCACCGGCTTGGGTTCAACCGATTCGGACTTGACCGGCTTTTCCCTCACCTCCGGTTGACGTTCCGTAGCAACAGACATGGGACTCTTCGGACTTGTACCCTTGGACTCAGCCGATATAGGCTTGGTCTGTTTCTGAATGGCCGCTGATGGACGCGTAGTGGTAGTGGGCTGAGGAATCTTTGGACTAACCGGCTTAGGCTCAGGTACTATTGCCTGCGACTGCTTATGCACGGCTTCAGCCTCACGTTGAGCGGAGGCTGGTAGCAGGCCCTTCGGGCTCCTGAGCTTGGGTTCAACTACCACCGGCTTGACCTGCTTCTGACCAGGCTCCTGTTGATTAGCAGTGGGTATGGAGCTCTTCTTGGCCTGATGAGTCGACGAGGTCTGCCCCTGTACAAGCGGTTGCTTAGCAGGCTTGGCTGTAATAGAGACCGGAGCAGATCCATCTGTTTTTTCAGTTGCCGCGCTCGTCTGACCAACCACAGCCATGAACACGGCCAGGGAACAGACCGCTCCGAGTACAACAAGTTCGAGAATTCCTCTGCCCATACCCCTCCCGATTAATGAATCCCTGCAAGTGTAGCAGGCCTTGCCACTCATGTTGTATTTCAATGAGTTAGCCAACGGTTTCACTGTGTTTTAAGACTTCACACTTGTAAGGTATGACCTCATTACCCTATTCTGTGTCTGGAGGCCACCAGATGGATGAACCCAGCCGATTGACCCAGACCAAAGAGCAGTGGGCGAAGGCCCGGCGTGGCGGTGAAGAACGGGAAGTGTTTTACGAAGGAGATGCCCGCCTGCCACCGGGGCAACATCTCGTCGAGACCTGGCCGGTACTCGATCTCGGCCAAAAGCCAGACATTCCACTCACAGAATGGAAACTCACCATCGGCGGGTCCGTGTCCAATCCGATCACATGGACATGGGAAGAGTTTCTTGCCCAGCCCCAGTTCAAAAACATCTCAGACTTCCACTGCGTCACAAGTTGGAGCCGGTTCGACAACGAATGGGAAGGGGTCAGTTTCAAACATATTCTGTCTCTGGTGAAGCCTCTGCCCTCGGCGAAGTTCGTCCTCTTCACATCGTTCGACGACTACACCACCAACTTGCCGCTTGAAGCCTGCGACGATGGGGATGTGCTTCTGACGTACAAGTGGAATGGTAGGCCCCTTTCGAAGGAGCATGGAGGTCCAGTCCGCATGATTGTCCCGAAACGGTATGCCTGGAAAGGCGCCAAGTGGGTAAAGGAGATTACGTTCTCGGACAAGGATGTAAAAGGATTCTGGGAGGTGCGGGGCTATTCGAACAGCGCCTTCCCCTGGGAGAATGATCGATACGGATAAGACCGTCTCGCAGAATGCTGAAGATGACCAACTGGAACGCTGCTGAAACAGAGGATCGGACCACGCCGACTCTGTGCAACCCATGATCGGCCCTCTCCCATCCACCATCACAAAAATCGAGTACTGGCCTGTCGATATCCCGACTACTGACCCCTTCGTCGTTGCGACCGGCGCGCGAACTGTGGCGGAGAACGTCTTTCTGCGAGTCACGCTGGCCAATGGAATACAGGGCTATGGGGAAGCGGCGCCGTTCCCCGAAGTTGGAGGAGAAACTCGTAACAATTGCCTGCAAGCACTCCACCAACTCAGCAAGACAGCGCTTGGTCGTTCTGCTGCCAACCACAAAGAACTTGGGCACTCGCTATCTGAACAGGCGCGCACCTATCCCGCAGCACGCTGTGGGCTTGAGACGGCCGTTATCGATGCCTATTGTCGGACAACGAATATCCCGATGTGGCAGCTTTGGGGCGGCAGAGACGTGCGAGCGAGGGAAACAGATATCACGATTCCCATCGCCGACCTCGACAAGACCGTCGCCCTAGCGCGCGGATGGTATGGAAAGGGATTTCGCCGCTTCAAAATGAAAGTTGGCAACGATGTCGAGGGCGACATCCGACGCCTGGAAGCCGTGCATCGTGCACTCCCAGGCATCTCATTCATCGGCGACGGCAATCAAGGTTTCTCTTGCCAAGATTGCCTGACGTTTGCACAGGGAGTGAAACGATTCGGTGGGACGATGGTGTTGCTTGAACAGCCGGTGGTACGCGACGACCTCGACAGCATGGCGGCAATTCGTCGAGAAACCGGGATTCCCGTGGCGGCAGATGAATCGGTCCGTTCGCTCGCTGATGCGCAGGAAGTCGTCGCGCGAGGCGCGGCTGACTATATCAACATCAAGATTACGAAGACCGGCGTAACCGAAGCAGTGGAAATTGCCTCCTTCACCAAGGCTTCAGGCCTTAAGTTGATGATCGGTGGGATGCTCGAAACACGCATCGCGATGGGCTGCTCTTTCAGCTTGGTTCTAGGGCTTGGCGGCTTCGACGTGCTGGATCTCGACACCCCACTCTTATTGGCAGATGATCCAGTCACTGGTGGCTACCGGTACCAGGGTTCACATCTGCAACCCTGGTCAGGGCCAGGTCTCGATATGCAAACCACACCTACTTCACACATCACCACGATCGAGTAGCAAAATACTCAAAAAAGGCCGACCAGCGATCCGTGAGACGTGAAAAGTGAAACGTAAAAGGTTTCAGGAAAAGAGTACCAGGCAGTCTTACATTTCACGTCTCACGTTTTACCTTTCACGATTCCTTCTAGATTACCCGCTCGCCTCGTCGCACTTTTTACAATTCAAACTCTCTCCGAGATGCCGATTCCGGCCTTCCTCTGTCAGAACCCATGGCCGGTTTGTCATCGGTGGCTGATGACGGACATGCTGGCCATGGCCACACTTCAGATCCGCCACCCAATCGCCAAATTCATCCACATGGTAGCCGACAATAGGTTGCTGCATGCACGAACCTCCCTCACATCTGATCCTCAACCTTAGCCTAAACCTCTGTCTTCTCCATACCCGTGGCCTACTTCAGCATCCCGGTAAAGCCATGCTACACTTGCGCGCATGTTAGCACGAACGGAGGGGCACGCATGATGGAGCAGCCTGATTCGAGGATCGGTTTCGTGGGAGTCGGACGGATGGGGGCCAACATGGCCCGGCGGTTGAGAGATCGAGGGGAAACAATCGTGGCGGTCTACGATCGAGACCGTACTTCGGCCACCATGCTTGCGTCAGAGTTAGGGTGTGACGCTGCTGAGTCCCCTGCCCGTGTTGCAGAACTCGCAGACATCGTTTTCACGGTCGTGTCCGATGACACGGCGATGCGCCAGATATTTTCCGCAACTGACACAGAAAGCCTTCTCCCGCACGCAAAGAACCGGCTCTTCGTGAACTGTGCCACCCTTTCACCGGCTGTACACATTGAGGTCCAATCTCTGGTGACGCAACGTGGTGGCCGAAGCCTCGAGGCTTGCATGGCCAGCAGCATTACGCAAGCGCGCCAAGGCACGCTCTACCTCATGTGCGGCGGGCGTCCGGATGTGTTCGAATCCGCAAAGCCACTCTTGGAAAAATTGAGCGCGCACCTTCGCTATATCGGATCCGCAGGAGAGGCTGCGAAGGTCAAAGCCTTGGTCAATATGGTAATGAATTGCAATACCGCCGCACTAGCAGAAGGGCTTGGCCTTGGAGCATCACTTGGCCTGGATCTGACGCTATTACGAGAAGTCTTTGCTCAAACGGGAGCCGCATCGCGCGTATTAGAAACAGACGGCGAGGATATGCAGAACCGCGCCCATGACTGTTACTTCTCAGCCGCCCATGCAGCCAAAGACTCAGGCATCGCCCTCGCGTTAGCCAAGACTGCAGGAGTCACCGTCCCCTTAGCGCAAGCAACCTACGATCAATACCAGCGACTGGTCATGCTCGGCAAAGGCGAGTTAGACAAATCTGCCATCTCTGAACTCACCTTCAAAGACCGTGAAAGGTAAGACGTGAAACGAGAAACGCAGAACTGCCAAGTCCCCTCCCTCCGGAACCTTTCACGTTTAACGTTTCACGCCTCACGAATCGCCGAGCTGAGATGGGGTCACCGTTTCTCAAAGGGGAGCTCTGGCCGTTGACTGGCAGGGAAGTAGGTCCAGACCTTTTGCTCGTTCTCATCGAAACTGCCGAGGAAGGTCACAAAACGGTCGAGGGTCCGAAACTCTGCCAATGTGACTGTGCAGTGCGGCACATCGATCACACGGGCATCGAACTGGCCCACCACATAGAGCACTCCAACTCCGGCCTGATAGAGATTCCGTCGGCTTGCATACCCGGTATTAGGAAATAGATCGACGTCGAGGGAGCAGCCTCCAGGCCCTACGAACGTGAGATGAATATCGTGTCGTGAGAGGAACGGATTCGTGGCAGTTCTCGTGATCGTCAGACGAACCTGATCTGCCGAAAACGCAACAGTGGCCGGCACCGGTGTATCGTTGTTGCAAGCCGTCAGCAGTAGGAACAGACCGGCCAAGTATCTTGCCCGATATGACGCACTCACTTGGTTACTGGAGCTTTCGGCACAGCGCCGAGCACAATCAGCCCCGCTTGAGCGCAGGCATCGTCGAGGTGCGTACCAGGCGCCCCGCTCACACCGATCCCACCGACAATTTCACCGCCCAGCTCGATCGGGAATCCGCCCCCCAACACCAATACCTGATCATTGATCTCGCGAAGGGCTTGTAACGTCGGCATCTTGTTCATCAGCTCAGCCAGCTCGGTTGTTGAACGGTGAAAACTCGCAGCAGTATAGGCCTTCTTCCTGCTGCTATCGATGGTGTGGGGCCCGGCCCCATCGGCTCGAACCAGGGCCCGAAGCACACCGGCCCGATCCACGACCGCCACGCTCACCTTGTAACCATCTTTGCTACAGACATCCAACGACGCCTGAATTGCCTTACCGGCCAGCGAGAGCGGCAACACCGACTCTTTTGGTAAATCATCAGAAGCCGGCACAGTATACGGCATCACCATCACGAGCGCCGTTGCGACCATGAGCCGATACGCCATAGGTACAGATCGCTGACGGAGCGGGTGAACATATGCCATGGTCTGTCTCCTGGTTAGAAAGGAAAGAGCTGTAGTGCCAGGAGCGTACGAAGGCGGAAGGGGACTGTCAAGAGGGTGATTTCGTTCAAGGATTCAGGAGAAGGAGATGAGGGACGCGACTTTTAACTCCAGACGACGCGTTCCTGATTGAGGAGGTAATCGATCACTTCGATGCTATTGCGCATCTGGATCTGGGCCTTTTCGGACATGGGGAGGACGGCGCCGAGTAGTTTGCCTGGTTCCACGTCATCGAGCGACGGAATCCCTTCAGGTCCACGCCTTTCGAGCTCTTGTCGGTAACTTGCCACGGGTGCCTCCTCTTTCTCTGACTTGTAGATCAGCAATTCCTACGCCAGAGAGTCATCGTCTATCTGGGTGACTGCGTACAGGAAGCATAGCACATGGAAATCCATACCCTGATGAAGCTGCTATCCTGTTGATTAGAAGCTACTTTCCTGTCTATCGACGTGCAGCTGGTGGGGCAGGGGCAAGGGCGCCGAGGTATGGGAACGCACCGATCTTGAGAAGTGGTGTATCGCGACGTAGGCGGAAATCGTCATGCTCCGGGTCAACAAAGTGCGGATCCCCGGTAATATCTGACTGGGCCTTCAGTTCCGGGGCCGGTTGATTCGGATTCCCCCCTCGCAAGTAGTCACCATCCCGATTGTAGAACGCATTGAAAGACGTGGTGGTCTGACTGGATGGGGCAATCACAAAACCCACTCGATTCAGCCCGACCACGTTGCCGGTGACATCGCTTTGGGATTGCCCGATAAACGATGCGCCTCCACCATTCTTGACCAAGGTATTGCTCACCAGCACGGCTTTGGCACGGTCGCTCACTACGACGGCTTCAAACAAACTTCGTGTAATTACGTTTCGCTCCAACCGCACATTCGACTTGCCGGCTATCGAGACTCCATAATCGTTGTCATGGATAAAATTCCCGATGAGGACAGCTTCTGAATCAGCAAACTGCACGCCAGTCGTTTCGCTCCCACCGATGACACAGTCTTCGATCCGTACATTCTGCACTTGCTGACTGAACAAAAGGCCATTGATTGTCATCCGGCGGAGGACAATCCCTTGCCCATTAAAGAGACCAACTGCATGTCCTCCTCGGTCATTGATAGTCAAATCGCTGATTTCGATGTCCGTGGCCCCATAGGGCCACTTGCCCACATGGAGAGCACCCACCACGATATCGCGTCCAAGAATTGTGACCAGATCTACTCCAGCCCCGACGAACTTGATCTTCTCTTTGCTGTGAATGGTCACATCCTGAGGGTATTGGCCCGCCTTGACGAAAACGGTGTCGCCCTTCTTCGCGGCGTCGACCGCTTCCTGAAGTGACACGAAATCTCCAGTTCCATCCAGCGCAACCACAAGGGTACGAGGGCCAGGTAATGGGCCCTCATCAGCCCACACCAGGCCGAGCCCTGAGAACACAAGCGCAGCAATAAAGCATAAACCCGTCACCCGTTTCATGGACGAACTCATACAAGCCTCCCCAGCCAGAAGTCAATCAAGCTCGGTTGTGAGGCAGGTACTCGCATGTTATCCTCCTCGCCATGATTCTCGTTGGCCTCACAGGCGGCGTCGCGACCGGCAAGAGCACCGTTGCCAAGATGTTCAAGCAATGCGGCGCAGTCGTCATCGATGCCGACCAGCTGGCCCACGATGTCGTGAAGCCAGGCAAACCGGCTTGGCGAGAGATTGTGAAAACCTTCGGCCGGGCCGTCCTCAATCCTGACCGCACCCTCAATCGCCGGGAACTGGGAGCTGTTGTTTTCAGAAATCAGACCAAGCGGCGTCGGCTTGAACGCATCATCCACCCCCGTGTTGCCCGCGAACAAATGCGACTTACCAAACAAGCAGCACGAAAAGACCCTCACGCTGTGGTGATCTACGACGTGCCGCTGTTGTACGAAGCCGGCATCGACAAACGAGTGGATACCACCATCGTCGTCACGGCCGACCGCAAGACCCAAATTGCGCGCCTCATGAAAAGAAACGGCCTCTCACGTGCTGAAGCAATTCGACGAGTGACGAGCCAGATGCCGTTAGCAAAGAAGATTGAGCGAGCGGACCATATGTTGAGCGGGATCCTCCCTCGCCCCTCACTCCGCCGGCACGTCAACCTGCTCTTGAAACATTTTCGACTCCTCGCATAAGACTCAGCCTCTGCCGTGCATTCCCTCAACTCCTTGTGTTAGATTTTTGCTCATGCGCAATGTCGTCATCATCGGCTCGGGACCGGCAGGACTCACCGCCGCGGTCTATGCGGCGCGGGCGAATCTCTCGCCCCTGCTCATTGAAGGCTGGCAATCCGGCGGGCAACTGACCACGACGACGGAAGTCGAGAACTATCCCGGCTTTGCAAAGGGCATCATGGGGCCGGAGTTGATGAAGGAGATGCGATTTCAGGCAGAACGGTTCGGCACGGAGTTTTTGACCGGCGAGGTCACAGCTGTAGATTTCAAACAGTCACCGTTCACCATTACCGTTGACGCGGAACAGACTATCCACGCGAAGACCGTCATCATCGCCACCGGCGCATCGGCTATTCAGATCGGGATAAAAAATGAAACGCGCCTCACGGGGCACGGCGTTTCGACCTGCGCGACCTGCGACGGGTTCTTCTTCAAGGGGAAGGAACTGATTGTTGTCGGCGGCGGCGACAGTGCGATGGAGGAAGCGACCTTCCTAACTAAATTCGCGACCAAGGTATCGATCGTCCACCGGCGCGACAAGCTGCGGGCTTCTAAGATTATGCAAGACCGAGCGGTGAAAAATGAAAAGATCACGTTCGTCTGGAACTCCGTCGTCGAAGATATCCTCGGCCACGATCTGGTCACCGGTGCCCGTCTCAAGAATCTCGTCACCGGCAAGATCACTGACCTGCCCTGCGCCGGCGTCTTTGTCGCAATTGGGCACCGCCCTAACACCGCTCTCTTTAGCGGCCAAGTAGACATGGATGCCAAGGGGTACATCCGCACAGCCCACGGGACCGCCACAAATGTGCCCGGCGTCTTCGCCGCAGGCGACGTGCAGGACTCTGTATACCGCCAAGCCGTAACCGCCGCCGGCTCCGGCTGCATGGCCGCTATCGACACTGAACGATTCCTCGAAGTGGGTGAGGGGTAAGGGGTCAAGGGTTAGGGGTAGCGGATGGAGAAGCCTCACAAGAAACTGGATGCCTGGCGAGAAGCTGTGGAGCTGACTCTTTCAATCTATCATGCAACAGATAACTTTCCCAAAGAGCATCGCTTTGCTCTTACTGATCAGATTCATCGTGCGGCTCTGAGTGTCGCCAGCAACATCGCCGAAGGAGCTGCCAGGCAAACCAAGAAGGAGTTTGCAAATTATCTCCATATCGCACAAGCATCCTTAAGCGAGCTAGATACTCAACTTGAGATTGCCAGGAAGCTCAAATTTCTAACTAGTGAACAATGGGGCAAACTTGATGCCCAGATGAACCATATCGACAAACTCCTCTCTGGCCTAATCAAGTATCTAAAATCCGGAAAATCCCAAAGAACACCCCCTCACCCTTCACCCCTTACCCCTCACTGTTGACGTTATGAGATGTGCAATCGTCCATTACCACGAACTCGCCCTCAAGGGCCGCAACCGGGAGTACTTCGAGGAGCGGCTTGTTCGCAATATCCAATGGACGCTGAAGGATCTCGGAGTCAAACGGGTTGAGAATCTTCGCAGCCGGATTCGAGTAGTCCTGCCTGACCAGGTATCTGACCAAGCCATCAAAGAGCGGCTCACACGTGTCTTCGGGGTCGCCAATTTTTCACTCGCCCATGGGTTGCCACTCGATCTGGCCCATCCAGATATTGGAGCGCTCAGCAAAGCAGTCATCGACTCGCTCCGGTCGGAATCCTTTTCCACCTTTCGCGTCTCGGCAAAACGAGCAGACAAACGTCTGACCCTGACCTCTATGGAAGTCGCACGGGACGTCGGCGCGGCTATCTGTGAAGGAACCGGCAAAAAAGTCAGCCTGAAAGATCCCGACCTCACGGTCTATCTGGAACTGCTCTCCAAAGAGGTCTACTACGCAACCAAAAAGATTCAGGGGCCGGGCGGCATGCCGGTGGGGGTCAGCGGGAAAGTCGCCTGTTTGATATCCGGAGGGATCGATTCGCCGGTCGCAGCCTATCGCATGATGAAACGCGGATGCCGAGCCCTCTTCGTCCACTTCTCCGGACGACCACTGGTGAGCCGTGCCTCGGAAGAGAAAGTGCGCGAGCTCGTGCAGCTCCTCACAATCCATCAATACCAGTCAAAGCTCTACGTCATTCCGTTCGGAGAGATTCAACAAGACATCGTGGCGAACGCGCCGGCCCCATTTCGTGTAGTGCTCTACCGGCGCGTTATGATTCGCATTGCACAGGAGCTAGCCAAACGCGAGAATTGCTGGGGGCTCGTCACGGGCGACAGCTTAGGGCAGGTCGCCTCACAAACACCGGAGAACTTGACGGTCATTGAAGAGGCGGCAGAGTTGCCGCTCCTGCGTCCACTCATCGGCATGGACAAAGTGGAAATCACCGACCAGGCTGAGAAAATCGGCAGCTTCGCCATATCGATCGAACCAGACCAAGACTGTTGCTCGCTGTTCACCCCTCCGCACCCCAGTACGAAAACCAGACTCGATGACATTCAGAAAGTCGAACGGATGTTCGATGTGAGCGCACTGGTGAAGCAGGGACTCGAGAAGGCTGAGCTGTCTCAATTCACGTTTCCTGGATAGCAGGATCCTGAAAAAGCCCGCCAGCGTCGTTCTCAGCTCGCAAGAATCCTCAACGTACCTCTGAGGGTACGCCTCCGGTTCTTGCTCCGCCTACGGCCTTGCTGGACGGTCTTTTTGAGCATCCTGCGAGAATGATATATTGTTTCGCCACACTCGATACGTCTACCCCCTACTGTGGTCGCCCTGACTGCAACTCTTTCAGCGCGAGCGCCTTTTCCTTCACAATTCGAAAATGCGTTTCCAGATCTCGCCGCAGCGCTGCAGCGACAAGCCAATCCGGTACCATCATGTCGATCTCGACAACCAGTTCGAACTCGGCCCTCGTATGAGCCCCACCATCAATGGAAATCAGTTTCCAGAACCGGCGGTACTGTTTGAAGTCGCCCCCCTTCAATTCCGTCAGAAACCCACCGGTGGGCAATATTCTCGTCTCACTCAAGAGCCGCCGCTCTCCTGGGAGCAAAGCATGGTCGATCCGAATATCCGTGAACACCTTTCCATCTTGTTCCCGGATCTCCGCCATCCGCATCCGTACGTCGAAGAGCTCAGGCCAATGAGCATAGTCGGTCAGTATTCGCTGAATGACAGTCGGTTCAACGGGAAAAAGAATCGTGGCTGTCGCCTTCACGCCGCCACTGGACTCCGTGCGAACATCCAGCACATCGGACTCAGCCGCATAACTCCACCCAGACCAGCCGGCCACAATACAGCCCATAACGATCATCGCTCGCCACAACATAGGGCAAGTATATAGACCAGTTGGGAGCCACGCGAGGACAAACAACGAACCGTGAGACGTGAAACGTCAAACGTGAAAGGTTTCGAAGAAAATGCATTCGGAGGTCCACGTTTCACTTGTTTACCTAATACATTTCAATGTTCTTGCAAGCTGAGAACGACGCTGGCGGAATTTTGGGGCAGCCTGCGAAACAGCTCTGTGCTACGATGCGGCGTAATGAAACGCTGGATCTTCCTGTTACTTGTGCTCTTCGGCCTATGGAGCCTTGCAGAAAAAGCTCACGCGCAACCCATGGATGAATCGCACGCCACGACGGAGCAATCTTGTAGTTTCGGCATGGCGAAGGGAGAGGCCTCACAGAACTGTCGAGTCCCCTTTCCCACGGGCTGCCTTGTGGCGGATGTCCCGGGAAGCGACAAACCCTGGACGACCATCTCCACGGGAGGAAAAACTTTCTGTCGGTTCGACGAAAAGGGCACAGACTGGAAAAGCAACATCATCGGCTCCTGCAGCCGCTGCAAATCCGACCATTGTTCAGCCCAGTTTAGTGTCCGTTTCGACTGCTCTCGGTTGGCTCAGTAGTATGTCGCTCGTTGAAGCAATAAAACGCGACGCCCTTGCCCTTGGCTTCAATGCAGTCGGCATCAGCCAAGTCGCTGAACACGCTCAGCACTCAGCTCTCAGCACTGAAACTCAGAGTCTCTACGGTCGTCTTACCGAGTGGCTCCAGCGGGGCTACCAGGGCGCGATGTCCTGGATGACTCGCGACCCAGCCCGTCGTAGCGATCCGCAACTGGTCTTGCCGGGATGCCGTTCGATGATCTCGGTTGGGATGAATTACTATACGAACAATCGTGCGGATGAGAAGCCTGGAATGGGTCGCATTGCCCGTTACGCCTGGGGAAAGGATTACCATCTCCTCATGAGCCAGCGACTGGCGCAACTCGAAACGAAGATCGCAGCCCTGGCGCCAGGCGTCACCACCAAATCCTATTCCGATACAGGTCCTATTATGGAAAAGGCCTGGGCGCAACAGGCAGGCCTCGGCTGGATCGGAAAACATTCGAACCTCGTCTCGGCCGACTGTGGATCTTGGCTCCTGCTTGGTGAAATCCTGACAACCCTGGACTTGACAGCAGATGAACCAGCCACAGACTTGTGCGGAAGCTGCACCCTCTGTATTCAGGCTTGCCCGACCGGCGCCATCGTTGAACCCTATGTCGTCGATGCCCGGCTCTGTATCTCCTATCTGACCATCGAGCTGCGTGGCGGGCGCGAGGTCATCTCTGACGAGCTTGCCTCTAAGATGGGCAATCGTATTTTCGGCTGTGACGATTGCCTGGACGTTTGTCCCTTCAACTTAAGGACCGACGCAGTGAATGAACCGGCATTTGCCCCCACCCCCTTAACCCTCGCTCCCAACCTCCAGGCTCTGTCTCAGATCAGCCAAGAGGATTTTTCGACCACGTTCAAGGAAAGCCCCCTCAAACGAGCCAAACTGAGCGGCCTCCTTCGTAATGTAAGCATTGCACAGAAAAACCTTAGTCGCTAGACAGGAGACCTTTCTTCTTAGAGGGAAGAGGAGTAGGCTACTATTAGTTATAAGCAGGATGCTCAAAAAGGCCGTCCAGCAAGGCCGCAGGCGAATCGAAACCGGAGGCGTACCCTCGGGGTACGTTGAGGATTTGCAGGATGCTCAAAAAGGCCGTCCAGCAAGGCCGCAGGCGAATCGAAACCGGAGGCGTACCCTCAGGGGTACGTTGAGGATTTCGATGAACCGAGAACGAAGCTGGCGGCCTTTTTCAGCATCCTGTTGGTGGTTCGCAGGGAGGCTGAATCCATGCACCCTCCGGTCCTGCTGCTTATCTCTGCCGATCCCCAGGCAAGACCATTGTTCGAACAGGCCCTCGACCGCCGACAGGCTACGATCCTGTCTGCGGCAACGACCGAAGAGGGTCTGCGCATCCTGAAATGCCAAACAAACCTAGCACTAATCCTCTGTGACGAGAGCCAGGGACGGATTGCGAGCCAGGCAATCCTCTCTCAAACCAGACGGATCGCTCAGACAGTCCCCGTGATTATCCTCGGAACGGATGGATCGGCAAAAGCCGCGGTCGAAGCACTGCACCGTGGCGCCAGCGACTATCTTGCGCAACCGGTCACGACAAAAGACCTCCAGGCTTCCATCGACAAGACCCGTGCCTTCGAAAAGCGGGAGTCCCAAACCCCGGAAGAGCATCTCTCAGCATTCGATCAAATCGTCAGCCGATCGCCCCAGATGAAGCTGCTGAAACATCTGGCAAGCGAAGTCGCCCAAACCGATGCCACGACCGTTCTCATCACCGGCGAAAGCGGCACAGGCAAAGAACTCTTTGCCCAGGGCATCCATGCAGCCGGCCCCAGGTCCAAAGGCCCGTTCGTGGCCCTCAATTGTGCCGGCATCCCCGAACATCTGCTTGAATCGGAATTGTTCGGCTATCAACGCGGCGCCTTTACCGATGCGAAACAGACCAAACTAGGACGATTCCAACAGGCGAATGGCGGCACCCTCTTCCTCGATGAAATCGGCGAGATGAGTTCCTCTGCCCAAGCGAAACTCTTACGTGTTCTGGAAAATCACCAGATCGATCCACTCGGCGACACCCAGAGCATCCACGTCGACATTCGCGTGATCGCGGCCACGAATGAAGATTTGCCGGCTCAGATTAAAGCCGGGCGATTCCGCCTGGACCTCTACTATCGGCTGAACGTCTACCAACTACGCATCCCGCCGCTCCGCGAACGACCAGAAGATATCGAGCCAATTCTGATCTCGTTCCTGGAGGTAGCCCGCCGCGACCATGGCTGCCGCATCAAGGACATCGCCCCAGCCGCGCTAGCCATCTTGCAAGGCCACGACTGGCCAGGCAACGTACGTGAACTGCACAACGTATTCGAAGGACTCACCATTACATGTAAGGACGAGCTCATCCAGCCGGACCACCTCCCAACCTCTCTGCGAGATACCCAATCGGCAGGATCGAACGGAGAGATCGAGAATCCCTCGCTCCTCGCCTTCGGCCTCTCGGTTGACGAGTTGGAAAAAAAGATGCTCCAAGAAGCGCTTCAACGCACAGGCGGAAATATTTCTGAAGCCAGCCGGCTCCTCAAGATCACCCGCAATACCCTCCGGTATCGCATGGCAAAGTACCACCTCTAGCAGGCTGTTGAAAAAGGAAGGAAAGGGTAGCCTGGTCGTCCTCCTGCTCGCGGTAGGCGCACGATAAGAATGTGCTCGTTCGATGCGCGCATTCGAGGATCGACCAGGCCACCCTTTTGAGAGCGAGCAAGAAACTGCTGCGGCCTCGCTTGGGAGAAGACGCGGCCCTGGGCAAAGAGGCTGTTTTGACAGACTCAGGGGCGGGTGGGTGAAATAGCCGCCAGGGTTGGGCGGGTGATAAGTCTAGCCTGTTTGAGCATCCTCACCTAAACTCACTGCGGTCACAACGGCGCAGCCACATCTACCGACGCCCCGACTGCACGAATTACAGCCAAGTTGCGCCACGGAACAGACTAGCGTTTAATAGCGAGGAAGAGGCGGGGCATCGAGTAGAGGGGGGATTGTTCATGAACTTCCTTTATTCGACACATGTAGGTTGATAGGGCGTGAACCTATGCTGATGGTCGTTTTCGGTGCTGGGGCTTCCTACGACTCATATCCCTCTATTCGACCACCAACCGACTTTTTACCTCCTGGTGTGCGTTCGCACTCCGAAAATGAACGTCCTCCTTTGGCAAGTCAGTTGTTCAGTGACCGAGAAGCGTTTGCAATAGTCACCAGCAATTTCCCGGATTGACAACCTATTATTACCTTCGTTCGGCACGCCCCCAAG
This sequence comes from Nitrospira sp., assembly GCA_005116835.1. Classification (GTDB taxonomy): domain Bacteria; phylum Nitrospirota; class Nitrospiria; order Nitrospirales; family Nitrospiraceae; genus Palsa-1315. The sequence continues at coordinate 274,801 of SWDM01000023.1, read as the reverse complement.
CATAGTTCAGTAGAACAGGTCTTAGAGGCTCTTCAATCAGAAGCCAAACAGAATCACAGACGGTATGTACAGCTAGCAGCCGTACGTCATTACCTTCAGTTCATCATTTTAGAGTGCGAGGAAAAGTGGAGAAGCGTGCATAAGGGCGTTACGAACTACCTGACGCTACTTGATGAGATTGAGAGTTGGCGTAAACAAAACGAGCCAGTCTGTCTTGTGACGTTTAATTATGACACGATGCTTGACCAAGCCCTTCCCGCCGTCGGGGTAAAGATTGCTGAGATGGATGACTATGTCACTCAGAACTACAAGCTCATAAAACTGCATGGTTCGGTAAGTTGGGGAAGACAAGTTGCGTCACCCATGAATATGAAAGTTATGAACGAGTGGGCAGTCGCTAATGAGTTGATCAAGAATGCGAAAGACTTGAGGATGATTGATGAATATCGAATGGTTACATCGCGCCCCATTGGGAAGTCTGACGAGCTGCCTCTTATCTCTGCTTTGGCAATTCCTGTAGTAAATAAACAAGAATACGAATGCCCGAAACTACATTTAGACGTACTCGACTCTTGCCTCCCCCAGATAACTAAACTTCTCGTTGTGGGTTGGCGTGCGAGCGAGCAACATTTCCTACAACGTCTTGCTCTAGGCTTGAAGCATGAACTTCAAGTAATGGTGGTATCGGGAAGCCCGGTAGCCGCTGAAGAGACTATTAACAATCTTGCAGCTGCACGCATGCGGGTTATTGGTCGTTATAAAAAGGCTGAGTCGGGGTTCTCGGACTTCATAGTAAGCCGTGAGGTCCAAGGTTTTTTGGCATCATAACGGGCAAGACCCCATGACTGGAATTTGAGGTCGGGTCTTGTAATAACGCATTCGCCTGACCGGATGGCTTCAAGCGACAACTGACCGTGGCAGCATGGGCACTCAAATGGTCGCGATCTCGGCTAGCCGATACCCACTCTCTTGAGGGCTGGCTAGATGGTCTTCCCACTGCGCGTGTCCAACGAGGGTCTTCGGAGACCGCGCGTTGCACGAGCACAGGAGACCATCTAGTCCGCTCACACTCCCTCCAAGCTTGCTCGTTACCTCTTCAGGGATGAGGGCTGGTTGAGCTTCCACTGCGCGCGTCCAACGAGACCTTTTTAATTCTTACTACCTTCCTTTAGGGGAGTGGCCGAGGCTGCCCTTTACTGCGCGCATCGAACGAGCACATTCCTATCGTGCGCGTTCTGCGAGCAAGAAGGGCACCTGGCCACTCCCCTCCCCGCTTTCAGCGTGAGTGATCCGGCCCCGGATTCACAATGATCGGCACATTCGACTTATCCGGTATGATGATCGTCTTGGTGCTGGGATTCTCGTACAATTTGTACTTCAAGTAGTCCGGTGTGAGCGTTTTCGTGATGATCTCCTGCGCCTGGGACTGCCCTTTGGCGCGGATACGCAGGCTCTCGCTCTCGCCCTCGGCACGAATCTGCAACGCATCCCCCTCGCCTTTCGCTTGAATCCTGGCGATCTCGGCATTGCGTTGCGCAATCAGAACCTCAAATTCCTTTTGTTCCTTCTCCTGCTCCTTCGCCTGCTTCTGCTCGATAGCTTTCAACACCATCTGAGGAAATTCGATCTCGGACAAGGCCACGCTGTAGACATCCAGATGTCGCCCTTTGAGCGACTCGACCATTACCGCTTCAATCTTGTTGCCGATCTCGCTGCTCCGTTCAGGCAGTGTGACCATCGTGTATTGAGCGACGACCCCTCGCACCGCCGAGAGGAACTGTGGCCTTACGAGCTGGGCATACCAGCCGTGTCCCACCTCCTGAGCGAGAAAATAGATCTCCTCGCCAATTGGTCGCATCGTGATCGCCGCATGCAGCGTGACCGAAAGATCGTCTGCGGTCAGGGCATCGACCTTTTCAGTGAAACTCTGATACCGAATATCGTACTCGAACACCTTATTCCACGGCGCATGCCAATAGAACCCCTCTTTGAGCGGTTCCTTCGTCAGCCCCGACGTGAGAGGGTTCCAGCGCAAACCTCGCTTCCCCTGGTCGACGGTCGTCCCACAGCCATACATGAATAACAGAACCGGAATAACCAACAGGATCGTGCGAGAAAAAGCTGAGGGCTTCATGGATCCTCCTCTGTGGTGTGGTGTGGTGTGTCGGTCCCCTCTCACATCCGCCTCTCTTCAGTTACCGGCTCCGCTGTTGTCCCCTTCGCGCAACCTCCGCATGGGCTTCAGCCAGTCTTTCTTGCTCCTGCGCCATCGCTGCATAGTACTGCGAAAGCTGCTTGGCGCCACTCACCCAATCCGACTGGGGGCCGAAGAGCCGTTCATACCGGACGGCACTCTCGGCAAGGGAGGCAGCCTTCTCCCGCATATCCATGGCCCCATCTCGGTAGTAGCCGGCAATGGTCGTCTGATCCTGCGATGGATCGAAGGATGTCATATCGATCGTCTCAATTGGCTGTGCGCAGCCGGCTGTGGCCCACAAACAGAACAGAACCATCGCACCCCGTCCGGCGTGGAGCGAATGGATCGCACACCTCAAATTGTTCATGGAATCACCCCTGCGCTGCACAGCGTACGGCATCGATCATAAGAAAGATCGACAATATCGGCGTCGTGCCGAGACAGACCTGATCGATGGTAGAGATATGGTCATCATTGACCTATCTAAACTGCTCAGAGTGATTTAACGGGCCTCTTGGCCGCTCTTGAAAAAATCGATGATCGCCTTATTGCTCCCAGGCCATGTGGTATGTGGCCCCGTGCCTTCACAGTAACGTGTGATGACGTTGTTCTTGCACCCCCTATACGTTACACAACCGTTTGCATCTTTAACAGGGGGGGTCGCATCGCAACCATTGCAGACAGCCCACCATTGTATCGCCTCTTTCCCATAACCTGGGAACAGGGTGTCCTGACTGCTATGCAAGAGCATCACGGGAACGGGGGGTGGACATTGATAGGCCTTCAAGTCCTCACCCCTGATACCAGCAGCACTAGGGGCAATCCCCGCTGGAATATGTTTGGTGCCATTGAGAAACGCAATGGCCATGGCAGTAGTTCCGCCATCGGAATGGCCGGTGAGAAAAATCCGCTTCTTATCGATACACCATTTCTGTTCAACCAGCCCCGGTATTTCAGCCAGCTCCTCAATTGCTTTCGGCGTTATCCTGCGGTGATCGGCATAGGCCACAACAAAACCTGCCGCCGTGGCTTCTGGTGTGAGAAACACGAATTTTTCCGACTCATAGCGATTCGTTCGCGCCGGCGCATAGACCATCAACAACGGATGGGCGATGGTTGCATTGTAGTTAGCCGGCGCTTTCACCATGTAACGGATACCTGCCGTGGTCTGCTCGTCATCGGAGGGACCGGCGCTACCAGATCGTGTTCCTGATTCGCACTGTTGCGTATCTTTGTCGACTGTATACACAGTCTCACTCAGTGCTGTGCCCTGCTTCACAGCTTCGGCACCGTTCTTTCCAGCAGGTTGAATCGCACCAGCGCCGGAAAGGCCGATGACGAATAGGGTTACTGCGACGGCAATGATCGTTGGACGACCGGGCTGCTTTTGTCCGAAGCGTATCCATTCCGGCTTTAGAATCCCAACCATTAACAGGGCGACCGAAAGGACTGTCAGCACCCTGAAGATCATTAAGAGCGACTCGTTCATCGGTTTCACCTCGTATCGTTCACTGCGAGAGAATTAGGGAAAGGATTGAAACTCTTCCGTATGGGTATATGTCTAGAATGGGCCGGGAAATGAGAATGTACCAAAAACCTCGGACTCGTTCACGACCGAAACAACACGGGCGACCTCCTACCGAGGAGGTCGCCCGTGTTTGACACTGAAAGCGCTGAAACTTTCTCTATTCTAGCCGGCCAGTTGGCCGGCCCCGCGCTTCTGCATCGAGAACGCGGGGCTAGCCCATTGACACGTCTCAGTACGGGATCACCTTCAAACAGTCTTTGCTCTCGTTGTTCCAGATCACATCAGACAGGTTGGACATGCGGGCCACGATCTGCGCTGCCACGCCCCCCGTCCCGCCGAATAGTCCGCACCATCCCAGGGTCACGAAGCCCCAGTGCAACGGCGCCGCGAAGAGTTCATCGACGAACCAGAACGCATGCCCCCACTCGTTGAGTCCCACATTGGGCAGAATCATCATCGGCCCGACGATCGCTCCCACCAAGGGGAACGAGATGCCCTTGCTGAACTGCGGCAACCGGGTCCTGGCATACAGGTAAACCGCCTGGCCACATGTGATGTAGAGAGGGAAGGTGAAGTAGAAGGCGATGATATGGCTGGAGGTGAAGCTCGTATCGCGGATGATCACCTGGTGCCACGACGCATCCTGCTCAAGAGTAAAGCTCCCTGCCCAGTACACGCCGAAGACGTACACCGCGAGCCACCCCATCCAATAAAAATACCGTTTGAGTTCCGTTTTGGGATCCACGTTGGCCACGTTGCGATCCCGCGTAGTCCAAATCCACCCCAAGACCGCGGCTGCGAAGATGATATTGGCAATCACGTTAAAACGCCAGAGGTTCATCCAGACATTTTCGAATTCCGGCGTCATGGAGTCCAAGCCGTGGGAGAAGCCGAAGACACGCTGGAACACGACCTCGGATCCCACCGCGGCTAACATGGTGAACCAGCCGATCTTGAGGGGCTTGGAGTCGTACCAGAGCGACATGTCATACCCGAGGTCGCTCTCACCGAATGTAGTTGCTTTTGCCATGTTCTGACCCTCCCTTCATGCTCTTGAGAACCACCCCTGTGGGATGGTTGTGAAAACCCCTGCGAAATATGTTGCCTGCCATTTCAATTTCCTCCTTCCTATCTGATCCACAGATGCATTTGGCATTTCCTGATGCTGTTCATACGCAACTCGCATTCCAGCAGAGCGTCCGCGTGAATTCGTCATCGACGGTGCTGAAACTTCAATAGAATGAGCATTTTCACTCGGGAATCTCTGCAGTGAAATCAATGAAGTGCTGAGGCTGTTTGCCGAGATTACAGCATGATGCCGAAAAATCAGCTTTCGCCGAACCATTCACAGGGGCTGGATGAGAAACCAGGCTAAGAAGTGCGAGAGACACCGAACTCCTGAGTTTTGGACTGAAGGTAATCTCTTTATATAAGGCTGATTGACATGGAGGATGAAGGACCAGAACGTGATGTGACAGCCGTTCTGATTCTATGTGCCGATGCATGACGCAAGATAAAGGCATACGGCACCTGTTGGTCACCATGGAAGGCTAGTGATTTTTGGTGACTAACGGGAGTATTATGCACTTATGGTGATATGATCTAGGCACTTCCGCCTCCGTCGGCGGAGTGAGGTGCGCGAGCGGAAAAGCTTCCGTTGCAGATTCGCCAGGAGGATAGGCGTCGGGCAATGACGAAACGATAGAGAGTTCGCCCTTTCGCCAGCTAGACGATGGTCAGCAGAATATTCTTCCTTGTTGGTTTTGACGTAACCTGCCTCTATTTGGGAGAGGACATATGAAACCCAACCTTCACAATGAAACCACTCAGCGGTCGGCCACGCCCGATGGCCTCTCTCATTCCGATATCGAAGACTGTAAGTGGGCCGAGACATTGCTTGCCGGAGAAAATCGCCTTCTCGAGATGCTCGCCACCGGATGTACGCTCTCAGAATTCCTTGATGCCTTATGCCGACTCATCGAAGATATCGCGAGCGGATCTCTCTGTGGAATCGTACTGGTCGATCCTATCAGCAATCGACTAAAGCACGGTGCGGCTCCCAGCCTTCCTCTCAGCTATAACGAATCGATCCATGGCAGACCCGTGAATCTCCTCTCGGGTCCCTGCGCCATGGCGGCAAGTCTCAAAGAGCAAGTGATTGCCGCCGATGTTGCGTCGGACGCGCGATGGGACACGTACGAATGGCGCGCACTGGCCATGGCCCATGGACTGCGGGCTTGTTGGTCCACTCCAATATTGTCATCCGACGACACAGTATTGGGCACCTTCGCGATTTACTCGCGCGAACCTGGTAGCCCTAGTGCGTACCATCAACACCTCATCGGACAGATCACGCATCTGGCGACGGTTGCTATTGAGCATAAGCATAGGGAGGAGAAGCTCCGCCAAGATGAACGGGAACTGCGACGCATCACCGACGCGATCGCTCAACTCATTTGTGTCCTGGGACCCGATGGGAAAACTCTCTATGCGAATCGATTTGTGCTCGACTACAGCGGTCTGAGCTTGGAAGATGTCATGGCAGATGACTTTCGCGCACGATTTTTTCACGCTGATGATATCGAGAGATCACAGAACGAGCGCCAGCATGCGCTCGAACGCGAAACCCCATTTGAATTGGAGCTACGTGCTCGCCGGAAGGATGGGCAATATCGGTGGCTTCTGATCCGCTATAACCCCTTGCAGGACGAAGAAGGACGGATCATTCGCTGGTACGCGACAGGGACCGACATCGACGATCGCAAACGGGCGGAAGAGAGAACTCAAAAAGAAAACTTGGCGTTGCGCGAAGAGATCGATCAGTCTTCGATGTTTGAAGAAATCGTCGGCTCGTCGGACGTCATCCGCAACATATTGACGCAAGTCACCAAAGTGGCGCCGTCAGATTCCACGGTACTCGTGCTGGGTGAGACCGGGACGGGCAAGGAGCTGATCGCACGGGCCATTCACAAGCGCTCGAAGCGGTCGTCCCGGGCATTCATTACCGTCAATTGTGCGGCGATCCCAGCTTCGCTCATTGCCTCTGAGCTGTTCGGACATGAGAAAGGCGCGTTTACGGGGGCGATACAACGGCGTTTAGGGCGATTTGAACTGGCCGATGGCGGGACGATCTTCCTTGATGAGATCGGAGATCTGCCTGCCGAGACCCAAATCGCTCTCCTGAGAGTCCTGCAAGAGGGGGAAATTGAACGGGTCGGCGGCAGCCAATCGATTTCCGTTGACGTGCGCGTGTTGGCCGCTACGAATCGCGATCTGAAGGCAGCCATGGCGGCAGGCACATTTCGCCAGGATCTCTTTTACAGGCTGAATGTCTTCCCAATCCAGGTCCCCCCGTTACGCGAACGGATGGACGACATCCCGTTACTCGTCACCTACCTGATTGAACGCTATGCGAAGAAGGCCGGGAAAAAAATCAAAAATATACAGAAAGAGACCTTGGAGTTGTTTCAGGCCTACGACTGGCCCGGCAACATTCGCGAGCTGCAGAACGTCATCCAGCGAGCGATCGTGCTGTGCGAGAGCGAAACATTTTCCGTCGACGAGACATGGTTGAAACGGGAAAAGCACAGACTGTCGGGGTCGGTAATTCCCCTAGGCGCCACGCTGGCCGAGCATGAAAAGGACATCATTGAAGCGGCGTTGGCGGATTGCGGGGGCCAGGTCGCGGGCCCAACCGGCGCCGCTGCCAAGCTCGGACTCCCGAGGCAGACGCTTGAGTCGAAAATCACGGCCCTGGGAATTAACAAGCATCGCTTCAAGACTCGCCAAGCCGACTACGCACGATAAAAAGCCAAAAGTTGTTTGGGCGCCATCTGCGAAAACCGGCCTCTCGTGAATCATTGCTTGTGTTTTAGACGACTCTCCTGACCCCGCACCCGCTCACTATCCTCCACGCAATCCGACCGAGAATTGAAATTTCACCGGATACTCCTGCCTCTTTTGCCGATCATTCAGCAAATGCTGAAACTTCGGCAGGCATCTACACGCAAAACACAAACATTTCAATGGTTTATAGCTGGCCTCTTCATTGCACTATTTTTATATCGTCCAGGTTGAGAGGTCACAGATGACAATAAAATTTGAAAAAGAAACCCGCCGCCTCAAGACGATGATTTGTCTAAGCGGTCGGTTGCAAGCGAAGCATCTGGAGGAATTGAAGACGCAATTGGAAGGCGCTCGGTCGCGGGTTGCACTGGACCTCAACGGAGTGACGCTCGTGGATGTCGAGATCATTCGTTTTCTGAACGCCTGTGAAAAAAACGGTGTCCAGCTCCTCAATTGCTGGCCGTACATACGGGAGTGGATGAGCCGTGAGAAGGGCAGAGAAGGATAAGGCGATGCAGTTCAGACAACCACAGCAGCACATATAAAAGGAGGGAATTCCAATGGCAAATACTACTCTTCAAAAAAAAGATGACTCCATGAAGGGCGTCATTTTCATTATTCTTGGTGCCGTGCTTGTGATGTGCCTGGCACTGGCAACGGGCCTCCTCAGGCCCTAAGGCCGAATGCTAATGCCATCTATAGTTTTTCAACGAGGAGTTCACACCATGAAGGGCGTCATTTTCATTATTCTTGGTGCCGTGATTTTGATGTGTCTGGTACTTGCAACTGGTTACTTCCAACCTTAGCCGTTGGGATAGCGAGTACCGATTAAAACTGAATGCGACGGTGTTGCGAATGTCCATAATTATCCGACGGATTTCTGTCTCTCAGCTCTTCAGCAAGGAGCCTAAGAAAGCACGACAGGTCAGAATCCTTCGCTCTTCTTTAAGTCGTGACAGAGAAAGGAACTCATCGCGATGCCAGTGAATAAAAAAATCTCCTTTTCGGTCCTGTGTGCCTTTCTCACGATTGGGGCAGTCATGTTCGTGCACAATTTCATCACGCCCATGCAGATGCTTGAAGAGCTTCCGTATAGCGAATTCAAGACGCTCCTGGCGGCCGGGAACGTGGCGGAAGTCACGGTCACTCGTCAGTCATTGCTCGGGAAACTGAAGCCGGAAGAAGGATCAAAAGAACCGAAGCTGTTTACGACTGTCCGGGTTGAAGATCCTGATTTAGTCAAGGAACTCAATGTACGCAACGTCAAGTTCACCGGCATGATTGAGAGTACGTTCTTGCGAGACATTATGTGGTGGGTCATTCCTGCGCTGATCTTTGGCGGTATCTGGTTTTTTGTGATTCGGCGCCTCGGTCAGGGGCTTGGACAGGGTCAAAAAGGGTTCATGACCGTGGGGAAGTCGAAGGCGAAGATCTATGCCGAGAAGGACACGAAGGTCACCTTCGCGGACGTGGCCGGTGTGGACGAGGCGAAGGAAGAACTGCGCGAAGTGATCGAGTTTCTGAAGACACCGGAAAAGTTCACGCGTCTAGGAGGAAAGATTCCGAAAGGGATCTTACTCGTCGGTCCTCCTGGAACCGGCAAGACGCTCCTGGCTCGCGCTGTGGCAGGAGAGGCAGGCGTGACGTTTTTCAGCATCAGCGGGTCCGAGTTTGTGGAAATGTTTGTGGGAGTGGGGGCCTCCCGCGTGCGAGATCTGTTCGAGCAGGCGAAGATCAAGGCGCCCTGTATTATCTTCATCGACGAACTGGATGCATTGGGAAAAGCCCGTGGGGCGGGACCCATGGCGCATGAGGAGCGTGAACAGACCCTGAATCAGTTGCTGGTCGAGATGGACGGCTTCGATCCCCGCATCGCCGTTATCCTGATGGCGGCGACCAATCGGCCTGAAATCTTGGATCCTGCACTGTTGCGGCCAGGCCGGTTCGACAGGCAAGTCTTGGTCGATCGCCCGGATAAGATCGGCCGCCTGGCTATCTTGCGCGTCCATGCCAAACAGGTGACCCTGGGGCTCGATGCAGACCTTGAGATGATCGCCGCGATGACCCCCGGGTTCTCAGGCGCCGACCTCGCGAATATCATCAATGAAGCCACACTTTTAACTGTGCGTCGGAATAAGGAACACGTGGGTCACTCGGAATTGCAAGAAGCGGTGGAGCGGGTTGTCGCCGGATTGGAGAAGAAAAACCGGGTTCTCAACAAGATGGAGAAAGAACGCGTCGCTTACCATGAAGTAGGCCACGCCTTGGTAGCGCTGTCGTTTCCGGGAGCAGACCCGATTCAGAAGATCTCGATCATCCCTCGCGGCGTTGCCGCGTTGGGCTATACCCTTCAGCTCCCGACCGAGGATCGATTCCTGATGGCCAAGACGGAGTTGGAAAACAAGATTGCCGTCTTACTCGGAGGGCGAAATGCGGAAGAATTGATCTTCGGCGAAGCGTCTACCGGAGCGCAGAACGACCTGGTCAGGGCCACAGATATTGCCAAAAGCATGATCAAGTCCTACGGGATGAGCGAGAAGCTGGGCACTGTTACCCTTGATCGTGAACGCCAGCCTCTCATCATGCAGATTCAAGCGCCTCAGGAGAAAGGCGACTATTCGGAGGAGACCGCCCGCGAGATCGACTGCGAAGTGCGCCGCATCATCGACGAGCAATACGATCGCGTGAGATGGCTCTTAGCTGAAAAGAAGCACGCACTCGTAGAAGGAGCAAAAGCCCTGCTCGATCGTGAGGTGATCACCGGCAGTGAGCTTAGAGCCATCATGGACAATCACTGAGGCGCGAACGCACATATGCAGATGCTCAAAATTCTAACAGAAAGACCAGTGGGAAAGGTCCGAAGTATCTGAGCAAGACCCCATCAAGGAAGGAGGCATGCGATGAGGTGCACACGCTGTGAAGGATTGATGGTGCGTGAGAAGTTTGAAGATCTTGGAGCACTCGGACCGAATGACTATGAGTATGCCGGATGGCGTTGTATCAACTGTGGGGAAATTGTCGATCCCGTCATTGCGGCACATAGACGACTTACGTCGCGACCAGTGGCATCTCACTCGGCGTTGACAACCGTGTAAGGACACTTCGTCATGCACGCTCTATGTATGGAGAATTGGTGGCGCCGCGACTCTGCCTGGCGTCTCCCGCTGAGGTAGATAGGCTCCTCTCTGCACCCCGGAGGGGCCTGTCTCCTCAGTGAGTCGCAGAACCGACGACCAGAGTGAAAGAAGGGGCCGTCGGCAGTGATGAGGATGGCAACATAGACCAGAGGTTAGCAAGACCTCAAAACAGAGAGGTTAGCCATGAATAAACAAATGACGCGAGTAAGTTTTATCGTGCTCCTACTTGTTGCCGCACTGTACCCCGGCGCAGCCGTTGCACATGAAGGAGCGGAGTTGGAAGTAGACCCTTGCGTGCGCTGGGTCGGTGAGAGCGCGGTGCATTTGAGTTCCTATCAGCCGCAATACGAGTTGAAAGCTCAATACTGCACGGACATTCCCAAGACAGGCGAGACATTCCTTGTCGTGGACCTCGTGGACCCGGCATTGCGTAACGTGCCGGTGGGTCTGCAGATCGTGAAGGGAAACGGGAGGAATGAGGCAGGAGCCCAGACGGTAGCAGACTGGCGTCCGAGCCGTCACCCGGCCGGAGTAATCAGTGGCGAAACCAATCTAGATGAGGGCCTGTACAGAGTCATCATTACCGCGGAGGGGCGGAATCCTTCCCGCTACCAGTATCTCTTGCGAGTACAGATGACCGATTATCAAAAGTTGGTGAATGTTGCGGTTGTACCATTGCTCGGCGTGCTGCTCTGTGCCTGGCTCGGATACAAGCTCGTGCGATCGAGATGGCTGCGGAATTGGTGGGCGGTCCTCCGTTCGTAGGAAGCCAGATGTTCCGATCCACGACCAGATAGTTCACAATTCCAGAGGGAGGGCCCTGACAATGTCTGTACAATTTCTAAAATCTGCAGGCCTGAGCGTAATGACATCGCAAACCGACGCGTCTTCGAAAAAAAAGCGCAGGATTCCCTGGTATGTCTATTTCCTCGGATCATCTATCTATACCGCTCTTGGAGGGTGGCTCGCCGCAGAATCGTCTCTTCTGGCGATTATTTGCATCATCAGCGCGCCGATTGGGTTTTTCTATGCTTGGAGAGCGTTGAAACGAGAGAAACAAAACTGAGTTAATGCCTAACCCTACGCGGCAGCTACAACCCAGCTCTCTATGCGCAAGGTCGCTAGAGAGCAATGTGCCGAAACAAGACGACCAAATGGCCGACTGCTGCGATCGAACGTAGCAGTTAGGAACGAGGAGGAAGTCCGATGGAATCATTGATAGACGCTCTTGCCGACCGTCGGGCAAATGAAAATCCAAGTCTTCTACCGTTCCCTGCTCCAACCTATGCCCAAGTCCGCTGTTTCTTCGGCGGCTTGGTACGAGCCATGTATCGACTCGAGGTGGTCGGCGCAAATCGCCTCCCCGTCACCGGGCCTGTAGTCATCGCACCGAATCATGACTCGTGGCTCGATGGAATCGTCCTAGGGGCGGCAATCTCGCGGGAACTGCGTTTCCTCGTAAAGGCAGAACTCTGGCGGTCCCGACTGCTGGCGTGGGTGCTCGACGGGCTCGGCGCAGTCGGAATTAAGCGTGGGCACGGTGACCATTTTGCTCTGGCACGGATGCGGCAGGCGCTCGATGCAGGACAGGCAGTCGCGATCTTCCCCCAAGGCGCCGTCTGCGGCGACCGTGTGTGGCACCGGGGTGCCGCGCGCCTGGCGCTCATGACAGGCGCGTCACTTGTGCCGGTCCGCCTCGTCGGCACAGCACAGGCCCTCTCGCGGGGCAGAATCGGGTTCCCGCGGTTGCGCATCATCATCGGAGAGCCAATCGAAGTCTCGCGCGCTCCGGAAGAACCGGTCGCGGCGACGAAGCTGACCGAGCGGTTACGCGTCGCGGTCGAATCGCTGGCCTAGTTGGCTTCTATCCCCTAGTCTCGAAGAGACGTGCCAAGATGAGGATATGATGTTTGTAAAAACCCTGGCTCAGACCAAAATGTGGGGGTTTTGGCAATATATGTTTGATTTCTGCAACGAGAGTTTTTCCTGCGTGCTCGGCTCGTTAACGGCTATAATTCTGGTTTTTTTGGCTATCGTATTGGGCTTAGGTACTATGATGACGCGCCTCAATAGAAGAGAATAGACATAATCTTCCGACTGCTTCGCAATCGATTCCCCATGACGTGCATCAGCCCATGCGAGGCCTTCTAATTTTCTTTACCTCCTTTCAAGGCAGCGGCTAGATTGTCGTTCACTACGGGCATCGAACGATATATATGCTCCATCCAAGCTCGCTCGTTGCCTCTTCAGGGATGGGGGCTGATTGATCTTCCACTGCGCGCGTCCAACGAGGGCCTTCTGAGGCCGCGCGTTGCGCGAGCACAGAAGATCATCAGCCTCCATCCCCTCCTCTGTTCCGCGAGCAAGAAGGACATCTGGTTACCCCCTAGCCCAACTTCACAATCGTCACACCATCGCCGCCTTCTGCCCGATCTCCCACACGGAACTCTGCCACATAGGGCGAGTCTTTCAAGTAGTCTCGCAGCGATGCTTTGAGCTTCCCCGTGCCGTGGCCATGGATGATGCGGAGGAATGGCGTACCAGCCATGGTGGCACGATCCAACGCCGCAACCACTTGGTCCAACGCCTCGTCCGCCGCCTTCCCTCGGACATCTACGACCGTTTGTTCATCCAGACCCAGCCCCCCACCTGGCGAAACCAGGCGAGAGTTCGAGGGTACTGGCGACGACGGCGCTACCTTCCCTCGCCCAAGACCGACAAGATTTGCCACTGTAGCCAGCAGTTCCCCCTGCCCCACCTTCACCCTCACTCGTTTCTTCCCTTGCGGCATTTCGAGTAACGTGCCGGTCATACCGAGTCCGCTGATCTCGACCTGATCCCCCACGCCCAACTGATCAAGGGGAATGGGCGTGCCGACTGGGGCCAGCTTGGCTTTCGTCTGCGCTTCGAGCTCAAATAACCGCTGTTTCGCTGCTTTGGCCTTGATCAACTTCTGTTCGCCCTTGACCGTATCTACCGTCGCTTGCACTTCCGCCCGCGCTCGGCTGAACTGCTCGCTGAGTTTTCGTTTAAGGCCCTTCTGTGCTTCCCGTTCCGTCTCTTCCAGCTGAGCCAGCTGTGCCTTTGCTTGTTGTTCGGCCCGTTCCGCTTCACGCCTGGCTTCGACAGCCCTGGCCAGATCGTCGGCTAACTGACGCTGCGTAGCTTGCAAATCGTGGAGCATGGTTTCCATGACCCGCTCGTCTTTATGAAGCTTCGACCTCGCCTCATCGATTAAAGCCCGGTCCATCCCCAGCCGACCGGCAATCTCAAGCGCCGACGATCCCCCTGGCACCCCCATGAAAAGCCGGTAGGTTGGCGACAGAGTCGCCACGTCAAATTCGACTGCGGCGTTTGCGAAGCCCGGCATCGTGTGGGCCAAGGCCTTTAACGATCCGTAGTGTGTGGTCGCGATGACTTTCATCCCCAGCGTGGCCAGCCGACAGAGCAAGGCCTCTGCTAGAGCCGCTCCTTCCGTTGGATCGGTCGAGGTCACCGGTTCATCGAGGAGAACCAACGATTTCCGTGGACTGCCATATTCGCCGCTGTTACGTAGACATTCTGTTTCGTCGAGCAACTGGATTATCTGGGTCATGTGTGCGGAAAAACTGGAGAGGTCGCGGGCCAAATCTTGAGCATCTCCGATATCGGCATAGACGTCGGGAAAGATTGCCATCTCTGATTCCGCGTCGCAGGGAAGGTGCAGCCCTGCCCGAACCATTAAGGCAAAGAGCCCGACGATCTTGAGGGTCACAGTCTTTCCACCAGTATTGGGGCCTGAGATGACCAGCACCTGGATCGACTCATCCAGAAGAATATCGTTGGCAACAACCTGTTCTTTCGACAATACGAGCAACGGGTGCCTGGCCTGCAACAGTTTCACTCGCCCGTCTGCATTGAGCTCGACTGGATGCGCCTTCAATTGACGGCCAAACGATGCCCGCGCCGAAATACCGTCAAGCACGGCCAACGCGTCAAGCCCCGCCAGAATGATCTCAGACTGTGCTCCGACGAGAGAAGATAACTCACTGAGGATGCGCCGGACTTCCCGTTCAATCTCCAGATCCGCCACTTTGATCGAATTGTTCAATTCAACCAGCTCACGCGGCTCGATAAATACCGTGGCCCCGCTGGCTGAGATGTCATGGACGATCCCGGAAACACGTCCCCGCATATCGGCTTTCACAGGGATGACATACCGACCTTCCCGCTGGGCGAAATACTGCTCTTGGAGAACCTCCTCATAGCGGCGCGAGTGCAACATGTGATTTACTTGATCGCGCATCTGTTGTTTGAATGCATGGGCCTGATGAGTCAGGCGCCGTAACTCCGGCGTTGCCGACTCCTTGATCGAGCCATCCGAATGGATCGCCGCATCCAGAGCGGCTTTCACAGGTCGCAGTTCCCCGATAGATTGCAGCGGCTGCGCGGCAGCGGCCAGGGCAGGGGCGTCCTGCTGATGCCGGCTCATGAATCGGCTGCTCTCCTCCAGCAATTCCAACACGACGGCACAATCCCGAAGTTCAGGGGCCTCCAAGGCCGCCCCTTTCTTCGCCCGTGCAAGTGGGTGGCAAATGTCGGGAAAGGCCAAGGCCTGCAGCGCGTCGCCTAATGTTTGCAACTCGGCCATCTCTGTCGTTTCTTGCTGGCGCTGTTGCGAATCGTGGAGGCTGGTCGCCAATTCGAGGGTGCGACAGCGCGCCGCTCCCATCGTCGATCGGGCGTGTCCAGCAAGGGCCTCCAGCAGTCTGGGCCACTCCAGCACCACCGTACTCTGCTCGAAAAGGTTCATCTACACCTCAAGAAAAAGCGATTCGCGCTGTGACCACGAACTCTAACGAACCCGATAGCAGAGGCGCAAGGCGCGCCTCGCCGGATGTCGCACCCACTCTCTGGAAATCCGAGTCAGGCAACAGGGAAACTTCCGTGATCCGACGCAGAGTTACCATATCGGTATGGCTTGACAAGGCCCAGGAGCGCCGATACTATCGGCGTCATTCTGGCCAATGAATTTATTTGGCCCACTTTTTCCTCAAGGAACTACTCGCCATGGCTATTCGAATCGGTATTAACGGATTTGGGCGGATCGGACGGAATGTTCTGCGAGCCTCCCTCGGAGATCCGGATCTCCATATTGTCGCAGTGAATGACCTCACAGATGCAAAGACCCTCGCCTATCTGTTGAAATACGACTCGGTACACGGAACGTTACAGGGAGATGTCGAGGCCAAGGGAGACGAGATCTTCATCAATGGTAAACCTATTAAGGTACTTGCGATCAAGGATCCCAAAGAACTTCCCTGGAAGGCACTGGACGTCGACATCGTCATCGAATCGACCGGGCGCTTTACCGACCGTGAAGGCGCGGGAAAACACATTGCTGCTGGAGCCAAGCACGTCATTATTTCCGCCCCGGCCAAAGATCCTGATGTCACCATCGTACTGGGCGTCAACGACTCGGCTTACGATCCGAAAACCCACCGCATTGTTTCCAACGCCTCCTGCACGACAAACTGTCTGGCGCCCGTGGCAAAAGTACTGCTGGACAATTTTGGCATCAAGCATGGCGTCATGACCACGATTCATTCCTACACCAACGATCAGCAGCTGCTCGATCTGCCCCACAAAGACTTACGGCGCGGGCGAGCGGCAGGCATGTCGATGATCCCGACCAGTACGGGCGCGGCCAAAGCGCTCCACCTGGTACTGCCGCAACTGAAGGGCAAGATCGACGGCCTCGCCATCCGCGTCCCCACGCCGAATGTCTCCCTCGTTGACTTGACCGTCGAAACTGAGAAAGACTGCGACGTCGCATCCGTCAACGCCGCCTTCCGAAAAGCGGCAAACGGACCGATGAAAAACATTTTGTTCTATTCTGAAGATCCGATCGTTTCCATCGACCAAAAGGGCGACTCTCATTCGGCCACATTCGATGCTCCACTCACGATGGCTATCGACAAACGGATGGTCAAGGTGACGGCTTGGTACGACAACGAGTGGGGGTATTCATGCCGGGTTCGAGACTTGATCAAGGTGATCGCAGCAGGAGCAACAGGGCGCTAAGCTGGGCGAGCCTGCCTCAGCTCGATTCCGTTTCACCCTGACTTCCGTTTTTGGAAGAACCAACCGTACGGAGCCGCCATGAACCTCCGCAAACAAACGATCGACGACGTCGTACTGCGGGACAAGCGCGTCATCATCCGCGCCGACTTCAACGTCCCGCTGGACGATTCGCATCAGATCACCGACGACACTCGCATTCGCTCGACCCTGCCGACCATCAATCGCGCCATCGACGACGGCGCCAAGGTCATTCTCTGTTCGCACCTCGGGCGGCCGAATGGAAAATACGACCCCCGGTACAGTCTGGCCCCGATAGCCAAACGCCTGGGGCGGCTCATGGGCAAAAACATTCTGTTTGCGCCGGATTGCATCGGCCCTGCGGTGGAAAAGCTTGTTGCCCAGATGAAACAGGGAGATGTCCTACTCCTTGAAAATCTTCGATTCCATCAAGGGGAAGAGACAAACGACGATGCCTTTTCGAAAGCGCTGGCGAACCTCGGCGACGTCTATATCAATGACGCGTTCGGCGCTGCCCATAGGGCCCATGCCTCTACAGTCGGCATCACTAAGTTTATTCCCTCCTCGGCCGCAGGTTTCCTCCTCAAGAAGGAAATCGAATACCTTGAGGGCGCCGTTGAAAACCCCGTTCGACCCTTTGTCGCCGTTCTCGGAGGAGCGAAGGTGTCGGGAAAGATTGGCGTCATTGAGAACCTGGGCAAGCGTGTCGACAAAGTCATTATCGGCGGCGGTATGGCCTTTACCTTCTTAAAGGCGAAGGGGATGGAAATTGGCAACTCCCTGGTCGAAAACGATATGTTGGACTTCGCCAAAGGCATTGAGGACCACGCACTTTCCCGCGGCGTAAAATTCTACCTGCCGGTCGATTGTGTTGTCGCAGCCAGCCGTGAACCTGGGGCAGAGTCGAAGATCGTCCCGGTTCAGGAGATTCCCAAGGGGTGGTACGCCCTCGACATTGGGCCTGCCTCCGTCAAACTGTTCAATCTGGCAGTTCAGAACGCGAAAACGATTCTGTGGAATGGACCGATGGGTGTGTTCGAAATCGATGCCTATGCGCGAGGAACTCTCGCAATGGCACACGCAATCGCCGATGCCTATGCCCTCACAATCGTTGGCGGAGGCGAAACTGCACTGGCGGTGCATCGAGCCGGCGAATCTGACAATATGTCGTTCATCTCGACCGGCGGCGGCGCCGCGCTGGAATTGCTGGAAGGCAAACAACTTCCGGGCTTGATTGCCCTCCCGGATCGAGTCGCGTAATCGGCTTGCCGCAGGGCCTATCTGCTCTACCACCTTCGATTTTTGAGACACCTGTGCGCAGAGCCCTCATTGTCGGCAACTGGAAAATGAACAAGACAGCCTCGGAGGCTGTGGCATTTATTCGCGACCTCCAGGAACGAGTGCCTACACCACTTCACGCGGATGTGGTCATTGCGCCGCCCTTTACTGCCCTCGAGTCGGCCCGCAAGGCCCTAGGCACCTCCTCCTGGCTCAGTCTTGGCGCACAGGACCTCCATTGGGAAGCACAGGGCGCCTTCACAGGAGAAGTGTCCGCGCCCATGTTGCGCGATCTTGGTTGCCGTTACGTCATCGTCGGCCATTCCGAACGTCGCACCCTCTTCGACGAACGAGATGAACAAGTTCGGAAAAAAATCAAAGCAGCGCTGACACATGGACTCTCCCCGATTCTGTGCGTGGGAGAGTCGCTGGCTGAGCGTGAGTCTTGCCGAACAGAATCAGTCATCACCGCTCAACTGACCGGCAGCCTGGCTGGATTGACCACACAAGATCTGGCGGCTGTTACCATCGCCTATGAACCAGTCTGGGCTATCGGTACAGGACAAGCTGCCACCACCGATCAAGTTGTACCAGTGCATCGCTCGATCCGATTATTCCTGGAGACAGGATGGACTAGCCAAACAGCATCGGCTGTCAGGATTCTATACGGAGGGAGCGTTACGCCACAGAACGGCAAGTTATTTCTGGGCTCGGAAGCGATCGACGGAGCGTTGGTCGGTGGGGCTTGTCTCAATCCGGACTCGTTTGCTACAATCATCAGTCTTGCTGAAACAGAACGGGCCTAACTGAATCGGGGTGCCATGTATATCCTCCTCATTATTATTCACGTCATGGTGTGTTTTCTCATGATCGGAGCCATTCTTCTGCAATCGGGGAAGGGCGCTGAGATCGGCGCGTCGTTCGGCGGCTCCAGCCAAACCGTCTTCGGGAGCCGTGGCCCCGCGAACTTCTTGAGCAAATTCACAGTCGTCGTCGCAGCCATCTTCATGCTGACATCGTTCGGCCTGGCCATTCTCGCTAAAGACCGAGCCTTCTCTTCCACCGTCATAGATCTCAATAAAAAAGAATCATCCCAGACAGCCCCGGAAACACCAGCCGCGGCCCCAACAGCCCCAGCCGCTGAAACCCACAAGCCGGACGACCCTTCCTCCGGCAAGCACTAGAGAACCGCGCAGAAACTGCGGCTTTCTCCGCACCCAACTCGCACGGAAGACTCAACTCATATCACGGTTGTCAGCAACATTGATGTGGGACGGGGAGAGGTCGAACTTATTCAGCGTCTGACAAGATTCTAGCCGGCTGCGGAAGAACTCGATCTACACACAACACATCCTTAAAGTCTTTTTGTGGCATTAGCATCAGGATGCTCAAAAAGGCCGTTCAGCAAGGCCGCAGGCGAGTCCAAACCGGAGGCGTACCCTCTGGGGTACGTTGAGGATTTGGATGAGCCGAGAACGAAGCTGGCGGGCTTTTTCAGCATCCTGTTAAATTCTGGTGAGCCACGCCTCGTGCGAAGGATCCTCCCCGCGCACGATCGAAAAGTAGGCCTTCTGCAACGCTTGCGTAATTGGACCAGGCTTCCCACTTCCAATTTTACGGTTGTCAATCTCCCGCACCGGTGTCAGCTCGGCAGCGGTCCCGGTCACGAACACTTCGTCTGCGATATACATGTCATCGCGTGTGAAACGCTCCTCCACCAAGGGGATCCGCCGCTCCCGCGCCAAATCGATGATAGAACTTCTAGTAATGCCGTCGAGGATCGAGGTGAGCGGAGTGGTCTTGATCTGCCCTTTACGCACAATGAAAATGTTCTCCCCTGTCCCCTCTGACACATAACCCTCGGTATCGAGGAGGATGGCTTCATCATACCCATCCGCTTTCGCTTCCCGCTTCGCGAGAATCGAGTTCACGTAGTAACCGGAAATCTTCCCTCGCGTCATCGAGACATTGACGTGGTGCCGGGTAAATGACGAGACCCGCGCCCTCATTCCATTTGCCAGTGCATCGTCTCCGAGGTAGGAGCCCCAGGTCCAAGCAGCGATAGCTAACTTGATCGGATTATCACCTGGGTAGACCCCCATCGATCCATGCCCGATATAGACGAGCGGACGGATATAGCAGGCCTCCAGCCTATTCACCCGAACTGTTTCGACAATAGCCTCAGCCACCTGCTTCTTCTCGAAGGGCATCTGCATCATGGCGATATGAGCGGAATCGAATAATCGATCGACATGTTCTTGGAGTCGAAAAATCGCTGAGCCGGACTTCCCTTTGTAACAGCGAATCCCCTCGAACGCACCCAGTCCATAATGAAGCGAATGGGTCATCACATGGACCTGCGCGTCCGCCCAATTGACGAACGACCCATCCATCCAAATTTTCCCCTGTGGCTCAATCATAGACAATGAAGACAAGCTCCTGAACGATCAAATCGGAATATAGCAGCGGGTTGGAAGAAGCGTCAAGCGAAGGGTCGTGTCATGGCCCATGTGCAATCGGGGCAAGGAGGATCGATCATCAGGACATCCGAGAGGTACGAATCTTTTGGCTCAATACATGGGTGATATGCGCAGCGGCCATTGGACTGACGCGATCGAACTCCATACCGAAATCATACCCATCCACCCACCGTACCGTTGCTCGTTCAACTTCTACTGTCGGACCATCGTCTGACAGTTTGAGGCGTAGCGCCAGACTAAGGCCTGGTTCGACCGTATGCTCGCCTTGAATACGTATCCCGGATTGAGACAGGTTGGTCACGATGCCCTTCCCCACGTATTCTGGGCTGAGATAATGGAGCGCGTACCTGCTTGGTACACGACGATAGGGACGGAGCACAAATCGAATACCCTTTAGCATGGAAGAATGCTTCGGTGTGACGGCCATCACTGTCTCCGATCAATAAAATTTTTCTCGACCATAGTTCGTGAGCATACGCTCAGGACCTAGTGCAGGATAGTCCTCAAACAGGGTAACCCCAAGGAAGGGGGCAAGGGTCGTCGTCAGACTTCGTCAGATCTGAAGGGCCGCGAGTGCCTTTACCTTGACAGGGTTCAAATCCCTATGTTACAAACTCAGCTTCTGTAACGGAGATAGGGACTTATGTACGCAATCATTGAAACAGGCGGTAAGCAATATCGGGTCGAGACCGGATCATTGGTCCTGGTAGAATCCCTTCCAGGCGAAGTGGGAGGGATGATTGAACTCGGCCAGGTTCGGCTGGTCCACGGGGACAAAGGGCTAGAGATCGGACAACCCTTGGTCAAAGGAGCGACCGTCAAAGCCGAAATCATCCACCAAGGCCGGACCCGCTCCATCACCATCTTCAAGAAACAACGGCGCAAGAATTACCGGCGGACCAATGGCCATCGCCAGGGCTTTACTAAATTGCGCATTACCGGCATCGAAACGGCCTAACGAGGATCAGTCATGGCAACAAATAAAGGCGGCGGATCAACTAGAAACGGGCGCGATAGTAATCCGCAATACCTCGGGGTCAAGGCCTACGGCGGAGAGACCGTCACGGCCGGATCGATCTTAATCCGTCAGCGAGGGACGAAGTTCTTCCCCGGTTTCAACGTGGGGCTCGGCAAAGACCACACCCTCTTCGCCCGCATCACAGGGATTGTGAAATTTGAACGCGGTCGCGGACGGCCGAAGGTCAGCGTCTACGCTGCGCCCTCAATTTCATAAGCACATTCTTTCCCTCTTTTCTCGTCATTGTATCGCTATCGCTAGCCCGCATTATTCACGAGAGTTCGTGACGAAACCGCCGAGACGCCACGCGAGACGGGCGCGCGGAGCCGCGAAGGAAGGAGGCATACTTGAAACAGTATGTTGACTGACTGAGAAGCGAGCCCGCCCGCCGTTAGGCTTGTCGTAGCGGCGTATCGGCGGTTGCAGTAGAAGTCTTCGTAAATAATGCGGGCTAAGACTCCCGGCATGGGTAGGGGTGCAACGGGACGTTCCTCGCATGTCATGCCCATACAGTCCTAACGCTGAAACGGTGCGCCGATGTTTGTCGATGAAGTCCGTATCCATATTAAAGCCGGGAACGGCGGCGACGGCTCATGCAGTTTTCGACGGGAAAAATTCGTCCCACGTGGCGGGCCTGACGGTGGTAATGGCGGCCACGGTGGCGATGTCGTGTTTGAAGCATCGCCCCGCATGACCACACTTCTCGACCTCCGGTATCAAAAACACTATGAAGCAGAAGTCGGTCGCCAAGGCGGCGCAGCCAACTGCTCCGGGAGAACCGGTGAGGATGTGGTCGTGGCCCTTCCGGTCGGTACCGTCATTTTTGACAATGAGACCGATGAACTCTTAGCCGATCTGGTCGTTCCAGGGCAGCGGTATGTGGGAGCGCACGGGGGCCGGGGTGGACGAGGGAATAGCCATTTCGCCACACCGACCAACCGCACGCCCACGGAATTTGAAACCGGCACGGAAGGTGATGAACGGTCACTACGGCTTGAACTAAAGCTATTGGCCGACGTCGGGCTTGTAGGGTTCCCCAATGTCGGAAAATCGACGCTCATCGCTTCAATCTCAGCCGCAAGGCCGAAGATCGCCGATTATCCCTTCACCACGTTGACGCCGAACCTTGGAATCGTACGCTGGGGGGAGAAGGGAAGCTTTGCCGTTGCAGATATCCCAGGAATTATCGAAGGCGCGCATGAAGGGAAAGGACTCGGAATCCAATTTCTCCGGCATATCGAACGCACGTCTTTCTTGCTCTACATGATCGATGTCTCGGAATGGGCCACTGATGAACCAGTCAAAAGCTTCGAGATCCTGCGCCAAGAATTAGCTGCCTACGATGAGCCGATTACTACGCGCCCTTTTGCAGTGGTCGCGACAAAAATCGACGTGGCTGGGGAGCGAACCCGCCTGAAAGCGTTGCAGAAGTACTGCGTGCGCCATCGATATACATGCCTCCCGATCTCTGCCGCCACGAGAGAAGGACTGACGGAACTCGTCACCTATGTAGGGCAACAGGTAGCGCAGCTTCGAGCCGCACCATGCGAGACGAACTCTTAAAACAGGCCACCCGTATCGTCATCAAGATCGGGAGCAGCCTCGTCGCGTCACGAGATACAGGATTGCGCCCCGAACAAATCGATCGGCTCGCGAACGAGATCGCGGCAATCCGGTCCAGCGGACGGGAAGTGCTGATCGTCTCCTCCGGCGCAATTGTCTCCGGCATCAAGAAGTTGGGACTGAAGGAATACCCCAAGAGCCTCCCTGTGAAGCAGGCTGCGGCGGCGGTCGGCCAAAGCCGGCTCATGTGGGCCTATGAAAAATCGTTTGAACGACTCGAGGTCAAGGTCGCGCAGATCCTACTCACCCATCAGGATCTCGCCGATCGGCGCAGGTTTCTCAATGCGCGCCATACCCTCAGCGCGCTGATTGGGTTCGGCGTGATCCCCATTATCAATGAAAACGATACCGTTGCCGTGGATGAAATCCGTGTGGGAGATAACGATACGCTGGCTGCCGAAGTCGCTCATCTCGTCGACGCAGAACTGCTGATCATCCTGTCCGATATCGACGGCCTATTTACCGAAGACCCGCGGAAAAACCCCGCGGCCACCCTGATCCCCTTGATCCCCGACATTACCCCAGAGATCGAGGAACGAGCCGGTACCTCCGCCACATTCGAGGGAACCGGAGGCATGGCCACTAAAGTTCGGGCTGCCAAGAAAGTCAGCGAGTATGGCGTGGCCACGCTGATTATGAACGGGCAGGACGCCGGTCTTCTTCCAAAAATATTGGCCGGCGGCCCTGGCGGCAGTCTCTTTCTCGCAAAAGAACGTCGTTTCACCAGTCGCAAACATTGGATCGCATTTACCCTCAGGTCGCGAGGAACCATGACGCTCGACTCTGGAGCGGTCGATGCGCTGGTCCGACGAGGCAAGAGCCTGTTGGCTTCAGGAATTCTGGCGGTCAGCGGTTCCTTCGATAGCGGTGATGCGGTTAGTTGCCTCGATCAGGACGGCAAAGAACTCGCCAAAGGACTCGTGAACTTCTCCTCGGACACGTTGGCGCGGATCAAGGGGCTCAAAACGACCGAGATCCAGCAACAGCTCGGCCCGCAGGAGTACGAGGAAGTGATACATCGGGACAACCTCGTTATCCTCTGAAGGATAATGTTAAATTTTAAATGATGAATGCTCAATGAGAGAGTCAAGATGCGTTGAGTCTTCGCATGTTCCTTCATTTAACCTTCACCATTGAACATTCATCATTAAATTTATGCGTCTTGGACTATTGGGCGGCAGCTTCAACCCTGTGCACAACGGCCACTTGGCCATAGCGCGCCAGACGCGCGAGGCTCTTGGGCTCGATCGAATCCTCTTCATTCCCACAAATCTCCCTCCCCATAAATCGAACAGCAGTCTGGCTCCGGCGCAAGATCGCTATGAGATGGTCCGCCTCGCTATCGCTTCAGACCCTACCCTCACGATCTCGGACGTGGAGCTTCGCCGCCCGGGCAAGTCCTACACGATCGATACCATTCGCCTCCTGCAGCAAGAATATGGCGCACAGACCCAGCTGTCCTTTTTGATTGGACTCGATGCGTTCCTGGACTTTCCCTCCTGGCGTGACCCTCGGACATTGCTGGAACTCTGCCGGTTCGTTGTCCTCTCACGGCCAGGCCTATTATTTCGCTCTCTCTCATCCGTTCCACTGCTTCCGCCCATTCCCGTTGCTTCACTGATGGATTTGGATGCGGGACAGATTTCACGAATCGAGGCGCCGCTCGGAAAGCACGGGCTGACCTGCCTCAGACTGCCGGCCTGCCCAATCTCCGCATCGGACATTCGCTCGCGAATCCGCCAAGGGCTTCCTGTGGCAAATCTGTTGCCGCCCTCAGTGGAATCTTATATACTCCAGCATCATCTCTACCAAGAGGATCGTAATCGCACGAACAGCTAGGTCTACGGCCCTCGCAATTGCCCGGGCCATGCTCGATAAGAAGGCCACCGATGCTCTCATCCTCCAGGTAGCGCCGCTGACCTCCGTTGCCGACTACCTGGTCATAAGCTCTGCGGATTCAGATCGTCAGGCAAGTGCGATCGCCGATCATATCGACGGTGTACTTTCCCGCTCCGGGGTCAAACCATTCGGCGTTGAAGGCAGGTGGTCCTCGCAGTGGGTTCTGATGGACTACGGCGATGTCATCGTCCATATTTTCAGGCAGGATGTCCGGGAACATTACGCGCTCGAACGGTTGTGGGCCGATGCGAAACGCATTGCCATCCCAGGCCAACTACCGGCCCCGCAACCGGCGGTCGTCCCACGGCCCGTGAAGCGGAAAAAGGCGCCATCGAAAACAAAGGCCTAGATCGATGCTCCGACTGCTCACCACCATCTTCTTCGTCAGCGCAGGGATCTTCCTCTACAGCTATTTCCGCGAACTGAACCCTGGATCCGTCGAGGTCAGGACCAGTCCCTCCTTCCAATTTGAACTGAGCCCCGTCACCCTGGTCGTCTTTTCCATGGCAGTCGGGGCAGTCCTCGTAGCCTTGGCCGTCGGCATGAGGCAGACCGCCCACGTCATCGGCAATTGGCGCAGCACGCGGCTGTTGCGGCGCAAAGAAAAAATTGACGCGCTCCATCGTGAAGGCACCCATGCCATCATGTCGAAACGAACCACTGAAGCCATCAGCCTGTTCGAGCGAGCGCTGGCCATGGACCCGAATCGGGTCGATTCGCTGCTATGGCTGGGAAACATTTACCGCGTAGAAGGCAACTTCGCTGAAGCGATCCGCCTTCACCAACGGGCAAATCGCGTCGATGAACGCAATATCGAAGTTCTGCTGGAACTGGCCAATGACCTAGAGGGCGCCAAACGCTACGAGGATGCGTTGCAGACCCTGCACAAAATGCTGAGGATTGAACCGGATAACCTCACGGCGCTCATTCGGAAACGAGATCTGTTGATCCGGCTCGAGAAATGGAGCGAGGCGCTCGAAATCCAACATCGCCTCCTGAAGGCCAATCTGCCTGAGCCGGCACGTAAGGCCGAAGCCCACCTCCTCACCGGCTGCACCTACGAGGTAGGGCGCCAACTGCTGGAACGGGGCCACCCAGATAAGGCCCGGCGCTACTTCCGCGGCGCCATTAAGAAAGACCGAACCTTCTTACCGGCCTACGTCGGTATCGGCGAGATCCTGATCCAGGAAGGCAAGACCAAGCAGGCGGTAGAAATCCTCAAGAAGGTCTATGTCAAGACTCGTAGCAATGTCATCCTGCATCGCCTCGAAGAACTGTTTCTCGAACAAGGCGAACCCAGCGAGATTATCCGTGTTTATCAAGAGGCTCTCCGGCAAGACCCCAACAACCCCGCCCTCCAGTTCTATCTCGGAAAGCTCTACTACCGGCTCGAAATGGTCGATGAAGCGTTTGAGATCCTCTCGACCGTCGAGGGGGTGCAGGATCAATTGGCTGATTACCATAAGATCATGGCCAATCTCTATTTACGCAAGCGGCAGATGGAAGAGGCTGTTACCGAACTCAAAAAAGCCCTCAACTTCAAAAAACGGGTGGTCGTCCCCTATGTCTGCACCGCCTGCCGAAATGAATCGACTGAATGGTCTGGGCGCTGCAGGAGTTGTGGGGTCTGGAACACCTTGGTCGCCCTCCCCTTGCCGGATGCCGGACAGGTATTCCCCGATCAGGACAGCAAGCCCCTCCCAATTTCAGCAGTACCCTATCAGGGCATTGCTTCTCCCTTCGAAACCGTGTAGGTTTTCTGCCAGTTTGGCTCTAGCCCGCATCGCAGCTACTTTAACCTCTACATATGATGGAGTGTCCCATGATCGACTATCAGGATTTCGCTGCCAAAGCCTTGCGCGATGAGACACTCACCAGAAGCGAATGCCAGGCCGTACTCGACACCCCGGACGAGCAGTTGTTGGGACTCCTCCAAGCAGCCTTTACCGTCCGATCCCATTATTTCGGCAAGACCGTTCGCCTCCAGATGTTACAGAACGCCAAGAGCGGAGCCTGCCAGGAAGACTGTCATTATTGTTCCCAATCTGCGACCTCCACTGCCCCCATCGAACGGTATAACCTCGTGTCCCAACAAGAAATGATGGAGGGAGCGAGGCAAGCGGCAGCCTCGAAGGCCCAACGCTATTGCATCGTCATCAGTGGCCGGAGTCCGTTAGATCGTGAAATCGATGAAATCGCCGGAGCCGTCCGCTCGATCAAGCAGGAGATTCCGATTCAGATCTGCTGCTCGCTGGGCCTGATGAATGAACAGCAGGCCAAACGGCTGAAGGCAGCCGGAGTCGATCGGGTGAACCACAACTTAAATACAAGCGAAGCCTTTCACTCCTCCATCTGCACCACCCATACGTTCCAAGACCGGCTCAGCACCATCCGGAACGCTCGAGCAGCAGGATTGGAAATCTGTTCCGGCGGGATCGTCGGAATGGGAGAAAAAGACGAAGATCTCATCGACCTGGCCATGGCCCTGATCGACGTGAAGCCAGATTCGATCCCATTGAACACACTGCATCCGGCGACAGGCACACCGTTGGAAAACTGTGACCACCTGACGCCTCAACGATGCTTAAAAGTACTCTGCCTCTTCCGATTCCTGCACCCACGCACCGAACTCCGCGTCGCCGGAGGCCGCGAACATAACCTCCGCAGTCTCCAGCCTTTAGCCCTCTACCCAGCCGACTCCATCTTCGTCAACGGCTACCTCACCACACCAGGCCAGCCGGCCCCAGAAGTCTGGGGCATGATCGAAGATTTGGGGTTTAAGATTGAGGTGGCTTACCAACAGCCGGTGGCGGGCTGACAGGCTCGACCGTGAGCACGCGAACCGTTCGACCTCCCCGTTGCATCATCATTGCCGGACCAAATGGCGCCGGAAAGACCACCTTCGCCAGGGAATTCCTTCTTCGCGAGACCGGCGTGATTCATTTCGTCAATGCCGACCTCATCGCAGGCGGGCTTTCACCCCTTCGACCTGAACTGGCCGCACGACAAGCAGGCAGACTTGTCTTGACAGAACTCACTCGTTTAGCGAAAGCTCGGGAGGATTTTGCATTTGAAAGTACCTTGAGTGGAAGAACATATCTACGGCTTCTGACAGAATGGAAGACAACGGGATATCAAATCACCATCATATTCTTGTCCCTCACTTCACCACAACTTGCCCTTCAACGTATCGCTTCCCGAGTTCGCCAAGGCGGGCATGACATTCCTCGCGCAGACGTGGTACGACGCTTTCAACGCAGTTGGGATAATTATCATACCCTGTATCGTCCATTGGCCCATGGTTGGGCGGTCTACGACAATTCCTGCGATGCCCCTACATTGCTGGAGGAGGGTCCATGAAGACAACCAACAGAAAGAAAGCCACCAAGGCCCTTTCCCAAGCCGTCGGGCGAGCCCTCCGGAGAGCCGCCAAGGTAGCTCGCAAGACCGCCAGGATGTACGGCACACCGATCTACGTGTGGGAAAACGGCAAGGTCGTGGCAAAGAAACCGTGAGCTGGCCGACTTCGGTTGTGGTCGATCTGTGTTACCTCGTTCTTCTAGTTGGCCTCGTTTATCAAACAAACGAGACAAACCAAACACACTATAGCAACCGGCCAATCCTCATACTTTACGGATACTGAGCCCCGCCCACCAGGTCAGCAGAAAAGACTCCCGGTACATTTTCATTCGAAGGCTACATCCGATCAATCTACGCGCTTATGCTCCGCGACTTCCCCGGCGATACGAGCTGCTAGGTCTAGCGCATCTTTTTCAAGCACGACTTCATTCTCTCCCGGAATCCTTTTCAACATACTCATTGCTCTCAGAAAGGCAGGTTGTAGGCTTTCCTGCTGAGGCGCACCGACAAGCAGATATACTTTGAATTGGTCAGCCGCATCTCGAACGCTCGCCAATTGTCCCATCCAGCGATAGGCCTTCTCCCTGATGTTGTCGGCTGTAGCCATATCGAACGAGATAGGTTCAAGACAATGCCACTTTCCATTTTTCCAAGAATGTTGAAACTCGATTTCGTCGTCCTGAACGGAGATGGTCTTCGGCTGGAAGTACTGGAGTATCCGTTGTCCTTCCAAATCTTTTTTGAAATGCCGCCAGACATCATCGTCGGTTCGGTTGCTCAATGCTTGCTTATCCTCATAACGCATCACCATGCGATCGAATAGCTTTTCCAGTGCCTGTGCCGGATCGTCGGTGCGTCCGCTTCCGCTCGGGGACCATTGCAACGAACTGTCATCTTTAGGCAGCACTGATTGTGCAATCTCAATCACGTCAGATGGAGAGGTAAACGGCAATTCACTAGAAAGACGTTCCCCTGACTCTTCAAAGCGATTCTGGATATGGCGCATCAACGCCTTGAAATGCTCGGCATTCACTCCTGGAAACACTTTGCTGAGGCGACCGTAGGTCGTTCGGCAGAGCGCCCCCAAGTAGCGTGCCTCTGACGCATGCAATGCCACACCAACGTTCACAAACTCGCCGCTTGTAACATCGTGAACGTACCTGAGCACCGTGTAGGTATAAGAATATTGATTTTTCATGATATGACCCTTCTGACTTCCTCTAGTGCTGCTTCGATATTATCCCTGACTTGTCCTATATACATCAATGCTCGGTCTGCGTCTTGATTGGCGGCATTCCATGCATCCGGCAATGCCGCTCTATACGCTGCCAAACGCTCGTTCGTGACGGCAAGCCACGCCCCGGCGAAGCGATCAAAGTTTACCGCCTTTCCGCAAAGCTGCTCAGAGAATAAATGGCGCGGTGTCCGCTTGATCGATTCCAAGGAACTAATTTCCCACGGTGGTTGCCAGCCAACAATCCCCTCGGTGAAAAAAGCCATTTCATGATCGTAGATTGCGAGACTCGATCCGCTGAAAAGACAATTTGGGTTCTCCGGGCGGCGGTCGTCATTCACGATCAGCACATCGAATGCAAATATCTCCGCCGCCGTGGCGAGCGCGTCCTTGGGAATCGCCTTCCCGACAGGCCAGCTCGTATAGCCAGGTGGCAAATGTTTCGAACCGAATGCAACTGGATTACTGCGGCGTGCCATATCCGCGACAGTCTCGTCAGGCACACCCGCGATGAACTCAGGCTCCAACGTAACGAGAAACGGTTCGGGAACCGGAAGGTCAAGGTCAGCCGCAAGCATGGCAGCAATGGCCTCCATCACCAGCGCCGTAACTTTGCGGTCGCATCCATCTGAGAGCTTTGCCACCACCTCGACCTCAGCTCCATCAGCGGCCTCACACGTCAGGCGGCACGGCACCGTCCGGCCCGACTGAACACGTCCATCAAAGCGAACCGCTATAACATGACTCAACATCACACACCCTCGCTGAACATCGTCGTTCCCATGAATACATGGTGCAAGATCACAGGCTCAAACATACAGGGGTTGGGCGCGCGAATGCCCCCGTTGGAACATATTGTTATGACGCCTCGTGCTCATAGTCTGTCACATGCTCTGATGGCGCATCTTCTCCCCAGATGCGGGAGAGGGTGGCTTGAATCTTTTGCTCGAAGCGAGCGATCAGCTCGCGGTTGGCGGCGACCAGCGCTTGCTCGGCTTCGATCTCGGCGACGATGGCTTGCTGGGTGGCGAGGGGCGGGAGGGGAAGTCGCAGTCCCTTCAATATTTCCACCGACGCGACATTCTTGATTGCTGCGCCATAAGTGAAGTCGGAGAGGCTATGCTGGAAATTGTCGCTCTCCATCCAAAGCTTCAGAAATACGCCCAAGACTCGATCGGTCGGAGTCAGCTTCAACAAGGCTTGGTTGATAATGCCAGATGGCGCGTTCGCTGGGATGATGGCTACCTTACCCATCGTGCCAGAACAACTCATGATGATTTCGCCGGGTTGTACTCTAAAGCCACGCATTTCTTCGAACTTTTCTTGGTCGATAAAATACCTGTATTCTGAGAAATCGTTGGCTATTGCGTGGCTCTGTTCATAGACCACATAGCCTTTCTTCACAAAAATGTCCTTCTTTAAGCTGCCTCCAAACGGCCCTCTCTTGAATATACAGATTTCGCCCAACTCCACCATCGGCCAGTCGGGGTGGATGGGGATGTGGGGTCGGTAGTTGTCGAGAACGGCGCGGGCGCCGTTGATGACTTTCTGGTAGCCCTCGATCTCCGCCACGATCTCCTTCTGCACCTCTAGTGGCGGCAGGGGGATTTGGAAGTTCTCGACGTAATCGCGGGGAACGCGTTGCAACCCGCCCGTGCCGGTCATCTGCGCGACAGCGGCCTCCCGGAAGAGCGGATGCATGACGCAGAAATAAACCCACTCGGGCAGGACTTGGCCATTGCTACGGAGCACGTAGAACTCGCTGGAACCAAAACCGATTCCGTTAAGAAGTCCGCGAGCGATGCCGGCTTTGCCGTTTTCAAAGCACGGCGTGACCTTGGCGAGCAGGACATCGTTGTCCTCAAAGTAGGTGTAGCTCGCTCCGACTTCGGAAAGTGCCTTCTCCTCGCTCGGTTGAAACGCGATGCGATGCTCGTTTAGGTCAGCCATTGGAACGAACGAGACATGCGTGTCAGGCTTCTCCGTGAGTTGGCTCTTCCGAGGATTCACTGTGCAGACCTCGTTGATTCGCACCAACGGAAAGATGTTCGTCTTGGCACCACCCTCCCGATACCGCTCGCCACTGAGATTGTATTCGCCATTCGCGGCAATCTTTTCTTTCGGCACAATCAGCCCGCAGGTTGGTTGGAGATTATCGGTAGGTTGTTGGCTGCGGAGGGCCTGGAGGTAGGCGTAGAGTTCGGCTTTGACCTGAGGTAGGTCGTTTTTCTCCATCGCGCGGCGTTGGGCTCCAAGGCCGAAGCCGTCATTTTCGATTTTGAAGAATCCAATGCTTTCGCTTTGCTTGGCGAGGGATCTGTCGAGTATTAGGATGCAGGTTTTGACACCGGAGTAGGGATTGAACACGCCTGCCGGGAGCGAAATGACGGCGACGAGAGAGTTTTCCACCAGCAACTTTCGCAGTTCTTTGTAGGCAGTCTGACTTTGGAAGATGATGCCCTCGGGCACGATGATGCCGGCGCGGCCGGTGGGCGTAAGGTGCTCAGCCATGTAGTCCACGAACAGCACTTCGCTGCGCTTGGCTTGGATGGAAAAGCGCTTGTGGGGTTTGATTCCGCCCTTTGGAGACATGAAGGGCGGATTGGCGAGGATGACATCAGCGTGTTCGTTCCAGCGCTCCTCTGAAGTAAGGGCATCGTACTCGTAGATGTGGGGATCGGTGAAGCCGTGCAGATAGAGGTTCACCAGGGAGAGGCGCACCATGTCTGGCGAGATGTCGTAGCCCTTAATGTTCTTGGCAAGGCGACCCTTTTCATCCGGCGTCAATCTACTGTTGCCCTTGCTGTCGGTATTGGCGCGCAGGATGTGCTTATAGGAAGAAATGAGAAAACCGGCGGTGCCACAGGCAGGGTCGAGAATGGTTTCTTTCTTCTTAGGATCGATAACCGCAACGATGAAATCAATGATGTGGCGTGGGGTGCGGAACTGCCCGGCGTCGCCCTGCGAGCCGAGGACAGAAAGCAGATACTCGAAGGCATCACCAAGGCGCTCACTATGGTCGTAGGTGAACTCGTCAATGATCTTGAGGAAGCTCTTGAGCGTCTCAGGGTCGCGGTAAGGTAGATAAGCGTTTTTGAAGATGTCGCGGAAAAGTGGTGGGACACCGGGATTCTCAGGCATCTTGGTGATGCCTTCGGCGTAGAGGCCGAGAAGTTCGTGCCCGCCTAGGCCGGAGCGCATGAGCTTGGCCCAGCCGTAGCGGGCGAACTCCTTGGTAAAGAACTTCCGCTTGCCACCGAGTTCCTCGGCTTCCGCGTCCATGTCGTCCATGAACTT
Source organism: Nitrospira sp. (assembly GCA_005116835.1). Taxonomy (GTDB): domain Bacteria; phylum Nitrospirota; class Nitrospiria; order Nitrospirales; family Nitrospiraceae; genus Palsa-1315. The sequence continues at coordinate 241,823 of SWDM01000023.1, read as the reverse complement.
GTAGATGAGGGCAATCGTGATCTGCTCGACCTGCGATTTCGGGTCGGGGACTTTGCCGACGAGGATATCGCGAGCGGTGTCGATGCGGCGTTTGGTGTCGGTGTCGAGCATGGTGTCTCCTTCAGGCGACGAACTGATTCAAGGAGACATAGTCCTTGACGTATTCAGGGACGAGCACGCGATACTTCTCCGGCACGGCTTTGAAGTCGTGGGTGGAGAACACCGGGTTGGTCGCCAGCTCGGTGAACTGCTTGCTCTCGATGATGTCACGGACTCGGTCGCTGGTGACGTAGGCCTTGAAGTAGGTCTTGATGGCCGGGATGGCAGCGGCCTCTTCGGGCTTGTAGTCGGCGACGAACTTGGAGAACTCCTCTTCCAGTAGCTCATCCTTGGACTTGAAGCGCGGGATGAGTCCGAAGACTTTTTCGAGGATTTCGCGCAGTGTCAGGCGGCGGTCCACGGCGGCGGCTTTGCGCAGCTTGTCGAGGGTGTAGTACTCCTCAGGCTTGTCGAAGACTTCGTGGTTCACGTAGTCGATGACGCGGTCCCACTGCCCGGATTCAACGGCGGACGCAACGGTGTCATTGGCGCGGATGACGTCTTCGAACTTCTCGAAGAACATGCGGTCGATCTTCATGCCCCCGTAACCTATGGTCTCTTCCTTGACCATCGAGAGGATGTCGGCGCCGAGGTGCTGATACGTGCCGCCCACGACCACAGGGCCTTGGCCTCCTTCTTCGACGCGGCCCTTTCCTTTTGGCGGAGGGAGCTTCAACACTTCGTCGTAGTTGAACTCCTCCTCAAAGTACTCGCAGTTGGCGAAGAAGTCGAAGAGCTTGAAGGCCGTTTTCGATGGGTGCTGCACGCCTTCTTTGAGGCTGTCGTCGAAGAGTAGCTCGCGGAAATCGTGCTTGCGGGTGCCGCGTCCCTTGATCTGGATGAAGTCGGTGGGCGAAAAGATCGGACGAAAGAGACCGAGGTTGAGGATGTCGGTGCAGTCGTAGCCGGTGGTCATCATGCCGACCGTCACGCAGATACGCGCCTTACTGGTCTTGTAGGCGGGAATGAAGTTGCCGGAACCGAGCAGGTTGTTGTTGCTGAAGTTGATGGTGAACTGCTGAGCATCGGGTATCTGTGAGGTCACCTGCACGGCGAAGTCAGACTGGTACTTGCCGGGGAACATGCGGTCGGCCATCTGATTGAGAATCTGCGCCAGTTTGGTGGCGTGGTTCTGGCTGACGGCAAAGATGATGGACTTGCCGATTTCGCCGCTGACCGGGTCGCGCAGGGCATGTTCCAGAAATGTCTTGCACAAAAGCTGGTTGGTGGCGTCCGCGAAGAAACGCCTTTCGAACTCGCGTTGTTTGAAAGCCTGCTGCTGATCCTCGCCGGCGTCATCCGTGAACGAAACGACAAAGCCTTCTTCGGAAAGCAGCGTGGTGGTGACTTCGGTACGGGCATCCACCACCGTCGGGTTGATCAGGAAGCCCTCCTTTACGCCATCGAGCAAGGAGTAGCGGAAGGTCGGCTGGCTGTTCTCGCAGCCGAAGGTGCGGTAGGTGTCGAGCAGCAGGCGGCGCTCCGCCTCGCGCGGGTCGCGGGTGCCCGGCTTTGAGCTGTCGAACCGGCGGAGATAATCGCGCGGCGTGGCGGTGAGACCCAGCTTGTAGCCGATGAAGTAATCAAACACGGCGCGTGCATTGCCGCCAATGGAGCGGTGCGCTTCGTCGGAGATGACGAGATCGAAGTCGGTCGGCGAGAAGAGCTTCTGGTACTTGTTGTTGAAGAGCAGGGATTGCACGGTGGTGACGACAATCTCTGCGCGCCGCCAGTCGTCCCGGTTCTCCTTGTAGATCACCGTCTGAAAGTCGGCGGACAGCACCGCTGCGAAGGCCTTCTTGGCTTGGTCCTCCAGCTCCAGGCGATCCACGAGGAATAGGACGCGCCGCACGTTGCCCGAACGGAGAAACAGTTTGATGACGGCGGCGGCAGTTAGGGTTTTGCCAGTGCCGGTGGCCATCTCGAACAGGAAGCGGTCCTTGCCTTCGCCGACTGCGGCCTGAAGGCTGTGGATGGCCTTGAGCTGATAGGGCCGGAGAAAGCGCAGCTTGTTGGTCTGGATGTATCCGGGTCGCTCCGCTTCGTTCCGCCACCCGGCCTCCGATTGGTAGTTCGGGCGCTGGGTGCGAACGATATAGTCTTCACCTACCTGGTCTTCGATAAGACGCTGCGGATTGGGCGTGATCTTCTGGTAGCCGGTGACCGAGTCGGGTGTCGGAAACGAGGTAATGACGTAGGGGTTGCCGCGTTCGAGGTCCCAGAAATAGTGCAGGTTGCCGTTGGAGAGCATGACGAATCGGCAGTTCTGGGACTTGGCGTACTTGCGAGCCTGCTCTTTCCCAACGAGTGGACTTTTGTCTTCGGCTTTTGCTTCGAGGACAATGAATGGGAAACCCTTCTCGTTGAGTAGAAGGAAGTCGATGAAGCCTTTTTGGACTTTCTCGAAATTTTCACCGAGGGCGTCGAGGTCCTGCGTCTTGAGCGTGACGCTGGGTTCGAGCTGGATGTTGGCAGGTGATGTGTCTTCCGCGAAGAAGCGCCAGCCTGCGGCTTCGAGCAGTTTATTGATTTTGATACGGGCGGCGGCTTCTTTCATTCGTCGAACACTCGATAAAGCAAAATTAAAGAGGGTACCCGTTTTAATCGCTGTTCGCAGAATAGTCCTTTCTTAACGAGAAATCACGTTTTTCCACTGAGATATCCTTGAGTTCTGCAATCACGACTGGAGCGATGAGGTATCTGCCCAGACTGAGCTCCTTTTCCCATTTCAGATGAGCGAGTGCGCTCCGCGACATTCGCCGTAGTGGCGGGGCCCCACCCGGCGTCCTGAGAAGGAAAGCTGGAACTGACCGAAGAATCACGGTTGGCACAACCGTGATTGAGGGAATTCCAGAAGGCTTCCGCTCGGACCGCCGTGGAAGGGGTACCACGAGAGGCGACGGAGCGAGGCGCACTCGGTCACCTGTCCCCTGCTCTGGGAAGTCCATGAGCGAGCGCAGCGAGGGGTTAGAGAGCAGTCAATCGACCCTACTTAGGCACTCACCCAGGGAGTGCGCGCTTGTTTCTTGAGAGTCGGCAAATCCCGTTCGACCACCGCCCAGACTTCCGCCAGGTCAATGCCGAGATAGTCATGAACCAACACATGGCGCATCTTGATAATCTGTGGCCAGGGGACTTGTTGATGAGTCTTGCGAAACGTGGGGGTGAGCTGGCTGGCTGCTTCGCCTATGATTTGGATGTGGTGAATCATCCACGTGTGGACGAGTTCGTCTTCCTCGAAAACCCGCCGACCGCGTTTTGCATACCGTTCGATCCGCTTGATGGCATCGAGAATGTCTTCCAACCGTCCACGATCATCTCTCATAAGGCGATCGCGTCTCTGAGAACTTCTTTGCGAAGCGGCCGGCGGAGTCCGCGTTCTGAGGCCACATCGACCGAGCGTTTGAGCAGGCGCTCTAAATCGAGAATCAAGGCGGCATGATCGAGAAGACTCCGGCCGTCCTCCATCTCAACCAAGAAGTCTATGTCGCTTCCTCGCCGAGCTGTTCCTCTCGCCACCGATCCAAACACGCGCACTCTGCGCGCGCCGTGACGCGCAGCGATCTGAAGAATTTTCTCTCTCTTAGACTGGAGCAATTCGCGGATACTCATCACTTGCCTCCTGCGCGTAGTCTAGCCAATTCATGCCTGGAACGCCAGCAACCTCCCAGCCTTTGGCCTACTGTTGAATACATGGGTACTCGGAATGGTTGCGGATGGGAGTCGTATCCTTGGCCAACATCACTGAGAAAGACTGTACGCTGAGAGCGCTGCCACATGATTGCCCGCTGATAGCCATGAGTAAATCTCTGTTTTCTCCATGTGCGTACAAGCGTTTCGCTTTGACACCCATCCGATTCTTGCTACAGTTTGAACACGATGGCCACGATGAAATGTCTCGATTGTCAGGAAGACCTTATTCAGGTTCCGACGAGCCACGGTCCTGGGCTGGATGTCTGCTCATTAGGACATGGACTCTGGCTCGATGTGGGAGAGGTGAATTTCTTCGTAGAGGACTACACCTCACTGAAGCGGGCGATCGGTGACAGGGGTGGTGTCGCGGTCACAACAGAAACACTCTGCCCTCGCTGCAACAATCACATGGAGCCTGAGACGGTATCTCAAACCTCTTTCCTGAGTTGCAATGCCTGTCGCGGGTGGTGGCTGCCTCACGGAAGCCTCACTCGTCTGAATGAAACCTACCGAGGCGCGGCGGTTCCGATCCAAATCCATGAAGCCGAACTGTATTCGCGAGCGGCGGCCAGACATCGTGCTCTCAACGACACCCTTCGCGCTCAACCCAGGTCCACGAAGAAACGTTCCAACCAACAGGGTCTTTGGTTTTGGGGCTTGTTTTTCGGGCTCGCCCTTGCGATCGGAGGGATCCTGTTCATCGCCGGAATTGATAAAACCATAAGAACCGCTCAATGGAGCCGGCCACCGGATCAAACCCTCTTATACTTGGCGGCTGGCGCCATAGGTGGGCTCGGTCTCATCGTCTACGGATGGGTACTCCGCCAACGGAAGCAGTTGATCGAAAGCCTTCCCACGTCGACAATCCGCTCACTGGCAGTGGGGTTGGTCGAAATCAGCGGGCACGCCCAGCCGGAAGCTAGTCTCCTCTCCTCACCCTTCAGCGGAGTTCCCTGTGTGTTCTTTTCCTATGCAGTAGAGGAGCAGGTTGGCTCCGGAAAGCAGACACGGTGGGAGACCATTGCCAAAGGCACGTCGGAACAGCCTTTCTTTGTCCGCGATACGACAGGGCAAGTGCTTGTCGTCCCCCTAGGCGCCGAGCTGATCTTGCCGGACGAGCGCACCTATCAAAATAACTGGCTCGGAGCATTGCCTCCCACAACCATCGCCGGACTGAATCGACTGGGGGTTTCGACCGAACGCTGGATAGGGAGCAAAACACTGCGCTGCCGAGAAGCGTTCATACAGCCGGAAGAGCAGGTCTACGTTCTTGGCACGGCCCATGAACAACAGGGCGCCAGAGAGCGCGTCGAGAACCATGCGCGTCTCTACATCGGGGACAGCCGAGATCATGAGTTTATCATCTCGGATCGAAGCGAGAAGGATCTCGTGTCTCGACTAGGATGGCAGGTGCTGGCTTATATAGCAGGCGGTCTGGCGCTGACGGCGATCTGTGTGGGCATCACGCTCACGCGCTACCTGACAACCATATTGTAATTGTCATACCCAAAGGAGAGCACCCATGAATACCACCTTGATCATCGGAAGTCTGATCATTATCGGGCTGATTGCGCTCGTTGCCTATCTAGTCGGCGTCTACAACGTGCTGGTCAGACTCGCCAATAACATCGATAAGGCTTGGTCGAATATCGACGTCATCCTGAAGCAACGCCATGATGAACTTCCCAAACTCGTCGAAGTCTGTAATAGCTACATGACGCACGAGCGGGAAACGCTGGAATCCGTAACCAACGCTCGCACGGCCTATAGTACAGGTTTGAAGATCGACGACAAGGCCGAGGCGGAAAATCAGATCGTCGGAGCCCTTGGAAAGCTCTTCGCCGTAGCCGAACAGTATCCCGATTTGAAAGCCAATCAAGAATTCTTGGCCATCCAGCAGCGCATATCGGCACTGGAAAACACCATAGCCGATCGACGCGAGTTCTATAACGACTCGGTCAACCTGTACAATATCTCGATCCAACAGATTCCGACGCTGTGGGTGGCTCAAGAGATCGGATTTACAGCAAGGCCGTTGTTGACAGTGGCGCCGTCCGAACGCAAGGACGCGAAGCTCGCATTTGCCAATCGCACGCGTATAGCAGCGTAAACGCATTCATACCAGTAATCCTCAACTGCGCGCGTCTTCCCACTTTCCCATTTCATTTTCAAGGGTAGCCTGGTTGATCCTCGATTGCGCGCGTCGAACGAGCACATTCTGATTGTGCGCGTTCCGCGAGCAGGAGGACGGCCAGGCTATCCTTCTCATCCTTCTGAGGCCGCGCGTTGCGCGAGCACAGGAATGAACGGGGTTACTACTCCTCTCTTAACCCCTCCACGACCGGCTGTCTTGCCGCCCAGCGAGCAGGCCAGTAGCCGGCCACAAGAGCGGACGTGAGCGCAAGCCCTACGGCTTGCAGAATCACTCCGCCTGGAACCGACATTTGGATCGTCCAGCCGAAGGATTGTTTATTGATCACATAGATCAGCAACAGGGCGAGTAGCAAACCTCCCGCGACACCCAACACAGCTCCGATCAACCCTAGGTAAGCCGCCTCCCACAGCACCAGTCGTTCTATTTGCCCCCTGCTGGCGCCGATCGCCCGTAGCGCGGCAAACTCACGACGCCGCTCCAGTACAGCCGTCACCAAGGTGTTCACGATACCGAGCACGGCCACCAACACGGCAATGGCCTCAAGGACATAGGTCAACACGAAGGAGCGATCGAAAATGTCGAGGATTTCTTGCCGCAATTCATGGTTTCGGATCACCAACGGCGGGAGCGACATTCCATCAAGCCCGGCAACACCTGTCACGATCGACTGTTTGACTCGATCGACATCGGCCCCCGAAGCCAAGTACACAGAAAACACTGTCACCCGGTCATCGTTCCACTGTTGCTGATACCAGGCCCGGTCCATCACCAGCTTCCCGCCGTCAGTCGAATAGTCGTAAAAAATCCCTTCGACCGGCACGGCAACAGGCCCCGCCGGCGTCATGACTGACACCTTGTCTCCCTCACGAACATGCAGCCTCGTTGCCAACACTTCAGACAGAATGGCGCCTCCGGTCTCGGCGGCTCGCCGCAAGGCCGCGCTCGAATCTCCATGCACCATCAGATATCGGCTGCGCTGCGCATGGAGCCGAAGATCTCGTGACACCAAGGCTGCAGGCTGACCCGCAACATCAACATATACGTCGCGATAGGTATCGACTGCGGCAATCCCGTCGATCGAAGACAGAATCGAGCGCCACCCTCCCGGAAAGGCACGAGAGGCCTGCCCTGACTGCTTTCCCTGAAGCCAGGAGTGCGGAGCGACGATGAGATCGGCCATGACCGTCTCGTCCACCCAATACTCGACCGTGTCGCGAAAGCTTCGAACCATGACGACCACGCCGATCATGATCGACAATCCCACCATCAATGCCGACACGGTCACCGCATTCCGGCCCGGATGGCGCGACGCCTGGTCTGCTGCGATAAGCCTGAGACTTCCCCCGATCACCATGGTCTTACTGTCACGAAAAAGATGCCGCCAGCCCAAGGCCTTAATACACAACGGCGCAAGACAGGAGAGCGCTCCTAAGAGACAGACCGTCGCCACATAACCAAAGAGCGGCAAGTTTCCAACCGGGCCCGCCAGCGAACAGAGGCCTGCCAGAACCAACAAGGCGAGGCTAATCCAACCCCATAGGCCCGCCCTTAGTTGATTCGTCGACTCATAGTCTCCCGGCGCCAACGCGCGGACCGTCACGGTCCTGCCGGCCTCCATACTCGGCCCCACCGCTCCCACCATCGAAACGACTGTTCCGAGCAACACCCCTTTTGCCACTGCCGTGAGCGTCACCATATCCATCGATAGGATTAATCCACCGGAGGTGACCGGCGCATAGAGATCTGAGACCGTTCGGCTGACAAGCGACACCAGCCCCCTGGATAGCCAAACCCCGCCAAGACCCCCTAATAGTCCGCCAAGAAGACCGAGCAATCCTGCTTCCACAAAAAATAGACCTGTCACCCGCCACTCCGTCATGCCAAGGGCACGATAGATACCGATCTCGCGCCTCCGTTGCGCCACAGCAAAGGCGATCGTGTTGTAGATCAAGAACACCCCGACGAGCAGCCCGACCCAGCTCATGACCGACAGGTTGAGCTGGAAGGCCCACACCATGTTTTCGACCTGCTTCGTCCGTTGCGCCGGCCGTTGCACAATAAGATGAGGCGGGAGAACCGCTCGCAAGGATGCGATGATGTCGTCGAGCGTTCGGTCAGGCTTCGTCACCAACTCGATTCGATTCACTCGTCCGATCGATTGAAACAGCAGCTGCGCCGCAGCAATATCCATGACGGCAAGCCGATCCCAGAGCGACGAGCCGGTTTTCTCGTTATGAATGAGCCCTGCGACTCGCAGCTGCACGAGTCGTCCTCCCACCATCGCCTCAACCATGCTGCCGACTTGCAGATTCCAGTCGGCAGCCACCCGCCGGCCAAGATAGAGGGCGTCCGGAGCCAAGAGCGCCTCCAGGGCATCGCCAGAATCGGCCTGCGATATCTGAAATCCTCGCGCCCCAACCTCAGCAAGCAAATCCAATCCCAATATCTCAAGCGCCTGGCCACGCATTTCTCCCTGGGTAAGCACGACGGATTCCTCAAGAACCGGAGCGGCGCTCACCACCCCCTCGACCGCGCGGATCGCCGTAATCGCAGACTCTTCGACTCCGAGATCATGGCCTGCAATTTCCAAGGTGGCAGACCCTGCGACCGTCGTGACCGCTTGCTCGAAGGATCGCAAGACTTGAATATTTGCCGTCCCGATGGCCACGGAAGCCACCACTCCCATTGCCACTCCGGCAATGCTGAGCAATGTGCGAAATGGCCGCTGGAACGCATGGGCCCGGATCAGAGCGAAATGGAGCATGAAGGGCATAGTCATCTGAGGATCAGTAGCCTGTTGGGAAAATCCGCCTGTTGTGTTCTCGACACCAGTGAGGCCAATCTCGTTGGGGATGAGAGCCTATGGCTATACGCCATAGGCTCTTTTCTTCGGTCGAGAGATGGAGAAGTGGAGTCCTGCACAAATCGGTAGTTTCGTTTACAGCAATTCACTCCTTTGCTAGACTCGCGTGAGTTCAAGATTGAGAGGTTATTGATGAGCGTACGAACAGCTCTGAGCCGAAAAATCCAGCCGCTGCCTGAAGAGGACGATCCCTATCGGCTCACGCCTCGGCAATGCGACATTCTCCGCCTGGTATCGATCGGGCACACGAACCGTGAAATCGCCCAGATGTTGGAGCTCAGCGTCCGCACGGTCGAAGTGCACCGATTCAACTTGATGAGGCGGTTGCATGTGCGAAACGTCGCGCAACTGCTCCGCCGGGCTTTGCAGCTGGGCCTCCTTGCCAAAACGTTCGGGGCCAAGTAGGCCTACAGTTCTCGTAATTTTCCCCGACAGTCCGCCACCCCTGTGTAGCCCTTCTTGTTGAGCTGTGCCGCCAGTTCCGTTTCTAGCCTGCAGAACACATCGATGCCCTCCTCGACCAAAACTGTTCCAATCTGCACGGCCGACGCGCCACAGAGCAGATGTTCGAAGGCATCCACGCCATTGACCACACCGCCGGTCCCGATGATCGGTATGCGCCCTTCGAATATTTTCCAAAAGGCCCGCACATTGGCCAGCGCAACCGGTTTGATGATAGAGCCACCCAGTCCACCGAACCCACCCTTAGGCTTGATCACGACCGTTTCACGATCCGGATCGACCACGAGTCCGTTACCAACCGAGTTGATCAAGTTGAGAAAGTCGACCCCGCAACGGCCGATCACCGCTCCCATCGCTGCATGGTGGGCCGGGTCGAAGTAGGGAGGCAACTTCACTCCCATCGGAACCGTGATTACCTTGCGAACGCGCTTCAGCAGACGCTCGGAGGCTTCGGTATCGTATCCGATCTGAGGTTTGCCTGGGATATTCGGACAAGAGAGATTGACTTCGATCAAATCCGGCTTCGCTGCATTGATCGCGGCAGCGATCGTCGGAAAATCGTCCTCGCAAAGTCCCGCCACACTGGCGATAACCGGCTTCCCAAACGCCTTCAATTCTGGAATCAGCGCAGCGTACGCCTTGTATCCGAGATTCGGTAAGCCCATGGAATTGATGGAACCGGCAGGAAATCCATAGTACCGGGGTGTCGGATTGCCGTCGCGAGGCGCGACCGTCATCGACTTGATGACGACGGCCCCGGCGCGAGAACGGCCCAGAGCCAGCAGTTCGTCACGCGTGACGCAGAGGGCCCCCGAGGCATTCATGAAACAACTGGGAAATCGTATGCCTGCTATGGTGGTCGAAAGATCCATTACGCGACTACCGTAACAGGCCCGTGCTGCGTTCTCGTGACGAGCTGCCCATCCTTCATCTCCCACACATAATCGGCAGCCTCGGCGGCCGCAGCGCTGTGGGTGACCAGCAATACGGTCTGGCGAAACCGTTGAACGAGCGACCGAAGAAGGGCGATGATTTCTGCCCCATGCTGAGAATCCAAATTGCCGGTCGGCTCATCGGCGAGAAGGATCTGCGGCTCATGCACAATCGCCCGCGCGACCGCCACACGCTGCTGTTCCCCGCCCGAGAGTTCGCTGGGGCGGTGATGTCGCCGCTGTGTCATCGCAACCAATTCCAATACCTCATCGACCCGGGCTTGGACAGAAGCCCCCCGCTCTCCACGCAGCAGCAAGGGAAACGCAACATTCTCCGCTGCCGTCAACCCGGGAATCAAATGGAACGCTTGGAACACGATCCCGACTGTTTCCCTTCTGATCCTTGTCCAGTCGTCGCTCGTGAATCGACCGGTCGACTGTCCCCCGAGAGAGAGATCCCCGGAAGTAGGGACATCCAATCCTCCGACTAGATTGAGCAACGTACTTTTCCCACAACCGCTAGGGCCGATAAATGCGCAGAAGTCTCCCTTCGCTACTTCGAGAGAGACCCGATCGAGTCCGGTGATGGTGGCGCCGCCGCGCTCATACACCTTCGACACTTGATCCAATCGCACCATGGTAATCGACTTATCCATTCGTACTCGCGCGTCGCGCGCCCCTCACCCTACCGCCTTCGTATATCACAACCGTTTGCAGACCAACAACCTTGACAGACGTGGCACATTCGCATATGAAGAAGCTCTCGGATAAAGTTATTGACACATTTCCCCCGCGATGCTACGTGAAGACACTCAAAACCCAGTAATCGGATGGTGCCGGCAGGCTCTCCGATTCGTGTTGCCGGTGGAATGCCTGACATGCGGCAACTCTCTCAGCACCGATCCGGTGCCTTTCTTCTGTCGTTCGTGCTGGCATACCATCCGCCGGCTCCAGCAACCAACTTGTGCGAGCTGCGATCAGCCGTTTGTCTCATCGGCTGCCACAGCCAATTCACCAAACCATCGATGCTGGCACTGTCAGGAACGGCCACCGAGTTTTGAACGAGCTTGGACCCTCTTCCCCTACCTTCCGCCGTTGCGGGAAGCCATCTGTTCGTTCAAATATCAACGCAAATATGCCCTGGCACGGCCACTCGCTCGCCTCATGATCAGCGCATTGCCAAGTGGAATCGAGGTCGATACGATCATCCCCGTCCCCTTACACCCGACCCGCTTGCGATCCCGCGAATTTAACCAATCCTTACTGCTGGCCGACCAACTCAGCCGTCATCTAGCCAAGCCTGTTTCAGCAACACAGCTCGTCAGATCCTCCGCTACCGTTCCCCAAACCACCTTAACGCGGCAGGAACGGTTACGAAATCTACGAAATGCTTTTGAAGTCCGCAGGCCACAGGATCTCAAGGAGAAACGCATTCTCCTCGTAGATGATGTCTTCACGACCGGCACGACGCTGAATGAATGCGCAAAGTCCCTGCGAAATGCAGGCTCCGGCCCGGTCTTTGCCCTGACGCTCGCCAGGACGGTCGATTCGGACCTGGTACCGGATCGCCTCTTGGCTGAGCAAGCAACCCAATCACTGCCTGCTATAGGAATATGACCAAATGCCCTTGTATGAATACCTCTGCCTCAATTGTAAACGCCGCAGCACCATCCTGGCATTGAGCCCGGCCAATCAGGCGCCGGCAGCCTGCTCCCATTGCTCCAGTACGCAGGTCGAACGAATCCTGTCCCGATTTGCCTCTCCGAAATCAGAAGAGGCTCGGCTTGATGCCTCTTTAGATCTCAATAATCTTGCTGGACTCAATGAAACCAATCTTTAGCCCGCATTATTCATGAACACTTCTGCTGCAATCACGGATTCGCCACTACGACAAGCCTGGACGCGGTGGTCCAGCGTCCAGGCAGGCGGGCTCGCCGTTCGGTCGGTCAACATACTGTGTCAAGTATGCCTCCCTCCCGCACGGCTCCGCGCGCCTGTCTCGTTTGGCGACTGCGCGATTTCGCGACGAACTGTCATGAATAATGCGGGCTAGCAGGATACTGAAAATGTCCACCAGTCGCGCTCATAGAGAATCATCTCTTTATCTGACGGATCCGATAGCTCCTGGCGAACAGAGGAATAAAATCGATGCCGCTATATGAATATCTCTGCCTCAATTGTAAAAAACGCAGCACCATCCTAGTATTGAGCCTGGCCAATCAGGCGCCGGCAGCCTGCTCCCATTGCGCCAGTACCAAGGTTGAGCGAATCCTGTCCCGATTTGCCTCTCCAAAATCAGAAGAGGCTCGCCTTGAAGCCTTGGCAGACCCCAGTTACTTGGCCGGACTTGATGAGAACGACCCGGAAAGCATGAATCGATTTATGAAAACGATGGGAGATGAAATGGGCGAAGATCTCGGCGACGATCTTTCTGAAGCCATGGAGGCAGATGAGGCAGGCCCTATGGGATCGGACAGCACTGACATGTCATGACATGCATTGTCATACATTTTCCCTTGACAGATCATTCTAGTTTGCCTACTCTGACACCAGCATTCGAGCCTTCGTGAGGCATATGAATCTCCATCGAACCAGGTTTTGCAATGGCCAAAGTGCCCAAGAGCGAGCTGATGACAGCGGAGGAGACCTGCCTCTATCTCAAGATCACCCAGCGTACGCTCTATCGTTATCTACGGAGTCGCCAAATTCCCGCCTTCAAGCTTGGGAAAGAATGGCGCTTCGTACGTTCGGATCTGGAACAGTGGATTCGAGATCGCACCAGAACTCCCTTGGCCTCGTAAAGGACACGACACATTGATGTTCGCCGGTGAATACCTCTGCAAAGTGGATGAGAAGGGGCGATTTATCGTCCCCTCGCCTATCCGTGAGCAGATTGAGTTGGAGGGGCAGGCCGTCATCTTCCTGAAGGGGCCTGAGGAGTCAACCCTCATCTACTCGAAGAAAGAGTGGGAAAAAGTCCTCGAACGGACGAAAGCTGCTCTTGATGAGGACCAAAGTCGTCAGTTCATGCACTTCGTGGTATCGGAAGCCGGCACATCGGAGATCGACAAGGCCGGGCGTATTCTGATTCCGGGCCGTCTCAGAAAAATCATTCCGTTGGATGAAGACCAGGAAATCATCCTGATCGGCTTATACCATCGCATGGAAATCTGGAACCCGAGTAATTGGCGCCGCTATATCGGCAAATCCGAAGAGCAATACGAGCAGAATATGTCCAAGATCCTCAATCTTCTATAAAGCAAAGCTGACACCCGCATGTCTACGTTTCGGCGCCCGCCTCGATTTCCCTCCTCTCCACGGGCCGTTCGCATGACCTCATACCGGAGCCCTGACAAGAAGGTCGCAACGCTGCGTATAGCCAGAAAAGCGTCGCCGACCTCCCTCATGCCCCCATCCCCTCCCCCATACCCACAAACTGAAATCCATGCGGTGGCCTTGACGCTTCCCGTGCCCCCCAGCATCAACCATCAATATGCCACCGTGAACGGTCGACGATTGATCTCTTCGGCTGGCCGCGCCTATAAAGCTCAGGTCGGCCAACTCGTGTGGCTCAAGTTGGCTCAGACCACGCACCGCGCATCACTGCTTGCCCGGCTCCAGTCGGATTGGCTCGCTCTGTCCATCCGGTTCTACTTCACTTCGGCCCTGAGGCGAGACGTCGATGGCGGACTCAAGATTGCGCAGGATGCCCTCTGCGAGGGGCTCGGCATTAATGATAACCGCATCGTCGAAACCCACCTCTACAAGCACATCGATAGAGACAACCCTCGCATCGAAGTGCAGTTGATGCCTGCATCAATTTCCTAGCCATATCGTTCACGAAGGCCTCTGCTGCAATCGCTACTGTTCCGCCAACAGGCAAGGGGCGATCTTTCCTCTCGTCTCGTGCCACTTGCCCCTCGCCAGAATTCAATGCGATTTCCTGCCGGTCCATCATGAATTCCGCAGGCTGCCAGGATTCAAGATCCGTCACGGCAAACCGATAAGGGATTGTGGTTCCAGCAGACTGTCGGGCATGGCCTTCGTCACGAGGCGAAGACGGTGCGGCCAGATGCGAGACGTATTTCCGAAGCTGACCCTCGTTTCACGCCTCACACTTCACGCCTCTTTGGAGCAGGCCGAGTACAATGCAGAGGGTCGCGAATCGTTCGCCGCAGTAGAACGGTCAATGTTGAACAGGTCGAGCGTATCCAACAATCACATATTTACACTGTGAACATCGACACCGCTAAAAGGCACGACATCGCACCATTACCGATGCCGAACGAGACTCTTCATGCAAATCGCTTGGGGGGCTCCACCCAAGCCCCTCCGGCTTCTTATGTACCCCGTTCACTCGACACATTGAACGTAGAACTCGCAATAGCTCAAGAAACACGCGACAAACTGGTTCGGGCGGTTCAGCTCGTCTTCGATGGGGTGAGACAAACGGGGGTCATAGGCTCAGGACCGGTTAAGGAAACGGTGCAAGGAGTCATCCTCGCCGCAGAGACCTGCAGTACTCATAGCATGTTCAGGGCCATGAGCGAGGAGCGGCCCTTCGACCCCTCCTTAGGCGATCACAGCCTCACCGTGTGCATGCTGGCGATGATCATGGGCCAAGCGCTAGGCTATGACTCGACACAGCTCAAGGATCTGGCAACCGGAGCATTACTGCATGACACCGGGCTCTTACAGCTCCCGCCCCATCTGTTCCACACAGTGGCACCTCTTTCAGTGAAAGACCGTGCGACTTTTTGCCTTCACCCACCGATCGGCTCGATAATGATCGAGTCGCAACCGGATTTCTCCCAGGCCGTTTGCCGAATTGTAGCTGAGCATCATGTCACACCCGATGGACGGGGCTATCCTCCTGAAATATCGGCAGACTCCACGGCAGAGACAAGCCGCATTGTGATGATTGCAGATCGATACGATGAGCTACGGATCGAGTTCTGTGGGCTCCAACCGCTGTCTTCCCATGCGGCAATTCAACAGCTACTTCAAGAAGCAGAACTCGGCCATCTCGACTCTCCTCTGGTATCCCTATTCATCAAACAGGTTGGCATCTACCCCGTCTACAGTATCGTAGAGCTGAATACGAAGGAACGGGGGATGATCACCGCAATTAATCCTGCCACCCTGCAGCAGCCGATCGTTTCATTAGCCTATGACGAGGCAGGCAACCCGTACAGAAACCCGCTCACAGTCGATCTCTCTGCGCAGAACCAGCCCTTCACACGCTCCATTAAACGTGTGATCCCAGCGGAATCATGGGAAGCCATTCGTGCGGCCTAACCAACATGGTTCTTCATGAATGTTTCCTCTGCAATCGCGAGCTATCCGGCAAAAGGTAGCCAGAAACTATGGTACTGATGGTGCAAAGAGAGCAGGTGGGAACAGGGTTCAGGCCTATGAGCACAATTTCTCGACGACCATCATGAATGACAACTACGGCTCGGATTCAAGGTCGGAGTAGAGCGAGCCGATAGAGGATTGTGATTTCTTGCCTGATGTCCATTTCTTCTCGACGGTAGGTGTCAATTGCTCAAGCGTATCCCTCTGCGTCAACTTCGGGTGGGGATGTATCTGGCAGGGATCGACTGTTCGTGGTTCAGGACTCCCTTTCTCAAACATAGATTCCTTGTTACCTCTGAAAAACAGATCGCGCGCTTGCAGCGATCCAATATCCAGGCCGTAGAGATAGATTCCTCCAAAGGACTCGATGTCACATCCTTCCCAATAGAAGAAGAGGCTCTTCACACCATCGGGTTACAGACCTCAGTTCAAGCAGCCGCAGTCCCTGATGCGCCTCGCTCACTTGGCCCACTGGGCCAGGAACTTTCAATGGCGCGTGAGCTGCGCGAGAAACTCGTCCAGTTAGTCAAAACCGTTTTCGACGAAATCGGGCATACGGGCGTCGTAAGACCAGGTCTGGTCAACGAGGCCGTACAGGAAATCATCATCGTCACGCGAACCCTCAGCACCCATGCCACATTTATGGCCATGAGCCAAGGGCGGCAGCTCGACGCATCGTTCAACAACCACAGCCTCACCGTCTGCACCCTGGCGATGATTATCGGCCAAGCTCTCGGCAATGATCCGATGAAACTCCATGACTTGGCGACGGGCGCGTTACTGCATGACATCGGTTTCTTGCAGCTTTCCCGCCGGCTGTTCCGCACGTCGCCCCCCTTTTCCAATGAAGAGCTGGCAGACGTTCACCATCATCCACGGCTCGGCGCCATTGAGATTGAGGCACAATGCGGTTTCTCCCAGACAGTTCGCCGAATAGCGGCAGAACACCATGTCACACTAGACGGTCACGGCTATCCCTCCGAAACATCGGCGGACTCCATAGCAAAAGAAAGTCGGATTGTGATGATTGCAGATCGATACGATGAGCTACTGACCGGATTCGGAGGGCTTCGACCGCTGTCTTCCCATGCCGCGATTCAGCAATTATTCCAAGAAGGAGAATTCGCCCGTCTCGACCATGGCCTTGTATCCCTATTCATCAAGCTGATCGGTATTTATCCCGTCTACAGCTTCGTCGAACTCAACACGAAGGAACGGGGAATGATCATCGCCATCAATCCGGCCGCTCTCCATCAACCGATCATTGAGTTGACTTATGACGAGACAGGGAGCCCCTACCGCTGTCCGCTTACAGTCGATCTCGCCAAGCAAGATCGGTCTCCCTTCCGTGCGATTGAACGTGTGGTCGATTCAGAATTGAGGGAATCAAATCGCGCCGCGTAAGAAGACCGTTATTTGGTTTGTTTGGTTCATCTTGTTTATTTTGTTGAACCAGACAAACCAGTTCAACCAGACAAACTGGAATTGTCCCAGACGCGTATGCCTTAGAAGTTCTGCTCTATAGAAATGGGTAATCCGCAGCCCTGCTAGCGCCCCGTGCAGAATAGGAGCCACCGGGTCTCCAGGAGACAGAAAAGGGGACAGTAACTTTTCAACCTGAAAACGGCAGTCAACGTATCAGGTCGCCGCAGTTTCTGAGGTCAGCAAGGCCGGGGGGGGCCGCTGTTGGGAGCATGAATTTAGCGAACGCACGGATGAGCATCGCACGCAGGCGTTCGGCAT
>SWDM01000023.1:68869-224418 GCA_005116835.1 Nitrospira sp. | reverse complement strand
TCAACAGCCAGATCCAGAAGATCAAGAGCATGGCCTGCGGGTTTCGCAACATCGAGAACTTCAAGACGGCGATCTACTTCCACTGCGGAGGGCTCAATTTGTACCCATGCTGAACCCGGGAGCGCCAGTATTATATTGGTAACTACTCAGGTAGATAGGCTGAAGGGGTTCAGGCTGAAGTGTGAAGATTGAATGTTACGACCTTGGGTTCAAGCAAAGATGAATCCTCGTTGGGCAAGAAGCCTAATCCCCAAATGCCTTCAGCCTATCTATCTGAGTAGTTATCCGGCGACCTGCTCGTGGTGGATCGACCGCTTGAACGGGCTGATAGACAGATAGCGCTCGTGCAGCGGGGGTGCCCTCACGGATTGCGGGCAGTAAGTTTAGCTTGCCTGTATAGCACTTGGTGCTATACAGTAACCTGTGGAGATGCGGCATGGCGGTGTACAAGACCCGATGGTTCCATCGTTGGGCGCGCAAAGAGGGACTGACCACGCCGAGCCTTTGCGCTGCCGTGCGCGAGATGGCGGCAGGGCTGTATGACGCCGATCTCGGCGGCGGGCTACTGAAAAAGCGGATTGCGCGGCCTGGACAGGGGAAGCGTGGCGGCTTTCGCACGCTGGTCGCCACCAACAAGGGAACCCGCTGGGTGTTTGTCTACGGCTTCCCGAAAAACGAGCGCAGCAATATCGACAAGGATGAAGAAGACGCGTTGAAGAAACTGGCCGCATACCTGTTATCACTGACGGCGCAGGCGCTCGGCAAGGCACAGCGCGCAGGGGAATTGATGGAGGTGGATTGCGATGCGAAAAACCAAATCAGCCATTCTTGAAGCCGTCCACGACACGGCCAAGGGATTGCACGAGGCGCGCGTGATGGTTCAGGTCACGCTACGCGAATTCGACCGCCTGTGCCTGCCACCCGTCGAGCCGCTGGAGCCAGAGCAAATCAAGAAAATCCGTGAGGCCTCACGGGTCAGCCAAGCGGTCTTTGCCGCGCTGCTGAACACAAGCGTTTCGACGGTGCAGAAGTGGGAGATCGGCCAGAAGCGGCCCACGGGCACTGCCCTCAAATTGCTGCACCTAGTGCAGGAGCGCGGCCTGAAAGCCGTCGCCTGAAACGTGGGTGCAGGCACGGGAGGCACGTGCCATTTTCGGTGCACCTGTGCATGCGTTTCAGAGAACAAGTTAACTGCTCAGGTGTTCCGGCTGAAGGCTATACATTAGCTCGCAAGGCACGAATAACCAGGGGGTCAGGTGTTTAAGAGAGACCGAAAAGGGGACAAGACAGACCCGCACACCAGATAAACTGCTCTGAATCACCCTCCCCTCATGCAACGATCTCACAATTCAATGCTCAATTTTCGATGTTCAATTGACCATTCAACATTACACATTGAACATGACGGTTATCGACGCTTCACTCGTACCGAAGCGCTTCGATAGGATTGAGACGAGCGGCCTTGTTGGCCGGGTACAATCCGAAGAAGAGCCCGACCACGAGTGAGAAGAAAAACGCGAGGAGAATGACGTTGCCGGAAATAATCGTCGGCCAGCCTGCGATCAGCGTCGTCAACTTTGCCCCGGCCACCCCCAGGACAATACCCAACAGGCCGCCCACAAGACTCAACGTCATGGCCTCGATCAGGAACTGCATCACGATATGGTGACGCTTGGCTCCTACCGCCATGCGGACGCCGATCTCTCTCGTCCGTTCCGTGACGGACACGAGCAAGATATTCATGATGCCGATCCCACCGACCAATAGGGATACGGAGGCAATGGCAAACAACATCATGGTCAAGGTCTCGCTGGTGCCTTCTTGGACCTTGCCGATATCAACCTGCGTCCGGATCGTGAAATCATCCTCCTTGTCCGTTTGAATCCTGTGCCGCGCCCGCAACACCTCTCGAATCTGTTCGGCAGCCGCGGGCAAATCCTCAACCTGGTCGGTCGAGCCGAACATCGCCCCGACGGACCCGATAAACGACGTCCCAAATACTTTCCGTTCCGCCGTGCTGAAGGGAATGAAAATGACATCGTCCTGGTCGGCCCCTTGCGCAGACTGGCCTTTTGGCGCAAGCACTCCAATGACACGGAACGGGACATTTTTGATACGAATCACCGCACCCACCGGCTCTTCGCCCGGCTCAAACAGATTCGCCACGATCGTTTGACCAATGAGCGCAACGCGGGCCGCACTTTCTAGATCCGTTTGGGTGAAGGGCCCCCCACTGGTAAAAGACCAGTCACGAATCGTGAGGTAACTCGGCGAAATCCCGTTAATCGGTCCATTCCAGTTTCGGTTCCCATAGACGATTTGCATGACATCGCGCTTGGCCCATCCGGTATCGGACAGTAAGGGAATGCGTTTTTTCAGATCCACCGCGTCGGACACGGTCAGCGTCATGGCGCTTCCCTGACTCCCTCGTACACCGCTCGCGGAGGTCACCCCGGGAAAAATAACGATGACATTCGTGCCCATCGTCGCAATCTGTGCTTGAACAGCCCGCTTGGCCCCCTCGCCGATACTCACCATCGCAATCACCGCCCCCACGCCGATGACAATCCCCAGCATCGTGAGACCGGCTCGCATCCGATTCCGGGCCAAGATCCGCAACGCGGTCAGAATGGTGAGCCACACAAACGCCGACATCTAGCCCTCTACCGAGCTGGCCGTAGGCCGCGGTTGAGTCACATGGTCGCTCAACACCTGCCCGTCTTTAATCACGATCTCTCGAGCAGCGTAGGCAGCAACATCAACCTCATGCGTGACCAAGATAATCGTAATCCCTTCATCGCGGTTCAGCGTTTCCAGAATTTTCATGATTTCCTGACTCGACTGGGTATCGAGGTTCCCCGTCGGCTCATCGGCAAGCAGCAACGAAGGCGATGTGACCAGCGCCCGCGCAATGGCGACGCGCTGTTGCTGCCCTCCGGATAGTTGAGTGGGATAATGGTCCTCTCTGCCTCGCAACCCTACCCGTCCTAACGCCGCTGCAGCCTGTGCCCGTTGTTCTTTTAACGGAAGCCCTCGGTAGAATAGCGGAAGCTGAGCGTTCTCGAGCGCGCTGGTCCTGGGAATGAGATTGAAGCTCTGAAAAACGAACCCAATCTGCTGATTCCGGATCTCTGCTAACTGGTCAGGCTTTAGGTTGCCCACCTCTATCCCGTTCAGTCGATAGCGGCCCTTCGTCGGTTGATCCAGACAGCCCAGCATATTCATCAGAGTAGACTTGCCGGAACCGGAAGACCCCATGATCGCGACGAACTCGCCCTGTTCAATCGTGAGGCTGAGGCCGCGCAAAGCCTGGACTTCTACGTCGCCGACCCGATAGATCTTCCACACATCTTCGCATTCGATCAGCGGACTCATCGGTATCGCTCGTGAAGCGTGAAGCGTGAAGCGTTTGAGAAAAGCAGAACGTTTATGACGATGGATGTGGCGAGAAGTGCGAGTTCTTGTAGCGAACGACGCTTCACGAGATACGCTTCACGCATATTACATTCCTCTATTGCGCGAGGGGCCTCGCTGGCCGCCGCTCCCAAACCCCGGGGGCAGATCGCTGCCACCTCGTTCGCCCTTCGGTCGCTCGATCCCCACAACTACCAATGTCCCTTCAGCCAACGCCTCCGAGAGCAACTCAGTCACCAAACCATCAGAAATACCTGTTTGGACATGAATGGGCTCAAGTTCTCCTGCTGGTCCTTGCTTCCAGACCGTGCGGCTCGGCGTCAGGCTCCCTCTGCTTGCTCCGGCAGCCTGATCCGGCCCCTTCGCCTTGGCCGGCTTGCCGCCGAGCTTAGCGGCATCGGCTTGACCAGACGCTGGGGGAGTGAATCGCAAGGCCGCATTCGGGACTGTCAGAACGGCATCTCGTTGGGCCACAACGATAGAAACATTTGCGGTCATGCCAGGCTTCAGACGGAGATCCTGGTTATCGACGTTGACCACCACGTTATAGGTCACCACATTTTGCACATTGATTGGGGCAAGACGGACTTGACGGATCGTCCCTGCGAATTGATGGCCTGGATATGCGTCGACCGTAAAGGTGGCTTCCTTCCCTTCCGTAATCCCTCCGATATCCGACTCGCTCACATTGGTGTCGACTTGCATCTTCGTCAAGTCGAGCGCGATCAAGAAGAGATTCGGGGTCGCAAAACTGGCTGCGATCGTCTGGCCGACCTCCACATTTCTGGCCACCACAATTCCGTTCACCGGCGATCGAATCACCGTGTACTTCAAGTCCAACTCTGCGGCATTCAGTACCGCCTCCGCCTGCTTCACTTGCGCCCCTGACACGTTCAGCTGAGCCTCAGCCGCCTGGAAATTCGTCAGAGCGATATCGACGTCGTTCTGAGAGACAAACTCTTGTGCCACCAACGATTTCACTCGATCCAACTCACGCTTGCGTTGCGCCAGATCGGTTCTGGCTCGCGCCACATTCGCTTTCGACATGTCAAGATTACTGGCCGCCTGGTCACGCCGGGCCTTGAATGGTTCCGGATCGATCATCGCCACGACATCGCCGGCTTTGACCACCGAATTAAAGTCGGCATGCAGGCTCTTGATCATGCCGGACACCTGCGTGCCGACCTGAACTGAAACGACAGGATTGATCGTCCCTGTCGCAGTCACGAGTGAAATAACAGGGCCACGTTCAACAGCGGCGCTCCGGTATCGAACCGGGGCCTTGCGTTCTCCGTTGAAGAAGACATAGCCGCCGATCGTTAACCCAATGACGAGGACACTGATAATCATGACGGCACGGCGCATCGACTCGTTCTCCAATTCCCTCACCGACGTGGGATTCATTGTATCAACAAGGTTAAAGGGAATCACCTGCTGACACAGCCTTCTTACGGCTGCAGTAGCTTGCAGGAAACCCATTTCGGCACAGCAGCGCTTCAATGACTGCGCATCTGCGACAGCAAGCGGGAAGGATGAGGCGGGAATCCGATCTGTTCACATTGCGCCTTTCTCGCATGTCCTGCGAGTCACGCGCCACAGTCTGTGGAAAACGAACAGGCCGTCCGCCTTTGGCGGACGGCCTGTCAGATTGCCGAGCTCATACTAAAGTTAGGGGCTGACGCTGATACGCTCTTTGATCGTATCGAACGTGTCCTTGGCTAACACGCTTTTGGACACCAATTCACCCTTCAACCGATACGGTCGATTCGTCACAATGCGATCTGCCACGTCTTTGGGAAGGCCAAGCACCAGGACCATGTCGCCGACAGAAGCCTTATTGATATTCATGGCAGAAGACGCGGGCTGAGGGGCCTTCATTGCCGAGGGAGCTCCCGTCTCTTCGGGAGCGGGGCTCAGAGACGACGCAGAGGGCGCTCCTCCCCCCGGCAAGGATCGTGATTGGTCTTTCAATTCTTTCTGATAGCGGGCAACCAAAGACTTGAGTGTTTCATTATGCTGCTTCACATCTTCGTACTCATGCCGCACCGCTCGATTCTGGAAGGAGAGCTGCTTCACGCGATCTTCAAGTTCCTTGGTCCGGCCCTCGATAGAGCCGCGTTCTTTGTCTCTGCCATGTTGAATACGCTCAAGCTCATCGCGCGCTGCCTGGGCTTCGCTTCCAAATTTCACATTGAGATCCTTGAGCGTCTTGACTTGTTGTTCCAAGCCATTCTTCTGCGTGCGCGCCCGCTCCAACTCCAAATTCGCCGACTCGACGTCGACCATCGCCTCTTCATATTTCCTTTGACTGACACAGCCGACCATTGCGACTGCGCCGATCACTACGACCGCCGCCATCCACACTGATTTCATACAAGCCTCCCTACTGAGCCTAGTTTCTGCAATAGTTATCGGCTACCGCCCTTCACCCAACAGGCCTCTTGGCATGAGCAGGTAGCACCACACAAGAAAGTATATGTTGGGTGTATGCCATGCCTGACATTTTGTCAATAGATTTACAGGTCCTCCGCCATTGCAACGTATCGCGAGGGATCGGGCAAATCGTTTCCTTGCTTGACGGACTACCGCCACTTTGTGATTATGCGGGAGACGCGCGTGACGTGTAAGTCGTCTCCCTGCCGGTTGCGCTTTACCCGCTCGCCCCTCTTGAGTCAGGCATTGGCAATTGCAGCAGATACGTTCATGAACCATGTGGGCTAACCGCAGCCGAGATCAGGATTACATCGCATGAATGAATGGGGCCCCGGTCTCGCCACGATCTTGGGTATCGTGGAGGGGCTGACAGAGTTTCTGCCTGTCTCGTCGACCGGCCACTTAATTCTTGTCGGCCACGTTCTTGGATTCGAAGGAGAACTGGCTGCCAGCGCCGAGATTTCGATCCAATTTGGCGCTATCCTGGCCGTCATCGCCTATGAACGGCGCAAACTCGCAACCATGATCGGACAAGCGAGCCGGGAACAGCAGAGCTTCCTCGCCATGATCCAAACACGTGGGACCACCCCATGGTCGAAAATCGTGACAGCCTCCTGGGCCTCTCACCAAAACCTCTGGTTTCTCATCGGGATCGGACTCGCTTTCTTGCCGGCCGCCGCGATTGGATTCTTGACCCATAGCTGGATTAAAGACCATCTCTTTACGCCTCAGGCTGTGGCTGTCACATCCATTGTCGGGGGGCTGATCATTCTCGCCGTCGAAGCACGGCGCAGCCAACCACAGGTCCACCAAATCGAGCAGGTGAATTTGAAGTCGGCGCTCTGGATCGGCCTCGCCCAATGCGCCTCTTTACTCCCAGGTATGTCCCGATCCGGCTCTACGATCATCGGAGGGCTCTTGATAGGATTGGATCGGAAAGTGGCAACGGAATACTCTTTCTTCCTCGCCCTCCCAACCCTCATCATGGCAACCTGTTATCAAATGTGGAAATCGCGGGACGTGTTCCGACAAGAGGACTATCTGGCGCTGGGGGTCGGGATGCTCGTCTCGTTCGTCGTCGCTTGGATTGTGATCGCGGCCTTTCTCACCTTTGTGAAACGGCACACCCTCCGACCCTTTGCCTACTATCGCATACTCATGGGCATTGTCGTCTTCTATATCTTCGGCTTTTAGCAGGATGCTGAAAAATGCCGCCAGCGGCGTTCTCGCATCGCTCAGATCCTCAACGTACCCCAGAGGGTACGCCTCCAGTCTTCACTCGCTGCGGCCTTGCTGGACGACATTTTTGAGCATCCTGCAAGTGTTTTCTTACTGCCCCACACCTCCAGCCCAATGAATTCCCACCGCGCCACAGTGGTTTTACTACCGTCTGCTAATGCGATGCCCCATGGGTAAATTGGACAGGCACTTGGGGTTTCAGTTATTCTAGAGCCACTTTTCCGAAGCATCGGTCTCGCGTGAGTCCCATGATCGGAAAAATATTCAGCCCGATTGTCTAGTTTGTTAAACGCACGACAAAGGAGGGTAATTTACGATGGAGCAGTCCCAATCCGACACAGTCCATGTCTTCGATACGTGGGTGAAGGGCACGAAGCGGCTCCTGCACTTCGACGTGATGACGACCGATGAGGCGACGGCGTTGACGCTCGCCAAGAAGCATTTGGTCAGTCTCGGTGAAGGCGATGTCCCAGTGACAGTGAAAGAATGTCAGTTCTGCCATACCGAACCGCTCGTGATGTTTTCCCCCGAGCAGCAGCGCCAATTCCGCGAGCAGGGTGGGTTCATCATCTCCCTCTCGACTTAGCAGGCTGCGGAAAAAGACCGTCGCTTGTGAAGCGTCGTTCGTCTCTCGTTGCAGACCTGGATGCAGAATTCTTGCGAGATACGCTTCACGATGGACGCTTCACGGTCTTCGCGCTGGCGGGATTTTTCAGCATCCTGTTAGGAGGCTGGGGGGGATTCGTGTGGCAACAGCGAGAGGTCTTTCTTCTCAAAGGCAAAATGGATGATTAAAAACACGACTCCCACGCTGATCGCCGAATCGGCAATATTGAAGGCCGGCCAATGGTACGAACCCACATAGACATCAAGAAAGTCGATCACTTCGCCATAACGTAGTCGATCGATAAGATTCCCGATCGCCCCTCCAAGAATTCCTGCGATACTGACCTGTCCCATCCAATCTTTCTCCGGCAGCCGGAAAAGAATCGTTCCCAGCAATGCCAGCGCAAACAGCGACGTCACCCCGAAGAACACCATGCGAAATGCATTGCTGCTGCCGGCCAGCAGCCCAAAGGCAGCGCCGGGGTTGCGAATATAGGTCAGGCTGAAAAGATTCGGAACGATCGAAATAGACTCATTCAGTCGCATCGACTGCATGATAGAGAGCTTCGTCGCCTGATCGATTGCGATGATCGCGCCGGCGAACAAGGCCAGGAGGAGATAGCGAACAGGGCTCCGCATCATTGCACCGCCTCCACGCAACGATCGCAGAGCGTCGGATGGGTGGCGTCTTTCCCAACCGCCTCTCGATAGTTCCAGCAGCGTTCGCACTTTCCGAAGGAAGACCTTGTCACTACAATCGCCAGCGGGCTTCTTGCCTCGCCACTGGCAATCAATTCGACCTGCGAGACAATGAAGAACGTGGTCAGATCCTTCCTATAGGGCTGAAGGAACTCGTAGATGTCAGCATCGGCACGAAGCTCCACTGTCGCCTCCAAGGACGATCCAATCGTTTTATCGCGCCGACTGCCTTCTAATACGCCCTGCACCTGCGTACGATAGCCCAACAGCCGCTCCCATCTCTCAGCTAATGCGGCATCCTGCCATTGGGGCTGAACCTCCGGGAATGTACTCAGATGGACGCTGCTCACACCCTGGCTGCCGCCTGGCTGCGCGGCCAAGGTCCGCCAGATCTCTTCGGCCGTAAAGCTCAGCACCGGCGCCATCAGCTTCGTCATGGCGATGAGAATCTCGAACAACACCGTCTGCGATCCGCGACGCAAGGGCGAATCGGCCCGGAAGGTATAGAGACGATCCTTCAGAATATCGAGGTAGACAGAACTTAGATCCACTGAGCAGAAGTTGTTGAGCGCGTGGAAGATCGTGTGGAACTCAAACTCGTCATAGGATTTTCGAACTCGCGGGATCAGCTCACTGAGCCGATGCAGAGCCCAACGATCCAACTCAGGCAACTGTTCATACGGGACTCGATCCTTATCCGGGTTGAAGTCGTATAGATTACTCAGCAGGAAGCGGCAGGTATTTCGAATCTTTCGATAGGCCTCAATCATATGAGTCAGGATTTCAGGAGAAATCCGGAGATCGTCGCGATAATCCTGGGCCGAAACCCACAGTCGGAGGATTTCTGCGCCGGATTGCTTGATGACGTCTTGTGGCGCGACAACATTCCCAGCCGATTTCGACATCTTCTTGCCTTGCCCGTCGAGAACGAAACCATGAGTCAGGACTGCCTTATAGGGCGCGCGATGATCCGTGACGACGCCGGCCAACAAGGCGCTGTGGAACCAGCCCCGATGCTGGTCCGAGCCTTCGAGATAGAGATCTGCCGGCCACCACTTCCGTGCTTTTAAGACCGCCGCGTAGCTGACGCCAGACTCGAACCAGACGTCAAGAATATCCCGTTCTTTCTCAAAATCCGTCCCGCCGCACTTCGAACAGGCCGTCCCCTTCGGCAGCAATTCCGCAGCCGACTGCTCAAACCACACATTGGCCCCTTGAGATTCCATCAATGTCGCAAGGCGCTCGATCACGATCGGGTCAGCCAGCACAGACCGGCACGCCATGCAGGTGAAACCGGGGATGGGCACACCCCAGACCCGTTGACGAGACAAACACCAATCGGGGCGGTTCGCAATCATCCCATTGATCCGATCACGGCCAAACGCTGGGATCCAGCGGACCCGTTCGATCTCCGCCAGCGCTTCTTTCCGAAGCTCGTTCGTCTCCATCGACACGAACCACTGCTCGGTGGCGCGGAAGATCACGGGATTCTTGCAACGCCAACAGTGAGGATAGGAGTGGTTCAATAGCCCCTGGCCCAGTAACCGTCCGTTGGCCTGCAGGAACTCCACAATTTTCGGATTCGCTTTCAGCACATGCTGGCCGGCAAACTCCTTCACAACATCGGTAAACCGACCGCCGTTGTCGACCGGCGCGAGAATCTCCAACCTCTCCCCTGCTGACGCCGTGGCATTGTGCTCGAGGACGAGGAGGTAGTCCTCCATACCATGCCCCGGCGCAATATGGACACAACCGGTTCCCTGATCGAGGGTCACGAAATCCCCGAGCAGGATCGGTGATAGGCCAGTGGTCAGAGGCCGTTGCGTCTCGATCCCTTCGAACCCTTCTTTCCCCTTCTTCACCCCGAACACACGAGCCCCCTCAAGCTTGCAGGCCTTCACCACGCTCTCAAGAAGCTTCTCCGCCACGATCAAGACTTCGTCGCCGATCTGGACAAAGGCATAGTCAATCTCGGCATGGAGACAGACCGCTTGATTAGCCGGGAGTGTCCATGGCGTGGTCGTCCAGATCACGACGAAGACCGACTTGATGCCGAGAGGAAACGAGATATCGGGGAACGTCTTGCTGAGTACCGTGGGGGATGTGACCAACGGAAACTTCACATAGATCGAGGGAGAGGTGTGGTCTTCGTATTCGACTTCTGCCTCGGCCAGGGCGGTTTGGTCCGCCGTACACCAGAGGACCGGCTTCAGGCCTTTATAGACGCCTCCCCGCTCCACGAATTTCCCGAACTCACGAATGATCGTAGCTTCGTAGCCGGGATTCATCGTGAGATAGGGCTGCTGCCAATCGCCTAGGATGCCAAGCCGCTGAAACTCCTCACGCTGAATGGTGTAAAACTTCTCCGCATATTCGCGGCAGAGTTTGCGGATGGCCGGGGTATCGAGCGTCTTTTTCTTGTCACCGAGATCTTTGAGGACTTGGTGTTCGATCGGAAGGCCATGGCAATCCCACCCCGGCACATAGGGCACTTGATAGCCCGCCATCGTCTTCGATTTGATGATGATGTCCTTGAGGATCTTGTTCAGCGCGTGACCGATATGGATGCGGCCATTGGCATAGGGCGGCCCATCGTGCAGGACGTATAACGGCCGGCCCTTCCCCGCCTCCTGAATCTGTTCATACAACCGTTCCTTCTCCCACGAGGCCAGGAGTTCAGGCTCCCGCTGCGGCAGGTTCGCCTTCATGGGAAAGTCGGTTTTTGGCAGATTGAGCGTCGCCTTGTAGTCCATAACCTGTATGGTCTCTCGCTAAAACCTTAGAACGTGATTGGGATCAAAGATTGGAATATACCGGAATGACAGGCGGGGCACCAGTCCTTAGCGTTGATGCGGGATCGTCAAAAACGTCTTCCAGCAAGGCCGCAGCGAGCGAAGACCGGAGGCGTACCCTCTGGGGTACGTTGAGGATCTGAGCGATGCGAGAACGAGGCTGGAGGCGTTTTTCACGATCCCGCTCGCTAACTGACTGCCATCATGCGGTCCAGCGCCACCTTCGCCCAATGTTTCTCATCGTCCGGCACGACGATATGGTTCACGACGTGGCCGTCGGCAAGATTTTCCATTGCCCAGCAGAGATGGGCTCCATCGATCCGGAACATCGTCGCGCATTGGCAGACCGT
This sequence comes from Nitrospira sp., assembly GCA_005116835.1. Lineage (GTDB taxonomy): Bacteria > Nitrospirota > Nitrospiria > Nitrospirales > Nitrospiraceae > Palsa-1315. Next base: position 212,885 of record SWDM01000023.1, on the reverse strand, counting down.
GGAAGAGAGAAAAAAGACCTTCTTATCAGTGAGGTCACGCTTCAATCGATTCACCAGATTCAATTCTGTTCCCACCGCCCACGCCGTCCCGGACGGGGCTGCCGTCACCGTACGGATAATAAATTCCGTGGACCCCGACAGGTCTGCCTTATTGACAACATCCTCGTGACATTCGGGATGGACGATCACCTTCCCATCCGGATACTGTTTGCGAAAATTGTCCACGTGCACTGGCTGGAACATCTGGTGCACACTGCAGTGGCCCTTCCAGAGAATGAGCTTCGCGCGCTTGATCGCATCACGGGTATTCCCCCCGTTGGGTTGATAGGGGTCCCAGACGATCATCTCTTCTCGCGGCAGCCCCATCTTGTTCGCCGTATTCCGGCCCAAGTGCTCGTCCGGGAAAAAAAGGATTTTCTCCCGCCTGGCCCAGGACCATTCTATGACCGCCTTCGCATTGGAGGAGGTGCAGGTAATTCCGCCATGTTCACCGCAAAAAGCTTTGAGCACCGCGGCAGAGTTCACATAGACCGCCGGCATGACCGTCTCTTCCACGGGAAGCATGCGCCCCAGTGTCTCCCAACATTGGTCGACCTGTTCGATGGCCGCCATGTCCGCCATGGAGCAACCTGCTGCCATGTCCGGGAGGATCACCGTTTGCTTGGAGCGGCTCAGGATATCGGCAGTCTCAGCCATGAAGTGCACACCACAAAAGACGATGTAGGGCCGCTCCGAGCGCTCGGCTGACAGCTTCGACAATAAAAGAGAGTCCCCGCGAAAGTCTGCATGTTCGATGACTTCATCTCGTTGATAATTATGGCCTAGAATCATAACCCGTTCACCCAGCACACGTTTCGCCTCAACCGTCCTGCTGAACAGTTCCTCGGAGGACAGTTGTTGATAGTCCGTGATCGGCTTAGGAAGTGTTGAGATAGTCGGCATAGGTTCCTTCGCGAAACAGCGTGAGGCGTCATTCTACGTTAGGGCTCTCCGACAATCAATGAACCGACTGATAGGGTGTCAAGCCCAAATAGAAATGTCCTCTTCCTCCCAAAGTAGATATGTCCGGTTTAGGTTCTCGCCACCGTCGCCTGTGTTTGCCGTTCCGGTCGCAGGCGTCGGCGCCACGGATGATCCGGCCTCTTCCTTCACACTCATGATGACCCTGTCCTCTCTGACCATCTGACCCTCCTTGTGAGAGCCGACAGTCTCGCAACGAAGAGGACATGTCTACTTGGGCCAAAGCGGACATTATCATTTTGGGATTACATGAACCGACTGATAGGGAATTCTGAACAGATTGCCCACTAAGCCCGGTAGGCCTAATTCCCCGTTGACAATGGAGGAAGCCGGCGATACGATTCACGGTCGAAGCTAGGGGAGCCACACGGCTGAGAGTCCGCCCGAACGGATGACCCTCAGAACCTGACCTGGGTAATACCAGCGTAGGGAAGCGAGAACAACCGGACACCGTTGGACTCTCTGCCGCACCCCTTGATATCGGTGCGGCATTTTTGTTTGGGAAATAGCGATCAGCACACAGCATTCAGCCATCAGCTTCCGGAATCTCTGCTAAGAGCTGATGGCTGAGAGCTGACAGCATCCTGAAGAAAGGATCTCCTCATGAGCAAGCATACAAACGGCAATGGAGCGGCGACGAGCAACGGACAGACTTCCGCCGAGTCGACCTTGACGACCACGCCATTCCCCGCCTCCAGAAAAGTGTATGTGCAGGGGGCGCAGGCCGGAGTGAAAGTTCCGATGAGAGAAATCAGTCTGACTGCCACCAAGTCGATGAATGGGGGCACGCCCACTATCAACGAACCGATCACGATCTACGATACCTCCGGCCCCTACACGGACCCAGCAGTAAAGATCGACGCCCGGTCTGGGTTGACGCCCTATCGCCGAGACTGGGTGATCGGTAGGAACGATGTGGTCGAACTCTCGGATATCTCCTCGCAATATGGCCGCTTGCGCGCAGCCGATCCGAAACTGGACGAGCTCCGGTTTCAACACATTCGCAAGCCGCTTCGGGCCAAACCAGGCATGAACGTCACGCAGATTCACTATGCCAGAAAAGGCATCGTCACGCCGGAAATGGAATTCATTGCGATTCGCGAGAATCAATCACGGGAAGTGGCGCGCGAACTGGCGTCACGAAATGGACATGGCGGTGGAGTGATCCAGCACCCAGGCCAGTCATGGGGCGCAAGCATTCCTTCCGTCATCACACCGGAATTTGTCCGCGATGAAGTCGCCCGAGGCCGCGCGATCATCCCGGCCAATATCAACCATCCTGAGAGCGAGCCGATGATCATCGGTCGAAACTTTCTGGTGAAGATCAACTCGAACATCGGCAACTCGGCGGTCGCCTCTTCCATTGAAGAAGAAGTAGAAAAGATGATTTGGTCTATTCGATGGGGCGCCGACACCGTTATGGATCTCTCTACCGGCAAGAACATCCACGAGACCCGCGAATGGATCATCCGTAATTCACCTGTGCCGATCGGCACCGTGCCGATCTATCAGGCGCTCGAAAAAGTCGGGGGCAAGGCCGAAGACCTGACCTGGGAGATCTACCGCGACACATTGATTGAACAGGCAGAACAAGGAGTCGACTATTTCACGATCCACGCCGGTGTCCGCCTCGCTTACGTACCGATGACCGCCAAACGCATGACCGGCATTGTGTCCCGCGGCGGAGCGATCCACGCAAAGTGGTGCCTGGCTCACCATGTAGAAAACTTCACCTACACGCACTTCGAAGAGATCTGCGAGATCATGAAGGCCTACGACGTATCGTTCAGTTTGGGCGACGGGTTACGGCCCGGCTCCATTGCCGATGCCAACGACGAAGCGCAATTTGCGGAGCTGGACACGTTGGGAGAACTCACTAAGATCGCCTGGCGCCACGACGTTCAGGTCATGATCGAAGGGCCGGGCCACGTGCCCATGCACATGATCCAGGTCAATATGGAGAAACAGCTCAAGGCCTGCCAGGAGGCGCCCTTCTATACACTGGGGCCGCTCACGACCGACATTGCGCCGGGCTACGACCACATCACATCCGGCATCGGCGCAGCCATGATCGGGTGGTTCGGCTGTGCGATGCTCTGCTATGTGACACCCAAAGAACACCTAGGCCTCCCAGACCGTGAAGATGTGAAGACCGGCGTCATTACCTACAAAATCGCCGCCCACGCGGCAGACCTTGCTAAGGGACACCCGGGCGCGCAGATCAGAGACAATGCGCTCTCAAAAGCCCGCTTCGAGTTTCGCTGGGAAGACCAGTTCAATCTATCGCTCGATCCGGACACGGCAAAACTTTTCCACGACGAGACCTTGCCGGACAATGCCGCAAAAGTCTCGCACTTCTGCTCCATGTGCGGCCCTCATTTCTGCTCGATGAAGATCACGCAGGATGTGCGCGACTATGCCGCACAATTACAGGTGGATGAACAGCAGGCGATTCAAATCGGCATGAAAGAGAAATCAGAGGAGTTCAAGAAAGCCGGAGCGGAAATTTACAGATAGAAGGCGCTTTCAGTAAACAGCTGTCAGCCCTCAACTTTGAATCCGGAGCTGAATGCTGAGAGCTGAGAGCTGAACGGAGTCACACATGGCAAAACCAAAACCAGCCCCATTACGCGAACGCGACATTACACGCCACATCGCGCGGGAATACTACAAAGAGTTCGATCAATTGATCGAGAGCGATGTGATCATTGTCGGCGCCGGACCTTCCGGATTGATCTGCGCCCATGATCTGGCTTCGATGGGATTTAAGACCGTCGTCATCGAACAGAGCCTCGCCCTTGGGGGCGGCTTTTGGACGGGCGGATATTTGATGAACAAGGCCACGATCTGCGAGCCGGCCAATAAGATCCTCGAAGAGATCGGCGTGCCCTGCAAGAAAATCACGGAATGCGAGGGGATGTACATGGTCGATCCCCCTCATGCCACCGGCGCACTGATTGCTGCTGCGTATAGAGGCGGAGCAAAGATCATGAACCTGACGAGAGTCGTCGATCTTGTTTTACGTCGCGACGGCATCCTCGAAGGTGTAGTGGTCAATAACACGACGGCTGAAATGGCCGGCCATGATATCCTCCACGTGGACCCCATCGCGCTCGAAAGCAAGATCGTCGTGGATGCAACGGGCCACGATGCCGTCGTCGTGGAACTCTTGCACAAACGCAATCTCTACAAAGCCGTTCCAGGCAACGGCGCCATGTGGGTTTCTCGATCCGAAGAAGAGGTGATGGACCGAACTGGCGAGGTCTATCCCAACTGTTTCGTGATCGGACTGGCCGTCGCGGCAGTCTACGGCACCCCACGTATGGGCCCGGCCTTTGGCTCGATGCTGCTATCAGGACGCTACGGAGCTGAACTCATCAAGAAGAAGCTAAAGAACGAATAACGAAGCTGTCAGCCGTCAGCATTTAGCAGTCAGCCTGGAAAGAAAAAGAATGGTCTTGCTGATGGCTGAAAGCTGATGGCTTCCCCACTGGTTACTTATGGACGTACAAGATTTTCTGATCCAAGGCGAAGGCCACGAAGAAGACAAGCGCGAGGCTTGGCAACTCTTCCAGCAGGCCTATGAGCGCCAGATGAAGGGCGAACTGGAAGAGGCTGTAACGCTCTACAAGAAGTCGATTGAGACTCATCCGACAGCCGAGGCCTACACGTTCCTCGGTTGGACCTATAGCTTCATGGGACGGCTCGACGATGCAATTGAGGAATGCCACAAGGCCATCGCGCAGGATCCGGATTTCGGCAATCCCTATAATGACATCGGGGCCTATCTGATCGAAAAAGGCGAACTTGACGAAGCGATTGTCTGGTTTCAGAAAGCCCTACAGGCGAGACGCTACGAGAGCCCGGCCTTCCCCCATCTCAACCTGGGCCGGGTCTACGAACGCAAGGGCCAATGGACCGAAGCCATCGACTCCTACAAGAAAGCCCTGGCTCTCAATCCCAATTACGCCTTGGCAAAGAAAGCGTTGGGACGACTGATCAGTTCACTCAACTAAACGGTTTCTTTGGTTTGTCTGGTTTGTTTCGTTTCTTTGGTAAGGGGAATAATTACCGAACATAGAGTCTCGACACCAACCAGACACCAAATAAACCAAACAAACGAAATGAATCAACCAAACCAGACAGACCAGAAGACTATTCTTGTCGGCGTCACAGACATCTTTTTCTATACCAAAGTCCGCGACGCCCTGATGTCGAAAGGCTACAAGATCGAACGGGCCAGAACGCAGCAGGACATCGCCGAAAAGGCTTCATCCGCGGCCCCATCTGCCTTCATCTTGAATATGAATGACGAGAGGCTGGATGCCTTTCAAGCCCTAGACACACTCAAAGCTGATGCCAGCTTGAAAACTCTCCCCATCCTCGCTTTCGCCAACCATGAAGAGGTCGATACGTTTAACAGAGCCAGAGCACTTGGTGTAACCAAGATCGTCTCGCGGAACGAATTCTCCTCACGCCTGAAAGAGCTGGTAGAGGAAGTTCTTTCGATAGGCGTAAGGGGTCAGGCGTGAGGCGTATAGGGCGAAACTCTGTCTTTCGTTTCACGCCTAACGTTTCACGTTTCACGGAATTTTCATGAAACACTCACCCATCCACGAACACCATGTTCAACTTGGAGCGACCTTCGAAGAAGTCGCCGGATGGGAGATGCCTGCCCACTATGGTCAGTGGGTCGACGAGTATCAGTCAGTGCGCCAGGCAGTCGGACTCTCCGATCTCTCGCAGCGAGGCAAGATCCGCGTCACTGGCGAGGATCGTGTCAAATGGCTGCAAGGCCTCATCAGCAACGATATCCTCCCGCTCCAGCCAGGCCAGGGCCGCTATTCGAGCTTTCTCACCCACAAGGGCAAGATGCTCGGCTATTTTCGAGTCTATGCTCTATCGGACAGTCTGTGGGTGGAAGACGTCGGCGAGGTCGGCGACGCCACATTCCAAGTCCTCAGAAAGTTTCTGCTCTATGGCATCAAAGCAAAGATGGAAAACTGTGCTGAGTCTTGGGGGCTCTTGCTTGTCAGTGGGCCCAAAGCCTGCGCGACTGTCAGCGCCGCCTTTGGCGTCGAGATGAGCGACCTCACGCCGGTAAGCGCCATTGCTGCCAAGATCGGCGGCCAGACCGCTTTCGTATTGCGCACAGAAGAAACCGGAGAGAGCGACCTCGAAGTACTACTGCCCGCCGAGGCCCTCCACACGGCCTGGGAACGGCTCATGGAGGCCGGCACGGCGTACGGCATCAAGGCAGTCGGCGGTCAAGCTCGCGAGGCCCTCCGCATTGAAGCAGGTCTACCGAAAGCTGGGCCGGACCTCAACGAAGAAATCGTTCCACCGGAAGCGAATCTTGAAGGAAAAGCGTTCAGCTTGAATAAGGGCTGCTATCCGGGGCAAGAAGTCGTGGCGCGGATGGATACCTACGGCAACGTACGGCGTCATCTGGTAGGACTGGTCATACAGGATGCCACGGTGCCCTCGAAAGGAGCCCTACTCTTTGCGGGCGATCGTGAAGTCGGATGGGTCAGCAGTGCTACCCATTCGCCGCAACTCAATCAAGTGATCGCCTTCGGATTTCCACTGCGGGATTTCAGCAAGGCAGGCACTGAGCTGACCGTGGAGTTCGACGGGCGCAAACATCCTGCCACCGTCCACACCTTGCCCTTTTACGTAAAGAGCTAGCCGACAGATGAGACAACGCTGGATGGTTCTTATAGCCGTGCTCGGACTGATGCCGATGATCCTGGCCATATTACCGGTGGATGAGGCCCTGATTACAGTAGCTCACAGTGGGGATCTCGGCGAGGCCGACATCAACGCGGCGGACAACGACGGAATCACTCCGCTTTACAGGGCAGCTGAACAGGGGCATCAAGACGCTGTGACCCTGCTCCTGGACAAAGGCGCAGATGTGAAACAGGTGACGATGGACGGAGCGACCCCGCTTCACATCGCCGTCGAGATGGGCCATCGAGCCGTGGCAGAACTGTTGTTGAACAAGGGCGCAGACGTGAACCAGGTGAGAACGGACAGCGGCGAAGCCCCGCTCTTTACCGCAGCCCAGGAAGGACACCGAGACGTTGTGGCCCTCCTGTTGGATCGCGGCGCCAATGTGAAGCAAGTACGGCTGGGCAACAACGCAACTCCGCTCTTTATTGCAGCTGGCAAAGGGCATCGTGAAATCGTGGCATTGCTATTGGACAAAGGGGCGGAGGTGACCCCTGTGACGACGAACGGATGGACGGCTCTCCATGTCGCCTCACAGCAAGGACACCGGGAGATCGCGGTCATGCTGTTGATGAAGGGAGCGGACAAGACCGCCAAGGATGCCAAAGGCCTACGACCGGTCGATCGCGCACGCGAAAAAGGCCATGTCGCGCTGATTCCTTTGCTGGAACCGTGAGCACGTAGGGTTTGGAGGCTCGCCGCTTCCGAGACAACTACTTTTCTGGATTTCGCGCTGCCATAACCACCGACGCAAACTTCAGCAGACTTGCCCGTTCCTCATCGTCCAACGCCAACAGAAGATGCGCTTCTTCGCCATGCATCAGGCGAAGGCTGAGAAACGGTTCCTCCCGGCGCTTTTCTTTGTTGTCCCACATGGCATCGATGACCTGAACTTTATCCAGCTGCCCGACCGACACGACGTCGTAGCGGAAATACGAATCGCCGATGACCATGTCGAAGAGCACATTGCCGGCTGTGAGCAACAGGAGATTAAACCGCCCCTGATCCTCATAGCCCTCCGGCAAGAATTTGTTGATGTGGCAGCGCGCAACTTTGCGATCCCCTAACGCGGCGCGGATTTTTTCCTTTAGTGCCGGGTAATCGATCTGCATAGGCTTATCATCGAGCCCCGTCGCCGCCGCAGCGGCATTGTGAGCCTGTTCGAAAATCTCATCCGCCGACATTAACCCTGCCATCTGTGTAGTCCTTTCATCCGAGCACAATTAACTAGCCAGACGTCTGGCCTTTACAGCCCTGGCGACGCCGACCAATCCAAGGCCGGCCCAGGCAAACTCCAAGAAAATGAATCCGACCCGCTGATCCTCAATCGCGACAATGCCTAACAGTAACGACCCGATAATATTGAACGCGAGATATCCCCCGTTCAATTCATTCCAGACCCCGCCCTGGATCAAGCCATAGGCAGACAGCACCATCAAGGCTCCCAAAATGGAGATCACCTGCAACAGCATCTACGTCTCGTACCCGCATACGCACATGGCGTACCGTAACTGGCCGCCCATCATGATTTCAAGAGAATCTTCGCAGCGAAGGATGCGGTTACTTGGCGGATAGACGATGGGAAAACCGCGTGGCGGCAACTTCGTCGAGGACTGTCACATCGAATGAGGACTTCGTGACTCGGATCAGGCCAAAATTCATATACCCACCGTCATTGATCAACATCGTCGGTCGTAACTCCACATTCGCCGGCGTCAGTCGTCCGGGCGCAGCGGACAAAGGCCCAGCGATGAACTCATGGAAGTCGGGAATCCCATCACCATTCGGATCGTATGTATTGGCTTGCACATAGTGGACATCGCCTGCCAGAAACACCACGTTCTTCACTTTTTGTCCGAGAATGTGGTCCACAATCACCTGCCGCTCCCGTTCAAAGCCTGGGATGCCGGCCCCCCCGGCCCAGCCATCGTTCCCAGAGACATTGGCCTTTCCTCCCTTCGGAATGGATAGGGGCACTGTGGTCACAATCACTTTCCATGTCGCAGTCGACTCTGTCAGGCCGCTCAGCAGCCATTGAAGCTGCGTTGCTCCCAACATCGTCTTCGCCGGACCATCCTGATCGGCATTGGAGCTCCGATACTGCCGCGTATCGAGGATAAACAGCTCAAGATCCGCTCCCGCACGCACCGTTCGATAGAGCCGATGAGGATCGTCAGATGCCAGGCGGATTGGCCAATACTCGCGCAAGGCCTGACGACCAGCCGGCATCTGGCTGTCAAATGGCCCTGAAAAATCGTTCCGTACTTCATGGTCATCCCAAATGGCAAAGACAGGAGTAGTCTCCAAAAACCGCCGTAGCGTCTCCGCGCCCCGTTGGTAGCGATGACGTGTGCGGTACTCGGCCAAGGTTGTGGCCCGAAAGTCTGCGCCTGGCTCGTTCGGAGGGGAGGGACAGGGATTATCGCTATAGATCGTGTCGCCGAGGAATATGAAGAAATCGAGCTGTTGGGCTCGCATCACGTCGAAGATGGGGTACCCGGCAGCGCCACGCCTGCAATGTCCCTGGCCACCCAAATCACCGCTCCAGGCAAAGGTCACAGGCACGTGACTCTTCATATCTGGGAGCGTCGCGAATTCGCCTTGTGCTGCCACTCTTGCTTCAGTCGGTGAGCCTTCAGACCCCTTCGTGCCGACAATCACAGACCATCGGTATCGAGTAGCCGGGGTCAGTCCCTCAAGGGGAATCGTCAGGGTAAAATCCGTTTCCGGGCCTGTCGAAAACATCGTTGTTCGTGCCACAGACGCAACATCTGTCGCAGTCTTAGACCGGCTGTCCTTGGCTGTCACCGGCGCCCACTCAATCTGCACCATCCTCGGTCCATCAGTCCGTAGCCAAAGCAGGGCCGACTGGTTCGTTACATCCCCCACCGCGATCCCTTGAGGCAGCAAATGTACCGAAACAGCAGCCGTCTCGGCAAAAGAACTTCCCGGAGGGAGCCCCTCACGCGATGCTGACGCACAGCTCGAAAGTGAAACAAGCACGGCCAGTGGTAGGAGGAGAACAGGACGCAGACCCATCATGACAAAGGACTTACCGGAACGGGAGCAACAGGTCAAGGTTGATAATCAACCCGTCCATTCTGCATACTATGATGCCTAGTTGGGAGGATGGAATGCACGATCTGACCTGTATGATTAAGAGCTGCCAAGCCAAAGTCTATGCCCCTGCCGGCACCCATAGCATTTGCCGAGCCCATTTCTTGAGCTATCTCACCTGGCGACGCCGCAAAGGCCCACAGATGTTCATGAAGTATGCCGGGATGACGATGGAAGAACGAGACCCCCTCGTCGCCGAATGGGCCAATACCATCAGAGTAGAAGAATCCCCCACCGCCGCCACGCAAAATCCCTAACATCCCGGTCCAGCCACATGAAAACGGGTACGGTCACCGTATTCCTGCTCCGATCGACTTTGATATACTCGTTCGCATCATGCCGTCTGATGCACCAACTTCGCAGCTCTCCGCAATAGACCGGCGCACATATTTTCGCATCAACGCCATCTTGCCCATCAGCATTCAGACCGAGGCAGATACAACAGAGGGTGCATTCATAGAGAAGTCTGTCAACATTAGCGGCGGGGGTATTGGCGTTATCGTGAACGTGGCCTACAAGCCCGACGAGATCCTGTCGCTCACGCTGATCTTGCCAGATAAAGTCATCTTCAAAACCTACGCGGAAGTGTTGCGGCTAGATCCCCTCCCATATCAACTGGATACCTATCGCCTACACGCCCGCTTCGTCAGAATGACCACGCAGAATCAGGAATTATTGATCAGACACATCCTACGGTTTCAACGCGACCACCTCGAAAAACATTATTCCACATAATACGTTGGCCAACACCATCCGCGTCGAAGAAATCCCCACCGCCGCAGCGCCAAAATAATAACGTCGGAAGGACGCGGCGCCAGAAAGCCGAGCGTTCTAGCCGTCTGCTTGGCCTAATGTTCAGGTACGCGGACCGACGGTGGATTTGAACGGCGCCTTACCACCCCCAGCAGAAAAGATGTTTTCAGCAATCTTTAGCCCGAGCGGGACGCCTCCTATATTGCGGGTGTAGTCAGGTTTGCCTCCGCCATCCAGCGCAAAAGCATCGAACGACCAATGCACACCGAGGAATACGCGCGAAAAGCCGTTTTCCTCAATCATCTGCCAGAGACCGCGAGGAAACGCCCGCACATGCCTCGGTCGAACGGTGCCCGCGTTGTCGCGCGTCACACCGTTGAGTTCATCGGTTACGAAAGGCCCGCTGTAGAGCGTATCCGCTGCACGGTTGCCGGACGGCACTCCATAGAACAAGCGTACAATCTGGAAGGCCGCCGCACCAAATGTGGCATGACCAGAAGGATAGGCCGGGAACGGTGGAGTAAAATTACGATCCGCACTGTTACTCGCCGGCGCACCTAGGGGTAGCCACGCCGGGTCGCAGTCATTGTCGATGTTGTTTGTCGGTGTGGGTGCCGCAGGCCCCATTGATGAGTCATATTCCCTGATCCCTACCACCGGTCGCCAGAAGTCGTGGATGTACTTCTGATCCCACGCCAAGATCCCGGCATCGCCCATAGCGGCATTGACGAACGCAAACAACCGCGCGTTATCATCGACGGAGTTGCCCTTGGATACAGCGACCTCCCGCACGATCTGATTGTACAGGCGTGGCGGTGTCCCAAGCTCGCGTGGGCCATCGTATGCCCAATACAGCCCAATAAGGGTTTCATCGACCGTACGTTTGCTGTAGGAGGTGGGCACCGTCCCCATCAATTCTGGGGCTATTCCTTTTCCACGAACCTGCTTGACGGCTTTATCGTACTCCGCGCCGCCTTGCGCAGGCGGCACATCCAGTCCATGCCGGGCGGTCACAGCAAAACACTTCGATCGAGCACCATAAAACGGGGCGTGATGGCCCTGCCCCGGGTTGGCGGGATCAGGTCGATGGCCGCCAGGATGCATTGAAGAGGCATACCCATTGTCGCTTGCGCCTGGATCGCCGGAGCGCTCGGCCAGCATGGCCTGAGCCACAGCCAATCCAAACGCGTGGCCTCCGGTCAGACCCGGCCCCGAAAGTCCAGCAGCCTGGTGCGCGGTATCGAAGTGCGGCTTCTGGCGAGGGTGCAACGCACTGAGGCAGGCATGGGCCGCTGCTGCCACGGCAGCTGCAGCGCTGGCGCCCACAGCAGGGCTAGCTGGCGACGACAGATAGCGCGGCAATGCCGGGCTATTGATGACACCGGCATGCGCATCATACATAGCCAAATGCACGATGGCCAGCGCGCGCGAACTCAGCGTCGGTCCGCCTTGCTCAGGATTCGGCTTGTCCTTACCCGGTTCATTGCTGAAATCGCGTCGGTTGGCCTCAAGCGCGACGCCGTTCCAATACAGGATGTGATCCATGTGTTTTCTCCTCTTTTGAGATTGATGCTGACGACAGGATAGCGAAGATTGAGATCGGAACTGTTAAGTAGACTGACCAGTCTATCTCCACCAATGAGAGTTCAATCAAAAACTCCCTAGAAGACTTTTCAGTATACCGCAAGAAATTTCTGACAGCTCAAACCACAACAAATGCTGGGATCACGGATTCGCCTCTCTCGCACGAGAAGCGTCGTTCGTGAAGCGCGGGACAGAATGAGTGAATCTGTATCATCACATGCGAGATTCACTTCGCAAGGAACAGGCGTTCGAACGATTTCTCGACGATTCGGTATGAATATTTTGGACTAGTCTCGCCGCAAAGGCCCGCAGATGTTTATCAAATATACAGGGATGACAATGGAAGAACGAGACCCCCTCGTCGCCGAGTGGACCAACACCATCCGAGTAGAAGAATCCCCCACCGCTTCAACGCCAAAAACCTAACGTTCCACGCCAGCTCATTAAGAAACGGTTCCTGCCACATGTTTAAGACGTCTCTTCCTTGTCGTTGGCCTGGCTATCCGAAGGAGGCTTCGGCGACGACCTGAGAGTCTGTTCGGCATGTGTCACAGCCTCTTCCCAGGTCTTAAAACGCCCTTCACGCATGAAGTTCTGTACCATGGACACGATGTGTGGATCCTGCTGTTCTTTAGCCCACTTGTCGAACGCGATCTTCTTGCTCGCCTCTTCCTGGTCACGGACCCTGATATTGTGTAGGGTTCGGACAAGCCAGACCAAGAAGATGCCGATGACAATGTAGACGATTTCCATACTTGACCCCTCCTTTGTCTCTGCTCTCGAAGAAGAGTCCTTGGACCGACACAGAGCGTGGATCTACCTCAGCCCGTCATCGTTCATTCTCGACCGACCCTATACATCGGTCGCCGTTTCAAATTCACAACCCCAAGCACGCACAGCTGATCTGATTTGATTAAATAGAGGACTGCATACCAAAGTAACGGTTCCAGCCACCGTATTCCTGCCCCTCAGAATGCAACGCGAGGTAGGCACGAAGGCGACCATCTCGTAGAGTTGGTTAGGCATCACTTTCTTCCCTGCTTGGGGTATCGAAAAGATGTTTAAAATATCGCTCGGGCGCATTGAGGAAATCTCGCGTCACGCGATAGTGGTCGGATTCACGATAGGCAATCTCTCGGATCATATCCCCGTCAAGGCTAAAGAGAACGGCGCCAGGATAACTCAGGATAATTGGCGAGTGTGTCGCGATGAGGAATTGCGCATGCCCGGGGGTCTCAAGGTCGTGGATGATCTTCAGGAATGATAGTTGCCGTTGCGGCGACAGCGCAGCCTCCGGCTCATCGAGGATGTAAAGTCCTTGTTCAAAACGATTCGCGAAGAGCGAGAGGAAAGATTCACCGTGAGACTGCTCGTGTAGCGATCTGCCGCCGTACGCCCGCAGATCGGATACCTGCTCAATGTACGTGGCAAAATTGTAGAAGCTTTCGGCCCGCATAAAGAAGCCTTCCGTCGCCTTCGGGGACCACGATAACCGGAGGGCCTGCGCCAGATCCGACCGGTCGACGAAGACCTCTCGGTTATGATCGCGATTTCCACCTTCAGGATTGAACCCGCAGCACTCCGCAAGCGCTTCCAGTAACGTGGACTTCCCGCTACCGTTCTCGCCGACGAAAAAGGTGACATTACTCCGAAACGCTAAATCAATACCTTGAGACAGCGCCTGGATATTGAACGGGTATCGAGTTAGATCGAACCTCTCAGGGAGACTCACAATTCGACGAAGGAACGGCGCACCCGTGGGTGGTACCGCCATGGTGATGCGTCGGGTCCGCTTCATAGCCGAATCATGTCACAACTGAAGAACGGCAAGTGCCAGCAACTGGAACCAAAGGTTCAGCTCCATTCTCCTGGCCGACTGACTACGCAGCATGGAGAAGGAATTCAACTTTTATGGCTTCGTAGGGGAACTCAATGTTGCCGGTCTCGGTACGGTTCAGCAGGCCCGCGGACAACAGAGCCGTCACGTCGCTGTGAACGGCCTTCACATCACGCTCAACGCGACGTGCCGCTTCGCGTATAGAAACCGGCCCGGCGCCACACAGGGCCTTCAGCAACTCCCATCGTTTGGCTGACAGAACCTTCCAAAGAAGTTCCGGCGTCTCGAAACCAATGCGCGCAGACCGCTGGGCTTTCCCCGACTTCCAAGCTTGGACGAACTCCTTCATGCTTTCCCCAGGTGCACGTACCTCAAGTGTGACTATTTTCATTATTCCACCTCGCAATATCGCGTTGAAAATCGGCGATCAGCTTCTCAGGCGTGGAGAAGGCGTAGTGGCCTTCCTTGCCGCCAACGTGCCGATGATCGCCTTTGCCTGCCTCATTGTCGAACCTCAGAACGCACTCGCCATTTACAACATAGGCAAGCCGGTACTTGAACCCGTGATTCGATCCGGCAAGGGGTTCCGGTACTCGCCAGAGAACCAACTCGGCGAAAGAGCTTTCCGAATAAACAATTCTTCGCCGGAAAAGCTCCACAGCCTTCATGTTGGTGACTATACCAACACCTAAACGATGTTGTCAATTTGTCCAACACGAGCGGGGAGCTTCTGCGATGCGGAGCTACTAAGCCTGCTCCGAGCTGCTGCGCAGCATAGCACGGTCTCCTGAATAGGCTGGCAAAAGGCAAGTCTACTTGACCATCCAACAATTGTTTAATTACGCCGAGCGGTCCTCCTGCTACCCCTTAACAGTGGGCTGAGGCGGTTCTGCTCTCAACGTGCGCGCATGCAACGAGGGCCTTCCGGTTTCTTATGTCTTTCTTGGAGGGAGTGGCTGAGGCTGCCCTTTACTGCGCGCATCGAACGAGCACATTCTTATCGTGCGCGTTCTGCGAGCAAGAAGGGCACCTGGACATTCCCTCCTTATTCTTCTGAAGCCGCGCGTTGCGCAATCTCCCCCCCTCTACCCCATGACCGCACTCCCATGATGATGTATCAGCAACCACTCATCCCCGATCCGCTCAAACAGATTCGTGGCTAACACCTGCGCCTGCTGCGGTTCATCAGATTGCTGGGTGGTGATGTTCTCCACGCAGACGACCCAGGCCAAATCCCCCGCCACCTGCACCGTCACTTCAGTCAACACGAACGTCATGAAAAAGGTATTGTTGAAGATCAGAACCCAGGAATCGCGGACCGAAGGCCAGTCGGACCGCAACGTCCAGCCGGGATGGATGCAGGTCACATATTCCTGGTGCGCCCAGACCTTATCCATCTCGACGATGTCGAGGTTGCCGAACGCGGCATAAAATGCATGGTTTGCTTTGTTCACTTCCTCAATGCGTTGCTCCAGCATGCGCGGCTCCTCAGATGAAAAATGAGCCGTATCATACTGCAATCACAGAGACGAGGGCGAGAGGGATGGGAATAGCCAGGCCATCCTTCTTGCTCGCGCAACGCGCGGTCGCGGACTCCCCTCGTTGGACACGCGCAGGGAAGGATAACCTGGCTATTCCCTTTATTGGAGGGTCATAAGAAGATGGATTCTAGGAGGCTGCTCAAAAAGCCCGTCCAGCAAGGCCGCAGCCGATGAAAGCACCGGAGGCGTAGCCTCTGGGCTACGTTGAGGATGCTTTCGAGGTGAGAACGCCGCTGGCGGGTTTTTTCAGCAGCCTACTGAGTGAGACGGGAGGTTTGCCGATCAACCACCCACACTCCTGCCAAAATCAGCGCGATGCCGAAGATTTCGCTCATGCCCACTGACTCATTCAACAGGAATGCTGATAGGACGATGGCAGCCACAGGCGTCAGATTGCCAAAGACGGACGCGCGCGAAGGCCCAATACCCTTCACGCCATACAGCCAGGCCTGTTGCGCGATGGCCGTCGCAAACAGAACCAGATAACTCAGTGCCATCCAATCCGCCGTTGTCACGGATCCGAGTCCCGCATCCAACATCTTGCGATCCGTCCACAACAAAGGGATTTGGAGGACGGTTGCGACGAGCAGTGTCGCCCAATTGACGGTAAGAGCCGAGTGGCGCTCCATGAGGTTCCGGCTGCCGATACTGTAAAGAGCCCAGCTCACGACGCCGCCAAAGACCAGCAGACTGCCAAGCAACGGCTGATCGCCAGTTGCCTGAAACCCTGCTACGGAAACCAACCCCACTCCCGCGAAGGACAGAAGCCCGCCCAACCACACGGCGCGCAGCGGAACATCCTGAATCAACAGTGCCGAGAGCAACGCCGTCACCACCGGACTCGATCCGATAATCACTCCGCCCACGGCTCCGCTTACATATTTGAGTCCCATCATAATGAGGAGATGGTTGCCCAACACGCCGAGCCCGAGCAGCCCCAGCATCCGCACATCCGCCTTGGTCAGCTTGGCCAGGGTCCCTTCCTGCCACCACCAAGTGCTCAGGAGAATCGCCAACCCGCCGATGTCTCGCAGGACCGACGCTTCAACCGCTGAAAATCCGCTCAGGGCCAGCTTCTGGGCCACGATCGACCCGCCCCAAAGCACAGCAGCAGCGATGATTGCGCCATAGGCGAGTCTGTTTGAGGGGAATGTCATGGGCTAAGGGGATACAGCACGTTTTCACGTGCCGTCAAGGGATTATTGTCCGACCAACCCAGGCTCTCTTGACTGCATGTACGAATCGGCAATCAGATATTGCCCCTAGTAGAGCGATTTAGTCGTGTGACTGATGCCATGCAGTTCTCGCGATTGTCGTTAGATTTTCGGAGCAGCAGAGATGACTGGAGCCGGGCCTTATACTGAACTGTAGAAGACCCCGCATAGTTGAGAGGTAGAGAAAAACCTCCAAGAAATCGCTTGGACTTAGACCCCAATCCTGGCAAAATATCAAACGAGTCGTATCCGACATCCCAAGATAATATGCTTCTTATATAGAACCAGAAAATACATAGTTAGGCGATGGACTGATGCATCCAATAGCTTTAATCTCTTCATCTTGAAGGGTTTGACATTCTATGGTTAAACCAAGTGTATTTGTTGGCTCATCATCAGAAGGTCTAGAGTTTGCGAGAGCCGTTAGATCTTTGCTAGGCCAAGAAGCGGAAATCACGATTTGGAATGAGGGCTTTTTTGACTTAGGAAACACATTTGTAGAGACACTTGTAAATGCTCTTCCGCGCTTTGATTTTGCTGTTCTCGTTCTTACCCCCGATGACTTAGTTAATAGCCGCAATTCCCAAGACTTTGGCCCACGCGATAACGTTATTTTTGAGCTCGGCCTCTTCATGGGGCATCTGGGACGATCGCGAGCATTCGTGCTACACCAAGCTAACGCCAGCGTCAAAATCCCAACCGACTTATCTGGCATGGTTACAGCAAACTACGAATGGCCCCGTGCCGATGGAAATTATAAGTCAGCTGTCGGTGCTGCCTGCGATAGTATTCGGGAAGCTATTCGCCACCTAGGCGTTACGGAACGAAAAATCGAAAAAGAAATTGGCGACATTAAGTCTCGCCAGGAGTCTGCGGAATCGCGTCTTAGGAACACAGAGACAAAAGTGGACCGCATCTTTGCCTACACCATGTCGGAATCCATGTTTTGTAACCTTCGAAAAATATCGACGGGAAAGTATGGGATTTTCAGGAATGGAGGCGGGCTGCGTCGGGAATTACGACATCTGCGCGATGTCGGGTACATAACTGCGGCTTGCCATATATCAGATCTTCCGGACTCGGGTGACAATCTCTCTGATTTCATCACCATTACCTCTATTGGGAAGCAGTTCGTCGAACTTCGAGAGAATTTGGAAAAAGAGGAGACGGGCGATTAGCCTCTACTGGGGGAAATCCTCCTGTCGCCGAAAGTGTTCAAGCACGAGACATGTGGAAGGCATGAGATTGGGCCAACACAACACATGCCTTCCCGCACCTAACAAGCTCCTCAACACGGACCAACAAACGGTAAGCTAAGCGCCGCCGCTTGCGAGCCAGTTACGCGCACAATGTAAGTCCCAACTACAACTATCACGGAGCCGTATATGCCGATTGAACCTCAGGACCATTTGGCGCTAGAGGCGCAAGTTGAGAAGACACTGCGCGATGCAGGGATCAATTATCAAAGAGATATGGTAGTTGGTAAGGCTCGTCCGGACTTCGTGGTCACTACCGAGAAGGGAGATCAGATCGTTGTCGAGGTGAAAGCTTGGGAAGTTAGCCCAGACTCTACAGCACGAGCCTTAAATCAGGCACACCGTTATAAGGAGATGTCAAAAGCTAACGCCGCGGTAATAGTTACATCCGCCGTACTTGAATCTATCGCATCGGCAGTGATCGCCGTCACACCAATTGGCGGGCTCATCAACGCACTTGCAGGACTTACCAGCAATCTGGCTCAAAGTAAAAAGTCCCGGCATCCGCAACCTGTACAGCTAGCTCCAAAGAAGAAGGTATTCGCATCAATGCCTTTTGCGCCGCAGTATGACGACACGTTTCTTGTCGCGATTGATCCAGCCTCACTTGTTAATGGCGCCATCGCTGAGCGAGTGGATCACAACGGTACCGCTGGTCCGGTCGTACCCCAAATCAAAGCCATGATCGAGGCAGCCAAGGTTGTCATCGCAGACCTATCAGATTCGCGGCCAAATGTGCTGCATGAAATTGGCTACGCAGAGGGACTTCAAAAGCCAGTGATTCAGATCTGTTGTACTTTACAAGCTGCGCTGCCATTTAACGTCCGTAACAACAGGACTATTCAATACGCGATTGGCCAAACAGCAAGGCTCAGAAAAATACTGGAAACAGAGATCAAGAAATACGTCTAAGGCTGGGATTAGCCCATCCCGTCGATAGCTTACAAAAAGCCGTTGTAACAGTAACTGCAGAGTAGCAGCCACCATGTGAGACCAAAGGCCATGGCGAAACGTGTATTTTTCAGCTTTCACTACCAGGATGTAATCGATTTCCGCGCCAATGTCGTCCGGCAGCATTGGATGACAAAACCAGATCGAGAGGCGGCAGGATTTTTTGATGCGTCAATCTGGGGAAATGCAGAGTTATCCGGCGACGTTGGCATCAAGCGTGTGGTCAATTCTGGTCTTGAAGGGACGACTGTCACATGTGTATTGATCGGCTCAGAAACGTATGCACGAAAGTGGGTACGATATGAAATCCTGAAGAGTTTCAAAAGAGGAAACTCGATACTCGCCGTGCATATCAACCCGATTAAAGGGAAAGATCAACAGACAAAGGTGAAGGGACCGAATCCGCTTGGCTATCTTGGCGTCACATTCTCAGAGAACGGGGTAACTGCCACGCTCTGGGAGCATTCAAACGGAAACTGGAGAGAGTATTCCGAAATAGACGGGCGTTCGTCATATCAAATCGATGCTGTCAATCCCCAGTACCGAGGCAAAGGGTTCAATCTAACGGAGTGGTACAAGGAATATGATTGGGTAGCCAATAACGGCTATACGAACTTCGGAACCTGGGTCGGCTAACATTGCCGTGATCATCCATCCTTGTAGCTGCTTGATCGAGAACATTGGTTCTCCTCTGTACCGTTCTTTCAAAATTTATAAACGTTCGCTTAGCTCCTCTTGACCGGTCATTGAATCAAACGAATCGTTCAACGTGTTCAATATACACACTTCTGGAGACTGCTTGCCCAAGCTACTGCAATTTGGGGATATGGTCCACAGACGCAAGCTGTTGCACATGCTTCGGCTTGATCCCCGACAAGCCTAAACCCTCCAATCGCTGAGGAGTCAGCCTGCGTTGTAAGAGTGAATCTATCTCGCTGGGACAAAATCAGCACTCACCAGGGGTCCACTGCGAACTCATCAACTTAGAAAGCATTGATGCTGGCTGGAAATCAATGCACGCCAAGCGCGCTGATCACCAAGCCAAGCAGCTCGTCTGGCATGACCGCTTCACCAAAAGCGCCTTCACGAATCGCCAACTCTTGGCGCGCGCTCCGCTCCCGCTCGCTGGTACTCGCATGATAAAACACCACCGGCATGGTCAGATGGCGCTCTCGCAATTGCCGCAGCAGATGGATCCCCGCGCTCAGCGTATCAAGGTGCAACTCAGGCCGTTGCCAATCCGACAACACCAAGTCGAACGGCTCGGGATCTGAGGCCAGCCGTGCCAACGCAGCCTTCGTACTGGTAACCGCCACCACCTCAATCTGAAGCTTGGCCAGGGCCGCTGCTTCGAACCGGTTGTTGTCAGGCCGATCATCTACCCAGAGGATACGCTTTTGGTCCGGTGCGTCGATTAGTGTGAGCGCGTATTGCTTGGCCATCGCCGGATCAAGGTCATGACCCCCACGGGATTTGGCGGCTTCTGTGACCTTCGCTGAAAATTCCTTCACGACACGGTCGAGTAACGGGTCAGACGTAACCACCGTGGGGCTAGTACTCGCCGTGGGCTTATCGGAGCTGAGAAGGATTTCTTTCGGCCGCACAAATCTCAAACTCTGCCCCTCTCCCGATGCGGCTGGGGAAGCCATGGCGCGTGGTGGCGCGGGCGCTTCCGCCGGAGGCGTTAGTGCCGGCGATGGTGCGAGCTGACTCCATTTCGCTTGAATCAGTTCCACCGTTTTTCTGATCCCCTTGGCCACATCCGTCCAGGCCTCATCCCGATTAGGCCACGAGGTCACGGGCCGCCGGTCCGTCGGCAGGCCCTGCAAATCAGCAAAGGGGGCGCCGGTAATATCCACGGCGCGCAGCATCACCGGAACCAGGCTTATCTTCCCATTCGCATGCCGCTTCATAGCCACGTCCAACTCGTGGCCCCAGATATAGTCCGAGTTGATGAAGTCCGTGCTAACCAGCAGCAGCACGAGGTCTGCGGCTTGTAACTGCGCATTGATCTCGTCGTCCCATTTCTGACCGGGAGTCAGACACCCGTCGTGCCATGACCGAATCACGCCACGGCGCTCCATAATCTTGAGGTGCCCCGCGAGTTCGTCGCGTAGCGACTTATCCTCATGGGCATAGCTGTAAAACAGATCGACTGGTTCCATTCGTACTCCATCTTAGAATCAGACACCTCTGAACTTGAAGGCCGCCATCTGAGATCTTCGCATTCTCTGTTATAGATCCCATTTACCAAGCCTTCTCTTCGCGCCTATCCCTT
The DNA here is from genome assembly GCA_005116835.1 of Nitrospira sp. GTDB lineage: Bacteria > Nitrospirota > Nitrospiria > Nitrospirales > Nitrospiraceae > Palsa-1315. The sequence continues at coordinate 191,601 of SWDM01000023.1, read as the reverse complement.
CCTGTGACGCTTCGGACGACGCGTTTTTTTCTCTTGCACGGAACTCTTTTGCAAAGGCTGTTTCGCCGGTGCCTTGCTTGTGGGGGAGGGCTTGCTGGTTACTTTTGGTTGGATCGGCGAGGGTTTCGCCTGGGGCTTCGACTTCTCAAGATGATGTCGAATATCGGTCAGTGCGTCACCGATCGAATCGACCGCCCTCTTTTGGCGACGAGAGCGAGACAATTTCTGCCGCATCGTGATTATGAACTCTAATTGACTGCGAGCTGAATCTTGTTCTCGTTGGGTCGCAGCCGACTCGGTAAAGACCTTTCGATACTTACCCACAAGCCCAGCGCTCTTTATCGACTCTTTTTTATTCTGAATGGCTCGGAGAACTTCGATATCCGCTACGGCAAACAAATCCCACGCCTTGCGCGTCGCCTGGAAACGCTGCCGTGCCAGAATCTCGGCTTTCGACAACCACGATTCGTACGGCACCTTGGATGTTTCAAGAAGTGCCTCTATCGTCAGCCAATTCATAATCGGATACGGATCTGCCAATGGCTCTTGCTCTTGTCTCTCCGCTGCTTTTTGATAGTACGCAGCAGCCTCTTTCAGATTCGTCGTGATCTCACTCGGCTCTTCATCAAGCTCTGCCAGTCTCTTGTACGCGCTGCCCATGATACTCAAACGCTCGGATGTTTCTGCAATCTTGAGTAAATCCAGGCCCCGTTTGATAGCTCTTTTAATTCTCGCCTTGTCGTTGATCTTCTTGCCAAGCCGCGCCTCAAGATTGATCCACTGTTCGATCCCCCGACACGTCGCCGGATTCTCGATATCTTCACTCTCTGCGGCCTTCTTATAGTGCGCGACCGCCTCCTGAAAGAGACCATGCTCGCCATAGACTTTCCCTAACTGCTCTTGAACATTTCCCTGTTTCAGCCAATCGACTGCGCATCTCCCTTTTAGGTCGTCGAGTTTATTCTGGAGTGTTGCCACATCCGGTTCACCGCTCTGATGTTCGAGATCATCCAAGGCAATGAGCACCTCCTCCGCCGCAACGGTCACGTCCTCGTTGTCTACTTGCACGTCATGATTCTGCCTCAATCGGAAATCCGGATCCCCATAGGCTTGGTAGGCCCCCCAGGTGTTGGACTCCGGGAAGAGGGCCCAGGTCTGTTGCCTCGCCTCCTTTAGCGCATGACCGAACGGCTGAGAGTCGAGCAGCTTCTTGTAGAATACTTGCGCGAAACAGAGCGCCGCATCGTCCCGAACCGGCCATCCGGCTGCCACGACTGCACGCACGCCTTTTCTAATCAATTCGCGCGAGATGCTGGCGGCCATCTTATTGTAAGCCGTGCCGCCAATTTGCCCGAGATAGCAACAATTCAAGAACACCAATTCCGGAATCGGGTCCAGCTTGGCGATTTCCGCCGCGGTGAGAAAGAGTCCGTTGTCGAGCACCACACCAGCCTTCGCCCCAGACAATTCGGTCTCCGCTTCGTTGTAAGAGCCATGCCCGGCGATGTGGATGATCCGATAGGGCTGGGCAAAGAGCTGGTTGAGCACCTCGAGGGCGCCAAGCCGTTGGCTTGAATGGTTGACGGCATAGTGAGGCTTCAGTAATGACGCGACAAGTTCTGCTTCTTTCTGAGCACCGGGCAACGTCGGATAATTGGAAGGAGTAAGGGGGTTTCCAACCACATAGACGTTGGTTGCGGTCGTATCTCGGATACGCTCTTCGTAGTCGGCTGTTTCCAGCTGCCGAACCATACCGATCCGAATGCACAGCGGCTGGTCAACGTCGATCATTAGTTCCCAAGGATAGTTTGCTGTCACGTCGTCAAGGACCAATACCACACGGTCTTGGTTGAGGAGGCTATCCTTAAGATCCAATGGGATCAACAGTTCAAAGAGCGTTTTGGCGATATCCCGTCTGAACGCTGTGGAGGTGATCGAACGCTGAATGAGCTGAGCGATCAATTCCGGTTGAGTTTCCTCCACAATCACTTCAGCGCGGGCGCGATCCGACAGAGCAAGAAAACGAAGCTTGCGCGGATGGCGACGCACGGGGCCATCGTCTTTGAAAGCCAAATCTAGGAGAGCATTCAGAACTCTGGGATCATTGACCTTCTCGTCTTGAAGGGTTATGCGGAGCCGATCTTTCAACACCGGAGACAGGATGCAGGGGGCAGGAGCCGGGGCATCATGAACCGCAGAGACCGTCCAGCGACGCCAATAGCCCCGCGTACTCGATGGGACATACCTCGTCCGCCCCCCAATCCCCTTCTTCAACCACGTCGCCACGTCGATCTCAGCCTGAAGGTCACGCTCAATGCGCTTGGCCAGGCGATGCACCGTTTTTGCCGCATCAATCGCCACGTCCAGATACAGCTCAATGAACTGAACATGTGTAATTCTCGGAAACGCATGGTTCTGTTCCATCAGGGCGCGATTGGCAAGAATTACTCCTCGTACAATCGCATTCACCGAATCCTCGACGGCAATGTTCGCCGACGTATTGGATCCGATTAGTAAACTGTTGATGGTGAGACCGGTCGAGATCGTCGATGCTTCCGTCGAACCACAACACTGGGCAAATTGCACACAATACTCCATCACGCCATGATGCACGGCTTGGGTGAGCACCGAGGGTGTCAATTCACCCCATTTGCCGAGGCCAATCACGATCGCCCCGTGTCGGATACGAAAGGCTGTTTGAACGTCGTTTGGCTGGGTCAGCACAACGGCAACCGTCTCCGTTCGCCCTGGATAACGGCCCAAATTGTAGCGTTGGGATAGAGAATTTCCGACCAAAAAACGGTCCACGAGCTGTTCAGACCCGAAAATCGTGTCGCCCTGGTAATGACCGAGCAGAATAGGATGGTTGGTGTGAATCAGATCGCCGTGCAGCACCGACACCTGCAACTTCTCGGAAGTGCGTACTTTCAGTGCTTTTCGCCGCTTCCCGAGCAGGCCTGCTTCAAAATCCGATGCTGTCGGGTACAACACCGGTTCATGCTCGTAGTCGAAGATCGATTCGCCGCCTCGGTCGGCGCTCAAGGGTGTGGTAGAAAGCTGATTGGTCACGCCTCGCTCAAGCAAGTCGCGATAGGCTGGAAACGCCGGCTTGTGGTCCGCCAAGTCGCCATGCTCGGCATCGACATACCACACAGGAATGTCCGGAAGCAGACCCGCTTTATAGGTCACACGGCCATCGCCCGCCGTCGTTGCCTGAAAGGAGAGGCGTTGGTTTTCGACCTTCACTCCACACACGGTCTTGGGCGCCCACCCCGCCACGTAACGCACGCACTCCGCATGGGGAATCCGTTCAGGAAGATCGGCAAGCGCGGCCTTGGCATCTTGCAGTATTTGGGGCTTGATCTGAACTTTGGATTCCGTCAGCGGATGAAGTTCCGTCCATTTTTGAGAGGTAAAATATTCCCCTTCATCTTGAGGCAAGAGCTCCAGCGCCCCTTGGTAGGCAGACACAATCGCGACGATTTCACTCATCGAATGGGTAACATCGAGCAAGGCCAGCTGTTTGACAGTTTTCGCCATGCCAGCCAGTGACTCCACCATATCATAGGACCCGCGGTTGGGCGTCCCCAGCATGACGAATCGAGCGCCCTCCCGTTTGCACAGTGTCTCCCACAAATCTGGAAAGTCTTTGATGAGCCGCCGTACCACGAGACCACCCATGCTGTGGGCGATGAACCGAATTGGTTCACCTGTCCGAGCCACCACCTTCTTCACTTCGTCCGCCAGCTTAGAAGCGGCGCGTGTAATTGAATGACGCCAATCGTAGCCGAAGGGAATGACTTCATGTGTATCGCCCAGATAATTGCAGAGGTCACGATAGTACGTGCTGACGAGGCCATTGACCTCCACATTAGGTGCATCCACCGCAATCTTGTCGATATGGCCGAGGAAGAGGCTCAAATAGCTCAGCCAGACATCGTCGCCGTTGGCTTGTAGTTCCGATCCCATGATTCCAGGGAGTACGAAGACAACAGGCTGGCTCGCCCCCGATCTCGTTTGAATGGAACGCAGCATGGGAACCGGAGCAACCTTGGCTTCATCGAGCAAGCGAAATTCCGCAGGCCATTGCTCCCCTGCGTTCGTAATCGACTGCACCAACAGATGACGCGTGCGCGAATTTCGGAAGTATCGAAAATGGGAGACATCGGATCCCTGATCGAAAATGTATCGAGAGACTGCGCTTCGAGGCACTCCCTGAAACATTGAATTGGTATTGACGACCAAATCGTTGTCTTGATTGTCATATATAAACCTGTCGGTGATGAATGTGCCCAACCGTTTGAACCAGCTCACGTCCTCAATGTCCCCAGCGATCACGCCAAGGGCTCCCCCTCCCTGCACGTCCGGAGCATTGAGTAATGCGACGAGCGGCGATTGCGGAACCATCGATTCGGCCCCTGGAATCACCGAAGGATCCCACCGGCTTTTAGCCACTTCGAGCGTGATGCGTTTTGCAACCTGGTAAATCAGGGACTGCCCCACGACAGGAATCAGCCCGATGAGGCTGGTCAACACAGAGAGAAAACGATCCAAATTCTCCGAGGCCAGCAATGTCCCTTGAGCCGGACAGGCTACCCGAATGAGCCGCACGATCCGAAACTTCTTTTTACGGAGGATCTTTGCCAACTCAGCCAGCTGTCGACGGTCATGTTCATCTGCTTGGCGAGATTTGTCGCCTTCTCGATGAAACCGATTGACCTGCTCGGAGGACAACTCTCGTAGGCATAACAGGTCGGCCACCTGCCCTCCCCGTGAATGTGACACCAGAGAAATTTGCGCGCCGTCCGGAAGCGCGTTCGCCAGCATCACGGCATTGTCGATTGGACTCTGGCTCAAGGTGCGATGGTCAAACGCGTAAATATGATCTTTGAATGTTCGCGTGAGTGTGTCCCATTCAGACGAGGCCTCGTCGGTATGCAACGCGCCGAAACTCCCCATGGTGTTGGAGGCCGTTCCATGAATAAAGAGAAGGACATGTGCATCGGAGGGAATACTCCCTGGAGCAATGAGCGAAGGGCCGTCTTCAGCCGATGGCTTGACCCACCGATAGAGCCCTTCTTCAGGACGAATCTTTCTCTCGATAAACCAGATGATCAACTTGGCCGTCAGCCACGCCCCCAATTTCTCGAATGTCGCCACCCCGTACGGCTTTATCCAGGCCGGCCACTGCGTGGGATCTTTTGCTTGTTCCCACACCTCGTCTCGTTTCAGCCGGAGAATTCGTACCGCGCCGGTCACGATATCGCTCACCAGTCCCCTGCTCGATGCGGGCGTGGAGATAACCAAGTCGATATCCAGCTCCTTCGCCGTCTGCACACCGGGCTTCAATCGGCGTTGCCGTTCTCGATGAGCAGCCACCGACGTCCACACAGAGATGCCATCTTCCAGCACGAATTCAATCAAGTCATCGTCTTCGGCTTCAAGCATCGTTGGCTTCTCCGATGCCGCACGATCTTTCGGGTACATCTCGAACGCGCCCAGCACGTCCACAGCATCCAGCAGACGCGTATCGGGCTGCTCTCTTCGTCCGGAGAGAGAATCTCCTCGAACGGCTGCACTTGCTTCCGCTGGCGACGTCGGCCGACCGGCAATACGCAGCTGAATACTCATGGGAACTCCTTTAGGCAGTAAGGATGGGTGACGAACATCAGGAATGTCATAGCGTCATCGCACAGCTCTGCTAACTGAGAAATGGACGATCAAAGGACGTACGTCGCCCTTCCAGTTGCGGAACTTGATCGTACTCATTGCTCTTGAGTTTCGCGACGGTTCGTTGATGCAGCTCTCGGTAGGTTAGATTGCCTTTGGTCTCTCTAATCGACTCGACCAGGTAATAGGTCAAGGCACCATTAAAGGTGCCACCGATTTGCGCATCGGCGGAGGTCTGAGTATCACGGCAGCCGGTGATCAGCAGCTCTTGAATATCGGCGTGGACGATATCGCTCTTTCTTTTGCGCCCTCGCGGAGCTTTTCCCAGTTGACCGCGAAGCGTTCCACGCAGTTTCCTGCCGGACTCACTGGCCATCAAATCTAACGGACAGGGGAGGAACCGTTCTTTTATGGGAGCATCCGGTGGAGTGAACACGCGAGTGTTGGTTCCTGAGTGGCAGCAGTCCATGATCACCGTGAGGCTCACCCCCGATCGAAGTTTATTGAATGTCTTACGGAGCCAGTCGTCACGCAATGGGTCATTCCAATCGAGGTCGGTTGGGCACAATATCTCGTCTCGGTGATCCGCTTCATCACCATTGTCGTCGGGCACGTTCGCCCCATGGCCTGAATAGTGTAGAAGCAGGACATCGCCCTTCTTTCCACCGGTGACCAGCTTCTTAATCGCCGACTGCATGGCCTTCTTCGTCGCCTTCAGGTCGGTGAGGGACGCAATGTCCTGGTTTGAAAATCCATAGTACGTGGTGAGCGCTTGCTGGAGATTCTTGACGTCATTGACACAACCCCTCAGATCAGATCCGGGGATCTGATACCGATTGATACCAATGAGCACAGCTCGCTTTGCCATATAACGATCCTTTCACCGAGAGAGTGAGCGTTACGCGATTGATACCACCTTGACAATCAGTTCCAGCGCCTTAGCCGCTTTCAGGATGGCATCCTTGACTGCCTCAAGTCCCTTAATGGCTCCACGAATCGTACCTGCGGCTTCCTCCAGTGCGAAGGTAGCAGACCGATATTCGGCACTCGATGCATCAAGGGTGGCATCAATGAGTCGGCCAGCTTCCTTCGAGAGCGCGATTCTTTTGCTGTTCAGTTCCTTGAGACGGTCTGGATCTTGAGTGTGCCTCATCAACTCAATGATATTTTCGACAGTGTCGAGCAAAAGTTGTCCGAGCCCTCGCTGTTCACCAAGTCCTCGGCTCAGACTCCGTTTACGAGTGGCAGTTTGGCGCTTCCGTGTCTTGCGGCTTGTGGGCATAGTCATCCTCCTGCTCAGCGTGGCGCTTCGTTTCGTAGAAGGCCGTAGATGGTTTTGAAATCTCGAACTTGTGTTGCAAGATGGTCGATACTTTGAACATTGAGTTCGGATGGATTCAGCACAAGACGAAGATTTTTTTGTGCCTCAGCAAGTGTGCTGACAAGAGTCATGATCTGTACGGAGATAGCGCTAAATCTGTTCATGTTTTCGGTAGCAAGGGTTTTGGCCCGCTGGGTGCTCTGCTTAGACAGGAGATCCTTTGGAGGATATAGGAGATCAAGGGATTCCGCATGACCACTTAAGTCTACTGCCGTTTTCCGGTAACCTGCACTCCAGAAATCCGAGTTCGGATCGAAGTCTTTCTTCACGAGATCGATCACGGCAAGAACCGGTGCATGTGTCGTTTCCACCACATGGCGAACCGCCGCAGCTCTTTTGTATTCAACATAGAGCCCACCGACTGCGGCCACGGCCTTTCCGATCCCTCCCGCTTCCTGGTCGGTCAACTGCACCCCCTTGACTTGCTTAAGGCTTCCGACAAAAGTGTTGCTGGCTTCAAGAAGTTCGCCCTCAGGAACAATACCAACGAGTTTGTTCAACAATCCCCCATAGTCTTCGAGAGCTTGAAGAGCCATGATACGATCTCGGGTTCGATCGAGGGTTAGCAACGAATCCAGTTTGTTCACGTCGGCCATCGGATCACCAAGCTCGAGCCGAAAGCGATTCATCTCGACGACATCTTGACGGCTCCGCTGAAACTCAGCCTGGGCTGAGACGGATAGGTCACGCGTAGCAGTGGCGAATTGATTCACTGCCCCCTTTTGCTGAATCGTGAGCCCACAGCCCATCACCAAGAACATACCAAACAGTCCCAAACACACGCTTCCATTTCTGAGAGCCGATCTCGATGCGATAGCCATCATTTTCCTCCATGCATGCTTAGCCCCTAGCAATAGTGACGAAGCATCATTTCCTCCCCAGCGATTGTTTAAGGATCGTCTCTGTAATGTTTGCCACATCCGACGAATTCTCAACGCGGACAGCATTGATGTCTCGCAAAATATCAGGCAACTCCACGTTCGCGCCTATTACGAGGGGAAGAATATGCCGCACACCCACTTTGATGGCAGCTTTAATTTCCTCGTTCATCCAAAGATTCGGTCGGCCAGAGATCACGAAAACAGCAGAGTCAGCTCGTGCAATCATGTCGCTTACGGTTCCTTGCCATTGCTGTCCAGCCTTGACATCCTGCGGTCCCACGACCTCGACGTCCTGTCCCGATAACGCCTCGCGAACTGCGTGAACGGCATCTAAATCTCTTGTGCCGCCGGAAACGAAAACCGTGCGACGTGACGGTTCCTTCGCCGAAGAGAGCTTTCCGCTCTTTTGATTCGATCTGGCCATATTGATACCTGAATCAATAAGCTTCAGGTAGTGCCGTCGCTTGCTCGTCGAGCCATCTTTATTCTTGATTTGAAGGTAAATAGTGAATTCTCCCCACCCAGAGGAATCCAATCGAAATCCTGTCGCCCGGTTGGTAACCGGCACAACAGGATTGGGAAAGGTTGGATGGAGTGTGTATACAACATGATCAATGCCCTCGAGTTCTTTTTTGGCCCCCTCGAGCCACACCGACCATTCCCACCAATCCTTACCTTTAGGGACCGCTTGTTGTTTAATCTGTATTGTCATAGGCCTACACCTCCGGACTTCATCGTCACCTGAATCCATTGTGAGGTGGCCACGGACTGCCACATCTTGCTATCCTGTTGAACTTGCAGCTGGATAAGGTGCTCATCTTGTACGCCATTCACGAAAACAAACGTGCCTCCAGCTTCAGGCACAGGAGTCAAATCCAACCACGATGAAGACGCCCCCCTTAACCACAGGCGGTGGCGGCACCGTACACCATTACCGCCATCCCCCACTCTTTGCGCAATCGCAACCGGCAAGATTTGGACTTTCACAGTACGACCTAGCTCCCGTCTCCATAGACCGATGGTGTCAGAAAGTGCCATCAAGCCTTGAATGGGATTGCCTTTGTCCAAGGAAATGTGTTCATGGGATAGGAACATTCCTCCTATGTCGACGCCCTGCTCCACTAAAGCGATTACCTTCCGGTTCTTTGCTCTAGCCCACCCGATCTCATCGAGCACCCACTGATGCGTTGTCCACTTCCCATCTTGCCTTTTGTCTCGCCTGGTAAGGACACCTACGAGTGCATCACTGTCCTCGATGCGCCGTTGGACAGCGGGAGTCAATTGATCCCCTCCCAAACGTTCTCCTGTTTTCAATTCAACAAGATGACTGGCTATCAGCTGATCCACCAACCCCACAATCTCCCTGTCTTCGTCACGGAACGAAAATCCTAGGAAAACCTTCATCGTGACCTGAACCTCCTATCCATAGCGACAACAAGCTCTCTCCTTCTCACGCATATATCCCAAAATAATGCATGCGAATTATTCGCCATCACGCATTACCGTTTTGGGGTAACACTCCAACTCCTCTTCAATTTCTTTGAGCCACTGGAACGGCTCCTTGCGACGCTCGCGAGTCTCACGAATCAGCCTGAGATTCCGAGCGGTGGTCTCCGGCTCCCAGGATTCGCGCACTGCAGCAAGTGCGTTGGCAAGCACCAACTCAGCCTTGTTCTGATCCTTGGCGAGCACCGCCAGCTCCAGTAGGGTGGCATAGTCCCAATAATCTGGCTTGCCGGAAGCCATGCGACGTTCCACGGCGTATGAGACGACCGGGATGAGTTGGTCGCGCCTGGAATCGGGCGGCTCTTTCAGTTCCATGAGCGTCACGGCATTGATTCCGGGATAGGCGTCGCGCCAGTCGGCTTCGAACCCCTTGAGGTAGGCCCCGATAGCTTTTTCAAGCAGCCCGCGTGCGAGGACCTTCTCGCCGGCCTTCAGAGCTGCTTCCCACCGATCCTTGTACACCCGGCCAAGGATGCCGAACGTCTCGCTGCTCGGCCCGCGACTCTCAATCAGAGCCAGCAGTATTCGTTCCGCTTCTTCGCCACGATTGGCCCGGTTCAAAGCCAACCCCAACTGTTCCTGCACGAGAACCGTCGCCGCCAACGGCGCCGACATCTCCTGGCCCAGCGCAATCATGTCGCCCCAACCCTTCACGGCACGGTAGGAAAGGAACAGATCGACCACCACGCCTGCCTCAACATCATGTATGGGCCCTATCTCTCGCTCTAGAGCCCGAACCGCCTCAACGCCTTGCTTGCGAGCTTGCGCCAGTTTCTGTCGAAGTGTGCTGGAATACTCGACACGCTCGCGAAACACATCAGTCTTGAGACGCTGGATGTCGGGAAAACCCTCCACGAGTTGGAAAACGGGACTGTCTGTTTTGACCTCGCGGGCTTCATGAAGCCTAGTAGTGAGCCTGTCACGGTCCGTATCGTTCATCGCTGGTTTGCCGTCAGAGCCGAGTTGGTACGGGATGGCGCGTAATGGCGCAACGTCAAATGGCAATTGGCCGATTCCCTGAGCAAACAGCAGCACCGTGCTAGCTGGTCGGACGGCATGCCGCAATCCCAGCTCGTAGAAAACATTGGCGTTGGCTGTCGTCAGGTCTGCAACCGCGTATTCACAGAGAATCAACCGTTCGAACATGGGCTTGTGGATCACGCCACCGGTCATCTCCTCGTCGGCACGCAACGGCTCAAGGCCCGCGGCCACCACGGCAGGCTTGATGAGCAACTCATAAATAGAATCAAAATCCACCAACCGGCCATCGCCAGCTGGCTTTTTCCCGAAGGGCATGAGCACGAAGCATAGTGGCAGCATGGTCGAGCTACTTGAGCGGATTAACAACAGGCTCGTCTTCCAATGGATGGGGCACGCAAAATCTCAGCCGGTGCAACTACCTCCTCAACTTCTTTTCGGTCCCAGGTTCTAAGGCATCCAAAGACTCTCGCGACGCGAGTGTACCCTTCTAACAATTTCTCGTCAATTCGGTGCAGCACTGATTAGTAGATGTAATGGTTGCATGGATCTATCAGGGCAACAGATGCCATATATCATCGCCCGGGCAAGGTGGACTGCATTCAGCAAGTGCTGCGCAGTACCGCCACCATATCAATCTAAGGAAGGTCTGAATAATTCAAGATTTCGCTCAGCCGACCTTCAAAACACAGGGAATTCGACGATGTCACTGCCTGGAACTTTGAATTAATCAAACCTTCCCTAACCCTATGCTATCCTTCGTGCCACTCCGGCACGGGTTTGATCAGTTCGGTATAGACGCGATTGAAATCAATCTCGTTGTCTTGTCTGACTTTCTTCAAGCCGAATGGCATCGCGACAAAAACATGGGGTATCATGCAAGCTTCCTAGTTTTTCTGAAGCGTATCGATGCCACAGCTTTCAAGACCACTAAACAGCGCTTCCAACCTGATTTCCACCGACAGTCAGCGGTTCGGCGGTATTGAGGCTGGCGGCTTGTCTTGTCCAGCATCGGCTGTTCGTTCTGCCACGATGCCTTTGAATTGTGTAATCAGCACCTCACGATCCGCAACGAGTCTGCCCTCTCTACGCATGGCATCGAGCTGTGCAATAGCCTGACGGATCATCGTCTCGCCTCCAGCCTCTGCGACCATTCCATACCAACCTCTAGCCTCGGCTGCATCGGCCTGCCAATGTGCATAATTCGGATCTTTCTGGAACAGCCTTTCGGCAAGCTCAAGTGCGTTGCCGAAATAGCTCCGTGCCTTGCCGGTCAGCTTCCCAGAGAACGCGATGTGGCCGAGCTGAATGTAGCTCACGAAAAGGTCCCGCTGCGCGGCGCGATTGCTTTCGTCAGTAGCCAGCCGTTTACGGACTGGAAGTGCGCGCTCATAGTAAAATTTGGCGCTCGCAGCGTCTTTCTCACCAAGATACGTCTCGCCGATCTTGTTCAGGCTCACGGTGAAATCGCGTGCCGCATTCTTACTCGTCTCGTCCTCTCGCGTAAGTCTCTCTGCGATTTCGAGTGCCACCAGATACTCCGTACGAGCATCTGCAAATCTCTGCTCAGCCTTGAAGCTGTCACCGAGCCATATCTGGCACACGATAATATCGCGCTTCAGTTCGCGGTTTTCCGGATCCACGCCTGACAGGCTTCTGCGCAGATCACGCGCCCGACGGATATAGCCTCGGGCGTCCTCATAGCGGCCAAGCCCAATTAGTATCTCCCCCTTACGGTTCAGCGCCACCGAGTAGTCACGCTGGACCTTGCGATCCTCTGGATATGCTTCCGCCAACATTTTGCGCAGCCGCAGCGCCTCCTCGTACTCTGCATCGGCACCAGACCTGTCACCGCGAAACAGCAGTGCAGTCCCGATTTTACTGGACGCGGTCGCGAGACGAAGCTGCCAGTCTACTTTGTCTGGATGCTTGCTGACGAGCTCCGCAAGAATCGCTTTCGCTTCGCGCGCTCGTGCCAGTCGCTGATCTGAGTCGCCAAGCACCTCGTAGTTGTCGGAGAAATCAAGCAGGGTCTGAGCCCGCCGCTGTCGAACCTCGGGCGTGTCAGTCCCTGATTTCGCAAGTTGCAGAAAAACCTGCTCAGGCTCCTTGAGGAGTTGGAGGACAAATTCTCGAGGAACACCGTATTTGTCGCTCATTTGCACGGTCTGGTTGACGAACCGCGTGGCGGTCTCGAGCGTGGTGGCGAGCCTCATGTCGGCTTCCTGTCGCCGTTCATTCGACAGCCATGCAAGATACCCTGCCCAGATGGCAATAAGGGCGAATCCAGCCGCTGTTACGCCCAAGATCTGCTGGCGCTTGACGTCCTGACGCATTACTCCGAACGAACGGATTAGCTCCGATACTGCATAGTCCGTTGGAACTCCGTCGGGATCAGTGCTCGTCTCCATAAGGCGCAACCAATGATGCTCGCGCGCAAGCATCGCCAGTTCCGCATCCGGTGATGCGCGCTCCACACTGTTGTTGAGATCGATAAGAATCGGAGTGCGCCCACTGGCCAAGATGATCTCCACCTCGCGTTTCACCCAGACAGATTTTAGCGCGTCTGTCCTGGCGATCACGACAAGCTTCTGGCTTTTCTTAACCTGTCGTCTTGTCTCGCGGCGTAGATCGTCTCCCGGGACGTATTCAGTCTGGTCGAGAAACACCTTGAATCCGACTTGCTCAAGCCTGGTTTTGAGAAGCCTCGGATAATTCTTTCCATCTTTGTGGGAGTAAGAAAGGAAAAAATCGTATCCAAAAACACGATCGACGGCTCGCGACAGCGTAGTGCTCAACCGGGATACCATCAGCAACTCACTTACTTAAGCTTCGCGATGGTGCTTGCCAGATCTGGCCATGTCACACATTTAATCTTATTCGCATTAATGGCCTCTGGAAAAGAAGCTGGCTTGTTATCTTTGGGGTAAACGCCTAGAACCTGTTTGCCCATTTTGAGACTTTCCTCAATCTCCCATGCCACCCATTTACTCTTCGCCGTTGCATTGGAAAGAAACACCACGGTTAGCGACGACTGCTGGATTCGCTCCGCTATTTTTTGTTTGATATAAGGGGCTCGCTCGCTGTCGATCGGTTCTGAAACCGACCAATCGTTGAACTCAATGGGGGAGTTCTCATTCTTTGCCTGACCGCGGAGTAGATTCACCTCATTGATGTCCTCATAGGCGAAGCTGATAAAGACATTCCTCTTCTCTCCCTGCTGTTCGCTCTTCCTCAGTTCCTGCTTAGCCTTGTCCACCAGCGACTGAATATTTCCGATGCTGCTTGAGCCACCTCCGCCACCTCCCATGGCTACACCTCCAATCCGATGTATTCGCGGCACGCCACACATTTACCACAGGGGGTCTCCGTTCCGGCGTGACATGAATACGTTCCAGTTATTCCCTTGGCCTTAGCAATTTTCAAGACTTCTGCTTTTGAAAATGTGATCAGAGGAGTGATCACCTTGATGGACTTGCCCAGCGCTCTCGATAGCAGCGCTTCGGCATCAGAGAGAAAACCCTTGGTCTGGTCAGGAAACAGACTAAAGGCTTCATCGAGTAGCCCTATCCCTACGGCAGAGGCGCCACATTGAAACGCATAGGCCGCACCCACGGTGAGGAACATAAGGTTGCGACAAGGGAGGAACGCATCTATCAGAATGTGCTTGTTCTGATCGGTGAGCCCCGAGGAAAGGAGGCTCCCGTAACCGCTCAGCGGAGCGATCACTGGCTCAGGCAGGCCATGCCGTTTGAAGTTTGCCCGGCAAGCTTGAAGTTCCTTGTCACGGCCCAGTTGCCCGTAGTCGATGAATAGCGGGAATTGAGTTAATCCTTCCTCCTTTGTTAGCACGGCCATGACCGTAGAATCCAGACCGCCTGAGACTAATGTCACAATGCTCATGGCTCAAGCTCCCGTGCTGCCTTCATGGTAGCCCAGATGGCCCAGTCCAAATACCCCACTGGATAGCCAATACTTGCTGCGTACTGAATCACAACCCGCTCCGCTTTCTCGTATTCCTTGATCGTGCCAATGCGAGCATCCTCTATTGATAAAAGGCCTTGCATGCACATGAATTGTAGGACGTGAGTGTCTAGGATAGCGAGGTCATAGCTTTTCCCAATATTGCGAAGGAACATGCTGGCCTGCTTGGGACCGATTCCGGAGATATCCTCGATGAGCTGTTGTCGCAGGTACGAGGGACAACTGCTGACCGCGAGTCTGCTCAGAATAGGAGCCCTGGCCAAAGCACTCCTGACTTGAGCTAACTGCTTGGCTCGAACACCAGGGAATCGATAGCTACCTTTGTGTCGAGAAGCGTTACTTCGACCAGCGAGCACCATAAAGACACCGCCTTCAAATTCGTTATCATTCCGCTGACACCAATATGCATCATCGAGAAGTCCCGCAGATTCTAGATTCTCAACTGCCTCAACCGCCATTTCGTAGCGGACTTGACTACCGAGGATGCAGCCGACCAACTCCCGTCTCAGTTCGTATTCGCGAATGAATCGAGTCATATGCCTTGAAACTTCGCTCTCTATGAGCGGACAAAGTGTACGGACCGTGCTATCAAAGCGCCGAGCTGTGAATACAGACGAGAAAGAAGTCATTTTGAGAGTTCCTTGAATATCTGCGGTCCGATATATGGAACACTCGTTAGGAGATGCTCAATCTGTCCGCCATGAATCATGTTCTGCATACTTCGCGTCCAGTCTTTAAAGAAATCGATGTTGAATCCCAACGCCTTCAGACTGTACGAAACATTTTTATTTTCGACCAGATTGCGAATGCGCGGGTCCTGAATTCGATGGAGACGAATCTCACTGAAAAACTCGAACTGCTGAAAGTGAAAAAGGTAGCCCCGTTCATAATCAGCAATGGTTCGACACCATTCAAGTCCATCGAAGGAATCGGCACCAGCGGCTGCCAAGGCGACCATGGACAGAGGATTGCCTGTACCCAGCAGGTGGAGAGGGTGATATTTTCCGAGCCTATTAAGTGCTCTTCGAATATCCCGAACCGTTCTGGCCCGCTCCAACAGACCATCACCCAATTCTCGCTCAGGGATAGCAAGCATCAGAGGATCAAGCTCACGAGCAACGCCTGCCACAATACCGGCCGCATTCTGGGCACGGGTTCCCTTAGGAAGATGGATGATTGGGCATAGCGAAAAATCTCTTTCTGACATTGCCCGGTCGTCAGCCTGAAAAGTCGCAACAACTTGCGACACAATTTCGTCTTGTTTTCCCTTTGGGTTGATCGTATCGAAAGAGAACGCCAGGTCAGGTTTCAGCTTTAAGGCAGTCTCTCGAAAATCATCTTTGTGCCAGCCCTTAGGATTTTTCTTGAGTGCATAGCGGTCGTTCTTCCGGTACGCCTCATAGTTGCCAGAATCGAGGAATAAGACATCCTGAGACTCACGAATTTTGGTCATGATCGAGTTGAAGAGGCGATCGCGCGAGTAGTACTTCCACGCATCATAGGCAGAGACAAGCGCCGCCCCAGGCTCAAGGAAGTGCAGCAAGGGAGCGCCTTCCTTCGGGGTTACTTGAGTTTCATGGGAGGAGAGCGAAAAAACAAAAGCAGGGAGCTGAAGGATTTTCCCTCTCACGACAAGCTGTTTCGCCCGCTCAGTCCCTCGTAGTGCGTTCCGCCCGTTTCCTATTGTCTTAGTTATCTTCGCCTTAAGCTGTTGGTAACCTCGGTCTGTATCCTTGCCATTCCAATCATGAGCCTTCGTGTAATGCAATCCTCCAAATCCCAAAGGCATCTCTCCGGGTCCAATTACAAAAGGGAGTATCGGCTTGTTGTGGGATTTGGCAAGCTGCATTTCATCCTTAAGGATATTCTTGCGCTCACCTCGAGTGTGCCGGGACAGCACAGGGACAAGAGCTAGCGACTTAGGAATTTCTTTTCGAACAACCTCTTCCCAATCTCCATGGGCGATATCTCGGGCCCACCAAACATCCCAATCTCTTCGAAGCAAGGCAACCAGCTGTTCAACGATGGGTTCGTCGTCCGAGAGATAGACAACGCAGATCTCAGCCATTAGAAAATCTACCCCCGGCTACTCTGACATCCACTCGAACTACTTTCCCGACTCCTTACTGATTCAAAACATTCAGGGAGTTTGACTCGGAGGTATCCGATGGTTCTCAAGGGGCGAGTGTATCCTCATGCCACGGTCCGGTCAATTCACCAGAAGGAATATGCGTATATGTTTAATATGGAGAATGGGAATTATTGCATTCCTCCGTTAGCCACAGAAGATAACTGCAACTGCCCTGCCAAAGCAGATTGCATGCAAAGAAGTACGGAAGCTTAACAACTTGCCTCGATCTGGCTCTACGCAGCCCGTCTGATCACCAACACCCCGTCCCTGATGGTGACGAGTACCGCCGTGACCAGCGGATCGGTTGCGACCACTCGATTCAGTTCTTGAATGGCGGCCGTTTTCTCGTCCGGCGGCGGCTGCTTCAGCACTTCCCCGTCCCACAGAACGTTATCGATGAGCATCACTCCCTGCGGCGACAGCAACTCGATCGAGCGCCGGTAGTAATTTACATAGTTGATCTTGTCGGCGTCGATGAAGATAAGATCGAACGGCCCTGTGAGGTGTCGCATTGTCTCGAGCGCCGGTCCCATACGAATTTCGATTTTCTTGCCGACCGGCGTGCGGGTGAAATACTGGCGAGCGAGAGCCGCCGACTCCTCATCGATCTCACAGGTAAGCACGGTCCCCTCCGCCGGTAACGCCTCTGCAAAACAGAGGGCGCTATAGCCGGTAAACATGCCGATCTCCAACACCCTGGTGGCCTGCACCAACTGTGTCATCATTTTCAGAAAGGCCCCTTCGAGCGGCCCGACGATCATCTGCGGGGATTCCATGCACCGCTGAGTCTCTTCCCTCAAGGCTCGACAGAGGTCCGACTCCGGCATGGAATGGGTCTCGGCATAGGTCTCGATTTCTGCAGCTAGGAGTCTATCCATTGACCCTGGGATACCCTGGGTTTGAAAAATGATGCTTCGTTGCGTACACTACGAGACAAGTCGCAAGTCGGCGCGATCATAACATGACGATTCCCGGAGGAAATACCCTACTGTGAAAAGCCTGAAGACGGTGGAAGCCTTGACGACCAGACTCTTGGAGATCCAGCGCATCAATAGCGCGGTGGCTCTCCTCTCGTGGGATCAGGAAACTTATATGCCTGCCGGCGGGGGTGAAGCCCGCGCCGAACAAATTTCGACGCTCCAAGGCATCGCGCACCAAAAACTCGTCTCGCCCGAGACCGAAAGGCTACTCGCCTCCTGGCTCGACCCAGAGACCGGCGAGATTCAGGATAGCCCTGGGGAGACCTGGGACGAACCCTCCCGGTCATTGCTCCGCGAGGTATGGCGCGACTATAGCCGAGCAAAGAAACTGCCTTCAGACTTTGTCGTCAAACTCAGCCGGGAATGTTCGCTGGCGCAACAAGTATGGACCGAGGCAAAGGAAAATCAGTCCTTCTCGCAATTTCTCCCGAATCTCCGCACCATCCTGTCGCTCAAGCGAGAAGAAACCGAGTATCTCGGCTATCGTGATTCGCCCTACGACGCCTTACTCGATGTGTACGAGCCAGGCTCCACCATCAAGGCATTGCGCCCGTTGTTCGCCCAGGTCAAGGGACGCCTGGTGCCGCTGCTCAAAAAAATTCAGCAGAGCCCGATTCAGATCGACGATTCGATTTTATTTCACACTTTCGATCAGGCGCGCCAACTGGAATTCGGCCGGATGGTCTTGATTGCTATGGGCTACGATTTCGAGCGGGGGCGCCTGGACCTGTCAGCACACCCCTTCACCACCTCATTCCATCCGACGGATGTGCGAGTCACCACACGGGTGCATGAACACGATCTCCAATCCTGCCTGTTCAGCTGCATCCATGAAGGAGGCCACGGCCTGTATGACCAGGGCCTCGATCCTGTCTACTTCGGTACGCCCCTGGGCGATTCGGTCTCGCTCGGCATTCATGAGAGCCAGTCGCGCATGTGGGAAAACTGCGTGGGCCGATCCCGATCGTTCTGGCGATTCTTTTACCCCATGCTGCAGCAAACCTTTCATCATCAATTGCGCGCCCTCGATGGGGAACAATTCTACGCAGCCATCAATCGGGTCAAACCATCGCTTATTCGGGTCGAAGCCGATGAGCTCACCTACAATCTCCACATCATGCTGCGGTTTGAAATCGAGCAGGATCTCATCGAAGGCAAGACGCGTCCGGAAGATTTGCCCTGGATCTGGAATCGAAAAATGGAAGAGTATCTGGGCATTGTTCCCTCCAACGACGCCGAAGGCGTGCTGCAAGATGTCCACTGGTCGTTTGGCGCCTTCGGCTATTTCCCAACCTATACGATTGGCAATCTCTACTCCGTTCAATTCTATGAACAGGCCAAACTGGAGATCCCCCATCTAGAAGATGAAATTGCGGCAGGGCAATTGATGGTGCTGAAGCGTTGGCTCGGACAGAAGATTCATCGCTGGGGCCGGATGTTCACCCCGGATCACCTCTCCCAACGAGTGACAGGAAAGAGCCTCGACCCGGAGCCGTTCTTAACGTATGTTGAGAAAAAATACGGGGAGATCTACGGACTGTAGGGGGGAGCTGTTCTGAGTTCTGAGTTCTGAGTTCTGAGTAGCGAATCAACTCAGAATTCATAACTCAAAACTCAGGACTCTCAGGCTCTTAGCCTGAGTCAGTATCCCATCGCCTGATTCAGCTTCGCCAAGCTCGCAGCGGGCAACGTGAACTCCGCCGACGCTTCGATACGAGACGGCACTAAAATGGTCGTGTGGAAGACGATATCGCGAATCGGGATTTTAAACTCCGGTTGCTGGGGGGTACTCAATTCGACTGACTCGACCGACTGAGTGATCGCCCCGCTATCTTGGGGCCCGTATACCGTCACTACCGCCTTCAAGATCTCCGCAACCTTCTCGTTCGCCTCCACTCCCTCAATGCCTCGCTCCAACAACGGAATGATCTCTTCTCGTGCCTGATCGGACAGGGTGAAATTTTCCACCCGTTCTTTCCGCCGTAACGACATGAGGTCGTTGTCGAGATCCTTACTAAAGGCCCCATAGGCAAACCGAAAGAACTCGAAGTGAAATCCTTTGAATCCCTTGCCGAACATCTGCAGCTCGCACAGAAAGCACAGTTGTTGCAGCTTCACATCGCTGAGCAGCCCATGAGGCTCCGCCAGATGCAAGACATAGAGTAGGAGCGCCCGGTCTACCGCAATCTGGTTGGGTTTCCGCATTCCGAATAGTCGTGAAGATGGTTTCCCTTGTGGGTGGCCGCACTATAGACAGCGCCGGAGACCTCCGTCAATTCCCCGTCTGTGTATGGCCCCCCCTTGACCGGTTGGACAGTTTCGTCTTTAATGAGCCCCATCGGAGGCCCATCTTGGCAAATACTCATGTGAAAGAAATGCAGGCACTGAAGGAGCACCTGGGCAAGCACCAGCTCAAGCTCACCCGCCAGCGCGAATTGATTCTGGACGCCTTCCTTCGGCAAGAGCACATTACCGCAGAGGCCATGTACCATCAGTTGGCCAAGTCAGACCCTCATCTGGGGCTCGCGACCATCTACCGGACGCTCAATTTGTTCTGCGATGCCGGTCTTGCTCAAGCCCGGCACTTCGGCTCTCAGACGAAATACGACAATGTGTCTCACAAGGGCCACCACGATCACCTCATCTGCACTGGCTGCGAGAAGATCGTGGAATTCGAAAATGAGGAAATTGAACGGCTCCAGGAAGAAGTGGCCGCTAAGAACGGATTTACCATCAATACCCACCGACTTGAGCTATACGGGCTCTGTTCTCGCTGCCGTCATTGACGTGACGGCTTTTTTTTAGTATCATTTTGAGACAGCTTATCAATTTCAATTTCATGAGGACACTCCCATGTCATTCGTAACCCTCCTCCCGATGTTGCTCCGGACGATCCTCGCAACTCTTCTTTTATTCTTTTCGGCTACCATCTTCGTGCCTTCAGCCCAAGCCGCCGATTCATTGACGATCTACTCCGGTCGCTCGGAACGGCTCATCAAGCCGGCGCTCGATGCCTTTACAGCTAGTACCGGCATTCAAATCAATCTCTTGTCGTCAGGCACCACGGAATTGGTCAATCGGCTGAAGGCTGAAGGCGATCGCACATCGGCAGACCTGTTCATTACCAACGATGCCGGCAGCTTGGAACTGGCCCGAGCAGCTGGCCTTCTCCACCCATTGAATATGCGGGAAGTTGAACGGGCCATCCCTCCCCAGTTTCGCGCATCGGATAATGCCTGGGTCGGACTCTCCGGACGATTCTGGATCGTCGTATATAACACCACCATGGTGAAACCGGACCAGGTCAAGTCCCTCCTCGACCTCGCCGATCCAAAATGGAAAGATAAGATTGCGATTCCGAATTCCGGCAGCGAGTATCTGCAAGCGGGCGTATCGGTCATCCGCGCCACCTACGGTGACGAGAAGACCAAGCAGTTCCTGCAAGGCCTTAAGACCAATGCAGACAGCCAGGTCTACCAGAAAAGCTCACAGATCGTGGATGCCGTCGCCAAGGGACAAGTCGCCCTGGGTATCGTGAATCATTATTACGTGTACCGCCATCTGGCCGCTCAGCCAGGATCGCCGGTTGCGGTGATAATGCCCGATCAGCAAGAGGGCGGCATGGGCGCGATCATGAACGTCGCCGGCGTCGGCATCATCAAAACGACCAAACGTCTCGATACCGCCAAGCTGCTCGTGGAATTCTTGGTCGCGCAAGCGGGTCAGAAGCTTTTCGCGGAGCTCGATAAAGAATATCCGCTCCACCAGGACGTCAAGGCGGATCCTGCGCTCGTTGAGCGAAAGAGTTTCCGCGCGGCACTGGTTCCTCTCTCTAAACTGGCTGAACTGCGTGAACCGACCCTCACCCTGATCGAACAAGTGGGTCTCCGGTAACTCGAAGGGACCCTCGTGAGCACGCTTCGCCAGCTATTTGTTTCACCATTACAGCTCGTTGCGTTAGCTAGCGCCGGAATTATCCTGCTTCCGCTCGGCTATGTCACAGTCCAAGCCCTCTCAGCTGACTCGGTTGTTTGGGGCCGGCTGTGGGCGACTCGCATTCCCGAACTATTGTTCAACACCATCTCACTGGCCGGCAGCGTATCGGTCATTACGCTCATGCTTGGTGTTTCGACTGCTTGGCTGGTGACACGAGTCGAGTTTCCTGGTCGCAGGATCTGGGAAGGCGCCCTGGTCCTTCCCTTGGCGATGCCGACCTATGTGCTGGCCTATGTATTTTCCTATCTCTTGGGATTTGGCGGCCCCGTCGAACATCTCTGGCAACTCGTCGCCGGGCCACAGGCAAGAATCTTTTCGCCCCATAGCTTTTGGGGCGCCACGATCGTCATGGCCTTGGACACCTTTCCCTTTGTCTATCTTTTGAGCCGTAGCGCCCTCCTCAGTATGAACGTGTCGTTTGAAGAGGTGGCAAGGGCGAGCGGCGTCTCCCGACTCTCGACCCTCTTGCGTGTAACATTGCCACTGATGCGCCCCTCGATTGCCGCCGGGGTTGCGCTCGTGATCTTGTACGTCGTGTCGGACTTCGGCGCTGTGTCATTGCTTCGTTACCAGACACTCACCTACGCCGTGTTTCAGCAGATGACCGGACGGTCCGACAACACGGCAGCAAGCATCTTAAGCCTCTTACTGGTCGTGCTCGCGCTGATTTTCCTGATTACTGAACGGTGGTTTCGGCAACGGAGTCGCTTTTATCAGACTACCGGCCGCTACCGGGCGCCACAACGGCGCCAATTTGGCTGGCTTGGCTCCATTGCCGTCACGTGCTATCTCGGACTGATTGTCGGCGCGGCCTTCATAATCCCAACCGTGCTGCTGATTCAATGGAGCCTCTCGCCCGATGCACTGGCCACGATCGATAGTCGGTTCTTCGGGTTTATTTGGAATAGCGGCATCTTGGCAGCCAGCGCCGCTACAGGCGGCGTGTTGATCGGTTTGCCACTTGCTTACCTTGCCAGCCGCCGCCCGACCCTGTTGAATCTGGGCTGTCTGCAAGCAGCCTATGCAGGCTACGTGCTTCCAGGACCAGTGGCAGCGTTGGCCGTCCTCGTCCTCTTCACGAAACTGGCCCCGGTAGTCTATGGCTCCGTGCTGATCCTCATCGTAGCCTATATCATTCATTTTCTCCCAGCCGGGCTCCAATCGCTAGAGCCGGCGCTGCAGCAGATGTCGCCGAATCTGGAAGAGGTCGCGCGCACGCTGGGCCTTGGCATGCGCGCCACCTGGCGGCGAGTTACCCTGCCGCTCGTTCGGAACGGATTTGTCGTAGCCTGGGTCTTGATGTTTCTGCAAACGATGAAGGAATTGCCTGCGACGCTGCTGTTGCGGCCAGTGGGATTTGACACCTTGGCTATTCGCGTCTGGATGGAAGCGAGCGAGGAATATTTTCAGCTCGCCGCTCCCGCTGCCCTCCTTATTGTGTTACTGAGTCTCCCGGCGCTAGCCTTGTTGGTCTCGAAAGATTGGCGCGCAGCCTAGAGGAAGGACCCTGAATCTGTGATCTCAGACCATTCAACCGCGCCACGTCCCTCAGGGGAAAGTACTTTCCAGGGCAACCTCTTTACCCCTGCCACATCGGTCTTGGAACTGCGCCGAGTCTCCTGCGCCTATGAAACCGGTCGCCCCGCGGTCCAGGAGATTTCGTTCGCAGCGAAAGAAGGGGAAATTCTTTGCTTGCTTGGCCCTTCGGGATGCGGAAAAACAACGATACTGCGGGCAATCGCTGGGTTTGAACCGGTTCGTTCCGGCCAATTGTTCTTATCTGGCCAACTCGTATCGTCACCGGACATGATGACCCCTACGGAAAATCGTCACGTCGGAATGGTCTTTCAGGAATATGCGCTGTTTCCCCACCTCCGCGTTCAGGACAACATCGCCTTCGGACTCCACCACCTTGACCGAAACGAACGGGCAACGAGGGTTCAGGAGATGCTGCGTCTCACGGGACTGGAGGGATTCGAGCGGCGGTACCCGCACGAATTATCGGGCGGCCAGCAACAACGGGTTGCCCTCGCTCGTGCCCTCGTCCAGAATCCTGTCGTGCTGCTGCTCGACGAGCCGTTCAGCAATCTGGACCCAGACATGGCAGGACGCATGCGCCAAGAATTGCACGACCTGTTACGACGGACGAAGACCACGACCGTGCTCGTTACCCACGATCATGACGAAGCCTTTGCCATGGCCGATCGAATCGCCGTCCTCAACCAAGGCCGTTTGGAGCAGTGCGATACGCCGGAGATGATGTACCACATGCCGGCCACGCCCTTTGTCGCCGACTTTGTCGGTCAAGCGGACTTCATACCTGGAACCGTGTCCCAAGGCATGGTCCACACAGAATTGGGAGAGTTCCCCGACACCATCGACTGCGCAGACGGCACAAACCTGGTCGTGATGATTCGGCCGGACGACATTCACCTCGTCCCGACCGAAGGCGCCCGCTCACGCGTCCTCTCGCGCCAATTTCATGGCTCAGAAAACCTCTATACCGTCAGTCTCCCATCCGGCCAAATCGTCCATAGCAGCCAAGGCTCCACCAGCGTCTATCAGGCAGGCACGACCGTGGAACTTCGGGTCATGGCAACCCATACCGTGCTCTTTCGGCAAGAGAAATCAACCGAGTAGGCCCAACAGCCAGTCCAACCGATCGCATGAAGGCATTGACAGGCTTTTTCATGATCTGGCATTGATAGACACTCACGACGATCTCTAGCCCACCGATTCTGTGGATTACAAGGAAACTGAGGCTTCGGCTATGAACGCGCTGCAAAATCTGGTCGATTATGGGGTGATAGGACTCCTATTGGCACTTAGCGTCTGGACCGTGGCCATCGCAGTGGAACGGTGGCTCTTTTATCGTCGTGTCGACCTCGCTCAATACCCCAATAGTCTGGGATTGGAGATGACTCTGACCAAACACCTGGTCATCATCGGTACAGTGGCCGCAAACGCCCCTTATATCGGGCTACTGGGTACCGTACTCGGTATCATGCTCACCTTCCATACCATGGGAACCTCCGGTACCATGGCCGTCAATGCCATCATGATTGGGCTCAGCCTTGCTCTGAAAGCCACGGCAGTCGGACTGATGGTCGCGATTCCCTGTGTCGTCATGAACAACGTACTCAGGCGGAAAGTAGCCGAACTCCTGGCCCGACATAAGGAGCTGCATGCAGCGGGACATTGATCAGATCAACGTCATTCCCCTCGTTGATGTTATGCTGGTTCTGCTGGTCATTGTGCTGACCACTGCCACCTTTATCAGCAGCGGACAAATTCCGGTCAATTTGGCAAAAGCGAAGGAAGTCGGCAACCGCAAAGAGGCCCCCATTGTCATCACCATGACTGCGGACGGAGCCCTTTTTCTCAACGACCGCGCTGTCCCTGAAGGAGGGCTCCAGGGAGCACTGGCTTCGGAGCCTCGAGAATCGTCGGTCGTCGTGCGAGCGGATAAAGTCACTCTGCTCGAACGATTCGTGTCTGTAGTGGATGAGGTGCGTGGGTTGGGATTTCAACAGGTCAGCTTGGAGGTCATTCGACTGTGATCGCTGCTGAGGCATACCAAGCGGAAGGCCCTAAAGAAGCTCACGCTCAAGGATGGCTCGTTTCCATCCTCTTGCACGGCACCGTCGCGTTTGCGGCAATCCTGCTGATGCAGCAAGTCACTATCATGCCGAAAGACGAGGCGTTCAAGTGGAACGTGGCTATGGTGTCGCCAACGCAGCAATTTCAGTCTACGGCGCCGACCCAGAACCAATACCCGGCCCAATCAGATCCTTCGACGACCTCAACTCCCCTATCTCCCGCGCAGCAGACTACACCGACACAAACACTCTCGTCGCCCCAACTTCAGGCGCAACAGGTCACTCCATCAATTTCAGAGCGAATCACCACCCCGATCATAACTGAAGCTCCCGCGCCACCCCCGGCAGAACTCACAACTTCTGCACGCCAAACGACTCACACAACACTGCCAGCTGAACCGACCAGACATGAGACTCTAGCGCCAATGGTCGTCGAGTCCACATCCATAGTGGAACCAGCCGGCACACCCACAGACTCATCGGGGGAATCTGATGTCCTGACCACAGCCTCTAGTCAGTCGCCAACACAAGTGGCAGCCATCTCTCCGGCGCTATCAAATGTTGCGTCGAAACGTGACTACGGTTGGCTTTCTGAAATAGTGTTACGTCGGGTGGAAGAGTTAAAGCGCTACCCAGCCTCAGCTCGGGTGGAACCAGCCGAAGGGAAAGTCGTGTTGAAAGTCGTGATCAACGAGAACGGCAGCATTGGTGAAGTGGAAGTCTTTCAAAGTTCCGGGCATTCCGCTCTCGACAAGGCTGCCGTTGAAACTATGCGGGAAGCAGGCCCCTTCCACTTACCTCGCTCATTGGGACAGGCCCGCAAGACGCTTAAGATTCCGATGAACTATCACTTGGATCGATAGACCGTAACGTCAACGGGGCATATACTACTAGGGAAAGCGAATTCGCTGCTTCAAGCCAGAAGATACCAACAAACGACCGTTGGCATCGACGATAATCGCCTCGATATCCGGTAGCTGTTCGACCAGTTCCATTCCTCGCTCCGGACCCATGACAAAGATGCCTGTATCCAGTCCATCTGCCCAGATGCCTTCACGGGCAACCACCGTGACGCTCTGGCAACTGCGAGCTGGCTGAAGCGTCTTCGGATCAAGGATGTGATGATACCGAACACCGTCTCGTTCGAAAAATCGTTCATAGTCACCGGCCGTTGAAATCGCCTCATCTTCCAAATCGATGAAGGCAAGAACCTCACCCTCCTTACGAGGGTGCTGGATCCCGACAGGGAACTTCCTCCCGCCAGGAAGCCGCCCGAATGTTTTAATATCCCCAGAGAGGGCTATGACTCCGGCTACCGCTCCGGCCTTCTTCATCGCCATCACCGCTTGATCAGCCGCATAACCTTTTCCGATCCCGCCTACATCAATCCGCATCCCCGTCTTTTCAAGATAGATCGTCTGCTTCTGCACATCGGCATGAACGGACCTCAGATCGACCAAGGAGCGGAGATCCTCCAGCTCAGATTCAGTCGGTACTCGTCGACCTTCATTTACATTCCAGGCATCCACCACCGGTCCGATGGCAATATTGAATCCGCCACCGGTCATCTCCGCAACCTGGAGCGCACCTTGAACGACCGTCATCGTCTCCGGACTCACAGAGACCGGCATCCCGCCCGCCGAAAAATTCACGCGAGAAAGCTCGCTTGTAGGAATCCATGTGCTCAGGAGCTCTTCCAGACGATGGATCTCGGTAAACCCGGCGGTCGCAGCAGCTTGCGCGATAGATTCACTCCGCGCCACCGCCGTAATCTTCACCAGCGTGCCCATCTGCATCTGGGCCCTGGTGACAACGGCTGATTCTTGGCCAGTGGGCATCCCCACACAGCCAGCGACAGCGCTGCACAGCAGCGTCATGAGGCATGTTCGGATGCGGAATGACTGATTGAACAGGTTGAAATACATACACTTCTCTTTCCCTCCCTACATGAGAGCGATGCCGAATTATAGAGCAGGATCACGACTAATACACTGCCGTTGAGCACCATTACGAGGACTTGACTTTTGAAGGTCGATCAGGATATTAATAATCGTTCTCAATTTCATTTGAACAGGACGTTTCACACAATGGTCAGCGCGACATCTCCCCGTAGCCATTCCGCCGACTGCGGCGAAACCCGCTGCGAATGCGGTCAACTGATTGCGAAGGTGCGCGGACAAGGGTTGGAGCTCAAGTGCAAGCGCTGCAAACGTATCGTGGTCATCCCCTTCTCTTCCATCGAAGGTTGGGGCTCCGTGACAGCATGATTCGCTTACGAAAGGAGGCACTCACCGCATTGATGCGTAGTTCTTTTGCACGAACGATTGTTTCACAAAGGCCAGAGACCACTGAGTCCCGAGTCAGACCACAACCTTACTCTACTTGGAGGATACCGATGAAGATCAGGTCAATCCTCGGGGCTCTTGTCATTGCAGCTTTACCGTTTACTTCGGTTTGGGCTGAAAACATGACCCCGGAGGACATACAGAAATTGGTCGACGACGCTGTCAACAAGCGGATGCAGGAGCATGAACGGCGCGAGAGCCCAGCGGAACGAGCCATGGAGAAGAAATCGGGGCAGCCGGGCGCCGTTCAGTATCCCATTCCATCCGGACCAATTGTCGACATCAGAGTTGAACGTAAGGGGGAGGAGAGCGTCCCATTAGGCTTCGGATCAACAGGATCAGGCAAACTGGTCTATGCCAAACCGTTCCTGAGCGCGCCGAAAGCGATCATCGGCGGCTATGTCGATGTGATGTACAACAATCTTTCGCGTCAAAATCTCGATAATCCCAGCCGTAATTCATTCGGCCAGCAACGATTGGTGCCGTTTATTTACGCGGACATCACCGACCGTATCAAGTTCGCGGCTGAAATCGAAATCGAACGTGGCGGACCGAATGCACCAATTGGACAAAGCACAACCACGAACTCCGACGGCTCCATCCAGGTCGAGTTCGCTCAATTAGACTACTTGGTCAACGAGGCCATCAATACCCGTGCCGGTATCCTACTGGTGCCGGTCGGCAAGTTCAACTTGCTGCATGATTCACCGTTGAACGACCTGGTCGATCGGCCGATGGTATCGAGGATTATTATTCCCAGCACCTGGTTCGAAGCAGGGGCGGGCATCTACGGCAGCCTCTATCCTTCCTCCCTATCCAAGCTGAACTATGAAGTCTACGCGCTCAACGGCATGAACGGGACTACAGGCACCATCACCGACTTGGGAGTGCGAAACGCACGAGGCAGCGTGTCCCGTGACCGAGACGATAACAAGGCCGTTGCAGGCCGCGTCGCCTTCAGCCCGATGCTGGGCATCGAAGTCGCCGGGTCCGGTTATCACGGTATCTACAAGCCGTCAACGGCGACGGTCGGGACTGGACGCATCAGTATCTTCGCGCTCGACTGGACTCTTCAAAGAGGGCCATTTGAAGTAATCGGTGAGTCTGCTTGGTCCAGAATCAGTAACAATGGAACCGGGCCCGCAGGGATGCAGGGCTATTATGTGCAGGGCAACTATCATTTCATGCCGGAGTTCCTGAAAAAATGGGCGCCGAGCCACTTCTCAGAAGCCTCGACGTTCACCGCGGTCGTGCGATGGGAGCAAGTGGATACCGACACCGATGATCGAACCAAAGTCCTTACCGCAGGGAATCGGCGTGAGTTGGAGCGGTTGACACTTGGGTTGAATTTTAGACCAATCCCGGACACCGTGTTCAAGTTCGACTGGCAATTCAATAGTCAAAAAAATGCCCAGGGCCTCGTTAACGGCGGTGACTTTGCCGGTTCCACTAATCCGATCAATGGAAATGGTTTCTTAGTTCAAATGGCAACATACTTTTAGTTGTGTTTCAGCGGTTCCCTGCCGATCCGGCGGGGAACCGCCAATTGAAAGATAACAGTCGCTTCAATGTATGTTCGGCTTCTCAATGTGGTCCTCTTCATCGGCCTGCTGACCGCCTGTGCCTCTACAAGCGGTATGCAACAACGATTTGCCGTCTGCAACTACGACCATGCCTGGGAGGCGGCCCTTGCGGCGGTGAAAGACCGCCCCGTCACTACAAAGAATAAAGACGCCGGTCTCATCGAAACCGGCTGGCTTGAAGTCCCGATGCCGGGACGGACCTTTGGCGCCCTTCAACGCGACTTGGAGGACAGCAAAGATCGGTCCCGTCTTACCCTTACCGTGAAACGACTCGACGACGTCACCAAGATCAGCTTTATCGAAACGCGGGAACGCTGGGTGTTCCGAGGCGGATCGCGCATGTTTGGCTGGGCCTCGACTGATCCTTCAGAGGAAATCATGGACGATATCCAAAACCGACTCGACAAGAAATTAAAGGAGCACGGATGTTCGCCCACGTAAGATCCAGCGCTTTTCTGATATTGATCGGGCTTGTATCGGCCACCGACCTGTTCGCCGCCGAGCGCATCTGGGATAGCGACCTGAAACGCTACCTCACAGAGGAAGAGACCAATCACGCCGAGGTCTTCATGTCGGAAGAAGAGGCCGTGAAGACGGTCCTGCCGAAGTCGCAACGGGTCCGCAAAGAGGTCATTCGGCTGACGCAAGAAAAGAAAGTGTCGATCGAGCAGCAGATTGGGTGGAAATTCCCTGAAACTGCGTTCGAGCTGTACATCGGTGAAACCGGCGGAAAAATCGACGGCTATGCCATGATCCATAACACCATCGGGAAACATAAACACATGACCTACATGGTCGGCGTCGATGCAACAGGCGCCTGTTCCGACGTGGAACTTCTGGTGTATCGAGAGGCCAGGGGAAGCGACGTCGGAAAGAAACGATTCAATGCGCAGTATGAAGGTAAGACAGTCTCCGATCCCATCCGTATTCATAAGGACATCATCAACATTAGCGGCGCGACCATGTCAGTTCGTTCGATCAGCGCCGGCGTCAAACGCGTGCTCGTCCTCGTCGATGAATTCTATTTGAAGCCGGCAGGGCTCGGCAGCGATACGGTAGCCGCGAAGAAATCTGAACAAGGGATCCTTGGCTCCATCTTCGGAAACTAGTAGGGGCAGCCAACATTCTCAACCATGCGCAACTTCAATACTCGATTCCGTCTCCGGGACTCGGATCGTCACATCCGTCTGGTCTACACATTTTTTCTTCTCTTGATGCTGGCCGGCTTTGCCTTCTCATTTTTCTGGGCCCATAGCATGACGGGACTATCGCCACAGGGAATTGCCAGTCACTACCGGGGATCGGACGCCACCTTCGGCGAGCCGATGTCCTTCAGAGAGCTGGCGGAAATCACACACTTCCACCTCTTCACAATGCCGGTCGTGTTTATGATTCTGGTGCATGTGCTCTATCTCACCAGCGTCAGCAACCGGCTGAAAGTCGTGACGACCTGGATCTCATTCGGTGGGGTAACGCTCGACCTCGTGTCTCCCTGGCTCATCAGCTACGTCTCGCCGGTGTTCGTGTTAACCATGCTGACGGGCGATACCCTCATGACCGTAGGCTTTCTCATCATGATGGTCATCCCTCTCTACGAAATGTGGATTTTGAACCAGCCGCTGATGGCTGGGAAGCACGGGAAGGAAGAATGAACTAACGCGCACTGACGCTCGACACAGACCGAGGCCAGAGGTTTCACCCAGAGCCCAAGATCACCTAGTGGTCTTGGGCTTTTTGTTTATATTGGAGGAATGTTGATGGGACAGCATATCTGTGAGCAGATCCACACTGGAGTCATCACGATACAGGCAATGCTCCGGAAGATCGATCGCCTCGCGCTCCCTTTGGCATCACGCCATGACGTCGAAAGCATCCTTGTGCGGCAAGTAACCAAGGAGTTGGATCGGGCACTCCCCTGGCAGGCAGGCCACGGTCGACGAACGGCCGCGACCTCAGAGCTGATCGGGCAAGCGGTCGGCCTGACTCCCCGTGAGTTGCATGACCTGAAACTCGCCGCCTTGATCCACGATATCGGGCTGTTGATGCTCCCGGCCCACCTTGCCGAGAGCAGAGACTCGCTCGATCCTGAGGCCTACGTCGCCATCCAGAATCATCCCCGGCTTGGAGCGACTCTGCTTGAGCCATTTTATTTCTTGAGGGAGGCATCGATTCTCATCGCCCATCACCATGAACGATGGGACGGATCGGGTTATCCCTACGGAATCAGAGGGCCGTTTATCCCGCTTAGATCCAGGATTCTCGCCATTGCCGACGCCTTCGATGCCATTCGCATCTCAGAAGTATCGAACCGCGTTACTAGAAATATAGTTGCGTTAAGGATTATCCGCGTCGCAGCCGGAACCCAATTCGACCCTGAGTTAGTCGAGACATTGTGTCAGCTCAAGAAATCTATCCTGTGCGCAGATCTTCTGGAAATCAGCGAGCGAAACTTTTTTAATTTACGGTAGACACTAGCAACCCACCATGGTTTCATTTTATCGTCGTCACAACGCATTTCTTCATGTCGTCGGGGATCTTCGTCTCTGCTTCTCCTCGTCGGCCGGGAGAAGCCATGTGTTCGCCCTCTTCCTGTTTCAGTTGTACCTATAGGAGTGCCCGGAGATAACGCCTTAGCCGGAGAACAATTGCTTCACGATCCCCACCTTGCCTGGGCCTAATCATGGCAATTCATCGGGAGATAGTACAGGAGGAACGCCTTACGACTCTTTTTTGATCTGTTCGGCGAGATAGTTCTCTACTCCCACCTGCTTGATCGTTTCCAGTTGGGTTTCGATCCAATCAATATGTTCGTCCACGTCTTCGGCCATATCCTCGAGCATATGCCGCGTGGTGAAGTCCGTCACCTTTGTACAATGCACCACGCCTTCGCTCAACAGGGTGAGCATTTCTTGTTCTGCTTTTAAGTCCAGCTTCAACTGCTCAAGAACTGTTTCCCCTACCTGCACTGCATTCATACGTTGTACGTTTGGCACACCATCCAGATAGAGGATATGGCCGATGAGTTCATCGGCATCTTTCATCTCAGAGATGCTCCGCTCTCGCACTTTGTGATGGAGCCGCTCATAGCCCCAGTTCTCACACATCTTGGCATGGACGAAATATTGGTTGATCGCCGTCAAGTCCGCTGTAAGAACCTTGTTCAGAACATTGACGACTCCTTCTTTGGCTTTCATAAACTTCTCCCTCCTTACTCAACTCACCAATGGAAACAGTAGCCATCCGAGCATGTCTCACATCATGCTAACACGCCACATGTTCGGCTTACAGTACTTCTGCCGTAAAGTCAGCCAGCGACTGAACGGACTTGTCCTTGCGCTATGGCGGTCAACCTCTCAATGTTTTTAAGACACCGCCCACAACAGTCCGGCTCGTTGAGACCCAACTCGCAGGCAAGGGCATTAGGACACAGGACTCCTTCCTCCCCTAATCGCTTTATTGCATTCTCGGTGATGCCACGACAAAGACAAATATACATGGCCATGTCCTCACAGAATCGATATTGATAACTATTATCATCATAATAAAATAACTAATCACCCCTGTCAAGCAGGAAACTACCCTGGATTGTCAGGATTCAATAGGTCGGAAGTGGGTGTGAGAAAACGAACTAACTGGCTTCCTTGTAGCCGCATTCTTCGCTGCGGCATTGGACACTGCGTCCAACTTGCTTGCTGACCTTTTCAATGAGGAATGGGGCACTGCAAGTCGGGCAGGCCTTGTTGATGGGTCGATCCCATAGGGCATATTCGCAAGCCGGATATTTACTGCAGGCGAAGAAAGAACGTCCCTTTTTCGTGCGCTTCTGGACGAGATCGCCGCCACAGGCAGGCTGTGGACACTTGACGCCCAGCGAGAGAGGTTTCGTAGTCTTGCACTCCGGATAGGCAGAGCAGGCGATGAACTTTCCAAACCGCCCGGTCTTCACCACCATCGGACTGCTGCATTTCTCGCACTTCTCATCTGTCGTCAACTCAATCTTCGGCACAATTTTAATGGTGCCGTCTTCGAGCTTTTCAAAGTTCTGTGTGTTCTTACAAGGGGGCTTGTCTTTGTATGCAGGGCAGGCTAGAAACTTGCCGTTGCGCCCCCATTTAATCTCCATCATTTTTCCGCATTTCTCGCAGGAAATATTTGTCGGTGGTTCCACTGTGTCTTTGGGACCAGGAATCGTCTTGGCCTTCTCCAAATCTGTCGAGAACGTCCCGTAAAACTCCCGCACCGCTGTCACCCAAGGCTTATTGCCTTCTTCAACTTCATCCAACTCCAATTCCATATGAGAGGTGAAATCGACATTGATCAGGTCAGGAAATCCCTTCATCAGAAAGTCGTTCACTGTCCGTCCTGTTTCGGTGGGAGCAAATCGCCCCTCCGTTTTCTCAGCATACTTGCGATCTTGAATCGTCGAAACGATGCTCGCATATGTAGAAGGCCGTCCGATGCCCTTTTCTTCCAATTCCTTGATCAGTAAGGCTTCGTTATACCGAGGCGGAGGCTGGGTGAAGTGCTGTTTCGAGAGCACGCCGGGTACAGTCTGTTCCTCTTGGGATACGAGTCGCAGCCGCTCTCCCTCGCTAAGCAACGGCAACTGACGCTCTGCCTCGTCCTCAACTTCCTGCTCGCTCTTTTGCTTCTGCGCGAAGAGCTCCTTATCGATCCCCTCCATATAGACGATTGTATGGCCTGGAAACTTCACGACCGTGCCGGTTGAGCGGAACATAAACTTCTCACTCGTCTGGATGGGGCTCGACTCTACCCGTGTCACATCAAGGATCGCAGGGACCATCTGCGACGCGATAAACCGGTTCCAAATCAACTGGTACAGTTTATAGACGTCAGGTTCCAGAAATTGCCTGACCGACTCAGGGTCTCGCGCTGCCGAAGTGGGACGAATCGCTTCGTGTGCTTCTTGCGCTGCTTTCTGTGTCTTATACAAATTTGGCGTGGCAGGCAAATATTCTGCGCCAAACCGCTCCTGAATCACCTGGCGCGCTTCGGTCATCGCTTCGTTCGAAATACGCGGAGAGTCGGTTCTCATGTAGGTAATGAGACCGGTCTGGCCTTCCGCCCCGATTTCGATGCCTTCATAGAGCTTCTGCGCCAATGTCATCGTTTTCTTCGACGAGAAATGCAGCTTACGCGCCGCTTCCTGTTGGAGCCGGCTGGTGATGAAGGGTGCGACGGGATTCCGTTTCTTTTCTTTTCGCTCAATCGAATCAACGACGAACTCTTTCCCCTGGATGGCATCGACGACGCGCTGCGCATCAGTCGCGGTCTCAATCGACGCATCCTGTCCATTGATGCTGTGCAGCTTGGCTTCAAATGCGGGAGGATTGGCTCCGGACAGCATGACAGCTACCGACCAGTACTCCTCCGCGCGAAAGGCCTCCCGTTCCTGCTCACGTTCGCAGATCAGCCGCATCGCCACGGACTGGACTCGGCCCATACTGAGGCCACGGCGCACCTTGGTCCAGAGCAACTGGCTACCTTGGTACCCCACAATCCGGTCGAGCACACGCCGCGCCTGCTGCGCATTGACCAACTTCATATCGACTTGGCCAGGCGACTGCAATGCGCGCTTGATAGCGGATTCCGTAATTTCGTTAAAGAGCACACGGAAAATCTTGCCCTCGGTCTTTTTCTTAGACTTAGATGTTGGTTTACCCAGTAATTCCTGTTCAAGATGCCATGCGATAGCCTCGCCTTCCCGGTCGGGGTCCGGTGCAAGGAATACCTTGTCTACTTCTTCCGCCTTCTTCTTAATTTCCGCCAAGATCTTCGCTTTCCCTTTGATCGTGACGTACTGTGGCTCGAAATCATGCTCCAGATCGACCCCAAGCTTACTGGTGGGGAGATCTTTAATATGGCCGACCGAAGCCATAACGGTATAGCCACGCCCAAGGTACTTCGTAATGGTGCGTGCTTTCGTCGGGGACTCTACAATAATGAGTGCTTTAGCCATCAAAAACTCCGGTTGCTATGAGAATTGCACACCCATCCGTATCAAATAATGCAAATCCATGCAACTGTTCGACGATTATGACAGTATGTAGCGCTGCCCTGGCAGTTGTTTAATTCGCTGGTTCAACTCCAGGGACAAGAGCGAGGCAATCACGCTAGACACCGACAAACCGGTGGAGGCAATCACATCGTCCACGGTGCGAGGTTCATACGACAACGCATCATGCACCCGCTGCTCCTCTTTGCTTAATTGCCGGCTTTGCTCTCTTTTCTCTTGAGCAGGCTGCAGTCGTAATCGAAGCGCCGGTTCCAGCTGCGGCAGGATTGCGTCGATGACATCCTGCGCTCGCTCAACCAACGCTGCGCCCTCTTTGAGCAACGCGTTCGTCCCACGGCTGGTATCTTCTTTTACAAACCCCGGTACGGCAAACACCTCTCGACCCTGCT
Source organism: Nitrospira sp. (assembly GCA_005116835.1). Lineage (GTDB taxonomy): Bacteria > Nitrospirota > Nitrospiria > Nitrospirales > Nitrospiraceae > Palsa-1315. The sequence continues at coordinate 156,141 of SWDM01000023.1, read as the reverse complement.
CTATAGCCAGTCTCGCGGTAATCAGCGATCCGCTGCCGACAGCCGCTTCCGTCACAACCACGCCCATAGACAATCCGCTGATGATGCGATTTCGCCGAGGAAAATGATGACTGTGAGGTGGCGCACCCATCGGCACCTCGGATATTATCGCCCCCTGCTCCTCAATCTGTCGGCGTAATCGTTCGTGTTCAGGTGGATAGGTCCGATCGATCCCACAACCCAACACTGCAATCGTGCGCCCCTGCGCAGCAAGCGCGCCCCGATGGGCCGCGGCATCGACCCCACGCGCTAGTCCACTGACCACTGTCATTCCTGCTCCCGCCAAATCGCGGCTCAACTCTTCGGTCATGGCGCGTCCCGCCGCCGTCGCGCGTCTTGCACCCACAATGGCCACCGCCAGCTCATCCTGTTCAGTCAATGTGCCTGTGATGTACAAGAGCGGGGGAGGGTCCGCAATCATCCTTAGTCTGGCTGGATAGGTCTGGTCCAAGACACTTCGCACGTCAACGTGTTCCCGCTCGATCGCCTTCAATTCCCGGTGTAGATTCCGGCGTGTGGAACTATCAGGCCTACGGCGTATGGCGTCTGCCAGCTGCTGGCTGCATCCACTTTGAATCAATTCATCGCGGGAGGCACGTAGCACAGCATCGGGAGAATGCCATGCGCGCACTAACCGAAGGACCGTCAGATCTCCCACCCCTTCGATCGAGCATAGACGGAGCCAGGACTCTAACACCGGACTTGTCATGGACTGACGGGAGGGAGGATTCACGACTTCGGCGGAGAGATCCTCACCTACCGTTCGGCTGAAGGGCTGCATAGGTCCTGTTGCACGAAGATGACATTCTTTAAAGCACGGCCAGATCGTACTGTTCCAAATGCAAGTGTTCGTCCGGCATCACGATGATTTTCGCGGCGCACTCGCGCTCGACTGCCTCCAAGCCTTGTCGCTCTTCATCCTGCAATAACCCGACGACCGACGGATGGGCGCCGATGACGATCCTTTGCGGCTCGGGGCTGCTACCGATCCGGCGGACATCGCGGAATATCTCGTAGGCCACCGTGGTCGGAGACTTCGTATAGCCCCGCCCTTCGCAGTAATGACAAGGCTCAGAGAGCGAACGCAGAAGGTCCTCTCTTACCCGTTCACGGGAGATTTCGATCAGCCCCAGGTCTGAGATTCTGGATACTCTGGTCCTAGCCTTGTCGGTCGACATCGCATCAAGCAACGCGTGGTACACCTTATCGCGGTTCTTCTCTCGCTCCATATCGATGAAATCAACGATGATAATTCCCCCTATCCCACGCAACTTCATCTGATAGGCCACTTCTTTTGCCGCTTCCAGATTGTTACGAAGAATGGTCTCCTCTTGATCGCGCTTCCCCACAAACCGTCCGGTATTGACATCAATGACCGTCATGGCTTCCGTATGATCGATCACGAGATGTCCTCCGGACTTGAGCCAAACCTTGCGGCTGAGAGCCCGCGCCATCTCCTGCTCCACTCCTAGATGATCGAAAAGGCTTTCGTCTTTGTCGTACAAGTGGATGCGTGAGGTTTGCTCAGGGGAGAATCGCTGTACGAAGTCGCGAACTGCCTGATACTCTTCGCGCGAGTCGATCCATAACCGATCGACCTTTTTTCCGAAAAGATCGCGCACGACACGGAAACTCAGGCTCAGGTCGGCATGGAGTAACGCCGGCGCCCCCTTTTGCTCACGTTTCGCCAGGATGTCCTGCCAGAGCACGTGCAAAAAATCGACGTCGGATTTCAGCTCATCTTCCTTGACCCCTTCACTCACTGTGCGGACAATGTATCCGCAGCCCGGATGCCGCACTCGCCTCATAATGTCCTTGAGCCGAGCCCGCTCCTCGTCACGAGCGATGCGGCGGGACACACCGATATGTTCCACGTTAGGCATGAATACGAGGTATCGGCCAGGAAGCGACACATAAGTCGTGACCCGCGAGCCCTTCGTGCCGATAGGCCCCTTGGAGATCTGCACCATCAGCTCTTGCCCCTCGCTCAGCAACTGCTCAATCGGCTTGGAACTTTGGCGCCGGGGGCCGAGCATATCTCCATCTTTATCGGCATCCTTGTCATCTTCATCGACATCGACAAGCGTGTCTCCAGGCTCGGAATCCAACGACAAATCGGACACGTGCATGAATGCGGCCTTTGCAAGGCCGATGTCCACAAACGCCGCCTGCATGCCGGGCAATACTTTCGCGACCTTTCCCTTATAGATGTTCCCGACAAAATCCTTGTGCTTCGCGCGATCTCCGAAGAGATCAGTGACAACCCCGCCGTCCAGCACCGCGACGCGAGTCTCCTCGCGCGCGACTGTAATCGCAATTTCCACTCCCATACCTGCTCCTTCCATTCAGCAAACCCATCATATCGATGTGCAGGACGAACGCGGGAAATCCCCAGGTTCCGGCCTCCACTAGAAATTTTATCGACTCGACGGGTCGCACCATAATAGTATTATCGTTCGCCTCGATCCCGAATCAATCCAGACCGGGCAAACACCCTGCTCGCTAAAAGAAACTCAATCGTCGACGCTTGATATTCAACAGCAGGCCGAGCGACGCCATTGTCATCACCGTCGCGCTCCCGCCATAACTCATCAGAGGGAGGGGAATTCCCACGATGGGGAACATGCCCGCCGTCATGCCAATATTGATCACGACACAAAAGCAGAGCATGCATAGGATCCCGATCGCGAGCAATGCGCCAAGCTGATCCTTTGCGCGCGCCACAATCTCTAATCCTAGCCAGATCAACCCGACAAACAACAGCAAGAGGACCATCACTCCGAGAAATCCCCACTCCTCTGCAAACACCGAAAAAACAAAGTCTGTATGTCCCTCGGGCAAAAACTTCAATTGGCTTTGCGTCCCTCCGTATAGCCCCTTCCCTGTCAACTCACCCGCTCCGATGGCAATCCGAGACTGGAGGGCATGATATCCCTTGCCTCCCGTATCGTAGACCGGGTCGACAAAGGTCATAATGCGCTGCCGCTGGTAATCATGCAATGACCCCCACATCATTTCCCAGGCGAAGGGAAATAACATCAGGGAAAACAGGAGAATGACGCCCACGGCCTTCGACCGCATACCCACCATCAGCAACATCGCGGCGTAGACCGCCAAGAAGCTCAACCCGCTCCCAAGATCAGGCTGCTTCAGGATCAAGAGCAGCCCTGGCAGCACCAACAGCCCCGGGAGCACTACTCGCTGGAGCCAACCGTGGCGCGGCGCCTGCGAATAGTAGTGGGCCAAGGTCAAAATCAGAATCAGCTTTGCAAACTCTGACGGCTGGAATGCAAATGGTCCTATCGGAATCCATCGTTGCGCCCCCCGGCTACTCCTGCCTTCGAACAACACCACCGCTAGCAAAATTAAGATAACCGCGTAGGCAGGATACGCTAACCTTGCGATACGATGATAGTCCGAGAGCCACATGACCAGGAACGCAACTGTGCCAATCCCAATCCACATGAGCTGTTTGGCGTAAAAAGGGAACGCCACCCCTTGATCATGCGTCACACTATAAATCGATAGGACGCCGATCCCGAGAATGGCAAAGATCAGCCCGATAAAGCGAAAATCGAAATTATCGACACCGCGACTCATGAACACCCGGTCGATCATCTTGCTCCCTGCTCTCCGCCATCCCTTGCCTGCGACACGGCATCATCCTTGGCATTGGGAGGAGCGGCGATATTCAATTTCACATAGGTCTCAATTAACTCTTTGGCGAGCGGCGCTGCAGCGGACCCACCGTGACCCATATGTTCACCCAACACCGCGACTGCGATCGTCGGGGCATCGACGGGAGCAAAGGCGACAAACCAGGCATGATCACGGAACTTCTTCGGAATATCTTTCTCAGGGCCGGTGCGCAACGCCGTCATTTGGGCCGTGCCGGTCTTCCCTGCAATCGTCACCAGCGCTGACTTCGCCCGCGTCGCCGTTCCCTCTTGCACCACCCCTGCCAACGCCTCTTTAATCAACGGTAACGTTCCAGGCTTGAGTTTCAACGTGCGGGAGGATACTGCCAGCCGTTGTTTCAGCTCTCCGGTCGCACGATCCATCACAGCCTGAACTAATCGTGGACGATATGTCACGCCATTGTTTGCAACCGTACCGATCAAGCTCGCCATCTGCAGAGGGGTCACATTCACGTACCCCTGCCCGATCGAAGCCGAAATCGTTTCACCCGGCAGCCAGGGCTCATTCTTGGCCTTTCGTTTCCAGGCCTCAGAGGGCACGATTCCGATCCGTTCAGACGGCAACTCGATACCCGTTTCCTCTCCCAACCCAAACTGATGCGCATAGGAGGCCATCGCCTCTATCCCCATCCGCTGCCCAACCGTGTAGAAGTACACATCGCACGATTGCACAAGCGCGCGCCGCAAATCCACCGAACCATGCCCTCCGGCTTTCCAGTCATGGTACAGACGGCGGCCGAACTGATACCCCCCATTGCAATGGATGGTTGTCGAGGGCGTCACCGTATTGGTTTCCAACGCCGCAGCGGCCATCATCACTTTGAACACCGAGCCAGGTGGATATTGCCCTTGTGAGGCTCGATTGTTCAAGGGCCGCCCCTCGTCTTGTACAATCTCAGCCCACTGTTTCGATGTGAGCTCTCGCGAGAGGATGTTCGGATCGAAGCCCGGACGGCTGGCCATCGCCAACACATCGCCAGTCCTTGGGTCGAGCGCAACGATCGCGCCCGTTTCGTCACCCAACAGAGTCTCGGCCACTTTTTGCAGTCGGGAATCGATCGTAAGATATAAGTTGTCACCCGAATGGGGTTCTTCCACCACCACCGTTCGCTTTTCATGGCCTACTGCATCGACTTCGATGCTTTTTTGCCCTGCTTGACCACGCACGAGCCGATCGAAAAATTTTTCCACACCGTATTGTCCGACAATGCTGCCCTGATGCAGATCGGCGAATTCAGGTTTCTCAAGCTGATCAGGCGACACTTCACCGACATAACCCAATAGATGTGAGGCCGTCACTCCGCCGGGATAGTTCCGTTGAGACTCGACTTGCACCATCACCCCAGGCAAGTCCAGACGGTGGGACTCGACCAGCGTCGCTTCGCGAAGGGTCAAACGGTCCTTCACCTTACGAGGCAGCTGTTTATTGCCACGAGCCGTGAGTTTTTTCCTCACGAGCTCCTCCTCCAACCCCAGAATACTGCTGAGCTGAGTGATCAGCAGCTCACGGTCTTTGACATCTTCAAGTGAAACATAGAGCGTAAAGCTGGGCACATTATTCGCCAACAACACCCCGTTGCGATCGTAGATGAGCCCCCGAGCCGGCTCCATAATGACGGTACGTGTCCGGTTATTCTCTGAGAGATCTCGGTAGCGGGGCCCTTCTCGAATCTGCAGATTCCACAGCTGCAGTCCAAGCAGAGCCATAACGAGCAACAAGCCGACGCGAAGAATAATCAGTCGGCGTTGGAGTTCACCAAGTTCAGAGTCGTGCAGACCTGCTGTTGCCATTCGTCACAGTCGAAAATTGTCCACGCCCTTCACAGACCTGCTAATCGGTCCTCAGGCGGGTGACATGAAACCACTGAGAAAGTACCCAGAAAAGACCTGCCCCCACCGCCCCATCGAAACAGGCCTGAGGAAGAACGATCGATTGGATCATCCACCATATCTGAGTCATGTCCAGATTCTGGAAACTCATCGCGGCAAGCAAACCACTCGCCAGGGACACCAGCAACAGCCCTGCCCCCATCGAAAGCGATGTCACCTGCGATAACTGCCGGCCAAGAAATCCTGCCAAAATCCCGACACCCCCGTTTGTCAAAAGACTGAGCCACAGTTCGCCGGCAGAAAAGAGATTCAGGATCCATCCGATCGATAGCCCCACGAGAAGGCCTTCCAATTCACCTGCAAAGAGCCCGACAAGCGCGGCAGCTACAAGCCCTAAATCCGGCTTGATATTCCACATACTCAGGTGCGGTAACAGCGTGGTCTGCAGGGGCACGAGCAACAACACAAGCAGCAGGTAGAAAAGAAATTTCACGGCGCGGGCTTCCCTTTTGAATCAGCTTCCTCCGCGACCTTAGTCGACTGCCCGTATGAGGTCTGAATCACCAAGACTTCTTCCACCCGGGCGACATCGACTTCAGGCATAAGTTCGGCAGATTGGAAGAGCGCGCCCTCCTGTTTATCGATGTTTGTGATCGTGCCGATCATGAGCCCTCGGGGAAACCCTCCCACAAGGCCTGAAGTCACAATCCGATCACCGTCTCGGAGCGTAGACAGTAACGGAATGTATTTCATCCGAGCCAGCCCTTGCTGAGTGCCTTCGACAATACCCTCGTCTCTCGTCCGTTGTATAAGCCCAGCAATTGCGTTATTTGGATCGGTTATCAATAGCACGACTGAGGACACCCCCGTCGTCTTTACAACACGCCCGACGACACCGGCTGGCGTAACCACCCCCATATCCGGTTTGATCCCGTCGCTTTCGCCCTTGTTGAGAATAATGGATCGATACCTATTCGTGGCATCACGCCCGATAACTTGAGCTGCGATCATTGTGGGAAGCGCCTGCTCTTTAAATTGCAACAACGCCGTCAATCGCTCTATCGCAGCGGCGGATTCACGCAATTGGCTATGCTGGCCGCGCAACCACTCCATTTCCTTCCGTAGCTGTTGATTTTCTTCCCTGACCCCCTGCAATGCCACGTACTGCTCCCAGCGATTGGCAATGCCGGCGTCGATGGACGCAATAGTTTCGAGGGGAATGCCCACGGCGTATCCCACAGGCCCGCCCAGATACTGCAAGAGTCCTTGGATTTGACCTGGAAATAGGAAGAGCGCCACCAGCAGGAGGGCAAAGCAGATTAGCGCGATGCGTTTGGCGCCGTAGGGAGAACTAGAGTGAGCCATCCACATAAGGGAATTCGGGATGGAGCCTTACCGGTAGGTATTGGCTTGGGACATCACCGATACTTTGGCAAGCAGATCCAACTCATCGAGGATTTTCCCGACCCCTAAGACTACGGAAGTCAAGGGATCGTCCACGGTGATGATCGGCAGATTCGTCTCCTCTCGAAAGCGCGTATCCATGCCCTTCAGCAAGGATCCTCCGCCCGTGAGTACGACGCCACGATCGATAATGTCTCCCGCCAACTCCGGCGGGGTATTTTCCAATGCCACCTTAATCGCGTTGACGATTGTTCCGATCGGCTCCTGTAGCGCTTCCCGGACCTCCGCATCATCCACCACCAATGTGCGTGGAATACCGGAAATCAAGTCGCGCCCCTTGATCATCATGGTCTTGCGTTCCTCAAAGGGATAGGCGGATCCGATTTCGAACTTGATCCGCTCCGCCATATGTTCACCGATGAGGAGGTTATACTTCTTCTTGATGTAATTCATAATCGCATCGTCCATGCGATCACCTGCTACCTTGACGGACTCGCTATAGACGATTCCTCCGAGCGAAATGACGGCGATATCCGTCGTGCCGCCGCCGATATCAACCACCATATTGCCGGAGGGTTCGGTGATTGGAAGTCCGGCGCCGATGGCTGCGGCCACCGGCTCTTCGATCAGATATACTTCCCGGGCTCCGGCCAATTCAGCCGAGTCTCGAACCGCCCGCTGCTCCACTTGCGTAATGCGCGACGGCACACCGATGATGATGCGTGGACGCACAAACGCGCTGCGGTTGTGCGCTTTTTGAATGAACCGCTTCAACATCTGCTCTGCCATTTCAAAATCGGCTATGACACCTTCTTTCATCGGTCGCACGGCAATGATATTGCCTGGGGTGCGCCCCAACATCCTCTTCGCTTCCGTACCCACTGCGAGTACTCGCTCGGTCTTCTTCTCTACCGCCACGACCGAAGGTTCATTGAGGACAATCCCCTTGCCATGGACATACACGAGGGTCGACGCCGTTCCCAGGTCAATGGCCAGGTCATTCGAGAACCATCCGAAGATATCACTTCCAAAGCCCACGATTGCTCTCCCTTCCCCTCATTCGATGACGACCCACTCAGTCAGGCAATGCCAATCGACCTACATCCAGAATTTGGGTGCCAGCCACCTCGTCACCCAGGCGCCGTCCCTGCTCATTCCCGAGAATCAAGACCGCTTCGAACCCTATGATTACAACCGATACAAGCCATCCGACGTAGGGGATAGCGAAGGCTAACTGAGCAACCGCAAAAGGCAAGTTCCGGATAATGGAATCGCGAAACCCTGCCGCTTCGCGACGACCAGGAAATACAGTCTGGAGACCGATCAACCGCTTACCGATACTGCGCCCACCGGCAAATCCATCACTGATCAATATATACGCCAATCCTGCAAGAAAACCTACCGGCCCAATCATTTGACTGGCAGCAGCAACGATGAACAGATCAATCAGCTTGGCGATTCCTCGGTTAAGAACCTGCGCCTTAGGGTAGACCCCACTATCGATCGTATGAACCCCGCTGACCTCCTCCGCCAAGGGATCTCCTCACAATTCGTGGCAAAGTATAACAAATCAAACTACCTAGCACAAACAAAGAACATTATCTGGAAAAGTGGAGTATCACGAGTCAACATTCTGGCCTTCAACAACAGCGCCCCTGTCACGATTATGGAATCATCGTGTAAAGGAATGGTCGTCTCTTGCCTTTACATAGATCCCCGGTTAGTATTCTCCGATACGAACGTCATGAAAGGTTGTCATGCTTAAATTGATGCGCAACGCGTCGCATAGCTATCCCTGGCTCCTTAAATCCGTCATGGGGGTCATCGCCATCGCATTTGTCATCACCATGGGCTGGTGGGGCTTCGGTGATCAGTCTGGCGCCGGAACCGGCGTCGCATCAGTCGGTGATCTCACCGTATCCCGCGAAGAGTTTAGGCGAGCCTATGAGAATACCTATCGCTTCTACAAGGACAAGGTGCCCGGAGAATTCAAAGACGAAACGATCAAACAATTAGTGGTGGATCAACTCATCGATACTCGGACCTGGCTCATTGCCGCAAAAAACATGGGCCTTACCGTGAGTAACGACGAATTACGGGAAGTCATCATGCAAATCCCCGATTTTCAAAAGAATGGCGCGTTCGATCCAGAGATTTACCAGCGGCTTCTCGCCGCGAATCATCTGACGCCCTCAGCATTCGAAGCGATGGAAGCAAAAGAAGTCCTGAGCAGCAAAGCCAAGATGATTATCCGTGACGCCGTTTCCCTTACCCCTGCCGAGCTTGCCGAGGCCCAAGCTCTCACCCTGCGGCAAACAGAATCGGATCCATCAAAAACCACTGCGGCAAAGGATCGCGCCGTGCAGGATGTCCTCTTTCAGAAACAGCAGCGCGCACTCTTGGCCTACACAGAATCGCTCAAAACAACCATCCATATTAAGATCAACCGAGAGTTGCTGTAATACCCCTCGTCAACAGTCATCACGTCATCAAGTCTAAAGTCTCGGGCGATCATGAACCGGGACTTTCAGACTTGAAGACTTGACGACTTTCAGGCTTTCTCACAGTATCAACATCGCATCGCCATAGCTGTAGAAACGGTATCGTTCGTGGACCGCCTCGACATAAGCCTGGCGAAGAAATTCGGTCCCAGCCAATGCGGAGACCAGCATTAGCAATGTGGTGCGTGGCAAGTGAAAATTCGTGAGAAGAGCATCGACCACCTTGAAAGAAAACCCTGGCGTCATAAATATATCTGTCTCTCCACAATAGGGTCGGATCTGACCGTCCACACGGGCCGCAGTTTCGAGCGCGCGTACGACCGTAGTCCCAACAGAAACAATTCGCCCCCCTGCCGCCCGTACCTGCTCAATGGAACGAACCGCCTCCGCTCCGACCTCGATCCACTCTACGCCCATCTGATGGTCTTCGATCTGATCGACCGTTACCGGCTTGAAAGTCCCGACACCCACATGGAGCGTGACGGCCGTGAGACCGATCCCGCTCTGTCGCAGCCGCGCCAGCAACTCCGGTGTGAAATGGAGCCCGGCAGTAGGCGCCGCAATGGCGCCCTCATGCAGCGCGAACGTGGTTTGGTACCATTCCCGATCCTGGTCAATCGGCGCTCGTTTCAAGTAGGGCGGGAGCGGCATTCGACCATGTTGTCGCAGCCATTCTGAAAACGGAATCGGACTCTCAACCCGAACCGTCGTTCGTGTCGCGCCACGCTCGACCACTACAGCAGAAGCCGCTACTCCCATCTCAATAATCTGTCCAGGCCGAAAGGTTCCTTTAATCAGCACTTCCCAGATCGCATCGCCAAGATCCTTCACAAAAAGGATCTCGACTTCCCTTCCTGATGGATGCTTCCGGCCAGCCACGCGCGCGGCCAACACCTTCGTATTGTTGACTACCAGAAGATCCCCGGGCTGCAGAATGTCGGGCAACGCGTCGATGCGGCGATGCGCAAGCGAGCGGTTGAGTCGTTCCAAAACCAACAGTCTGGCATGATCGCGCGGAAGAATGGGGTGCGTAGCAATGAGCGCCGGATCGAACGGAAAATCGAATTCAGAGAGATTCATTAGGAAGGCGGGGGAATCGGAGGTTTAGTCAGCGTCATAGACTGCAATTCGGTGCCAGGATAATAATACCGAAGTATGGTTGAGAACGGATAGCCTAATTCGGCCAGTTCTTTTGCGCCCCATTGGCACATGCCAACCGCGTGACCTGCGCCAAATCCTGAAAGCACTACATCTCGACCGATCGATTCGATGGCAAACTGTGTGCTGGGGATAATGGTGTAGCCGACTGCTTTTCGCAACTCTTCTCCTCGAATAATTAACTCTCCACCAGAGTGGAGTACACGCAACTTGGCAACTCGGCCCCCGCGGCTGAACGACAGGGGCATCATCGCTGTGATCGTACCAACGGGAAACCCTTGCTGGCGCAAATTCTGCTCAAGGGTATCGATTTTAAACGAGGACTTCCATTGATAGTACGGCGACATCAGATCGAAGGGGCACTCCACCCCCTTGAGATAGGGATACTCTTTCGACCACACATTCATGGCATCTTCCGTCAGCCCGGCGGCCGTCGATGAGAAGGCTGCATAGATCGGCGCACCGTCGTATGTCACGACTAGTCCTCGTGTCTCTTCTACCGCGCGAAGAATCCCGGCATCAACCCCCTGCTTCCCGCGATAAACCTGATCTTGCACTGTAGCCGCCACATCATATTCCCGTGCGCCGCTCAACATCTGCTGATAGAGCGCATAGGTTCTGGCCGCAACCGCTTGGGCTTTCAACATCTCTGGATGCCAGGTCGAGCTGACCTCAGCAGGAACCACTCCCTTGACATACTCTTCAAAATCCACCCGATTAATGACCTGAAATCCCTTACCTTTTCGCACGAGGTGAATGAAACCGCTCACCGAGATCTCTGTACCGGAGTCTCCTGACGACATCGTTGCTCCGGTTTGCTTGCGCACGAGCCGTGGAAACGTCAGGGTGAGGCCTTGTGTTCCGCCATCCAACGTCAATTGCTCCGTCTGCATATGGACACCGTTAAGCAAAAACCCCGCATCAGAGACTGAGACCTGAACCGATCCGCGCAAAGTCCGACCATGGCCATATCCATCCATCGCCCACAACGGGCCCTCTGCATGGATCACGAGCCGCGGCACATCGGCCGACAGAAGGACTCGGATCGACTCAGCCGCCAAGGCTCCCGATGACAGGTTGAGAAGGCATGCCCCGGCTAAAATGGCACGGCACACCCCGCCCCTCAGCTGTATCATCGGCGAAAGATCCATGTTATTAAATAGAATACCAGACTTAGAACGATACTGATGAGTAGGCTGCTTGCGAGGGGAAATGAAAAACTGAAGTTATCTCGTCGAATAGAGATGTCGCCGGGAAGCTTGCCGAACCATCCCAGGACATTCCCAATTCCAGGAACTCGGTCTGCTATCAGCAGCAATAGACCAACCAGCACCACAGAGAGCCCGACCCCAACGAAGACCTTTCCCAGGTTTCCCCATTCTGCCATCAGCCTTGAGCCAAATACTCTGCAATCTGGACTGCATTGAGTGCGGCGCCCTTGCGGAGGTTATCGGATACCACCCAGAGATTCAGACCGTTTGTAATCGATTCATCTTCCCTGATACGTCCGATATACACCGCGTCCTTACCGGTCGCATCCAGAGGCATGGGGTAGAGCTTCTTCCCTGGATCATCGTACACAATCACCCCCGGCATCGTCGCCAACACCGCGCGGGCTTCATTTGCATTGAGGGACCGTTCCAACTCCACATTGATGGATTCCGAATGGCACCGCAACACTGGAACCCGCACGGTCGTGGCTGTCACACGAAGCGCCGGAGTTTCAAGAATCTTTCTAGTCTCACGGGCAATCTTCACTTCCTCAGAGCAATCCCCTCCTTCATTGAAGGATCCGATATGCGGCAGGAGGTTGAACGCGATTTGGTAGGGGTAGACTTCCGCCTTTACGTCGCGAAAGGCCATCAAGTCTTTGGTCTGCGTCATGAGTTCGTCCATGGCTGCAGCCCCGGTGCCGGATACCGATTGAAACGTCGTCACGACGACGCGCTTCACACCTACGGCATCCTGCAGCGGCTTGAGCGCCATGACGAGCGGAGTCGTCGTACAGTTGGGAATCGACACGATGCCCCGAGGCATTGCTGTCAGAGCATGGGCATTCACCTCAGGGACAACCAGCGGAACACCGGCCTCCATCCGAAAGACACCGCTGTCATCGATCACCACAACCCCGGCCGCTCCAAGCCGTTGACCATACTCCCGGCTGATGGTGTCGGTAGCTGAAATAAGCGCGAAGTCGATGCCGGCAAACGACGACTCTGGAGTCAGTTCCTCGACCTTCCATTCTTTGCCCTGACAGGACATCACTTCCCCAGCAGAACGCTTCGAGGCGAACAGACGCAGGGAAGCCAACGGAAACTTTCGTTCCTCCAGAATCTCTAGAGTTTCCTTCCCGACCGCCCCGGTCGCGCCGATGATCGCTATTACATACCTTGATTTCTTCTTTAACATGAGCCTTGATCCTACTCCAGCGCTATCTCGCGTATTCGATGATTAAACGTATCGGCCACGAGCACATGCCCCGCACCATCTATCGCGATTCCAAAAGGATAACACAACCCAGCTTCGAGGGCCGCCCCTTCATCGCCCCCATAGCTGGCGACACCAACACCAGCTATACGCTCAATACCCTCGGTGCTCCGATCCCATCGCCGAACCAGATGATTGTCCGAATCGGTGAAAAAGAGATTCCCCTGCTCATCTAATGCAATGCCCGATGGCCGAGAGAGACTGTTGCTGGCCGGCTCATCCGGTCCCTGATATTTATACTCAGCCCCATCGCCCACCACAGTCCTTATGATCCCAGTGACAGGATCGACAGCACGAATCCTTCCGTTAAAGCTATCGGCAATGAATATCGTACCATCTGCGGCGAGCGCTAATCCGCTGGGACCAGCGAGGCCTGTTTCCGTTGCAATGACGCCATCTCCATTATATGCAGCCGTTCCTGTTCCTGCGACCGTGCGGATCACTCCGGTGGCCAAATCAACCGCCCTCACGCGGTTGTTACTTTGGTCGGCAATATAGAGGATGCCTTCCTCGCTCACGGCTAAGGCGGCTGGTTCATTCAATCCGGCATCCACAGCCTCGCCTCCGTCACCGGAGTATCGCGGACGGCCTATTCCGGCAACGGTCGTAATCACCCCTGTTTCCGCATCCACCCGACGCACCCGATGATTCAGCGTGTCCGCAATGTAAAGATGCCCTGCCCGATCAACCACCACAGCGGTCGGAAAATTCAAGAGCGCGTGACCCGCAGAAGTACCATCGCCGCTGAATCGTGGAGTCGATGCTGTACCAGTCGCAATGAACCGCACAGTACCACTCAGATCAGTCTGTTGGTTAACCGCTTGCAAATCGACCCCCCCGGTTTCTGCAAGGGGATCACTCACCACTCCCTCAACCGTCGGAAAATGGGAGACAGCTTTCGCGCTTGACTCAATCGTCTGAAGGCAGCCTGCAACCGTCTTGATACATCGGGTCTTCCGATCAACCCTCCGGATGACATGGTTCTCGGAGTCGGCGATGAACAGGTTTCCCTCTGCATCGAGGGTAAGACTTTTCGGCTCATTCAGGCAAGCGGCAAGGGCCTCAGCTCCGTCACCGGACCAGTGAGCGACTCCAGTGCCGGCTACAGTCCGAATCAATCCAGTCCTTAGATATGCGCTCATCTGCCCCATAGATTCAGCTATTTAAGATTGTGCAGAATGGCTTCACCCATTTCAGTGGTGCCGACAAGACGAGTACCAGGACTATGGATATCCTTCGTGCGATAACCGACGTCGAGAGTCTTCACAATCGCCTGCTCAATGGCGGCGGCTTCCATATCCAACTTGAAAGCATAGGATAGGAGCATCGCCGCCGACGCAATCGTCGCGATAGGATTCGCTATATTCTTACCGGCAATATCCGGCGCACTGCCGTGAATCGGCTCGAACAATCCGACCTTCGCGCCGATACTGGCCGACGGCAACATACCGATGGAGCCGGTCAACATTGCAGCTTCATCGCTCAGAATGTCACCGAATATATTGTTGCAAAGCATCACATCAAACTGCCGGGGATTACGCACGAGTTGCATCGCCGCATTGTCGACATAGATATGGCTCAGCTCCACATCCGGATAGTCTTTATGAACGGCTATCACGACACGGCGCCAGAGCTCGGATGACTCCAGCACATTCGCCTTGTCGACAGACATCACCTTTTTCCGCCGTTTTCTCGCGGCCTCGAACGCCACTTTTGCAATGCGTGTGATTTCTTCTGTCGTATAGACTTCTGTGTTGACCCCACGTTCGCTGCCGTTCGGCAGCTTCTCGATCCCCTTAGGCTTCCCGAAATAGATGCCCCCGGTCAGTTCACGTATAACGAGGATGTCGATCCCCTCGATCACTTCGCGTTTCAGGGTGGACGCATCGGCCAACATCGGATACAACTTTGCTGGGCGTAAGTTCGCATAGAGCCCCAGGTGCTCTCTCAAACCTAACAACGCACGTTCGGGGCGCAAGTTGTATTCCAGCCCCTCCCACTTAGGACCGCCGACCGCGCCGAGTAAGACCGCATCGCTCTGCTTAGCGAGGGTCAGCGTCTCCGGAGGGAGCGGAACGCCTACTTTGTCGATGGCCTGCCCGCCGACATCACCAGGGGTAAACTCAAACGTGTGGCCGAACTTCTCAGCCACAACCTTCAGCACCTTCACGGCTTCAGGGACGATCTCTCGACCTACTCCATCGCCGGCCAATACAGCAATCTTCGCCTTCACAGACCACTCTCCCTCGTTGTGAGTTATGACGCCACAAGCCTTACTCCAATACTTCCTCATCCTCCGCTCTCCAAGCGGGATCGACTAAGCAGAGGAACTCAATGGGAGTTGGACCAGTATTCTCTAAAGACTGCTTGCCTCCCGGTTGCACATAGACGACAGAGCCTGGCTCCACTGGAACAACCGAATCGTCTACGGTTAGCCGACCCTGACCGGCTATGATGTAATAGACCTCAGAAGACGTCAGCCTGTGCCATTTCGAACGAGCGCCAGGAGCCACTGTCCCATGCGCCACGCTGTACCCAAGCTCAAGCGGTTGTTTGGATGGATGCAGCAACTCCCGCA
Organism: Nitrospira sp.; assembly: GCA_005116835.1. Classification (GTDB taxonomy): domain Bacteria; phylum Nitrospirota; class Nitrospiria; order Nitrospirales; family Nitrospiraceae; genus Palsa-1315. The sequence continues at coordinate 140,446 of SWDM01000023.1, read as the reverse complement.
AAACTGTATGGTCGCCGGCCAGAAACTCCGCTTGGTCTCCCAACGTAACGTGGACCACAAAAGATACCTCGCAGCCGGCAATAGTCTCCCCAGTCCCACCCCGAGCGGCTGACTCTATCGTGGTCACTTTCTCTAAATCAAGCTTACCTTTTGTTCGCCCTGGGCCTGTTTCCCAGCCAAATATGAGAGTTTGTTGAGTGCGTTGAGATAGGCCCGAGCCGAAGCCATGATGATGTCCGTATCCGCCCCATGACCTGAGACTGTTCGGCCATCTTCTTGAACCCTCACCGAGACTTCCCCCTGGGCATCGGTTCCTCCGGTAATCGCTTTCACGGCATACATGAGAAGTGTGCTCTTCGTCTGTGTGATAGCCGCAATCGTCCGATAGACCGCATCCACCGGCCCATCCCCTGTCCCGGTCTGCGCAATCGCCTGCCCCTCAATCTCGAGCTCAACAGTGGCGGTCGGCACTTGATCCGTCCCGCTGGTCACAGAGAAGGATTTCAAGGTGATTCGATCAGCCATTTTAGCCAACTCTTCAGAGACGATGACCTCGATGTCTTCTTCGTAGATCTCCCTTTTCTGATCGGCCAACTTCTTGAATCGCTCGAACGCGTGATTGACCTCTTCATCCGAGAGCATATACCCCAGCTCCACCAGCCTCTGCCGAAAGGCATGCCGGCCTGAAAGTTTCCCCATGACCATCTTGCTCTCAACCAGCCCGACTGTTTCCGGCCGCATAATTTCATAGGTCGTCTTGTCTTTGAGCAGTCCGTCCTGGTGAATACCGGATGTATGGGCGAAGGCATTCGCCCCGACTATCGCCTTATTCGGCTGCACCATCATGCCGGTGGTCTTGCTAACCAACCGGCTGGTCTTTGCAATCTCTTCTGTACGAATCTTCGTGTCGGCTTGATAGAAATCCTTCCTGGTTCTGAGTCCCATGACGATTTCTTCCAATGCCGTGTTTCCTGCACGCTCGCCGATTCCGTTGATCGTGCACTCTACTTGGCCTGCCCCTTCGTACACCGCCGCCAAGCTGTTCCCCACAGCCATGCCCAGGTCATTGTGGCAATGGACGGAGATCACCGCCTTCCCACTGTTGGACACATGCTCGCGAATACCACGGATGAGTCTGCCGAACTCCTGCGGCACCGCATACCCCACCGTATCAGGAATATTGATTGTCCCGGCGCCTGCAGCAATCACCGCCTCAATCACCTCGTAGAGATAGGCCGGATCGGATCGGCTGGCATCCATAGGGGAAAACTCCACGTCATCTACATAGCCCCTCGCCCGTTCCACCATCTCAACTGCGCGCTTCTTCGCTTCGTCACGCGTCATTCTGAACTGATGCTTGAGATGGATATCAGAGGTCGAGAGAAATGTATGGATGCGGACCCTGGGAGCCCCCTTCAATGCCTCCCAGGCCCGGTCGATATCTTCTGGTCGCGCCCGGGCCAAACTGCAAATCGTCGGTCCCTCGACTTCCTGAGCAATCCGTCTCACCGCTTCAAAATCTCCAGGGGAACTGTAGGCAAACCCTGCCTCGATGATATCGACCCCCAGCCGCGCTAACTGCTTCGCCACCATAATCTTCTCTTCCACATTCATGCTGGCGCCTGGCGATTGCTCGCCATCCCGCAAAGTCGTATCGAAAATTCTGATCATCCTGGTCATGGCTTCACCTCTCTTATCTTGTGAGATTGCTCAAAATGTCTTTCCCGCAAGGCCGCAGGAAGCGGGACGACTGAGGCGTACCCGTAGGGTACGTCGCAGGGAGGCACGCGACCGAGAACGCTGCGGGAAAACATTTTCAGCAATCTCAAATGAAAAAGCCTCCATCCCTCAGCCCAGGGACGGAAGCTTAAGAAGAAGCTCCGTGGTACCACCCTGATTCAGCCGTGAACGACACTTGCCGCTCACAACCCTTCATTCAGCCCAATCACGGGGGCAAGGCGGAACCCATTACTCGGATTTCACGGATTCTGGCTCAGAGGCGAGTTCGGCGCCGCACAGGCTGGCTTGCACCATCCACCAGCTCTCTCAGACTGCTGTACGAATCACCTACTACTCCTCGTCAAAGCCGTTAGACCTTCGACTCATTCACTGACTGCTCGGCCTTGGGCTGCGGACGCTTTCCTGTCACCTTGGACAGAAGGCCGAACAGTCGTTCGGCAGGACCCATCAATGCATACCCGGCAAAAATGACAAATAACATGACTTGCGGCCAGGCAGCAATGAGCATGAGCCCCAAAATTCCCCAGACGAGATACGTAATGTGCTGACCGCCCCGGAACTTCATATCTTTGAAGCTCCGATACTTGATGGTGCTCACCATCAAGAACGAAAGGGTCAGCGTAATAATCAGGACAATCAACGGTTTCACTTCTGTTCCCATCCTGACACTATAGTGGTCGAAAATCACAAGCGATGCCACAACCCCAGCTGCTGCGGGGATAGCCAGACCGGTAAAGTACTTGCCGTCCGACACGGAGGTCGTCGAATTAAACCGGGCCAACCGAACCGCGCCCATCGCCACATACGCGAACATCACCGCCATACCGAACATACCCTGTCCGCTCAGCGCCCAGGAATAAATCAAGAGGCCAGGAGCCACCCCGAACGACACCACATCGGACAATGAGTCGTATTCAAAGCCGAAATGACTGGTGCTGTTCGTCAGCCGTGCGGACTTTCCATCCAGCACATCAAAGACCATCGCCACCAGAATGGCGACCGCTGCAATCATGTAATCCGCATTGAACACCGACAGCATCGAAAACACGCCACACAACAGATTTCCCGTTGTAAATAGATTCGGGATCAAGTGCATGGCGGCTTTGCGCCGCTTCCCATCTCGTCCGAAGGATTGACGAAGGCCTGCAGTTTTCATGGCAGTTCCCCCAAGATGGATTCCCCACCTTTCACTCGATCGCCGACTGCAACTTTTATAGCCGTCCCGAGAGGAAGAAACGTATCCATCCGAGATCCAAATCGAATCAAGCCAAATCGTTCACCGAGTACCGCCCGATCCCCCGATGAGACCCAGCAGACGATCCGCCGGGCGATCAACCCGGCCACCTGCACACACAATACTTTTGGACCCTGCGCCGTTTTAATCATCAGGGCATTTTGCTCGTTTCTCAACGTGGCGTCGGGCTTGCTGGCAACCAAAAATGAGCCTGGTTGGTACTGCACTTGCTCGATAACCCCTTCACAGGGCACCCGGTTAATGTGCACATCGAAGACGTTCAAGAAGATACTAACCCTGATACTGCGATCCTTGATGAATCGAGGCTCGAACTCTTCTTCGATGGCGATGACTTTCCCATCGCCGGATGCCAAGACAAGCCGAAGCCCTTGAGGAACCACCCGAGACGGATTGCGAAAGAACCACGCGACAAAGAGCGTCAGCAGTGCCGACCCGATTGCCACAATGACCCAGCCCAACCATCCTGCCAGCAGTGTAACGCCGACAGCAGCTCCGATGAAAGGAATTCCTTCTTTGGCAAACGGGATGCCGACGGCACGATCCGTCACAGAGTCCTCGCTCCTCAGTTTTTATTTTTATCGACCAACTGGTCCTTCTTTAGCCAAGGCATCATTGCGCGGAGACGGCCTCCGACCTCTTCGATAGGATGGGCTTCCCCTCGAGCCAGCAATGCATTGTAGACCGGACGGTTCGCCTGATTTTCCAGCACCCATTCTTTCGCGAACTGGCCTTGCTGAATTTCACTCAGGATCTTCTTCATTTCCTGCTTCGTCTGTTCCGTCACAATCCGCGGACCACGCGTGATATCGCCGTATTTCGCCGTCGTACTGATGGAGTACCGCATGTTGGCGATGCCGCCTTGATAGATCAAGTCCACAATCAATTTTACTTCATGCAGACATTCAAAGTAGGCCATCTCCGGTGAATAGCCGGCCTCGACAAGAGTCTCGTATCCAGCCTGAATGAGAGACGTCAGCCCTCCACAAAGCACGACCTGCTCGCCGAAGAGATCCGTCTCCGTTTCTTCCCGAAAGTTCGTTTCGATCACACCGGCCCGCCCACCCCCGATCGCGCTGGCATAGGCAAGACCCAACTGCTGGGTCGTTCCACTAGGATCCTGATGGATCGCAAGTAAACAAGGCACTCCGCTGCCTTTCGTATATTCCGATCGAACGAGATGGCCCGGTCCTTTAGGCGCAACCATGAACACATTGATTGTAGGCTGCGGCACTATTTGTCCAAAGTGAATATTGAAACCATGCCCAAAAGCAAGATAGGAGCCCGGCTTCAAATTCGGGGCAATGTCCTGCCGATAAATGGCCGCTTGAGCTTCGTCTGGCGCAAGGATCATGACCACGTCGGATGCCTTGACGGCATCGGCCACCGGCATGACTTTCAACCCGCTTTGTTCCGCTTTTTTCCAGGAGGCCCCCTCACGCAGCCCAACCACCACGCTCACTCCGCTTTCTTTCATATTGAGCGCATGGGCATGGCCCTGACTGCCGTAGCCAATCACCGCCACTTTCTTGTTCCTGATCTGCTGAATGTCTGCATCCTTATCGTAATAAATCTTCATCGATCACTCCTGGGATAATCGTCGAGTTAAGAAACCGATTGGGCGTTGAGTCCGGGGTGACGCTTATTCGCGGACAACCTTTTTCGCCTGGACGTCCGTCGATCGAATCAACTCGCGGGCAACCGCGACCCGTCCAGTACGTGTGAGCTCTTTGATTCCGAGTGGCTGAAGCAGATTGATAATCGCCTCGATCTTTCGCGGATCTCCCGTCACCTCGATGGTGTAGGTTGTTGGCGTCGAGTCGATGACGTTGGCCCGGAAAATATCGGCGATACGCAACGCTTCCGCCCGGTCTTCCGACCTCGTATGCACCTTGATCAGCGCCGTCTCCCGCGAGACAAAATCGCTTTCGTTCAAATCCACAACCTTAATGACGTCGATCAATTTATTCAGCTGTTTGACGATTTGCTCGATGATCCGCTCGTCTCCGGACGTCACAATGGTCATCTGCGACATCGATGGATCGAGCGTCGGCGCCACAGAGAGACTTTCGATGTTGAATCCACGGCCGCTGAACAGACCGGCGATGCGGGACAACGAACCGAACTTGTTCTCGACGGTCACCGAAATAATGTGTTCCATACTCAAAGTAACTCCCGCCTTCGTCGATTAGGCCGTGAGGATCGTGTCTGAATCTTTCGAAGCCATCTGCCCGGCGCCAGATTGCTTGTTTTTCAAAGCGGGAGGATCTTCCAAAATCATCTCATGGTTGCAGCCGCCGGCCGGAATCATGGGATAGACGTTTTCGTAGGGATAGGTCGGCACATCGACGATGACCGGTTTATTCACCGCGATCGCCTCCTTGAGGACGTCGTCGATCTCTGATGGTTTACTGGCCCTGAGGCCGACCGCTCCGTACGCTTCCGCCAACTTCACAAAGTCCGGCGTCGTCTCCAGATAGCTTGAGGCATACCGTCCTTCGTAGAAGAGATCTTGCCATTGCCGGACCATCCCGTGGAATCGGTTGTTCAGAATGATGATCTTCACCGGGAGTTTATGCACCACCGCCGTCGCCATTTCTTGCATGTTCATCTGAATACTACCGTCGCCTGCAATGCAGAGGACCAACCGCCCCGGGAATGCCGCCTGCGCCCCCATGGCGGCGGGAAATCCGAACCCCATGGTTCCAAGTCCCCCCGACGTCAACCAACGATTCGGCTTCGCCAGCTTGAAATATTGAGCGGCCCACATCTGGTGCTGCCCCACATCGGTTGACACGATCGGGTCTCGATCCTTCGTGAGTTCATACAGTCGCTGAATAACATGCTGCGGTTTGATCGGCCCATCGGCTTCTTGTTGATAGGCGAGAGGGTTCGCCTGTTGCCATTCACGAATCTGATTCCACCAAGGCTTGCGTAATTCCCGTTGATCGCCGTTCACCGTGGCGCGAAGAATCTGAATCAACTCACGGAGCACCAGTTTGCAATCGCCGACGATCGGAATGTCGACATTGACATTCTTCCGGATTGAGGTCGGATCGATATCGATGTGGATGACCTTGGCGTGCGGGCAAAATTCGGAAACTTTTCCAGTGACACGATCATCAAACCGTGCCCCGATGGCCACGACAAGATCGGAATAGTGCATGACCATATTCGCCCAATAGGTCCCATGCATTCCCAACATGCCCATAGACTGGGGATGTTCGCCAGGGAAGGCCCCAAGCCCCATCAAGGTCATGTCGACCGGCATATGAGTCAATTCAGCTAACTCGATCAACTCTTGCGATGCGCCCGAGAAGATGACGCCGCCGCCAACGTACAACACCGGTTTCTTCGCCTTCGTCATGGCCTCAGCCGCTTGCTTGATCTGCCACTTATTCCCTTCATACACCGGATTATAGCTACGGATGGAGACAGAGCTCGGATAAGTAAATTCGGCCTTATCCATCGATACGTCCTTCGGAATATCCACCAACACCGGCCCGGGGCGCCCTGTCGTCGCAATGTAGAAGGCTTCCTTAATCGTGACCGCTAGATCTTTCACATCTTTCACCAGGAAGTTGTACTTGGTGCAGGGACGACTCAATCCCATGTTATCCGCTTCCTGGAATGCATCATTCCCAATCAAGCTCGTGGGAACTTGTCCGCTAAAACAGACCAGCGGGACGGAGTCCATGTAGGCATCCGCCAACGCCGTAATCACGTTGGTCATGCCGGGGCCAGAAGTCACAAGGCACACTCCGGCTTTTCCGGTCGCCTTGGCATAACCTTCCGCCATATGGCCCGCTCCCTGTTCATGGCGAGTCAGGACCACTTCAATATCTTTCTGCTGATGGAGCATGTCGAAAATCTTCAGCACGACACCGCCAGGAAGCGCAAAAATCGTCTTGACGCCTTCCCGTTTGAGACATTCGATGAGGATCTCAGCACCTGTGAGCTTCATAACGGAACCTCCACCCCTGCCACTAACGAAAAGCCAGCAGAGGAATCAGCAGAATACAAGAAGCCTGGCCCCATCCCGGCAAGACCAGACACGACCTCACGTTCACTCCGAACATTCTGAAAAATCAGGGAGAAATATGCCTGATCCTATCACCACGCCTTTCTATGCGTCAATAGCCGAACGGGTCTGTGAGCTCGCTACCCTGACAGTCTGAATCCACGCATGATAGCATCCAGCCTTGGCGCTCGAGCCTTGAGTCACGCCTCCATGAGCAACCCTGTTCGTCTAACCATCCTGTCTCGTGAAGGCTGTCATCTCTGTGAAGTTGCTCACAGAATTGCGCTGCAGCTTCAGTCAGAGCACTCCATTGAAGTGCGCATCGTGGATGTCGACGGCGACAATCTCTTGCGAGAGCGGTATGGAATGAGGGTTCCCGTGGTCTTACTCGACGACATCGAACAGCTCTCTGGGAATGTAACGGAAGAAGAGCTGCGTCGAGCGATAAAAAAGCGCGGTGAAGAAGACCGATAAGCCGGATTCTGTCCCGCCTGGGATATGCTCCCGAGCGGGGGTGATCATTTCTCTGGGATTCGAGTTACCCCGAACCTCAAGCGACCTACCCGAAGACCTCGGCCGGGCCAGCCGGTCGCCGTTTCTCCAAAGAGAATCGGCAGGTGTCTTCCTATTTGGCCTTGCATCAGGCGACGCTTACCCTGCCAGTGATGTTGCCACCACCGCGGTGGGCTCTTACCCCACCGTTTCACCCTTACCTGATCCAGAGCGACCAGGTTAGAACCAAGTCGCCTTGGCCATCGGCGGTCTATTCTCTGTGGTGCTGGTGTCGGATCGCTCCGCCTGGGAGTTACCCAGCGCCCTGCCCATGAAGTCCGGACTTTCCTCTCGGAACGTTACCGTTCCAAGCGATCACCCAGTCTTCTCCCTCGCGCCACAACACTATAGAACTGGATACCAAGGCTTTCAAGGGCCCGGCATACATGCGTCCTACTGAACAGCGGGTAACAGCGCCTCAGGCGCCGGCTGCTTATGCTGATAAATAGCCATAGCCTCCGGCATCCACTTCTTCAGTTGAGAAATCCTGGTCTCGTGGCTTGGGTGTGTAGACATAAACTCTGCCTGCGCGCCGCCACCGGACATCTGCCCCATGCGTTCCCACAGGGCAATGGCCTCTCGCGGATCATAGCCGGCCTCCGCCGCGAGTAAAATCCCGACATAGTCCGCTTCCGATTCATGCTTTCGACTGAAGGGCAACAGCACACCCACTTGCGCCCCGACACCAAGCGCCGCCATCGCCGCCTGTCCCACCATCCCGCCCCTACCAACTGCTCCAGCTGCTGCGCCAACGATTTGAAGTCCGGCATTTGTCATCTGGGCTTGACTCATCCGTTCCGCACCGTGTCGGGCCAAGGCATGGACCACTTCATGCCCCATCACAGCGGCCAGCCCTGATTCCGTCTTGGCCATGGGAAAGATGCCTGTATAGACCGCCATTTTACCGCCAGGCAGCGCAAAGGCATTCGCGGTCTTGGCATCCTTGATAACCGTTACTTCCCACTGAAATTGCTGCGCCATCTCAGCATACTTCGATCGCTTCGCCGCCTCGACGATCCGAGCCGCGACTCTCTTCACCGGTTCGAGCTCACGAGGATCTTGAGACGGCCGCATTTTGGGATCACTCTTCACCTGATCATAGGCCTGCGCCCCCATTTGTATTTCTTCCGACACCGAGGTCATGAGCAACTGCGACCGGCCCGTATAGGGATTGGTTTCGCACCCACCGATCACCAGCAGTCCAAGTCCCGCCACCACCAAGACCATTCCGCGCGAGAATGACTTCCATCTGTGCATCGCACATCCTCCATAACAATGACCCGCTACCTACAATCGGGGAAATTGACCGTCCTTTGAGGCTCTGTTAGATTAACGCGCCTCCCACCTCAGTGAAACTCTATATAAAAGAGCTCCTGTCCAGTGACCAACACAACAGAAACAGCGACGGTGGAGCGAATCGGCATTGATGAGTCCGGCAAGGGAGACTATTTTGGCCCCCTGGTCATCGCTGCTGTCTTTGTCGACGCCACCACACAAGGAGAGCTCAGGCTCATGAATGTTCGTGACAGCAAGAAAATATCAGACGGTCGCATTCTCGAAATGGCGCCCGACATCCGAACGATATGCCCGCATAGCATTATCGCAATAGGCCCACAACGATACAACGAGCTGTACGCGAAAATCCGAAACCTAAATCGCCTGCTCGCCTGGGGCCATGCCAAGGCCCTTGAAACTCTGTTGGAAAGAGTTTCGTGTGGGCGCGCAATCTCAGATCAGTTTGGCGATGAACGGTTGATTCTGAAGGCCTTGCAGGAAAAGGGTCGCACGATCGTCTTGGAGCAGCGGCACAAAGCTGAATCTGATCTGGCTGTGGCCGCCGCCTCGATCCTGGCCCGTGCGGAATTCCTCCTCCGATTGAAACGCCTCTCAGGTGAGATCGGCACAACGCTGCCCAAGGGCGCATCACCGGCCGTTGAACTGGCTGGACGCATGATCGTGAAAAAACATGGAGAGGAACGGTTGGGGTCGGTTGCCAAACTGCACTTCAAAACAACTCACGCTGTACTAGGAACAATCGGCTAACGGCTACACTGATTCACCGATCTCAAGAATCGACGTCTTATCGATCTCGGGGCCTGGCGTGGGCTGGACAGGAATTTGCCCATTCCAGTAGAGCATCCGACGGCAGTAGGGGCAGGTGTGGAGATCTTCGGCTCGTTTGACCTCTGAAATCAGTTGCGGCGGAAGCTGCAGGCGGCATCCCGAGCAGATCCCTTCTTTGATTTCAGCGAGCGCGTGATCCTTGCGAGACGCTTTGATCGAGTTATAGCGATTGAGCATCCCCTTTTCGACATGAGCCGAACGGGCCTGTTGCTGCCCTTCGAGGTCTGCCAATTCACTGGAGAGGGACTGCTCCAGTTTATCGAGTGCTTGTTTTTCCTGCGTGTAGGCCTTTTCAATGACGCCGAGCTTCTCCTGCGCCTCCTTGGTCGCCCGCTGCAGTTGTTCGATCTTCTCCATACACAGCAATATCTTCTCCTCGATGTCCCCTTTCTTCTTATTGGCAACCTCGATCTCGAAAAGATGGGCTTGATATTCTTTATTGGACTTCAGCTCAGACAGCCGTGACTTCATTTTTTCAGTGTGCGCTTCCTGCGCTTCAAGATCTTGTTCGTATGACCGCCGTTCCTTGACGACAGTCTCCACCGAAACATTGGTCTGTTGGTATAGCTGCCGGGCTTCTCGCAACGGAGCGTCAACCGCCTGAAGCCGGTCTGGAATTTTTCGGCGCTGATCTTTGATGTCCGCAATGCGGAGATCCAACTTCTGCAGCTCGATAAGGGCAGGAAGATTCTGGTTCAATGCGTTCCCATAGTTGTCGTTCCTAACAACGATCTCGACCGATGAATTCCGCGGCTAAGCTGGTGGGCCCACTAGGACTTGAACCTAGGACCAGCTGATTATGAGTCAGCCGCTCTAACCACCTGAGCTATGGGCCCGATCAGGCGGACGAGTCTTTCGCGCCTGACCCACAGACACGAACAGAGGATTCTAGGCTGCCCGGGAAGCGGAGTCAAATCCCGAAGAACAGCCCCTATCGGATCACAAGCTTTCTACGAAACTGCGCAGTTTTTTGCTCCGACTCGGATGACGCAATTTGCGCAAGGCCTTGGCTTCGATCTGCCGGATACGTTCGCGGGTTACCTCGAAATCCTGACCGACTTCTTCCAGGGTATGGTCGGTGGCCTCGCCGATGCCGAACCGCTTCCGCAACACTTTCTCTTCCCGTGGCGTGAGCGTTTCCAATGCGCTGTTGATCTGGCGCTGGAGATCGTATCGGATTGCCGCCTCCAACGGAGAGACCGCCTTCTTGTCCTCGATAAAGTCGCCCAAATGGCTGTCTTCTTCCTCGCCGATCGGAGTCTCCAATGAAATCGGCTCGCGCGCAATCTTCAATATCTTGCGCACTTTGTCGAGCGGCAGATCCATACGCTCGGCGATTTCTTCCGGCGTCGGTTCGCGTCCGAGTTTCTGAACCAGGTGGCGGGAGGTGCGGATCAGCTTGTTGATCGTCTCGATCATATGTACGGGAATTCGGATTGTCCTGGCTTGATCGGCAATCGCGCGGGTGATCGCCTGGCGAATCCACCAGGTGGCATAGGTGCTGAACTTGTAGCCGCGTTTATACTCAAACTTGTCGACGGCCTTCATCAGACCGATATTGCCTTCCTGGATCAAATCGAGGAACTGGAGACCGCGGTTCGTGTACTTCTTGGCGATGCTGACGACGAGACGAAGATTCGCCTCCACCAGCTCGGCTTTCCCGCGCTTGACCTTGTCCTCCGCCACATCCAGATGCTTGACCGCATCCTTAATCTCTTCCGCGGATACCAGAGCTTCTTCGGTTTCGAGTGTTCGAATCCGGCCCTTCGCGGCTTGGTAGACCCTTTTAATCTCGGTGAGGGCATCCTCCGAGCAGCTCGTCTTACGTTTGACGGCAAGAAAATCCTTCCGATCCCGGCAGAGCTTCTTCAGCGCTTCAGCGCCGGCCTCGCCACTGATTCCAAGCCGCCGCTGACAGCTGACGATTTCCCGTTCCGACGTCCGGATCTGAATCGCCAACTCCCGCACACGCTGCACCATCCGATCCTTCAGCACCCCGTGCAGGTTGACCGACTCCATCTTCTCCACAACCTGATCGCGAATCGTGTCGATCTGCTTCTTAATCTTCTTCTGTTTTGTTGGGTCGCTGTCGGCATGCCGGGCTACTTCGTAGAGGCTCTTGAGCGAGGTCGAGATTTTCCTGACGGAATTCAGCCCTTCAAGCGTCTTGACCCGAAGCTCTTCATAATCCCGCTGAATCTGCTCTTCCTCAAACTCCTCTTCCGTCTCGACGATCGGAACGATTTCACGCACGTCGATCGTCCCATTCTTGAGCTGATCGTAGAGCGCGAGAACAAACTCTATCGTCATTGGCATCCCATAGATGACCGAGGCGATGTCTCGCTTTCCCTCCTCAATGCGCTTCGCGATCTCGATTTCTCCCTCACGGCTCAACAGCGCCACACTGCCCATCTCTTTGAGATAGAGTCGAACCGGATCGTCGGTTCGGCTGAGCGCCCCGGGAGTGAGGTCGATTTCCTTCTCTTCTTTTTCTTCCTTCTCGTTCTCTTCCCCCGCGCCTGCGCTGACCTCGACGTCGGCGTCTTCGGCGTCCTCACTCGCTTCCTCAGTGTCCTGGGCTTTCCTAAGCCGCTCCCCTTCTGGCGCATCGACAATCTCGATGTCCATTTCACCGAACATCGTCATGATGCTGCCGAACTGCTCGGAGGACACCACTTCCGCCGGTAACGTGCTATTCAGCTCGTCATACGTCAAAAAGCCTTTCTCTTTTCCCATTGAGATCAGCTTCTTCACTTCGCCGAGCAACTCTGGTTTCGCCATGACTACTCCTTCACTAAAGACAACATCCCGCTAGAGGGCCGCCCCGCCTTTTGCATCCGTAATTCATTCACTTGAGTATTCAGTTTCCGTGCATCTTCCGCACGCCCTTCCCGTTCGGCAGCTTTCAACTGCGCGATGAGATTTCGAAATACCGCTTCGGCCCGCTTCCGATCCAATGTCTCTAAACAGCCGGCAACATGGGCATCCACGTCGTCGAAATGATCTTCCCGCATGGAAAGCTCGGTCGCCAGAGACCCGCATTCCTCGTGATGGATAACCTCATCCAGTAGCGGCCCGAGCCCGACTCGCCCGTCGCGGTCAAGGTGGTTGAGCGCCGCCTCGACGAGGGATCGGCAGGCTGGAACAGAAAAGGCATCGGGCCTCAGTCGTTGCACATCGGCAGGTTTCAGGTGCCCGTGCAACAGCAAGTAGACCAAATCCCGCTCTTCGCTCACGCCCTTGAACGTCGCCGGGGCGATGCCAGCCGATTGAGCAGGCGCCGGTGGGCGTCCCTCGGACTGCATCAGCGCCGGATACCGTTCGATCAATCGTTGTTGGCTGACCCCCAGTCGTTCGGCCACCACACGAATCCGTTCTTCCCGTTCGATCGGATGCTCGCTCTTCTGTAGAATCCGCAACACATCGTCCACACTGCGGATGCGCCCTTCGATCGTACTCGACTCTGCCGTACTCAAACTGTGCTCAAGGGAAAAATCTAAGAGGCTCGGAGCCTTCTCTTCTAACCGCGCGAAGGCCTCTGTCCCTTCCTTTCGCACGTAGGTATCGGGATCCTCTCCAGCCGGCAACGTGACGACTTTCACTCCGATCCCGCTATTGACAAACAAATCCAGTGACCGCAGCGCAGCGCGAACCCCGGCCTTGTCCGGATCGAACAAGAGTACAACCTTTGAAGCAAAACGTCTCAATACCTGAATGTGCTCTGCCGTCAGCGCGGTTCCCAGCGTCGCGACCGTATGGGTCAATCCCGCCTGGTGAAGCGCAACCGCATCAAAATACCCCTCCACTACAATTACGGTTTTCAGCCGAGCGACCGCTTCCCGTGCAAGATCCAACGCGTAGAGCGTCTGCCCCTTTTTGAATAGAGGAGTATCGGGCGAATTCAGATACTTTGGCTCCCCCTCACCAAGAATACGCCCGCCAAACCCGACAACCCGCTTTCGCAAATCCGTGATAGGAAACATCACCCGGCCTCGAAAACGATCGTAGGATCCCATCCCGCGCTGCTCACGCGCGACCGTCAACCCTCCCATTGCCAGCTCAGCAGCGGTGAACCCCTGCTTGATCAGAGCTTTGCTCAATCCATCCCATTCATTCGGAGCGAACCCAACGGCAAACTGCTCGAGCGTCGCTTCCGTCATACCGCGACCACCCAAATACTCGCGGGCTTCTCTTCCGAGATTGGAATCCTTAAGGTTCTGTCTAAACCACCCCGCCACCGCCCGATTTAAGGACTCGACCCTGGCGATCTGCGCGGCCAGAGGACCGGACTGACCGGGGGATTCCTGAACTTCGATCCCTACTTTGCGGCCAAGATCGCGTAACACTTCCGGAAAACTTGTTCCGGTAATCCGAGTCAGAAACGTAAACACATCGCCGCCAGCGCCGCACCCGAAGCAATGAAAAAACTGGCGGGAAGAGCTGACTGTAAAAGAGGGTGATTTTTCCTGATGGAAGGGGCAGAGACCTTTCAAGTTCTGACCGGCCCGAGTCAGACTTACATGTTGTCCGACCACCTCGGCAATATCGACCCGATCCTTGATTTGATTAATCACATCTTCAGAAATCAGACCTCGGCCCACGGAAGTCGCCGCTCCTATTTCCCCGCCTGCTACAGGCAAGAAAGACAATCGTAAGTGATCGTTAAATAGACCGGTCAGGGTAACAGACGGGAAATAAATCTGTCAACGTGGCACGATGCCACAGCCTGGACTGGCACAAGGTTGGGAAAAGCCCGTCAAGCAAGCCGCCCAAAGTCCGAAGGGGCCAGCCATGTGTCAAACGGTGAGGATATCGAAAACAATCACGCCAACGGTCCGTACCATTGTCACCTGACGCTACTGCGAAGCGAGGCAAGAACGGAGGTGGTGGACATTGTCTGCATCCTGTTAGCCTGGAGGCCAAGCCATGTGTCGTCCGCCCAAGACATGGAGATGAAGATGAAACACGCTCTGGCCGCCATGCACACCGGTATTGATGACGAAACGGTAACCGGTATCCGCAACTCCCTTTATTTTTGCGATCTTGTTGCCGGCAAGCATCAAATGTCCAAGCAGTCCGACATCGGAATCCTGGAGATCTGCAACCGACGTCACATGTCTCCGGGGGATGACAAGCGTATGAGTCTGGGCCTGCGGATTGATATCGTCGAATGCGACCACCAACTCGTCCTCATAGACGAGCGCCGCGGGAATCGTCCTCTCGACGATTTTGCAAAAGAGGCATTCCGTCATGGCGTGGATCCTTTTCTCAAACCGGATTTTCCGAACCGAATCGCCAATTCCTGATAGATCTCTTGAGTCGTCACACCATGGTATCCCAAGGCCACCAACGTATGGAACAATAGATCTGCTGTTTCGTATACAATCTCGTCTTTTTTCCCTCCCTTCCCGGCAATCGCCACCTCCCCTGCTTCCTCGACAACTTTCTTGAGGATACGATCGACACCGCCCTCTAACAGCTTGGAAGTATAGGACTCGCTCGAGGGGTGTTGCTTCCGTTCTTGGATCATCTGGGACAGGCGTTCGAGAATACCACCCCAGGACTCAGACGTTTTTGCCTCCGGTGAATCCAACCGGGAGAAGAAGCAAGCCCGCTCTCCGGTGTGGCATGTCGGGCCAACCGGCTCGACTTTCAGAAGGAGAGCATCGCCGTCGCAGTCGAGAAATAGGTCTTTGAGTTGCAGCTTGTGTCCCGAAGTCTCACCCTTTTCCCACAGAACCTGGCGTGACCGGCTCCAGAAGTGTACAGACTTCGTCTCGATAGTTTTCTGCAACGCCTTCTGGTTCATGAAGGCCACCATCAGCACCGTGCCATCCTTCCAATCCTGCACGACGGCTGGAATCAAGCCCTGCGCATCAAATTTCACACGTCCGGCATCCATTATCGAACCGCCACTCCCTTCTGGCGAAGATAGGCTTTCGCCTCTGGAATCGTATGGGTCCGGAAGTGAAAAATAGACGCGGCCAGCACCGCGTCTGCCTTGCCCGTGACGAACCCATCGTAAAGATGGTCCAAATTCCCCACCCCGCCCGATGCAATAACCGGAATCGACACAGATTCCGATACTGTTGCGGTCAACGCGAGATCATAACCCCGCTGTTGCCCGTCCTGATCCATGCTTGTGAGCAAAACCTCACCTGCCCCATACTGCTCCATCGTCTTCGCCCATTCGACAACATCGAGACCAGTCGACTTGCGCCCCCCATGGGTGAACACCTCCCACCCTGCAGTCAGGGCGGGACGACGCTTGGCATCGATGGCCACGACAATACATTGTGTCCCGAATCGCTCCGCCGCTTCTTTTACAAACTCTGGCCGTTGGACTGCCGCAGTATTGATGCTCACCTTATCCGCGCCCGCATTTAACAGCGCTCGGATATCTTCGATCGTTCTCACTCCCCCACCGACAGTCAACGGCATGAAGACCCGGGCTGCCGTCTGCTCAACGACATCGATGATGGTCTTTCGGTTCTCATGGGAAGCGGTGATGTCCAGAAAGCAGAGTTCATCGGCTCCTTCACGATCATAGACGGTAGCCACTTCGACCGGATCGCCCGCGTCGCGGAGATTCACAAAGCTCACGCCCTTGACCACGCGCCCGTCTTTGACATCGAGGCAGGGAATAATGCGTTTGGTCAACATCGCAGCATGTGAAGCGTGAAACGTGAAACGTGAAACGACCAAGTTAGAAAAGAATTCATCATGCCTCACGGAGAGCAGCGACAGCGGCACGATAGTCGAGCTTGCCGTCGTAGAGCGCCTTCCCCACAATGGCACCTTCAACCTGTGGGCCGAGCGCCTGTACGGCCCGCAAATCTTCGACGCGAGAGATCCCGCCGGAAGCGATCACAGGGAAGGAGGACAACTCAACCACTTCCCGCAACGCAGCCAGATTCGGCCCGCTCAACATACCATCGCGGGCAATGTCCGTATAGATCACGGCGCCCAAGGCATATCCTGCCAACTCCTTGAGCAGATCTGTCGCCTTCGTCTCCGATACCGCTGTCCACCCCTTAACCGCCACCTTCCCATCTCGCGCATCCAACCCCAACAGAATCCGGCGAGGGAACTCCCGACAGGCCTTCTCCAAGAACGACCGATCGGTCAAGGCCGCAGTGCCGAGCACCACTCTGGTCACGCCCGCCCCGAGATAACGCCGCACAGTCTCAATCGACCGGATCCCTCCCCCGACCTGGATATTGAGGCTGACAGTGCGAATGATCGCTTCAATCTGAGAAAGATTGCGTGGCTCTCCCTCCACCGCCCCATTTAGATCCACCACATGGATCAATGCCGCGCCGCCTTGCTGCCATTGCCGCGCAACAGCCGGCACGTCGTCGGAATAGACCGTTTCAGCCGCCATATCGCCCTGACGCAACCGCACACAACGGCCATCTTTTAAATCGATAGCAGGAATCACGAGCATGGGAAAGACCGCTTTCTTTCAGCGCTCCACGACTGTTCCGAACGGAAACTCGTGGAGCATATGTTCGACTCCATAGGCCGCCAATTCTTCTGCCGTCACGAACGTACCCCAACGTTGGAAAAACCCCATGACGTCTTCAGTCAATGGCCGTTGATGCTCATAATAACTTCCCTCCCACAGAACTTGCCCGTCAGCAGCAATGACTCGGGCTTCAAAGCCCACTGTCGCCGGCGGGCTGGCGCCAAAGCGACCTCCGACCCGCTCCTGATATACCAACACTTGGCCGATCAACGAGGCATCCGCGCCAAGCTGTTTTGCCACGGCTATTGCCGGGGACTGGCCGGCGGAAGGTTGCGGCATCGCCAAGGCACCGAGAGCTTTCGCTACCTCACCGGGCGAAAGCACTGTCATCCCCTGCCTTGTCTTTAACCGATTCCAGAGTAATTGAGTCACGATATTCCCGGCTCCGGTCGGCACTGTGACAGTTTGCCGAAAAGACGGCTCGGCGTTCGGCGGCATCGCCATCGATATGTCGGACCTGCGAACCTCCGGCGGCACTGAAAAGGTTTGAGAGGCGACAGCCCTCACCTGTGGCGTCGCAAGGATCGTGAACGGCACCAATGCGATGGTTCGAATCTGATAGCGCGGCAACTCCGAAGATGTCTTCGTCGTCACCTTCGCCCCACTACAACCGGCAACCGCCAACATGGCAATCGTCAGCGTAAGCGCATGAAACGCCAAACGTGGGGCACCGGCTCCCTTGTTTTGCATGTTCACCAGTTCACTCCTCCTGCCTTACTCAAGGCATTTATGTGCGCCAGGATCCAAAGTTCTTAATGAGTTGCAGCCCGACGTCCTGACTTTTCTCAGGATGGAACTGACAGGCCACCACATTGTCTCGCCAGATACTCGAGACAAACGATGTCCCATAGTCCGTTGTGGTTGCCACAACAGTCTTGTCAGAAGGATCGACATAAAAGGAATGCACAAAGTACCAATACGACCCGTTGGAAATCCCTTCGAACAGAGGACAGTGCCGCTCAATCGTGACGTTATTCCAGCCCATGTGCGGCACCTTCAACCTCTGATCGGCAACGAATCGTCTGACCTTGCCGGGGATAATGCCGAGACCCTTGTGGGTTCCAAATTCTTCACTTTCCTCAAACAACAATTGGAGGCCCAAGCAGATTCCTAGAAATGGTTTTCCCGATTGAATCGCTGCACGAATCGGTTCCGCCAACCCATAGCGCTCGACATTGGCCATACAATCGCCAAAAGCCCCAACACCAGGCAATACCACATGGCTCGCATTCCCGATCGCGCGCGGATCACGCGTGACGACCGCCTGATGCCCCACCGCCTCGAAGGCCTTGGAGACACTGCGGAGGTTGCCCATGCCGTAATCAATAATCGCGATCATATCCAGTTCCTGGCAGGATACTGTTGCCTACTCCTACTGTGCCACACATACGACCCATCGAAGCCCCAGGGTCGTAACAATACCGCAACTGAAGCCTCCCTGCCACTCCTCAATTATATGAACCCCTACCTTGAATTTTCTTCCCCATTTCTTGACCAGCCAGCGATGTCTAGATAAGGTCGCCGAAGAACTGCTCACGGAGGATTCGTGCTAAAGCGCATTCTGGTCATCTTGGTTCTCGCTCTGACCCAGGCCGGTTGTGACTACGGAGAGGATATCTCGCCCTTTAAGAGAGAACGATTGAACGACGGTATTACCAAGATTCTCGAACGACAGAAGCGGGAACTGCTTCAGATTGAAGATATCAAGGTTGGAACTGGTTCCGTCGCTTCTTGGGGAAGACGTCTCTCCGCCGATCTGACCGTTCGCTATGCCGACGGCACTCTGGTCTATCAAGGTCCCATCTACACTTATGTTGGATTCGTCGTCATTACTGCTATCACCAATGACATTCGAAGTGGCCCGTTGCTCACCATATCCAATGAGGGGATCCAGCTGGGGCTCAATGGTATGGCCGTTGGAGGCCAACGTCGGTTCACGGTCGACCGAAGTATGGTCTGCGTGCGCATCAACTTGGATGCTGGCCCCAAGGCTAGTTGTGGCCTGGCGGATAGAACTGAGGTCCGTAAGGAAACGTTGCTCGTCGAAGCTACGCTGACCGAGTCCTGTATTCCCTTGACCTTCCGTGCCTTTTACCTGAATGGCGGATACCTGTTCCATTACCGAGCCGGTTGCCGCAATTCCGATCTGCCTCAACTCGACCCAACGCTTCCATTTGGCACGTTTACTAAATCCAAAAAAGAATGGGCTGACCGCCTGATTGCGACCAGCCCATTCTCGTACGCTTTGATTAGATCTATCTCGCCTTACAACAGCCCCTTCGTCGACAGCACCTTTCCAGCCAATCGTTCTTCCAACATCGTTGCCTGATCGAGGGCCTTGGCTGTCGCTTTGAAGATGGCTTCCATGATGTGGTGCGGGTTACGGCCATACATCAAATTCACATGCAAATTTAGCCCGCCGTGGGTGACGAAGGCTTGGAAGAAGTCTTCGAACAGACCCAGGTCGAAAGCTTTGATCTTCCGGTCCGGCAATGCCACGTTGTAGACGAGATAGGGCCTGCCACTGAGATCTACTGTGACTTGCGCTAGCGTTTCATCGAGCGGGGCTGAGGCGAATCCAAATCGCTTGATCCCGGCCTTCTCGCCCAAGGCTTGATGCAAGGCCTTTCCCATGACGATACCGACGTCTTCCACCGTATGGTGTTCGTCGATGTCGATGTCGCCTTTAGCCTTGACCGTCAAATCGAAAAACCCGTGCTTAGACAACAACTCCAGCATGTGGTCGAAGAACCGAATCCCCGTGTCGATCTTCCCTTGTCCGCTGCCGTCTAGGGCCCATTCGACAGAGATATCCGTTTCCTTGGTCGCGCGATGAATCAATGCCTGCCTGGGTGCCGATCCATTCTTTTTCATGAAAACCTGCTCAGGGCCGACTTGGCATGCGCGTCAAACCCTTCGATGTGGGCCAACCGAACGAGATGATCTTTCACCTTGCTCAGCTCCTCCTTCGTGTAATGCACGATGTTGCTCACCTTGATGTAATCGTGGACAGAGAGCGCAGAAAAGAAACGCGCCGATCCGCCGGTCGGCAGCACATGATTCGGTCCTGCCACGTAATCCGCAACCGATGGGGGGGTATACCGACCCAAAAAGAGCGCCCCCGCATGGCGAATTTTCTCCAGATAGTCGAACGGTTCATCGACCGAGAGGCTCAAATGTTCCGGGGCAATCTGGTTGGCCACATCGATGGCTTCGTCCATCGTAGCGACGACAAAGGCTACCGAATGGCGCGCGATGGACTTTGCCGCAATCTTCTCCCGTTGCAACCCCTTCAACTGGCTGCCGATGAGTTTCACCACACCTTTCGCCAACTCAGCCGATGTAGTAACCAGATACACCTGCGCATCTTCGTCATGCTCCGCTTCACAGAGAAGATCGGCTGCGACATGCGACGGGTTGGCATCGCCATCCGCGACGACAAGCAGTTCGCTCGGGCCCGCCACCATGTCGATCCCGACCGTGCCATAGAGAAGTCGTTTGGCCGTCGCGACATAAATATTACCGGGCCCCACGATCTTGTCGACTCGCTGGATCGTCTCAGTCCCATAGGCCATCGCTCCGATTGCCTGCACACCGCCGACACGGTAGATCTCCGTGACGCCGGCGATATCGGCAGCGACGAGCAAATAGGGATTGATCGGGCCTTTTTGCGGTGGCGTACACATGACCACTCGGGAGACGCCCGCGACCTTGGCTGGAATCGCGCACATCAAGACCGACGAGGGATAAACAGCCTTGCCGCCCGGTACGTAGACTCCGACCGCATCGACCGCTGTGACCGCCTGCCCCAAGGTCGCGTCGTGGTCCTGATACATCCAGGTCTTGATGCGTTGGCGTTCGTGGAACAACGTGATCCGTTGGGCGGCAAACCGGAGGGCGTCGCCCTCGTCTTTCCGGATGTGAAAGTAGGCTTCTTTGATTTCTTCGGGCGTGACGCGCAGCTCCGTGGCTTTCATGGAAACGCGGTCGAACTGCTTTGTATAGCGGAGGACGGCCTTATCGCCGCCCCGTTCCACCGCTTGCAGAATCGACTTGACCGGCTTCTCAACGGCAGCCCCTTGCACGCGGGCACGCGATGCCACTTTTTTGAGTGCAGGGAGAAACGCTCGCTCGGTAGAGGCCACTATCTTCATGTGCGCGTCCGTTTGACCGTTTGACGTACCCCGCGCGAAGACTTGCGCGGAGGGGGTATTCGAGGCTCAGCCGGTGTTCCGTTCACAGTCCTAAGCTTTTTAATCAGCTCTGTAACCACTGCGTGCTTCAGTTTGAGACTCGCGCGATTGACGATGAGCCGGGCTGTGGACTTGGCAATGCATTCCACTTCAACAAGACCATGTGCCTTGAGTGTGTTGCCTGTTTCGACCAGATCGACGATCCGATCAGCCAGACCGACCAAGGGCGCCAATTCAATCGAGCCGTACAGTTTGACAATCTCGACCGGTATACCGCGCTGATTGAAATACCGCTCGGTGATTTTCGGATACTTGGTCGCGACTCGAATTTTCGAGGACAGCCGATCTCGTGAGGTCTGTCCCTCAAGCGCAGCAACGGCGATTCTACACGCTCCAAACCCTAAATCCAATGGTTCATAGACGTCGCTGTCCTGCTCCATCAAGACGTCCTTCCCGACAATCCCGACATCCGCCGCGCCATACTCAACATAGGTCGGTACATCGGTTGGACGCACAATCAGGAACGTCATGCCGATCTCCGGACAGGGAAACACCAACAGCCGGCTCTCGGTAGAAAGGTTACCCAACGCGTAGCCCGCTCGACGAAACACGTCCAGCGTGAGATCCAGCATTTTCCCCTTCGACAAAGCAACGGTCAGCATGGTCAGCGATTCTCAGCCAAAGAGGCTCCCTCTTTGTGACGGTTGATCGTCGCGCCCAATCCGCGCAATTTCTCCTCCATCCGTTCATATCCACGATCCAGATGGTAAACCCGGAGAATCTCCGTCTCACCCTCTGCCGCAAGACCGGCCAGGACCAATCCTGCGCTCGCACGAAGATCGGACGCCATCACCGGTGCCCCGGCCAACCTGGTCGGCCCTGTCACCACCGCACGATTACCTTCGACCTTAATATCGGCGCCCATCCGTCGCAACTCCTCGACATGCATGAATCGACTTTCAAACACCGTCTCCGTAACCACACTCGTACCCTCGGCGGCCGTCATCAAGGCCACCATCTGCGCTTGCATGTCGGTAGGAAATCCAGGATACGGCAACGTCCGGATATCGACCCCCTTGAGCCGCGATACGGCGTTGAGGGAAATTCGTTCCTTCTCCACTTGCAGTTCCACACCGGCTTCCCGTAGCTTCAACAGCAAGGCATCCATGTGATTTGGACGGCACCGATTGATCGTCACCGCTCCCCGCGTAATGGCTCCAGCCACAAGATACGTGCCGGCTTCGATACGATCAGGAATGACATCGTGATCGCTCCCATGCAACTCCCGGACACCTTCGATCGTGATGACATCAGACCCTGCGCCGTCGATGCGCGCGCCTCGCTTGACGAGAAAGTTCGCAAGGTCTACGATTTCCGGTTCTTTGGCCGCATTTTCTATGACGGTCGTGCCCTGGGCAAGCGTCGCAGCCATCATTAAATTTTCCGTTCCGGTGACTGTCGGAGTATCGCAATAGATCTGGGCTCCCGTGAGCCGCTTCGCTTTGGCGCGAATATACCCATGCTCCATCGACACTTCCGCACCCATTTTTGCCAATCCGGCAAGATGGAGATTGACAGGTCGCGATCCAATCGCGCAACCGCCGGGCATCGAGACCGTCGCTTCTCCCCATCGCGCCAAGAGCGGCCCCAAGACCAGCACGGAGGCGCGCATGGTCTTCACCAGCTCGTACGGAGCCTGAGTCGACGTGATGACTGCAGCGTTGATGACCGCGCGATTTCCCTCGTATTGGACCTTCGCGCCCAAGATACCCAACAACTTGCCCATGGTGACAACATCCACCACGCGAGGCACATTGGTAATCACACATTCGCCGCCGCCCAGAATGGTGGAGGCCAGGATCGGCAACGCGGCATTCTTTGCCCCGCTGATTTGAACCTCTCCACGAAGCGGCGTTCCGCCGGTGATGATCGTACGATCCATCGTCTATACTCCGACTCGCTCCACAATCACCACACGCTCCAGCCCCGCTTCGTCGTAGACCAATCGATGGAGCCTATACCCCGGTACCTGTTCAACAATCCGGCGTATCGCACCAGCTTGGCCTGCGCCGATTTCCATAATCAGCGCCCCGCCTGGAGTGAGATATCGACCGGATTCTTGTAATAATCGTTCGTGCAACTCCGTCCCCTGAGAACCAGCTACCAACGCATTCCTTGGCTCAAACAACCGCACTTCCGGCTGAAGCGCCGCCCAGTCAGCCTCCGCAATATAGGGAGGATTCGAGACGATGACATCAATCTGTCGCTCAAGCCCCTGCCCTGCCAACCCCCCGAGCATATCGCCTTCCAGCCATGTGATACGCTTATCAACCCCATGGCAAACAGCATTCCGCCTGGCGACCTCTAGCGAGGGTTTTGATAGGTCCGTGGCAATCACCCGCGCAAGAGGCCTCCGCCGCGCAAGCGCCACGGCGATACAGCCGGATCCGGTGCAAACATCGACGATCGTGGCCTGCAGTTCGGCAGGAATTCGTCGCGCGACATACTCCACCAGCAATTCCGTCTCCGGCCTCGGAATGAGCACTGCCTTGTTTACGTAAAAATCCAGCCCGCAAAACTCCTGCGTCCCTAAAATATATTGCAAGGGCTCCCGTGCCGCCCGCCGCTTGATCAGCCCCCTTGCTGCGATCAGTTCAGCAGGCAACAGCAATCGATCTCGATCCGTCACCACACGATGGGGCGGCAACCGGAGCACGTGCTCTAGGATCCAAAAGGCTTCCTGCCCCGCGCTCTCGATACCAGCCTGTTCCAGCTGCCGTCGCGCTTCCGCAATCACTTCGCCAAGCGTTGCTTCTCCTGCCGATTGAGGGATAAGAGCTACTGCATCCATATTAAGCTGCCCCTACTTCTTGCTGACGCTGTGCCTTGAGAGCCTGAACAAGTTCGCCGAGATCACCTTCGAGGACTTGCTCCAGCTTATGCAGCGTTACCCCGACGCGGTGATCCGTTACTCGATTTTGGGGGAAGTTGTAGGTGCGAATCTTCTCGCTCCGCTCGCCCGTGCCAACCTGGGCCTTGCGGTTCTGCGCAATTTCGGCATCCTGCCTCTCCCTCTCCGCCTCGACAATCCTTGCCCTCAACGTTCGCATCGCCTTGGTGCGATTTTTCAGTTGCGACCGTTCATCCTGACAGCTCACCACGACACCAGTCGGTATATGAGTGATCCGTACCGCAGACTTTGTGGTATTGACGCTCTGGCCGCCGGCGCCGGAAGAACAGAATGTGTCGATTCGTAGGTCCATCGGGTCGATCTGTACCTCCACCTCATCCACCTCAGGCATGACGGCGACAGTGACGGTCGACGTATGTATCCTGCCACTGGCTTCGGTGACAGGAACACGCTGTACCCGGTGAACTCCTGCCTCAAACTTGAAGTGACTGTAGGCGCCCTTACCTTCTATAAGCGCGACAACGCCCTTATAGCCTCCACCGGTGGTTTCTGTGGCTTCGACCATGTCCACCTTGAAGCCTTTGATCTCTGCATACTTGCTGTACATTTTGAATAGGGCTCCGGCAAAGAGTGCCGCCTCATCACCCCCGGTTCCGGCTCGGATTTCGAGAAGCAGACTCTTCTCGTCTCGCGGATCTTTAGGAATGAGCAGCTCTTGGGC
The DNA here is from genome assembly GCA_005116835.1 of Nitrospira sp. Classification (GTDB taxonomy): domain Bacteria; phylum Nitrospirota; class Nitrospiria; order Nitrospirales; family Nitrospiraceae; genus Palsa-1315. Next base: position 115,404 of record SWDM01000023.1, on the reverse strand, counting down.
CTTCTGTTCGATCTCGCGCTGCTGGTCTGCTAACGCAACACTCTCCTCCATAGCCATTTTATGAAACTCGGCGCCGGACGTGGGATCGGCAAGTATTTGAGCGGCTTCCTCCAACTGCCTCGCGTTGTCTCGATAGGTTGCAAGAAGCTTGGCTGCCGGTTCGATATCCGTTCGCTCCTTATTGACTTTGTGCAGCTGCGAAGGCTGGCTCATCAGGAATGGGTCCATGAGCTGATTGGTCAACTCGTCATACCGAGTCGCCAGCACTTCCCATTTTTTCAGTAAGGCTGCTTCCATCGTCCTGCTTCCTTCGAACTCGCGCTCAGTAGCTAGCCCGCATGATTCATGAGCGCTTCTGCTGCAATCGCCGATGCGCCGCTACGACGAGCCTGCGGGCGGCGGGCTCGACCTTCGGACCTTCAACGTACAGCATGAGTACGCCTCACAACCTCAGAGCTCCTCACGCCGTTCACGCAACGCGGCTCAGCGATTTCGCGACGAACCGTCATCCATCATGCGGCTCTAGCCGCACAAAAAGAAAAAGACCCTGCCCCTCAACGAAGCAGGGTCCATCGATGACCTCTTCCCGAGCTACTTTTCTTTCTTCGCGTACTTCTTCTTGAATCGTTCAACTCGCCCTTCAGTATCGATGATCTTCTGCGTCCCGGTAAAAAATGGATGGCAGTTCGAACAGATATCGACATTGATGTCGCCGCCTGTCGATCTGGTCTTATACTTATTACCGCAAGCGCAATGCACCGCGACTTCCCGATACACGGGATGGATACCCTTCTTCATAATTCACACTCCCCCGACGTCACAATCATCAGCCTTCGCCCATTCGAAGACTTGGCACTGTACCCTGTCTCAGGGACCGGATACAAGCCGGATATTATCGATTCATCGACTGCAGGAACTCCTGATTGGTCTTGGTGCCATGCAACTTGTCCATCAGAAACTCCATCGCTTCCATCGTCCCGAGCGGACTCAACACCTTGCGGAGAATCCACATCTTGTTGAGGCGATCCTTGTCCACCAACAATTCTTCTTTTCTTGTCCCGGACTGGGCGATATCGATGGCCGGGAAGAGTCGCTTGTCGGCAAGACGGCGATCGAGATGGACTTCCATATTACCGGTTCCCTTGAACTCCTCGAAAATCACATCATCCATTCTGCTACCGGTGTCGACAAGCGCCGTCGCCATAATGGTGAGACTGCCGCCGTTCTCGATATTGCGGGCCGCCCCAAAGAACCGTTTTGGCCGTTGAAGGGCATTCGAATCCAATCCTCCCGACAACACCTTGCCGCTTGGTGGCGCAATAGTATTGTACGCGCGAGCCAGCCTGGTGACGCTATCCAGCAGCACCACAACATCTTTTTTATGCTCGACCAGCCTCTTGGCCTTTTCAAGCACCATTTCAGCCACTTGGGCATGACGCTGGGCCGGCTCGTCGAATGTGGAGCTGATGACCTCGGCCTTCACCTGCCGCTGCCAGTCGGTGACCTCTTCCGGCCGCTCATCGATGAGAAGCACAATTAAGGTCACTTCCTTGTGGTTTTTCAAGATGGCTCGGGCAATAGCCTGCAACAGCATCGTCTTTCCAGTTCGGGGAGCGGCAACGATCAGCCCGCGCTGACCTTTGCCGATCGGAGTCGTGAGATCCATGACGCGGGTGCAATATTCCTCACGGTCGAACTCAAGAACCAGCCGCTCCTCCGGATAAAGCGGTGTCAGGTTATCGAAGAGAATCTTGTCGCGAGAGACTTCGGGATCTTCGTAATTGACCTTCTCAACCTTGAGCAACGCAAAATACCGTTCGCTCTCCTTCGGCGGGCGGATCTGCCCGGACACAATGTCGCCGGTACGCAGATTGAAACGCCGGATTTGAGAAGGTGAAATATAGATATCATCGGGACCGGGGAGATAGTTTGAATCGGGAGCGCGCAAAAATCCGAACCCATCAGGGAGCGTTTCGAGCACACCCTCGCCGAAGACCACCCCGTTGTTCGCGGTCTGTGCCTGCAGAATCGCAAAAATCAATTCCTGCTTCCGCAGCGTGGGCGCACCATCGATCTTCAGATCGCGCGCCACCTCATTGAGATCGGCGATGGACTTCTGCTTCAGCTCCGCCAGATGCATAACCTCCCCCTTCGTTTGTGCCATGAATATCCTCTCAAGCCTCAGGCTGCTTCGTTATGGGCAGCGTTCGCACACGGTGAACCATGGGAAATTGTCCACGGACTGAAAATAATTGAGAAATTGGCAATGCAATGCGTTGATGGTTGTGTTGTGTCTAGTCAGCTAAAAAGAAGGTGATCCTGAGGGACTGACTTGTTTTTGTGTATCGCTAATCAGAGTAAGAATTTGTCTCATGGTTGCGGAAATTGTCGAAGGCTGGAACTCATGCGTCGCTAGACTCGCCTCTGGCCCCTGAGTAATTGCGGCATGTATCGAGATGCGCCCCGAGAAGTATTGCGTGTGGAGATACCTTTGAACCGAGCCGAGATAGTGGGGAGATAATAACGCGAGCATTGTTCATTGTCAACAGCGATATCTTTTTTTCACAACGCTCCTACCGGCGCCGAGCCAGACCAACCGAGAACGCCTCTACACGGACGCATCTACTATAGGCTCCGACGCCCTACGGTTGCGGCGCAAAAGAGTGCTGTGCTAAATGAGGGGAGGGCTTCGCGGAGGCATACCATGGCGCATGACGACAATCAGGAACAGCATGAGCGAATATTCACATTGTCCGAGGCCAATCGCCTCATTCCCCAGCTCAACGCCAAGTTGATCTCTATTCAACAAGCCAAGGCTGTCTTGTCGCGCACAAAAGACGATGTCGAGAAAGCAAGCTCTCAGGCTGAATATGGAGGGGGGAGTACCGTTGGACACCTCTATATCTTGGGTCTGCAACAAATCAGTGCAAATCTTCAGGCAATTCAGGAACTCGGTATCCTGGTAAAGGATCTGGACCTAGGCCTCTGTGATTTCCCCCATCTCCATGACGGTCGAGTGGTGTATCTATGCTGGAAGCTCGGAGAGCAAGAAGTTCGCTGGTGGCATGAAACGAACAGCGGCTATAAAGACCGTTGCCCATTAGAGGATCTGGCCTGAAGCAGGAATTCTAGCCCGTACCCAATCGAGGTATTTATGAAATTCGTCATACTTGGATTCGATGGTCCGGACGGGGAAGCCAAGCGGAAAATCTACCGACCGGCGCATCTCGCCAAAATGGAACCCCTCGATGCACAAGGTCGAGTCGTGCTAGCCGGTCCGCTCACCGATAAAGCAGGGAGTCTCATTGTCATCGAAGCGGACTCCCTGGAAGAGGCGCAACAGTTCGCCCGCGAAGACCCCTATACTGTTCATGGGATATTCGAGCGAGTCGAAGTCCACCCATTCACTCAAGTCTTTCCAAAAGAACGGTAACCGGAAACCTATTGACCCACCTCCTTCCCGCCTCCATGAGCCCTGTTCTCGCCACATTGCCCCAACCGATCTTGAGCGGTATAGTTGGTCGATGAACCTATATCGACAACTGGTTACTCCTTCCCTCTTTGCCATTTCTATTATTCTATGGGGAGCCGTTGCATTCGGCGCCACTACAAAAACCGTCATTGCCGACAGCCAATATGTCATGGCGGACGGCGACACCTTAGCCGGGGCAGAAGAAAAGGTTCTTCAACGAGCCCAACGCAAAGCAGTGGAGGAAGCAGGGGTCTATCTCGAATCCACGTTCCAGGATGTGGAAAAAGAGTCAGACGGGAGAAGCACTCAGACCAGTTCGCTGGAAATTAGGACAATTGCCGCGGCGATAACGGAAACAGAGATACTCGAATCCAGACGCTCCTTCGAAGGTGATCGCCCCGTCTTCTTTGTCCGTATTCGCGCCACGGTCGATATCGGCAGCCTGGCAGAAACGATACGCCGACTTCAATCCGACCAGCAGCTGGCGCAACATTTTCGCCAGCTCCAGCGAGAAAATCATCAATTACGTTCGCAACTGCGAGAGCTTCGGCAGCAGCCGATCGGGGTCAGAATGCTGGCGATCGATCCGCACGGGAAGCCTGCCTCACACCAACAGGCCCGTGCATTGATAGAGGCAGCGCTCCATACATCCAGTCTTAGGGATAAGATCCAGCTCAGCACCGACGCCGCCACCCTCGATGATCGCAATGTCGATGCGCCGATTGTGCGAGGACAAACTTATCTCCAGCTGGTCTCCCTCGCTTTTTCCCAAAAGACGAAGACTACCGAGTACAGGGACTATCTAAACAAGGCCAAGGTAGACTTCGACCGCGCCATCGCACTCGATACCAAGAATGTATGGGCCTGGATTGGGAAAGGGGATGTCCTTACCTGGCAGAAACGATTGGACGAAGCTGCGTTTGCCTTCGAGCAGGTTCTTGACATCGACCCGTTCGCCGATGTCGCCCGCCAACGTCTGATCAACCTCTACACGACGAAAGCCAGACACCAAGCAGATTCCAAGCAATGGCACCCCGCGTTAGCCACATTGAAGAAGCTCCTCGATACCCAGTCGCATGAAAGCTGGCTTCCCTATCATAAAGAAGCCTATGCACTCAGGGGGAAAATCTATCTCAAATTGAATCAGCCCGAACTTGCTATTGCAGATCTGTCCACTGTTATTCAGGTCGACCCCACTAACGTTACAGCTTTGATAACCAGAGCACAGCTCTATAGAGAAGGGCTGCAAGGTAGGCTTGCCAAGGACGACCTTGAGCGGGCCTGCGACCTCGGATCCATCCCAGCCTGTGAGCAATTGCCTTAGATCAATATAACATATTGACTTTATGCGATAATATTGGGCTCGCACAAGCCAGTCTACAGTAATCTATCCTCTGCCGATTTGTTTGACATCCCGGATAAGCCAGCCCTATAATGCGAGCTCCCTACGTGCAAAATAGCATGGAGAGGTGGAGCTGCCAGTGGCAATGCCCCACCCCGGACAAAAGGCCTAAGCCCCACAAGGCCCGATAGCCCGAAATTTCTCTGCTGTGGGGCTTCTGTTAGGTTGCAGGACGCACGGAAAAAGCTTAGAGTGCTGAAGGCTAAGATCGTCGGAAAACTTTTATTTCTCGTTATTTACCCCTTGCCGGAGAGTAAACTGTGATGACTCAGTATCGCGTCCTTCCAGGCCCAGAACATTTCCTCCCTCCATCGGCGGCAAGTATGGGTATTTGCTTGCCGAACCCTGGAGAAGCTCATATCAATGGAGTCATCGTCCCGGAGGAACAGGCATACGAGGAAGCGGCAAAGCAATTCCTCATGGCCAAAGTGCCGACCCTTTTCCCTGGTCCCTTAGTCCTGTGGGCTTGGAACGAGAAAGCAGCCAAAAAGGCTACAGCCATTCGCCACTTGTACAACACACTCAAGGAATGCGTGCAGCCAGGGCAAACGCCCATGCTGATCCCGATGCCTGACTACCGACCTAAGTACCCCAAGATCAATCCTGAAGTCGAGATCAATCCGAACCATCCGAACCTGACCATCTGGCACAATAAAATCGACTGCTGCATGTTCATCGGAGTCCATTGTCATCAAGCAAATTTGTCGCTCAAGATCATTCGAGGCGGGACATCCTGTTACACCATTGCCATGTGTGCTCAAGCCGGTCATGAAGATGCGATGTTGTCCTTCCGCGACGCATCCGTTGAAAAGATTATGAGACTGGCCGATGCTGTGAAAAGATTAAAAGGGACGGTTACACCACGGCTGACATCAGCCAAAAGCGGAGCCTCAAACTAAGCGACAGGGCTGAGGTTCTGAAGACAGCGAAAGGAGCCTACATCATGGCAGACACACACTCCGTCATCGGCACAAAAAATAAAAAGGGTCAGACCTTTACCGACACCTGGGCAATGATGAACGATGCCCCACGCACGCCGTCATTCTTCACGGGCAGCGAGGTCATCAAGGAAGCGCTCCGGCGGGCCAGCTGTGACGTGATGATCGCCTATCCGATTACCCCGCAGAGCGAAGCGGCTGCCTTGATCGGTGAGCTCTTTGCCGAGGGCTATATCGGCGACTACTTCCGCGGTGAGAGTGAATTTGCCGTCATGTCGCAATGCGCAGGCGCAGCCTTCGGCGGAGCTCGTGTGTTTACCACGACCGCAGGACCCGGCACCATGCGCGCGATGGAGAATTTCCCCATGTGGTCTGGCGCACGGCTGCCGATTCAGATGATCGTCACCTGCCGCGGCATCAACTCACCGTTGTCGATCCAGCCTGACACACTAGAAATCGCCTATCTCCTGAATACCGGCATGCTCGTCTGGCATGCGGAAACCGCGCAGGACTTCTTCGATTGGATCCTCAAGGGCTACATGGTGTCGGAAGAGCCTGATGTGCATCTTCCCTTAGCCCTCTGCTGCGACGGATTTTTCGTGACGCACACCAAGGACGTCGTCAATCTCACCCCGGCCGACATGTGTCTTCCTCCCTATGACCCTTACCGCTCTCCCGTGCCCTGTATGGACATGGAATGTCCCCCGGTTCGAATGATGCGCGACCCCTTCGTCATGAAGAGCAACTACATCAGCTATGCCACCCACGCCTCATGGCAACAAGAGGTCTGGGCTGCAGTGGAGCGATCACGTAAACACACGATCAAATGGCTGAACGGCTTGATCGAAACAGAAAATACCGATGCCGAGGTTCTCATCGTCGCTTCTGGCACAGCGGTATCTCAGGGCCGCGAAGCCATCCGGCTCCTTGAGGACGAAGGCATCCGTTGCGGTCTGGTCAAAATCAAGGTTCTGCGACCTTGGCCAGGCGAAGAAATCCGTGAAGCCACAAAGAATGCCAAACATATTATCGTTCCAGAATTCAACGTAACCGGGTGGCTGGCAAAAGAAATTAGAGCCACCATCCCGAACAGCGAGCGTGTGCACTCCGGCCCACGTGTCTGTGGAGGCATGACGATGCCGCCGGAAATTATTGTCTCAGAAATCAAGACCCTGCTCGGCATGCGCACCATGTCGTTGGCTGGTCGCGGCAGTTGATCGCATCTAGCAGCATGAACAAAACGATTTGAACAAGACGTACCACCGAGGAGGCCAATATGAGCAAAGAACGTATCAAGATTTCTGAAGACCTGTACGACATCATGCCGTCCGACTATCAAGACCTGGTCAAGAGCGCGACCTACGGTAAGGAAGACCGGGGCTGGAAGGATATCGGCAATAGCAAAGAGCTGATCGAGCAGCACTCCCTCTGCGCCGGCTGCCCGGAGTCCATGGCCTTCCGCTACATCCTGGCCTCATTGCCTAACCCCGAAGACACAGTCATGGTTGGTTCCACCGGCTGTACCAGCCTGGTGTTCCCCATGGTAGCCGTGCATAACATTCACTCCCTCTTTGGTAACCAGAACGCCATCGCCTCCGGCTTGAAGCGCGCCTTGAGCGTCCGCTTCCCAGGCCGGACGAAAGACGTGGTCGTGCTAGCTGGCGACGGCGCCACCGTAGATATCGGCCTCGACATGACGCTGCAAGCCTGGTTCCGCCAGGAAAAGTTCACCACGATTTGCTTCGATAACGAACTGTACGCCAATACCGGTGGTCAGGAGAGCGGTCTGATGCAGAAGGGGTTCGTCGCCAAGATGGCCCCAGTCGGAAAGCTCTTTGACAAAGTTCGTCTGCCGGAAATCGCTCGCGAGTCAGGCTGTCATTACGTCGTCCAATGCACCGTCAGCAAGCCGTCCCTCGTTGAGAAGGTGGTCCGAAATGCGGTCATGATCGCGCGCGAGATCGGTCCGACTTACCTCCAGCTCTATACGCCATGCATTCTCGAAATTGGAAAGAACAGCATGGAAGGGCTCCAGGAAATGCGGGATTCGGAAAAACCGACCGAGCGGTTCGCCTACAAAGAGTACGTCAGCGAGCCGGCCAAGCAACTCCTGGCAGAAATAGCCGCCAAGGACAAGGAAAAGAAGGCCGCCGCAAAACAGCTCGCTTCCCAGGGAGCCTAATCCGATTCTGGAGGAGAGACGCTCATGATCAAGAAAAGACTGAACATCCGGATGTCCGGATTAGGTGGGCAGGGCGCCGTCACAGCCGCCCATGTGTTGGCCATGGCCGCCAACCGCGACGGCAAGTTTTCGATCTCCAATCCCTTCTTCGGCGCTGAAAAACGCATGGCGCCGGCGGAGAGCTATTGCCGAATCGGCATCGAACGGATCTATGACCGTGGCGAGTTGGTATTCCCCGATGTCATTCAAGTTTTTCACCCCCAGGTCATCACCATGGGGAAAAGCTACACCATGCCCTTCTACTCAGGGGTGAAAGAAGGTGGCTTGGTCGTCATCAACTCCGACCAGGAGCTTCTGTCAGCCGATGACATTGAACGTCTCAGGGATTTGAACGTCAAGGTATTTTATATCGCGGGAACTGAACTTGCGATCGAAGTGGCCGGCACCGAGCTTTCAACGAATATGGCGATGCTCGGATCGGTCTCGGGTATCACCAAGTGCGTCTCAATGGAATCCCTGGATCTCGCCTTACAGGAACGGTTCGGGAAGAAATTCGTCGCATCCGGTGGAACTGCCTCCTTGGACGAAGCGATCAAGAAGAAGTTCGCCAAGAAAGAAATGTTGCTGGCCAAAAACCTGGCAACCGTAAAAGCGGCTTATGACATCGCCAGTGCGTGGGCCGAAAAGAATCAGTATGAGCTGCGAGTCGGTAATCCTGCCGTTGCGGCTTAACGAGAGAGAAGGAACCAGCTCGCATGTATAATGTAGCCCAAGTGATCGACGAAAAATGCGTGGCCAAAAAGGGATGCCGACTCTGCATCATGTATTGCCCTGAGGCCAACACACTTGATCTCAATTCGACTAAAATGGTGGCCGAAGTGATCATCGACCGCTGCAAAGGCTGTGAACTCTGTGTCATCGTCTGCGACGCGGCCAAGCATTATGCCATCACCATGCAGGCCGTCAGCGCCACCGGGCAACTCATGTCCAATAAAGGTGAGTCCGCCGCGCTGGGGCAGGCCTACCAAGGGTAACTATTTCGTGTAGCGGGTATCCCGCGCAAGACCCCATGGCGCCTGCGCTATGGGGTTTTTTGTTGGCGACATGTGAAGGGAATTGATAAATGGAAACTGAAGACAACGTCATCGATGAACTCATTCGAGAGATTACGGGCTTAATCAACGAGTACCCAAAAGTGCTTGAGCGGCGTGCCGTCGAGATCCATACCGCCGGGAAAGACCCGGATTTAGCGCAGACCCTTATCAAGGCTGCCGATACCATGCGCGACAGCGGGAACCTCTATCTAACCTGGGCCAAACACTACGCATCCGTTGCAGCGGGCAGGACCGATGCAACCTCTGATGAGGATGAAACAGAGGATTTCGACGTGTAACTGGATAGCCGAAGGTAAGGGTGGTTTTGTCCTAATAGAAAAAAGTCTCCCTCCAACGAATATCTTTTGTTAGAATACGCCGCCAGAGGACGCAACTATCTAATTCCCCGGTAGCTCAGTGGTAGAGCAGCCGGCTGTTAACCGGCTGGTCGCAGGTTCGACTCCTGCCCGGGGAGCCAATCTAGACGAAAAGAGGCACTTCACTCTGTGAAGTGCCTCTTTTGTTTTTTCAACCTTTGAAACAAGAGTTTCTTTCACCTGTCACGCTTTCGCTAAATCCACTGCTATAGCGGAATTGCGAGGAAGCCGCTCCCCTCCACTGTGTCACTTCCTGACAGTCCATACTGCAGAACCATCGAACGATTCTGTATGATGGGTGCCATGGCACCAAACGGGCGAGAGTTTATACCGGCTGGCTTATTCCGCAGTCCGCATCTTATGACGATTCTCCCAGGCTATTGGCCTCGCGGAGAGCTGCTTGCCGGAGTCCCGACCGAGTCGCGCCTCTTCACTACCGAACCCAATACCCAGTTACTCGGCTTCTGCCACTGGCAACCGACCCGCACCATGTGTCGGACCTTGATACTCGTGCATGGTCTTGAAGGCTCCAGCGAGTCTCACTATATGCACGGCATTGCCGCGAAAGCTTATCGCGCGGGGTTCAATGTTATCCGGATGAATCAACGTACTTGTGGCGGAACCGAACACTTAACCCCGACGCTCTATAACACCGGCTTGAGTCAGGACTATCGGGCCATTGTCCAGGAATTGTCTCGCCTGGATGGTCTCAATCGCATCTGGCTTGTCGGCTATTCGATGGGAGGGAATCTCATCTTGAAAGCAGCTGGAGAAGCTGGCTCGTCAGAAGCAGCATTGGCCGGCGCAATTGCAGTCTGTCCGAATATCGACCCTCCGAAATGCGTCGAAGCTCTGGAGAAGCCTCGCAATTGGGTTTACCACAGACATTTTCTCGTGGAGCTCAAAGCAAGGCTGCGGCGAAAGGCTGCGCTCTTCCCAGGCAAGTGGGATCTTAAGGATCTCGACAGCACAGTCAGCATGAGCCAATTCGACGACCGCTATACAGCCCCGGACGGAGGGTACGCCAGCGGAGACGACTACTACAATCGCGTTGGCGCATGCCTTGTGGTCGGCTCTATCACAGTCCCTACGCTCATCGTTACGGCGCAAGACGACCCCTTTATTCCCTATTCCATGTTTACGGTGCCGCAGATTCAACGCAACGATCGGATTCGAGTGATGGCGCCTCGCTACGGTGGCCATTGTGGATTCTTACAATGGGCGAGCAACGGGGAGGATCATTTCTGGGCGGAGAATCGAATTATGGACTTCTTGCAAGAACAAAAGTGAAGCATGGGGATCCGTGAAACGTGAGACGTTACATGTGAAAGGTTTTCAATATGGAGCACCTGGCGGTGCGACGTTTCACCCGGATACTTGAGAGGAAAATTAGAGCGCCTTACGAGAGATACTCTCCAACCAAGTCACGCCGTTTGAAGATGAGCTCGCACTTCCTGCACATAGGTCTTGAAGGGATCCGGCATGGGAAAGGGTGGCTGGCCGCGCAGTTGGAAGATCGACCAGTTGATCACATACGAGGGAGAAAACCGTTCTTCCAGCCTGGGATCGACTGAATCATTCGAAGGTCCGCTAGCCAGCAAATGGCGAACCAGTTCGCCACGACCAAAGGCCCTGGTATTGCGTGGGGGATGGTCCATCGCGAGGGTAATTGCCTTGTCCGTAATGAGGCGTGGAACCCGCCCTTCTTCCATCAAACCAAAATAGAGCCCCTTACCTTGATGAAGATTGTGATATTCCAAATCCAGACTTTTCAAGGCCGGATCGTCCCATGTCATCTGTTCCGACTCGCGGAAGGTGTCGAGCAGCCATAACTTCGAAGCCCAATCGACACGCCCCACCAGCGTCTGATAGTCCCCGCGTAGGTCGTGCAAGACCTTCTCCCATTGATCGAGCACCCAATCCGTTTCATCGTCTTGCCCACGATAGTGTTCGCTCGCCGCCGCGAGAAATGCTTCTTGAATATCGATCGCAGAGATCGTCTTTCCCGATTGCAGCTTAACGACCCATTGTCGGCTCTGATCCTGCGACAAATCCTGCATGGTTTCAACCGGTTCGTGGAGATCAAGATCGAGCGGCGCATGCCCCTCCTCGATCAGCTGAAGAACCAGCCCCGTCGTGCCCAACTTCAAAGCCGTCGCCACTTCGGCCATGTTTGAATCGCCCAGGAGAAGGTGAATGCGTCGGAATTGATTCGGATCGGCCAGCGGTTCATCTCTGGTATTGACGATCGCGCGATTCTGCTGCACCCATTCGAAGAAATCGTTCACGATGTAGTCGGCGCGCTGAGAGATCTGAAACGGGAGCGGTGCTTCCTGCGAAGAACGATGGCTCACTTCTCGCGGCATCAGGAGCCGGTCCATCTGAACCCAGCCCTCTTGAGGGCTCGCCGCGCCGATACGCCCGGCTCCCGTAAAGATCTGTCTGGTGACAAGGAAGGTCACAAAGGGTCCGAGTCCGCGCCTGGTAAAGGGAAACCGCCGAGACACGAGATAGTTCTCGTGCGATCCAAAGGTTGCGTCGGTCTCATGATCGACGTTGTTCTTGATCAACGATACCGTGTCAGCCAGCCCAAGATCGTGAATCGCCTCCTGCAGTAACTGATCCCCTGCGCGATCGGCGGCCACCACATCGCTGAGCGACTCGCATTCCGGCGATGCCCATTCCAGATGCCCCATATCGAGGTACATGCGGCCGGCGTTGGTGAGAAATCCCCCATTGCCAGGCGGTTCATCGTGTCCCCGGTGGTGCAGATCAAGGACGCCTCGCCGCTGGACATGAAAGAGATGGTCGCGAATCTTGTTGGCGAACCAGGTAGGGGAATGGTCTGGGCGCTCTTGGTTGACCAAGAGTCCGTATTCGGTTTCAAGCCCGAAAATACGGTTCAACATCTCAATGCGCCACGACGGATTGAAGCGCCGCCGGCAGAAGACGTAACAGCACTGCCTGCTTGAGTGGCCGATACTTGGACGTGCCGGGAGCCTGGCGCTCGAGGATCGCGCATTCGATTGTCCGTTCACCGGCAAGACCTCGCACATGTTCGATCAACGCGTCTCTGCTTGGGATGACAGCAGCCACTGACCCTGCTCCACTAGCCGTCGGCTTGGCTTCAGCATCTTGATCTGCCTCAGCCTGTTGCTGGGCTAACGATCCGATCGCCCAAACGCGCAGCGTGAGATCCAACGCCTGTTCCAATGTCAGTGTGGCCTGCTGCTGATCCTTGAGATAGGTCAGCATCTTCGCTTGAATAGCCGTGGTAGCAGCGAGAACCGCATGACCTGTGACTTCCTCAAATGTTCCGTCGTAATTAATCGTCAACAGCGCGTCCTTCTCCGGTTTCTGCCCTAACTCGGCTACCAAAATACGCACGATGAACGGCGCCTTATACACTTCCTCGAAGGCTTGCTTGATGACCGGAGCAATGCCGTTCTTAATCAGTCTCGCTCCCGTCACATCGGACGGTGAGCGGTTGAAACCTTCGACATGAGCCATTTCTAGCAGACTGAAGCGAAGCTTTTCCAAATCCGTGGGATGTCCCATCCCACCCAATGCCAATCGGTCATAGATCTCATAAAGCTTGGGAGTCCCTTTACTGACCGTAGTGATGAGAATGCCTCCCTCATAGGTCAGCGCAACAACCGGGCTCCCTTGCTTGAACTGTTCGTCCAGATACTGCCGCCGATTGCCGACCGCTTCTACCCAGCGATAGGGTTCTTCATACATAGCGCACCACCTGTGATTCATAAAGAGGTTTCAATGTCGCATCCGGCACCGTCTGGATCCCGACCCCTGTAATCAACTTGATCACAGGGTACAAGCTCGCTTCTCGATTGACCCCGCCGGTCGCCGAATCGAACTCCGCCGCGCTCGTGAGCAATCGTAACGCCTGCACCATCGCCTGTTCTTCCGGCAATGCATTGAGCGGCTGTTCGCCCCAGGTATTCAAATAGTGCAAGATCCCACGGATCGTGGGGGAACCGGACCCGGATACGGCATACTCGACAGCCTCAAACTCCGCTCCGAGTATATCGTAGAAGTATATCTTGGCTGAGCCCTGCTCCAGATCGTAGCCGGCAAACACAGGGACCACCGCCCCAGTCCCAGCCAGGGCCGCCGGCACATTCTCCTTCAAGAGCTTGGAGACAGCGCGTAGCTTGCCGTCGAAGCTCAACTCCTGCAGCTGCGTCCGCCGGTAGTATTTGAAGGAATGTTCCAGGATCCGCACCATTTCATAAGCCGTCGCCGGAACCCCGGCGATCGCCATCACACTGTGCCGATCGATCTCCAATACCTTATCCGTGCGATCGTACATCACCATGTTGCCGGCGGTCGCGCGGCGATCTCCCGCCACCAACACCCCATCGCGATACTTGAAGGCGAGAATCGTGGTGGCGTTCGTGAGCGCATGACCAGTCCCTACCTGGCCTGAAGTTGCCAGTGCATAGCCCTGTTCTTTGAGTAACTGATAGAAATCGCCTTGCATCCCCATCTCATCCCCTTAGTTCTGAGTGAAAAGTGCTGAGTGCTGAGTAGTGGCTCGACGTCTGACTCCTGAATCCTGGTCCATCCTGAGTACTCAGCACTCAGAACTCAGCACTTCTTCCCTTACTGTCCTGTTCGTTGCCGATACCGCTCAGCCTGTTTCGGATCGACCTTGCGCATGCGCTTGAGTAGATTGTCTTTGTCGGGAGACCCGGTCTCCGGCCGTTTTGGCCCGCCACCCTCATCGGACGGACTCGGCGCCTTCGGCATCGGATTGCCTGGCCCTTCACGACGTTCCGGCATTGAGCTGTAGTTCATGATCGGGACTCCTTGTTTCTATTCCATTCGTTCAGCGCATCCATAGGGGATGCCGCACTCTCGATCATCTTCGCACAAGCTCGCACTGCCTCTGGCTCGAAGAGATCGCCCATCTCCAAAGTACGCGGGAGCAGCCCCCCGCTGAACTGAATACGTTCCCACTGCATCGACTTGATCTGATCCGGAAACCGTCTGATGCAGAGACCGCGAATACCCCCTCTGGTATCGGCTGGGCCGGCCACCAATGCCGCTTCGACATCCCGCTCCGATGTCATTCGCCAGGCCTTTCCCTCTGCTTCGATCCCCAGAAAGAGCCCGCGATCCGGATTCAGATTATGGTACTCCAAATCCAAACTCGCCAGCCAGGGATCGTCCCAGCCAAGCTTCTCTTCCTGCATAAAGGTTTCCATCAGCCAGAGCTTGGTGACCCAATCGAGCTTCCCGACAAGTTGTCTCCGGTCGCCGGTAAGCTGTCGCAGCGTGGAACCCCATTCGTGAAGGATCCAGTCGGTCTCTGCATCGGTACCGGCCAAATGCTTCTCAGCCGCGAGGTAGTATAGCTCTTGGATGTCGAGTCCAGTAATCGTGCTGCCTTCTTTCCGACGAACCGCAGCCTTGAGATTCTGATCGCGAGAGAGCTGTTTCACGGCAATGACAGGCTGTTCCAATTCAAGAGCCGGCGCAACGCCTCGCGCAATCAACTCCAACGCCAGCTGCGTCGTCCCCACCTTCAGCGCTGTGCTGTACTCGCACATATTGGCATCGCCGATAATGAGGTGGAGCCTCCGATATTTCTCCCGCACCGCATGGGGCTCGTCTCTCGTATTCAGAATCGGCCGGTTGTGCATCGTGTCGACGCTCAAATCCGTCTCCATAAAGTCCGCTCGCTGAGAGAGCTGATACTGGCCAGGCACGAACCCGCTCTCTTGCCCCTCTACCCCTACCTTGCCGGCTCCCGCAAGGATCTGCCGGCTGACAAGGAACGGCAGCAATCCCGCGGTCAGCGATGAGAATGGAATTGAGCGAGAGACAAGATAGTTATCGTGGCAACCGTAACTGTGCCCGTGGAAATCCGTGTTATTTTTATACAGCTGCACATGCGGTCCGCCGAGCGTATGGTTACGCCGTTCCGCCGCCCGCTGGACAATACGCTCCCCGGCACGGTCATGGGCAAGGATATCCAAGAGCGTCCGACATTCAGGCGTGGAATATTCAGGGTGCGTATGGTCGTTATAAAATCGCGCGCCGTTCGGAAGCACGAGATCGCTCTTCATCTCGTGAAACGAAAATGGCCGATGGGCATCGACCTTGGCAAACTCGTCTTCTTCCTTATCCTGCTGTAGGCCGGAAACCCGAAACCCCCGCGCATCCTCATGCGGATCTTCACCGCCATAGTCCCATCGCCGTTCGAACGAGGCAGTCAGGTGAGCCCGCACCAACTCCATCGACTCCACGACCGGATCGACCAGCTCCTGGTCTTCCCTGGTAATACCGTACTCTGTTTCAATCCCAAAGAGTCGCATCGTTAAACTGTCATCATGTCGAAAGTCTTCAAGTCAGAAAGTGCCGATTCCAGACTTGACGACTTTTTAACGTTCAGACTTTAGACTCCTAGATAATTTGGTTGATCAATCTCTCTTCAGACTGTCGCCCTCTCCGGAACGACGAGATACCGACGATCTGCTCCGGATGGTGATCGAGGAGCTTGAGCCATTCTTCTGCTGCGTCGTCGGGAGGAAGCATCTCGCCCTCCCTGAATTCTGCATGAACGGAGTTCACTAGATCATCCAAGATCATGCCGCCCTGTTCAGCCCCACCGGCCGCAATCATACGTTCGATCGCCTGTTCTTTCGCTCGTTGAACGATCGAAGCCAAGATCGCTCCGCTGATCAGATCGCTTCGATAGAGTACTTTGTTCTGTCCGTTTCGGAGCCTGATCGACAGAAGCCGATTCTCATCGATCCGCGAGAAAATCGTGGCGAGCGCATGATCGACAAGGTCGGCACAGGCCTTCTTCCGGTCCCCACCGTGTTGGTCGATCCATTGCCGGTCCAACGGCAGATCGTCCGTGAGATACACGTTCAAAATCGCTGCCGCCGATTCGCGATTGGGACGGCCTACCTTGATCTTACGATCGATCCGCCCGGGCCGCAGCACAGCCGGGTCGATCAGGTCCGGCCTGTTCGAAGCCAGAATAATGACCACATCGTGCAAGGACTCGATCCCGTCCATTTCGGAACAGAACATCGGAACCAGGGTGCTGGAAATGTTGAATGACCGAGAGGCCCGTCTCGTACCGAGGACCGACTCCGCCTCGTCGATGAAAATGAACGGTAAGGCCCCTTCTTTCCGGCGGGCACGGGCCTGGGCGAAGAGATCCCGGACCATCCGCTCCGATTCGCCCAACCACATATTGAGAATCTCAGGCCCCTTGATGTGAAGGAACGCCCCGCGAGTCACCGGCGGCTTACCCTCCTTCGCACCTGAAGCAGCCTGACTTGACTCCCCCACAAGCTTTGAGAGGCTGGCGGCCGCTGCCTGCCCGATCAAAGTCTTTCCGCAACCGGGAGGTCCGTAGAGCAGGAAACCCTTTGGCTGGGTGAATTTAAAGCGCTGAAAGGTCGCTGCATGGAGCAGGGGATACTCGATGGCTTTCTGAATCGCGGCGATAGCCTCGGTCTGCCCCCCAATCTGCTCCCATGTAACGGTGGGCACCTCATCGAGCAGGTGAGACTTGGCTTTCCGATCCTCCAGTTTCTCGATCGCCACATGGAGGCTGGGTTCGATACGTATCTCATCGCCCGGCTTAATATCCACGCCGATCAGATCGCTCGACCGTTGGAGGATCAAGACCTGCCGCCCCATCTCCTGCTCAAAACGAAGTCGCCCGTCTGCCAGAGCCTCTGCCACTTTCAACACCGGCCCATTCCGGTCATATTCCAATACCTTAATCACCGCATAGGCTTCGTTGACCAGAATCTGAGCGCCGATCTTCAGCTCAGCAGCCTGAACCCGTGGGTCAACCGAGGCATAGTACTCAGCGCCCCCCACCAGAATCCGCGCAAGACCTTCACCTGGCACCTCAAGCAAGGTACCGACTCGATTGGCCGGGGCCGTGAGCTTCGCAATCACGTCCGCGACCTTTTTGAATTCAGCTTCCCGTTGGTGCTGCGCTGCTTGCCCAAGGGTCACGGTATGGCG
Organism: Nitrospira sp.; assembly: GCA_005116835.1. GTDB lineage: Bacteria > Nitrospirota > Nitrospiria > Nitrospirales > Nitrospiraceae > Palsa-1315. Next base: position 97,920 of record SWDM01000023.1, on the reverse strand, counting down.
CAGCTTATAGAGGATCTTCTGCCTGGGATCGCCGTCGGGAAATAAAGCGAGACATTGCTCTATCAGCGCAAGCGGATCGGATTCCATCCGTGCAGATGGATCAGGGCCATCCTCCGTCTTTCCATTGGGTGTGGGATCTGATGGCTGAGCTGGTCGGCGATCACTCATCGGTAGTCCTCCATGCGGAACAGATTCATGATCCTACCATAGTGACATCGGGGATTACCGATCAATTGACTGCCTGGAGAGTCACGGAGACACGCTCACGGCGTGTCTCCCGTAAGTACTCGACCGTGACCTGATCGTTGACTTTGTGCCGTTCCAACACATCCATCAGTTCATCCAAAGTTCCGACTTGCTTGCCGTCGACTGCCGTGATGACATCGCCCAATTCCAGCCGGCCATCGAATGTCTCGCGGGCGCCCTTCAGTCCCGCCAGCTCCGCCCCGCTCCCACGTCCAACCTTACCGATAATCAGCCCCTTGATCCCCCACCGTTTGGCCATGGCATCGGGAACGAGCGAGACTCCAAGCCCCGGACGGATGAGCTTTCCGTATTTGATCAACTCTGGGACGATGCGGTTTATTGTGTCCACCGGCACGGCGAAACCGATTCCCGCGAAGGCCCCGCTGGGACTGACAATCTGCGTATTCACGCCGATCAATCGACCGGCGCTATCGAGCAGAGGCCCGCCGGAATTTCCAGGATTGATGGCGGCATCGGTTTGAATCACCCCTTCAATCGTCCTATTTGAAAGGGATTTGATGGTCCGGCCCAAGGCGCTCACCACACCGGTCGTCAAGGTATGATCGAGGCCGAAGGGATTTCCGATCGCCAAGACTTTCTGCCCGACGCGCAGATCGTTCGACGTCCCGACCGTGAGGGGTGACAGCGCTTCTTCGGGCGCGCGAACCTGCAACACTGCCACATCGTGATCGGGGTCGGTTCCAATGAGCGTGGCCTTTAGCTCCTTTCGATCGGCCAGCGTGACAGTGATCGAGTTGGCTCCGAGGACGACATGGAAATTAGTGACAATGTGTCCCTGTTTATTCCAGACAAATCCCGATCCGGACCCTTGGGGAGTTTCAAAAAGGTTGAACGACCAGGGATCCCGCTGGATCGCCGTGTTCGCGATAAAGACCACGGACTTCGTGGCCCGCTCGAACACGGCCATGGTGGCCCGTTCATCCGCGCCCAACTCAGCAGGGGGAGGTGCCACCACCCGTGGTTTCCCCTCGGGACCATCGTAGCTCCCACCCAGCGGCTTCCCCCACTCTGCCGATGCCATATGCGGCCAGAGGCTAATGAGTAACAAGCCCGCCGACATCACCAGCCCTCTCATGCTGATTACTCCCCCATGATTTGGACAATGAGCTCCCTGGTCCTGGATCTGGTATCGAAGTCGATCAGCACAATCTGCTGCCAGGTTCCCAGCTGGAGCAACCCTCCCAGGAATGGAATGGTCACCGACGGCCCTTGCAGCTGACCCCGCAGATGGCTGTGGCCATTGTCCTCACCGGCGTTCCTCGTATTATGCTGCCAGGCAGGATCGTCCGGCACGGCCCGGTCCCAGAAGGCCTTGGTATCGGCCCTGATGCCTGGTTCATCTTCAATGATCATGACCGATGCGGTGGTGTGTTTGACGAACACCGTGACGATCCCAGCCGACAACCCAGCGTTTGCCAAGGCCTCGGCCACAGACTTCGTGATATTCTCGATCTGGCTGTTCCCCTGCATGGGGAGACGCAACGATACAGTTTTAACCGCCATTCTTCGTCTCCATGGCTCGGAGCGATTGTCGCTCTCCTCTCGTCAACGCGCGGCCACGGGCCTTCTCGATGATAGAATCGAACTCGCCTTGGGCCGTCAATCGACGCAAGGCCCCCATTACCGCGCCACTCAAAATACCCTCCTGCTGCAATTTCTCCAAATAGGCAAAGGCATCAACCAGGGTTTCCTTTTTCCTCACATAATAATCCCGTCCACGGCGCTGATTGCTGTAGGCTTCAAATTGCTCGCAGGCCACAAGAATCTCTGCCAATTGCTTGACCCATGGCTTAGCCGACGCCAGCTTCTCCGGATAGTAATAATAGAGCATGACCTGCTGCATCCAAGGAGCCCAGGTTACCCCCATCTGCCTGATGGCTGGCCGAACAAGACGAAGACGGCGGGCAAGCCGGCGCGAATAGCCCAACCGCATTTCGACTTGCTCCTTGGCCCAAGGGGTCATCGCGATGCCGTCGGCCTCCAAATCCTTCCTGTAGCGCTGAAGAAAGGCCTCGGTTTCTCGCCCATAGACCGTCTCCGGATATATGGCTCTCCACTCGCGTGGTCTGGTTGGAACCCCGCGTTCCTTAGCCCAAGACCAAATCTTCCCAAAAAGCCGGCGATCGAGTCCAGCACGGCCTAAGTCGTGCAGAAAACAGGCGATTTGATATTGGCGAACCAGCTCAGATCCATGACCCAACGTCGCTGCCACAGCCGCGCACATGCGAGCAGTCCTCACCGCATGGGGCCGATCGTACCCGCGAATAGTCCTGCCAGGGTAAAGAGGATGTGGGTAGTCGTAGAGACGCATGAGCCGGGACAGGAACGCGGGGGAAACCAGGAGCGGGGCACATGTGTGGACAGATCGCATCATGAGTTGGAATGGATGAGGTGAATAGATAACGAATAAACTCCAAGGAGAATATCGTTCGATGAAACGAGGTGTCAAGGCAAGCGACGGCGCCATCGTTCGATGAACGTCTCGATTTCTGCTATGCTGCGGCCCGAAGATGCGAAGCATGCTGAGGTCATGGTCACACGAAGGTCAAAGGAGTGTCACAGGGCCGACTGACTATGATAGATCCCACTTGTAAAGCTTGCCAGGGCAGCTGGCCCCCCAAAACCCATCTCATCGCCGACCTTGACCTCTCCAAAGTCTATTTGCATGAAGATCAATTTTTCCCCGGCTGGACCGTCGTCGTCTTTAAACGCCATGCGACAGAGCTGTTTCATTTGGCCCCCACGGAACGGATTCTGCTGATGGAGCACGTCAGTCGCATTGCCAGCATTCTCGCCAAAGTCTATGAGGCCAAGAAGATCAATTACGAACTCCTCGGCAACCAGCTCCCCCACATCCATTGGCATGTGATTCCCCGGCTAGTCACTGACCCAGCCCCTCTCGATCCGGTCTGGCGAGTGCAGCATGAGCCCTTGCCCCTTTCGGAATCTGAGATGCAAAAGTCAGTCGAGCGCCTGCAGCAGGCCCTTCAGCATACCCGTTAATCACTAGATGTTGATTTCTCCTATGCAGCCCGCCAATATCGATTCAGTGCTATAATGCGGTCTGCTTTTCCCCATAAGAGCCGGAGGATCACAGGTTTCCCATGCGTTCTGGATTGATACTCGTGCCCCTCTTGTTTGTATCCTTGATTACACGGCTACCCGTCCATTCATCCTTCGCCCAATCACCTGAGAACGGACCGCCCCCTGTCATCGAGTCCCAACCTCCGACTGACGACACTTCGCCAACTCCAGCACCAGCGGAAGAACAAACACTCCCCGAACCCATACCGCCAAAGCCGGCGGACGCAGTGCTTGAACTGATTGAGTTACGCAATGCACTCCGCTTGTCGCCGGACAGCGCGGACAACCGGCTGAAGTTGGCACAGGCGCTCTACAATATCGGCGACCTCGATGCGGCGATCGAAGAATGCCGTATGGCGCTCAAACTCGAATCGAACAACGCCAAAGCCTATCTGCAACTTGGTATCACACAGATGGCCAAACAGGATGGGCAAGCCGCTGCCATCGCTCTGATGGAAGCCACCATGCTGGATCCTGGGTTAGCCCAGGCCCATTACGGCCTAGGCAGCGTCCAGTACACATTGGGAAATTTCTCAGCCGCAGCCCAATCCTATCGCCGTGCGTTAGAGCTACAACCGAGCTTTCTCGACGCTCGCTATCGTCTTGCTCTGGTCTTGAAGCTAATGAATCAGCATCAGGAAGCAGTGAGGTTGATGGAGGATGCGGCGATCGGAGGGATTTCGCAGGCGCAGTACTTTATGGGAGTCGCCTATCGCAATGGGCAGGGCGTTGATAAGGATCTATCGCTGGCGATCCGCTGGTGGACCAAGGCTATCGAGTTCGGCCAGCAACGAGCGGCAGAATCCCTGTCACAGCTTCGCCGCCAAGCGCTATCGCCCGACCAGCCTGAGCGGCGTCGAACCGGTATCATCGAGGCTTTCAGGCAGTATCGGGACGGCCTCTGGGCCGACTACCCCGATATGGCCAGAAAGGATCCCAACGAATCCTTAGGCGCCGCCCTGCTCAAAGACAATCCAGGCGCCAAAGGAGTCACGGTTCTACTCGCAGAAGCCTATGCCTTGGGCGAGGCGGCGCACGACGAACTCGTGGGCCTTTATGAAACCGGTCTCGATACTCGCCTCAGTCAATTCGATAAGCGCATCCTGGCCTGCTTTGCCACCACCGCTGCAGACGGGTTTATCCCGGCAAAAAAAGCGCTGGCACGCATGTATGGAAAAGGCCTCGGGATCACGCCGGATTTACAGAAGGCCAAAGCGATGCTGAAGGGGCTGCCCAAACAGGAGATGCAAGGGATCTTGGACGAGATTGCCGGCCGATAAAGAGTCATCATGTTTAGCGTTTCCCGCCTGTGGCGACAGTTCCTTGGTTCCACCTGGCTTCAAGCCTGCGCCATGGGGCTGTTCGCCACTGCCCTCGCCTTCGTTTTATGGGCCGCTGCCCCCACCACATTCACGGGTCTGGACTGGGCCGCGTACGATCTCTGGCTGACCAATCGCACTGCTATTCCGATAAGCCCATCCCTGCTCATAGTCACGCGGGATCCGGCAAGCGAGAAAGAATTCGGCGCTGGGCCATGGGATCGGGCTGTCCTCGCTCGGCTCCTGACCAGTGCGCATGAATCAGGATCTCTCGTGATCGGTCTCGATTATCGCCTCGACCATGCCAGCCCAGCCCAGCTCGGCGGGGCAACAAGCGATGCCCTGCTGATAGAAGCCATGGCCACAGCCGGACCCATCGTCCTCGTGCAGAGTCCTGACACCACGCTTGCCTCGGATGCCACGATCCCAAGCCATCTGCTGGTCACGACCCATGTCGATCGAGTCACACGTGCTGTGCCTTTGACGGCGAACGGAGATAGGCAGTCCAGTCAAGCCTTCGGGATATCGCTCTATCAATTATTTCAACAACAGGCCTCACCAAGAACGCCGTTGCTCTCCGAAGACGCTACGGACTCCCTCTTGGTCAACTATGTCGGCGATGGAACGATCAATGCCTTGCCGACCATTCCTATTTCATCCGTCTGGACCGCTATCGAACACCACGATCGCGATCAGCTCACCGAGTGGTTCAAGAACAAGGTCGTCGTATTTCTTCCAAACCACATCGGTGGGGAGCACTGGCTCTTACCAACAGGACAGACCGTCAGCAGCTCGGTAGTCCATCTTCATGTCCTGAACATGTTACTGACCGGCAACCGGCTCTCCCAACTCAACCAACCAAGCCGCACCTTGATCACGCTGCTCCTGGCATGCTTGGTCGCCTGGCTCCTGCTTCGATTTCGAGGCACGATCAGCCTGCTCCTGGCAGGGAAGGCTATTGCCACTTATGGCGTATTCGTTTTTCTCGGGCTTGCGGTGGCCGACTTAGCCCTTCCCCTCGCCATGCCACTGACTACCGCCCTGTCGGTGCTTGTTGCCGCAACTGTTTGGAGCCACCTGACCGGCCATCAAAGGCTGATGCTCGTAGAACAGGACATGCTCCGCCTGCAACAGGAAGCTGCAGCGATACGTGAAGCTCTGATCTTGCGAGAGACGAGGACAGAAACATTGCAAGAAGATCTCGCGGCTGCGCGGACTTTCATTTCTCATTCGACTGGTCAACAGGAGGAACTTTCAAAATCCGCGGATGACCTTCGCTCACAACTCGCCGACGCTCAGGCGCAGGAAAATGAAGCACGTCGGAAACTGGAAGGGCTCGAACATCAGTTACATAGTCTGCGGGCCGCCACCACCGAGCCCAGGGTATTCAGCGATGGGGAACTTGTTCGTCTCCGCGACGAATGCCGACAGCTCGACATCATGACCCAGGATTCTTCCCTCTTGCGCCTCTATCGGGATCTCAAGAGGGGAGCCAAATCACCCCTGACGGTCCTCGTGCTCGGCGAACCGGGGACAGGAAAAGAACTATTTGCCAGGGCGGTCCACCGACTCAGTCCACGTACCGGCAAGACCTTCATCGCAGTCAATATGGCAGCAATTTCTCCTGAATTGTTTGAAAGTGAGCTCTTCGGCCATACGAGAGGCAGCTTCACCGGGGCCACAACCGATCGGCGTGGATACTTCGAACTGGCCAACCATGGGACCATTTTTCTGGATGAAATCGGCGACCTGCGCCTAGACCACCAAAGTAAGCTGCTACGAGTCTTACAAGAGAGAACCTTCTATCGCGTCGGTGCAACGACCCCCACCACCGTCGATGTGCGTATCGTCGCAGCAACGAATCGCGATCTGCAGCGCGGGGTTTCTGAAGGCTGGTTTCGCGAAGATCTCTATTTCCGTCTGTCCGGTCTCGTGTTCCGGCTTCCGCCATTACGGGAACGGACCGGCGACGTGCCGATCCTCGCGGACATCTTTCTCACCGATATCGCAGGTCAAATGGGCAAGCCTGTGCCGAAACTCTCGAACGAGGCGCTTCGTTCGCTCGTCGAACAGGAATGGAAAGGGAACGTGCGGGAGTTCAGGCATTGCCTGGAACAGGCGATCGCCCTCAACGACGGGCCTCTACTCACGAAAGAATCATTACGCCTCGGCAGCACATCACCCACGCCCTCTGGCCGAGCCAAGCACACGCAGATCCTTCCGGATCCTGCCAGCGATGCCGCAGTATTGAATTGTCTACGGCAGCATAATTTCGACATGCAGTCAGCGGCCAAGATGTTACGGTGGGACCGCAGCACTGTGACTCAGCGATTGAAGGGCCTCTGTTTCCAGGCGCTGGTCGAGGCCGATGGCGATCAGGGGAAAGCCGCGCTAGCCATCGCCGGCGATCCCAGCCATCTGAGAACGGTTGAGCTGAAGCTCATGGATTATCACGACCATCTCTTGTCCGTAATCCAACCCTTCGCCACAGCCAACGAAGCCCTCCTCGATTGCAAACGGCGATTCAAAAATCTCCCCGACCGGCATTTCGCCTCAGTCGAGACGCTCGTGCGGAAGTACTTCCGGCAAGAGAGACCTGCTTCACTGGGATTGAGAAAAGGTTCCTGAGCCCTATCACCCTCCTTAGTAAATCGAGTCGGCGGATGCAGGGTCGAAGGCATCATCGCGGACATCCAAAATGAGCTCATAGGGGGCCATGGGCGAGAAATTCGCGCGTAAGGCAATGCGCTTCCCGACCACATTGGCTTGCGCGCTCCGCTCAATCAGCGTCGCGAGGCGGAGCAGTTCCACCAATGGGCCGCCAATCCACTGCTCAGTAATTTCCGTTTGATGCGAAGTTCCGAGTTCGAGATTCATGGCCGGTCCGAAGTGGGTATATTCCGACAGCCGATCATTGACTGGATTGGACGCATACGAGCGTATCTCTGCCGCAAACTTCCACAGTCCCTTCACCGACCCGACAATGCGCCACTCTTTCGCAGCAGCATCTCGACCGCAGAAAAACCCCAACTCGCGCCAAGCCCGGCGTGTTGCTTCATTAGTTTCATCACTCGGCATCACATTTCTCCTCAACAGGATGCTGAATCTGGACGGTTATGTCCAAGGTCAAGACTGATAAAAGTGAGGGAATTTTTAGGGGGGGGGGGGCCTTATCTCTCTCTTGATGACGTCTGGTGGAGGGAGAACGGGAACCGTCAGTATTACGCAATGCCTTCGACTTGACGAGTGGGAACCGTCAGCGGCATCCCCCTTTCAGCACGCACTTCAAGACACTGCTTAATTGCGTCTTGCATATTAGCTTGCGCCTCCGTCTTGCCTTGACTGACGCATCCAGGAATGGCCGGACATTCAGCGATGTAGAGGCCATCTTCGTCGCGCATAATGGTGATCGTACTATTCATGACGTCTCATCTGATTATTCACAACTGCACTGGTCAAGACGCGACTTCTAAGATTTTCGACTGCGCCCACGGTTTTATTTTCGCGAGCTTGGGGCCAAGCGCACGTTCCGCCACTTCTGTGTCATAGGCCGCTTGCGCCCGAAGCCAGTAGCCATTCGAAAGACCAAAAAACCGGCACAACCGCAAGTCGGTATCAGCGGTAACAGCTCGTTTGCCCGCCACAATATCGCCGATGCGCTGAGCAGGCACATCAATCTCCTTCGCCAATCGATACTGGCTGCCCCCCATTGGCATGAGAAATTCTTCGAGCAAGAGTTCGCCGGGTGTAACAGGTTTGAGTTTGCGCATCGTCATGTTGCCTCGGAGCTAACATCTGCGCAAACGGCGAGCGGAAGCATAGTGGGACGCTACCCCTATTAGGCTGCGATCTGCTCAAAGGAGAAATTTGGAATATCCGCTCGATCTCGGGCATGTTCAATGGTCATGGCACAGATATTTCCATCTTTGTCGATATCAAGTTGAGTGTTCTCATCGAGATCTCTAGTCTCTGCCACTTCTACCGCTCTGAATTCAATGTGGAGCGTGTCAGTGTCCTGAAAGTACTTGATCGTCATGGCTTGAATCCCCTGTCAAAGAAGGCGTTATGTACCGTCTCATGATCCGGAAGTAAGACAACCCGCAAGAATCGGTTTTCCATCTCTTTAATCTGCCCCCATCGACGGATGCGTCCATCTTGTTGCACTGTTTCCTTCACTGGATTGCTGACCACCTGTGCGATCCACTCATCACGAATGATAACGCGATCAGGCCGCTGCCGAATGAAGTCGAAGTATTTGGTGAATTTCACCGTGCTCTCTATGCCCTGCAACCCCGGTAACTTGCTGCGAGCAAGTCTACTGAAAATCACAGCAATTATCCACTAATCTGAACACAGCATCTCTTCGCCATGCCGACAAAGCCCTTCTCGATTGCTCACCGCCCTTCGTCTTCAGGATCAATTCTTCAATCACCCAACGATCGAAACATAATCATCGCATCCTGATAGGTTCCATCGTTCTTCCGCACTGCACCGGGGATTGTACCCAACTCTTTGAAACCAAGCTTGTCCCAGAGACGCCACGCGGCCACATTTTCAGAGAATACAAGATTGAAGATCACACAGCGGTAACCCAGTTGCTTCGCGTAGGCCAGCATCGTGGTACCCATGAGCCAACCCAGGCCTCGATTGCGCCATTCTGGCGCCACGATAAAGCCGGCATTCGCCACATGTCCCGCCCGCCCAGGCCAGTTCGGCTTAAGGTAGAAGGCCCCTACCATGCCAACCGCACCGGCCCGGTCCGGCACATAAGCCGCCACCGTGCTCTTGCCGCGAAACCAATAGTCCATGAAACCCTCCTGATCCGGAAACCGATCATGCGGATAGGAGTTCCCCTCATCGACAATCACCCGATACAGCTGCCGCAGCGGCTCAATATCTTGATTGTCGGCCAACACCAATTGAACAGGCGAACCGTCTTTGAGTTTCGCGTCGACAGGAAATGTCAGACTCATTGGCTAACCCTTCGCCTGCATAAGTCAATAGTCATGCCTGACCCTCTACCTGCTTCACTAATTAAGGGAACGGCCAAGGCTGCCCTTTACTGCGCGCATCGAACGAGCACATTCCTATCGTGCGCGTTCTGCGAGCAAGAAGGGCACCTGGCCGCTCCCTGCCCATCCTTCGCAAACCGCGCGTTGCACGAGCACAGGAGATCATCAGCTTCCATCCACCCCCTTATCCTTCTGCACTTACTCTTTTGCATTCTGGAGAGTCGGAGACATTCTGAATTTCAGACGAATTGCTGTAGGCGTGGGGCAATGTTAGGAGATGGATGAACGCTTGTCGGTTGTTACAGGAGCGTCTGAAGCTTGCTCAACGTTTCTGCGATCACGTCGATCGAGGCGGTCCCTTTCTTCACCGCCTTCCGAACTCTCCAGTCGAGACTCTTGACCTGGTCCGCGAGCACTACACTGTCCCGATCTCTTTCAGCCGCTATCACCACTTCGAAGGGATAACCTTTTATCTGGCTGGTCATGGGACAACACAGCATCAATCCACTCCGTCGATTGTAGCTCGCCGGTGAAAGAACAAGTGCCGGTCGGTGTCCGGCCTGTTCGTGGCCCGCTTGCGGATTGAATTGCAGCCAGACGATATCGCCACGATCCGGCACATATTGTCGCTTACTCTTCACAGAGCCTCGTGGCCTACAGGCCCGCCGAAGTCGAGTTCCTTATGCGCATTGCGTGGGGTCATGCGCTTGACCAGATCCTCCAGCCGATAGACTCGGCGCAGGTGAGGTCTTAGCACGAGAACCCCTTTCCGCACTTCAATATCCAAGTCATCCTTCACTTTGAGCCCTACCTGTTGGGCCATGCTCTTCGGCAAGCGGATGGCTAAGCTGTTACCCCATTTCTGGGCGGTGGTTTTCATCTTCGCTGTCCTCCATTCAATCTTGTAGATACAGTGTAGATACTACCTCATGGCCCGTTGCTTCGTCAAATGAAAGAGCCCCATGTTAGTCTACGCGCGACCGGCAAATGCGTATCCTTCCATACCTGTTCCCAGCGAAGAAGCTGGGATCATCATCACTACGCACATCACATCGGAAGACCAAGGCTTAGGCCGGGGTTGAAAGTCGAATAGTCCTCAAGTCGGATTTGTCGGTACTGAACACGAACCTTAACCTTTTTGGTCGTAAGACCGCGCGTTGCGTGAACACGGAAAATTATCAGGCTTCAGCCCCTTCACTCCACGCTTACTCCTTTATCCTCCTCTGAATAGGCACATCTGTCAGGCCTGACTGCGGCCGTCGAACGAGCCCATCATGTTTTCTCCACCTCTAAGGGCCTGGCAGAGAGCGGAACAACTTCACCGGAGGAGCGGGGCCCCATCGAGACTCAGCCAGGAAGGAAAGCGGAAACTGACTGAGTCCGCGAGGGAATTTCCGAAGGCTTCCGCCTGGCTGAGTCCGATAGGGTCGCTCCGGGAGGTGAGGGCGCGACCGCTCTCTGCCAAGCCCGCTTCTTTCTTGCGGGTCCATCCCCGCACGAGATGCCGGTCTCCATCTCCCCGCATCAATCGCACCTCTCCCTCACTTTCTGAACCCCTGAATATTCCTCAGCTCTTTATCGCTTCCTTTCTTTTCCCACATCGGCACTCCCGTTGCTCAAGCTCTAACGCATCGGCAGAGACGCCAAACGTCCGGAAAGGAGGTGATGCAGAGCCGAAGCCGAAGAGCATTTCACATTTCACCTTTCACGTTTCACCAAAGAAGGAGAAGCATCATGCAGAAGCCCTCGTCAGTCACGTCAGGAAACATTGCCCCTGCCATTGCCGGACCCTACAAGGACACGAAGGAGGTCTATGTCATCGGCGGGATGGTCTTGATCTTAGCCATCGTCGTAGGAGCTGCTTGGCTCTACTCTCAAAACCTAGTTGATTCGTCTGCAACCGGCTTGAATCCCGAGTTGGCCAATAATCAGGTCTCCACCCTGCTCAAGAGCCAGAGTGCAACCAGCCCAGCCCCCGAGCCCTTCGCCAAGACTGTAGCCACTGGAGCTTCAGTGCCTACCAACAACATCATCCATGCGGACATCTATTTCGAGGTGGGCCGGAAGGGCCTCACAGACGAGGCCAAGTCGATTCTCGCGACACAAGCAGAGATCCTCAAAAAGAATGCGGACTGGGGCCTGTTGGTTCAGGGCTATACGGATCAACAGGGTTCGGCCAGTTATAACAAACAGCTTGGCCTGAAACGGGCAGACACAGTGAAGGAAGAGCTCATGAAGGCTGGAGTTGCTGAGAACCAGATCAAGGTCGTCAGCCTCGGCAAGGAAGGCGTTCTCTGCATCGACAACAGCGATGTCTGCCGCCATATGAATCGGCATGTCCACTTAGAGATGCGAAAAATCGGCCAGGAACATATGGTCGTTCCAACCGCCGCCACACAGACTCAGGAGAGCCTCCTCTCGACTGGCTATCCCGAAGATATCGATCCCGCCCTTCCCCCCATTGATGAGGCTTCCGGCAGCTAGCCGATACCAAGTCTGTTTCTGCGTGAGGCCCCCGGCCTCACGCAGAAGCTGGGCCACATCAGCTGATACGAATCGATCCGATGCGGACCAGTGCATGTCATGATGCAGACAGATGGTGCTAAGGAGACGGGAAGGTCACAGGTATGCGCGGAGGAGGGAGTACGGTCTAATTGGAAAACTTCCTGTTGGTTTTCTTGGCCTCATTCCATTTCCACGGCGGTACAGGATTAGGCTCAGACCACAAGCCTTTGCGTTCCGCCCTGGCCAGCTGCTCCACCTCCCCAAGACTCTGGCCCTGGGGCATATCAGGCCTCAACCATGCCAACCCTTCTTTGACCAACTCATGCGCGACGTTCCGTTTATCTGGAAGAAGAATTTCAGCAGTAGTTCGACCATGCCTGTCTCGTTTGAGCGACTGAACGACAACTTCACGATGGCCCACATAGGCTGCCATCGCCAATCTTGCTTGTTTCCCGTAAGGCTGCTTGAGCTCAGGGCAATCGATATCTTGCAGATAGATGGTTTCGTTGCGGCCATCGTGCCGAATGGTCACCTGATCTCCCTCATGGACGGTGACGACTCTCGCGACAAAGTCGGCTCCTGCAAGAGTCGGATAGGCCGTGACCAAGGCAAGCGCGAGACCGGTTAAGATGCAACGTTTCATGCTGGTGTCCATGCTAACGCCCCTGAAACAAGGGGCCAACTATTCTTATATATTTCGCAGCAGATGTTCGTGAATCCTATAGGCCGGACATGACAAGAAGGGCGATCGATCAACTGGCTCATGCGGCTTGGAGCAAAGGGAAACAATACCTATTGCCACCCGCTTCTCTCGCACATTCCATCGCCGCCTTCGCACTCGTGAATAAACCGTCGATCTCCTGGCTATCGATCGGGTACACTGCGAGCCCGAGACTCACCGTGACCGGCACTTCCTTTTTTTCGATGACCCATGGCTGTGCGAACACCTTTAGAATCCTGCTGCCGACAATTTCCATATCGGACCGGCTATTGACCCCTTCAATCAGGCAGGTAAACTCATCTCCGGCGAGACGCGCGGCCGTATCGACTTCTCTCAAACATTTCTTGAGGCGATCGGCCGTCTCTTTCAACAAGAGATCCCCCGCCTCCTTCCCAAACTCCCAGGTCGTCTCTTTGAAATAATCCAAACCGCACAGGACGAGGCCGACTACTTGTTTTTTACGCTTGGCCATAGCCACGGCATGGACCATCCGGTCTCGAAACAGCACGCGATTCGCCAGGGTGGTCAGCGGATCCTGCTGAGCAAGATAGCTCAGGTTTTGCTCAGCTTTTTTCCGTTCAACGGCATGCCGGACAGCGCGAATGAGCTGACCGGCAGTCGACCCGTCTTTAATCACAACCTCTTGGGCGCCATGTTGAATCATCTGCCGGTCTGCTGCTTCATCGTCCTTTTCACCGAGCACCACGATCGGCAGCCGACACAGCGCAGCCTGGATAAGATCCAACATGTCCAAACCATGAGTATCGACTAAGGTTCGATCCATGACAATGGCGTCGAACGACTCTTGATTGAGACGACGCAAGGCGCTGCTGAGACGTTCCACATGGATCACCTCGATCTCGTCCTTTTCCTTCTCACGCAACATCTCGATGGCACGCTTCGCGTCGCCAGGATTGTCCTCGACTAACAGCACTCGAATCATGCAAACCTCACAACTGCCGATAGCTGCCTACGCACCTATCACACCCTCACAGGATATTCGATCACGACTCACGAGATGGACACTCGTTCTTCTCATTGCGGAGGCTTTGAACAACAATGATCGAGTTGGTTCACTGACAAGGATACTGGATGAACCGGTCTGGCGCTATCATTTCGATGAATCCAGAATCTGATCTTGGCCGGCCTGAAATCACAGGGGTAGGTCCGGTGGGAGCAACGTATCTAGCCCACGCGATACAATGGAATGCCTTAACAGGGAGGGGAGCAACTTTCAGAAGCAGAAAACCGAATGGATTTATCCCGTCGCGCCAGCTTGGAGCGCTCGGGTCTGACAATCAATCTTTGGAGCCGGCGATCCGGATTGAACGGAACAACCTGTCATCGGTTCGGCCCTGAAACCTGCCTCACCGATTCCTACAAAGGGGGCCAGCCCCCTTGTACGATCCCCACGAAGGGGGCACACCCCCTTCGATCCCCCCAGGTCGCCCGTTCAACCGACAGGAATGCGCACCCAAACGTGTTGTGGGGGTTATTTTGTGTGACTTATGGAGCCGGCGATCCGGATTGAACGGACGACCTGCGGTTTACGAAGACTGTTAGCCAATGCAACAGGAGACCACATGGAGCAACTCCTTATCACGGGAAGCACAAGCCCTTCAATGGGTTCTGTGTTCTCCCGTGATTTGGTGTTGCGCACGCTGGCTCCCTCTAACCGTGACCAAAACCGTGATTCCCAGAATGGAACCGTGACTAGAACCGTAATGCTCTGAATCATTGCCTGGCACATTCAATTGTTGTGCTCTTCGCTCGGATCGGAACTAACTTCGGGAGAGCAAGGAGAGATCGGAACGAGGTACTGTCTAACGTTTGAGCTTAGCGGCGTGCCACAGGCATGTCCGCTTGAGCGAAGGGTTAGACCTCTGGGCCAAGTAGTTTCTCAATTGCCGCTTTTGCGCTCGCTGCCTTCTCTCGCAGCTTGCTCGCCGTGCTGCGTATCTCAAGCTGAAACTGTTTCTTCTGTTCATCCGCTCCAGAAATTGCGGAGAACGGGAGCTGCGAAAGAGCCTCGCTGTAAGTGTTGGAGACTCGCACGCTGTCCCGAACGTAGCCAAGCAAGTCCCATGTGTCCTTGTCCTTTGCGAGTAATGAGTAGGCGTCGCCCAATATTGCATCTAACAGATTAGTAGGATATCGGGTCACCCACGCCCACCGATACAAGTTCTTGGCCTCAAACTCCTCGGGCACTCCATCGATAACCCGACCCGCAATTGCCTCAATCAGGTCTAGTTCCGATGCCACTAAAGCAAGTTTCGATCGTTTCATATCGGTATCTTGAAAGGCCAATCGAATCTCCTCGTACGACATTGGATCGTTGCTTCCAGAAGCCAACCGCTTAAGAAAAGTCCAGCTGCCGTTCTGTAGAACAGCGTGCGGGACTCTACTGCTCCTCGGAATCTCGACGACGAATACGTTCTTTCCCGGCGACACAGGAATTGCCGACCCAATCCGAAACTCCACAGAGGGTTCGATGCCAGTACCTAGCTTGCTCCCAAAGTCCCGTGGGAGCTCATCGTTGGATACGCCGACGACTCGCCTATCATTGGTCACGCCAAACACAAGGTATCCACCTCGTGTGTTGGCAAAAGCTGCGACAACCTTTCGCTGATGCTCCGCAGGCTGAAGGTCTGCCTTGAGATCAAACAGGTCGTTCTCTGCTATGCCACTCGCGGCGACACTCAGCACAGCATCGAGGTTCCATTCGTCAAGTCTGGTCGGGATCATGTCGAGCCACGTTTTGATAACACCAAAGGAAGAGGTCTAACTATGAAGTCTGCTGCGGCCTACCCGAGCATCGTATCAAGGTGGTCACAGCTCTCCCCTGGGAGGGAAGTCTACTTGCACATCTAACACTTATACAAGATCGCTCGCGCGACATGCGTGGGTAGGGACGGTAACCCATTCCCCTAGGTGGTCCCGCTCTCGGTGCTAGCGGGAGGCGCGGTGGCTGATTGTGACTGCTGTGC
Source organism: Nitrospira sp. (assembly GCA_005116835.1). Lineage (GTDB taxonomy): Bacteria > Nitrospirota > Nitrospiria > Nitrospirales > Nitrospiraceae > Palsa-1315. The sequence goes on along the minus strand of SWDM01000023.1, from coordinate 82,025 downwards.
AACTATTGAACAAGCGCAACGTTCTGCATAGATACTGGCTAGCTGTGGCTGGTCAAGCTTCCTGAGTTCCTCAACATCAAGTGCGCCCGCCATGAGCTCAAGTAGTCGTTCTTTGGGTGTTTGGCGATAAGATTTGTGGATGAAATCATAAAGGTCGAGCGGGTCTTCGGCTTTGGTTGACCTCTGTCCAACCTCGCCAAAAAATGTGTCCGGATGCTTTCGCCATGCCGCCATTTCGAGATCGGACAGAGGCCATGTATAAATGCCTGATTTGCCGCTAGCGAACGATAACCCGCAGTATGCCGTTTGCTCTCTTTCATTAACCGTCGCAGTCGTTAATAGCCCAGGAGACTCGTTCCCGTCTGGGTCTGGTACCAGATATCGCTGACCAATAAGCAACCGCGCCTCATCATTTCCAAATGCGAACTCAGGAATCTCTCCATCGAAAGTGGACGGAATTTCCGCATAGTCCTTCATCGATTGAATCAAGTCGAAGACTTCGATATGACGATCCCGGGAATCAATCGCCGCCCGTAGGGTTGGAAACGTTGAACCAATCTTGAGATCCTGTATTTGAAAACCTTCTGCCATCACAACAGATCGGAAATTCAAAGTGTCTAAATGGTGATGCCATGGAGTATTTGTTACGACAAGATAGGCGTCGGGCAGCGGCTTGCCATTGATGATCCTGCCTTCAAATTTCCTGAGGCTTACAAGTGCCCTTTGCATATACACTGGCACTTCAATATCTGTGGTATCATCCGGCACATTGATGTCGATGAAGACCAACCGAGTGTGATTCGCTTTCTTTGCCAAAGCTCTATTTAGCTGGCGTCCGAGCCTGAACGTGCTACCCGCGCGGTGCTTAGCCTCGACTGAAAATTTCCTGCCTGTCTTCGTGCAAGTTGCCGTAAATTCGCAGTGTGACGTGCTGCCGTCGTCTTCATTTTCAAATTCAAGTTCAAAACCAGCTCGGATCAGGGTTGCGGCAACAAAAGCCTCATAACGCGCGCCGGGAAAGTTGTCTTTGTTCCGCAAGCGGTTCACAAGTTTTTCTTGCAGCTCAGCGTTATGATCTAGCGCGTAAAGGTCATAAGCCAATCGTAAATAAGCTTCCATAGCTCCCGTCATGGGTATCGAATGCACTTTCCCTGGCTCTTTAGGTCCACGATTGAGTTGCTCGGCGCGGAGATGATGCCAGGCCAGTATGGGATGACGCTGGTCGAGAGGCTTCGCAAGCTCAGCTATACCCCAGTCTATGCCCATCGCCATCTTGATATAGTCGCCGAGAAAATCATGAAATGTGAGCCAACCTTTCGAATGCAATAACCGACTTTTCACAGCGACGAAGCGACGTCCAAACGCCTCTGTCGAAATGATTGGCCTGCCCAGTCCTTGCTGTCGCTCACGTTGGACCTTGTCAGCTTGGACGCGGTTCGCGGCATACTGGACGTCCTCAGCTGATACGAGAGGCTGTCGGTAGAATCCGTGACAACGCTTATACTTCTTCTTGCTTCCGCATGGACAAGGATCGTTTCGACCAATCTTCGGCATACTAGATCTTACAGCCCACAGCAAAATCTTTTGGTTTTGAACCTCCGAAAGGATGTACCGAAACTATAGAAAAATCAACGAGCAGACTATTGATTTGAGAAGTAGGTTTTTGAACAGGGTAGGAAAGGGAGGGGGCGACTACGGAATGAGATCCATCTACAAGATATGTTGGTTCGCATTGTCCGGATTGGTATGCCGTGATACGGTTGAGTTGTGATCGGAAGCGGAGGGCGGGAGAACCATAGCGAAGCTTCGAGGCAACTCCAGGTCTCTGGTGTGAGGCCATCCGTTCCTTTTGAAAAACAACCGGTCTCTGTCCCCGAGCCGAGACCTTGCTAAAGAGACATCGTGACAAAGAAGTTTCCTAGCCGAGGACCCTACCCTTATCCGCTACCTCCTCTTTCTGACTTTCATCGTCCTTCCGCTACTGAACTGAAACAGTTGGATCCTTGGAACGTGCAAGAATTCTTTCGCATCGAGGCCCTCTTACGGTGCGACACCGTTCTAACCCTCTACCAGGCAGAAAAAGGCGTCACGGAACGCGTTGAGATGACCCTTATGCATCAATATGAGTTTAATATGAAATGGGCTCTTCATCGATCGCACGATCGTTATATGTGGCCATGGAATTGGCGCACGGACGAAGAACGGCCGATCCGTGCGTCGCGCGGGCTCAGAATCCGCTCCTACGGCGAGCTTTTTGATGACCCTTACATGGTCGACGTCTTGGAGCGGATCGTAAAGGCACGACGGGGCAGAAAAAAAGATGATCTCGGTGATATTCCTGAGCGATTCATCTGTCTCTTGATCGATCGCTCCTTACATCCTGACGTGATCATCAATGATCTCAAGACTGTTCTTGCACTACTGCAGGGTCGTAGAGCCAGGATAAAGAAGCCATACCAGTTTAAGGTCTCCTCGTGGATCAAATACCTGGACTGTTACGATTTGTGGCGACAGAACCAGAATCTTTCGTTTGGAGATATTGCCAGGAAAGTGTACGGCACAAGAAATTCGCAGTCCTATGAAAGAGCGGAAACGGCCGTCAAGCGGGTAAGACAATTGATCGCACAAGCCGAATCGAACCACTGGCCGCCAAAGATTAAGTAGCCTTCTCACAGACGTAGTGAACCCCACCCCAAAAGCCTCTTCCCTCCCGTAGCAGCTCAACAAAAATAAAATATATTTTCGCGTCCCTGCGCCCTCTCAGCTCCCCCACCCCGGAGCTAGTGTTTCTCGTTATTTCACGAAGTCTTCGGTTCGAATACCGACGGCACATCGTGTTCTCCCCGTCCCTAGTGACGCACGTGGCCGGACTGAGCGTCCCGATAGCGAACACCAGTGCAAGCCCTTTAGGGTGAGACCATCGCAAGGAGTCATGCGTAAACATCGCTGAACCCATGGAGGTCGTACCCATGCAACACCTAGACAACAAACTCAAGACCGTTAGGGAAGCGGCACTCTTACTCAATGTATCTATATCCGGCCTGTATCGAAAAATTCAGACCGAGGAGATACCCGCATATCGATTTGGGCGCAAGGTTTTGGTGGATCTGCGCGAAGTGCTCGCCGCGATGCGGCGGGATGCGCAGGATCAGGATGCCGAATTGTAGTGACGACAAGGAGGGACGGCCATGGCGTTCTATTTTCACTCATATCGGCGCTACTTGACCCACGACAAGCACGATCCCCGACGACGGTGGCTCGTGTACGAATTCAAGACCCCGCGAGGGGTGATGACGCTTATGCAAAGGCTGAGGGTCTCACGCGTGAAACGGACGGTGACCTATTCCCGCGATGGGAAAGGACACTGGAAAGCGCAATCTAAGTCACGCAAAGTTACAGAAATACTGACGCGGGACTGACATGACGAACGAGTTTGATCGGTGACCAAACTTCATCTGCATAAGGACTAGACGCATGGACCAACATCTTTCTCTGCATGAAGAGCAACTCGCAGATCTGCGCAAGTCTGGGCTCTCCGACGACACCATCGCGCGACTTGGCATTCATGCTGTACGGCCCCACGATCTCAAACTACCTGGCGTCTTCCATGCCTATCGACTGCCGTATTTCGATCTGGACGGAAAGCCCTTCGATTTTGAACGGTGGCGGCTCTTCCCGCCGATTGTCACTCCCGATAGTCACACGCGGAAGTATCATCAAGCGAAAGGCTCCGCGCCGTACCTGTATCTCCCCCCGCTTCTCAACTGGCGAGCCATAGCCGCCGATCCCACGATTACGATCGTCATCACGGAAGGCGAGAAGAAAGCCGCGGCGGGTTGCCAAGGGAGTCTCGTTGTCATGGGAACAGCTGGCGTGTGGTGCTGGCGGATGAAACTGGAGAACGGAGAGCGCCTGGTACTTGCAGAATTGGACCTTTTTGTGTGGCAAGGGCGGCGGGTCGAGATCCTGCCAGATTCTGATGCCTGGCGGCCAGACAAGATGATTCAGGTGCTAGCGGGCTTCTATGCCCTTGGCATGGAACTGACCCAGCGTGGGGCGCATGTGCAGCTCGTGCAATTGCCCGAATCAGGAGGTATCAAAGTTGGCTTAGATGACTTCCTGGTGTCTGAGCCATCGCAGTGGCAGCACCTATGGCCACTCTTGGAACGATGGGAGCTTAGCGATCGTCGGCTAATGAAGCTCACGGCTTGGTATCAGCGATGGATACGCAAGCAGGATCAGGTGGCCTTGCGGGCAGCTGGATCCTCCGGTGAGCGCGTGACGGCGATCCGGCTCGAACCAGGGTTGAAACCGTTTGAGCGGAAGCGTCGAATCGCTGATCTTGTGCTCAGCTCCCTCACGGAAAAAGGGAAGTTAATCTGCACGCCAGATCGGGTGCTGTATTTCTTTAATCGACAAACGAAGGCGCTCGTGCGAGTGGATCAGGAAGAGTTCTTGGCGGAACTCTATGAGGAATTTGACCTCAATCAGACTGAGGAAGAAACGCGTTTTGCTGAAGAGCAGATTCTCATGGTCGCTCGGACACGGGGAGACAAAGTGCAGGTCCACCGTCTGGCCTTCTGGAAGGAGGAAACCCAGACGCTTTATATAGACATGAACGACGGCACGATGTTTGTCCTCAATGGGGAGGAGATCGAGAGCCGAGATAATGGGTATGACAATGTGTTGTTTCTGTCGGATCGTGTCGCCAACCCTATCGATCCCGATTTCACCGCAGACCAGGAGAACTTCCATCGCCTTTACGACGGCTTGAGTCTGGCGGGAGATGATCAGGCGATGCAAGCCCAGGCGCTGGCCCTGCTCAAAGTCTGGACCTTGTCGATCTTCTTCCTTGAAGCACTCCCCGTGCGACCGATCCTTGCGTTAATCGGCGAGCAGGGCAGCGGAAAAACGACGCTGGGCCGCCGCCTGGGACTTGCGCTCTACGGTCCTTGCTTTCAGGTCGGCAGTTTTCGCTCCGATCCGTCCGGCGAAGATGATTTCATTGCGGCCATCACTGCCCGGCGATTCGCCGTGTTCGACAATGCTGATGCCAACATTCGATGGCTCCCTGACCATGTGGCGAGGCTCGCCACCGGAGCGGACATCGAAAAACGTGAACTCTACACCACAAACAGGCTGATCAGTTACCGGACGGACTGCATGCTGGTTATTACCTCCCGAGATCCCCGTTGGAAACGAGACGACGTCGCACGCCGGTTGCTTCCCATCCGGATGGAGACCATTCAGGGGAGCAAGCGGCCGGAGAAACAGCTCCAGGGGGAAATTGTCAATCGCCGGGGAGCGATTTGGGGGTCCATCCTGACCATCTTGAACCAAGTGGTAGCCAGCATGCGGACCACTCCTGGGCAGAGCACCTCTTCCCATCGGCTCGCCGACTTTCACTGGTTCGGCAGCCTCGCTGCGCCGGTCCTTGGTCTTCACGCTGAATTTAGCGCGGCTATGGCCGTCCTCGATCGGACACAGTTGGCCTTATTAGGTGAAGGGGATGAACGATTGGAATTGTTGACCCTGTGGGTCACCGAGCGGCCTCTCATGTGGAACCAGTACGTGACCACTACGCAGGAATTATTCCAAGAATTGCGGAAAATCTACCCCGGATCCGAGCGAATGTTCCCGTTTCGGAGTACGACGGTCCTGGGTGCCTGGCTCGGGCGCAATAAGGAGCTCATCGAAGCCCAGGTGGGGGTCGTTGTTCGAGAGGCCCGTTCCTCAGTGACGCGATCCTGGAAGTTTGTCAATGCAAGGTGTCATCCTGTCATGCTCCAGAACCCTGCAGAACAGCAGGGCGAATCGGAGGCTGACACCATGACACCTTCCTCCACGAAACCTGTCAGCGACGAATTACCGCTGGACTTAGAGGGTAAGAGGCCCAACGAGAAGGAAGGCAAGGCAGGACCCGAGCTGGAGACTTTGCCGCAGCATCGACGTGCAGAAGCCTGTTTCTCTTGTAAGGGCATTCGGTTTTGGGAAAGTGTACATCATCTCGTGAGTTGCACGGCGTGTCATCCGCCTGCGGATCCAGCACTGGTCGCCGAATGGATCGAGATTCCTTGACGACTGGTCACGCTGTCACACAAGAAACCACTGCAAACTACGAGGAAACTCCTGGAGAACCAGGTTAGAAAACCCAAGAAAAGAGATGGGGACCCCAATTATTGGGAAACCCACTGTTTTTGATCTCTCTTACCTTAACTCGATCGGTGCACAGGCGTGTCCCCGTCGTTGTCTGGATTCCAACTTGAGATGAGGGCAGGATGCGAAGCGATTCGAAAGATGGCGGTGTTGTTATACCTCACCGGGTCGTGTGTCTGCAAAACCTTTTCACCGAAGAGCGAGGCAGCGCGAGAGAACAGCCCGCTCCCCGCCTGAAGAACAGCGCAAGCAACCGTCAGGCGCAGCAGAAAAGTAGAATTTCCCAGATTTATTTCCCAATCGCCCTGATCTCTTTTTGTACCCCAAGCCACGCGGCTAGTTTTCGCTTAGCCTTTCCCTTGTTTGTAAAGTAGGCTCCTTGATTCGTAAAAGAACGTGGATCAGAGATAACTCCTCTGGATGAATTCCCAATCCCCCAGTATTGATTTCCTCGCATAACGATCACAATTGCATCTCCTGTTTTTGCCCTCTCAACAACTGTGGAGCGGACAAATTCCTTGATGGCATTAGAGGAAGGCAATTCGCTAACAATCTTCCTGGGTAAGTTCCACTTTCTGGAATGGTAAGGAACTAATTCGATAACTGCTACACGATGCGAAAGCATAGACAGGGCATCCTGGTAGGTGCTCAGCCGATTCCTTATCTGAAACGCCCTGGCAAAACGCCTGAGCCGAGCTTCCCAATACTTGAAACCTCCGTGCCATGCAAAGGCCGGGTTGAGTACAAAGAAAGGGTATTTGATACCCTTCAGTTTCTGTTTAAGATTCAACTCTATAGTGCTTCTGAAATGCTCATCCCTATACTCAGCGTAATAGTCATGTGCGCCGAATCCAGGATTCATCTGCAAGAGAAAAATGTCTGCTTTAATCAAGTCACCAGCATACGGTTGGGGAATTAGGTCCATGAACAGGGCAGGTTTCGCTTCGCATTCACGAAGGTCGTCGCTTTTTGAAAATTTGTCATACGATCCGTGGGTGACCAAGGCAACGCCACTTTGCTCTAGAATCTTACGGTCTCCAGGAAAGAAATAGGGAGGCTTTCCCGCTATGACCTTCTTCCACTGAGTCGTCATTTCCTCAAGTGTCATAACTCCTAACCTCTTTGTCGCCCCTTACCCTCGGATCACCCGCTCAAGGCCGATTGAGGCCTAGTGAATCTCTGGGGGAGACTTGGGACATAGTCGGAACTCTTCGAGGGCTGCTTCGAGGTTGTCGGTGATTTCTTTGGCGATGATGTCAGGTACGATTATGGCCAATGGTTCTTGGCACCTTTATTTCACCGAGGGAGAGTTCAGATAGAGCGATCCCATAATGTATTCTCCATTTACAACCTAATTGGCCTTAAGACTGATTTTAAACTCGTATCATCTAGCTGCAGATGTACTCAAAACAGACAAGATGAAGGTCTTCTCGTCTTAGACTCCTTGCCGTCGCGCCAGAATCTGATGTACCGATTGTCCCGTAACGAGATTTCAGCGAAAGCACAACCTGTAGCAATACGTCGATTGCCTGGTCGTTACGAAAGGCTTTGAAAGCATTTCGAAGCTCTTTCACCTGCACGCCGGGAAGCGGCTGGTTTAAGTAGCGAATGGCATCGAGAGCCTGGACACGATCAACCTTAGGGTGCTGGAGATACCCCTGGATCGCGGTGGCCACAGTCGCCTGAATCGGATCAATCACCTTGGGTGCTGCTTGGATGGACTGCTGGCGTTGATGAGACTGAAGGATATCGATGACAATCTTCTCTTTCAGGTCAAATACATCGTAGTCGGCAACGACGCGAGGAGTGTCAGGATTACAGGCAATCAAGTTGGCAATCAGGTATCGGTTATCAACGATCCGATTCTCCCTCAGATCGTAGTAGCGCCAGAAATGGAGATGACCTTGTCCAATAGGATCGCCTGCCTTGAAATAAAAGAAGATTCCCTTGGTACGGTCACGGGCCAACCCTGAATGAATTCCATCTGGCAACTGATCGAGTGCTTCCTGTCCTTCTTTGTTGAGCAAGGTGCGCAGTTGCTGCAACAAGAACTCATTACTAGCCAACTCGGTAAACTGTTCTTCTTCCTCAATGACCGTCCCATCCTCTTCCCGAATCCGTCTAAGAGTGTTGAAGTTTCTGGGATGGACTGTTTCTCCTAAAACACTAGCGTCTAAGAATCCGGTTCGATCTATATCAGCGATCTTTGCGCTAAGGCTCTGCACGAGACGTAGCAATCGCTCCAGCCCCTCTTCAGGAAACATGTTGTAGATCCAGAGCGTGTCGAACTTTGTCCCGATTCTGTCGATACGACCGGCACGCTGCACCATGCGGGTCGGATTCCAATGCAGATCATAGTTAACGAGATATCCGCAGTCTTGGAGATTTTGACCTTCCGATAAGACGTCGGTCGAAATGAGCAGATCTACCTCTTTTTCGGTTCCCAGAAGCTCTGGCCGCTTATTTGCCACTGGCGCAAACGCTTGAACCAACCCGACGCGTTCTTTTGGGGCGGCCCCGCTGTCCATTCTTCGGACATGCGGGTTACCAGCCTTTTTCAGAAAAGCTGCACCGGCGTCGCCGCCGAGCTGTTCATACAGGTAGCGGGCTGTATCCTTGTAATAAGTGAAGATAATGACTTTTTTCCCTTTCAGGTCCTTGAATAGGATGGTTTTCAATTTCTGCAGTTTGGCATCTTTCTCAGGCTTAATATCCTTCACCCGCTGCCAAATCTTCGTAAGGGTATCAATGTCGTGTTGAACGGCCGCATGCAATGCTCGCAGGTTATATTGCGCAGGATCGACAATTGGCATAGTGCCCAACGCGGTCTTTGCGTCTTCGGATGCATCCAGTTCATCGGCCTTGGAGGTTGGCAGAGCATCGTCCTCTTCACCCTCGCGCTCTAGGAACCGCATCGCACGGTGAAAATCGACACTCTTAAGAGCCTTGCCATCGAGAATGTAGGACTCGAATGTTTTCTGGAACTCCAGCGCTCGACGAACGCTGATCCGAAAAGCCGCAATACTCGACTCGAAGCGTTTGAGGTACCGGCTCTTAAATATCCCGACTAAGGCTTGTTCGCGACCAGCCTCCAGTTCGTCGACTTCGACGCCCTTCTTCTTGAAGGCTTCGAGGTTGTAGGGTGCAAGTCGAAGCCCTTCGATTCCGAATACGACTTCCGCGTAAATTCCGTTATACGTCGCCTCAAGATCGTACCGGACAGTCTTCAGCTTCCGCTCCGGAAAAGTAATGCGCTCCCCATTAATCGTGGCATCCGGATAGGCCTGGCGAATGAACGGCCGCGTCCGGCGGATAACAACTTCTTCCAGTAGATTGAAGAGAGCCACCGCACTGGACCGATCTCCAACCTCTCGTCTCGCAGCAAGAAAGTACTTGCGCAGATCGCCGATCCCAGCTGCCGCGAAGTAACCCAGGTCGCCTCGTGTAAAGAGATTAATCTGCTGATAGAGGTCCAGCAAATCATTGTTAACTGGAGTCGCTGTCAGAAGGATGAGCTTCTTCCGATTCCCGTCCCGCCCAAGACCGCCGTTCAATCCGATCAGTCGTTCCAAATTCTCGTACCGCTGGCTGCCAGGGTTCCGAAAATTGTGAGACTCATCGATCAAAATCACATCCACGTTGCTGTACTCATCCACCGCAAAGTCAGCTTGTCCGAGTCGCTCTTGACTGATCACACGAACCGAAATTGAGGCTTTCCCCAACTCGGTTTCCCACATGTCTTCTAACGACGCTGGGCACACGACGAGCGCTTGCTGACGGAGATGGTAGGCGAAGTCTTCCAGAAGCTTCTTGCCAATCCATGTCTTGCCGAGTCCAACAGAATCGGCCACCATGACACCGTCGTAGCGTGCCAGAATCTTCCGAGCCTTTCTGACTGCATCTTCCTGGAACTCGGCCAAGTCTACCGCCGATCGGCCCACACCCTCAGCCGGACGATCCAGATCGTCCTTGAAGTATTCGAACAGTGCCTTCATGTAAATCTGATACGGCGTGTACTCGAACTGGCCAAACTTAGATGCGTCTAAAAGGGCGATCAGGTCGTCTTTGAAGTTTCGCGCATCCTGCCACTGCCGTTCATACCACTGCTCCAACTCTATGATGGCGCGAGCACCGACCTCGCTCTTGATAAGCTGGCGGTTCTTTAGAGAGATCCGCTCACTGGCAGATTGGTCTGAGAGCCAAGCGACGGATTTTTCAGCCTGCGGATCTTCAACTTCAGCATCATCCAAGAGAACTTTATGGGCTAGATTCAACTCTCGGTTACTTGTGAGACCAGGGCCGGTAAAATTGCTTGAACCTACGATCGCCACGATTGGCCGAAATCGGTCAAAAAGGCCCTGCTGGCCTGGACGGTCGGCGTAAAACAGGAAGCACTTGGCGTGGAGGAAGCCTTGATCATGTAAATTAACCAGCACGTGATCCTTCCGCAGATAGCGAATCAGATCCTCGATGAGACGGAGTGTTTCTTCCGTGAACGGTTCTCTGTTCAGATCACCTGTAAGCGCAGCCTTAACGGCCTTAGCGTTGGCATGGAGTCCGACATCTTCACCAGCGTGGGGCTCGGCCCCGAGGAGTAATCGAAACGTTCCGAGGCGATCCAGCCCGTCTTTCAATAACCTGTAGCCCTGGACTGTAAAATACGCCGTCGCCACGTCTACAGACCGACCGGCGTGCTCAGCCAGCAGGCCATTTAACACATCGGTCAATCGGTTGGTCTGGTTGTCTATGACATACGGAATCTTCATATTCGGTCCATTAACAAATCATCGAGATGAACTATAGGCAGTATGTTACGGTTCGAGAATCGTTTCGAGCAATGTCTCAGGCACGCTTCAGGAGAAGCAAATCTGAAAGCGTATGGTAGAGAGCAAGCATGATGCATGGATCTCAGAAAGCCACATCGTTAATATCTTGGCCACACGCTAACCACGCGTTAGAGCATCTCCTTCAACCGTTTTGACACGTATAAGGCGTCATCGTCGGAGAGGCCGTAGCAATGGAAGATAATGGCATCTATTGTGTCCTGAATGGGTTGGCTTTCTAGTGCCAAGTGTGAGCGCTCGGAGCGGTTCTTGAGCACGCGCGCTGTCTCTATCTTCTGAATACAGCGGCTCATCTCTGCCAACGCTTCGGCAACGGGCTTAGGCATTACACCGGGCGTTGTGCATTCAGCACACAGGAGCTTCCTCAATTCAGGCCACTGGTTTTTCTTGAGCAAGGTTTGATACTCCACATTCGATTTTTCAGCAGAAATGGTTGGTACCGGCAAGGAGTTGAACTGGTATTCATTTACCTTTGAGTTTGTGCTTCCAAGTCTGAAGTACCAATCCAAAATCTTTGAATTGAGGAAGGCGAGCAAAAGGTCCAGATCGATCTTAGAGGACTCTTCCATCACATAACTGACGGTATCAAAACAAAAGCTGCCCACAGGAATTCGTGCGGCAATAATTCTTCGAAAGTTATTCTGGGGCGAACTGCGCTGAAAGCCAGCCCGGTTGCTCTTGTGCGCGAATGCTTTTGCGTCCTTTCCTTTGCCCGCAAGAAACTTTTTGACATCCAGCCGAACTTCTTCCCCCTGAGATGCTTCTCGAACCACGTATGTACAAATGTTTGCACCTCGAAGGATCAAAGGAGCCGTTGAACGATTGGTGAAAACTGCCCGTTCTCTTTCGTTCGTTTCATTTACTTCACCCTGATATGATCCGGCAATTTCAGGCATGCGGAGAATTGTTTTCAAATCGATGATTCTAACCACGAGATCCCAGTCTTGTTGGGTGCATGATGGAATTGCGCTATTCTCAGGGTCGAAGGTCAGAACCTTTGATGAAGACAGCTCAAGTTTAGGTGAGGTTTCTTCAATGAGACGTCCAGGGTGCACCCTGATAGAAAAGCATCCTTGTTTGTTATTTTGAGTTCGCGTCACAAAGATTGTAGTGGAGAGCTTGGCTTCTGGAAAGACTCGATTGTGCGGATCGTCCTTTTGAGGAAAAGATTCGATCATCCTAAGACCGGTCTTTTCCAGCAAAAGTCTTCGCACATCAGCCGATTGGTCATCACCTAGCAGCGGCATGGGAACGATGAAGGAAAATGCTCCTGCTGGTCTTGTAGCAGCTACACCACGGCATATGAAGAGCTTGTACAAATTCTTCTTGCCTCGTATGGCTGGCTCATAGACAAGCGCCGATTCATAAAAAGCTAGATCTTTCGATACATCGTAGCCAAGCTCCTCAGTGGCCAGCACATCATATGGTGGGTTTCCCACGACTGCATCGAACCCTGAGTCTGGCTTTTTCTCCACTACCTGCGTTGTTCCTTGGCGTGGGGCGAAGAAGACTTCTGGAAACTCAATTGCCCAGTGGAAAAACCGCTTTTCTTGGGCTGCCTTGAGTGCAGTTTCGGCTACTTTTCGGTCATTGCCGTTGAGCTTGGCCAACTCCCTTGGATGTTTAAGCCACTCCTTACACGTGTCCGTTCGGAGAAAATCGAGAGCAAAGTCGTGCAAAGCTTTTCGCTTGCTCAGAGGTGCTGGCTTGAGCCCCACCCCGACTGTTTTGTGTACTGGCTCATTACCGAACCATCGACTAACGTAAACGTCCATGACAGTCTTGGCTGGTATCAGAGCGGAGGCTGCCTTTCGGAACTCTCGACGGGACTCCTGCACCTGCTCCGGTGTTACATCAGAAAGCTCGCCGATCTTTCGCATAAGGTCCACTGCCACCAGCTCGCGCGCGAACTCGCTGGTATGGAAGAACGACGTCTGCTCCGGGGTCTCTAATGCTTTGTCCACTTCTTCCACCGTAGCGCCGATAAGCGAGTTGCCGCACTTGAGATGGTGGTCCAAAAACGAGAGCGCGGAACGTGTCAATGAGTTTGGGACACTGGCCGTTGGCATTTAGTGTAGAACCTCGTCTGTCGACGTCGTGATTACGTCAGACGAGACGACCACGGTCTCCGATACCACCCCGAGCCCCTCAACATT
>SWDM01000023.1:0-68769 GCA_005116835.1 Nitrospira sp. | reverse complement strand
TCCGATCGTTGATCCTAGGGCCACGGTGTGCGAGACATGTTCGGCGCACGGCTGAAATAGGTGGAGAGAAGAACCGGACAGATCACGTGCTACAAAAACCGGACAAGTTAACTTGCTATCTACACAAGACTTCCGAGGGGAAACGGCCACAATGAAACCATTTGGCAGAGACACCGCGGGCAGGTGGAGGGATGTTGCGCGGTGAGGGAGGTTGGTTAGGCAAGCGACCCGCTTAGGGCCGAACTACAACTGCTGAGGTTATTTCCCCTTCGGTAGAATCCCCTTCCGCTCCAAATCCTGAACCTTCGCTTCCGCCAATTCGATCAGGAAGTCTTTGACCGTCTTCCCCTCGTGAGCAGCCGCCATCTTCACCTTCCGCATGAGGTCGCGGGGGATGTCCCGAAAGTTCCAGGCCCCTGTGCCTTCTGGTGGGGTGCGTGCCATAGGGCAGAGGGTAGCACCATCCCTCCTAAAGCGTCAAACATCACTTGACATACTTCACTATCATATGATAGTTAGCTTATCATGCGAGGAAAGGGGGTGATGGGGATGAAAATGGTCCGGTTGCTGATTCAAGTTCCGGAACCGATCAAGACACGGTTGGATGCGTTGCGGCAGGAGGGCACCACGGCCAGCGGATTTATTCGGTACTTGCTGGAGGAACATTTCAAACAGGCTCCAGTGATGGGCCGGAAAGGACGGTGAGCGATGGCGCGACCAGGGAGAAAGGATCGGGGTTTGCTGGCGATTAAAAACTCCACCGGCAAGACGGTGTGGCATGTGCGGTTTTATCACGAAGGGAAGGAGCGACGATTCGGGGCCTTTAAGAACAAGACGCAAGCGCGAGATTTTTACGAGAAGGCCAAGCAGGAACAAAAGACCGGGCAGTTCTTCCCAGAGCGGTATCAACACGGCGGGTATGAAGTCGTCGAGGTTGTGATTGATCGATATCTCCTGACTATTGCGACCAAGAAGCCGACGACTCAAAAGGCGGAGCGATTCTTCGCTGAATGGTGGAAAGACTACTTCAAAGGCAAGCGACTCAACGCGATCACGGTTGGAGTATTGGAAGAGGCGCGGCAATCGCTGTTGGCCACCGTGATTGTGGAAGCGAAGGAGAAGGGGGAGGTGGATAAACTGATGACCCCGCAACGGGTCAACCGCTACATGGCCTGGCTGCGCCATCTGTTGAATGTTGTCGTGCGTGAAGGGAAGTTGGCGAACAATCCTGTCCCGAAGCTGACGATGTATAAAGAACCAAAAGGCAAGACGCGGTTCCTGTCGATGGAAGATGAGACGCTGTTGCTGGAAAAACTGGGACCGATTTATGGGACGTGGGCACGGCTGGCGATCCTCACCGGACTCCGCCAGTCCGAACAGTTCCGGCTGCAATGGACAGACGTGGACTGGGAGCGAGGTATCTTGACCTTGCCCACGACGAAGGCGGGCGAGGTGCAATATGTCCATCTGAACGAAGAGGCCAAGGTCATTCTGCGAGGCTTCGATTCGTGGCCTCACTCGAAGTGGGTTTTTCCCTCGAAGAATCAGGTGACCCCGTTGGATGCCAGGAACTTCTATAACCGTATCTGGGGGCCTGCGGTCACTGCGATAGGGATTGAATGGGCGACCTGGCATGATCTCCGCCATACCTTCGCGAGTCGGTTGGCGATGACAGGGCACAACGAGGGCACCATTGCCGCGCTGTTGCGCCATTCGACCACGGCTCTGGTGAAACGGTATGCCCACCTGAGCCCATCGCACCTGAAGGCAGCAGTTGAGGGAGTCGCAGGGTTCGGGAAGGCTCCGGCAGCGGTACGAGAGAATCAGGTTCCAGCGGGGGAACCCAGGCCGGTTCCTAATGGAACCGTGACAGAAACCGGAATGCCGGTTTCTGTGGGACAGGAGAGCGGTATCGAAGTGCGCGAGATATATGGAGCCGGCGATCCGGATTGAACGGACGACCTGCGGTTTACGAAACCGCTGCTCTACCAACTGAGCTACGCCGGCTCTTGTTCAGAGGGTCACAACTTACACGGGTTTATTCATAGCCTCAAGGGATTTTTCGTTCAACAGCAACCCCGGACGCTAATCAAGACTTCCCTCACCCACTACCAGGCAGACTGATTACCTGTCATGACTGTGATTATTCTTGCAAGCCGGTTATTTGAACCGGGCGACTGGCTGGAGCCTCACCACGGCTCCCTGGCCTGGCCCAGGGAGGCAGAGGGGCTCCTGCTCACTGTCATACTGCTCATGAGCAGCTTTGATCACTTGTCCCTTGGCGTATGCGCAGAGTTCGCCGGCGAGAATCGTTCCGTCTTTATCGAAGTCTGCTGAGCCAGTAAGCCCCTTCAAGAGCTGATAAGTAAACAGCCCGTGCTTGCCGGGATCGTAGTTGTGAGACTCCTGAACTCCCCTGTTCCCAACCATCCACATGATCTTCTCAGTGCCATGGGCCCCCTGTTCCCACAGCGGCGCGATCGGACCGTCGGACTTTTGGCCCGTCGCCGATTCTAACGAGAGGTCGAGCATGACGATGGCCTGCTGAATCGGCAGTTTCACCAAGGACTCCTGCAGCCGGCGGAGCGAATAGAGGCGCGCGCCGGACGTTGCGGTACTGTCGAATAACATGATCGACACGGCGCCGGTGGCCGAATCCACGACCCCCCGTCCCGTCACCGAGACATAGACCACGGTGGTGGGATCCACCTGCCCTGGTAGCCATTCTTCCAGCGCTTCCGTCAGATCGCTCTTGAGGGCATGGGCATCGACCAGAGTACGCACACGATCGGAAGAAATCCCTCCGATCGATACCAGGTACTTCGCCATGAACTGCGCGTCTCGCGCGGCATACTTGACACGGGGAATGTCGTTTTCTCGAAACCGACCCACCCCGATGGCAAGGCCTATGGCCTTCGGTTGTTTGAGTAAACCCGGCTGTTTCGGCAAGTGATCGACGTCGACCGGCAGCTCCATAGCCCCTGCCACAGACTCAGGTTTCATCTCGACCAGAAACTTTTTGGCAGGTGGAAGCTGGACCATGGGAGATCCGGCCCGCAATATCAGCGTCAATTCTTCCTGGACCGCATCTTTGATCCGGCCGACTTTGCCATTCAGCATGAGGTGTTTCACTTCGCCAGGATGAAGATCGCCGATGGATACGATCTCGGGGATCTGATCGAGCAAGGAGGGTGTGGCGATGACCGATAGTTCAACTGATCGCGCAGTCCCTGGGCCTTCATTTTTGACTTCAACTTCAATCGCAACCACTTCGCCGGCATTGAGCACTTGATGGTGATTCTCGTTACGGACGATCGACCGGAATGTCAACGTGGCAGGTTCGTCCGCTGAAGACGACGCAGAAACCGCTGATCCAGGCTGCGGAGCGACTGGCGCCGATAGGGCTGATGCTGCCACCGGCTTGGAACGGTTGGCCTGGCGTGCTTGCGCAGCATCGATAATCTTGCTTGCTGTCCCCAATTGCAGGGCCATTCCATCCGTTACCAAGCCCATGGCCTCCAGGGCAATCGTATCGAGTCCCTTTACCTCGCATGATGCTTCTGTGACATCGACCTCTCCACGGCCGATGCTTTGGATCTTTTTGCTGTAGAGAACCTTTCCTTCCACCGTTGTGTAGGCAAAGGCCAATCCCAACGTGACCCTGGCAGGATAGCTCTTGTTGACCTTTCGAGGTATGACCAGATCGACGTGGCTCAGGCCCAACGATGCATCGACATAGCCATCCGGTACTAATGGAGATTTCGTCCCAGCTGTCAGAACCTTCTCGAACACCCGGCCTGTTTTCCGCGTGAGCATTTCCTGTAACGGGGCGCTGATCGGTAAGGATTGTTTCTGGCCGCAGGCATCTTGATAGGTGAGCTGTGCCCCCGCGATGCTGGGGTCGGATTGCAGTTGAATGGTCAGGGGATGATCGTATCTGATTGCGGCACTCTCTCGCCCTGAAAAGAGCGAGCAGCCCATCAACGCCACAACACTCAGCCCCGTGACAACCCACGAGGCCGTACGAAATAGAAGAGAAGAATGCCTTGAATCAACGACTTGCACAATCATTCTTAGTAACTACGCAGGTAGATAGGCGTCTATCGGACAGGTTCCTAGGCTGAAGGGGTTCAGGCCGAAGTGTTCGAAAATCATACCTTCGGCCTGAACCCCTTCAGCCTGAACCCCCTGAGTAGTTACCATTCTTATACAGAAAAGCATCCAACGAGTACAACTCGGCGGCCCAGCCACGCGAGCCACGCGCGACTTGCGGGACGGGCGAGACGTGAAAACTTCCATCTGTCCACCTCGCGCATGTCTCGCATGTCGCGCGCTTCACGCGCCGCGCTGCGCGGTTGACAGCCCAGCAACCCTCGGCTAAGTTCACCCACATGATCGAATCCTCGATACCGGAGAAGGAATCGCCACGACCGCCTCGTCTTTCCTGGTCTGCCGTGGGCAGGCTCATCCGCTTTCAGAATCAGACGGGAACCTGGTTGCTCATGCTCCCGACTCTGTGGTCTTTGGTCTTGGCCTCGCGTGGCATGCCCCCGCTTCGCCTGTTCGCAATCTTTGCCGCCGGATCCTTTGTGATGCGCAGCGCTGGGGTGGTGATGAACGATTTTGCAGATCGATCGTTCGATCGGCATGTTACGCGAACAAAGCTACGGCCGCTCGCGTCGGGTGAACTGAGCCCGACCCATGCGCTGCTAATCCTCGGTTTTCTCCTCGTACTCGCCGGAATACTGGTGCTCCTGCTCAATCCACTGACGATGCTCTTGAGTCCGATCGCTGTTCTATTGGCTGCCATCTACCCCTTAGCGAAACGGGTAATCCATATTCCTCAGGCCATGTTGGGCATTGCCTTCGGCTGGGGCACCATCATGGCCTGGACTGCCTCGCAGGGCGCCATTGAAGCCCCAGCCTGGTGCCTGTTCGCTGCGACGGTCTGCTGGGCGATTGGATACGATACGATCTACGCGTTTCAAGATCGGGAAGACGATCGTCGGATCGGCGTGAAATCCTCGGCGTTATTGTTCGGTTCGTCAGCCTGGATCGCCGTCGGCACGGCCTTCTGCGCAATGCTGCTGTTGCTGGGACTTGCGGGCAGGCTTGCCGATATCGGGTGGATCTACTATGCCGCGCTTGCTGCCATTGGAGTATGGTGCCTGAGGCAAGCCCTACAGCTCAGACACACTGTGACGACTCCCGCCGCCTTCCACATGTTTCGGCAACATGTGTGGGTAGGAACCGCCGTCTTTATAGGGATGATCGCAGGATTCTTGCTGTAACGGAGAGAGAGAAAACATCCGCTCTCACGAGCCGTAAAAGGCAAGACGTGAAAGGTGAAACGTAGGACTCCCTAATCCTTTTCCTCCGAAACCTTTCACGTTTACCGTTTCACGTCTCACGGGGCGGCCTGCAACATCTACTTCTTCGCCTTTGCCTTCTCTTCCTTGGCCTGAGCCGCAGCCTTTTCTGCCTCAGCCTTTTCCGCAGCTGCTGCCTTCTGGATATCTTCATCGGTCGTCATCGATTTTAACGTCGTCATGTATAGCGTCACAGCCTTGGCATCGGCATCGTTCAGTCCAAGCGCCGGCATCCTGGTCTCCGCATTCATCGCCTGCGGGTTCTTCAACCACCGATAGACCCAGGTTCCATTCAACCTAAATCCTGCCCGATCGAGCGCTGGTCCGACCTTGCCGCCATCTTTACCGATGCTATGGCAACCGTTGCAGCCATACTTGTTCTCGTAGAGCCGTTGGCCAAGCGCCACCGTCTTGGCTAACTGATCCGGCTTGACCGTGAGATCTGGTCTGGGAACGCTTGTACCTTTCCCCGGTCTCGTCACAAGATTCGTCATCGCAACCTGCGCGACGTCGAGCTCTTTTTTCGCCTTGCTCATGGCAGCTAACTCATCGGCATAGGAGGATTCGTCCGGTTCGACGTCCTTCTTGAGCGCCTCACTCTTCTTTTCCGCTTCATCACTGGCCTGCTTCTCAGCCGCTTCATAGGCTTTCGTCGCCTGCTCTAAGTTCGCTTTTGCCGTTTGGAGCGCGGTTTCCAGCTGTTTCTTCCGTTCTTCAACCTTAAACTCCATCTTTGCGCCATGGAGGCCCCTGACATAGCCGACGATAGCCCAAATTTCTTCTTCTGACAGGGTATATTTGAAAGTCGGCATGGTCGGCACAGCAAAGTCGTCGTCGCCGATTTCATCCCCACCCTCAGCCACATCGGTCGTGTCCTTCATGTCGCGTGAAATCGTATTGAAGATGTCTTCGTCTTTAAAGGTGCTCATCTCTGATTTATTCGAAAGATCCTTGGGCTTCGGATCAGGCATCGAGGACCAATTGAATCCTTCGTTCTGCTTTCCACTCTCACCGTGGCAGTG
Organism: Nitrospira sp.; assembly: GCA_005116835.1. Classification (GTDB taxonomy): domain Bacteria; phylum Nitrospirota; class Nitrospiria; order Nitrospirales; family Nitrospiraceae; genus Palsa-1315. The sequence continues at coordinate 62,378 of SWDM01000023.1, read as the reverse complement.
TGAACAGTAATGGCTGTAGAGTTCATGTCCCTTCCCCCCCTGCTCGTTGGCACAACCTGCCACGGCAAGTAAGGCACTGACCCATGCCACTGCTCCCACCACTCCCATTGCGTATAGCCGAGCCGCCTTCATGCTGATTGCCCTTTCTTTAGCTTACGGATCAGAACGAACTGAAATCCGAGAGCCAGGCCCACGGCAATGGCCGCATAGTAATAACCGGTATAATTCGGTGGCGCCTCTGCGCGAAAATACCACCAGGAGGAGACGGCCTTTTGGGAGCCCTTCTCCTTCAGCTCGCCGCTGCTTGGATCTTTCTTGCCGTCCCAGGCAGCGAAGCCGATATTGATGAAGCCGGCTGTCGTGATCTGCGTATCTTCTTCAGGATGCCCGGTGTCGAGTGGCCGCGAAAAAACCACTTTCCATCTGCCGTTGGCATAGGCCCCCTTGGCCTTCACATCTTGATGGTCCTGGATTTTTAGCGTACCGAAACCCTTGGCGTTCATATCGACGCCTTTGCCGTCCTTGTTCTTCCAATACCAAATATTGACCGGGCCGCCCTCGACCTGCGCCATCGGTTGGCCATGCGCAAAATGGGCTTTCTTGTCGCCGACCATGAACTGAATTGCGGCTGCATCGTCAGGATCTTCCGTTGGATCTGCGTACTCTAAAAGAATTGCCACGTTGGTCCCATCGTGCAAGCCGCGCACGATCATATCTTTGACCGTCGCTTCCAGATTACGGGTCGGCCAATGGACTTGAGGCGACATCGGGAATGTTGCCATGGGCGCGCTGCTCCACACCGCCGCAGTCGGGTCATCGGACGGCAGCGTACCTTTCACGAGAGGGGCGCTGACCGATGAGCTCGCCTGAGTCTCTGCTGGCGCGGCATCCTTGGGCTTTTCCTCGGCTATGGCGGGCTGCACAGCCAGAAACCCTATGGCAAGACACACACTGCCGACGACATTCGGAACGATTCGACTGAGTCCGCGTATCATAAGTTCCGTCCTCTCTCTCTACTCACTAACTCCCTACTTACTCCTCAGAGGGTTGGGCTATGTGCCTTCCACTGCGCGCGTCGAGCGACCACTCATTTATCGTGGGGGCTCCGCGAGCAAGGGAGACAACCCGTTTACCCCGCTCCCCTATTCCCAGGTCCGAGGCGATTGATGCGCCCCATCGTATTCACCCATGATGATTTTCCAGATCCATTCGTCAGGAAGTTCGAGCTCCCAGCGAGGCATCGCGGATTTCCACGGCATCCCTTCGATCGGAAGGCCGACGCCGCCCTTCTTAATCCGCCAGAAGAGATAACTTTCCTGGAGCATCGCGATCGTCGTGGGATCGGCAAAGTTAGCCGGGGGAGGATTGAATCCCCTCGCTGCTGAGCCCTTGCCGTCGAAGTTTCCTCCATGGCAGGGAGAACAGAATGCCGCATAGAATCCCTTCCCCTGCTGGATCGTTTCAGGTGTCTTTGGAACCGGATTTGACAAACCGGCATATTCACCTGGCGGGGCAGGATGAATGGTCCGGTTCTCACCAGGCGGCGCATCGCTGACCGCCGTGCTGTTAAAGGTTTGCCAGCCGACCAGCAAAGGGAAGAGAATCAGTACGAGGTACCGTAATGCTTGCAGCCCGCCGATGTTCTCTCCCGTCAAGAAACGTTGGATCGGTCCCCAAAACTCCTCTTTAGATTCCGCGCTCACTGTGGCAAGGATAAGAAACCCCGACGTCGTCAACAGCATGTACAGGAACACCAAGCTCATCGGGAGCGGCGCCGAGCCAGGGATATTGGGCACGACAAATTTCAAAATCAAATAGGTGACGACATTCAATAGGATCAGCTTGATCAACGGCCCCATACGTTCCTCCTCAGTGCGCTTGCGCCACGGCCATCGGACTGGACTGAGCTGCTTTCACCGGTGCGGCAGGCGCCTGTCCGGGCACATCCAATTCAGATGGATTGATAGAAATCGGTTCGCCGCTCATCTGCTGCAGGAATGCGATGACCGAGAGAATCTCGTTCCTGGAAAGCCCGATCGGGTTCTTGTTGATCGCGGGCATCTCGGCTGGATACATCTTCGGCAGACCTTCGTGGCGATAGTCCTTATAGATATAGGCCTGCGGCTGCGTCAGACTTTCATAGAGAAACTCACGGGTCAGCTTCGCTCCGATCCCCTTCAAGTCCGGACAACGGGCCGATTCACTGGGTCCAATTGTGTGACACAGCGCGCATTGGCCCTTACTAAAGAAAATTTTCTGTCCGATCGCCGCCAAGTCGGTCGGAGTCTTCACCGTAGCGATGTCGAATTTCTCCTCAACCGGCGGCAATGACGCCATTTGCGGCACAGCCAACGCCGTGAGCATGAAGAGACCGAGCACAATCGCGACGAATCCGATCACCCGAGGGAACACGGACTTAATAAAGAGGAGGATGAGGATCCCGCACCCTATTACTGAGAGACAAATTAATTGGAGTCTGACTACTTCGCTCATAATCACCCTTCGGGTAGTTAGAAGTTCTGAGTGCTGAGTGCTGAGTTACACTCAAATCTCATAACTTATAAATTCAGAACTTGCGCTCTCCCGGCTTATCGAGCGCGCTCGATGCGCCTGCCATCGCCGGCATACCATGGGGCAGGTCCCCCTTGCTCGGCGCTGTCGTGGCCGCTTTTGCCTTATCGCCCATCGTGGCCACCCAGAAAATGAACGCGACAATCATGCAGAAAAAGAACGTGCACAAGGCCATGATCCCGGATGCATAGCCGAGCGCCGGTGAAAACGCGTATTGCGACGTATCACGGACGACCCCATACACATGCCAATGGACGCGAGAGGACGACCGCGCATACCCCATCAAGGTCATCAAGAGGATGACCATGATCGCGTTGAGGACCAGGGAGTAGCCGGCACGAGGCGGCATCTTGCCCCAGACCATCTCTGTCGTAGTCTTGGCGCTCTTGAGCAACAAGGCCGTCAGCGGCGTGATGGTCAACATGACGCCGATCACGATCAGCACCTGCGACGTCGAGAAATAATTGATACGAATGATCGCGGGGACGAAATATCCCCACACGCCAAGGATGATGACTGCGATGCCCGCTAGGACAAGGATGGCGCCCATGATCGCTTTGGCGATCTTCGCCCAGCCGGCTGTATCCTGCTTGCCTGCCCGCCAATACATAATGAAACTCATGAATGTCACAAGAATCATCAAGTTCGACACGGTCATCTTTGCCGACATCACACCGAGGACTCCCAGAAGCGGGTGGTGGCTTCCTCCCATCTTTGCCGCCTCTTCCAAACTCGCCACGAGCGAATGGGGGGTCATCCAGACAGCCAGACACAAGAGCAGCACCACCAACATCGCCAACATCGGCTTCCGGTACTTCAACGCAGAACCAGGAATGCGATACGTAATCCCCAGCCAGAAATAATAGTTCGACCCGAGAAAGAGGACCCCGATGAGCATGGCTTGTAAGATGAAGAGCCATGACAGGAAGCCGCCCATCAGCGTGATGCCCATCTGCTGATTGTATTGGTAGATTTCCCGCATGAGCCAATAGCCGGCGAACGGGAGCGACAACAGACCGAATACTCCGATGAAGTTCCCGACGTAGCCCATCCAATCGTAGTGGTCGCGCTCTTCAGGGGTCTTGGCAGACAGATAACGAATCCCGGCGTAGGCGCCGCAGATATAGCCGCCCAGCACGACGTTGGCGATGATCCGGTGAATATTGACCGGCCACCAGGTCGGATTCCATGTCGCGGCCCAGGCCCGCGCCATATCCGTCCCCTCCGCAATCACGACAGGACTGGACTGGAACGTAGCCCAGGAGTTCGGAATGATCATGATGAAAAACGCAAAGACGTTGAGCATGAGACCGAGAAAAATATGAAAGGTCTTCTTGCCGCCGTACTGCATGGCGTCCCAGCCATACCAGTAGAGGTACAGCGTCGCGGTCTCGACCAGGAACAGGATGCAATAGACAATAAACGACGGGAAGAAAATATCGGTCAGATAGTTCATCAGCTTGGGATAAAACGCGATCAGCAGGAACAGTAAGATGCCGCCGAAGAGCGCGGTTGTGGAATACGCGGACGTCAGGAGCTTGGTGAATTCCTTGGCAAGTTTATCGTAGCGCTTTTCGCCACCCCTCCAGGCCACGACTTCGCATACCCAGGCAAACATCGGCACACCCAGCACAAATCCCGCGAGCAGCAAATGCAGCTGCGCCACCACCCAGATGACGTTGCGGCTACCGACGTAGGGAATATCGCGATACTCAGTTGGGGCAGCCGGGGCGACATCTGCCCCAAACACCAGCGCCGGAAGGCTGAAAAGCCCCGCTGCGATGACGAGCCCCAAGAGCGCCCCGCCGTGTTCGCTGCAGCTCCTGAGAAGCCGCTGAATCCATCCACCCTGATGTTGCATTGCCCTCACCTCATCATCTCCCATGTTACTGGTTCACGGCGGCAGGCCGCCCAGGTTCGGTTTCATCCTGCGCAACCGGTGCTTCTGTGCCTGCCTTACTTTTTTCCTTGGGCCGGTCTTTCCCCAGCTCGGATTTCGCACGCTGTTCTACCAACATTTCCACCTGCGCCGCAAGATGGGTGAGCATTTTTTCGTTCTTATTCAAGCTCTCAAGTGGTTTGAAGGGAGGTTCGACCGATATTTCCTGCTTCTTGCAACAATCATGCGGGTGGGGAGTATACACAGGGAGAGAGAACCAGAAGAGGAACGACAATACCACCGCCACACCGGATAATCCCGTCAGCATCCAAGCCTGATCTACCGGTACCCTCAGCAAGTCCCAACGGGTAACCAGACCTTGAAAATTCTCCGGAGCATGGCCTGCCTTCTCCACTGTGCCACTGATGACCCGTCCGACGAGTGAGAACCCGACCACCAATAACAGCAGCAGTGCCGTCGTCGCCACGGTGCTCCACAGAGTCAATTTAATACTGATGCCTTCTGCCAGCGGAATTCCTTTCAAAATATCCGCCGCAAGTATCGATTGGGCGGCGGATATCGACACTTCCGTGATGACGCTTTGAGCGTACCAAAGGATCGGCACATAGATAGCGCCGACCACTGCGCACTTCCACCAGAGCGTCAGCCCTAAGAGAGATGGCGGTTCACGCCGCAACCGTTCGAGGAAATATGTTCGTCCCACGATTCCCAGCGACCAGATATCGATCGGAATCGCCAACATAAACAGCAATACAATGCCAGAGCCTTGGCCGATGTGCGAATCCAAACCCAATATGATGGTCGGCAGCGCAAACACGGTGACCGGACTAGCCAAGAGCATCACGAACGCAAGCCCAATCCTATTTTCAAAATCCATGATCCCGAACGACAGGAACACCAGGGCGAAGGCAAGTTTGAACGGCAAGCCGGTCCAGAAAGCGGGCCAGAGGATTCCGAATCCGAGCTTGGTAGGAGACACGGTATCGTTCATGCTAATCCAAAAACTCTCGATTGATAATCGCCGACACGGTGAACAGAATGATTGAAGCCGTGAGAACCACCCATCCGACCAGGGAGAGGGGGCGCTTGAAAATATTCCGCTCCGGACTGCGGTCGAAGAAGGGCAACAGCACCAGCATCACTCCGAGGAGGCCAGGGAACCCAATCGAACCGAAAAACTGTCCAAGCTCACCGGAAAACATCTTCAGACGCAGATGCTGGAATATGAACAAGAAGTACCATTCCGGCTCCGGATGGTAATCCCCCGGGTCTGGCGTTGCCTCTTCCAACAAGACCACCGGCTCCCAGAAGGCCAGGGCGCCGATACAAGCAAATACCACCGCCATCCCGACCACATCCTTCCAAATCTGCCGCGGGAAAAAATAGTCGGTCTTTGCCTTGAGTTCTGTCGGCGCACCACGGAAGGGACCGGCCGGTCCCGCGCATCGAAAGAGGAAGAGATGCAATCCGGCTAATGCGATCAAGGCTGAAGGCAGGACCATGACGTGAATGACGAAGAACCGGCTCAAGGTCATCTGCCCGGGGGTTGCGCCTCCTTTGAGAAAACGCGCCAGGAAGTCGCCCAATATCGGCATCTTATCCATGATCTCGACGCCGACCGTCGTGGCCCAATAGGCGCGCTGGTCCCAGGGGAGTAAATAGCCGGTAAAGCCGAATCCCAGCACGATGGCAAAGAGGGCCAAGCCGACCAGCCAGATAAGTTCACGCGGTTTCTTGTAAGCGCCCCAGAGAAAGACCTGAGACATATGCGCAAATACGCAGACGACCATGGCTGAGGAGCCCCAGAAATGATAGCTCAGCAGGAACCATCCGTAGTCGACGTCGTGAAGAATGTATTGGGTGCTGGCATAGGCATGATCGGCGGTGGGGACGTAATAGAACATCAGCAGCACGCCGGTGATCGCCTGCATAATGAAAATAAACAAGAGGATGGACCCAAAGACGTAGGCCCAGCGGGAACCGCCGGAGACTGTCTCATTGAGCATCTTGGCTGCAAGCAGCTTCAGCCCGACCCGTTCATCGACAAAGGTAAAGATCTTTTCGGCGACCGTGGGCTGCGCGCCGTCAGGGGGAATGTCGCTCATCTACACAATCCGCGTTTGGGACTTCGTCCCGGCTTTGAATTCCATATCGATAATTTGCACTTCGCCGCTCGCGGACACTTGGATCGGCAACAAGTCGAGAGGGCGCGGGGCAGGGCCATCCAGCACCTTGCCGGATGCATCGTAGATGCTTAAATGGCAGGGGCAGAGAAAGACCTGCCCGAGTACTTTGTGTTTTCGCCATTTATAGGCGCAACCGAGGTGGGGGCACTTGCCTGAAAATGCAAGAAAGGGGATCTCCTTCTTATTGGTCCAGACGGATTTCCCGGAGGCGTCCAGGAATTCCATATCCTTTCCTCGATACACTTTCTCCAGTACGGTCGGAGTGGCCTTGACGATCCACACATTCTTCTCAATCTCGGCCTCGGGCATATAGGCTTCTTTGACCCGGCGCTTGTACTGAAACTGGATTCCTGTATCCTCCGTCTTCACCTTCCCGGTATTTCCGATTTTCAGCCATCCGTTGTCGAGCGGCATATACATCGGTTTCGTCAAGAATTTCAGGATGGGGAAAACCATCGGCAACCCGATAAATAGCCCGGTCACGTAGGTCAACTTCGTGAAAAATGTTCGCCGCTTGACGTTTCGTTCCAGCTCAGGAAACGGCACCAGGACTTCACCCGGCGTGACGTGAATGTGCCTCTCAAGGCCGGGAACCTCCACTTCATGCAGCGTGACAAAGTCCTCGCGCTTGAAGGGCGGCAAACCCATGACTTCTGAAGAGGACGAGCGCAATTGCACCAGATCGTCCGTCACCATCTGCACCGCGCCCATGGGAACTTGCCTCTCACCCGCGCCGTTCATCGACACGACGAGATGGCTGACCTCGAAGGACAGGGGGTCCATGATGACCTTGGAGACCTCTCCGACTTCCCGATCCAGACAACGGACTTTCGACTTCAATTGAGGCTGCATATTATTTCTTCTTGACGGGAACCGGTGTATTCACTGACGTATTTTTAAACGTGCTCAGCCACGTGGCCAGCATCAAGACGTCGTGAGGCTCCATGACGTCCTTGAACTTGTCCGGCATCTTGCCCTTTTCCCATTCTTTCTCGAATCCCGTCGCCATAAAACTCTTGGGGTCGAGAATTTTTTGCTTGATCTCGTCGACCGTAAGATACGAGCCGATATTGTCCAACTCCGGCCCGCGTTTCTTTCCACCCTCGCCCTTGAGCTTATGGCAGTTGTAACATTCTTGCAGCTGCCACTGCTCTTCGCCCAGCCGCATGAAGTCGCCGGACGCCGCCTTGGGCCCAGCGGGAACTTCGCCGACCGGCGGCTCCTTTGCCATCTGCTCCGTACCGAACCCCTTCAGGCGCGCTTCCAATGCTTTCACCTGTTCATCGAGCGCCTTTGCCCGCGCGATCAGCTCTTCGGCCTTCCCCTGCTCGGTGGCTTTCCGCTTCGGCTCGAGAATTTTGGCAATCTTTCCCTTTTCATCTTCCGGATCGAATTGCGGCCACATTGAAGCGCCGGACACGAACACCGTGCAGAGCACGATGTAGAACACCACGATGGCGATCACGGATTTCGCCCCGCCCATGGACTTGACCGGCGGCGCATCCAGCAAGATGAAGAGGGCAGCCCCGAACATCGCCTGGCCGAAGAACATCACCTGAAACATAAGGGGAAACTCGAGCGCTCTTGTCAGCCCGACAAGCGCGCCACCCACCACCAGGCCGATTAACAGTTTCTTGACGATGTTTCCCATGCACGTGCTCTCTTCTTAGCAGGATGCTGAAAATGCCCGCCAGCAGCGTTCTCGCATCGTTCAGCCCCTCAACGTACCCCGGAGGGTACGCCTCGGGCCTTCACTCGCTGCGGCCTTGCTGGACGGCCATTTTGAGCATCCTGCGCGATATTCTCCAGTCGTCCTCGATGCGCAAACCATTCAATTTCCATTACGCCACATGGGTTTTTCCGAAGCCTCTGAGTCGGCGTTCTACATCCCGGTTACTTGGCTCTGGCCGGAACAGGACTGCCTTCCAGCGCCTGCTTCTTCGATTCGGAAGGTCGAAGGGCCACAACCGCAGCGAAACTTACCACGACGAAAAAAACGACGGTAATCCCCGTAATCCACCAAGCAGAATAGGACAGTGTCGGCGTAAAGGACTCCGCGGTGAAATCAGGCACCAAATTGTAGGTGTGGAAGAACTTCCGCACCATCGAGCGGACAGCGCCCATCAAACCCATTGTCCAGATTGAGGTGAAGGCGAGGAGGATCAACACGAACTGGGAGGCAACATCGATTTTTCCCCAGACAATCGTGCCTCGCTTTATGGCCCTGGCATACAACACGTAGTTCACGACCGTAACAAGCACCAACGTAAACATCGCGGACACTTTGGCCGGCATCGTCCCGAGGAAGTTCCAATCAGACGGCAGCTCAACCTCCGCAACCATCTTAGCGCCGGTGGGCGCGAATCCATGGGGGGTGAGCCAAATCGCATCGGCCACGACCGCCACCAAAAAACCGATTTTCATGACAGTCCGCGCGGACACCGTATAGGGAATGAAACGGCCCAGAATAATCGGCGAAAAAACCAACGGCAGAAGAAACGCCAACGACATCGGGTCGGGAATCCAGTAGTAATTCATCACCACCATCATGGCAAAGGGGAACGCAACGATCACGATGGGAGCCAGGATCGTCATCCGAACCTTTTCGACCCCCTCGATACGTTTCAAACTAAGCCATACGTAATAGTTGCTGGCCAAGAACATGAGTCCGACCATCGCCCCCTGCATTTCGAAAAACATCGAGAGCTGGTCAGCCATCATGTAGGGACAGAACGAAAAATCGTAATCGCACATCTCGTACGCCAAGAGTAATCCGGTGAAGGGCTGGAATAACATTGAGCCCACGCCGATCAGGTTTCCAACAAAGCCCATCCAATCGTAGTACGCCCGCTCTTCTTGATTTTTCGCTCCCATATACATATAGGCGGCGATCATGCCCACCACAAATCCTCCAAACGCCAGGTTCCCGTCGATCCGATGGAGATTGAGGGGCATCCAGGTTTGGTTGGCGATCTTGTCCCACAGGGTCGCGGCGACGAGGAAGTCTTGTGGCGAGATCCCCTCCGTCTTCGGCGGCGTATTCATGAAAGACGTTGGACCGTTGATCACGAACATCGTGACCATACACAGGAGATTCAAGAGGACACCGAGGGCGATATGCCGCCCCTTCTTCTCGCCCTTCCAGGCATCCCATGTATAGAAATACCAGTACAGCACGACAGTCCCGCTGATGAACAGCAGCGGGTAGATCACCGCGAACACGAGATAGAATTGATTGATGAACCACGTGGTGAACTGCGGGTATGTCGCCAGGAGCACGAAGATAAACAAACCGCCGGTGAGGGCTGTCATGCTGAAGAGGATGACCGTGACCTTGGTCACTTCTTTGGCGAGGCGATCGTACCGAAGATCTTGCTTTCGGTACCCCAGCCATTCTGAAATCACGACAAAGATCGGGGTGCCGAGAATGAATGCCCCGAACAGGGTGTGAAGCTGGGCGACGATCCAGACAGCGGTCCGATTCCCCGTATAGGGGAATTCCACTGCCGGCACACCGGGGGCTTGGGCATAGGCCACCCCTCCGTACAACACCAGAATGGCACAGGCTGCCACGAGACTACGCTGCCAGGTTTTCATGCTATTTCGAAGCCCCTCTTTGCGGAACTCTTGGGCGTCAGGGAGTTGTGCGTCGTATAGCAGAGCGCCATATTACCGTGAGCCGTGCAATAGCTCCGAGACAAGAATCGGCAGGGGCGGCGAAAAGATCCGGCTATGACTAGAGAAGTGAACTGTTCGCTCAGACATTGCATGGCATCCTAGGCTATCATTGCGCGAACACTCCACCAAACCACCCGGAAGCCCGGTACGAGACGTTTCTCGGACAACGACCGCACCGGCTCCGGATTGAGATCTGCCTACTTGTCGGCCGGCGCCGGAGCTGCCGGAGCCGGTGTTGCGGTCGGAGCGGTCGAGCTGCTCGCCGCATCGACCCAAGTCTTCTTTTCGACGTCCCATCCCTTTCCTGCCAGCGCGAAGTTCCGCGTGAACAACACCAGCTTCCACACATCGTCGTCCGACAGCTTACTCTTCCACCCCTTCATCTTCGTATTGGGAACCCCGTCGGCAATCCGCCAGGCCCATACGGAGTCAGAGTAGAGCTTCATCCGGTCGCCGACACGGAAATCGCGAGCGCCTGCCTTCGTCGGTTTGCCGTCTTTGCCATGACAACTGCCACAGTTGACATCCGGGTTCGTTTCCCCGACATAGAGCTTCCGTCCTTCTTCCAGCTTGACCGGATCGGCCCACCAAGCAGCAGGCATATGTTTATCGGCCCATTCAGGAGGAGCTTGAGGCGGCGCAACAATCGGCCCCTCTCCTCCCCCTTCACCACCGCATGCCGCCAAGAAGAGCCCCATCCCCAATACTATCGCCAACTGCGGAACGTTCATCAGCCTCATAACCTTCATGGACTCCATTTCTTGGCCCTATCGAAACTCTCGACCTTCAGAAACAAAAAAGACGCTTTTACCTGAGGGGCACTACCCCTAGCAAAAGCGCCGATTCTAAAATATCGTGACGCACAGGCCCCCCGCCACTTCAAGCAACCGATCCGGCGAGGTGCATATCGGCCCCACGGATCGCATCGATCATTTTTTCCGCTTACCTTGAGATCTTTCCCGTTTCTGTGCTTGCTTTCGCCACGAACGGATTACTTTGAACCCGATAAACCCACCGACGGTCGCGGCCACAGCCCCCGCTCCCAGGTAGACCGCGAGAGGGATGCTATTCCTATCTTGTATGCAACCGCTGCCAAAGTTGACCTGAATGATTCGCTCAGCTTCCAGATCCTTCGGATCGAACGATACTTTTTGTTGCTGCTGCTGCCCGTTCGCTTCAATCAGCAGCGGATCGCCAAGGTTATCGTTATGAAGGTGAAACGCCGCCTTGTAATGTCCGTCTCCATCGGTCTTGACGATCTGCCCGTAAGAAATTTTTGTATCCTTAACGAGCACGTCGATATTCGGGCTACCTTTCCCATCATCCCCGCAGACAAACCCTTCTACCGTAAACCGGTGGTCAGCTTCATGCGTCGCAAAGACAACCGATGGGAAACCGCCCACTACGACAATGGCAAGGATCCAATCCCTCCATTGCAGCTTTCTCTGTGCAGTCTGTCCGCGCTTCACGTGCTCCAGACTTTGCCTCTTTCCGTTGCCGAGCGCTCGTATCCCCCTCACACAATTGAACGTGTGATCACCCTCAATCCCGGCCAATTTTAAGGCTGCATTTTTTAACATAGCCCCTACTGCTTGTCAACGAACTGTCTGTCCAAATGCATGAAAAGAGCGGCCCTTTTCAAGGGCTTGGAGAGGCCCAGGCTTAAGATACCGAGGTGAGAGGAAATAAAAAGTAGCACGATCGGGAGGAGCAAAAATCTAGAGAATTCCTCGCGTTTTTGCCTCGGCTGCAATCCGGTCTATTTCTGCTCGCCGCTCGGAATCCTTCTTAGCAATCCAGGCTTCCCAGGATTTCCCCGTGGCTGTGTCTTCACCGGTAAAAGCGATTGCAGCAATCTGGTCATAACGAATGCGCCGCACCTCAGCACTGTCGGAAGGGAATAGTTCAAGGTAGGATTCCGGCCCACTGACCTGACGATTGAAGAGATATCCGAAAAGGGATTCACCGGACTTCAACGATACCGTCACATCCCCGCGATAATCGAATGCCAGCTCTACTGCCTCTGCAAGCTCAGCAAACGATGCTGGCTGGAACACCCGTCCCTCAATCGATCCAACCGCTCCCTTGCTATGATTCTTGGTGTCGGTCATTGGGGAGTCGTGAAACGTGAAGCGTATCTCGTGAAGCGTGTGTCTTTCGTGCGAACAACGAGAGACGAACGACGCTTCACACGGCCCATCATCGTGAGGTCGGGAGCATCGTCAATTTGACGGTCCGGCCAAATCCGCTCAGAGTGCCAAACGTATCTTCGACGGCAGAAGGTTCATATCCGCAATGGACCATGCAATCGGCGCACTTCTCGTTCCGCCCGGTTCCGTAATGGTCCCACTCTGTGCTGTCCATCAATTCACGGAAGGTCTTCGCGTAGCCCTCTTGGAGTAAATAGCAGGGCTTCTGCCAACCAAACACGTTGTAGGTTGGATTACCCCAGGGCGTGCATTCATATTCCCGCCGTCCCATCAAGAAATCCAAGAACAGCGGCGACTGATTGAACTGCCAGGCCTTCTTGGGGTTCCCCAAAATACGGGAAAAGAGTTCCCTGGTGCGTTCTCGCTTCAGAAAATGCTGCTGGTCAGGCGCCTTCTGATAGCTGTACCCTGGTGAAATCATCATGCCCTCGACCCCAAGCTCCATCATCGCATCGAAGAACTTCCGTACGCGCTCAGGGTTGGCATCGTCGAAAAGGGTCGTGTTGGTCGTAACCCGGTGGCCCCGCTTCAACGCCGCCTTGATCGCCTTCACCGCCACGTCGTAGACGCCATCGCGGCAGACTGCCAAATCGTGCTCGTCTTTCAATCCGTCCATATGGACGCTAAACGTCAGAAACTTGGAAGGCTGATACTCGTCGAGTTTGCGCTCCATCAAGATCGCATTGGTGCAGAGATAGATATACCGCTCCTGCGCGACCAGCCCACGGACTATCGCCGACATCTCAGGATGGATCATCGGTTCGCCGCCGGGAATACTGACGATCGGCGCACCGCATTCCTCCGCCGCGGCCAAGCACTGCTCGACCGTCAACCGCTTATCCAGCACATGGTCCGGGTATTGAATCTTTCCGCAGCCGGCGCAAGCCAAATTGCAGCGGAAGAGGGGCTCCAACATCAACACGAGTGGATAGCGCTTTATTCCTCTCAGTTTCTGAGAGAGCACATACTTCGTGACAGTCGCCATTTGGGAAATCGGAACGGCCATTCCTCTCTCCTTCTTTTCAATCTGTATTGGTAACGGCAGCGGTTCGGCCACCGAACGAGCAGGTTGTAATCGCTGCCGATTCTAGCACCCAGTCTCAATGCCCGTCAATTTCCATTCTGCATGCCACGAAGTCCTGGGAAATCATCGATTCAATGCCAGGGTGAAGCGTGAGGCAAGAGGTCGTTGCTTGACTTGCCCTTCCCCAATAGCCATCAATGAAACCGACTGGATCATTACGTAAAGACTTTGAAACACCCACTGGCTCAATTGGTTTATGATGTGTGTGTGGAGATCAAGAGAACAACTGAGTCAAGATTCATTATGAGTAACTAAGCATGAATTTTCTGAAGGAATGGTGGAGATGGTTTAAGCGGCAGAGCCGCCTTAACAAAGTTATCATCGTTAGTTTTCTAGGCTCAGGGGTCTTGTTTCTCATCCCCTTGGTCGCGTCCTGGGTCAAACCAACCCCCATCCATGTCGGCGTCGCCTTCTACACCTATGAACGAGCCTTCCAGCTGGAGGGGAATACCAAGACCTATTTCTATGAAAACAGAAACCTGGTGTCCGATTGCAGCATCCGGCGAGTCGAGCAGGTCCTGCAGAAAGGCCGAGCCAAGACGCCAGATCCGCAATCCTGGGTTGTAAGCAAATTTCTCCTAGAAAATACCACGGACCGGAGTATCACGAAATTCCGCATGGCCTTCAAGTCTCCACTCGTGCGCCCCACCACCACGCTCTTTACGACACCGAACGTAATCGCCACAGGGGCATGGGAAACAACGGCGCCTGATGCTCCTCACATGTATGTGGTGTCCATTGCCTCCCTCCCACCGATGGCCTCAGCGGTTCTCAGCCTGAAGACTCCCATCGACGAGGCAGTGCGGCAGTTTATCTATGTGGAACATGGCCGGGTGACGGTCCAGGTACCCTTCCTGTCAGCGGACCAGTTCGAAACCTTTCCACTCAAAATCTCGCGCCTCAACTCGATGCAGATCTTGAATCGGGAAAGCGTCCTGCGAACCGGCGACGAAACCTTCGCCAATGAAAAGATCGAGGTGACGATGCTCCGCCCCGATGAGCCGGACCTGAAGGAAGAAGCGACGGCCTATCAGCTTCTCCCAAAAGCGCGCACATGCGAGGTGGGAACGGCAGGAGACTGGTAACGAATGGTTGATCTGGTTTGTTTTGTTTGTCTGGTTGATTTGGTTCATCTGGTTAGTTTCGTTCAACCAAACAAACGAAACAGACCACGCACCAGCAAGGTTTGGAGGCGCCGAGCGGGGTCGAACCGCTGCATCGCAGTTTTGCAGTGCGCCCGACGATTTGACGACCACTGAAGACCCAGAGCGACAGACTGCGACGCCAGAGGAGTGAAATCAAGAGGTTCGGCGTTGTTGTTGCTACTGCTTGCGACTGAGTTAGATTCTAAATCGGGACCAAAACCGGAAGTGGAACCGGGAGTAAAACCGGGATCAGGGTTTCTCGGTAGACAGATAGGGAGCTCTCGTTCCGGTTCGAGTCCTGGGCAGCCACTAATGACTCTCCGGGCCCTCCGGAAGTTAGTCCCGATCTAACAAACCGCAGGTCAAACGCCTCGTTATGTCCCTGCGTAGCCCCAAGGCAAAGCGATCGCTATACTTCCCGGTATGTCCAGCGAAGAACGATCCATGAAGCCGATCAACAAGGGTGACTTGCGCCGACTTGGCGATATTGCCTTGCGAGATTTGGAATCTCTCTTTCGCCGACATCCTGATACAGCCCATCTCTACAGACACCGATTGTTCGCCGTTGCGCTCTGCCAGGGGGCCGCCTTGCACTTCCTGGACGGCAAGAATGGGGTCAAGGACTTCGACATCTGGTGTTTTTTTAGAGCCCATCCTACAAAGCCCTTTCCATATCGTCGGCATGCGAGAGCCGACTTCGGTAGCCCGAAGTTTGGAAAGTCACGAAACTGGGAACACTTCGTGGGGCGTCGCGTTGATCTGCTTGGCCGCTCATTGAAAGTTTCTTCACATGCATCAGCAGCGGATGCCTTACGCGGCTATCTATCATCGTCTAGGACTGCCTCTGCGCGGGAGTTAGCCAAGAAGGCCATGATTCTGGTCCATCCTCGTAAATTGCTAGGTGCCGTCGTTTGGCCACCAAGCGCAGCACGTACAAGAAGGCGTCCCGCTCTCACTCGTCAGAAGTAACCGATCCATCTGCTACCACGCTGCTACCAGGACAGGACAAACCAGTCCCATCAGGCCCCATGTCTGGAGCATCCAGTTTAGTGGTTTCTTGTCGGCTTAGGTTGTCTGAGGTAGAGCTTGCTGAACTTCGTAAACCGCAGGTCGCAGCTTAACTGGTGCCAAAGGCAGGATTTGATTTTGGGCGAATTCAGCATTCTCACCGCTGATGCGTGTCCCACACATTTCCAGCCATAAATTCATCAGCTTGCGACTTGCGAACGAGTGAGGCCGAGTGAGACAGAATGAGGGGAAAGTAGCTCTACTATACGACCGTTTTACGACCGCACTTATTGATCGAGTAAGAGTGCTTAGATGTAAAAATTTGTATTTGATCGGGCAGGTAGTGTCAGAACACATGCCCGGTGACCGGCAGGTCTCGACCCAAAGCAGAAGTACATGACCGACCGCTACCAGAAGGGGGCTTACGCCGATCCGTATAAGAACCCGTAATTAATAGTCGATGGGCCGCAACGAGAGTCAGGTAATTAACTGAGGAGATGTTATGAAATACACAAAGATTACTGTTTTGCTCGGAGCTTCAACAGTTCTGGGGGGGGTGTGCAGGTCTGGACTTTGGTGAGCAAGGAATTTCTTTCTACGAGCCAAAGCCGTATCTGTTCGTTTCAGTGAACAAGGATTGCGTGTCTACCGCCACGCTAATATCTCTTCCTGGTGACAGGAAGTTTGTGAAATTTAAGAGCGGTTATGGCTCGTCAGACCTCTCTGTTGCATTTTCCAATGGCATTCTGACTAACGCTGGTCAAAAGGTTGATACGAAAGTACCCGAGACAATCACCGCAATTGCGAGTCTTGGGACGGCGATAGCGACAATGTCGCCCGATAAAGGGGTGAAGCAAGTCATTTGTATACCATCTGCAATTCTGTACCCAGTAGTGAACGGTGTACCAGACCTAAACTCCCCCGCTAGCTTTCCAGTAGAAAGCAAGATAGTTGACGGTGGGGTGACAAAGTAGTGAGTTGCGGCCCAACAAATCGCTCCAGCGGGACGCGCCGCTTGCGGCGCTCCCCTGAGATCGCACGTTAGGCGTCAGATAGAACTATCTTCCCAACCACACTGAAGGGAGTTCGCAATGGCAGTTCTCATAGAAAAGTTCGCACTTGGATGGCATCAACAGACCGGCGGCGCCTATCGAATCAAGGTCGTAAACGGCGGCTGGAGCAACTGGATACCCGTTCCATCAGCTGACCTCGCAGCACTCGCTGCAATTTTCGAAGAATCGCCGGTGTATGTTCATCCCAATGGGTCCATAACTACTGGTGAAGAGCCGATCGGAAACTAACTAAGAGAGAACAAGGGTGTCAGACACCTTTGTTTCTTTCTCAGTTGTAACTCATTGAAACGGCACCAGTTTGGAGTATTGTTCACCAACCGTAGTGGCGTGTTATATGGATAAAAATTGGCAAATCCGGTTCTTATACGGACCGGCCTAAACATAGTTGAGCTCCGGCGAGTGATAGCTGGTCATCTGGGAGAACATGAATGAATAATTACGCAGTTATGGGCGCGTTGGGTTTGCTCCTTGTGCTTTGGCTCACAGGTTGCGCCTACAACCACAAGCAATTTCCAGCGATAGTGCCCTCCTCGACTGCTCCAGATGATTTCGTTATCCAAATTGATGACCATGGTCAGTTCTGGGACAATTCGGTGCCAAATCGCGCGCTCGAAAGGATTTCCGAGTTATCACAAACCTCTAACGTCATTGTTTTGTTGTTCGTTCATGGATGGCACCACGATGCAGCTCCTGACAATCAGAACCTGCGTGACTTTGCAGCATCTGTGGCAGACACGCGCAGGCGTCTAATTGATATTTCCAACCCCGAGAGCGCTGTTTATCGACAGTCGAGAAAAGCGCTCACCGGCAGCGAATCTCTCTCCGTGGTGTCAATCTACGTGGTGTCAATCTACGTGGGATGGCGTGGGCGTTCTCTCCCGGGGTTTTTGGACTATGCAACGTTTTGGAGCCGTAAGGCAGCCGCAGAGCGTGTTGGTGAGGGCGACCTGCGGGAGTTTCTCAGCCGATTAAACACACTCTATCGAGAAAAACGCGACCAAAGGGCTTTTGGCACTACCGATCTGTTCATGGGTTTAACGTCGTTCGGACACAGCTTTGGTGGCCAAGTTCTGTTTCGATCGGTTGCTTATGAAATCGAACGCGAGTTGCTTGCGCTGCATGCAAAAACCGACACTTCACGAAAGTTGAATGAAATAACTGGCCTGATAGGGTTTGGTGACCTAGTCGTGTTGATTAACCCGGCCTTTGAGGCTCTTCAGTTCGAGCGAATCTGGCGACTCTCAACGTCGCTACCGTTCGGGCGACAGCAAAACCCAGTGATGTTGGTCGTGTCTTCTGCGGGAGACGTTCCTCGTCAAGTACTCTTCCCAATCGGCCGGAATCTGGACGCTCTATTTCTGAGGCCAGACTTTCGTCCTGGTCAACGAGCGCTTTGGACCCAAGCACTAGGCGAGTACGAACCCTTTCGTACGCATTCGATTGAAATCGTATCTGATTCGTCTCAATTGACGCCGGGCTTTGACCCGAGCCTCTATACAAGTGCCCCATGTGCAATTGAGAATTTGGATCTCACGAATCTTCCATCAATCGCTGGTGTTCGCCTAACGCCAACAGAGAACCATCGATCAAATAGCCCGTTTCTGATTGCCCACGCTAGCGTGAGTGTCGTTCTAGATCACACGACAGTCTTTGAGGAAACTTTGCGGAAGTTCCTGAACGACTACATAGCAATTACACAAGGCAAGAGAATGCTCACTGCACGTAGCTCTCGGGAGTGTATGTGAGTACAACTGCATCGACTGAGCCCAACATGGCGTTCGAGAGGGACGCGCCAAGAGCGGCGCGCCCCTCAACTTTACGATAATGCTATAGGGCTGAGGACCGCTTTACAGCGGTGCAATCTCGGTGTCGAAGTTCCGCTTGTGGCCGATCTCCGACCGTCGCCATCCGACCCTGAGCGGTTGATCACCGGATTGAAAAGCAGCCATTTGCACCACCGTCGATGATGGGATATTGTTCACGATCATTGAAGGAGTGTTACGCGGATAGAAAATGGCAGATCCGGCTCTTATGCGGATCGGCCTAAACATAGTTAGGCGTCGCATGAACCCTATCCTCGTCGAATCCACTTATTGCCACTTGTGGACTGACGCACTCCACGTCCGACAGCTCTCTCGTGAAGCGCCCAATCGATGGGATCGAGGCACATATGTTCGCCTGTGCGTGGTGCTTGCGTGGACAGCGCTCGAAATCGCATGTCAGGAGGCGCTCAACGCCCCCGATATCGGTTACAGCTTCAAGGCCAACTTGGATCGCGCCGTTGCCGACAAGAGCTTGAATCCGCTTGATTGGTCGCAAGGCGTGTGGCAGGAGGTCCGTCGCATTCAAGAACTGCGCAAGTCCTATGTGCACAAGTTCGCGTCGCTCGCGGACATGTTCCCAGAGAGCAGCGTCGCAGACGACGTCATTGCCGTCGTTCGCGCAGCGATCGGAAGCATCTTTGATCATGCTTCGGTAACGCGGCCTGACTGGATCGACTTTGACCAATCGCGTGGCTGGGCTGGTCGCTCGGGCATCTCCGATTCCGCGACAGCCACTCTTATCTCTGCCGGCACTTCACTGGACGACCCTACAGCAGTCAGAATCTGCTTCGTCGCCGACGGTGCCGAGCACCTTTCCAGTGTCCATCCGCAAGGCTTCAGCTACGGGAGCGAAGTTGATCGCCTTGTCCGAGCCGTCAGCATACCGATCTCTGCGGTCTGGGTCTATGAGGGGAAGACTCTCGCGCGTGAACTTCTTGTCCATATGCGTGGCAATGGCTGAGTGCAACGCGGCAACGCCTAACCATTCGGTCAAGCCGACGCACTCCGGCCTGCGGCCTCCGCGCGCGGCTTACCTCCAACGTTAATGCGACAGGGCTGAGGACCGCTTTATGGCGGTGCCACCTCGGTGCCGAACTTCCGCACTTGGCCGATGGCAGTCCTCGACCCATAGCAGAAGTACACGACAGACCGCTACCAGAAGGGGGGCTTACACCGACCCGCATAAGAACCCATGATACATGGTCCCGCCGTCACAACTCATTGAAACGACAACGAGCATGGAGTATTGTTCACGAACCGTAGTGGCGTCTTATACGGACAGAAAATGGCAAATCCGGCTCTTATGCGGATCCGCCTAAACATAGTTAGGCATCGGAGCACACAGAAGTGGGCACTAGCGACTTTACTAAGCAGCCGTGGGCATCTGGGCCGGCCGAAATCCTCGGACACGGCTTGGGCCTACTGTCTGCCAAGGACTCGGACAGCAACCGCCGACTGGCGATCATCAGTATCGACAACGCGGTCGAACTGATGATCAAGACCTACTTGGGTCTTCCGACTCGGATCTCCGGCTTGAAGATAACGCGCAAGGAGTACGCCGAGTTCTCGGAGAGCTTTCCCCGCCTCCTCGACGCGCTAGAAACTCATGCCGCAAAGAAGCTTGACGGGATTGATCTCGGCGAAGTGGAGTGGTACCACCGTCTTAGAAATGAGCTCTATCACCAAGGCAACGGGCTAACGGTCGAACGGAGGAAGGTCGAGGTATATGCGGAGCTGGCGAAGATCCTGTTTCGCAACCTGTACGGGATTGAGCTCATTGCGGATGACCCACACTCGGCTGACCCCCTTGCGGTGTTTATGAACTCGTGGGTTGATCTTGAGCGTAGGTTGCATGCATTGGCTGCCGCCAGGGGCGTTGCTCCCTATCCGCGGGCGCTCGTTGACGGCATCAACCAATTGCTCGGCCAAGGAGTCTTGAGCCAAGCCGAGGTGAAGGAGTTTCAAGTCCTGCGCGACTTGAGAAATCGGGTTGTCCACGGGCAAGTTGATATCAAGGAGTCGCTCACCAAGGAGTCGCTTAGGCGCCTGAAGGCCCTTCTCGCCAAGATTCCTGTGGACGCACCGAGATCCGATGCCTAACACGGCATGCACCAGACCGTGCGCGGGCTTGATCCGCACGGCTGGTGATGCCTACCGTTCTACTTCTAGAGATTTTTATGCTGACTTTTAACGTCTACGACAGAGTGTTTGAGGTTCGCTGGAACGGGGCGACGGGCACGGCATTCACCATAGACATTGATGGCCGGCAATACTTGGTATCTGCGAAGCACGTATTCGAGGGCGTCGAAACCTCTGATCAAATAGAGATTTTCCTTCAGTCTCAATGGACAAAGGTTGAGGTCACCGTAATCGGGCTAAGCATAAATGACACCGATGTAATCGTCCTTACAACTGATTACCCGATAGGCGCACATCACCCGCTCAGACTTTCCAAAGGTGAAGTTTTTCTCAGCCAGGATGTCTTCTTTGTTGGGTATCCCTTTGGGATGCATTCAAAGGCAATAGCAGCCGATGGCGCATTGCACCTTCCTCTTGTAAAAAAGGCGTGCTTATCTGGTTGCTATGAGCAACCCGGAGGAAGACTCTGGATTTTGGATGGTTTCAATAATCCAGGTTTTTCGGGAGGTCCCGTGATATCTGCGCTCAAGCCGAAACAAGAGGTGGTTTTTGGTATTGTCTCAGGTTATAGGTTCTCTCAAGAATTGGTTCACATAAACGGAGAACCGATCGAGGCGTCCGTGAGGTCAAATACGGGAATAATCTATGCTTATAGTGCAGCTATTGCGATGGATTTGATAGCAGAGAATCCAAATGGAGTCGCGATTTAGCAGAACAATGCCTTTCAGCCGACGCAGTCGCTATCGCGCCTGCTCGGCTGAAGGCTGACGTTAGGCCTCAACACACCATGGAGCTACGCCACTACCTCGGTACTGTCGCAGCCCAGCTCGTCACCGAGCTGACTCCGATTCTTGAAATTAAGGGGGTCACTTCCAATACGGACTTGCTGGGAAAGTACACGGAGGCCTCGATACGAAGCCTCGTTCACCGCATTGTTCAGCCGATGCGCGTATCCACGGGAGCGGTTCTTGACTATCCACTGCCTACAGTACTGCGGCAAATCGACCTCATCATTTGGGCTCCGTTCCCAGTACCGGCAATCTTCGAAGTTGAAGGGTTCGGTCTTCTTCCGAAGAGCAGCGCCTTTGGAGTAATTGAGGTCAAGCGAAGCAACTACCCGAAGGCTACCGCTCAGTTGGAGAGTTTCCTCGCCGATGTCGACTCAAGAAAAGTCGTCGCGGACTACGATCCATGGCTTTCCCCCTTCCAAGACGGCGCAAAGAGTCCTGGCATAGGCATCATATGTGTCCTTGAGTCAGCGCCATCCAAGCGACTAGCCAAACTCATAGCCGCAGACAGGGTTGTCGCTGTGTTTGAGCGCGTTGGCGGCAAGACATCGGTCAGACCTAGGGATGTATTCGTATTGGTCAACTTTCTCCATTTCGTGACCTGGAGGTACCGAGCAAGCAGTGCGAACTCAAACTTTCCACAAATTAACCTGGAGGCCCTCAAGTGAAGAGGCCTAACCTTTCGGTCAAACCGACGCGCTCCGGGCTGCGCCCTCCGCGCGCGGCTTACCTCACACGTTAATGCGGCAGGGCTGAGGACCGCTTTATGGCGGTGCGAACTCGGCACCGAACGTCCACTCTTGGCCGAATGCCGACGGTCGCAAAATGGCCATTTACCATCTGATTAAGGGACACCAAACGGCTAATTTTAGCAGGCTGAAATTTCGAGGGTTTGAGAGCCGGCATTCTTGCAGGTTTTGTGGACAAAGGATTTTGTCACCTTGACCGCCTCGGCAATCGCTCGAATCGACTTCCCTTGAGCCTTCATCCGTAGAACCGTCCGTAAAAGGTTTGGATCAGTTAATGGACGCCTTCCCAGCTGCTTTCCTTGCTCCCTCGCCCGCCTAATTCCGCCCCGGATTCGCTCCACGATGATATTCCGCTCCAGTTCAGCAATGGCCGCCACGATAGGGAAGGGATGAAATAGGATAGGGTCGTTGCTCGAACCAGCACTCCCCTGCCGGCCATCGGCGACCTTGCCGAAGGAGCGGGGCCCCACCGAGGCGCGGCCCGGAAGGAAAGCTGGAACTGACCGAAGCTCCGCGATCGAACGATCGCGGCTGAGGGAATTCCAGAAGGACTTCCGCCGGGACGTGCCCGGAAGGGTCGCTCCGAGAGGCAGGGAGCCCGATGGCCGGCAGGGGAGTGCTGCCCTCTCCGAAGTTTCACGATGGCACAAAAGGCAAGAGATAAAATACGCGTGGTGAGGGTTAGAAACTGTTAAATGCTTCGACGGTGAGATCTGCGGCGGATAAGATTTCGAAGAAGGCCAGGATCTAGTTCGTTGCGTTGGGAGTCAGAGAGGGTATATTCATCAGACAACAACTTCGACGGTTTGGCTAGCATCACCCGCACACTTAGCCTCCATCACTTCGAGCCAACCTTCGACCGCTTCTTTGACATTCGCGATGGCCTCTTCCCGAGACTTTCCTTGAGACAAGCAGCCCGGTAGCGCCGGAACCTCGGCAGCAAAATAGCCGGCCTCATCCTCTTCTACTACAACCTGTAGTTTCATATTTCTGTCCTCCTCCGCCTCACCGGCCAAACACCTCGCCATGGAATTTCACTAACCAAATAGACCAAAGAAACCAAATGAACCAGACAGACCACGCACGGAGTGCGGTGTGGAGGCGCCGAGCGGGGTCGAACCGCTGCATCGCAGTTTTGCAGACTGCTCCCTTAACCACTTGGGTACGGCGCCACGCGCGCATTATAAACTGGGCAACAGGCTAGAGGCTAGAGGCACGAGAGGAAGATCTACCTATTGCTTACTGGAGAGGACTGGAATTTCTTTTCCGAGCGTCGATGGCCGATCGGATTCAGGCGCGAGAGATTCCCATCCTTCGTTCGAAGGAGCGACAGCTTCTCCATTTCCTTCAGCGTCTTTCTCCTTGGCCATCAGCTCGACTTCATAAATCAGGGTGTCCATCAATTCTTCGATCGGCACCTTGCGGACGAGTTTGCCCTTCTTGAACAGGATGCCTTTGCCTTCGCCGCCGGCGATCCCGATATCCGCTTCCTTCCCTTCGCCGATCCCGTTCACGACACAGCCGAGGACCGACACATTGAGCGGAGTCTTGATATGGCCCAGCTTCTTTTCCAGCTCGTTGGCAAGCTTCACCACGTCGATTTCCACACGTCCGCAGGTTGGGCAGGCAATCACATTGATCCCTCGGTGGCGCAGTTCGAGCGACTTCAAGATCTCGAACCCCACCTTCACTTCTTCGACTGGATCGGCAGCGAGCGAGACGCGTAACGTGTCTCCAATCCCCTGCGAGAGCAGGTACCCGAGCCCCATGGTGGACTTGACCGCCCCGGTCATCGCCGTTCCTGCCTCTGTGATACCGATGTGCAGAGGATAGTCGGACTGGTGCGCGAACAACCAATAGGCGTCGATCGCATGGTGCACATCAGACGCCTTGAGCGACACCTTCATGTTCGTGAATCCCACGTCTTCCAACGCATGCACAGCATTGAGCGCCGATTCGGCCAAGGCTTCCGGAGAGGGCCAGCCGTACTTGTCCAACAGATCCCGTTCCAGCGAGCCGCCGTTGACTCCAACGCGAATCGGAATGCCGCGCTCATTCACGGCCTTGATGACTTCTTCCACTTTCCACCAGGCCCCGATGTTGCCAGGATTGATCCGGACACAGTCCACGACCGCAGCCGCTTTCAATGCCAGGCGATGATCGAAATGAATGTCCGCGATCAGCGGCACAGTCATCGCTGCTTTGATCTTGGGCAACGCCGCCGCCGCCTCGTCGTCCGGCACGGCCACACGGATCACTTCACAGCCGGCGGCCTCCAACTGGCGAATCTGCTCAATCGTAGCCACAGTATCGCGCGTGTCGGTGGAACACATCGATTGCACAGAGATTGGGGCATCTCCGCCGATCTTGAGCTTGCCGATCTTGATCTGTTTGGTTTTCCGTCTCGTAATGTGCATCGTGCCGTTTTCTCTATTTCCGTATCACGTTTAACGTCTCACGGTTCACGTCTTACTCAGCTTCCCTGCTCATCTCCATGGGGCAGATGATCGATCGATGAAGCCAACATGAGCTCTTCCCGCGAAGAAGCCGGTGTCTTTCCGATGAGTTCCTTCACGCTCTGATAGATGCCATCCGCCGTCAACCCATATCGCTCACGCAGAAAATCTTGCGGTCCTTGCTCGATGTACCAATCGGGTAAGCCAATGATCTTCGTCGTCACATTCGTCACCCCGCCGTCGGACAGGGCTTCGAGGACGGCCGAGCCGAACCCACCCATCTTGCAGCCTTCTTCAACCGTCACCACATACCGAACGCGCTTGGCAACCTCGACAATCAAGTCCTGATCCAGCGGCTTCACGAACCGCGCATTCACCACTGCCGTCGAGATGCCTTCTGCCTCAAGCCGTTTTGCCGCCGTCACTGCATGCGAAACCGACACGCCGATGGCGACGATCGCTACGTCCGTCCCTTCGCGCAACAGCTCGCCTTTCCCGATCGGCAAGGCCTCCGCTTGCTGATCCATCGTGACACCCAAACTCAATCCGCGTGGATACCGTACCGAAGCCGGTCCGTCATACTGGATGCAGGTCTTCATCATGTGCTGCAACTCGTTTTCGTCCTTCGGCGCCATCACTACCATGTTCGGTATGTGGCGCAGATAGGCAAAATCGAATGCGCCGTGGTGCGTCGTGCCGTCTTCCGCCACCAGCCCGCCGCGATCGATACAAAACGTAACTGGAAGATTTTGCGTCGCCACATCGTGCACAACTTGATCGTATGCGCGCTGCAAGAATGTGGCATACATCGCCACCACCGGACGAAGGCCCTGGGTCGCAAGACCGGCCGCAAACGTGACCGCATGCTGTTCGGCAATCCCCACGTCGTAGATCCGGTCAGGAAATTCTTTTTCGAAAATGTTGAGACCGGTCCCTTCGCACATCGCGGCCGTAATGGCGACGATCCGCTTGTCTTCACGGGCCAACTTGACCAACGATTCAATGGCGATCTGCGTATAGGACGGCCGCGCCGCTTTCTTCGCCGGAACCCCGGTTTCCAGAACAAAAGGCGGGCAGGCATGGAACCACACGGGATTTTTCACTGCAGGCTCATAGCCCAAGCCTTTTTTCGTAATCACATGGAGCAATACCGGCCCCTTCATCTTCAGCACATTCTCCAAGGTCGGGAGCAGATGCTCGAAGTTATGTCCGTCGATCGGTCCCGCATACTTGAACCCAAGCTCTTCAAAGAGCAGCCCAGGGAGAATCGCACCCTTGGCCAACTCTTCAGCCCGGCGCGCCCACTTCTGCATATCCTGCCCGATGTGGGGAATCTTCCCCAAGAGTTGCCCTGTTTCCTCCCGCATTTTTCCATAAAACTCACCGGTGAAGGTCCGGTTCAGATAGGAGGAGATGGCTCCGACATTCTTCGAAATGGACATTTGATTATCGTTCAGGATCACCAGGAAATCTTTCCCCAGTCCTCCGGCATGGTGCAGGCCTTCCAGCGTCATGCCAGCCGTCATCGCCCCGTCGCCGACGATGCAAACGACCTTATGCCGCTGATTCAACTGCTCACGCGCTTCGACCATCCCATAGGCGGCAGAGACACCGGTTCCCGCATGACCCGCGTTGAACGTGTCGTAGACACTCTCTTCGCGCTTCGTGAACCCGCTCAACCCCCCGTATTGCCGCAGCGTATGAAACCGTTCCCGGCGCCCAGTGAGCAGTTTATGCGCATAGGCTTGATTGCTCGTGTCCCAGACGATCTTATCCTTGGGGGAATTGAGCAGATAGTGCAACGCCACCGTGAGCTCGATCACCCCAAGATTCGAAGCAAGGTGCCCTCCGACATTGGACACGACGCCGATGATCTGCTCCCGCAGCTCCTGACACAGAGCAGGAAACTGCGCCTGCGATAATTTTTTCAGATCGGCGGGGCTTTGAATCGTCTTTAAAATTGACATGGCAGATACTCCTTTACGTCAATGCGCGCGCCTAAATAATGAGTTGGGATCTGGTTCAGCTTAATCCTGGCGAAGCAATATAACAGCTTGGGCGCTCACAGGGGGAGTTTCACACGGGAGCCCCATGTTGTCAAGGGGTTAGCTGTCCTTGGCCCAACGCCTCAAACAGGGTCTCATGGGTCGTATCGATAGGTCAACAATGTCGAGACCGTGACGTCTGCCGCGCTGCCGGTAATGAAGTCGAGATTCTCGACCGCGTAGCCTTGCCATAAGAGGTGCTGCGTAAGCCGGTAGCTGAATCCCGCGACCGACTCCGTGACAGCCTGATCCAATGCCCTTGTCCCCACACCGCGGAATGGCGAGGAGTAGTAATTGAAATGGGCCGTCAAGGAAAAGTTCTCCGACCACAGATATTCCACAGCGATGAGACTCGATATCGTCGGATTGAGAGCCAATCCCGCAATGCGTCCCGTCGGCACCACACCGTTGAGGTTGACATAGAGCATCCATCGGTCGGCAAATCCCTTTTCAACTGCCAATCCGAACCCCATATCCGGGTTGCCGCTCCCGTAGTACTGCCCGGCATTCCCAGTTGGGAGCTTGAGCGCGGTACGAACCGATACTGCCGGCATCCATGCCGTCTCCAGCAACAGTTGATACTTGCTTGTCACCGTGCTATCGCCTAAGCCCACGACCCCCTCGCGCCCGCTCGCAATGGTGCGACCACCGCGTGAGAGGTTGAACACGTAGCTCACCTGCTCCAACTCTGTTCGATCCGGAGCCACGCCGCTTGTGGCCCCCTCAACCGCTTTGATCGCTCCCTCCATGAATCCGCGGGACCGATAGAGGACGGGAACCTCCAGAGAGAGTTCCCATCGCTCCGCCATCCCATACCGGAGAAACATACCGGAACGCATGGTCTCAAACTTCATTGTTGCGGTGGCGCCGGAGCCTTGATCATTGAACACACTGGCTGTCTGCGCGAGTTCAAGCCGGAAGTCGAGTACGCCCTGCTTCAACACGGCAGCACGATCGCCAGGCATGCTCAAGACTAGCTGATGGATCGGCTGGAAATTTCTGACAGGGAATGGACCGAATCCATCTGCCAGTACTAGTGGGGGCTGGAACGCAAAGAAGACGAGTAATGCGGCGAGAAGAAACCGATACAACCTCATGCCCTGCAAACCTCATCCGAGTATCGCAAATTCAGGAGCGCTGCCGCGGCCCCCAATGTCCGACTCACGAGAGACCACCCTCCTCGCCTGTTGCCCGCCACTCCTCACTTTGCGGCTAACAATGGTTAATCCTGCGGCAGAACGCAATCACCAATCTGTACTGGGTTCAGTAAGGAAAGTCGAGCCCCGCATAGATCGCCCCCCCCTCCTTGCTATAGCCATAGTCGATACGTCCAACGACGCTGGGCTTGACAATGCCACGGAACCCTACGCCTGGAGTCACACGATAATCCTTGAAAGAGACGTCTCTGAAATCGCTGAAGACCTGCCCTGTGTCCAGAAACGGGGCAATTTCAAAATCTGCCGACACCCCGGCAATCTTTGTGCGCATCAGGTGAATGCGCTCCTCGATACTGAAGGCAACAAGATGTTTGTCGATGAAGCGATCGACGCCGAATCCTCGGAGATTATTCTGCCCGCCCAAGGAGCTTTGCTCGAAGAACGGCACTTGGGTTCCGATTGTCGCCTGCAGGTCCGCGCGCACGACGAGAATGGCGCGTTTCGACTCGCTTGGAAAGAGCTTCTTGGCCTCTATGGCGTACCGTGAATAGATAGGGTGACCACTGTTACGGATGTTTTGATTCACTTCTGCGTAGGCAGTCACCGCCATTCCATCGGTCGGTGAAACAAGGTTGTTGCGTGTGTCGTAGTAAAACGTCACCCGATGCCCAAGAATGAGCGATTCGCCTTGTACCCCATCCACCGTGGGAAAGCGGTCGCCGGTAAAGGGAAGGTCGGTGGCGCCTTTCTGGAGCTGCACGTCGCGGATGCGTTGGCCGACGGCAATCTGAGTGACCTCGTTGGCATAGATACCGAATCGCCAGTTCGCCCGCGCTTCGCGGGCCGTGTAATTCGTTTGCGCTACCTCCAGGGTCTCTTCCCCGAGGCCGTAAAACCGAGCGGTCGCGTCTTTAAAATACGATGCGCCAAAGTTCAACGAGTAGCGCCCCTGGCTGAAGGCCGGATCGGTGTAACTGAACAACACTTTTCGCTCGATCTCCTCCGTGAAGGATCCGGTAAACCGTATCTCTCGCCCTCCGGGATCGTATCGAAACAGATTGAAGACGCCGCGTGTCCCGACAATGGAATTGCGAATGATCATCGGAGCGACGATGTATTTGAGCTCGCCGTCCGGGTCAGTGACCAACACAGGGACAATCAACCCGACATCGTTTCCATCGTTCTTGCTGGTGGACACGGAAGGAATCGGAAAATATTCGACGCCCGCGCCTGCAGGCCTCGGTAACGCGATGAGGCTCGCCGCAAGAAACACGACGACGGCGATGAAACCGCGCAGACTGATCGTGGAATCCATGGAGGCGTTATGGGGTGTTAGACTTAATTGATTTCTTGCGGAGCTGATCCACCAAATCGGTAAAAGTTCCAGCACGGAGGATCTTCGAGAACT
This sequence comes from Nitrospira sp., assembly GCA_005116835.1. Classification (GTDB taxonomy): domain Bacteria; phylum Nitrospirota; class Nitrospiria; order Nitrospirales; family Nitrospiraceae; genus Palsa-1315. The sequence continues at coordinate 32,958 of SWDM01000023.1, read as the reverse complement.
GTCCCCGGTAATTATTTACGAGACTGATACCGTCCACCACCACGTCATACACCCGCCAATTGTCGCCCTTGTTGATCAAGCGGTAGTCGAGCGGAATTTCGACTTTGCCGGTCAACACCTTTGTCCGAACTTCGGCATACTCCTTCTCCGTCCGTTCATGGAGATACTGCACACCTTCACCGGAATAGGTTTCGATCTTGTCGGCGTAGGAATTGATCAAAAGCGTCCTGAACAAGGCGACAAATTCTTCCTTCTCCTTGTCGGATACCGTATTCCAAGGAGCCCCAAGCGACCGTCTCGACATCTCCTGATAATCGAATCGATCCCCAACAACTTGTTCCAGTCGCTGTCTGCGCTCTTCAGCTCTCCCCGGCTGTTTAAGATCCTTGTCCTGGACGATTTTCAGCACTTCATCGATGGTGCTTTTCATGGCATCGGTCGGTCCACCAGCCAATGCCGATTGGGCCGTCACCACGCCCAGCAGCAACAGCAGACCGACTATCGCGCCGACGAGCCCACCCCAACTCCATCTCTGCTTCTCTGTTAGGGCAGATCCCTGGATCTCCATGAGCCATCCTCCTCTGTCAGACCGTAACGCGTGAAACGCAAGACAGGCGAGACACGCGCAACCAGTAGTTCAAATCTCATTTCGAACCGCCTATCCCGCCAGTCTCGCCTATTTCACTTTGCCATGCACATATTGGCTTACTAACTCCTCAAGGTCGAGGCCCGATTCGGTATCGCGTATCATATCTCCAGGTTTGAGCGGATCGCCACCCCCTCCTGGAGACAGGGCAAGGAATTTTTCTCCGATGATGCCACGGGTTTTGATGGATGCGAAGGTGTCAGTGTAGAGCTTGACGGTGTTGTTGACCGCCAGCTTCACCTTCGCACGATCTTCAATGAGCGTAATCCCACGGACCCTGCCGACCTCGACCCCGGCGATTTCGATCGCCGAACCGGGTTTGAGCCCTGAGGCGCTGTTGAATTGCGCCTCGACTTCATAGACGTCCCCGCTGATCAGCTCCAGTTTCCCGAGCTTGATCGACAGATAGCCGAGGCAGAGGATACCGACGAGCACGAACACCCCGACCACCAACTCCAACTTGGTTTTTTCCATCCTCGGTACTCCCCCCTCACCCCGGCAGTGCCACCGTCCCACCGACTGAAATGAATTCTTGAATCTCCGGATCGGTCGTCCGCTGGAATTCAGCGGCCGTGGCCATCAAGGCAATCTTGCCCTTCCGAAGCATCGCCACCCAGTCGGAGATCGGAAAGATCTCCGGAATTTCATGGCTGACCATCACCGCTGTAAAACCGAATCGTCGGTGCATCTTGACGATCAAATCGTGAATCGACTTCGCCATCAACGGATCCAATCCTGTCGTCGGCTCATCGAAAAGGATAATCTCCGGCTCCATGACCAATGCGCGAGCCAACCCCGCTCGCTTGCGCATACCACCGCTCAGTTCGGCAGGAAATTTGTGCCCCATCCCCGTCAGCCCGACCTCCTCCAGCTTCTCCTCAACCCGCCGCCCCACTTCCGGGCCTTTCATGCGCAACTTCTCCCGCAATGGAAACGCCACGTTTTCGAAGACCGAGAGCGAATCGAACAACGCGGCGCCTTGAAAGAGCATGGCAAACCGTTTCCGCACATTGTTCAGGGGCGTGCCGGACAGCCGGGAAATATCGACATCGCCGACCCACACTTCACCGCGATCCGCCTGCATCAGCCCGATCATGTGTTTGAGGAGGACGCTCTTGCCTTCTCCGCTCCGGCCTATAATGGTTGTGAGTTTGCCGACCGGGATCGACAGATCGACGCCTTGCAGCACCGGCTGTCCCCCCAACGTCTTTTCAACACCGACCAGTCTGATCATATCCAACAAGTCTCAACGTCTGAAAGTCATCATGTCCTCAAGTCGCATTATCCGCAGAATGACCTTTGACTTTCAGACTTAATGACCTTCGACGTTTCACAAGAGCAGCGACGTCAAGATATAGTCTCCGACAAGGATGAGGACCGACGATAACACCACCGCCTCCGTCGTCGCGCTCCCCAGACCCTCGGCGCTCTGCCTCGTATAGAACCCTTTATAACAGCAGACCCAACTGACGATCAGCCCAAAACTGAGAGACTTGAGAATGCCGCCATAGACGTCTTTCCATTCCACCGCCGACTGGACCGAATTCCAATAGGCTCCTTCGCTCACTCCCAATAGGTCCACGCCGACGAGTGAACCGCCATAGATACCGACCACATCGAAGATGGCCACGAGCAAGGGAACCCCGAGCACGCCGGCCACGAATTTCGGGGCGATCAAATATTGCAATGGATTGATCGACATCGTATCGAGCGCATCGATCTGCTCTGTAATCCGCATGATCCCGATCTCAGCAGTCATGGCAGATCCCGCCCGCGCGGTCACCATCAAGGCCGCCAGCACCGGCCCCAGTTCCCGGATCATACTCAATGCCACCGCTGCGCCCAGCAACCCCTCGGAACCGAACTTCCGCAAGCTGTAATACCCTTGAAGCGCCAACACCATCCCGGTAAATCCCGCGGTCAATACGACGACGAACGTGGACCGATATCCGACGAAGTGGAGCTGTTTCATGATTTGATGGAAACGAAGCGGCGGCCGCGCCAACCAAGCGAATGCCGACAGCATGAACAGCAACATGCGGCCCATGTCCCGTACACGCACGATGGCCTGCGCACCTAATCGTTCAATCATATTCGTCATCGGCTACCTGGATGGTCGAAGTACGTTACGGTCTAGCGCCGCATAACATCGGAACCAATCAGTCAATCGATCCGCTGCCACCCGGCTCTGCTGTCGCAGCCGATTCAGCCCCGCAAGGCTGGATGGGCGGACAATGATGGCCTGCATGCCTTTCAGCCAGCCAGTGGGCCTGAGAAAGAGATTGAAGTCAAGAGGGAGATCTTCATCCAGCAGATCGGAGACTGTCCGCACAATCGCCATCGGCACCCGGTGCTCCTGCGCCGCCGACGCCAACGCTGCGCTCTCCATGTCGAGAGCGGTCGCTTCAGTCGCGCGCTGCAGCCGGCGCTTTTCCTCTGCTTGCCATACCACGGTCCCGGACGACACCACAAGTCCGGTCCTTACGGCCATCCTTGCATCCTGCGCCGCAACCAGAATATCGGACCCTATCGCCTCATCGCAGAGCACCCGATCGCTCCCCATCCTCCAGGTTCCTTCACCCTGCACAGAAGACACCCCTGTGCCGACGATGAGGTCTCCCACCTGGGCAGGGACAAGTGCGCAGGCAAAACCCGTGGACATGACCAACGACATGGCCTGCGCCTTCAAAACTTTTTCCGCAACCCTGCCGGCCACAACGGGGCCGACACCGGTTTGAATCACCCAATAGGTGCGATTCCCCTGCTGTCCGACATAACAGCGGACTCCGTCGATTGCGCCGACACGATCCGCTGAAAGGGCGCGACGGACTGCCTGGAGCTCCCAGCGAGTCGCGGCAAACACGGCGATGGAATTTTCCGAAGATTGTGAGAGGGGTTGCCCCGCGCCAACGAACGACGCCGGTGGACTGTTCAACGATCGGCTCGATAGCAGCCGGACGCAAGTACCTGCTGTCGGACTTCGTCTGCTCGCATCTTCCCGCGCGTCCGAAGATTCCGGTACATCGCCAGGGCCCACAATGGAAAGTATTGGCAGTACCAATGGTAGCGGAGATAAAACACACGAGGGAATCCGGTCCCTGTATGGCGGACCTCCTCCCACGACCCATCCTTCATTTGTTGGCGGAGCAAGTACTGGACGCCGCGAGCGACGCTGAAGGCATCGACCATCCCGGCCGACATGAGTCCCATGATGGCCCAAGCCGTTTGCGAAGGCGTACTCTCGCCCTTCCCGCTCCACTCCGGGTCGTCATGATATGAAAGACAGCTTTCACCCCACCCGCCATCGGGATTTTGCTTCGACTCAAGCCAGGCGACTGCGCGGAGAACATAAGGCTCTGAGAGGTCCACTCCAATTGCATGAAGCCCCGCCAGGACGGACCATGTGCCGTAAATATAGTTGACGCCCCACCGACCGTACCAGCTGCCGTCGGCCTCCTGCTCTCGCTTGAGAAACCGGAGGGCCGGTCCCACCGCGGGATGCGTTTGATCGTAACCCAAGGCCGCGAGCATCTCGAGACAGCGTCCTGTCAAGTCGGACGTACTCGGATCGAGCAACGCATGGTGGTCGGCAAAGGGAATATAGTTGAAGACGACGCGATTGTTGTCCTTGTCGTACGCGCCCCACCCGCCGTCGGACCCTTGCATGGCAAGCACCCAGTTCATACCCCGCCTAATGGACTCCTGTAACTCGACGGGCTGATCCAACCGGACCTTCGACAGTGCCATCAACACCACTGCCGAGTCATCGACATCGGGATAGAACTCGTTCTCGAACTGGAAATACCAGCCCCCTGGCTCCGCATCGGGAGACGAGAACTTCCAATCTCCGACTGTTTTCGTTTGACGGGACACCAAATACTCGCCGGCTTTCTGCAAAGCCTGGTGGTCCTGCGGTAACCCGGTTTCGATCAGCGCGTTCATGAGCAATGCCGTATCCCAGATCGGCGAATGGCAAGGCTGAAGATGCAACGCCTCGACCCGCTGATCGCCGATCGATACCGGGCTGTAGACTTCCAATAATTCGATTTCACGCAGCGACTTCTGCACCAATGGGTCGTCGACTTGATACCCCAGACACCGAAGGGCCACGATCGAATTCGCCATAGCCGGGTAAATCGCTCCCAGCCCACCGCTGCCCTTAATATGCTCCAGCATCCAGGTAGCAGCCTTCTGCAAAGACTTTTCACGCAACCAATTCAACGGCATCGTGTCATATAGTTTCAGCACCCGATCGAGCTGGACAAAGAAATTGTGCGGGGTAAACCATCGCTGGTCCTTATTAAAGGGCGGCACATCCCGATAGTGAATCTCCGATCGGGGCGCAAGATAGAGTTCGTCGATACCTTGCTCCTTGGGAATACGGCAGACCGGCTGATTCGCGAACACAATCAACAAGGGAATCAAGACGGCGCGAGACCAATAGGAAATCGCGTAGATGCTGAAATAGAACCGCCTCGGCAGGAGCATGATTTCCGGCGGCATGCTGGGAACGCCCTTCCAATCGTACTGTTCGAACAGGGCCAGCGTGATCTTGGTAAAGACGTTCGCGCACACGACCCCGCCCATGGCCAGAATGCGGTCGCGCGCCCGAAGCATAAAAGTCTCGCTTGCAGAAACTCCGCTCAGCTTCAAGGCAAAATAGGCTTTCACGGAGGCGCTGATTTCCGACGGCCCTCCATAGAAAATCGGCCAGCCGCCGTCGGGCAATTGCATCGCGCGGAGATAGTGAACCGCCTTACGCTCTCGCTCAGGGTCGACCCGATCGAGAAATCGGCGCAGCATGAGATATTCCGATGTCAGCGTGGTATCGGCTTCCAGTTCTGCGACCCAATAACCTTCTGAGGCATGTTGCTTGGATAAAAACCAGGCTTGACTGCGCCGGACCGCGTCGTCGAGCGCATCCACTTGACTGACTGAGTGGCTGGTGGAGCGTCGTGTCACAGCGTCGATGGATACATTCGGCATGGAGTTGTCGGATACCAGGCGTAACGGATGAATGTTGGACGGTTCTGTCGCCAACCCCAGTTTCTCCGGAGCGGAAATAAAGAAACTATCGGATAGGCGATCCAGAAGCGTTCGAATCAGCTTCATTGTATCGGTCTATTACATTCTGACAGTGGATGAGAGAAGCGGGTGACTCGCTTCGTCCCTATAAACAAAACACGACTCTCACTGCGCGCGGCGCGCTTCGTTTCGGTCTTTCAGTTCAGGGCTATATAACAGACAGCCGCCGTTGACGTCAAGAAACGGGGAGGCGGAAGCCCTCTGAAGTACGGATGTTTTCGCTGATCCGTCGCGTTTAGACCGGCTGCAAATTGCCCAGTCTTACGGAGACGATTTTTGAGACACCAGGCTGTTCCATCGTGACGCCAAACAACGAGTCCGCGATTGCCATTGTCTGTTTGTTATGGGTAATGACCATAAACTGGGCGCCTTCGGAGAGTTCGTGCAAGACAGACGTAAACCGCCCGATATTTTCTTCGTCCAGCGGCGCGTCGATTTCGTCGAGGATACAAAACGGTGTCGGCCTGATCAAGAAACTCGCGAAGAGCAAGGCCATTGCCGTCAAGGTCTTTTCACCACCGGACAGCATGGTCATACTCTTCAATCGTTTGCCGGGCGGTTGCACCACGATATCGACTCCCGGCTCCTGCGGTCCTCCTTCTGCCGTCTCATCTGCCGGCGCCTCGACCAGCTGCAGTTCAGCCCGGCCGCCAGGGAAGAACTTCACGAAGACCTCACTGAATTTCTGTTGGAGTTCGGCGAAGGTGCCGGCAAACATATCCTTCGTGGTGCGGTTGATGCGCTGAATGATTTCTTTCAGCGAGCCGATCGACGTGGAGAGATCCTGCTCCTGCGTCGTCAGGAATCGATACCGTTCATCCAACTCTTGGTGCTCGTGAATCGCCGCCAAATTGATCGGGCCCAGGCGATCGAGTTTTTCGCGGATCTTCTGCAATTGCTCCCGTAGCGCGGCTTCATCGACTGCCGGTTGGCTTTGCGAAACCGGCTCTTCCCCGATGGATAGCTGCTCCGGCGTCTTTTCGTCGGCCGGCGATTCGATCGACATCCCCAGATCGACCTGATAGGTTCCCAGCAGTGTGGACTCGACCGTCCCCAACTGCATTCGAACTTCCGCTTTCTTCACCTCCACCGCCATGCGGGATTCTCGAAGCGACGATACTGTTCGACGGATCTCCTCCAACCCGGCATCGAGCTGGTGCGCCACGGCCATGTCCTGGGCCTGTCGCTCTTGCGCCTCGACCAGGCGAGCCTTGCCTTGGGCCACCGACTCACCGAATTCCCGGCACAATGCTTCTTGCCGCTCACGTTCGACCCGGCTCTGTTCGATGGAAGCCTGAAGCCCTTCGAGATGCCGCGTCAGCGTCTCAATCCGCGCGATCGCGTCTTGTTGCTGCTGCAGAATCCGCTGAAGATCGCGATGGCGATGTTCGCGGGTGGTCCGGATTTCCTGCGCGACCAATTGCGCCTCTGTAAACCGCTGCTGGAGACCCTGCATGCCGATGTCGATCTGCTCCACCCTCTCGTGCACCAAACTGAGCCCGGCATCCTGACCGGATTTCTCGGCTATCCACTGCGCAAGTTGCGCTTCACCGGAGCGCATTTCTTGCTCAAGCCGTCCTGCCTCCGCAGAGCCTCGTTGCGCATCGTCCATCAATGCTTCGATACGCCGCGTCAGCTCTTCCAGCATATGCTGGAGTCCCGCTTCGTCTTTCTGTAACGAGAGCCCCAGCATTTCAGCGTCACGCAGCGACTCAGCGAGTTGCCGGCCTCGTTCGCGCAACTCCAGCCCCTGCGCCACCAACCGTTCCCGCCGCTGCTTCCCTTCTTCGAGGTATCCCATCAGCGAAACACTCTGGTCTTCCAGCCGCAGCACTTCTCGGCGACGTTGCAGCAACCCTCCCGTCGCGCCGGATTGTCCACCGGTGATCACCCCAGCCGCATCCAATATTTCTCCCGCACGCGTCACGAGGATCGGCCCATTGGGAGCCGCGCAGGGTTGTTGCTCCCACAGTACCGTGGCGTCCTTGAGGGTATCGACGAATACGATCCGATCGAAGAAGTAGTTTCGAGCCGCTTCGCGCTGTCCATCCACATGAATCAGATCGACTGCGCGCCCGACCACACCGGGCTGGCCCGCCACTGCAGCCCACCAGGCGTGAGGCCCCGTATCTTGAGTCATCCAGCGAGGCTGCTGAGGGATAAACGTGCCTCGCCCGAGATCTTTTCCCTTGAGAAATTCAACTGCCTCGCAGGCAGCGGCGGGATTATCGACGAACCACCCCCTCACCCGTTCGCCCAAAATCGCTTCCACTGCGCGATCCCATCCTGGAGGGACAACCAGCCACTCGGCAATCGCATCGTGCACCCCGGGGCAGGCTTTGAGCGCGGTCGTCTCTTCATTGCCGCGCCGCCCATAACCCATATCTTCTTGCAACACGCCTTGCAGCGCCTTGAAGTGCGAGTCCACTGCGGCCAACTCTTCCGACTGACGAAAGATCGACTGGTCGACTTCGACCAGCTCTGCCGATTGGCGCTCGGCCTCCTCCTCCACACTGCGCTGCTGCCGTCGCAGATCCGCCACTACCCGTTCTGCCTCTATGGAAGCCTGTTGGAGCGCCTGACGCTTATCCGATGCCGTCACATGTTGCAGACGAAAGTTTTCCTGTTCACAAGCCAGCTTGCCTTCACGATCCGCCGCCTCTTGTATCCGAGCGGCCAATTGCACCAGGGTCTGCTCCGTATTCGCGACCAATACCGCCAAGTTGAGCACGTCCCGACGCCCTCGCTCTTCTTCAGCCAACGCCGCAGTTCGCTGTTGGCCCAACTCCTTCATCTCCAGGTCGAGCGCCTTGAACACCTGCTCCCGCTCTTCGCACTCACGCTCAAGCGCAGCCAACGCGTCCTCAAGGGTTGCAGCCTCCGCTGCGTTCTGGGCCTGTTCCTGAGTGAGGCGCTCAAGCTCCTGCCCCCCCTGGCTCTGCTGCTGCTCGTATAGTTCGCCCCGATTGCGCTCGACTTCTGCAGCCGTCAAAGCCCGCGCCTGTTGCTGCTCGATATTCGACAGCTCCTCACGCCTCTGCCCGATTGCATCGTTGGCAATGGCGATCGCGAGCCTGATCCGCTCAAGCTCTGCATTCAACCGCGCCAGCTCAGCAGACTGCTCGGACTCGCGATCTTGCAACGTCTGCAACTCCGCCTCTACCGTAGTGAGCGTGGTTCGGAGGACACGGAATTCGTCGGTCAGCAACTGGATCTCCAGCGACTTCGCCTCTTGGTGCAAGGTCTGATAGGACCGTGCCTGCCGCGCTTGACGTTCAAGCGAATTCAACTGCTTTTTGACTTCAGCAACGATGTCCCGCACCCGTAAGAGGTTCTGCTGCGTCGCATCCAATTTCCGCAACGCTTCGGCCTTCTGTTTCTTATAACGGATGATGCCGGCAGTTTCTTCGATCAACTCGCGCCGATCTTGCGGTGACGCGTTCAGAATCTGATCGATTTGCCCCTGGGCAATGACCGTGTGTCCTTTGGTTCCAGCCCTGGTGTCCAGAAGAATGCTTCTGACATCCTTTAGCCGGCAGGCAGTCTTATTGATGAGGTATTCGCTTTCGCCGTTACGGTACAGGCGGCGCGTGATCATAAGTTCTTGATATTCCGACAGCTGGCTCGAAAGACCGGAGAGGGAATCCACGCTGATTCGATCCAGCCCGCTGATGACGAGCGACACTTCGGCCAGGCCGAGCGGCTTCCGCAATTCGGTTCCGTTAAAAATCACATCTTCCATCTTCTCGCTACGGAGGGCCTTCGTACTCTGCTCGCCAAGAACCCAGAGGATCGCATCGACGACATTGCTTTTCCCGCTTCCGTTGGGTCCCACGATCGCCGTGACGCCTTCAGGGAATTCAATCTTGGCTTCCGCGAAGGACTTAAACCCAACCATTTCTAATGATTTCAGATACATAAGCGACTCCTTCGTAGCGCGTCTCACAACAACCGAGCCCCGCTCATCCATCAGTACTTCTGTTGTAATCGCCATGAACAGGCGAGCAGCATAGGCACCTAGAGGACGAGGGGATACCCCCTGTCCAGGTTTTCTAGCATAGGCCTTCAGGGAAAATCAAAGAAAAATACTGCCGGTGGTAGGGGTAGGAATAGGGACCTACAGTATTTAGGGAGTGAACCGATCGCGAGGGATGCGGTTATCCCACCTCAGCCCCAATAGACTTACCGGAGGACTCAATGGTGATCAATTCTTTCGGAAGGAGAAACTCGACATCTTCTTCGATCACCGTCAGATCTGCGACCTCTGCAGGCCCAAACGTTTTGAGATAGCTTACGACCTCTTCGACCAGGACTTCGGGCGCAGAGGCGCCGGCGGTAATCCCCACCGCTTTCACGTTCGCAAGCCAACTGGGGTCGATATCGGACGCCGCATCGATCAGGTAGGATGAAATCCCGCAGCGCTCTCCCAACTCGCGGAGACGGTTGGAGTTTGAGCTGTTTGGGGAACCGATGACGAGGATGACATCCACCAGCGAGGAAAGTTCTTTCACCGCATTCTGGCGATTCTGGGTGGCATAACAAATGTCTTCTTGGTGGGGTCCCTTGATGTGCGGGAACCGCTTGTGTAGGGCGCCGACGATGTCCCTGCACTCATCGACGCTCAATGTGGTTTGCGTCACATACGAAAGATCGTGGGCATTTTCAACCTGCAGCTTCTCGACATCTTCGACCGACGAGACTAGATGGAATTTGTCCGGAATCTGCCCAAGCGTCCCGATCACTTCCGGGTGGCCTGCGTGGCCGATCAAAATGAGATCGTATCCCTGCGTATAGTCGCGGTTGACCTCGTTATGCACCTTGATGACCAGCGGACAGGTGGCATCGATTACATGGAGACGCCGCCGATTCGCTTCGTCCCACACCGATTTGGCGACCCCGTGGGCGCTGAAAATCACGACCGAGCCTTCCGGCACTTCTCCCAACTCCTCCACGAATACAGCGCCCTTGGTGCGGAGCGAGTTGACGACATGCCGGCTATGGACGATTTCGTGACGAACGTAGATGGGCGCCCCATACTTCTTGAGCGAGAGGTCGACGATATCGATCGCCCGATCGACTCCGGCGCAGAACCCTCGTGGATTGGCGAGATAGATCTTCATAACCGCTCCCCCTCTTTACGCACAATACAGGGCCGCATTCCTGCCCACATCCCCACAGGTCACTGCCGTCCACCTTACGTCAGAGCAGCCGGTTCCGTCAACTGAATTGGCCCGCGCTCCTCTTTCTCTGTCTGTCTTGACACGATGCCTTCTCCCTCGTAGGCTCACACCATTAGCAGGATGCTGAAAAAGTCCGCCAGCGGCGTTCTCGCATCGTTCAGAGGCTCAACGTACCGAAGCGTACGCCTCGCCTCTTCGCTCGCTGCGGCCTTGCTGGACGGCCTTTTTGAGCATCCTTCACAACGTTCTCTGTTGATCTAACCATGCAGGCCATTAAATTTCTACCGTGCCACGATAGATTTTCCACAGATTTCTAGCCATGTCGAACCCTGCGAGCAAGAAAATCCTCATCGTTGAGGACGAGCACGACATTCTCCAACTGGTCAAACTGTATTTGGAGAAAGAAGGCTTTCGAACCCTATCGGCTACGACCGGCGCGGAAGCCCTCCGGCAGGTGAGGCACGAAAAGCCCGATTTGGTTGTGCTCGACTTGATGCTACCGGAGATCAGCGGCCTGGAGGTTTGCAAACGCCTTCGATCGGCTCCGGAGACCGCGATGCTTCCCATCATCATGCTGACCGCCAAAGCGGAGGAGTCGGACACCATCATCGGCCTGGAGCTGGGAGCCGACGACTACGTCACCAAACCGTTCAGCCCCAAAACACTGGTCGCCCGCATCAAAGCCCTCTTTCGGCGGTTTGAGCGAAAAGCCGACGATGGCCAAGCCCAATATCGCTATGGCACGCTCGTCATGGATCTCGCGCGGCACGAAGTTACCGTGAAGAAGGTCGAAGTACCGCTCACGGCAAAAGAGTTCGGCCTGCTCGAACATCTCTTGCGCAGTCCCGGCAGGGTGCTGACAAGAGACCTTCTCCTCAATACGGTTTGGGGATACGATTATCACGGCACGACACGAACGGTCGATGTCCACATCCGAAGACTCAAGCAGAAGCTCCCCTCACTCAACGAGGCGATCGTTTCGGTCAAATCCTTGGGTTACAAATTGAAAGACCCATGAATCCCGGATCGTCGCGCGCAGGAAGCCCTCTGATATCTTTCAACAATTCACGATGATCGACTAACGTCTTTATGCCACTCTCTATCCGATGGAAGGTCACGATCGGAGCCTTGTTGGTCCTCGCCTGTGGGCTTCTCATCGCCCGAAGCCTGGCGATTCGCTCTCTCGATCAACAAGAGATGGTCCACTCGGGCCAGATACTGGAAACGCGAACCAGCCTCGTCGCATACGGGTTGCAACCGTTTCTGAAACAGCCTGGCGCGCTGTCTTCGACCCCCCAACTACAAGCAGCGGTGCGCGACCTCAGCGCGCGAGCCCTGGCACGTGTGACTCTTGTGGCTCCGGACGGACGGGTGCTGGCCGACAGCGCCGTCTCGGACAGCAACCTCGCGACGGTCGAGAACCACCGAACGAGACCGGAGATTCAACAGGCCCTTGCCAGCGGGCGGGGAAGCGATCTCCGCGCGAGCCAAACGACCGGTGAACGCACGCTGTATATGGCCATCGGTCTGGGTAGCGAGAACCAGGCAGCCCCCGCCGTCTTTTTGAGGTTGGGGTTACCGATGGCGACGCTCGACCGAGAAGTGGCCAAACTGCAACAAGACTTGGCTCTCGCCTTTGGAATTGCCTTCCTCGTTGCCGTCGCGCTGAGTGTGTGGCTCGCCCACAGCATCACCAAACCCCTGTCCGATATTGCCATCGCGGCCCAGGAGCTGGCGAAGGGTAACCATGCGATCCATATCCGAACCGGATCGCGGGATGAAGTCGGCCTCTTGGCCGACACACTCAACCACATGACGGACCAACTGAGAACTAAGATCGATGAGCTTTCCGAGGATCGGTCCCAACTCTTGGCCGTGCTGACCTCGATGGTCGAAGGCGTGATGGTGCTGGACCGTCGCGGACGCGTGCTGCAGATCAATCCGGCCTTGGAGCGAATGTTCGAGGTGACCAGAATGGAAACGCGGGGACATCCCTGCTCCGATGTCTTCCGGCATCCGCAGTTGGATTCGTTAGTTTCAAAGGTGCTGTCGAGACGGACGAACGAAGAAGATGAAATTCTCTTGCACCCGAGTGGCCGCCGGCTCCACATCGAAGCCTCAGTGACTGAAAGCGATCGGGAAAACGACGCCTGCGCCGTGCTGGTCTTTCACGACATGACCGAATTGCGCCGCTTGGAAATTATCCGAAAAGATTTCGTCGCCAACGTATCCCACGAGCTGAGAACCCCGCTCACCTCGATCAAGGGATATATCGAAGCTCTGATTGATGGCGCCAAAGACGATCCTGAGACCAGCACGAAATTCCTCGACATCATCTTGAAGCAGAGCGACCGGCTAAACCTGATTCTCGAAGACCTCCTCCAACTGTCGAAGATCGAATCCGGGCAGGTCCAATTCCGGCGAGAGCCGTTACCGATCCAAAGTGTCATCGACCGAACGCTGGCCATGATCAAGCCCTTAGCGGACAAGAAAGGGCACCGGCTCGTCTCCTTCGTGGGGGAAAACCTGCCTGCGGTGCTCGGCGATGAAGACCGGCTCATTCAGGTTGTGTCCAACCTGCTCGATAACGCAGTCAAATACACTCCGGAGAAAGGGGCCATCACTGTGGCAGCCCATCCGGTTTCAGATAATGCCGAACAACCGACGCTCGTCACGGCGCTGGAACTCAGCGTGACCGATACCGGCATGGGGATTCCTGAAATCGATCGGCCGCGCGTATTCGAGCGATTCTATCGAGTCGATAAAGCCCGCTCGCGAGAATTAGGGGGAACAGGGCTCGGGCTCGCGATCGTCAAGCATATCGTCGAGGGTCTGGGCGGGCGGGTATGGGTTGAAGCGAACCTCCCGGCAGGCAGCCGGTTTGTCGTCAGGCTACCGGTTCAGCAGACCAGCCAGCCGGCGAGTCGTGAGACGTGAAACGTTGGACGTAAAACGATTCGGAGAAAGAGCCTCCGCGAGTATGACGTTTCACCTTTTACGTTTTACCTTTCACCCTGAAAACGGCAGTCAACGTATCAGGTCGCCGCAGTTTCTGAGGTCAGCAAGGCCGGGGGGGGCCGCTGTTGGGAGCATGAATTTAGCGAACGCACGGATGAGCATCGCACGCAGGCGTTCGGCATTGGTGAAATAGGTAGTATTATCGGTCTGAGAGAGCGGACAGTAAAATATCATGTGTCTCAGTTGTTTATGAAAATGGATGTGCATAATCGTGCGCAGCTTGTGAGTGAAGCGCGGAAACTCGGTTTACTCATAGCCGTGTGAGTTTTGTGTCGGAACAGACCTGCTCGATTGTGCATGTACCGGTGAAGTCTTCTCGTCCTATCGTTGCTTCTTGAACATGTGGTGAGGGAAAGTTCTGTCCCTTTCATGTGATGGTGGTTGTTACGCCCCCTATTGCTACAGCAATCTCTACTTCACCAAATCGATTCCTACTGTTGCGATGTATAGACTGATAAGATGGTCAAAGTGTGTGCGCATAACATTTCTGAAAGTGTATTTCTAAAGGCAAAACAGACGAGTACCGAGCTCACGCTACGCCCTATTTGATGGTCGGCTAAGTAAAAGTTCCCCCTTCTTCCTGGAGGGGGCGTTAATACCAGCTTCCTGCTTCTCGAAACGATCATTCCCAGTGAAGCCAGCCACCAGGCCGCAAATTTGTGAGCCATTCTTGTTAGTATCGGATTTGACACCTCATGTATTTCTTTCGATACATGCGTCTATGCGCAGGAGATGTGCGTAACAGGTGTATTTTTATTCAGCAATACATATCCCACTGACAAGAAAGAGATTGAGGCTATCATCCGGTGATTCGACACTCCGCTCGCATGCTGGCATCTAGCTTGCGGTTGACGAATGTGGAATCGCACAAGAAAGAAATCAGCGGGTCGACGATTCCTGCAGGATTCACGTTGAAGAAAAGGAGGTAGCGGGATGATGATCCGCATACGAGGTCGTGAGCATTAACACAAGTACTGCAACGGGCTGAAGTGGCAGGGTTTGGCCGGTGGTCGTTCCATGAGCCAACGCATCGTCGGAAATCGTTATGACCAGCTAGATGGTTGGTGGTTCAGTGGGCTGTCCATTCGGGCAGTATCCGTCTAGGGCCGATGTCTTGTATTTTGCGTGTCGTGAGAGCTGATGGTGGTGTTGCGAGGTGGGAGATGGAGAAGTGTATGGGTGGGGTCGAGCGATTTCCTTGTGAGTGGAGCCGACTCACATTGAGTGATGTGACGCATCTGGGGATGTCGTTGCGGCACATCTCGTTGCAGAGCGCGTCGTTATTCCATCGGGCGACAGCCATCACGCAATTATTGTTTGAGTCCTTTACGTGTCACGAGACTGGAGTGCCAGTGTGCCCTCTGGTGCGGGTGTTCCGGACCGTCCCTGTGACTGAGTTGAGTGAAGAGGATCGTGTATCTGTAGACCGGCGTGTCGCTGAATCTGGTGAGGCGCGATCAGAAAAGGTGATGCAGTTGATTGGGACATATGGCCTCCATCCGGGGTGGTGCGATGTGTCCTTGTCGTCGACCCATCGGTGTGTGCCGATGAATGCCACCACGTTTCCTGTCCAGTTTCCGACGCTGAGCGAATTAATGCGCGTGGTGAGCGCAGAGTCTCGGCGGGTCTTCGAACAGACTGGAGACCTTGTGGCGAGGGAGAGGGTCGATGGTCTGCTGTATGTGCCTGATGCCGCTAACAGTCCCTATATTTCTGCCCAAGCCGAGTTTGTCAATCGGTATCACATTCGATCTGCTATTGGGTTTGGCGGACAATTTCGTGATGGCGAGCATTATTGTGTCGTGATGTTTTCTCGATGGATCATTCCTCAGTCTGTGTTGCCGCTGATGCGGATTCTGTCTCTGAATATTCGACTTGGACTTGAGCGTCAAGAGTCATGCGAGCGGCGGTGTAATGACGGTGGGGCTAAGCGCGTCGATGACAGCGAGAAGCATACGGGACCGAGACGGGTCGGTTCGTGCGACACGGACATTTTTGACAATTTGTTGGGGCTGTATGAGCAAATGGTTCTGCAACAGGATGTGCGCTTGCAGCAGGAATTGGCGCGTGTGGTTGAACAGCAGGGAGTGATTGAAGATCATGCAGCTCGTGTGCAAGCCCTGAATCGTCAACTGTTGGTTGCGGGGGAGGTAGAACGCCGCGCGCTCTCCCGCGATCTGCATGATATTGTCGCCACGCAACTCGTCGGCATGATCTTTCAGATGCAGGCGGTGCTGGATGTGCCCACCGATGGGCGAGAAGCATTGTTGGGATGGATTGAGAAGTATCGTTACGAATTATTGGAGATCGTGCAGCGGACGCGTGAGTTGTCGTTCGCATTGCACCCTGCGTCGCTCGAACGGGCCGGCGTGGTCGTGGCGTTAGAGCGGTTGTTGCGTGAAGCCGGGCGGCGCCAGGGGTGGACCGTGGAGTCCCAGTGTTCAGAGTCGGTTGAGCGGGTGTTGACGTATGAGGAGTCCGTGTGTGTGTATCGGGTCACCCAAGAGGCGCTGCATAATTGCGAGAAGCATGCAAAAGCGACGCGCGTGGGGGTGGCGTTCGACACGTGTGGGGACGAATTGATTCTACGCGTGATCGATAACGGGAGAGGGTTTGTGAGGTCGGGCGAGAGGGGGGCAGCTTCCGACGGCGGACTTGGGCAGTTAGCCATGCAAGAGCGTGCTCGATTAATCAATGCGGAGCTGAAGATTGAGTCGTCGTGCACGTCGGGCACGGTCGTGTCGTTACACATTCAACTTGGGGGGAGGTGTGAGGGTGAAGGTCTTACTCGTGGATGATCATGCGTTTATGCATCTAGGCTTGCGTCAGTATTTGTCGATTGCGGAACGGACTGGTGAGTTCGGGACGATCGAGGTGGTGGGGAGTGTGTCGACGGGGGCTGAGGCGTTGGCGCAGGTCGCGGAGACCGATCCGGATCTGGTGTTGCTAGATGTGTCGTTGCCGGATGTGAGTGGGATTGAAGTCGCGCGTCGGATCCGGAGTGGGAATAGTGCGGTGAAACTGGTGTTTGTCAGTATGCACGAAGAGGGTAGCTATGTGCGGCAGGGGTTGGAAGTGGGGGCGAATGGCTATTTGAGTAAGCGGAGTGAGCCGGAGGAATTTCTTCGGGCGTTGCGGGCGGTGTTTGCCGGCCGGTCGCATATTGCGGATGTCATTTTGATGGGGCCATCAGGGGTATCACCGCAGTCTCCGATGCCCGCACTGACAAAGCGACAACGTGACGTGCTGAAGGCGGTATCGGAGGGCTTGTCGATTGAGCAGACGGCTGCGTGCTTAGGGATTAGTCGGAAGACGGTGGAATATCATCGGGGGAAGATCATGCGGCAGTGCGCGTTAAAAAATACTGTTGATGTCTATCGGTATGCGGTGGCGCATGTGGCGGGACAGGGTCGACAGCTGCAGTCGTTGTAAGTGTGGTGTGTGGTCTGCATCTGGTGTCTTACGCGCCAGGATGGTGCTCTGTATCCGAGGATGTGGTGTGAGTCTGGTTTTTCTGCACGTGGGTAATTGCGTATTCTGCTCAAAACGGCCACCGATTATGACGGAAACCAGCCACTCAATATGCTACAAACCAGCCGACCGAACTGCCCAAGACTAAATGAGTTGTTGAATATTGACAGACTCCCCGACTTGGGTAAGGATCGGCACTGGATTGATGTTTTCTCGCTGTTCTGAACGGCTGCTTCCGACCCAAAGCAGAAGTCCATGACCGTCCGCTATCAGGTGGTCCAATGGAATGACGTGATCAACATCAAAACGACATTCCCATACAGATAAAGCAATACATCTGGGATCGGTGCCGATCCATTAGCTTGCTTTTCGGCTGACCCCATCTGTCGGATTGTCCCCCAATGTATGATTACATGACGCGACCCTACTATTAGAAGCAGTGATGGATGGATTCCGCGTCATGCCGATGGAACAGGCCGCGTTGATCGGAGACTTTTTCGTCACGGTCACCGGCAACCTCAAGGTCATCCGTAACGAACACTTCGCCGTCATGAAGGAAGGGGCCATCGTCTGCAACTCAGGCCACTTCAATGTCGAGTTGGATATTCCCGCCTTGGAAAACTTGAGCAGCAAGAAGCAGCTCATCAGACCTGGCGTCGAGCAATTCACACTGAAGACCGGCAATCGAGTCAGCCTCCTCGGCGAAGGACGGTTGGTTAATCTCGCGACCGCGGAAGGCCACCCCTCCAGCGTCATGGACATGAGCTTTGCCAACCAGGCGCTCGGCGCCGAATACTTGGTGAAGAATTACAAGATTCTGGAGAAGAAGGTTTATCCGGTCCCACCAGTGATCGATAAGGAGATCGCGAGGCTGAAGCTGGCAGGGATGGGGATGAAGATCGATACGCTGACGAAGGAACAAAAGAAATATCTGGCGAGTTGGGAGATGGGGACATAGCGGCGGGCCACCTCGCACCACTCCTGCCAGAACATGGAATGGGAGTAATGAAAAGGCCACCGGAAACGGTGGCCTTTTTGTTTGCAGTCAAAGCACCAGTGCCTGAGACTTACCCGCACTGAGGAGGATGGAGGAGAAGACAGGCCGCCTTGTAGGCGGCCTGTCTTTCTCAGGTTATAGCCAACGATCAGTATCAGTCTGACGGTAGCGGGTGTGTGTTTCACCACCTATCATCATTCGCCACTGATGGCAGCAATCATGACCGGAACAACCCCGATCAATACCCCCGAAAAAATCTAGGATCAGGACGCTAGTGCGAAAACCTCGCCCCATCTATTAGGACGCAGGCACCGATTGCGCTGATTCTTTTTTCTCTTCAGTGGATTTCTTCACCGCCCCAAAAAAATCGCTATAGAACTGCGGGCTGCGAACGGTATCCCGCTCAACGACCACGGTCGTATACTCTGTCCCGGTTGGAAAGACGGGAATCAGCCAGAGGAGATGCCACCAGGTATAGGACTTTTTGTGGAGTTCGGTGGTCTGGTTCGCCGCCACCATGACACGGGTCATCTGGTTGCTGGAAGAGAATAGCGTGACGGTCGCGGCGACCGTATGGGACAGATCTTTATCGTCTTTGGATCGCATCTCCCGATTCGCCAGAATAATGTGACTTTTCGAGTCGGCCTGCTGAATCAGAAAGCCCTGCTGCGAGAGGACCTCAAGAACAGATCCCCACGCCCTGTCGATCGGAACAGAAATTGACTCCGAATTGCCTTTCACCTGCTGACTCGCTGAAAATGCGCCCTCATAATGCGCCGGCTCTGAGCTACAACCCACAAACAGCAACACACAAAGAAGGGAGGCCCAACGGACTCCTTGTAACAGACGGAACAGATACTTCTGCTTGGCTGCGTTGTTCATCACGTTCTCCTCACTCGTAAAGTGTATCGGCGCCGAGGGGGATGCCCCCAGCCCGCCAGGTCATCATGACCTGGCGGGATTTATGCCGTCGTCGTTACGGGGCCAATCACATCCCCACACGAGTGCCCATTACCACTACCGGTTCGCTAGGGTCGTTAACAGTCATCGTGTTACCAGAGACTTGGATATTGAATGCCTCTACGGCTGGCAGCGTCAGACTATCTGTAATCCCGCCGATACCGCCTGTATCCAGCGTCACCGTGAAGGTTGAGTCGCCATTTGCAGCTCTCACATACGTGCCCCGCTCCATTCCATCTGGGAAGAAGGGGGTTTCCTGACTCGCAACCACGAACTTACCGTCTGAGAACAGCGTCAAAACCAAGACCGTGCCTGCCCCCCCTACGTCATTGAATCGCCAGCTTCCGACAAGTGGATTTGCAGCATCGGTAATTCGGGATGCCGTCGCGATCAGGCTGCCGGCATTGAATAGTGTCAAGGTCTCTAAGGTACCTCCCGTCACGGTCGCAGAAAGAGCAGAGAGGCCGGAGGCTCCGTTGGCAGGACCGTTCGTGTCCACTGTGAGAGACACGGCCAAGGCTCCTGTCGTGGGGTCCCAGGTATACGTTCCTCGCTCTATCCCATCTAACGTGTCGGAATCCTCAGCACCGACGAATGTGCCGTCTGCCATGAATGTGACAACGGAGAGATCATTCGTTGCCCCACTACCAATCTGCCAGCCTCCTACGATGGCAGAGACTGCCACCGGTCCAAATGTTGCCGTCACCGTCGTGTTCGCATTCAGCGTCACGACGCAGGTGCCGGTGCCCGAGCAGCCGCCGCCGCTCCAGCCGGTGAAGTTCGCACCGCTGGCGGTAAGCGTGACCGCCGTGCCCCTATCGAAGGGGGCCGTGCAATTCGACGTACAGGTATTGATGCCAGCCGGATTCGAGTTCACGGTGCCGGTGCCTACCACGGTGACCGACAAGGTCGGCCGAGTGAAATTGGCGGTGATATTGGTATTGGCCGTCAATGTGAAATTACATGTTCCGGTGGTGCCATTGCAGGCTACTACGCTTGCGTTCCCTGACCCGCCGCTCCAACCGGTGAAGTTCGACTGCGCGTTGGGGCTGGCCGTCATGACGATCGCGGAACCGACGGGATAGCTGCCGCAGGCCGCGGCGGCTCCTCCGTTGGCACTACACGTGACGCTTCCGCCGCCGCCGTTGGCTGTGGCGGTGCTGCTCGTGACGGAATTCATCACAGGTAAGGTAAAGTTCGCGCGAATCGCCGAGTTCGCCGTCAGGGTGATGGCACAATCGACCGCGGTGCTATTACAACTTACGCCATTGCCGGTGCCATCGGTCCAGCCGGTGAAGGTGGAGCCACTATTGGCAGTAGCCCGGATCACCAAGGGAGTGGGATTCGGATAGGACGTAGCGCAGGCGCCAAACGCTCCACTGTTTGCACTACATGCGACAGTGCCGGTGCCGGTGCCCCCGTTCGGCAGAATGTTCAGGGTCGCAGGCGGTGGCGCGACTGGGAACGTGGCGGTGATGGTGGAATCGGCATTCACCGTGACCACGCAAGTTCCCGCGCCGGTGCAAGCCGCGCTGCCCGTGCCTCCACTCCAGTCGGTGAAGCCAGTCCCGGTTGCCGTGAGTGTCACCACTGTGCCGGTCTGGAAGACCGCGGTGCAGGTGCCGGCTGTGCAGTTGATCCCCGCGGGATTCGAAGAGACCGTCCCGCTGTTCACGAGCGTCACAGCCAGGGTCTTAAAGGAGCTGCCCAAATGGGTGGTCGCCGTGGCTTCGGGCACGAGCGTGAGTCCAGGGAACAACGTATCAAACCCAGGCGCCCCCAAAGTAGGAAGGGGGGCCGGGAAGCTGGGGGGAGCGGCGGACGGAAGCACAATTGGATTCGATCCGACCGGTACTCCGCCTAGGGTCAGCAAGAGTTGCGACAGATCCACGACTCGCGCGTCCGCCAAGCTCGTCGCGCCGGCACAAGAGAGTGCCGTGATCACTGGTGCTGCGGGGATACCTGAACAGATCGTTCTCCCATACAGGGTGAAGCTCATCGTGTCGCCGGAATTGTACCCGAAGCTTCCGGCCGCATCCGTGGTACCGGACAAGCCAGTCGAAGTTGTATAGCCGAGCCCTTGCACGGGGCTATCGACAAACACACCGGCCAACGGCACGGCGGCAGGAGGCGCCCCGCTGCTGCCGCCATCGCCACCGCCTGAACTACAGCCAGCCAGCCACATCGCCGCACCGACTATGAATACCGCATTCATCATTCCTCGTTTCATCACACGCCCCCTTGCGTTAAAGGCACCCACCCGTCCCATCGCCTACCAACTCTTCTAGTAACCGCGGGCCCAGCATCACTGCGCATCGCTTAACCTGCGCACGATCTATCAGTGATCCAGCCAAAGTATTCTTTCGATCCCATCACGCGCCGATCATCCGCTACTGCGAAGCAGTCCTACAATTCCTCAGAAGTCGTACGCCAAAGCGCGTACGCGCCGTGATTCATGTGCCTACACATGGATTCGCTTATACTAACGAGATCCCCGATCGCACTATCATGATCGCCGCCGCCATTCGACCTTTCACCCCGAGCTTTGCGTAAATTCTTTGCAAATGCTTCTGCACGGTACGTGGACGCACCCCCAGCATTCGCGCCAATTTGTTGGTGGCCTCTCCATTCGCCAACAGGCTCAAGACCTCTCGCTCGCGCTTCGTAAGGCTCGTCAATGTGTTATGCATTGTTCGGAGCGACTTCGCCCGGCTCTTGTTGCGTGCAGTGTGTGTTCCTCAAAAAGTTCCTGATTGTATTGAGACGACTGGGGCTGCTAAGCCAATACGCCGTTGGACAAGAGTGGGTCGGCAGTCTTTTCTCGACACCAGCTGCTCACCATTGAGACTCTCGGCGGTTATTGTTCGAACACCACCTTGCGTTGTTCTGTGGATGATCGAACGGGCAACGTATCCTCACGTAAGTATGTGGACGTGGGGTCACGGCGAGCATATACTTCTTACTCACGATCCTCGCATCGCATAAATATGTGATGGACTTTGACTCTCTGTTTGTCGCATGTTCTGTCTGCCTTTTGTCAGCGATTTGGCATCTCACATACGAATACCAGGACGTCATGCGTATCAAGGCTAGGTTAGTTTTGGCTTAAAGAGCGGGTCGATCGGCAACTCCGAGATACGTCTCGGGTGAATTATTTTATTGGGCTGCTGCCATGCGTCGTGACACACAGCATCTTTCCGATCTGGTGCACCAGATTTACGATGCCAGTGTTCACCCTGAACACTGGCATCAGGTGGTGGCGTCGATTGCCGCGTCGTTTGGGTCCGCCAAGGGTTTGATGCTGACACCTCATCTCGGTCCGCAGCATGGGGGGTTGGTCTTCCCTGCCGGGATAGCCGAGGCTGACTTGCAGTTGTGGGCGAGTCACTACATCGACAAAAACGTCTGGGCCATCGGTATGCAGAAACGAGGGCTGTGGCGTGAGGGCCACGCGTGGGTCGGCAAAGACATGCTGCCTCGCAAGGATTTTTTGGCGTCGCCCTTCTACCGCGAATTTCTGAGCATCCAAGGTATCGCGTTTGTCTGCGCCGGGATTGTCTTTGCCGGATCGAGTGATTTGCCGGCCACCGCGTTATCGGTTTTTCGTGATATCCATGAGCCGGACTTTGACCGGGATGACATCGCCTGGATGAAACTGTTGGTCTCTCATGTGTCCCGCAGCTTGGGCTTGATGATGCGGCTCGACAAGGCCCTGGTACAAAATGCCTCGCTTCTAGCCTCATTTGATCGACTCAGTCTCGGCGTGGCTCTACTGAATAACAACATGCAGGTGGTGCATCTCAATCACGCTGCGCACAAGGTGATCAACCGCAGTGATGGGTTATTCATTACCACCCAACAAGAGTTGGAATGTGTGCCCAATGCAGCATGGATTGACAGGCCAGTGCCGCGCACATCGAGGGGCCATGCTCGAACGCCCCGCAATGGTCAACTATCTAGCTTGTTACGCTGGCTCAGGGATCTGCGTGATGAGCCTATTACTGATCCGCAGCATTTCACGCAAGGCTACGTGGTGTCACGACTCGGTGACGACAACAACAAACTGTATTATGTGTTGCAATGTGCACCTGTGCCGGTGTCGAACGGAGGGCCGAGGGCCTGGCAGGTTGACGGTCAGAGCAGCAAACAGATCCGCTTTGCGGTATTCATTACCGATCCACAGGCAGTGCAATTGCCCAGTGTTGAGCGGTTAGGGCAACTCTACGGCCTGACCCCTACAGAAGCGAAAGTGGCCTGTGAATTTGCCAGGGGCCACAGCTACAAACAGGTGGCGCAGCGCCTGAAAATATCCGAAGATACCGTGCGCGCCCACGTCAAGCAAATCTACCCCAAAACCCGCGTGAACCGCCAATCGGACTTGGTGCGGTTGGTCTTGTCGATGAGCACGAGCGGGGTGTAACCATCTCTGGCTTTCACGCCAAGCCTGCCTTAAAAAATACTCCGGACCTCTGTTATTTCCACGCAAGAAGACGGCAGTTCCAAGGATGTCGCCATTTACCGCAGTGTTCGCCCGGGGCGACAGTGCGCATTGAACCGTTGATAACGTGCGGCGCCCAGCGCGATCATGCTGGGCTGATGACTAGAGACGATGGTGGGTGCTCAGCACCCGCCATCATCTCGATCACGCGGCCCCGCGACCAGCTGGTTTGTGAAGGAAGCTCGCGCTCCGCTTTGGGGCGGTTATGCTGATTATTTCAAGACCTTGATAACCATCTGCAGAAGTCAGGTGGAGTCTACAGGTGCGATTCAAAGATTAGGGCACATAGAAAATATGCTCCAACCCCTTGCTCCTCTCGCAGTGAGATCTGTGTTCGTCAGCCAGTAGTCGTACGGCCACTTTCGGGCACACCAATTCGCCAATTGAGTGACAGCTCCTGGCCGAACTGAGACACTCAAACGGCGTCCCATACACTGCCACTAACTGGCTATAGGCCTTCAAGAAAGACGTCAGTTCCAACGATCCGTTTTCACATTTTCAGCAGCGTTCTCCGTGGGCGACAGTGCGCACTGAGCCGTCGATGACGGGCTGCGACCAGTTTGGTTTGTCGCAGTACGTTGGCCATATCCGGCCGGAATGACGATCCTCATGTGTTGCCCTTTGCCGAGCGATCGGCGGCCAATGCCTTTCTGCCTCTGCAAGACGGCGGGCCCCTGTGGGCCTGATGTTCAGTCGAAATTCACGCCTCGAGTTGATACTCCCGCCTCAGTTGTCCTCTGGCAGAACACGGCGGGTGTTTTCCCTTAGCCTAAAAAGAGCTCGCATCTCACGACTTTAGCAAAGGTGGAGCACATGCAGAGAATTGACGTTTGATCAATGGGAGACATCGGACCGGGCTTTGGCTGCCCGAGCCGGGCTGAAGGACCTGTCTCAGGAACACGGGAGGCTATGGATACAAATAGTGGGTCGCTATGTCTCTCAATCATCCGATCTGCGGACAACCGTTGCTGCGCCGTAATAACAGACCCGCTTTTAACTCCCTGGCCACAAGCGCTGAGTGGCTGACTTCGAACGCAACAGGTGGCTGATTTGCAGCATTTCAGATGGCTGGTTTCGAGCATAATCATTGGCTCATTTGGAGCATAATACGCAGGTAATGGTGACTTCGAGCTAGAGGTGCGTATGTCGGAGGCCTTTCACCCCGTTTCATTTCAAGAGGTCTTGTAAGCACGTTTTGACTCCGAGGGCGATGTTGGACGCTTCCGTCGTAGCACTTTGATTCCATTTCGAGCCTGAAGCGCGTGGGACGAGGGCATTGACATGTATGCGTTTCATGGTCCAACAGTGTCCTTTCTGCTGTGTGGTGGTCTACTAACGGTTCGGTGCTCCTTATCTTCTCTCTAAAACATCCTGTCCTGTGCCAGCATCGGTGCGTGCGGGTGTCCCCTTGTGGCGAGGAGGGCCATGGGGTGCCTTGCCTAGGAGGAAGATACGGGATCGGGTTTCTGGTCATTTGATTTCTTGCGTGATGACGAGGCTGGCGCCGAAAGTAGTGAACAGGGTTCGGTCGTAGTCAGGTGGGAGCACGAGTTCGAGCCCGCAGATTCCTTGTTGCGCGAGGGTGGTCAGGTTTCGGTGAGAGTGCGAGGCCCCGTGTTTTGGGAGTTGGTCCGTCTCGTAGAACTAGGCAGGGTGTGTGATTGGTTATGCATCTAATCACTGAGAGAGGAAGTCGATATGATGCGTTGTGGGATCTGGAGGGGCAGCGCGTAATGGTGCGCGTCTTCGTGGTGGACGGATCCGGGTATTTCGCTGAAGGTATTCGTCGCCATTTGGAGTTGGTTCAAGGACAGAAGGAAATGACCGAGGAGGTGTTGGTTGAGAGTGTGGCCACTGGGGAGGACGCGATTCGGATGGGGCGATCCCATGTGCCGGTGTTGGTGTTTGTTGATCTTTCCCTTCCTCATGAGTCTGGGTTGGGGCTGATTCGGCGATTTCGTACTGATTTCCGAGACAGTAAAGTGGTGGCGTGCTCGATGTACGATCAAGGCTGGCTGGTGGCGCGGACGTTGGCAGCTGGGGCTCATGGGTATCTTGTGAAGTCGGCGGGGCATGAAGAGTTTGGGCGGATTGTTGGGGTGGTGCTGGGCGGAGGGAGCGCTGTTCCCGATTCGGTGCGGAGACAGTGGACACTGGACTGCGTTGCTCGGAGAATTGTGTCTGAATCAGTTCGAAGGGGATTCTTGTCGGCCGACGATGTGTTGGTCGTGTGTGGGGTGATTCATGGGGCGACGACTGCCGAGCTGGCCCATCAATTTGGGTGTCCCGAATCGGAGGTGGTGAGCCAGCGGCGGGCGTTGCAGGAGCGGTTCAACACCAGAACCGCGGAAGACTGGTGTCGTATCGCGATGGTCTATGGTCTTATGCCGGATTCGCGGGACGATGCTCGCCGATTCGGATCGGTATGATGATGGCTCGCCATCGCGTGGGATTGCCGTTCGTGAGGATGCGGGGGCTGTCCGGTGTGTCCATAGTGAACCTCCCCACGGCTAAAGCCGGGGGATTCCGGGAAGAATTACGTAATTCTTGCAACGCAGCACATTCCATGCCCAGCAAAAGAGTGTTGACGGCAGCATTGACATCTCTGTGGTGCTTGGCTCCACAGCCACAACTCCATTGCCTTACTGAAAGCATACTCAACCCGCTTGGCCCGGATAACGAGCCGCACGATGAGCATGTCTTTGTGGAATTCCTGCCAGAAACTTCCATATATCGCGTACCGCCTGCAAGGCATTTGTACGCGATCTGATTACGAAGTTCCGCGTGACCACTTGATGCCACTGACTTCCCAAACTTCTTTGCCATTCCCTTGATGTTGTCCTTTGAGAAAACGATCAAGGAATTTTCCTGCACCAACCGCAACGACACCCTGTGGTTTCTGTCTTTCCGTTGGTTTTTGATACGCTCATGCAGCCGTGCCACGAGCTTTCTATTGATACCGCGCTGGGCTTGTCCCGGGCGCTCGATGGATTGCTGCAATTCTTTCGGGTGAGGTACTTTCTCGCCGCCCGAAGTGGTGATTACATCATTGAAGCCTGGGTCGATGCCGATCATTCCATTGGCGATGCGCGGGATACGGTTGCGTTCCGCATCAACTTGTGATTCCACGTAGCTTGCTACGGGGAATGTTCAAGTTTAAACAAGCTCTATTTTCAAGCGTCTGCCGACAAGGGCGGCGGCACGTTGCAAGCTGGAAAGCGTTACATCTGATTTGGCACTGAGGATACGGTTGACCTGTGTCCGGCTGGTCTTGAGCCGGGTTGCCATTGTTGTTTTGGAAATATGCTTCTTCTCCATCGCCTGTGAGAGCTGCCATGCGATAACTTCCTTGATCGCTTTTCCTTGCGCTTCTTCGAGCCAGCCTTCTTCTTTCATGAGGTCGTCAATAGACGAGCCGATGTGTTTATTCTTTTTCATGTTCAATCTCCTTTTGGCGTTTACGTGCAAGTTTTAAATCTGCTTCCGGTGTAGTTTTGGTCTTTTTTATAAAGGCGTGCAATGCGACAAGCTGCTTTTGCCAGTAGATAAGAAGGGTTCTGGCTATGCGGCGACTCGGTAAGGCAGTGCGGATTTCATATAATCTGGCTCCCATCGGCCGACAGAGGGGCATCCCAACAGGCCACTTCCATTGAGCGGCGAGAATATCGCTGCCAAGAACCTTTCTATCCTCCGTGGGAAGTCGTTTTATAAACTCCCTCACCGGCTCCACTCCTGAAGGTGTCCGGTAAAAACTCAAAGGGGTTTTTTGTTTCTCTGTCATGCGTTACCGTACCATATAAGATTCAGTGTACTTTAAAAGGTTCAGGTGGTCAAGAGGTATCTAGTGGAACGAGTTAGATCAAGGGGTTAAGCGCGGCGTTCTTACGCTTCGCTCAGGTCTGGCCGCTGCGCGTGTCGCTGCGGCTCCTAGTTCCTTGAAGGCCGGGAAAGCGGGTTTTGTTGATGAGTGGCTGAAAAACGGCTTGCATATTTGGCGTAGGAGCTGCGATCGGAAGCAGGTGTGATGGTCCGTGGGTGGACACGGTTAGGAGGTGGATTGCGCCGGATGGTGAATGCCGGATCGGGACAGATGGTAGCCGGAAATGCGTGTTGGCTGTTGTAACCAGAGTCGATGGAGGTCTTTGACACCAGCCTGATGATGGACTTGCACGTCCATCGTATGAATGCCCTTTGTGGAGAGCAGATCCACCAGCTCCCGTTGGAGTTCAGGCCCTTTCTTGATTTTCGGATCATCCGATGGGAGATCATTATCGAGCGCGAGGTAGATAATTTTGGGCTTGAGCCGTTCAAGAAATGGCCAGACGGATTCCGGTTTGGGCAGTCCATTGAGGGCGCAGAGGGTAAAGACGGGTCCAAAGAGGACATCGCTACTGAGACAGTCCATGATGCTCTCCGTAATCAGAATCGGTGCGTCGCGCCGTCGCATGATCCACGGCGAACGGTTACCGCGGAAGCGGCGGCGATAGTCATCAGGTGTATCCCGTAACGCCCGGCACATCAATCCTTGCATGAAATGGACGTTGGGCGAAGGCAATGGGAAGGCGATGTAGGGCAGATTGAGTTCTCCCAGTGGGAGCCAGACGGCTCCCAGGTGGGCGTAGTAGGGAAGTCGGTACATCTCAAAATAAGCGCGCAGTTCTTCTTCTCGGTGCGCCGTCATATTGGCTTTGGCATGATGATAGAGCTTTCTGGCGTGGAGGGCGCGTTCCGTTTCGCTTTGTGGCGAGGGTGTCGCGGGAGCCGTTTTTTGAGGCGCAGGGGCGTTGCCGGATCGCAAGAGGCGCTCGACGGCTTCCTTGAACTCGAGATGGAAGTAGGCTTGGACGAAATCAATAATATCGCCATGGTGATCAGGTTGTGCAAAATCATACCAAAGCCAGGCCCCATTCACGAAGGAGACGGAGAACGAGGGGTTACGGTCTTTTCTCAGGGGTGAGTGATACAGAGCGTGATGAGGTTTGTGTTGGCCAGGGGCTGGCTGATGGCCTAAGTTTTCGAGGTATGCAATGAGATTGATTTGTCTGAGGTGGGCGATGTCCTGCGGCGTGATGGGCATGTCGTCCGGAGTCCTTTGTCTGGCTGAGTGATGTGTTGAACGGAATGTCGGGTGTGGTGCCGTGTGTTAGGCGGCGTCATCCCATTGGTATTGGCGCGTGGGTGGTTTGGCGAGGAGTTGATCGAGTTGGGTCTTTACTTGGTGCATGCCAGTTTGGAGTGCTTTTGCCAATGGCTCTTGTTGTCGCAAGTGTTGAGGGTTGATGCCCACCAGCAATTGTTTGGCCTGGTTGACGATCTGTTCCAAGTCAACATTCTGTCCCAGGTTCCTGGCATTGAATCGTCCAATAAATTCCATCAAGTTGGTGACCGTCGAGGCGTGAAACCGCTTGGCGTTGCCATTCACATCCGGTGAGAGTCGATCGACCAGGTGGGTGACGAGTTCGTGCATGACCGAGCTCAGATTGGTCGTGATATCGGTCAAGATGGTCTGGACTTTTGTGCGTGCCCGCTGCTGCTCTTGTTGGATGAGGGCTTCACTGACGGATCCGAGACTGGAGGGTAAATCCCATGTGATGTATTGGGTCTCAAGGGTGAAGGCCTCACGGACGGTAGCGACATCGGGGTAGTCATCGGAATCGAATGCGTCTTTCAGGTTGAGGTGATCGTTCGCAATCGACACGGGGTAGACCAGGCAGAACTGCTCGACTAACGGTTCGAGGGCTTGGCGTGCGGCCGCGAGGATGGCGTTGAGTTCTTCGAGCAGATCTAAGGGAATGAGATAGACCCCTGGCTTCATGCCTGAGGGCAGAACAAGTTTGTCGATTTGATGTTTGGTCAGTCGGTACAGTTTCAGGATGGCCTGATATTCCGGACAGGCCAAGATCGTTTTGGTCACGAGGATGCGTGTCTCATCGGTATCGATCGAGAGGAGCGAGGTGCTCGTGGACTCTGGGAGTGGGCGAGTCTGGTCTTCCTCTGAGACGGTTTTGGTGACGCGGCGGCGGATTCCGAGCTTATGCATGGTGAGGATGACGCAAATGGCTTGATCCCAGAGTGGGCGAAAGGGCTGACTGGTTCTGGTGATGCTGAGACCCTCGTGTAGGGTTCGGCTGTTCTCGATAGTGGTGGACATGGTGTGCCTCATGTAAGTGTAAATGTGCGTGGACGTGTTTCACGATGATGTCTGCGTCGGCCAGGGTCACTGTCTAGACGAGGTCGTGTTGCTGTTTGTGAACCGTGACGTCTGATTCGGTGCCTGTGAGTCGGTCTCCGTTTGGGGTGGTGCTGTGTCAGATCGGTGTGCTCCCATAGGGTCCGTTTTAAATGTTCAGGCTGCGAACTGTCGGGGTCCTGTTTTGGGGACGTCGGATTCGATTCGATAGACGCTCCCAGTACTGGCCGAGAGGTACGCCTGTTGAGCTTGCTCACGTTGTTTTTTGACGGTTTCCTTGGCGCTGGTTGCCATCGGGATAATGTATTGTGCGGCCTCTTTGAGTGGGATGCTGAATTCCCAGCTGAGCTTTGCACACCGGAAAATTTCTGCCCCGGTCCAGTTCCGGTCTTCCGGCAGCGGATCATCTATGGTGAGCTCGTATTTGCGTCGATAGAGCGTCCAAATGAGTGCTTTTTCCGGTGCGGTCGGAAGATCAAAGAACCAGGTTCCGTAGGTAAAGCGCCGAATCAGTTCCGGGGGCAAGGAGGCGATGGAATTGCTCGTGGCGACAAACAAGGCTTGATCTTGGGAGACCGCCGAAATGATGTCGAGGGCTTGACGGAGTTGTCGCTCGGTTTCTCCGACCAGGGAGCCTTTGACTTCATTCATGTTGAACTGGATGGTCGGGACGCTGGCTTCTGCCCCCATGGCTTTGGCAAACATCGATTTACTGGTCCCTTGTATGCCGGTCAGTAAGAGTCCGCCTGCTTGGTGATCTTCCATATAGCTCAGGAGTGTGCCGAGCATCTGCCGTGAGAGATCGGATTGCGACGGCCCGTCGGCTCCCGCTCCAGCCAGGATCTTTTCTAATTCATCTAGAAAGACGACGGCACGCGGCCGTCGCTTTGAGCGAATGATTCGCCGTGCGCAGGCTTTGATCCCGACTAAGCCGCCGATGTCGTCGAAGGTTTGCGTGCCGTTCCAAATTCGGAGCCCGGGGGTACTATCGATGAGGTGTTTTTTCCGGGCCCATAGTTGAGGAATCTCGACCCCAGTGGGACGCATGGCGAGGGCAATGACTTGTTCCGCTGAGAAGGCAGCCAGGCCTTGGAGGGCATCGAGGGCGCGTTCGGTCTCATCGTCGGTTGGAGCTGGGATCTGTGCCGCCTCATGTTGTGCAAGATAAATCTGTTGGAGTGTGCCGCTCGTGGGGAGCGGCTCCGTCAAGGTCAAGACGTCGTGGGTGAGATCGGCCGGAATGGTGATGTTGACGCCGAGCATCACCAGCGTGGCGCCGGAACTCTTATACACGTCGCGAAGATTCCAGACGCCTTGGACGACCCCGTCATGATTGAGTACACGATGCGCACCTTGGAAGAACACAATGGCGCGTCCGGGGATTCGTTCGAGTATCCGGAGGGTTTCGACCGGGTCGCAGGTCATCTGTTGGTCGTTTGTGTCCACGTACTGGGCGTGGAGTTCCTTGCCAGTCTGATTGAGGCCGATGAGTCCATGGGTGAGATCCCACTTCAGGATAGGAAAGGGAGACTCGACGCTGGTCGGCGTCGCGTCTGAGCTGTCGGCCGGTGTCGCTTTTGGACGCGTGCTGTTGACAAGCGTTTCTATGGTGCTTGCCGGATCCGGGGTGTTGATCGCCAGAATCGGGACAGATACGCGTCGGGCCTGTCGAAACTGTTCAACCAATGAAGGGGGTGTGGACATGGGGGCTCCGTGATGGGGGTGTGATGGTGTTAGTGCAGAGAGGCAGGAGGATGGGGCGGTTCGATGTCGGTGGGCAGGGTCGGGGGCGTGGGTAATGCCATGAGGTGGGTAATCTGTTTGGCGATGTGTATGAAGGCATTATCATTCTCCTCGCGACAATGCTCGCTGCATTGCTCTAAGAGTGTCAGGATGGTGGGCAATCGAGGGTCGTCTTGCGTGAGACCGTCTGTGACGCTAGCGAGTCGTCGCCAACGCGCGAGCCAGTGGGTCTGTGGAGTCGGCGTAGCGAGCACGGGTGCCATGGTTTTGGATCTCCTGTGTACGACTTTCTTACTTGATGGTGTAACCCATGACTCTCCATTGTCGATCCGTGTCCTTGATCAGAACTACGGTTTCTATCGTATTGGCTTTCTTGCTAAACGACGAATGAAAGATGATGCCGGCATAGTTCCCGTCTGGCAGGCCGGGCATTGTGGTCGTGCGTTGTATTACGGGATTGGTTCTCGAGATCAGTGTTCCAAGGGGAGCCCGATAGGTGGCGAGGGCTTGCTCCCATTGCGTTTGCGTGATCATGGTGCGGAAATGTTGCGAGGCAGACGTCCAGCTTGCGGCATCGTGGTGGGTATCTACTTGGGTCAGCCAATCTTGGACAATAGCGATTTCCGGTGCTGGACCGGCGAGTGCGGGGGTGGCATTGAGATTCATGTCTGTCGTGATGATGTAGCTCAGGAGCAGTGTGAGTACGATGTGCATAGGTGTCCTTTTCCGTTCAGGGATGGCTTGTATGGGGTCACGAGACAGGGGCAGCGTGTGTGCTTGGGAGCAGTGTTTTACGGCGGTCATAATGATTTCCCCGGCTTCTTCCTCGCTATCCCCAGCCATTTGGAGATTGTAGTGGCGCAGGCCGATTGCGCTTTGGAGATAACTGGCTGTGTCTTTAACTGTGGTGGCAAATATTGTTTCCGCGAGGGGTCTCCTTTAGATATTGGAAAAGCAATCGTTGCTCTGCTGGTTAAAGTGCGAGCCGTGGTGGGGTGTGCTCTTGAAATAGATACACATTTTAGGAGCATCCTGACGTCGCTCCGCACGAATCGCATTTGAGACAGACGCCATTTCGGACCATCGTGAATTGGTTACATTCCGGACAGGAGTCCCCTTCATAGCCTTTCAGTCGCGCTTCCTGCATTTGCGTAGGGCGGGCATACCCTG
>SWDM01000022.1 GCA_005116835.1 Nitrospira sp. | reverse complement strand
GTGCCCACAGGCTCCAGGCGAAATAGCCGCCGATCGCCACGATGAGAAGGGCGCCTAACCCAAGGGCCCAGGGGAGCGCTGGGGATTGAACAGGGGTTTCGGCAGGAAAGAGGTGGTCCATCCAATCGCCCGGGTCCAGACTTGGCTTTGTCGGATCGACCGGAATTACTTTCGCCGGAATTATTTCTGGGCTTCGTTCGGCCATAATCTTAGACTTGAGGGATTTGGGAGGATCTGTCTGGGGGAGAGCGAGCGGAAGGAGCGCGGCGACGGACTGATACTCTTTGAGCATGCTGTGACAGGAGGCACAACCGGAGAGTAAGTGGGCTTCCAGCGCCTGTCGCTCGGTCCGGTCGAGGGCACCGGCAGCATACAAGGGAACCGAGTCTTCGAGTTCTTCATGCTTCATTGAGGCTCACCATTGTTTCCCCACGGTTTGAGGCCATTTCGGAGTTTGGACATGCCGAGCTTAATCCGTGTCTTGACTGTCCAGAGCGGCTGGTTCAGCCGCGCGGCGATTTCTCCGTAAGAAAGCCCTTCATAGTAAGCGAGGTCAATCGCTTGTTGCTGTGCCGGGGGTAATTCAACCAATGCCGTACTAACCGCAACACGCAGGCTTTGATCGGCCTGGGTTTCGACTGGGATCGGACTAGGATCAGCCGTCGGTTCAGGAGGCGTGGATTCCAGCAGGCGTGTTGGGCGAGAGCCTTGAGTGGTTCTCGCCCGAACCCGGTCGATTGCCCGACTCTTGGTGAGGGTGACCAGCCACGCGATCGGGGTTCCACGCCCGACGTCATAGCGGGCGACCTTCCTCCAGATTTCCAAATAGACATCGCGCAAGAGTCCCGCCGCTTCCTCATGATTCCCTAATATCTTGAGTGCTAACGAAAACAAGACTGTGCTCGACTGATCATAGAGTTGGCTGAACGCCTGCTGATCGCCTTTGACCACTCTGGCCAGCAAAGCCGGTTCGATTATTGAGGGGGCATCTTGTAACGGTTTGTCCATAGTGCGAGCGAGCTGTGGAGGAAAGGCTAAATCTCCCCATGTTTGCCAGGACTATATCATTCTAAGGACAGAACGGGCAAAAGGATGTGTATTTCAGGTTTCGAGTTTCTTGTTTCATGTTTCTGGTTGTTCGTTTGGAATTGGTGAAACTCCTGGGTCTCGCTGAAACCTGGATCCTGAAACTAGAAACCCCACGTTCGAACGATCTCTTCAGCCGCCTCTGCAGCGCCGGTTGCAGGTGGCGGGAGCAAAGATGCCGATGCGGCCAGGGCTTGTTGCAAAGCCGGTTCCCAGCATCCTTTCATGAAGTCCTCCATCGACAGTTCGACGCTGCGTGCATAGCGATGCAGAAAGTCGACTAGCGGCGGTTCATCGGCAAAATTGTGCCGACGGACATACACGATCGGCTGTTGAAGCGCCACTGCCTCGACCACGGTGCCGTAGCCAGGCTTGGTCATGATGATATCGACGGAGGCGAGGAGGGTCTTAAAGGAGAAGGGGAGCATCTTTGTGGAATGAATTCTGGTGTATCCCATGGGAACCGGGCCATCGATGAGGAAGCGATATTGGCGCAATTGTTCCATCTGTGCAAGCGGGAGTGAGCTGAGAGGAATACCGCCAAATCCGACCAAGACGGTCCGTTCGTTGGATGCCAAGTCGAGGGTCGCGGTGAGTCTGCCTCGTTCAGAGGAGGCGGGGCTGGCTATCGGGCCAATATCAGTGATGGTGGAGAATACATCGATCTTGGGGGCAGGAGTGATACGAAGGGCCTTGTCGGCTTTGCTATAGGAACCGCGGATGGACTGAATCAACCGTTGACGTGAATGGTCCGATGCAAGGCAGAATTCCTTGAGTACGAGATCCCATGTAAAGTTTGCCAAGGCGAGGGTTGGTATCTGTGAGCGGGAGCCGGCCTCGATAGCGAGGTAGGGGGTATCGGCGATGACTAGCGAAGGAGATGCAGCCTGCAGGGCAGTGATCTCGTTGGTTAGCCGTGCCTCCCAGGTTTCATGGAACTGTCGGTGCGCTTCCCAGGTCGCGTCGATATCGATTTTGAGCGGCCCGTCTTGGATACAGCCGACGTCTTGTTGTTCAGGCCTCAGTTTCCAAGGAATCGTCAGGCGGTCGCGGAAAAAAGAAGCTGGGACCACGGTGCGGAGAAGGGCAGTCAAACCAGGCACGAGGCTACCCAGCGCATTGAGCACCGGCACTACTTGGGCTGCGTGACCATATCCGTGTCCGGAGATGGCGCACCAAATTAGCGGCATGGTCTGGTGCTGGAGAAGCTCCTCAAGATCGTTCTCGAAATCCGTGAAGCGTGGTTCATTTCAGGGTTCGGATATTTCACGCGTCACGTTTCACGAACGACGAGGCCGCTTTGTGGAGCATCCTTATTTGAGGTGAGGGATGCTGTATGCCCATGGTTTAGCTGCTTGAGAATCCCGGTTCTATCGGAGCGATGTTGTATTGGAGTTCGAGATCGAACTCATCGATCAACTCATTGGCCGTGGCAATGCCGAGATCGGACTTCACCTCACTGATCACAAGATCGATTGCCACTCCTGCATGAACCCCGTACTGCGTCATCGCCGACTCGATTCTCTGTCTCGCCTCATCAATCTTCATGGGTTACTCCTCGCTCCGTTACGATTCGATTCGTCATGCAATGGTTCTGAGTAACGTTTCCATTTCAGGAACTAAGTCCCCACCTCCATTGGATCGACCGGATCGCGCGGCCTCGATACCGGCTTGTAAGACCGGCCTTGCATCGTTCTTCCGTCCCAAAGAAATTAAGGCCCGTCCAAGATGGAGATGTGACGCAACATGGGTTGGGTCCAGCTGGGTTGCGACAGTCAGGTGTTCGACGGCTTCTTCGAGATTGCCATCTTCCTGGATGAGTTTGTTTCCGAGCCCGTAACGGCCGAGAAAGCCCTTTGGGTTTTTGGCGACCATTTGTTTGAAGGCATCAAGATCCACGGCATCCTCCTGATAATAGCAGGGTGCATGATACCACCGAGGAGACGGAGAGAGCCAGGCCTCAAGCAGGGGCGAACGGTTTTCTGAATAGCTACCGGAGCGAATCATTGGCGAGTGGGCGAGAAACAGGAACTGCGCGGTTGGGTGAGGGACGGACTACGACCGAAACAGTGCGAATCTGGCGGTCTTGAGAGAGGGTGCTCCCGGCAAGATAAAAGCTTGAATCTTGAATCACTTGATTGAGCAGTGAGGACAGAC
Organism: Nitrospira sp.; assembly: GCA_005116835.1. Lineage (GTDB taxonomy): Bacteria > Nitrospirota > Nitrospiria > Nitrospirales > Nitrospiraceae > Palsa-1315. The sequence goes on along the minus strand of SWDM01000022.1, from coordinate 158,829 downwards.
ATGTTTCCGTGACCTGACCTTTTAACTGTTCGATGACTTCCGGATTTGCGCCGAATAGATTGTAGTGCGCCGATCCATTGGATGTGGCGGTGTAGCGTTTTACCTGTCCATCCCATCGTTCCATCTCAAGGGACATCTGTGCTCCGTAGTCGTAATCGAGGGAGATAAACGGCGCCAGCGTAAACATTGAGGCGCCGATGAGCAAGCCTTGCCAGGCGGCTTGGCCTGCATGGGGCTCGATAAGATTGTCGATGTTTAGACGTACAGTCACGTGAGTCTGGTTTGCCGCTGGTTGCATGTACCCTGATTGAAAATGTTGAGAGAAGAGGTGCGTGGCTTCGATAGCGCCGAGTACCTGCCGTTCGAGAATGGCGGGTGGAGCGACGGATGACCCGTTGTGAGTTACCCGAATCGTCTCGAGTAGGAGAGGCACTCGCGCATCGGTGGCTACTGTTGCGCTGGCAGACGGCGTGGTGTCCGTGGGAGCCGCGAGTTCGATCCAATGGGAGCAGCCGGTTCCCAAGCCTAAGGCCATGGTCAGTATGCCACCGATCAATGGTCGAGAAGCGATTTGTCCCATCATTTGGTTGTCTCCTGGTTCAAAAGTAAAATGAGAAGCCGCCAAAGGGCAGGCTGGCGTTGAGACCGATGTTCGGGTAGCGCGTGCCGGCATTCGAAATGTGGTGAAAACGATAGCCGACATTGAGAGCTGCGCGATCGGTCAGGAAATAGGAGACTCCGAATCCTGCCGTCAAGACGAAGTTGAACCGGCTGGATTCTTCCGGGATCTTTCCGGCGAGATCGGTCCAGAAGGGGCCTCCGGCGAATTCTGCATAGGGCCGAATCCGGTCCAACGCGACGAAGCTGTATTTGATTTTCGGGGTGAAGCCGAAGCCGTGCGTAAGAAACGGTTCCCGGAACTGGATATAGACCATTTCGGCGCCGATCGAGACCTGCCCGCGATACCAACTGTCGCCCAAGGGATCGGTGATAGTCATCATCCAAGAGGGCATGAAGGCCGGACCTTGTTGCTTGGTTGTGTGGTCCTGTGTGAGGCGATGGGGAAGCAAATAGCCGGCGCTGAGACCGACCTCTTGCGTGCCGACGGTGATCGCGGGCGAGACTTCTGCCGCATGCAAGGATGCAGTAGTTATGAGCGACATGAGAACCGATGCGGTGAGGACTCGAGCGAAAAATCGCATGTATTATCCACCTCACGATCGTATCGGTGATTTCATGGTGAAACTTGATGCAATCGTTGACTCCCCAAAGGTAGCAGAGGATTGAATTCTGTCCACAACTACGCAGGGGTTGGGTTTGGCGGAATGTGGGAGAATGCTGGACAGTGAGTGAAGGTTGTTGGGATGGCGGGTGAGGAATGAGAGACTAATCGGAGTGATTCAATTTTGCTAGATAGGCCGAGTCGGTCTGTAACTCAGGCAGCCGGTATCGCAGGTCGAGAGCAACCACGCGTTCAAGACAGCGCCGTGCTGAAACACGATCCTGACGGCGGTCGTACAGCGTGGCGAGGAGTCGGAGCACTGCGGCTTCGGCTGGTTCGTTGCCGAGCTTGATGTAATGTTCTGAAGCGTTGTTGAGACAGCGTTCAGCTCTGGTCAGGTCGCCTTGGTCGAGAAAGCACTTGCCAAGTTGGCTATAGGTCACCGCAAGGCCTTCTTCATTCCCGACGACCCGGTGATGGTCGAGGGCTTGCTTGAATGACGTAACCGCCTGCTCCCATTGACCTTCGCGGGCCTCTTGAAGCGCGAGGTTGTTATGAAGAATGCCGAGCGCGCGATCGTCTTTCAAGGTGTGGAGAAGATCCATCGCTTCCAGGTAATAGGGGCGGGCTTTTTCAGGATGGTCGGCGCCAATGTGCAGATTGCCGAGATTCACCAGCGTGTGGGCGACGGCCTGCTGGTTGCATTCTATCCGTTGGATCGTGAGCACTTCTCTGTAACAGGCTTCTGCGCGAATCAGATCGCCGGAAAGGGCGCAGACGTTGCCCAGATTCCCAAGCGAATCGGAGAGGCCACGCTGGTCATTGGCCAGGCGATCATCCGCGACGGCCTGCTCGTATGCTGCTCTGGCCTGTGCTAGTTGGCCGCGGTGAAGAAAAATATGCGCGCGGTGTTTGTCGTCGTCGGACATGTATTGGCTCTTGTGGGAAGGCTGGAGGTTTGCTACTGTGCGAACTTAAGCATGGCACAAACAAATTGCAGACGATGCGGTCGGGAATACATTTACCATTGTTGCGATGGGCCGGTCTGCATGCCTTGTCCACATTGCGGGCATGATGAATCCGATCCAGAACCCTATTCTGTCAGCGATCAGCGCTCTGTATCCGACAATCACTAACTCAGCACTCGACACTCAGCACTTCTTGGTCCTAGTCTCCACCTTTCGGTGTGTCTTTTCTAAACTCGACTTGAATCTCATCCTCTTCATCGAGCCCTAACCCGTCGCGATATGACCCGTAGAGTTCGGTGACGTAGGCTATGTCCTGCGGATCTTTTGACTCAGGGGAGAGAAGGAACGCTTCACAGAGTCTCATTCCTGTTTGGAAATGGTGCGCAATAGTCTCCTCTGTCACCTGTTGCCAGGTGATGAAGATACAGAAGGCCTGGTAGGAATGGGCCTTCGGGTAGCGAGTGGCAAGAGCGAGCAAGCCTTCATAGGCCTCACGCGCTGTCGATCCGGCATTGGAGGAAAAGATGGCTTCCAATTCAACTGCCGTATCCCAGTCTGGACCAAGTTCAGCCTCGGCTCGAAGGAACGTGTCTTGTGCGGCAAGCGCTGCATCGAATTGCATGTCGTTCTCCTTGATTGACGGGCTACAGCATACGCGGGGACGGAAAAGGAGGTCAATGATGTGCAGAGACGGGACGGACAAGCAGTATTATGCAGACTTCTTGTTATCGCGCGTTTACTTTTCTTGTTGCCGCTCTGTAGACTGCCTTCATCATTACGATGAGTACAGAAAAGCCAGCTTCTACTTCATCTTTCGAGCCTGTTTCGACCGATCCCGTCGATCGAGTCATTCATTACCATGTGCAGACCAAGCATCATTTCAATCGCTATGCTCGCGCGCTTGGGTATTTGGACTGGGCGAACCAGCCTGATCCCTTTCGGCGATTCGAGGGAGCGCCGCTCCTGTCCCTTCCACTGCTGATGCCGGACGAAGACCCTGTCTCGCCCGACTACGATGCGATCTACCTGCCTGGGGCGGTTGCTTCCCAGCCAGTCAACGTCCGTACGCTGTCCCGTTTCTTTGAGCTTGCACTTGGGCTCTCAGCTTGGAAAAAGGCAGGGGAATCGGAGTGGGCGCTGAGGAACAATCCATCGTCCGGCAACCTGCATCCAACCGAGGGCTACGTTGTGTTGCCCAGGCTCGAGGGCCTCGATCTCGCACCTGGCCTCTATCACTATGCGCCGAAAGAGCATGGACTGGAGTTGCGCGCTGGATTTCCCGCTGAACAGATCGCTCGGCTGTTGTCTCCCTTTCCTTCCGGTGCGTTTCTCTTCGGTTTAACCTCGGTTCACTGGCGAGAAGCTTGGAAGTATGGTGAACGGGCATTCCGGTACTGCAACCATGATGTCGGCCATGCGATCGGGACTGTGCGGATTGCCGCGGCGACACTCGGATGGCATATGGCTTTACTAGACGGCGTGGATCAAGACACTGTCGGGTTGTTATTGGGCACCGATAGGGTGGAGGACTTTGCAGGTGTTGAGTCTGAGCATCCTGATTGCCTGGCGGTGGTATGGCCATCTGGGGACGTGAAGCGTGAAGCGTTGTTCGTGAAGCGCGATGATCCGGAAATGCCGTTGTTCCTCGATCCAGTTGTCGTGAAAGAATTGGCTGCTGGACTCTGGCATGGCAAGGCTAATAAATTGAGCGGTGAGCATGGAGTGCATTGGGACATTATTGATGAGGTAGCAGCGGCATCATGGAAGGTGCTGGTTGAGAAGCTGTCAATATCCCTTCCAACGAGTTCGGTTCCCATATCCGATACGCTTCACGCTTCACTAGAGACGAACGACGCTGGCCCGTCCGCGGGCCAGATCATTCGCCAGCGCCGAAGCGCCGTGTCGTTCGATGGCAAAACATCAATCTCATCGGCGACATTCTTTCGCATGATGGAGCGGGTGATGCCTTGTGCGGATCGACCGCAATTGGAACGACCGATGCCATGGGACGTGTGGTCCTATAATCCGGCGATTCATTTACTGCTCTTTGTCCATCGCGTCGACGGCCTCAGGCCGGGGTTGTATGTTCTGGTCCGTGACCCAATGAAGCTGCCGTTCCTTCAGCAATCCATGAATCCGGAGCTGGTCTGGTCTCCGGCGCCTGGTTGCCCGGAAGGTCTGCCTCTCTACTGGTTGCTTGAAGGGGATGCGAAGAAATTGGCCATTCAAGTCAGTTGCCATCAAGACATCGCCGGTGACAGCGCGTTCTCGTTCGGCATGGTGGCAGAGTTCGAGGGGCGGTTGCGGGAAGGGGGCGCCTGGTGGTATCCACGTCTATTCTGGGAGGCCGGATTGCTAGGACAGGTGTTGTACCTGGAAGCAGAGGCAGCAGGAATGCGGGCTACCGGGATCGGCTGTTTCTTTGACGATCCGGTGCACGAGATTATCGCGGTGAAAGGGCTGAACCTGCAATCTCTCTATCACTTCACGATCGGCGGCCCCGTGGAGGATGGGCGGTTGATGACACTGCCGCCCTATGAGCATCTGAAGCCTAAGGGATAGGGAAGTGCTGCGTGCTGAGACGTGGATGCTGAAGGTTGGTTGTTCAGAAGAAATACTAGAAGATATGAGGCGTAGCTGAGCCATGTTCAAGATCAAGAAAAAGGCCGGGAAACAAAAGCCAGCAGTCCTCTATAACATTGTCGAGGACTACTCAGAGTTCGATGCGCCTGGGAACGTGACAGTTTGCGCCATGACCTACCAGGAGGATCTTGCCGCCCATGCGAAGGTCTTGTCAGAAAGTTATGAAATCCCATTGGAGACGATGACCAATCTGCTCACCGAAGGAGGAATCTATGTATATCCTCAGACCGGAGGGATCCTGACACGAGGGTTGTTCGCCTGCCGGGTCGATCCAACAGGCGAGTCTCCCAAGCAAACCTGGACGTTGGATCTGATGCAATTTGCCGAGGCGGAGCAATTGGCTCACGCGCGCAGCATTCCGCTCAGTGAGGTGGCTGTGATGGTGCTTCATCGAACGTTGCCGGAGGAGCTACAAGCGAAACTGGAGCAGAAAAATCTTGGCATCGATTACCGAACGCTGGATCGGGCTGTGGCCAAGGGCGGGGATATCAAGTACATCGATTTCCGCAAGGATTGGTCCCCCCATTTCAAGCGGCTCTGTATTATGCCGGACGGTCGGTTGGTTGAGACGGGAGGAGTGGAGGAGTTTGCGGAGCTCCACGGCATTACTCCGGCACAGGCCAAGATGCTGGTTGAGCAGGGGGGGACCTTAGCGGTCAATGGTGAAGTTCTGGCCTGCCAGATTGTGAACGGTCAGCCTGCTGTGGCGCGGTTCAGCGCGAAAAATTATCTGAAGGCCAAAGAGTTGGTTGCGACGAAAAAGCTCCATATCATGGATGCCTTGAGCGAAGTGGCCTACAACGATCCAGTCATGATGCGCGGTCTTATTCGGAAAGACCTCGGCGCTCAATCTTGACCGTGGCTGTTAGCAGAAGAGGGCCGTTATTTGGTGTGGCTTGTCTGTTCGATGAAAAAGCTACCCAGACAAACCAAAACAACCAAACAAACCAGATTAACCAGACGGAAGTGGCTACTTGGCGAGTTCTTCGTTGACGGCTTGGAGGAGTTTGTTAAGGTCGAAGGGTTTTTCGAAGACGCGGCGAGCGCCGAAGAGTTTTGCAACATCGAGGAAGTTCTTATCCCCATGCGCGCCGGTCATGGCGATGACCTTTGCGTCGATATATTCCCTCGTCAGTTGCAGGGTGGCCTCAAGGCCGTCTGTGCCCGGCATTAAAATGTCCATGAGGACGAGGTCTACTTTATTTTGCTGGTAGAGGAGCAGCCCCTCGCGCCCCCCAGGTGCTTCGAGCACATGGTGGTTGGCCCTCTCAAGGACTTCCTTCAGAAGACTGCGGATCGATTCTTCGTCGTCGATAACAAGGATAGTGGCCATAGTCCTCTTCCAGATTAGTTTTTAATATTACCTAGGTCTGGTTCTTCTGTCTAGAAGAAAATCAAGATCGCGATGGGTAGCAGCATGCGCTGCGTACTATGAGCCGAATAGATCGACAGGATGGATGGATACTTACTGACCGAGCTGCATCCTCACTGTTGCCACAGCATCATGTCTGTCCAACAAGTAGGAAGGTATTGACGTAAATAGAGGCTTTTGATACAAGAGCAAGAATCATCTTGACAGACTGCAGTGAGCCTTCTCCCGGAGCGAGTTTGTGCAGCATCCAGATTCTTGGTCTTGGACCCGTCGATCATTTCTCAAAACGTCTGTTGTCGGGCTCCTGTTGCTCGGCAGCAAGATTCTGTGTCCCTCGATTGCGCGAGCGAGCGACCTTCCTGACGGCGAACTCACCTTCTTCAACGTGCATACAGGCGAACGGCTGCGAGTCCGTTATCGAGATGATGCTGGGAATTATGACCTGGCTGCTCTGGATGAGGTCAATCACATCATGCGCTGCCATCATACAGGAGAAGTGTCCGCTATCGATGTGCGGATGTTGGAGCACGTCAATCTCGTACACAAATCCGTCTATACGACCGAGGACATTCATGTGATTTCCGGCTATCGGTCGCCTCAGTACAATGCGCAGCTTGTGAAGCGGAGTCGGCGAGTCGCGCAGCACAGCCTCCATATCGAAGGCCAGGCCCTCGATTTCTATATCCCTGGTGTCGAGATTTCCGAACTTCGGCATGCCGCATTGAAGCTGCAGTATGGTGGGGTCGGGGTGTATCCGCGCAAGAAGTTCATCCATCTCGATTGTGGCCCCTTCCGGACCTGGTAGCTCCCTCCAGAAATCCCAGATACACCATCGAGACAGGCATGCAATTTCGGTAGCCTGCACGTGTTCTCAACGAGAGAGCCCTCTTGCAGGATGCTCAAAAAGTCCGTCAGCAAGGCCGCAGCGAGTGAAGATCTGAGGCGTAGCATTCTCACCCACCCAACCCCGAGCTGTCGGAACAGCTCTTTTCCCTGGTGCGGTACGTTGAGGGTCTGAACGATGCGAGAACGCCGCTTGGTGAAAGGTGCGTCTTGGCGCACATGGGTGGGTGGGTGAGAACAGAGGCTTTTTCAGCATTCTGCGGAATCAGATTCGTTTGAGAAATAACACCGAGAGAGGCGGGAGTGTAAGCGAGAGCGAATGGGGCATGCCATGAGACGGTATCGCGCTTGTACGGAGCCCTCCTAGATTTCCCACGTTGCTTCCCCCATAGACTGACGCATCGCTATTCAATAGCTCAGAATAGTGACCTTCGGTCGGCACGCCGATTCGATAGTGGTGGCGGGGAACGGGGGTGAAGTTACACAAGCACAATATCTGATCGTTTTGATCCTTAGCCTTTCGCACGAAGGCGATTACGGATTGCGTGGCATCGCAAAAATCGACCCATTGAAAACCAGTCCAGTCATGATCGAGCTCGTACAGAGCCGGCTCTTGGCGGTAGAGCCGGTTCAGGTCTTGTACGAGCCGCTGGATCCCCGCATGCCGATCGAATTCACAAAGGTGCCAATCCAGGCTGGTGTCGTGATTCCACTCATTCCATTGCCCGAACTCTCCGCCCATGAACAGCATTTTCTTGCCGGGATGCCCGTACATGAAGCCATAGAGGGCGCGGAGATTCGCAAAGCGTTGCCAATCGTCGCCGGGCATCTTATCGAGGAGGGATTTCTTCCCATGCACCACCTCATCGTGCGAGAGCACCAGAACGAAGTTTTCGTTGAAGGTATAGAGGAGGCCAAACGTTACTTGATTCTGATGAAAGGGGCGGTGGACGGGATCATGGCTGAAGTATTCCAGTATGTCGTGCATCCACCCCATATTCCACTTGAACGTGAAGCCTAGTCCGCCAGCATAGGTAGGGCGTGAGACTCCCGACCAAGAGGTGGACTCCTCTGCGATGGTCATCGCCCCTGGAAAATCTCGGTGGACCAGGACATTCAAGTCTTTCAGGAGCGTGACTGCTCCGATATTTTCATGCCCGCCGAACCGATTGGGAATCCATTCTCCTTCTTTCCGTCCATAATCGAGATAGAGCATTGACGCGACGGCATCGACCCGTAGACCGTCGATATGGTAGCGATCCAGCCAAAAGAGCGCGCTGTTCAACAGAAAGTTTCTGACCTCAACGCGGTCGTAATTGAATATGCGGCTGTGCCAGTCAGGGTGGTATCCGAGCCGTGGGTCGGCATGGTCGTAGAGATGCGTGCCGTCGAACTGGGCAAGCCCATGGGGGTCGTCTGGAAAGTGCGCCGGGGTCCAATCTATTAGCACACCGATTCCGGCCTGATGTGCCGTATCGACGAAGGCCATAAAGTCTTCTGGGGATCCGTACCGGCTAGTGATGGCAAGGTAACCGGTGGTTTGATATCCCCAAGATCCATCGAAAGGGTGCTCGGCAATAGGCAGTAATTCAACATGGGTATAGCCCATATTCTTCACGTAAGGGATGAGATTATTTGCCAGTTCTTTATAAGTCAACCAGCGATTGCCTTCTTCAGTGACACGCATCCAGGAACCCAGATGGACCTCATAAATTGCGAGGGGGGTGGCCAGCGGATTTTGCTGGGCCCTCGTCGTCATCCAGGAATGGTCTTTCCAATTGTAGGTGGCAGGTGCAGATACGATCGATGCAGTCTTGGGGCGCAGTTCCGATACGAAAGCATAGGGATCGGCTTTGAGGAGGGGAGTGTCGTGGTGGCGCGATCGAATTTCAAACTTGTAGAGTGTGCCGTCCGTGAGTTCTGGGATGAAGAGTTCCCAGAGGCCACTGACCCCACGGTTGGTCATGGGATGGCGGCGGCCATCCCACTGGTTGAAGTCTCCCACGACACTGACCCTCAGGGCGTTTGGCGCCCAGACGACAAAATGGACCCCAGCGATCCCCTGGACTGTTCTGAGATGGGCCCCAATCGTCTCGTAGGCTTTGAAGAAAGTGCCTTCGGTAAAAAGGTGCAGCTCGAAATCAGTAAGGAGAGGTGGAAAGGCATAGGGATCATGCCGTTCGGTTACCTGCCCTGCGTAGTCGGTTACGCGGAGCCGATAGAGGTTGGTTTCCAGAGGGCCCGGTACGATTGCCTCGAACAGACCATCCTTATGGATGCGTTTCATGGAAACAGGTTCCTGACTCTTTGGACTGGATAGCAGGGCAACGTCGCTGGCTTCGGGTAGGAAACATCGGATTTCAACGAGAGTAGCATTACCTTGAACCATCGGATGGGCTCCAAGAATCGCAAGGGGATCCCAGTGGTTACCATGAACAAGTTGTTCGAGTTGATTGAGCGATAATCCTGACATGTTGCAGGGCCCCTCAGTGTATAGGCTGTATCGTAAGTGGGGCAGGACAAGAAAGAAAGAGGAAAACGCTGTGACCAGTGATTCTTGCCCTAACTCCTAGGTTTTGTACTGTTCGCAAGCCCACCTAAGCCCTGTCAGTTGGTGAAAATAGCACCCGCTACCTATCCCCCCTAAAGTAGGGATTCTTTCCTTATTGGAACGGCGTATCGTTCAGCCGGTAGTGCCACGCAGCTGCCTTTGCCATGATCGACAGAGCTATAGGTCTGTCGGCTGATGTCGAAGTGGAGTGCGGCAATTTGCTGTGACCGTTGCAACTGGTATCTGCTCCGGAGGGGGATCCTGTCACCGTTATCTTGAAGATAGACGAACCGAAATCGGAGGCGTGTGAGCCTGGAAACAATCTGTCGGAAGTGTTGCCAATCATGACTACACAAAGAACTCCCCAATCGGTGGAGGGGACTGATTCCATCAAGACGCAAGAGCCGCTGCGGAGGACTGAACAGGTGTTGCCTGAACCGCAACAAGCGATCGATCCTGGCAGCTATTTGATTGATTTGGCGACGGGAACGTGGAGGGTCTCGCCGGATCTGTATAAGATCTTTGGCATCGATGAAACATCTCTTCGCACGTTGGATGAATGGGTTGAGTTGCTTCATCCCAGCTCTCAGGAGCAATGTATCGAGTATCGTTCTCAAGAGGTGTCTGAGAAAACGCTGATCGATTATCAATGCCGCATTGTCCGTGTCAACGATGGAGAGGAACGCTGGGTCCAGGGGCTTGAGCATATCGAATACGATGATCGAAGGAACCCCGTCAGGCACTTGGGTAGGATTCAGGACATTACGGAGCGCAAGAGAACGGAAGAGCAGCGACTCTTAATGCAGGCGACGATAGAGTGTTTGTCGGAGGCGATTTTCTGGATCGATCCGGCCGCCCGGTTTACATACGTCAACGACGCAGCTTGCCGGTTACTCGGCTATTCGAGGGAAGAACTGCTTGCGCAATCGGTATCCGATATCGACCCGAGCATTTCCGTCGAGTCTTGGCCTGCCCATTGGGCGGAGCTGAAACAGCGGGGGAGTATCACCTGCGAGTCGGCGCATCGGAGGAAGAATGGCTCAGTCCTCCAGACAGAAACGACCGTGAATTATCTCCAGGTTGCAGGAAAAGAATACAGCTGTGCCATCATGCGGGATATCACCGAGCGCAAACAGGCGGAAAAACGCACGCAACGGTCGGAAGCCTTCCTTCGACAAGTCATCGACATCAACCCCAACCTCGTTTTTGTCAAAGATCGGGAGGGGCGGTTTACGTTGGTAAACAAGGCTGTTGCGGGTGTATATGGGACGACGGTGGAGAATCTCATCGGCAAGACCGATGCTACCTTCAATATGAACCATGACGAGGTAGAGCAGTTCCGTCGGGTCGATCTCAAAGTGATGGACACAATGCAAGAGCATGTGATCTCCGAAGAAAAGATCACGGACGCGGCCGGCCAGGTGCGGTGGCTTCAGACGGTGAAGCGTCCCATCGAGGGTGAGGACGAGCGGGTCAACCATGTACTCGGCGTGGCCACTGATATCACTGAGCGCAAGCTGGCGGATAGCCGGCTACGGAGGACGCAGTATGCCATCGATCATGCCACCGACTGTATTTTTGTCATCGCCCAAGACGGACATTTTCTGGACGTCAACGAATCTGCTTGTCGCCGGTTGGGCTATACCAAAGAGGAGTTGTTGACGAAGTCGGTGATGGACATCGATCCGAACTTTCCACAGGCAACCTGGAATACATTCTGGGAGGAGTTTAAAAACACGAAATTTCTTCGTCTCGAGACGCGGCATCGCGGCAAGTCAGGCGAGACCTATCCGGTGGAGGTTGTGGCCAACTATGTTCTGCACGAGGGTGAGGAGCTCGATTATGCGTTTGTTCGCGATATTACCGAGCGCAAACAGGCGGAGGCTGCCCTGCAGGCTTTTCAGGATCAGATCCGCCAGATGCAGAAAATGGAAGCGATTGGGGAATTGGCAGGTGGTATCGCACATGACTTCAATAATATTCTCACTGCCATTCTTGGTAATGCCCAATTGGCCACTACAAAGGTCGCTTCCGACCATCCGGTACAGCCGAACCTCATGAGGATTTTGGAAGCCAGTGACCGAGCGTCCCGCCTCGTCCATCAGATCCTCACGTTCAGCCATCAGCAAACGCTGCCGCGGACCGTGATGGCCCTTCAGCCGGTGGTGAACGAAGCCCTCGATTTGCTGCGAGCCACCATCCCTGCGAACGTAGAGCTGACGTTAACTTTCGATGCGGCCACGCCGCAAGTTTTGGCCGACGCTACACAGATCCATCAAGTCCTGATGAATCTGTGTACGAACGCCTGGCATGCGCTGAACAACCAATCGGGTAAAGTCTCGGTGAGTCTGGCGCCGGTCAGGCTGAACCAACCGTTACACAGTCTTTTTGCGACATTGCCGCCGGGCCACTATGCTTGCCTGTCCGTGCGGGATACCGGGTGTGGTATGGATGCCGATACTATATCGCGCATTTTCGAGCCGTTCTATACCACCAAACCTGTGGGGCAGGGGACTGGTCTCGGGTTGAGCCTGGTCCATGGCATCGTTCGAGGACATGAAGGCGCCATCGTTGTGGATAGCTATCCTGGCCGAGGTACGACTATTTCTGTGTATTTTCCTGCTGCAGAGGCACGAGCCTACGAGGGCGAGCCGGTCAAAGTTTCACCAGCTGAGACGCAGGGTCGAATCCGCCATCTACTCTATCTGGATGATGAGGCGATGTTAGTGGAGCTTGTCCGGGCCTGGTTCGAACCGCGGGGTTATAGAGTCACCGGCTGTATGCTGGCGGCAGAGGCATTGGACGCGGTTCGCGCCAACCCGGACGGGTTCGATGTAGTGGTGACGGACTACAACATGCCGGGAATGTCCGGTCTGCAAGTGGCGCATGCTCTGGCACAGATCCGTGCGAATCTGCCGGTGGTGTTGGTGTCGGGGCATCTGTCTCCGACCGCACAGGCAGCAAGTCTTGCCTCCAATATCAAGGCGATGGTCTCAAAGACCATCATGTGGGAGCAATTGGATGGTGTGATTAATCGCCTGCTCAACACACCACAGGCGTAGCCGGCGTTATTCGGCACAGATCTGCCGCGATCGGTGATACCTGACTCAAGTGGGACTGGTGAAAGAAGGGCGAGTAAGCAGTTCGAAGTACCGAACACTTCAGCCTTCAGTCTTTAGCCTTCCTGGGATGTGGTGCGCCCGGAGGGACTTGAACCCCCAACCCCTAGATCCGTAGTCTAGTGCTCTATCCATTGAGCTACGGGCGCCTTCAGAAGAAGTTATAAGGTCTGAGTTATGAGTTCTAAGTTGTCAATTGCGGATCAGGGATAATGGCAGAATCCAGGGGATCGCTCGCCCTCTGCTCTTTCTTATAACTCAGCACTCAAGACTCAGAACTCAGCACTTACCGCGGTTGCAGTAGCCAGCGGTTATACAGGTCGCAGGGCTGGTGGGTCAAGGGACTCGGGTCTCGCCTGAGCCAGATCTTACCAACTAACCTGGAAACATTCATGAATAACTGGGCTGAAACGTATAACCAAGAAAGGGAAAACGATGTTCAGAATTTCCTGTCTCGGTTAGGATAGTCCTCATGAAGCCTACACTGGTGCCGTCTAGCGAGCTGACTGACCAAGAAGAAATTCGAACAGGAACCTATGCCCAGGTTGGGCTGAGAGGCTCATTGAGTGTGGTTCGGCTTGTCGTGCAATGGGTGGTCGGCACGCTACTTGTCTTTCTCCTGGGAACCTGGCTGGTATGGTGGGCAATCAGCCTTCAGGGGCAATTTGCGGAAGATGAGATTCGGAGCGCCTGCCAACGAGTGATGCCTGAAACCGTGCAGCGCTGTGTGGATACGGTGATTATTCAGCGAGGCGGCGCGAGACGATAATGAGGGGATGGACGGGGAAACTAAGGGCCGTATCAGCTATCGGGCTATCGCTCTGTGGTCTGTTATTGGGCACGCAGGTTGTTGAGGCACAAGAGTCGATCGAGGAATCACGCCAACGGTTCGAATTTGCAGCCGGCACGTGGATCAGCACAGGAGATACGCGTTGGGCACACAATGCGTCATCTTCATCCCCATTGCTGGGGAATCCGACCTCAAAGCTCACCTATAAGGATGTTGGGACGAACGTTCTTGATCTTGCCGGCACATACTGGTTCACGCCGCAATTATTCGGGCGCCTCAATATCGGCGTTGCTGGTATCGGTGGCGGACGTCTCACAGACGACGACTATCTGGCAGCTGATGGTGGAAATCCTTCCTCTCGAACAATCAGTAACCTAAGCGGCGACGGCATGTGGTATCTCAACGCAGATGTCGGCGGACGAGTGAAAAGTTTTGCCAACCATCGAGGATGGATGGATGTGTTCGGTGGGTTTCAGTATTGGCACACGAAATATTCTGCAGTAGGTCTGGGGCAGGTAACCTGTACTTCGGCGGGGTCTACAATCGATTTAGAACCGTCAACGCCTGGCCCACAACCACTTTGTGCGCTTGGTACGTCAATCGATAACGGTGTGAAGGTGATTACCAACACAACAAATTGGTATTCGATTCGCCTTGGTGGTCGGACGGAATATCGTCTGACCAGGCAATTCAGTTTGTTGGGAAGCGTAGCACTGCTTCCAGTGAGTATCGTGGAGAACAAGGACATTCATCACCTGAGAGATAATCTTCAGCAAAATCCGAGTATTTCCATGTTGGGTATCGGTGTTGGAGCGGATGCCGACCTGGGCGCCAGGTTTATGTTTACGAAGAACATCGGACTGAATGTCGGCTACCGTGTCTGGTGGAACCATGCGGTTGACGGGAAGTTGACGGTTTATGGCGTGACCGGCTCAGCAGAGTATCCACTGACCCAATTCGATTCTCTTCGCCATGGGTTCACAGCCGGTATCAACTTCACGTTTTAGCAGGATGCTGAAAAAGTCTGCCAGCCCAAGATGACTGTTATTTGGTTTGTCTGGGTTCTCTCGTTTATTTGGTTAAACGAAAATAACCAGATGAACCAAATCAACCAAATAAACAAAACAAACCAGTTTGAGCATCCTGCTAGTTTACCGTCGGCGTCCCGACGGCAGCGTTTCGTCTTCGTATTGGAGGAAGAGCCGTTTGGCTTCCGGATGGAGATGCGTTGGGTGGCCGTGCGGAATGCCGACGGTGCGGAAGAGCGGGGTGAGCTTGCCGTTCGGATGTAAATAGCCGGCGCGAAGCGGCACGGTGCGCGTGCTGTGACGGATTAAGTGGCAGGGAGTCGTTCTGATCGAGGTGAGCCACTCGGCAATGTCGTGTGGATTGCCGATCGAGGCGGAGAGTAGGAGCATACGCGCCTGACTCGGGCAGAAGATGATCGTTTCCTCCCAGACCACACCTCGCTCCGGGTCGGCGATATATTGCGACTCGTCCAAAATCACCAGACCTAACGTATCCAACCGGATGTCGATCTCACCGCCTCCTGCATCGTAGAGCAGATTTCGCAAGATCTCCGTTGTCATAATCAGAAGGGGCGCTTGCCCATTGTCGCGACGATCTCCGGTCAGAATGCCGACCTGGTCTGCGCCGAAGATTTTTGAAAATTCCGTGTATTTGGTATTCGAGAGGGCCTTAAGTGGTGAGGTATAAATGACCGTCCGATTCTCCGCGATGGCGCGACGGGCTGCCTCGACCGCGACATAAGTTTTTCCGCTTCCGGTCGGGACACTAACGACGACGTCGCCTTCCCTTAGTTTGGCGATTGCCTCTTCTTGCCAGGCATCCGCGACAAAGGTCTTGGGCGGCGGCACTCCCAGTCCTTCCAACCAGCTGGAGAGCGTCACGCCTGGCTCATGGGATTCCGGCTCAACCGATCTGTGAGTGGTGCGGCGTTGCGGCGCCGGGGATTTAGGCTTTCGCGGAGCTGGGGCTTGCGGAAGGGGGGGCGCGGTGCGAGTCGGTTTTTCGCCGATTAAGGTCATCAAATCGGACTCGAACCCTGCGCGGTTTTCGGCAGAGTGGCGCAGCAAGACTTCGATCAAGCGGCGTTTGCCTGCGCGGAAATGCCGTTGAACACGCCCGCGCGCCAGGCGGTGCAATAGGGCGATCGGTTGTTGGGCCAGGAGTTGTTCGAGTTCTTCGGTCGTCATGGTTTGTAAGATAGTCCTTCAGGTCTGACAGTCATCAGGTCGAATGTCTCTCTGAGACTTGATGACTTTTGACGTTCTGACTTTCGACACATCACGGTAATTCCTCCAACACACCCCTGCGCAAGGCGGCGATGGCGCGCGACGCTGTGTCTGCCAATCCCGGATGGGTAACCTTCAGCGTGTGTAACTGTGAGAGAAATTCCAGGGTTCGCGCTAGGAGTCGATAGATATCCCCTTCGGCCATGGTAGTGCTTTTACAGAGGCCGATCCACGTGAGAGTCGGGTCGCCGATCCAGCGCTCCGTCACCGCCGCAATGTCGGCCCGCAAGAGCGGGGGATCTTCATGCGGCGAGAGTGAGACCGCCAGCTTTCTGACCTGCCCGAGTAGCGAAGCGAGCCCAGAACTGACGCGAGGAAATGCGCCGGGGCGATCGTCATCGTGGGCGATGCTGGACATGACAGCGGCCAGCATCGCAGGGTCGGCTCCGTTGAAGGCGCCGGCCCTGAGCAGTTCAGTAATGAGCAGCGAGTGGTCGATGCGGATCAGTCTGGCCCATTCGCCATCCTCGGTCAGATGGGCCGTCGGTGTGAGATAGCCGAACTCTTGCAGGACGTCGATCTTTTCCTGGAAGCGGTGCCAGAGACTTGTGCGTAGGGCCTGGATCGATTTAACGTGCCGATGCTGTTCCTGCCGAAGTTTCGCAGCGATAGGATAATCTCTCTGACAGGCGGAACGAGAAGGACAGGTCGGACAGGCGAAGTCGCCCAGGGTCTGCACGATGGCATCCGGAATCGGTTCATCATCTTTTGGAATCAGGATGGGAAGCTCCGGCAGCCTGCCGGGTAACTCTTCCAGCTGATGGAGCAAATCTTCCACACTGTCAGGTGTGCACCAGGGATAGACCGGGGCATCCACGCAGTCAAGGATACGGTCCGATACTTCGGTTACGGTGGAGGCGGGTGATTCGGTAATACCTCCATCCTCACGCAACGCCGTGATCATCGGGCTCTTCTGTCCTTTGCTGCGATACTGCCGCAGGACGACGCCTCGGCCACGGGCGAAGCCGACCACACGCCCGGGGGTGAGAAAGTGAAAGCGCGCGGCGACTTCCGGCGGTTCGTGCCTCCGGATGGGGGCACGGTGCGACTTCTGTCGGCGTACCTGATCGAAGGTCTGCCATTCGGTGATCCAATCGGTGCAGACCCGCGGCCCAAACGGTTCCATCTGCTCGCCCAGGTCGTCCAGTTTTCGTTGCAACACCTCGGCGCGCTGGTTGAGCTGAAACTGCGCAAAGCTTTTGGCGAGAATCGGCTGGATTTGATCCAGCGGATGCGCCTTTAACAGGTTCAACACCATCGGGTAACTGATGAGGAATTGGCTGTTGATGGCTTCCGGATGGCCGGTGAAGCCTTTGGTCAGCACATTCAGATCGATGTAGGGCGAGGGGGTGACGATGGCGAAGCCCACGAGGTCTTTTCCCCGGCGTCCCGCGCGGCCGGCAATTTGCTGCACCTCGCCGATCGTCAAGTCCATGAAGTCGCGCGATTTGCGAATGCTGGATTGTGTGATGATGACGGTCCGCGCAGGGAAATCGACCCCGGCCGCCAGCGTGGTCGTGGCAAACACCGCATCAAGGCAGCCATGACGCATCAGCTCTTCAACTGCGATTTTCCAGGAGGGCAGATGGCCTGCGTGGTGGGCCGCTACACCGATGCGTTGGACGGTCGGAATGAGCGGGTGCTCGGCGATACTGGGATATTGGGCGATCACCTTGTCCAGCACGGCGGCGATGGCCTCCTGGCGAGGCGGTGGAAGGACGATGTGGCTATGGTCGAAGGACTGCATCGCTTCATCGCAGGCCCGGCGAGACGTGAGGAACACGATGGCAGGGGTCAAGTGCTTGTCGCGAAGGGCGAGAATCAGATCAACCGGATGAATCGAGGGAGGCATTCAGTTTCATTCCCTTTGCAATCACGACTAAGCCGGACTCGGTGACGGTAAATCGCTGGGCGTCGGCTTCTCGGTTATAGCCAATTTCAGACTGGGGAGGGATGGTGACGTCTTTGTCGATGATGGCCCGTCTGATTCGGCTCTGCGCGCCGATGACGACGTTTTCCATGACGATCGATTCACGGACATCCGCATGGTCCTGCACACGAACGTTCGGCGACAGCACGGAGTTTTGTACACGACCGCCGGAAATGATGCAGCCGCCGCAGACGATTGAATCCAGCGCCACGCCCATCCTGCCGCCCAGGTAGTCTTGGGCAAAGACGAATTTGGCCGGTGGAAATTGCCCTTGGTAGGTTCGAATCGGCCACTGTTGGTCGTAAAGATTGAAGAGGGGATCCACTGCGACGAGGTCCAGATTCGCTTCCCAGTAGGCTTCCAATGTTCCAATATCCCGCCAATACTTCACATCTTTGTTGTTGGCATCGACAAATTTGTAGGCGTAGACACGCCGATCGTGAATCATCTTTGGAATAATGTTTTTTCCGAAGTCGTGAGTCCCCCCCTCCTGGGCATCGGCGATCAGATAATCGCGGAGGACTTTGGTGCGAAACAGATAGATGCCCATCGACGAAAAGGCGTGGGACGGGTCGTTGGGAATCGACGTCGGATGCTCCGGCTTCTCTTCGAAATTCGTAATCCTGAAATCCTCATCCACGCTCATCACGCCGAAACGATGGGCCTCTTCGATCGGAATATCGATCGCGCCGACTACCGCATCGGCGCCTTTGGCGATCAGCCAATGGAACATCTCCATATAGTTCATCTTGTAGATGTGGTCGCCGGCAAGGATGAGCACATAATCGGGCTGGTCGGTGTCGAGCAGAAACATGTTTTGATAGACGGCATCGGCAGTGCCTTGGTACCATTCTTCACTGATCCGTTGCTGGGGCGGAATCGAGGCAATGTATTCGCCGAGTTCGGCGTTGAGAATGTTCCAGCCTGTGCGGATGTGGCGGTCGAGTGAATGGGATTTGTACTGGATCAGGACGGCAACTTTGCGAAGCCCGGAATTGAGGCAATTGCTCAACGTGAAATCGATAATGCGATATTTTCCGCCGAAGGGAACCGCCGGTTTCGCCCGATGCTCGGTGAGCGGTTTGAGCCGTTCGCCCTTTCCGCCTGCCAGCACCATGGTGAAAATATTTTGCATTGCGGCGAATTGTAGCAGGACGTAGAGAAAATAGAAAGAAAGCAGACTCGTTGACATCCTAAGAATCTGAGACGATACTACGGCTTATGGCCTGGAAGAATTCGTGAGTATTCGAGCAAAGGAGTGAGCATAATGCGGGATGTACTGGTCACGTCTCTGGTGAAGCAAAAGGCGGCTCAGAAGCCGGCAGTTGACCGCAGTGCCGATGCGCTCCGGCGGGTCGAACATCTCGAAAGCCAAATGGCAAAGTTATCCGAATTGGTTCGCGAGCATGCGGAGGATGTCGATCGGTTGGTGCGTATCGTGGCCGAAGATCGCGACGTCATTCGGCGGCAGTTACTACGCAAACATCACGAGCAAGTCCGGGTCCGCAAGCATCTTCGCGACACAAATTCTGTTCTCAAGTAGGACTCGACTTCGGAGCCTGGCGCTCTCCTCCCATCGATTCACCCTCTCGAGTCCACCCGGTGCGCACAGTGATCGCTCGCCTGTTCTGCCGGCGAGGTACTAGTTTGAGTTCGAGTGAGAAAGGGGTTAGTCGTGCAGCGACGACATGTGTATTCCCGGGCGATCGTCCTCTTCCTTGTGCTATTGGGACTGACGTCTCCTCTGTGGGCTGAGTCCCTAGAGCAGGGGAGGGCTATCCAAGTCCAGGTCCCTTACGAAGCGCCTCCAAAGAGACAGGATCTGTCGGCTGAATCCGTTCCTCAAAATACCAAAGCGCTGACGCCTCAAGAGACCCAGCGGGCGGAAGCCCTCTTGCCGTTGCTGGAAGGCGCGCAAGAGTTTTGGGCGATGGGTGAATTCGTACACCTCGGTGAGCCATCCGTTCCAGTGCTGGTGAAGGGCTTGGCCATGCCTGGGCCTCGCATTCGGTACAACGTCATTGAAACGGTTTCAATGTTGAAAGCCGCCTCGGCAGTTCCGGCTCTCGTCGGGACGGCCAAGGAGCTGAACGAGATTCCACGGGTGCGTGAACATGCTCTACGGGTAGCTGTTCGATTGGATGCGGCCAAAGCGGTGGATGCGATCGAGGCAATGGCAAAAGATCAGAATTCATCGATCAGGAAGGCAGCCGCATTCGAAGCTCGGTATGTCAGAGAGAAAGCGGTCGTACCGGTTCTGATCGGGATGATTGTCGATGAGGAACGTTTTGTCGCACTCTCCGCAGTGCAGTCGCTCTGGATTTTGAGCAGGCATGAGACGGAGTTTCACGATTGGGAGACCTCGACGAAACAAGACCGCCAAGAGTGGGCGACTGAGTGGTCGGAGTGGTGGAATAGCCAGAAGGATAGTTTCGAGATGATGGACCCCAAACGGCCGGCGAGGGCTCGCTAGGGGCTGTTGCTCCCGTTTATTTGGTTTATTTAGTTTGTTGGGTTGAACAAGCCAAACCAGTTCAACCAAATGAACCAAATTAACAAAACAAACCAAATCAACCAGTTTGTGGTGCCTTGCGGGGGTGAAAAATCCTATGTTATATTTTACAGGTTCGCCATCGGATCTTGTTGTTTCATAACACTCTGACAGGGACCATATATGCCCGTTCTTCCTATAGCAAAACTTGGCAATCCTGTGCTTCGAAAGATGGCGGCTCCGGTCAATCCTCGTGACATTCAGACGTACGACATGCAGCAATTGATCGACAATTTGATCGAAACGATGCTGGATGAGCCGGGGATCGGCTTAGCGGCTCCCCAAGTATCGCGCTCGGTTCAAATCGTCGTGATGGGCTGCGAAGGGGACGAAGATGGATTCCCTCAAACCATCCTCATTAACCCGAAGATTGTCTTTTATGGTCCTCAGCAAGTCGAAAACTGGGAAGGCTGTCTCAGCGTGGATGGGCTCCGAGGCAAGGTCACGAGACCGTCGGTCGTGAGGGTTCAAGCCTTGAACCGTCATGGGAAATCGATGGACTTCGAAGCAACCGGTCTCTATGCCGTCTGTATCCAGCACGAGATGGATCACTTGATCGGCAAGGTATTTTTGGATCGGATGACCGATATGTCGACGCTCACACAACTTTCCGAATTCGATAAGTACTGGAAGCATGATCCCGTCCCCGCAATTTGACAGGCTGTTGAAAAAGCCCGCCGGCTTCGTTCTCCCCTCGAAAGCATCCTCAACGTAGCCCAGAGGCTACGCCTCCGGCGCTTTCATCGGCTGCGGCCTTGCTGGACGACCTTTTTGAACAGCCTGTAGCTACTATAAGGCGATTCATGACTTGCTCCAGTCTTTGTCCCTTAGGGTTCAGGAAAGGTTGTCGGCACTGTGTTAACTAAACTTGCCGTGAAGATCCAGCATCTGTGAGAACCCTGCTTCGAGTGCTCCAGTACCTCAGCCCGCACCGTTCCATGGTGGTCGGCACATTTCTGTTTGCCGGGCTGGCGACAGCGTTTGAATTGATTCCTCCGTGGCTGATCAAAGTCATCATCGATGACGTCATCCAGGCCGGTCAGACTCAGCTCCTGGTCTGGGTATTTCTCGCCCTCTGCGCGGCCTACGTTTTGCGGAATGTCTGCGGGTCGATTCGGATCAGGCTCAACAACGGGCTGGAGCAGCAGGTCGTTCACGATCTGCATGTACAGGTCTTCTCCTCACTCCAGCGGCTTTCGATCAGCTTCTACGAGAATCGTCCGACGGGCGAGATCATGTCGCGGGTCTTAAACGATACCGAACACATGCAGCGCATCTTCGTCGACGGGCTCGAAGAAATCATTACGGCCGGGCTGACGCTGATCGGAATCATGATCATGTTGTTCACGCTCAACTGGAAGCTCGCTCTGTTGGCGCTCGCGCCGATTCCTATTTTGGTGGTGGGGGCAGCGCTATTCACCAAACGCATCCATGGGTACTATCGCGCGATTCGAAAGGGGTCGGCAGAGTTGAACGCCCTTTTGCAAGACATGCTCGCCGGTATCAGGGAGACAATGGGTTTCAACCGCCAACCCTACGAGCAGGATCGATTCAACCGAAAGAGCGACCGTTGCCGGCAGGATACTTTGAAAGCCATGTACCTCTGGTCCTATTACTCCCCAGGCATGATGTTGATTGGAAGCCTCGGCGGGGCAATGGTGCTTTGGTTCGGCACTGCTGAGGTCTTGGAGCACCGTCTGTCAGTGGGCGAACTGGTGATGTTCATTTCGTATCTGGCGCTCTTTTATGTGCCGATCAATCAGATCCACTCCGTCAATCACATGTTGCAGCATGCTTTGGCCGCAAGCGAGCGCGTGTTCGAAGTACTCGATCTCGTTCCGGAGGTTAAGGATCGCCCAGAGGCGGTCGTGCCAGTTCCTCGGTTGCGAGGAGAAGTCGCCTTTCATCGAGTCGGGTTTCACTATCGGGCTGATTCGCCGATCTTGACCGACATCACGATCTCTGTTCAAGCGGGAGAACGCATTGCGCTGGTTGGACCGAGTGGAGCGGGGAAGAGTACCACGCTCAAATTACTGATGCGATTTTACGATGTGACGGAGGGAGCTGTCACTATCGACGGATATGATATTCGCGAGCTGCCCCTGGCCTTTCTTCGAAGTCAGATCGGGTTGGTTCAGCAAGAGCCATTCTTATTCAACGGCACGGTGAAGGAGAATATTCTGTACGGCGATCTCCTGGCTGGACAGGATGAAGTCGAAGCTGCGGCCAAGGTGGCCCGTGCCCACGACTTCATCATGGCGCTTCCGGACGGCTACGATACCTGGATCGGAGAGCGTGGCGTCAAACTCTCCGTTGGGCAGCGGCAGCGTGTATCGATCGCTCGGGTGATTCTGAAGGATCCTCCGATCGTCATGTTCGATGAGGCCACCTCCAATATCGACACGGAGACCGAAGTCAAGATTCGTGAGGCGCTGGACGATCTCACCAAGGGGCGGACGACCATCATCATCGCGCACCGCCTCTCGACTATCCATGGCGTGGACCGAATCATTGTCGTGGACCATGGCCGTGTCGTCGAGGATGGAACCCACGAGATGTTGATTGGGCGTGAAGGGGTGTATGCGCGGTTGTATGACGCCCAATTCCAAGTCTAACTGCAGGATGCTGAAAAAGCCCGCCAGCTTCGTTCTCACCTCGAAAGCATCCTCAACGTAGCCCAGAGGCTACGCCTCCGGTGCTTTCTTCGGCTGCGGCCTTGCTGGACGGCCTTTTTGAGCATCCTGCAATGTAGTGGTCTGGTTTTTTCTCGTTCTTCGCACCAAACAAACAAGACAAACCAAACGAACCAGCTAACGAATGCTTGGCCGTTGCGGATCGATCTTGCCCACCGGTATACTTCGATTCACGTAAAGGGAGATTAGGCCGATGGTGCTGATATATGAAAGCGATCCATTAGATAACGACGACGCGCGGGGGCGGTTTTATCATGTCTGCCGTGGGCGTATCGATCGGACTGAAATTCAACTTCCGGCTGACGAGAAGGTCTATGAATGTGCCGTGTGCGGGATCGATCTTGAAGCGGAAGACTTTTGGCTGGCGAGACAGAAAGGTTCGGTGTAGTTCATCATGGCGAAGAGTGTAGGAAGAAAGACAGTTGGCGTATCGCGCGGGTTGATGATGCTCTGCGATGTCTGTTATGCCCAGGTCATGGCCGATAAACTCACCAACGAAAAGAATTTTGTCGCGAATGCCGAGGCCCTCTTCGATACCATCTGCTTCGGTTGCACCGATATCAATCGGCCGCTGATCGACGACATGGCGGGCAGCGGGGAATGAGGATGTTGAAAAAATGAACGGGATGGAGCCTGATGATCTTCTGTGCTCGCGCAACGCGCGGCCTGAGAAGGCCCTCGCCCGGGCTAAGGGCACGTCCCGGCGTGCCAGTGGGTGGGGCGGTGAGAAAGCTGCGCGCAGTGGAAGATCAATCAGCCCCCATCCCTGGAAAAAAAGATAACGAGCGAGCTTGATGGGATCAATTCAATGGATAGTGGTCGCTCTATGCCCGCTTCAGCTGGGTGGGGCGGTGAGAAAGCTGCGCGCAGTGGAAGATCAATCAGCCCCCATCCCTGAAGAGGCAACGAGCAAGCTTGGGAGCAGCATTATAGAAATGTGCTCGTCCGATGCGCGCAGTAAAGGGCAGCCTCGGCCACTCCCCTTAATGAGAGGTATGAAGAGTCGGAAGATTCTTGCTGCGGGACTTTTTGAACATCCTCATTGTATATCGCCCACATGCATTTGATGAGACACATGTGGCGTATGACAATTAATTTAGCAAAAGAATTCCTTCGCGCATGGCACAGCATTCCGGATCCAAGGATTATCTCGGAGCAGAGCGAGAAGCATTCTATGCCGGAGTTCGCACAGAGAAGTTGCCACTTGCCGTAAACGATTCCGTCTGTGTGAAAGAAGGCAGCAAGAAGGGACAGTTTGCTGCCGTGATTTCCTTGGAGCGGATCGACCCCGAGCCATTCTATCTCGTCGAGCTAGCTCCGAACGGTAACGATATTGTCCTACCGCTTTCGCACCTTGAACGCGTCGATTGATGCAAAGCCCAAGCATGCGCTGCAGCAAACCTGGCTATCGCGCGTGGATTGCAGATGAATGTTTGGCTGACCGTGGTGCAGAGCTTTTGAGGATAAGAGCGCATGGATAATGGCGAGGAGCAGAAGCTGATAGCGAATAGCGCGGGTAACGAAAGTTCTGCTTTTTCTGCACCTGCTATCGGCCATACGCCATAGGCTCTTTTGTTCGCCGGTGGGGGCAGAGGTCAGTGACCCTCTCTCCTCCCCTGTGGTAAGCTTCTCCCCATGGAGGCGTCTATGGATGCGAGATACATGAGCCGTGATCCTGAGGTCATGAGTGGCGCGTTGTGTTTCACAGGCACACGTGTTCCCGTGCAAAACCTTTTCGACTACCTTGAAGGAACCTCCTCGCTCGAGGAGTTCCTGCAAGATTTTCCCTCTGTGTCTAGAGAAGCTGCCGTAGCCGTTATCGAGGACGCAAAGAGCAGGCTGTTTGCAGATGCGATTGCTTCTTGACGAGTCTGTCCCGGTTCGCCTTCGGCGGTCTTTACCAAGTCACTCGGTCAAAACCGTAGTCGAAATGGGCTGGGGAGGGGTAAAGAATGGCGCGCTCTTGGCTCTTGCGGCCAAGGAGTTTGACGCATTTCTCACTGTCGATAAGAACCTTCCTTATCAGCAGAACGTGGCAAACCTTCCGATAGCAGTCATCGTATTGGAAGCCTATTCCAACGAACTCGGCGCACTTCTGCCACTCGTTCACAACCTTGAGCAAGCACTTGGCAATCTGCAGCCCTGTACTTTTATACGGGTTGGGGCATAACCAGGCATGGGGAAAACAAAAGGGCGGTATTCTAAGTTTATTTGGGTGACCGCTCGGATTCTAAATCTGATGGAGATGAAGGAAGAACAGTAACTATGAACCAGATCAGAATGTTTAGGATGATTGCTTTGGCAGAAGGCTGCTCATTTCTCATCTTGTTATGTATCGCCATGCCGATGAAATACTTCATGGGCATGCCGGAGGTGGTGAGGGTCGTAGGTTCAATACACGGAGGATTGTTCGTGCTCTATGTCGGTTTGTTGGCCGTGATACATTTTCGGCACCGATGGTCTGTTATGTTCTCATTGTATGCATTTGTTGCGTCTATTATTCCGTTTGGAACATTTGTGCTGGACAAACAACTTCGGGAGAAAGAAGTAGCAGCAAACTGATTAGGCAGGAAATTCTTTACTTGCAGGTGTTCCCATCGAAGTACTTGCAGCTGGTCTCGCCGGATTTTACTTTCCAGGTTTTCAGCAGGGGAGCTTGCTCGTTCCCTCTCATCTCGACGACGAAATCCACGAGGCCTGACACCGGGAGTTTTTCAAGGTGCGGTTTGGCCGCGTCTGGAGCATCGATCCAAAACACGGACCCAAAGGTGGAGATCAAGATGCGGTAGTTCTCTTTATCGACATTTATGACAGGGCTATAGAAGCTTTTATCTTCGGCAAAACTGGGGGATGTGATCAGGCCGAGCATCAAGAAGCTCAAGCTGATAGCGAGAAGAACTGTACGCATGTAGGACATGACGTGCTCTCTTTCTTGTGCAAGAACTCAGGCGAACATTATCGCACTCAGGCTAAGGGGAAACAATTCAGAAAGTGTGAACTGGTCTCTTTGGTTTGTTTTGTTATTAGACCCAGAGAAACCAAACAAACTAAATAAACCAAATAAACAGGGTTTTGTATTTAGACCGTGGTCGTAATGGGTGCCGGAGTCACTGTTCCATTCGTGATCCAATAGCCCCGGATATCCGGCTTTGATTTATCCATGAGGGAGATGAGCAGATAGGCTGGGATGGGCAGGTTGATCTTCGGCCAAATTTCTTCGTAATCGGTGGCAATCTTGATGTCGGTGATGGAGGGGCGAGCCGGGTCGTGGGGATGGGAATGGTAGACCACTTGTAGGTCCAGCCCTTTGTTTCGAATATCTTTCTTTGCAACAGAGAAGTCCTGCATGTCCATTACAAAGGCGATTTCAGCTCGTTCAGCCGGCGACAATCGCTCCAAGTGGGCCACCTTGGCAGGGTCAAAGGACGATAATTTCTCTGCCCCTTCGAGTGCCACAATGTTTTTAATTTGATAGACATGGCTGACGGCCCCGTTGGTTCCGGCCAAGAGCCCACAACATTCGTAGGGATCGAGTTCCCTGGCGTGAGCCACCATATCGTCGAGGATGTGTTGAGGAATGTGAAGGGGAGTGGTCATTGAAAGTTAAGAGTCTAAATGTCGTAAAGTCATCAAGTCAGTTCAATCTGAATATTCATTTCTGAGACTTTAGGACTTGACGACTTTCGACTTTCAGACTGCGCTTCATCAGACCTAGCTTCGTTAGATCGTGCAGCTGACAGTATAGTCCATGCTGAGATTTTTGATCTTCGGATTCTGACCGCAGAGCGGGCAGGCTGGATCTTTGGGACGACGGACCTTTCTGAACTTCATCTCCAGTGCGTCGTAGATCAGGAGGCGATCGGCAAGGGTTTCGCCGATGCCGAGTATTTCCTTGATCGCCTCCGACGCTTGCAGAATACCCATAGTCCCGGCGAGAGCCCCTAAGACGCCGGCTTCTTGGCAGTTTGGAACGAGCCCAGCAGGCGGCGGTTCCGGATAGAGGCAGCGGTAGCAAGGATAGCCTGCATGGGGCTTGATCGTGGTGAGTTGGCCTTCGAAACGGAACATGCTGGCGGAAATGAGCGTCTTCTTCGCGAAGAAGCAGGCATCGTTCACGAGAAACCTAGTCGAAAAGTTATCGGATCCGTCCAATACCATGTCGTACTGAGATATCAAAGGAAGAATATTATCGCTGTCGACGTTCTGATGATAGGTTTTGATCTCGATCTCCGGATTGATCGCCGACAGAGTTTTTCTGCCAGACTCGACTT
Organism: Nitrospira sp.; assembly: GCA_005116835.1. Lineage (GTDB taxonomy): Bacteria > Nitrospirota > Nitrospiria > Nitrospirales > Nitrospiraceae > Palsa-1315. Next base: position 131,561 of record SWDM01000022.1, on the reverse strand, counting down.
TCGACATACCGACCGTGGCTGTGGAGTGCAGGATTTGGCGCTGCAAGTTCGAGAGATCGACGACATCGCCATCGACCAGACCGATGGTGCCCACACCGGCTGCAGCGAGATAGAGCCCGGCAGGGGAGCCGAGTCCACCTGCGCCAATGAGCAAGACCTTTGCCTTGCCCAGCTTCATCTGGCCCTTGCCACCGACGTCGCTCAGAATAATCTGCCGGCTGTATCGTTGAATTTGTGGTTCAGTAAGTTCCATAGTTCAAATGCCGTCAATCGTCAAAAGTCATTCGTCAATGGTGAGGTGAAGGGTTGATTCATTCTGCACGATTGACCGTTGACGTATGTCGGTTGACGTTCCTGTTACTCCACGACATTCAATTCGATTGGGTCGACGATGACGCCTTTTTTGCGGAGGCCCACGATCGCCCGTTCGATTTCTGTGCTGTCTCCGGTCAACTCTAGATCCATCCATCCGGTGGTTTCACGCACGTCGGCTCTCCGGACGTTGGTCACGACTTTGAATTCATGTCCGATCTGATAGATGATCGGTTCTTTGATCTTTTGTTCCGGGAACTGAATATGAAATTTCATGCTCGGCATGGTGTGCCTCCTGCAATCGCCGGCACGATCGAGACTTCATCGCCGTCTTTGAGAGAAGTCTCTTTGCCCTTGAGGAATCGAATGTCTTCTTCGTTGACGTAGATATTCACGAATCGACGAAGCTCACCCGTGTCGTCGCAAAGACGATCCTTGATGCCGGGATGCGCGGTATTGAGCGCTTCGATCATATCGAGCACGCTCTCGGCTTTCGTTTCGACTTCTCCCTGGCCCTTGGTCAGCGGGCGCAGCGGAGTCGGAATGCGGACTTTAATCATGAGTCACCACCACCGTTCTTGCCCATTTTAAATGTTTTCTCAAAGGCGACTAAACTTGGCTGAATACGAACCGGCCGCCCGACGGCATCGATCACCGCTTCCTGAGTTTTTAAGCCGTTCCCGGTGATATAGGCCACGGTCAGATCGCCTTTCTTGATCGTGCCGTTTTTCACCAGCTTTTGCAGCACACCGATCGTGACACCACCGGCCGTTTCGGCGAAGATTCCTTCCGTCTGCGCCAGCAGCTTGATGCCCTCCACGACTTCGTCGTCTGAAACCATATCCATGGAGCCTTTGCTCTCGGCTGTTGCCTTGAGGGCGTAGTACCCGTCGGCTGGATTGCCGATAGCCAAGGACTTTGCGATGGTCTTGGGTTTTACCGGTTTAAAGAAGTCGCGGCCCGCTTTGAAGGCCGTGGAAATCGGTGAACAGCCTTCAGCCTGCGCCCCATTGATCTTGGTCCTGACCTCATCGATCAATCCCACGTACTTCATTTCGTGGAGGCCCTTCCAAATTTTCGTCAGCAGGGAACCCGACGCCATGGGGATGACGGCTTGATCGGGCGTGCGCCAGCCGAGTTGCTCTACGGTCTCGAATGCCAATGTCTTCGAGCCTTCCGCGTAGTAGGGCCGGATATTGATGTTGACGAACGCCCAGCCATGCTCGCCGGCGATTTCGCTGCACAGCCGATTGACGTCGTCGTAATTGCCTTCGATCTCAATCACGTTGGGTTTGTAGATCAAGTTGCCAAGCACCTTCGCGGCTTCCAGATCGCCTGGAATAAACACGTAGCAGCGCATTCCTGCGGCAGCGGCATGGGCGGCGACGGAATTGGCCAAATTGCCGGTGGAGGCGCAAGCAATGGTTTCAAATCCCAACTCGCGCGCTCTGGTGATGGCCACTGCCACGACCCGGTCTTTGAACGAGAGAGTAGGATGATTGACCGTATCGTTCTTAATGTAGAGTTCGTCCAATCCGAGATGGGCGCCGAGATTCTTCGCGCGCACCAGCGGAGTCATTCCGGCATGGGGGCCGAGGAAATTCGGGCCTTCCACCGGGAGCAGGTCGGCATAGCGCCAAATACTATGTGGGCCGTCCTGGATCTTTTTCCGGGAAATGTTCTTTTTGATCTCCTCGTAGCTGTATTTCACCTCGAGGGGGCCAAAGCACATCTCGCAGACATGGATTGCCTTCGTGGGATATTCTTTTCCGCACTCGCGACAGACTAGGGCTTTCATCGTGGCCATGGCGACTCCACTTTACTCGGTCAATAATTACGGACGGACAGCACAGCCGGCGAACGGATCGCCGTCATCGAACAGTTCAGTAATCGTCGGATGCGCTCCGCAGAGCGCGCAGTCTGGATTCCGTTTCACTTTGATCTCTCTGAACTGGGTCTTCTTCGCATCGAAATCCAGGAAGCGATTTGTCAGCGGTTGCCCGATGCCCAGAACAAGTTTCAACGCCTCCGTCGCTTGGATCGTGCCGATGATACCAGCCAGCACACCGATCACGCCGGCCTCCTGGCAGGAGGCGACGAGTCCGGGCGGCGGCGGAGTCTTGAAGATACAACGATAACAGGCGGACTGTTTCGGCACAATGGTCGTGACACGACCGTCGAAACGGAGAATGCCGCCATGGACCAGCGGTTTTCCGGCAAAGAAACAGGCGTCGTTGATCAAGAACTTGGCCGTGAAGTTATCGACCCCGTCGATGACAACGTCGTAGTCGCCAATGATTTTCAGCGCATTGCCGGACGTCAGTCGCTCTTCGTACATTGAGACCTTGACGTCGGGGTTCAACGCTTGAATCTTTTCTTTGCCTGAGACGACTTTGGGACGGCCCACATCCGACGTATGGTGGAGGATCTGACGATGGAGATTGGTCAGGTCCACCACATCGCTGTCGATGAGGCCGATGGTGCCGATACCGGCCGCGGCCAAATAGAGGGCAGCCGGAGAGCCAAGGCCGCCCGCACCGACCAAGAGAATCTTGGCCTTGGCAATCTTCTTCTGTCCTTTGCCACCGACTTCCGGCAACAGAATATGCCGACTGTAACGGGATATTTGATCGTCTGTGAATTCCATTTTCAGCTGTCAGCCATCAGCTGTCAGCCATCAGCTTGGAGCTGACTGCTGAAAGCTGAGTGCTTCCCTGCTCAGATATTAAAATACTTCTCGATACTGATATATCTCTCACCCGTGTCGCACAAGATGGTGACCACATTCTTCCCTGGTCCAAGTTCCTGGGCCACTTTCTGCGCGGCGAACACGTTGGCTCCGGCAGAAATGCCCACCAAGAGCCCTTCCTTTTTCGAGAGCTGCTTGGCTGTCTGATAGGCCTCGTCATCGGTGACGGTCATGACTCGATCGATAATAGATCGATTCAGCACTTTCGGGATAAACCCCGCGCCGATGCCCTGAATCTTATGGGGGCCCGGCTCTCCACCGGATAAGACCGGCGATCCGGCCGGTTCAACCGCAATCACCTTCACGCTGGGATTCCGTTCCTTGAACAGTTCCCCGCAGCCTGTAATCGTGCCGCCAGTGCCCACTGCCGCCACAAACGCGTCGATCTTGCCTGCGAGCGATTCAAGGATCTCGACAGCCGTAGTCTTCTTATGCATAGCCGGGTTGGCCGGGTTCGAGAACTGATCCGGCATAAAATACGACGGATTCTGCGCGACGATACTTTCCGATTCGCGGATCGAACCCTTCATCCCTTCCCAGGCCGGTGTCAGGACGAGTTGCGCTCCATAAGACGACAAGAGGCTCGCTCGTTCCATGCTCATGCTCTCCGGCATCACGAGTATCAGCTTGTAGCCGCGGACTGCAGCGACTAATGCCAGTCCGATTCCGGTATTTCCGCTGGTCGGTTCGACGATGGTGCCGCCTGGCTTTAATTGGCCCAACCGTTCTGCTTCGTCGATCATATTCAGGCAGATGCGATCCTTGACGCTGCCGCCTGGATTGAAGAATTCGACCTTTCCATAGATCGTGGCCCCGCCTGGAGGGGACAACCGGTTTAGCCGTACAAGGGGAGTCCGTCCAATCAGTTCAGTAATGTCTTTATGCAATGGCATCGTCATCGTCCGCCACCCATATAAAATAAGAATTCGACTCGGTCGCCGTCTTTCAGACTGGTAGTGCCAAGATGACTTCTGTCCAACATGATGTCGTTGACCTCGACCGCAACCATTTGCGGTTCAATCTTTTTGGTTTGGAGAAGATCGAGGACCGTTCCCCCTGCAATCTCTTCTGCCTTACCGTTGATTTTGACCTGCATGAAGACTCCCAACATGGCCAAGAGATTAAACAATTTCAACACGTTATCAAAGCGACTTTGTCAATGTCAAGGTAACGAAGCAGGCCTCATCGTAGCTTGACTTTGTCCACGATCCGCCTCCACTATGCAATTTTTTGGATCAACGATGACATGTGGAAACGTAATTTCATGTTCAGGTCTGCCGAGGCCGTTCCGCTCAAAGAATCTGAAAACGAGCTATTTCACGATACCGATCCTGCCATGGACAGTACCGGACTCCAGTTAGAGAAGTTTTTATCGGTTTGGATTCAAGGCGATGGAGAAGACGATAAACCGAGCGCCTTCACAAACATGTATGTCCGCACAGCGACACTGGATTTTCAGAAGCGGGTTGGGTTCCTGCAGCCCCTCCAAGGTCGCTCACACCAGATCAAACAGGTGCTCACGCCGGGCCAAAAGCAGTTTCTACAACAGTGGCTCGTCCGCGAGGCTCCTCAAGCGTGGGAAGCCACGGACGGCCATTTCAAGATGCTGTTTGAGATCGAATGACCGGGAGCCTATCCGCTGTCGATGAGAGCAGTCCTGTCTAATCGTATCGTAGGGTCATTGTGTCTTGTCGCGTTGATGCTCATTCCCGTCGGAGTCGGGCGGAGCGCGACGGTGGAGGTCTACTACGGGCCGGACGACCAGCCACTCGACCGCCTGACAACGCTCTATCGACAGGCCAGGCGCTATCTCTATGTGGCGGTCTATGGGTTGACCTCTCCCCGCGCAGTGGAGGCCATGGTTGCGGCCAAGAAACGGGGGGTCGATGTGCGGTTGATCACCGATCTGAAGCGGACTGAGGATGTCAAACAGCGCACGGCGCTCGATACACTGCATTTGGCCGGCATCCCTATTCTTGTGAACGAGCATGATGGGCTGATGCATCTGAAACAAGTTGTGATCGACGATGAAGTGAACACGACCGGTTCGATGAACCACACGACGAGCGGCAATCGCTATAACGATGAGCGGCTCGACGTCATTACCGATCTCGCGACGACCGTCAAAGCACGGGAGAAGTTTCTGGCGATGTGGAACGATCGCACTCGATATCGGGAGTGGAAGTAAGCAAGAGGTAAAAAGTGAGAAGTAAGAAGTAAGCGGTAAGAGGGCTGAGGCGTGATGACTGAACAGACTGACGTGGCGGTGGTGGGGGCGGGGGGAGGCGGAGCCGTCTTAGCCCTGGCCCTGGCCAAGCAGGGGATCAGCACCGTCGTATTGGATCAGGCATCGGGACCTCCCCAGGGATTACGGGGAGAAATTCTCCAACCAAACGGTCAAATGGTCCTCGATCGTTTGGGTGTGTTGCAGTCGTTGCCTGCTGATGCCGTGAGGTCTGTGCGGCATTTTCATTTTTGCAGGGCCGGAGGGTTGCGCCTCTGCAGCATAGACTATGGCGATCTTCCGCCCCCCTATAACCGTGCCATCGTCACCCTGCCGAACGTAGCCCACCATGCCATTGTCGCGGCAGTGCAGCAGCAGAAGAGCGTGACGCTCCGCTACGGGACCTCCTTTACAGGGCTCTTGCGCGAGGGAGATCGGGTGGTGGGGCTGTCCACGCAAGGACCGGATGGCGTCCATACGATCCGGGCAAAGGTGGTTGTCGGCGCTGATGGCGCATTTTCGAAAGTGCGGGAGGCATTGCAGATTCCAGCCGATCTGTACCTCTATCCAGATGGTTATCTGATTGCCATCATCGAATCGGAGGAACCGATATCTGAATCGTTCTACTATGTCGGCCACAAGACGATCTTGGGTCTCTTTCCTGCGACGGGGAAGAAGGTCTATCTCTTCTACATGATTCCCAAGGGGTCGATGGAAGCAGTGAAGCAACGGGGTATTCCTGCGCTGCAGCAGGCTTGGAGCCAGATTGCGCCGCAGTTTACCGGACTCTTTCAAGGTTTGAAGGATTGGAGCCAGACGGCCTATATGCCCACTGGGCGTGTGCGAACGCCGACTTGGGTGGCGGATGGAGCGGTCCTGATTGGCGATGCCGCCCATGCGATGAATCCCCATGCTTCCCAAGGTCGCATGCAGGCGATGGTCGACGCCATGGCTCTGTCCGACCTGTTGCCTGGCTGCCTGGCAGATCGGGACTATTCGGCAGGCAGGCTGAAGGAGTTCGAACGAGTTAGGCGGCCACACGTTACCATGTTGCAAGAATTGGCAGACCAGCAAGTCTTCTATTGGAATACGGAGAATCCCCTGGTGGCATTCTTGCGCGATCGTGTGTTTCAGACGCTGGATCGGAACCCACGCCTTCGCTATCAGGTGTTGTCGACCACGGCTGGGTTGAGGGCTATCCCACCGTTCAGTTCGATCGATCGCGTCATTGCCACAGGGTTTTTTCCGGATATCCGAGCGCATGAAAAATCTTCGCATCCGATGTCGTCATGAGGAACCATGGGCACGGCTGAACGACTGATAGAGGGATTACCCAACGACATACAAAAGCGGCTGCAGACCTATGTGAAGGAGGTCTTAGGCCTGTTCGGAGAGCAGTTGGAAGGGCTGCTGCTCTATGGCAGCGCCGTCCGTGGCGAGTTTTTCCCAGGGCGGTCTAACCTGAATATTCTCCTTTTCGTCTCGTCATACGACAGCGCCATCCTCAACCAGTACAGTGCGGTGCACCGCCAATGGAGTAAGGAACAGATCGTGGCACCCCTCTTTTTGACGGAAGAGGAGCTGCACAGGTCGGCAGCAGTTTTCCCGCTCGAATTTTTGGAGATTCAAGAACAGCATCGCATTCTGGCCGGGCGCGATCCCTTCATCGGATTTCACGTAAAGACCGATCGGCTGAGAGAGGCCGTAGTCCAGGGTCTCACGAGCCAACTATTACGGCTGAGGCAACGGTATGTCGAAGGCGGGGGAGGGGACGTGGCGACGACGATATTGCTGCCGCTCTCGATTACGTCGACTCTTCCATTGCTTCGCGGAGTGCAACGCCTTCTCGGGCGGCCTCCTCTCTATCGTTCCGACACGGTGATCGAGGACGTCGCCGAGCAGCTGAAAGTCGATTTGCAGGGGTTCCTGGAGGCCTGGTCTATCAAACGCGGACAGATATCCCCTGGCCCCCACGAAGTGCCTCGTCTCTTCGACCGATATCTGCAGGCCATGACTGCCCTTACCCGTTCTGTCGAGCAACTATCGCAGTCGGGGCAGCGATGACGAAAATCGTCGGTATGGCCGCGGCATTCTGTTGTATTCTCCTCGCAGGAATAGCTCAGGCTGCTCCTTACGAACGATCCAAGATCCCGCTGCCTGGGCCTCTCGGCTTTGTGAGCGACCATGCGAAGGCGATCGATGGGGATTGGAAAGAGCGCATCCGATCCGTCTGTCAAGACCTCGAGCGGAAAACCGGCGTGGAAATGGTCGTGGTGACCGTTCCGACCATCAAGCCGTTTGGGTCGGCCAACGAGTATGCGACAGCGCTCTATGAGAAATGGGGCATCGGGTCGACGCAACAAGAACATGGCATCATGGTGCTGGTGGCGGTGCAGGAACGACAGGCAGCGATTACGTTGGGGCGCAAGATGTTTCCGGTGATTACTCCGGCGGTCATCGATAAAGTCGGGCGGGAGAGCTTGCAGCCGTCGATTGAGTTGGGACATTTCGGCGAAGGCCTCTATCTCTCGGTGGTGGCGCTCGCTTCTCCCGTGCAAGAGGTACGAGTCGGCGATATCGCAAAGGGACATGCCAAGGGTCTGGGGCTCTGGCTGACCCTCTTCACAGGTATCGGGGCCTTCTCGTTCTTCTGGTGGATCTGCCGCCCAGATCTGCGGCACCCCTACAAGCGGATTCAAAAAGGTGAGTACTGGGGAACCGGGCAGGGGGGATTCGGCGGGAACTTCGGAGGATTCGGAGGAGGGACAGGGGGCGAAGGATGGAAATAGTGGGTAGCCTGGTTGGCCCTTTTTGCTCCCGGAACGCGCGCCCTGAGAAGGGCCTCGTTCGACGGGCGCAGTTAAGGGCAAATCCAGGCTACCCACTTGGGGAGATAAACGAGCGAGCTTAGAGGGAATATTGATATCGGTGCTCGCGCAACGCGCGGCCTCAGAAGGCCCTCGTTGGACGAGCGCAGTAGGAGACCAATCGGGCCTCCCCTTGTAGTAGAAGTATCAGCGAGTTTGGATGGAACTGGGTAGCACGGCTTGGTCGTCCTCCTGCTCGCGGAACGCCCACGAAGGGAATGTGCTGGTTCGACCTCCGCATCTGTTCTCTATATTCTTGTCGGCTTGTAAGGACAGTGAGGGCCTACACCTGTTCCTCCCCCTACTAACGCCCAATAGTATCCCCCCTTCAAGACTAGTATCCTCGCAAGGCTTGTGCGTCATTTTCCTGTTGTCCTGAAACTTGATTGGGGGCAATGGAATGTTCACTCTCTCGTACCAGTTTTACCGTAGAGTCCTGGGGGGTGATCTTGGCAATTGGAATCGTGCTGGGCTACATGGGTCTGCTCTATTTCGGGGCGATGGTTATTCCGGGAATCGGTCTTTCTGGACAGCTGATGTCGCAATTGCCAGATAATTTCTTGGATTGGGCCCATGCCCCTGGCTATGGAATCTTGGCCCTATTACTGATCCGCGGTCTCCTGTACCGTGCTTGGCCGTTGACTTACGCCATTTCAGTCGCAGCAGCTGCGGCTCTGGTCTTCGGTCTCTGGACCGAAGTGTTTCAAGGATCGGTTCAAGGCAGGGAAACGAGCGCCGATGATCTGGTGGTGGATGCGATCGGAATCGCGGTCGCCTCGGTATTGATGCTCTCTACTGCGGTACGAAACAGGATTGCCTCAACCTGTTTATGGTCTTGATTGCTCTCCAGCCAACAGGCGCGCCGGTTCATATTGTTTTTTTTCAAACCACACAAACCGGAAAAATCGGATAGATGAGATAAACCTGAGTGACCAGACGAACGCGCTCTTGATCTCAGAGCTTGGTCTGAAATCGCCAGACCTGTCTCATACACCGAATCTGCGATGAGTAAGTTGCGCTGGGAGGAATCGTGGGGTTCGGAATTGTTGTGCTGGGCTACATGGGCCTGCTCTATTTCGGCGCGATAATCGTGCCGGGGGACGGTGTTGTCGGAAAATTGATGTCGTTGATGCCGAGCGGTCTTTGGGATTTGGCTCATGCGCCGGCCTATGGAATCTTGGCTGTGCTGCTGATTCTCTTGCTGAAACGTCGCGGGTGGCCTTCGTCATATGCGTTTCCGGTCGCAGCAGCTGCGGCGCTTGTCTTCGGTCTCTGGACTGAAGTGTTACAAGGATCGATTCATGGCCGGCAAGCTTCGGTTGAGGATTTGGTGGTGGATGGGATCGGCATCGGCATTGCTACCCTGTTGATGCTCTCTGAAACAGTACGGGACAAGGTCTCCTCTTTCCTCTCCGCGCAGCGGAAGGTGAAACGTCAGGTGTGAGGGGCGATTTCAGTGAAGGGTAAGGGGTAAGGCGTGAGGGGTAAGTTGTAAGTGGTGAATTGTATCGGAGAAAAGGATTTTCTAAGCTGCCAGGGATCTAGCCAGATGAGCAGATCTGCCAAGACCGCTCTTGAGGACAATCTCGCAAATGTGGTCGAGTCGCTCGATATGTTCATAGGCGGACCATGGGTCCGTTGCGACTGCGCAGACGCCGTGGTTGGCCTGGCCCACGATATCGAAGGCCAGAGCCCCGTCCTTGCCGAGGCCAAGACATTCAGCCGTCGCGTCCGCGAGTTCACGGGATAGGGCCGGCAAGGCCGACACCGTCGGTCCCACTCTGGTATAGCGCGAGATCTCGGGGAATTCTGCGCTGATGGCCTGCAAATCAATGCCGGCATAGATGGCGGCTACGATGTGAGTGGAATGGACATGCACGACCGTTCTGGTTTTTCTTCCCACTTGCTGTAAGTTCCAGTGCATCCACAGCTCTCCTGACGGGTGCTGACCCTCCCGGATCTTCAGAGTCTGTTCGCCTGTCGAGGACTCGCGTACAATCTCGATCCGCACGACATGCTCCGGATGCACAATGGTCTTTCGCCAGCCTGAGGGGGTAATGTAGAGAAACTTCCCCTCGCGCTTTCGCATACTGATGTTCCCGTCTCTTGTCGTAATCCAACCTCGTTCGTACACGCGCCGCATCACATCGCCGATAGCTGTCAGCATGTTCACTCCAAAGAGGTTGGTCGGGTGCTTTCAATACTAATGATCGGTCTTTTTCAGCTTATTCTTGAGCGTTGATGGAGTAGGAATGGAGTGAGGCGCGATATGGGTGAATAGTCTGGCGTAAGGGGGTAGGGTGCGGTGCAAGAAACAAAATGCAGAAACCCTTCCCGACGCCTTGGTTGGCCCTCACAGTCTCACACAGAGTAGATAGCCAACCGAGGCGACGGTGTAGACTTCAATCCAACTGTACGACTGTGACGATGATACTCGGGATTGTCGGTTCACCATCCGGTGCAATCGCCTCGAGTCCCATGCCTTCCTCAATGGTCTCCGCTGCCATGACAATATTCAGTGTATCGCCTCGATTGAGAGGCAACACGGAGTTCATGATGGCAACGGTCTTTTCCTCGGGATCGATTAACACAGCCCGTATGTTCGAATTCGGCACATCGATGTTATTCACCCTGAGCCAAAGATCGATCCACCGGGGGCTCGCGCCCCTTACCTTACCGACCTGCGGACCTGCGATGATCAGGTACATGCCGGACTGTTTGATGATGATATCGCCTTTGTCAAAATCTATCGTATGGACGTTTCCACCGGCATCTGATTGCGCGTCGAATAGAACCTCGACTGGTTTCAAGGTCGAAATTCTTTGAGTTTTATTGGATGAAAATTGACCGAATGCCTTTCTGTAGTCACGACCGCCTAGAGCCCGCTCATTGTCATCACGTGGTGCCATTTAGTGTTTTACCTCCTCTGCCAGATCAGGTTCAGACTCAACGGTAGAAGTTCTATATGTTTCTTCGACGATGTCTTTGAACGAACGGGTCTCACGGGAATAGGTTTGAAGCAGCTCGATCAAGTACCCCACTTTCATCCTGCACACATCATATTTGGGGAATTCCATCGTCCCGTCCGCTTTTTGCTCTACAGATATTTCGCCAAGATAGTTACACACACCGTCGACCCTGTTCACCATGTCAGGGTCGAGCACATCGTTTGCGGCGGTGAGGATACTTCTCACTGATTGCAACACGCGGCCCAATTTCGCTTCGTCTCTCCTGAGCTCAGAGAGCGTCACCGACTGCATCCACATTGGCTTTTCGTCATCCTTCAATCCCACGGTTAAGTTGTAGTGAGTAATCGATCGTTTCGTGACGCTCATCGTGAAAAGCGTGAGGTGAAAGAGCTGCTTCAGATGTTTGGCAGCATAATCCATCCGTTTATTTCTCAGTGCTTCCTGAGACTCGATGATTTGATCTAACCGTATTTGATTACGTTTTGACAAATAGTGAAAGAATACAGCCAAGAGAACGCCGATAATTAAATCCACAATCAGGAAAAGAGTCGGCGAGAGATCGCACTTTCTGTTGTAGTCGAATCGTCCACAGCTGGGATCATCCGGAGCAGAACCGAACACGAGATAGGGAACGAATGTGCCTGATGCAAATCCTGCGCAAACAACCGCTGCTATAACTTTGGGTTTCTTACACCACTCCAAGATAGGCATGGGCATGAGTTTGTGAACGGCCATGATCTATTCCCGAGCATTGAAGGCGAGTTTCGGGAACAGTATTCTTAATTTATTTGGAAAGCAACCACCGAGCCGGGGGGGCGCAGTTGCCCGCGGCATTTATCCTGCCGATGACATGATGCGCCTCAGGAACCCCTCAAAATAAAAATGGTGTGAAGTGTCAGGCGTGAGGGACAGGGTGGTGAAATGTTTAATGTTGAATGATTAATTTGGAATGGTTGGAATGAGCAGTGAGGAATGGGACGTCAAGAGAATCGGCGGACCGTTGCGCGAGGCGTGAGGGGTTACGGGTGTGGTGCAAGGAGCAAATCGGAGTAGGGTAGGGCATTAGGGCAGGTTTTCAGGTTGAACAATTGTAAAAGATTCCCGGCCTCTCTGTTTCGCCGTGCGCGAGGGGGGAGCGGGTCAGCACCCGCGTCTCCCGGGGCGACCCTTCCGGGCGTGACCTCGTGGAATCCTTCCGGAATTCCCGCAGCCGCGATCATGTGATCGCGGTACTTTGGTCAGTTCCGGCTTTTCATTTCGGTCATGCCTCGGTGGGGCCCCGCCCTTCCGACAACGGGTGCCGACCCGCTCCCCCTCGCGCCAGAAGGAACTGCTTACGACAGGGTCACGGGATTAGTGTAGACGGCTTAGGGGTAGGATCGGTTGGTTACCTACACCGACCTTGCTCATGTAGGCTGCCATAGGGTTGGTCAGGTGCAAGGTCAGGCAACCATTCCATCTCTTTCTCACATAAATAAGTCAAAACTCACGCCTGACCTCCATTCTGCAGGCAAGAGTGGGGATCAACCAAGTGGGCAAGCCCGTGGAAGGACGCTCACTCTGGATTACGCTTCGCCAACAACTTGTTACGCCGCCGTTTCGCCTCTAGTTGTTTTGATTTCTTCCTGACACTCGGCTTTTCATAAAAACGCCGCCGCTTCAGTTCGCGGAAGAGTCCTTCTCCTGCAAGTTTCTTCTTGGCAATTTTGAGGGCTTTCTCGACATTATTATTGAAGACTTTGATTTCCATGCTTCCCGTCTGTGTGCTTTCCCAGGTAATGCCTGTCTAGGTTTGTTCTTGTGCCCTGCTGACCATGGAGTGCAGTGTAACATGACCCCCCTAAGTTCCTCTAATGGTATGTCATGCTGATACTCCCCCTCGATTATCCTGGGTTCGGTACCGTTACGGTGAAATTCCTGGCCCAAGGGTTACGGTGGGAGGGTGTTGGTATTGATTGGTGGAGACTAATGACGTTCAGGCGATATACGAAAGAACAAGTGGAAAGAAATGTATGCTCAACCATAATCACAGGACTTAGAATCAATGGAGAGGAAGAAACAGGGACATTCTGCGTTTTCATAGATAACTGATCTATGCCCATGTGTGGCTGTCTGCCAAACACTCCAAGTATCCTCTTCCTCTAGTACTGGAGGGGCGCCCTTGCGGTTTCCTAATGTGTGCGCGTCCAACGAGGGTCTTCTTAGACCGCGCGTTGCGCGAGCACAGAAGATCATCAGGCTCCAGTCCATTCTCTGTTCCGGGAGTACAGGACCAACTTGGGTGTTCTCCCGTCCGTGTCCTTTCTCTACCTCTCCATAGGGGAGTGGCCAAGGTTGCCCTCGACTGCGCGCATCGAACGAGGGCCTTCCTAGGCCGCGCGTTCTGCGAGCAAGGAGGGCACCTGGTCGCTCCCTCGTATTTCTTTTCCAATTCATTGAGGCGTCGAGAAAGTCCCTTATTTGAGCCGATCATCTCTCGAAGCTTAACGAACGCTCGCATGATGGCAATATTAACTTGGATGGCGCGCTCGCTATGCAGCACGCTTGAGAGCATCGCGACCCCCTGTTCGGTAAAGGCATAGGGACGATATTTGCTGTGTTCTCCACGACCTGTCTTTAAGGTCGCAAATTGCGACCTTAAACGTTCGACTTCTTTAGGCATCAACTGGAACATGAAGTCTGAAGGAAATCTCTTCTTGTTGCGTTGAACTTGTTCGTTAAGCCTTTTTGGAAGAACTCCATACAGAATTGCGAGATCCGTATCCAGCATTACTCGGTGTCCACGGATCAACAGAATGTTTCGCTCAACCTGTTCGCGCAGTATTGGCACGTCCATGTTCGTTCTCTCACTGGTAGGAAGGTACTCAGGTACACCACAGAAAAGCCCTGTCTTTGTTCTAACAAGTCAATGAGCAGAAAGTCGAAATGGATGTATTTACGGAGAGGTATGGATGGTGAGCATTTGAGGACAAAAAAAGAACGGGTCTGTACTCTTCCCGAGTCAACTTTGGCTATCTCAGGGTGGCGCATTGAATGTGCACATTCCTATCGTGCGCGTTCTGCGAGCAAGAAGGGCACCTGGCCGCTCCCCTTCCCCCCTCCAAGCTCGCTCGTTCTCTCTTCAGGGATGGGGGCTGATTGATCTTCCACTGCGCGCAGCTTTCTCACCCGCCCACCCACTGGCACGCCGAGACGTGCCATTACCCCGGGCGAGGGGCTTCCGCGGCTGCGCGTTGCGCGAGCACAGAAGATCATCAGCCTCCTTCCCCTCCTATTGTTGGATCCCCGACAGCCGCCAGTCCCCATTTTGGATTCGCCGACAGTGGCCATCCTGTGGGTGGGAGCCTATCGGGTCATCGACGGGAGTCTGAGTATCGGCCAGTTGATCGCCTTCAATATGCTGGCGGCCCAGGTCACAGGGCCGTTGCTGCGGATGGTCAATCTCTGGCAGGAGTTTCAACAGGTGGGCGTGTCGGTGCAGCGCTTGGGCGATGTGCTCAACACGCAGCCGGAACCCTCCTACAATCCGAACCGGACGACGCTGCCCCAAGTGGCCGGGCACGTCGTGTTCGAGGCGGTGACGTTTCGCTATCGCCCGGATGGCACGGAAGTCCTGCGGAAGGTCTCGTTCTCGGTCGCGCCAGGACAGGTCATTGGTATCGTCGGGCGATCGGGCTCGGGCAAGAGTACCATCGCGAAGTTGATTCAGCGGCTGTATGTCCCGGAACGGGGGCGCATTCTCGTGGACGGCGTGGATCTGGCGCAAGTCGATCCGGCCTGGTTGCGCCGGCAGGTGGGCGTCGTGCTGCAAGAAAACTTTCTGTTCAACCAATCCGTCCGCGACAACATTGCGCTGGCCGATCCGGGGCTCGCGATGGAGCAGGTCATGCAGGCGGCCAAGCTGGCCGGCGCGCATGAGTTCATTCTGGAATTGGCGGACGGCTACGACACGCTGGTTGGGGAGCACGGCTGCTCGCTGTCGGGCGGCCAGCGTCAGCGGATCGCGATCGCCCGGGCCTTGGTGGCCAATCCGCGCATTCTTATTTTTGACGAAGCGACGAGTGCCTTGGACTACGAGTCGGAAGCCATCATTCAACACAACATGGCGCTGATCAGCAGCGGGCGCACGGTCTTTGTCATTGCCCACCGCCTGAGCACGGTGCGCCCGGCTCACCGGATTTATGTGATCGAGAAAGGCGAGATTATCGAGCAGGGCTCACACGAGGAATTATTATGGCAAAAGGGTTTTTATGCTCGTCTGCAGGCACATCAGGATGGATATCCGGAGGTGATTCCTGAGAGGGGAACGGTAAAAGGGTAAGGGGATGGTATGAATGTTGAGTGATCCATAATGCATGATGAACGGCTGGAGCAGGAAGAGGCGCTGACATAAGTAGCAACGGTCTCAAGCGAATTGCTAAAGTAAGACATGAGACATTTCTCGATAGTTTATTTTACAAAATGAACAGTTACATGCCTCGCTCTTTACGTCATGTAGATTTTGCCTTGCCTAACAAGAGGGAACACTGATCGAAGAGAGTTCCTGTCCATAGCTCGATGAGTGAAACGAGCTGAACACTTGCTGATTCCAATCACTCCGTTGAAATCTTTGATCTACGAGGGTAGTGTGGAGTGGTTATATTAAGATTAATCTATGAGTTTACATAATCCTTCTTATCAGACATGAGGCGATTCTGATTTATGTCCCTTGAACTGCTTGGCCGGCTCCAACAGGAACTGACAATTACGACGAGCGCCGTTTATGAAACCATCCTTGCCGTGGCTGAACGAGCCAATCGCAAGGCGCAAGTCGTTCGTTTACACACCCAAGCTTCGGGTTTGCTGAGTCAGATCGATCAGGTTCATGGCGAACTCGGCCGTCAGATCGTTACGTTCTGCGCCAAGCGTCCTTCATTGAGCCATGAGTCGGCACTACCCTCCCAAGAATTAGGAGACCTCCTTGGCCAGGCCACCGATCGGGTTCAGCATCTAAAACGGACCCTCCTCAGTGTCGATAACCATATTCGAGAGATCAAACTGGAGACGATCCACCATGAACTCCTAACCTTACAGCAGGATCTGAGTCTCCGTGCGGCAGCCATCGAACGGTTCCCGGTTGCCAATGGGTCACCCATCCAGGGAAAGATGTTGGCTGATATCTCATGGCCTGTGTCGGTGCGCCTGGTGACGGTGCTTCGCGGGCCATTTTTGGTGCCGCCAGACAATGCCCTTCAACTCCGCCTCAACGATATCTTGATCATGATAGGGCTGCAGGAAGATCTTGCTCTGGTCGCCACCGAATTCATCCAACCTCGGAGTGCCAAGTCGGCGTGAGACAACTTCCGCGTGAAGCGCGGCTTAGAGTGAAGCGTGAAGCGCTGGAAGCAGGCACGAAACATAACGCATCCGACTCCGAAACGAAATACGCTTCACGAACGACGCTTCACACCGGTGAGAGGGCACAGGACGATGCGCTTATTACAAATCCTCATCACCATGTCGTTGTTGGCCTGCGTGGATATTTATCTGGCCCTGGCCGCTGAGCCTGCCCCAACACAATCCAATGACCCACCAGGCCTCCGCCTGTTGGAAGAAATTCAAACTGTCATCACCGATCTGGCGGAGTCGGCAAAACCATCCGTCGTGAATTTGATTCCCCTGGCCAGCCCAGGCCGAGGGCGCGACTCATCTCAAGACCGATCGCCTTATGTCTCAGGATCGGGGTCCGGCGTCATCATCGATCCTGACGGATACATTGTGACGAACAACCATGTCATCGGTGATGCCATGGAAATGGAAGTTCGCTTTTCCGACAAGTCCAAGTTGATCGCACAGGTGGTCGGCAAGGATCTGGATACGGACTTAGCGGTCCTCAAGGTCACCGCTGCTCATCCCTTCCCTAGCGCGAAATTCGGGGATTCGTCGGCTGTGAGAGTCGGCCAATGGGTACTCGCCGTTGGGAGCCCGTTCGGACTCGATCGAACGGTCACACTCGGCGTCGTGAGCGGAATCGGCCGAGAGAACATCAATCTCTCGCGCTACGAAAACTTCATTCAAACGGACGCGTCGATCAATCCAGGCAACTCGGGCGGCCCGCTCTTTAACCTGCGCGGTGAAGTCATCGGTATCAATACCGCGATCATTAACTTTGCCCAAGGGATCGGCTTTGCCATACCCTCCAACATGGCCAAACAAGTCATCCAGCAATTGCTGACGCAGGGGCGGGTGACCAGAGGTTGGCTAGGCGTCGGTATCCAACCTCTCACGATAGAGTTGGCGCGCAAGTTTGGAGTCAACGAAGGTGAAGGGGTGTTGGTCAATGAAGTATTCGAGAAGGATCCCGCTTCGGCAGCCGGCATCAAACCAGGCGATATTGTGACCCGCATCGACGGCACTGTGATCGACTCACCGAACCGGCTCACTCGCGTCGTGGCAGGATTGGTTCCAGGCTCGACCATCCAAGTCGAGATTGTCCGGGATCAGCGGCGCCTGGCATTGGAGGTCTCTCTTGCTGAACGTCCAGATCATGGCGTGATTGCCTCGCTTCCCCAGGCACGCACTGAAATGAAGATCGGGTTCGAAGTGCAAGATCTGACGCCGGGTCTCGCCGATAAATTTAAATTGCAGGAGAGCCAAGGAGTGCTCATTAGCAGAGTGGATCCAGGAAGCCTCGCGCAATCGGAAGGTCTTCATGAAGGCGACCTCATAAAGGAAGTCAACCGTATCGATGTTGGCTCAGTCGCCGATTTCAACAAGGCGATTTCAAAAATTCGGCGAGGCGAGACTCTCCTCCTTCGTGTGCTCAGAGAAACCCGCGCCTTCTTCGTCGTGCTTAAACCGACCGACTAGGCTGGTTTCTTTAGTTCATTTGGTTTGTTTAGTTTATCTGGTTGATTTGGTTCATCTGATTAGTTTCTTTCAACCAAACAAACCAAAAAACCCGATGAACCAAATGAACATTTAATGCGCTCCCGCATGCACCTCAACCTTGTGCGTTTCTACGATACGGACCGCCAGCTCGCGCGGCACTTCATCGTATCGTGCAAATTCCATCGTATAACTGCCGCGTCCTGCCGTGTGCGAATTCAGCGTCGTGGCATAGGTGAGCATCTCCGCAAGTGGAACTAGCGCCGTAATCTGCTCCGTGTGGTCCTTTGCTTCCACATGGAGAATTCGTCCTCGGCGCCCATTCAAATCCCCGATGACGCCTCCGATATGATCTGCAGTCACCGCAACCTCCACTGTCATGATTGGCTCCAAGAGGACAGGGTGGGCCGTTTCCAAGGCCTTTTTAAAGGCCATCGACCCTGCGACTTTAAAGGCCATTTCCGATGAATCGACTGAATGATATGACCCATCGAATACGGCGACCCGACAATCGACGACAGGAAATCCCGCCAAAATTCCATGGTGCATCGCTTCGACCACCCACTTCTCAACGGCAGGAATAAAGTTGCGCGGAATCGCCCCGCCGACGACTTTATTCTCGAAGTGAAACCCTTCTCCGCGCGGGAGCGGCGCGAGTTCCAGCCAGCAATCACCGTACTGGCCATGTCCGCCGGTTTGCTTCTTGTATTTTCCCTGTGCCTGCGCTGTGGCGCGAATCGTTTCACGGTAAGGAATTTTCGGCATGTGGAGCATTACATCAGCCCCATATTTCCGGTGCAGCTTTTCCAGAGCAAGATCGATGTGCCATTGTCCCATCCCGCTCAAGACCATTTCCTTTGTGTCGGCATGCCGTGAAAAATCGAGTGTCGGATCTTCTTCGATCAGCCTGTGCAGCCCAAGGCTGACTTTATCGATATCGGCGCTGGATTTTGCCTCGATCGCAAATGAGAGCACGGGCCGTGGAAGCGCGATCTTTGGATACCGGATGTGCGCATGTTCGTCGCAAAGCGTGTCGCCGGTTTGCGTGTCCTTGAGTTTCCCGATTGCCACGATGTCCCCTGCTCCAGCAGACGATATGGGTATATGCTTCTTCCCCAATACAGCGTAGAGATGCCCGCATTTTTCTTTGCTGCCACGCGAACTATTGAAGACCGTCGAGTCCGCATGGAGCACGCCCGATAAGACCCGTATAAACGACAGTCGCCCGACGAAGGGGTCGATCAACGTCTTGAAGACAAGACCTGAAAATGGGTCTTCCTGTACGGCTCGGCGATGCAGGGTTTCGCCTGTATCTGGGTGCATGCCTTCTATCGAGGCCTTCGATGCCTGCTCCGCCGGTGACGGCAGCAGATCGACGATCGCGTTGAGGAGTGGAGCGATCCCGATATTCTCGATACCGGAGCCGCTGAAGAGCGGGACAATCCTGCAAGCCTGGACGCCAAGACGCAAACCGCGCGTCAGATCTTCCTCTGTCAGCTCACCCGCCGTAAGATATAGTTCCAGCAATCGATCGTCACCTTCTGCTATGCCCTCTTGAAGGCGTTTCCTCGCCTCCTCCACCACCGTTCTCTCGGTCTCCGGTATCGGGGCCTGCTGAGCCGCTGGATTCTCCTTGCTCGAAAAAAAGAGGCATTGGTGAACGAGGTCTAAGACGCCGTTGAGCTGGCCGGCTCGTCTATAGGGCAATGACATCGGCAACGCCATAATTCCGAGCTCTCGCTTGCAGATCGCGACCATTTCGTCGAGAGAAACCCCCTCCTTGTCCATTTGAGTGAAAAACAACAGACAGGGTAAACCGAGTCTGGTCACTTGTGTCCAGACTCGGACGAGTTCGCTCCTGATTCCTGATGTGGCGCCGACTACTAGGATCACCGCGTCTACGGCATGCATTGCCATGAGTGTCTCCCCAAGCAGACTCACCGCGCCTGGGGGATCGACGATATTGAGGGTGGTGTGATTCCAGGAACAACGGAGGAGGCTGGTACTGACAGAACATCGCCGGTGCACTTCTTCCGGCTCGAAATCTGAGACAGTCGTGCCCTGTGCGATCGATCCGAGGTGGGAAACAGCGCCGGACGTAAAGAGCATGGCCTCGGCTAGTGAGGTCTTCCCGCTACCGGCACTGGAGACCAAGAGCACATTTCTGAGTGACTCCCTGCGTAGTTCGCTCATGGGACCCTCCTTTTTGTTTATTTGGTCTGTTTTGTTTTGTCTCGTTTGTTTGGTTGAAAGAAACTAACCAGATGAACCAAATAAACAAAACAAACCAGACAAACCAGGCTCGTTACATCGCTGCACCTCTCCTGTTGCTCATGCGTCGGCGCCTTGGCTTGCCAACCATCCTTGATCGGCAAAGCTGACATAGCGTCCGTCGCCGACCACCAGATGGTCGAGCACTCGAATGCCCAGCACTTCTCCTGCCGATACCAAGCGCGCCGTTAGGACACGATCTTCCTGACTCGGCGTGGGGTCGCCGCTGGGATGGTTGTGCAGGAAGATCACGGCCGCTGCAGATTCTCTTACAGCGAGGGTAAAAACTTCGCGAGGATGCACAATGCTGAGCGTTAAGCTGCCTTCTGAAACAGTGGCGTCACGCATGATGGCGTGCTTGGCATCCAGTAACACCACTTTGAATACTTCGTGGCGCAGGTCACGCAAGGTGGGATGGTAATGGGTGAAGAGGTCACGGCTGGATGTGATCTTGGTACCTTTGGTCAGAGGAGCGGCGAGTGCTCGCTTTCCCAATTCGAGAGCGGCCTTCAATTGGGTTGCTTTGGCCTCCCCTACGCCTGGAATCGCACAGAGTTCTTCGATTCCACATCGCGCAAGCCCGGCAATATCTCCAAGCCTATCTAGGATATCCATTCCGACTTGCACAGCGGAAGAACCTTGCCGACCGACCCTGAGAAGAATAGCTAAGAGCTGGGCATTGGTAAGAGCTTGCGGTCCCTGTGTCAGCAGCCGTTCGCGCGGCCGTTCAGTTTCAGGCCAGTGCGCAATGCCTTGTCCCCCTTTTTTGCTGGACATTTACGCTCCCCTGACAATAAACGGCGCTCTGGACGTTTTTGTACTAGCAATATCCCCCTCGGTAGCTACTTGCAAACAAATACGTACCCCTAAACTGTTGAAATTACGTATAGCAATCTATTGGTGCAGTAATTGCTTTGCAACGCCTGCAGCAGTTCACCGCAACCCGGGAGGATTCGATGGAATGTCCGAAGTGTAAAGGCCTCATGATGCTCGAGCGATTCTCCGACTTCTTCTTAATTTTCTACGCTTGGAAATGTATCAACTGCGGCGCAATCATCGATCGCACCATTTCAAATAATCGCCGAAAGAGTTTGGCAGCTCGCAAACCGCAACCGGTGACAACGTCGTAGTATCGCATTTGAGTTCATCGCGACTAGCAGCCGATTGTTTTCGATCTGCACTGGGTAGCCGACATGCTTACTCCCATCTCTCGTGTCCTGGGCCGTTAGATCTTCAGGCATCATTATAGACAGAGGCTCTAGGGCCGTCAAAATAGTTCCATTCCTCTCGCTCCATTTTCTTTCCCCTCACGGCGTAATCTTTAGCTGACTCGGACTTCCTTGAGAACTCATCTTGACCCCTTCAAAAACGCTATGTTAGAGTCAGTGGCTCTGAAGCGCCGATCACCTTAAATCGTTATTACTCAGGCGGGATAGCCTTCAGCCCGAATACTTGAGTAGTTGCCTTAAGTCTATGCGTGTGATTGCCGGATCCCACCGAGGCCGCCGATTAAGTGGGCCAGAAGGAACTGCACTCCGTCCCACATCCGACAAGGTTCGCCAGGCATTATTTTCAATTCTTGGAACCCAGGTGTCGGGAGGGCGTTTTCTTGACTTGTATGCAGGTTCGGGAGCCGTTGGGATCGAAGCACTGAGCCGAGGCGCCTCCGCCGTAACCTTTGTCGAGTCTGACTCCAAGGCTGTGCAGTTGCTGCAGAACAACCTGCGAAGCTGTCAGTTGCTCGATCGGGCGTTGGTTCGCGTAGGACAGGCGTCTGTTTTTCTCGAACGGAAAGATTGGTGGAGCGGCCCCTACGATGTGTTATTTGCAGATCCGCCCTACCGTGACCTAGACGAGTTAGAGGTCCTGATTCATGCCTGGAGGCCTGGGTTGTTATCGGAACGCGCTATCGTGATTATCGAACAAGATTCACGGACCGAATTGCCTGCATCGATCGACCATGCCGCGCTGGTTCGGCGATACGTGTACGGCGACACGACTCTCAATTTGTACGCTGTGTCAAACCCAGAAACGACTGCATCATGAAAATCGGCATCTACCCAGGAACTTTCGATCCCATCACCCACGGACACACAGACATCATCACCCGGAGCTTGCGGGTGTTCGACAAAGTGGTCGTAGCTGTCGCGCCCAATCCATCCAAACATCCGCTGTTCTCGCTGGAGGCGCGGCTGGAGATGATCCGGATCGTGATGAAAGAAATGAAACAGGTTGAAGTCACCCACTTCGACGGTTTGCTTGTCGACTATGTCCAGCGATACGGAGCCCATGCAATCATTCGTGGCCTCAGAGCCATTTCTGATTTCGAGCATGAGTTTCAAATGGCCCTGATCAATCGCAAAATCGCCAAACAGGTCGAGACCGTATTCCTGATGCCCAGCGAAGAATATTCCTATTTGTCCTCCACCATCATCAAAGACGTGGCCACCCATGGCGGCGCGCTCACGGAATTTCTGCATCCTGCAGTCGCGCAACAACTGCAGGAACGGATCAGGAGTTTAAAAACATGAAGCTGGCTTCACGAGTGGGGCGAATCGCTCCCTCCCCCACCTTGGCGATGGCTGCGACAGCAAAGGCGATGGCAGCGCGTGGAATCGACGTCACCGACTTCTCCTCGGGAGAGCCTGATTTCGATACTCCCGAGCCGGTCAAGGCTGCCGCAGAAGCCGCCATTCGCGCAGGATTTACCAAATACACCCCTTCATCCGGCATCGATGAACTGCGTCAGGCGATTATCGACAAGCTGCAGACAGAGCAAGGGATTCGGTACGAGAAGTCTCAAGTGCTGGTCTCCTGTGGCGCCAAACATTCACTCTACAATCTCGCAGAAGCGCTCCTGGAAGCGGGTGATGAAGTCGTCATTCCCGTCCCCTATTGGGTCTCTTATGCAGACCAAACTCTCCTGAACGATGCCACGCCCGTCTTCCTGCCCACTCGCGAAGAGGATGGTTACGCGATCGATCCCCATGAACTGGAACGGCTCATCACTCCACGCACCAAGGCGATTATCATCAATAGCCCGGGGAATCCCACGGGAGCCACCTATAATCGGGCCACGCTTGAACATCTTGCCGAACTGGCTGTCCGTCGAGACATATTATTAATTTCAGACGAGATCTACGAACAGATTCTCTACGACGGGGCGACTCACACGAGTATTGCCTCGTTAGGACCGGAGGTCGCCGCCCATACTGTCATCATCAACGGAGTGTCCAAAGCCTTTGCGATGACGGGCTGGCGAATCGGGTATGCCGCTGGTCCCAAAGATCTCTTGACCGCCATGGGCAATATCCAAAGCCAAAGCACCTCCAATCCCTGCTCTATATCTCAAAAGGCTGCGGTTGCGGCATTGCGCGGTGGCGGCGCTTTCACGCAAAAGATGGTGATGGAATTCGATCGGCGGCGGCGCGTCATGGTCGAACGTCTCAATGCGATGCCCGGGGTTCGCTGCAGAATGCCCACGGGGGCATTTTATGCGTTTCCGAACGTCAGTGGATTACTCGGAAGGCAGACCCCAAAGGGAAAGATCGCCACGCCGACCGATCTTGCCAACTATCTGTTACAGGAATTCAATGTTGCGGTGGTTCCCGGTGAGCCATTTGGCAGCGCCCAGCATATTCGATTGTCGTATGCCACCAGCATGGAGACGATTATCCGGGGAATGGATCGCCTGGACGCAGCGTTTAAGCAGCTGACTTAACAGAAGAAGACCGTTATCTGGTTTGTTTGGTTCATCTGGTTTCTCTGGTTATCCGGTTAGTCTGGTTCAACCAAATAAACAAGACAAACCAAATAAACGAAACAGACCGGGCTAGTTGGAGGAATTGAATCGTGCCCATCTACGAATACCAGTGCGAAAGCTGCCCTGACAGGTTTGAGGTCAAACAAAGCATGAAGGACAATGCGCTCACGGCCTGCCCGCGATGCGGGAAATCTGTGCAGCGTCTGATTTCATCACCCGCCATCATGTTCAAGGGCAGCGGGTGGTACGTGACGGATTACTCCGACAAAATGAAGCCTTCGGCAGGCAATGAAAATCCGGCGCCTGCGGCAGGGGATAAAAAAGAAAAGGCATCGACCTCATCCGATCAGCCTGCGCCAACGGCTACCGCTACTCCTGCCCCTTCTCCCTCATCCGCGCCGGCCAGCGCTCCTTCGAGCACGGCCTCAAGCAGCTCAGGCACCACGACGACCACGTCGTCGTCTTCCAGCGACAAATAGTGGGCGAA
This sequence comes from Nitrospira sp., assembly GCA_005116835.1. Taxonomy (GTDB): domain Bacteria; phylum Nitrospirota; class Nitrospiria; order Nitrospirales; family Nitrospiraceae; genus Palsa-1315. The sequence goes on along the minus strand of SWDM01000022.1, from coordinate 107,052 downwards.
ATTCTTAGTGGGCTCTTGCGGATTTAGCCGCCGGCTTCTTTTTCGCCTGAGCCTTCTGTTTGGTCTGGGTGCTCTGCGGTACTTTCGTGGAAGCTGCTTTGGTGGAGGCTTTCAGAGCGGCAGCTTTTGGCGCCGGGCCTTTCCCTGACCTTGCCAGCCGTTCCTGTGCCGACGTCAAGTTACTTTGCAGGCTGGCGATCATCGTGGACTTATCACGATTTGCACGAGAGAGGTCGTCCACTTGCGCCTGTAAATCCTCTTTGATCTTGGCATAGGACGCATATTGATTCTGCAACTGTGCCTTTTCGGCTGTAACGGTCTGGAGCTCGGTGCGGAGTTGTTCAATCTGTGTCTGAAGTGCCGGGGGCCAGTAGTCGCATCCGGACAGACCCACCGAGACGATCGTCATGGCGGCTACCATAACAAAGTTTCGCACCTTCACTGTTCGAATCATCGGTATTCTCCTTTCAATGTGAGCGATACAATTGCCGTAGAAATTCAGGTGTTCAGGCTGAAGGCTGGAAGCGTTACCTTTTCTCGCAAAGCAACAACCAACCGGTTTAACACTGTCTCAATTTTGAAGCCTGACCCCTAAAAGTCTTCAGCACAGCTACCTGAGACTCTCCTGGACTTCTTCAGCTGTCCTAGGCGGTGGGTGACCCTCACGATTCGCACTCGTGCCGGTCACAGGGACCGCTCGGTCCAAGAAATCAACCAATGGCTGCCAGGCATCGAGACGGATGCCGACAGAATTGCTATTCGCCGTCACCGCGTCGGAGAGGCCAAGCACTGCAGGAAAGACGTTCGTGAAAGGCCCGGGCCAGAAAGCCTTCATCAATATTCCGGCGGCAGGCGGGATGTTTCGAACCAACGGCCCTAGTTGAGACTCATCTCCGATCAGCAAGAGAATCGGTTTTCCCTCCGACCGGCCCTTGACCTTCCAGATCTGGCAAGAGCTCGCTCGTCGAACGGATCGACGGTCAGACCATAAAAACTCTCCGTCGGCAGGGCGATCAGACCGTTCGCGCCAAGCACACGACGCGCAACATCCGCAAGCACCAGTGAAAATATCGTAGCGCTCGATTGTAGCCATAGTAGCCACCATCAGCGACTTGCAGCGCTACGCCTTCTGAGAAAATGCACGATGACCGATATCCGTCCGGTAGTGAGCGCCGTCGAACACGATCGTCTTTACCACGCGATAGGCCTCTCTTTGAGCAGACGAGAGATCCTGTCCTCGGCCTGTAATTCCGAGAACCCGGCCGCCGGCTGTGACCACATCGTTCCCGATCCGGCTTGTCCCAGCATGGAATACCATCGCTCTTTCATCGGTCGCAGTCGGTAACCCCTGAATCGTATTGCCCGTCTGATAGTCGCCTGGATAGCCTTTCGACGTCATGACAACGCAGACCGCAGTGTCATTATGCCAGTCAACGGCGATTTGGTCGAGCCGATGCTCTATTACTGCTTCGATAATCTCCAGCAAATCGGTCTTCAGCAGTGGCAACACGACCTGTGTTTCCGGATCCCCCATCCGCGCGTTGAACTCCAGGACATAGGGTGTCCCCTTGACGACCATGAGGCCGGCATACAACACACCCTGAAATGGGCAGCCCATACGCGACAGGGTTTCGACCGCGGGATAGAGCACCTTCTCGGTTACCTGCTGGCGTAATTCCCTCGTGCCCAGGGGCGCAGGACAATAGGCCCCCATGCCCCCGGTATTGGGCCCTGCGTCTCCGTCTGAGATTCGTTTATGATCTTGTGCCGGCAGCATTGGCACGACTGTCCGGCCATCGGTAAACGCCATGATCGTCAACTCTTCGCCGTCTAAAAACTGCTCGATCAACACCCGTTTACCGGCCTGGCCATACATCGCATGTTCCATCGAATCGCGGACAGCCTGTTTCGCTTCCTCACGTGTCGACGCAACGACCACTCCCTTTCCCTGCGCCAGTCCATCGGCTTTCACGACCAAGGGAATGTCGTGCAGATCGATATAGGCCAACGCCGAGGCCATACGGTCGAAACTTTGCGCTTTCGCCGTAAGAATCTTTGCGTTGGCCATAATTTCTTTGGAGAAGACTTTGCTGGCTTCGATTCGCGCGGCGCTTTTGGTCGGACCGAATACCTTGAGCTTCGCCTTGCGAAATTCGTCGACGATACCCAAGGCGAGAGGAGCCTCCGGGCCCACGACGGTCAAGTCGATCATCTCAGACTGCACGAACCCTTTGAGTCCGGCGATGTCGTCAGCCTTGATCGGAGCACAGGTCGCAAGCGATGCAATCCCTGCATTGCCCGGCGCGCAATAGAGAAGAGGCTTGCGAGGACTCTGCGCGAGTTTCCACACCAAGGTGTGCTCGCGTCCCCCACTGCCGACAACTAAGATTTTCACAGATGAACCCTTGCTTGAAGTCTTTCTTGGGAGGATGTTCAAACCGCTTTCCAGCAAGGCCGCAGGCGAAGGTAAAACCGGAGGCGTAGCCTCTCGGCTACGTTGAGGATTTTGCCGAGCTGAGAACGACGCTGGAGAGTTGTTTCAACATCCGTTAATGACGGAAGTGGCGCATGCCCGTCATGATCATTGCCACTCCCTGCTCATCGCAGGCCTTGATTATTTCACCATCGCGAATCGATCCGCCCGGTTGAATCACCGTCGTGATTCCCGCTTGAACGGCGGCATCCAGCCCATCGCGGAACGGGAAAAAGGCATCCGACGCCATGACACAACCCTTGATCGGCATCTGAGCTTTCATGACCGCAAGTTTCACGGAATCGACCCGGCTCATCTGGCCGGCGCCGATACCCACAGTCTGACCGGGCTTGGCATAGATGATCGCGTTCGACTTCACATGCTTGCACACCTTCCAGGCAAAGGCGCAGGCAGCATATTCCTCGTCTGTGGGTTTTCGCATGGTCGGAACTGTGAGCGATCTCAAGTCGGTCAAGACGCCAAGATCCCGATCCTGCACGATCAGGCCTCCGACTAATTTCTTGAGATCGAAGCCCTCTTGTTTCGCCTTGGCGAGCGGCCCGACGTCCAGTAATCGCAAATCCTTCTTCCGCTTTAGCTCTGCAAGCGCATCCTCTGCAAACCCAGGCGCAATGACCACTTCCACGAACGTGGAGGTAATCTCCTTTGCTGTGGCCAAATCCACTGGACGATTGAACGCAATCACCCCGCCGAAGGCCGACACGGGATCGGTCTCGCGGGCTTTCAGATAGGCTTCGACAGGTGTGGCGCCCAAGGCCACGCCGCAAGGATTATTGTGTTTGATGATGGCCACAGCGATCTCGTCGTACTCTTTGGCCAGCTCGAGCGCAGAATTGGCGTCGAGGAAGTTATTATACGACATGGCCTTGCCATGCAGGATCTTGCCTCGGGATACAGACGGTTCGGTCGATTGCAGTTCCCGGTAGAAGGCCCCTTGTTGATGAGGATTCTCCCCATAACGGAGCATCTCTGCCCGTTCGAACTGCAAGGACAATATTTTTGGAAACTTGACCTCGCTGCCTTGGACCTGTTTTTCGAGATACCCGGCAATCAAACTGTCGTACCGCGCCGTATGTTGAAATACCTTCATCGCCAACTCACGCCGTAACTCGTGCGACACCGTGCCCGTTGTTGCCGCATCGAGCACTCGCAGGTAGTCGGACGGATCGACGACCACCAGGACGTCTTCGTGATTCTTTGCCGCGGAGCGGAGCATCGACGGCCCGCCGATATCGATATTTTCAATGGCTTCTTCAAAGGGACAGTTGGGTTTCGCAATAGTCGCTTCAAAAGGATAGAGATTGACCACAACAACGTCGATGGGCCCGATGCCCTGCTGCTGCATCTGCTCCATATGGGCCGGCACCGAACGACGCCCCAACAGGCCGCCATGAATCTTGGGGTGGAGTGTCTTCACCCGCCCGTCCAGAATTTCAGGCGATCCGGTGTACGCAGCCACATCGATTACCGTGACACCGGCCTCTCGCAAGGCTTTGGCAGTGCCTCCGGTCGAGAGAATCTCAGCGCCCAGCGCTGCAAGCCCCTTTGCCATCTCGACCACACCGGTCTTGTCTGACACACTGATCAATGCCCGCTTGATGCCGACCATAAAGACTCCTTTGGATGTCGATCAATAGCTGTGATACGAATCGGAAGACGCGGCGAAGGATAACAAATGAGGGTACACCTTACAAGAGGGAGCGGCCCCCCCCCCAGCCATAAGAAAGTTAATGCGAAGCTTGAGATTGGGGAAGCGTTTCATTTATTCTCGACATGAGGATCGGCCCGTTTAATTCCTGTCTGGCATGCACCAACGCACTATGGTACTGTCACGAAGCTATCCCCACATTCCGATCGTGAGTTGATTCATGATGCGCAGAGCGATTTTAGGCGCGGGCGCTGTCGCAATAACTCTTCTTGCTGCGATCTGTATCCCAGGTCATCTCCCGACCACGACCGCATCGGCTCCCCTCGCCTCTGCAAACTTTCATGCCCGTATCGATCGCGGTACGCTGACACTCCGTGGCTCGCTTCCCAGCGAGAGCAGCAAAGCGGCAATCCTTCATCGCGCCCAAGAGCTATATGGAGCAACGCGTGGCCGGGTGGTCGACGAACTGACGGTGGATCCGAAAGTGGGATCTTCAGCCTGGATCGGCAACGTTTCCAAAATCCTTCCGATCTTGGGGCAGATGAAAAACCGCGGCTCGATCATCATCGATGGGCGATCGGTCGTGCTCAGTGGGCAGGTCGACAGCGATCGTGCCAAGGCCACCATGCTGCAAGACATCGCTCCGCTGACACAAACAGGGCTCGAGCTGGAAGATCATATTCTCGCAGCCCAACTCAAGGCTCCAGCCCCCGGGCTGCAGAACAAATTAGACGAGATTCTCACGCAAGGCTCCATCGAGTTTGAATCGAATACCACCACTATACTCCCCCGCGTTCATACGACATTGGACCAGCTGATCGCCGTACTCCGTCAGGCTCCTCATGTCACCATTGAAATCGGAGGCCATACTGACAAGTACGGGGCGGCGGATTATAATCTTCAACTCAGCCAACGCCGCGCGGACGCAGTGCGGCGCTACTTTATCAAGCATGGACTGACCAATCAGTTCACTGCCGTCGGTTATGGCGCCACACGTCCGCTGTCGGTGGCGAAGACCCGGGCCGGTTTGCAGCAGAATCGGCGGATCGAATTACGCATAAAGGGAACGAGTGACCTATGATCGCACTCATCGGCGAAATACTGGGATGTCTCTTCATCGCGGCAGGAATCGGTGGCGTAATTGGGTGGTTGCTGAGGCGATTATCCACAGACCAACTATCGGAGCATGTCACGGCTACCCTTCGAGTAAAGGAGCAGTTGTTGGAGAAGGCTCGGCAGACGTTGAAGGCCCAAACTGAAGAAATGCAGCTACTCGAAAGTAAGCTCGTCGAATCGGAGGAGTTGAACGAATCCACCAAACAGGAACTCTCGACAGGGAACGATCGCTTGCAGGCCCTTCAAGAGGAACTGGCCGTTCGCACGCAGCGACTGTCGGCACTGGAAGCAGAAGAAGCCTCCGGCCAGCGGCGCATAGGAAATCATGACCCGGCCGTTGCAATGGCGCAGGAGCAAGGTGTTCCCCAAGCCACCGACAATGGGCCTGTGGTTGCGACGAATGCGCAAGAACTCCTGGACTTACAGCAGCGTCTTGCCGAGTTAGAAGCAGCAGCGTTAGAAACAGACCGGCTCCGCGCGCGCGTCACGGAACTTGAACCGGCTCAAGGTAGGGTCCATTGGCTGGAAGTCAAACTCAGTGATCGAGAGGCCGAGCATCGCGCAGTCCTGCACCGCCTGGAGAGCCAACTCGCCGAACGAGATCGACGCATCGCTTCACTCGAACATTTTCAGCAGCAGCTAAAAGAACAGGAAACGTCTCTCGCGGAGTGGGACGCGAAATATGCCCAGGCCCTCTCTCAACATGAAGCCCAGATAGAAAAACTGCAAAAATCCCTGGCAACGCAGAGCCAACTCCAGATCCAACACCAGCTCGATGAACAACTTCTGCATGAGAGAGCCATGCAGCTGAAGAGCCTGCAGCATCGAATTCACGAACTTGAAGAGCAACAGCAAACCCAGGCAAGCCTGGTCGAGCCGGCAGCGAAAAAAGATGAGGAAATCACCCGCCTCCAAAAGCGGCTTGCTGATGTGCAGGCAGCGCTTCGTATTAAAACCGAGGGGGAGGTTGGGGATCTGCGACGAAAAACCCGTCTCAGTGGGAGTCAATTGAGCCTGGAGATCGAACAGACGAAGCCGGTAAAAACCGGACCAAAAGACGGATCCAAAGACGACCTCAGCAAGATCCATGGGATCGGCCCCGTCTTTGCGCGGACGCTGAACAAGATGGGGTTACATACCTATATCCAGATTGCTCGCTGGACACCTGAGGATATCGAGAAGGTTGCAAAGAAACTCTATACCGCCCCTGAACGAATCAAACGCGACAATTGGGTCAGTGAAGCAAAAAAAGAACATTACCGCAAGTATGGTGAACAGATCTGATGTAGCCGTTCCCATCATGATGTTGTCTCCCGTCTCATTGGTCTCCCATAGGTTTAGATCCACATATCTTTTAAGGTCCCTGCCCTGTCAGGGCTTACTCGATCTCCCTTCTATAAGAGATTTTGGTTAGATCTTGAAAATCCTGAATGAGCAGCAGTTATCCTCTAACAATCTGAAATAACGTAATATTTTCGATCTGGCTCTCCGCGATTTTCTGGCAGCAGATGCTGCAGGCGAGAGATAGAGTGTCCCTGTAAGCCTGTCTGGACAATGTCGGGCGCTCATGTTTTTAGAAGTTGCTGGAGCCTTCTGAATTCCTTGTGAGACCAGACGACCTGCTTTCAGGTCGTCGGTGGCCTCCGCAACAGCAATTTTTCTTATATATGGTACGTTTTACTCAGACATACAGTCGCCGGTTCGTCCACGAGGTATACGATGAAGAGTGCAGCCATTGTAGCAGCAGGAATTGCAGCATTTGCTCTCCTCGCCTTCCTCTGTCTCCCACAGCATGCTGTCACACCGGCGGTATCGGCTATTGCGCCCCCTGCAAACTTTCATGCGCGAGTCGAGTATGGAATGTTGATACTGCGAGGCTCGCTCCCCAGTGAGACGAGCAAGGCCTCGATTATTCAGCGAGCCGGAGAACTCTATGGTACGACACCGGGCAAAATTGTCGATGAGTTGGAGGTGGATCCGAGGGTGGTATCGGTCGCCTGGGCCGACAACATCTCCCAAGTCCTCCCGATTTTAGGTCAGATGACAGAGCGAGGCTCCATCATCATCGATGGCCGCACAATCGTCGTAACCGGCCAGGTCGGCGGCGAGCGTGACAAAGCCGCGGTGCTACGAGACCTCGCCCCACTGACGCAGACAGGGCTGCAACTGGAGGATCGCATTCTCACCGGTCCTATCACAGCTGGGAGGTCCAGCAAGACATCCTCTTCGAAGACTCTTGCTCAGGCAGGGGCCCCTTCGCATAAACTTTCCGCCCCGACGGCTTCCGTCGCGGCGGCTTTGCCCCAGAAGGCCATCGCGCTACCAATGCCATTGCCGAAAGCCTCTTTAGCAAAGGCGTCCACAAGCCCTTCCTTACCTGACCCTCCATCGCAGGTTGCGATCGCGCCAGCCTCGATTCAAACAAGGTTGAATGAGATTCTCGCTCGTTCTTCCATTGAGTTCGAATCGAAGAGCGCAACGATGACTCCCGCCAGTCTTGTCACACTAGACCAGTTGATTGCCGAATTGCGGCAATCCCCCCACGCGATCATCGAGATCGGTGGGCATACCGATAAGTACGGTGAGCCAGAGTATAACCTTCAGCTCAGCCGCCGTCGTGCCGACTCAGTGCGCCGCTACTTGACCAAACACGGCTTGAGCAACCAGTTCACTGCCGTGGGCTACGGCGCCTCACGCCCGTTGACCGTAAGAGAAAATCGAGCCGGCCTTCAACGTAACCGGCGAATCGAACTGGTATTAAAAGGACAGCCGGAGTTATGACGATGTTCATGAATCAAATGCTGGGATGCCTTCTCATTGCGGCTGGAATCGGCGGAGCAGTCGGGTGGTTGCTGAGACATGTGTCCGCCGGTAAGACCGGCCAACTGCTCGCTGATGTCACAGCCATGATGCGCATCAAAGAACAGATGTTGGAGAAGGCGCGATATGAGCTGAGAGAGGCCACTTCGAAGTTGCAGGGAGTCGAGAGCCCGGCAGCTGGACTCCACCAAGTTGAGCTGCAATTAGCCGAGCGGGATCAGCTGATCCGTGAACTCGAACAAAATCTGTTGCAGCTCAAGATGCAAGCAGTTGATAGAGAAGCTCTCAAAACTCCATCCGGCGAACTGGTAGAGCATCACATCAAGAAAGCAGCCTGATCCTTCCCCTCACAGACTCTCTCCACCTCACCAGCCTAACCCCCTGCACATCGAGACGGGCCTTGTCCCAAACAAGGCATCAGCGCCGAGGCTGACCTTCGTTTCTCCTTTCACGTTTCACGCCTCACGTTTCACGTCCTGCTAGGGCCGCTTCCCCTTCATCAGGCCAATGATACTTGCCATCGTGACCTGATCGTCGTCGAATCCTCCGTGCGTCGTGCTTTTCGATTCCTTGCCTGGCGCGGCCCAGGTAGCGACGTTCGGCAAATTCTTCGTTCCGATCTTGTCATTGAAATCCTTCTCCAGGCCGAGTATCGGTGTGGATTTGCCATGTTCAAGCGACTGCGACACCAAATAGAGGAGTGATCGGCTATAGCCCAGAATCGGTTTGCAAGTCGGATCCTTCTGTTCCATGTCGTCGGATAAATGGAATTGATTGAACCGTTTGACCTTCCCGTTCTTAATAGCCGGGACGACCGTCTGCTCGAACAGGTCGACTCGTACGGCCGGCGCCATGAAGTTCACGCTTTCGAACGTCCAGCCCTGCCCACCCAGCCGATCGACGACATGACTGTGCAGGATCGATCCCGCAGAATGGCCGACGAGATGCAGCCGCACCTTGGACAAATCGGCAAAATAGGGCGATTGCTGGCACGCTCTATAGAGCTTCATGCCCCCGCTTTCAGCAGTATTAGAGATCGCGTCCGCATTTTGTTTCATCTCGCTCCAGATCGCCGTGCCTGGCGCGGCCAATAGTTTTTCGAGTCGTTCGTTCCACCAACTCTTGGCCCCGTCGAACAACCCGCCGGTTGGACGGGGTTGGGCTTCCAAGACATCCTCAAGACGCCCCTTGAGAGTGGTCCAGAGGTCTGTTTCCCACATGAGGAAGATGGGAAATATCTGGTGATCATATAAAGCCGGAATCCATTTCGCTGCCGTCTCGCCCGCATCATCTTCAGACGTGAGGCCGCCATGCGCATAGATCGCGATATCCATGGGATCATTCTTGCCCAGCCCCCATGCGGTTCGGGCCGTGCCGATATGGTGCGTCACGAGCGCCTCAATGTCGGAATCCTGTGTGCGGAAATCGCCGGTATTGCTGAGCTGTCCGTTATTCGCCATGTCGATGATAAAGGGGCCGATCTCGCGTCTGCGCAGCGACGACTCGCCTGCAATCTGCACTTTGCCTGACTCCAGACGTAGCGACGGCGATCGCGCGATCGCCAGATGCAGCTCGGTTACTACGCCTAACTGGGCCACCCAACAATCCATCGCGTTGTCAAGCCAGTCATCATAGGACAACACTGCGCGGCCCTTTCTTCCCCAACCCTCCCCCCAAGAGTTATGGACGATGAATCCTTCTTGGTTATAGCCGACGATTGCAAAGGCATGGCCTCCATCGCTCAGGCTTGCCTTCCGAGGTGGTATCACCCGGTAACCGCTTTTCGATTGAGACGACCGCGAGAGCCCATCGTCCCAGCCGGAATGGCAGATTGCGCTTGCATACAGAATGCCGACTTCGTTGAGTGCGATGTGCATATCGGTGATGGAGCGGGTATCGATGCGATAGTAGGCACCCAAAGGCCTGCGCACAGCATCGAGCCACCAGTCGTCTGAAGAATCCGCCGTGTGATCTGTCGGCATCTGTTCCGAGGTCCAGAGCCTGTCTGAGCAAGCCCCGTGTTTGTACCAGGCCTTCATCGCGCCGCGTAGACTCGATCCTGTATCGACATTCGGGCTTCCGGGAAATTCATCATACCGCCGCGCCATCGAATACAACATAAATGGGGAAACGCAACAATCTGCCTGCTTGCGTTTCGCACGGTGTTGTAAGTGATAGATGACGCTGGCTAAGGCGAATCCCGTGCAGGCGTTGGTATCTTCTTGATTGAGCACAGGGATATCGGTATTCGGATCGAGCACCAGGTTCGGCGCCGCAGACACCGGGGGATGATAGAGCCTGTCGCGCAGATCTAACCGATCTGGAACCGCGCTACGTTTTGGCATCGTGGAGCTACCGCGCTTTTTTTCTCTTCCAGTTGTAATCGGTGTTCTTCCCATCTGCATTTCCTCCCTGTCATATCATCCGACTTGATTGCGCGTTGCGTAGTTGACGTATTCATACCGTCAACCATCAACTAGCCGAATCTTCAGACAATTGCCAGCATTTTGAGAAACTGAAAATGGGTCATAATGTGGGCTCATTCAGTTTGACTTCATCTTCACAGCGCTCCTAGAATCCCGCTCGGTCATACTGTGTTTCACCTTTTACGTTTTACCTTTCACGGTACTTGAGTGAGGAGGCGATACTGTGGCTGAAGAGCGCAAATATAGAGGCGAAGTTCCACTGCACGACAACTATGGTCCGGAAGCGAAGTACGCCGTCGAAGCGGAAGCTCTGCTGCCGACGACGAAGTACGAAGAAGAAGTGGCCCGAGGGCTGGAGTTAGGTCTTCCGGGAGCCGCGTCGATTAAGGACCGCCGGATTCCCACCTTCAGCCGAGGGGAACTCCCCCATTTTGCAGGGATCAACACCTTTGTCAAAGCGCCCTACATTGAAGACGTACGCAAGTGCGGCCAATACGATGTGGCCATTCTCGGGGCCCCATTCGATGGCGGCACGACCTATCGATCCGGCACGAGGTTTGGCCCTCAGGGTATTCGTAAGATCTCAGCTCTCTATGGATCCTATAGCTTCGAGCTTGGCGTGGACCTGCGCGAGTCCATATCCATGTGCGATCTCGGCGATGTGTTTACCATCCCCGGCAACATTGAAAAGACGTTCGATCAAGTCAGCAAGGGCGTCTCGCATGTCTACGCCAGCGGGGCCTTTCCCGTGGTGCTCGGCGGCGACCATTCCCTTGGCTTTGCGACTGTGCGGGGAATCGCCGAGAATCTGAACGGGGGCAAGCTCGGCATTATTCACTTCGATCGGCATGTGGATACCCAAGAGACCGATCTCGACGAACGCATGCACACCACCCCCTGGTTTCACGCGACCAACATGCCCAACGTCCCGGCAAAGAATCTTGTGCAGATTGGGATCGGCGGCTGGCAAGCGCCTCGGCCTGGTGTGAAGGCAGGACGTGAACGCCAGACCACCATCATGACCGTCACCGACTGCGTGGAGATGGGGATTGAGAATGCCGCCAAACGTGCGCTCGAAGTGGCCTGGGACGGCGTCGATGCGGTTTGGTTGAGCTTCGACGTGGATTGTTTGGATGCTGCCTTCGTGCCAGGCACCGGCTGGCCTGAACCAGGCGGGTTCTTGCCGCGCGAAGTGTTGAAGTTTCTTCAAGTCATCGCGGACAGTAAGCCCATCGCGGGAATGGAGATCGTGGAGTGCTCTCCTCCCTACGATTCAGCCGAGATTACCGCTCTGATCTCCACTCGCGTGATTATGGACGTATTGGCTTGCCAGGTACGATCGGGCCATTTGCCGAACCGGAAAAAGCCTTAAGCCGCGTAATTCATGGCGAAGTGGCGCGCAACCAGCGCGATGTGAAGTTCGAGGTTCTGGGTTCGAAGTTCCTACAACCTCGAATTTCGGACCTCGAACCCTTCCCCATCTCTCCCGTCCAGCCAATTCAACATTTATCATTCGACATTCCCAATTCGTCTCGAAGGAATTAGCTTGCTAGCGACTTTTCACTGGAATCTGAATACTGATGGCGCCTGCAAGATCGCCTTCCTGGGCGCCTTCCCGTGGATAGCCAGAAATATCTAAGATGCCTTTGGGGTTGCCATGACAGGCCAGGCAATCTTTGGAATAATATAACGGAGTTACGGCTCTCAGGGTCGTTTCATTGTCAATCCAGTCGGTGACGGAGTTGTTCGAGGTCGGCTGCGTGGCCAGCCGTTTCAACACAATTTCTTCATACGCATCAGGTGTGTTTTTCAAATTCCTTGGATTGAGTGCGGTTTGCTTTATTTTCACATGTGAACGATTGGAGAACTTTCGAGCGGCTTGACTGCCAAAAGTGGCCGGAATGAAATTCTTATACCCAATGCCTCGTTGATTAATCACGAATTGCGCATCAGCCACCACCTCCTTGCTCGACTGAAGTAATAGCGGCAATAATTCTTTCGCAAGAGAGGGAAGATGCGAGGGGAGATGCGTCAGATCCATGTGTGTCTGCCGGATAAACTCATTGACAACTTCATGTTCAAATACCTCCGGAGTAAATCCCTTATCGCCTTTCCGGGGATCATTAATAAGGGTTTGATTGCGATCGACGATGAGACGTCCGACATTGAGCAGCGTGGCTAAATATTGGGCGGTCGTTTCAGCTTCCTCACGAGGTGCCTGCGACCAACCAATACTTGACCACGTCAGAAAGAACACAAGACTCAGGGATATGAACAGCAGGACGCGAGACTTCATGAGTATGTCTTTCTTGCTCACCTTCCGGTTGCGAAACGACACTGTCCCTGGTCGTAATGTTCAGGCACTTTCGAAACTTCAAACGGTAAACCCTCTATGGTTGCCCGTCGAGTAGGCGCATACTCTTCTTCCAGCCACCGCCTGCGCATATGCTCCAACCGCCCCGATTCTTCTAACCGATACAGCAGGTTGTTGAGGAACCACTGCAGACGCCTATGTTCTTCAACCGTCACAACGGAGAAGGATTCCTGCGTCAGGACCAAGGGCGTTCCATCATTCCGTGTGAGGAGACGCCAGTCCGGCCACACGTGCTTCGTCACGTAATCGAGGATGGCATGTGTGGACACAATGACATCAATGGGTGGGTCCCTCATCTCTATGGCAGCAGGAAGCGAATCGCATAGGAGCAACCGGATCTTCTTCAGATTGGCTTCTACATAGAGTTGAGAGGTTCTCCCCCTCTGCGCGGCAACCGTCAAGCCAGAAAGTCCTGCTTGGATCGCGACAAGCGTGTCAGGACTTCCAGATTGTTTTTGAAACTGCGTCCGTATTTTCTCAGCCACTTCCGGCGTTCGGATCATGGCCCCAATGCCGCCGTTATGAAAATACGGAATTGAGTACCACAGGCCTGCGGGTCTTGCGCCAGGAATATTCCCACCGATCGAGGAAACAAAAAGATCGAGGTGCCCTTCATTCAGCTCGATGAAGAGGTCACGGAATCTGGTGAGGTGTAGTGTAGGAACGATGGGTTTCTGCCCATCACAATATGTGGTCAGCGCGGCGACCACCTCACGGATCAGCTCCACATCGAGGCCGGTGACACGAACCCCCTCATCGGTGAACACGGCAGGAAATACAAAGGGACGAAAAGGTTCAACGGAAATTCCAACACGCAACTGTCCTCGCGAGCAGATCGCAGACATCTCATCGCGTGCAAGAGGCTGCACCAGTTCCACAGCATCGAAGACAAGTCCACATCCTTGCAGAAAGAATCCAAGCACGACTAGGAACACGAGTATGCCTTGAGAACCATATTCCTTCAGGCCGTACCATGCCCCCCGTAATATCGATCCAACGTTTATGATGGGTCCACCAATAATCATACTGTTTAGAATCGAACTCCTGTAGTAAAGAGCCATTGTTCTGACAAGTCGGATTTACCTTTGAAGTCAATTTCAAGTCGTATGTATTGCAGCCCCATATCGACCGAAAATCCTCGAGCCACAGGGAATCGCACTCCCACCTGGCCTCCATAAAGATAGCCTGGGGAATTAGCATCTCGGCCCGGGATCGTGCCTCCAACCAATGCCCCAAGATATGGCACGGCCCGGTCCTCCAGCGGTCCAAAGAGAACATGACGAATCATACGATTGATCGGGTAATCTTTGGGAAAATCCAAGATATCAATGAAATTATTCCAGCGGGGATTCAGATATAAAGAATTTTGGTCCGTCGTAAATGTTGGGGTATGCTGACTATAGTATTGATAGACAGTTCTCACCTCGATGTTGCCGTAGCGAAAGGCAGTAAGTCCAGCCTGAGCAGCAATGACTCTAGTCTGTGGCGCAAATGTCCGCTGATTGAACGAAACGTCAAAATTCAGTGGATGAATTGGAAAAAATTCAGGAATCGACTCTGCGGCTAACGCATGAGATGGAAGCGCCATTGCCAATATGATACTGCCACATACCAAAGCAACGTGAGCTAGAAATCGCCGGATGTATGTTCGCAGCCATGGCCAGCTCTTGTTAGGTAATCTCCTCATAGAATTATTTTCAACCATATACCGCAGATCGCCCCAACGGTAAGGCGCGATTCTGAGTCTAAGCTACTGGTGATTCGATAAAGGAGAATGATTCATCAATTAGTTCCTGCGGATTTTGTTGCTCAGAACATATACGGTGGTGATACCCAAGATACTGCCCAACACCAGCGGAACAGCCCAGAGCTGCCACCAGGGGGCATGGGGCGCAACCGCGTAGGAACGCGGCCATGCGATGTTGACAAATTCGAATACCGACCAAAGGAAAGCCACCACATTGATCGCCAATCCCCAGGCGCCCAGCTTCAGCTCGCCCAATGCCGGGTTCCAGCGACCAGTGAGGCGGGTATAGAGCCCGACCCCGGTCGTCATAGCGAACATGGCGTACAACCCACCTGTGCCGAACGCGATCACCGTGGCCACTGCTCCATCGTTCAACCCGAACAACAACCCAAGCCCAGCCAGCAACACCACGCAGATTACCGCATTGCGTGGAATCTTGGAGACCGTCACCCGGCTGAACACCGCAGGCATGTTGCCCTCGCGGGCCATGGAATACACGATACGCGATGTGTATTGCACCATGGAGGCTCCGCAAGCCAAAAACGCAACCATGACGATCGCCAGAAAAGGCGTTTCAGCCCAAGTTCCAAAGCTGCTGGTAATCACAGGCGTCACGGGATCGGACGTGGCGCTGGTATTCACCAGTGCGTCTCGATTGAAGCTCAATGTCAGGGCGGCGGAGTTGAAGAGCACCACAGCACCCACCATGCAGAGGGACAAAAAGATCGCGCGTGGGACCATCCGCTTGGGGTTGTGGGTTTCTTCTGCAATGGTGGAGCAGGCATCGAAACCGATGAAGGCCCAACCGGAAATGGCGAGCGCTGCCAGAAATGCAGCGGTCTGACTGGGCGCGGTCCCAGTGCCTAGATGCTGGAACAGCTCGGAAAATGAATGTTGTCTGAAAAAGAAAAATAGCATCAGCGCCACGCCGAACGACCCGACGATTTCCGCATACACACCCAGGGTGATAACCACCTTAAATACATTTACGTGAGCCAGGTTGAGCAGCGTACAGAGCAATAAAAATACGACGCCCCATATCACTAAGGTCACCCCTCCTCCACTCTCAAATCCAAAAAAAAGCGCAAGCCAGACACCCCCGGTGTATGCGGTCGTCGTGAGCATCGCGATTGTGGAGCTGACGTAGATGACACCGGCATACTTCCCGGTGGTGGCGCCGCCAAGCTGCCGCGCCCACTTGTATGCCCCTCCCGCAATCGGAATCTGCGAAGATAGCTCTGCGTAGACGGTCGCCACCAACATCTGCATCACGAGACAGAGCGCCAGAGCGCCAAACCAACCGCCCCCCGTCACCACCGTCTGGACGCCGATGATGGCATAGAGCCCCGCTACCGGTGAAACGGTTGCGAAGCCGATGGTCAGGCTATTCCAGAGTGTCAGGCTGCGGTTGAGTGTTTCAGAGCCAGCCGAGGCGATTGGAGGAGAATAAATGTCGAGGCCCGCTTTAATTGGCATGCGAAATCGCTCTAATTATGCCGGAAGTCAGCCTGATTTGGTATGAAGAAATTGACGTGAGAGGAAAGGTGACGCAATGTCATATGCAAGCGTAGCGCATATCCGCAATCACAGAAGAAGCTCGATCATCAGCATAAGTTAAAGGGCGAGAAGGCTTCGACTATAAGAGAGATGGACTGAAATATTGTACTCATAAAACCTTCTCAAATCGTCTCCTCGTTGCAGCGGAACCACGGATGTTCAGAGCCCCAGAGCATATGTACGTTGTGAAGCGCCTGAGACATTTATGAGAACTCAGTCGGAAACTGCTTGACCAACGCAGTGGTCAAGGCATCGGCAATGACATAGGCATGCTCGCGCATCATCGGCCAGGTGGCCTCGAGCCGCGCATATTCCTTTTTCTGATACAAGTTGATTTGAAGGACATGGTGCGCTCCATGAGCCGCGATCAGGCCACGAAAGGCGTCTTTGGGCAAGTAGGGATTGGCTCCGTTGAGGAAGAGAGCGAGGTCGTCGGCATTAGTCGCCAAACCGAGCAGTGCCGCATCCTGGCGGGGCTTATTCCCCACGACCGTAGCCGCGGAATATTCTTTCACTGCAGCAACATGGCCGACCAGCAGGGTAAAGAACTTCTCAGCCCTCGCTTCGCCGTAAAACGGCGTCATCGAGATCGCAATCTGTTTGGCGTTTGCTACAACTTCTTTTTCAGCAGTCGCCTGCTCGGCCTGATTTTTCGTCTGATTGTACAGCACAAAATGCTGGACCAAAATGATATGTCCGAGCCACAGATCGCGGTGGGTCTGCTGCAGTTTGGCCACACGAACTGGATTCGTATCTCCAACCACTCTCGATTCCTGCTCGCAGCCCAATAGGCTTATGGACAGAAAGACGAATATCGCGAAGGACTGGTATATCTTGTTCATAAGGACCTCCCCATGTTTCCCACTCTTCCCCTCTCGATACTCGTTCCTATTTGGCGTGAAATCATGATCTCTTTGCACAGTGCGACTATAACAGTCGCATATGAAGGAATTATGAACGGATGATGAAGAATTCTTCATCATCGCGATGGGGCTCGGCTTAGCCAGGTCTATGATATTGAAGGTTAGATCTGGGTAGGCTGTTGAACGGGAATCGGCAATCGCAGGGTAAAGGTTGACCCTTTATCGACTTGGCTGGTGACTGAAATTGATCCTCCGTGGGCCTCCACGATTTCCTTCACAATCGGCAGCCCAAGTCCGGTGCCGCCTGCATCCTTCGCTCGCGCCCAATCGGTTCGATAAAACCGCTCGAAGAGATGAGGGAGATGCTCCGGCTCGATTCCATGGCCCGTATCTTCAACAGCGACAGCCACCCCATCTCCAACCGCCTGTAAGCGGATGGTCACGGCTCCACCGGACGGTGTGTAGTGAAGAGCGTTATCGAGCAGATTGATCAGAGCTTGTTTGAGCCATTGAGCATCGCCGAGGACTGGTGGAACCGCGTGGGACTCAAACGACAGGGTAATTCGACGGTCATCGGCAAGCAGGGTCAGTTCATCCATCAGATCCTGAATCATGGGTTCCAGGGCAAGCGGCACAAGGTGAACCGGAGGTTTGCCGCTCGTGAAGTTCGCAAGGGTTAGGAGGGAACGAGTCAGGGCGATGAGCCGTCCCACTTGCTCAAGATTATTGATAAGGGCTTCGCGATATTCCTCCGTTGTTCTCGCTTTCATGAGCGCGACATCCAGATTGCCCTGTAAGATGGTCAAGGGGGTTTTCATTTCATGAGCGGCAATGTCGCAAAATCTCTGCTGAGTTTCACCGCTTCGCTGGAACCGGTCCATCACGGAGTTGAACGCCTGGGTAAACCGGCGGAATTCCGGATAGGGCGAATCCAGTGTAAGCCGTTGCCCCAGATCGGCTTCGGACATCGTTTCGGCGCCGGTACTCAATGCTTCGATCGGGGTCAACACTTTCTTGGCCAGCCACCCGCTGCCTACCCAGGCAACAAGCAAGATGGTTCCCGACCCAAGAGTCAAGAGGATCACCAGACCCTTCCGTGTCTCCCGGTAGAGAAGCAGGGAGGTTTCGGCTTGCAACACGTATCGCACCGGACCTTGCCGTGGGATTGCCAGAAATACATGTCGAACCGGCTTGCCGTCGCTCGTATCGACTGTTTCAAACACCGTATTCCTGAGACGAACTTGATCGAGCACATGATTGGGAATCGGTGCCTGTGCCACTGCGTTGGGGCCCCTCCAGATAAGCCGACCGTCCGGTGAGAAGACCCGCAGAGAATGAGTGGCCTCATGCAGTTCGTTCTGTTCCTTTTTGCCTCGGTTTGCCTCGGCAGCGCGGGCAAAATCCTCCCCAGAACTCTCGATGATGTTTGGATGCAGCTCCACGATTTCAGACAGCGTTTCCGCTAACGCAAATAACCGGCCATCCACAAAGCGGTGGAACAGGGCATCGCCTCCGACATAGACCAGCACGGAAAAAACAAGGAGCAAGCCTGCCATCAGGGTAAGCGCGGACTGACGGATCAAGCTTCGCAGGGAGGTCATACAGCCGACTCCGCTTCCTCGAGCATATACCCGGCGCCACGCACCGTGGCAATCAATTGGGGTGAAAAGTCCCGGTCGATCTTCGAGCGCAATGCCCGAATATGCGCGTCCACAATGTTGGTCATGGGGTCGTAACTGATGTCCCACACATGCTCGATGATGGCCGTTCTCGTCAGCACTCGATTCTTGTTCCGCAACAGAAACTCTAGCAGGGCATATTCTTTATTCGTCAGTGGAATTTCCTGTCCCGCTCGCCATACGCGGTGAGAAGCAGGGTCCAGCTCCAAGTCTGCGGCTTTGAGCCGGATCAATTGTTGCGGGCCTCCGCGGCGCAGCAACGCCCGGACTCGAGCCAGCAGCTCGACGAACGCAAAGGGTTTCGGTAGAAATTGGTCTGCGCCTGTATCGAAACCGGAGACCTTGGTCTCCAAGGTATTGCGAGCCGTCAACAGCAGGACAGGAGTCCCGTTTCCTGTGGCCCGAACCCGGCGGCAAAGCGTCAAGCCGTCGAGCTTAGGGAGCATAATGTCGAGGATCAAAAGGTCGTAGGGGTTGGCTAAGGCCAACGCCAAACCTTCTTCGCCATCGGCGGCAAAGTCCACCGCATACTGCTCTTCCTTCAACCCCTTTCGGATGAACTGCGCGAGGTTCAAATCGTCTTCAACCAGTAATATCCTCATGGGTTTCCTTAC
Source organism: Nitrospira sp. (assembly GCA_005116835.1). GTDB lineage: Bacteria > Nitrospirota > Nitrospiria > Nitrospirales > Nitrospiraceae > Palsa-1315. Next base: position 87,714 of record SWDM01000022.1, on the reverse strand, counting down.
TCCAAGCTTCCGAGCAGCCCCAATGGGCTATACAACGCGCGCCGCTAGTGCATCACCATTATGACAGCTCTCGGCGAGCCGGTCACGCAGGCGCGAGTCACACCGAGTCAGGCATGCGAGCCCACTGCCCCTCCCTTTCTTTCTCGCTTGTTATCTCCTCTTCAGGGATGGGGGCTGACTGATCTTCTACTGCGCGCGTCCAACGAGGGCCTTCTGAGGCCGCGCGTTGCGCGAGCACGGAAGATCATCAGCCTCCATCCCCTCCCCCCTCTCGTTTGACTTCCCCTTCCCTGCCCTCCTAAAATCTCACCATGGCTTCGTCTTTCGTTCATCTCCATCTCCACACCCAATTCAGTCTCCTGGACGGCGCAAATCAAATCGAGCCGCTCGTCCAGCAGATTAAATCATTCGGTCAGCCGGCAGTGGCCATGACCGACCATGGGAACATGTTCGGGGCCATCGAATTCTACCGCAAAGCCAATGCGGCAGGCATAAAGCCCATCATCGGCTGCGAAGCCTACATGGCGCCAGGCAGCCGCTTAGCAGCCAAGGAAAGCGGTCTTGCCCACAATGACTACTACCATTTGATTCTCTTAGCTCGAAATCTCACCGGCTATCAGAATCTCATCAAGCTTGTCAGTAAAGCATACCTTGAGGGTTTCTATTACAAGCCACGAATGGATAAGGAAATATTAAAGGAACACCACGAGGGACTCATTGCGCTTTCAGGCTGCTTGAGCGGCGAGATTCCTTACCTCATAGGCCAGAAGGATATGGCCGGCGCCATGGCGGTGGCAGGAGAATTTCAGGAAATCTTTGGGAAGGAACACTTCTACCTTGAAGTGCAGGCAAACGGATTGGACCATCAACGAGTGGCGAATAGCGGCCTGCTCGAAATCGCCAAGAACATGGACATTCCGCTGGTCGGGACCAACGACTGCCATTATCTCAAAAAGGAAGATTTCCGTCCCCACGAACTGATGCTCTGCCTGCAAACAGGCAAGACCATCAGCGACCCGAATCGCATGAAGTTCGACACGGATCAGCTCTACGTCAAATCGACGGAGGAAGTCTCCGCGGCGTTTGTCGAATTCCCCAATGCCGTCGCGAATACCTGTCGGATTGCCGACAACTGTGACCTGCAATTACCGCTAAACAAGACATACCTGCCGCAATACAAGGCCCCGGATGGATTCACACGGGAAACCTATCTGGAGCGTCTGGCGCTGGAAGGATTGGCTGCCAGGCTCAAAGAGCGGCCCAGCCAGATATTGCCTGTTGCCTATGAACTGCGTTTGCGCGAAGAACTCACGATTATCTGCTCGATGGGATTTGCCGGCTATTTTCTCATCGTTTGGGACATCATCAAGTTCGCCCGATCGCGCGCGATTCCGGTCGGGCCCGGCCGAGGTTCCGCTGCGGGAAGCCTCGTCGCCTATGCGCTGCGCATCACGGACCTCGATCCTCTCGTCTACGCCCTCTTGTTCGAACGGTTCCTGAATCCCGAACGTGTATCCCTCCCCGATATCGACATGGACTTCTGCATGGAACGCCGGGGCGAGGTCATCAACTACGTGGTCGACAAGTACGGCAAGGACCATGTGGCCCAGATCATTACGTTTGGAACCCTGGGGGCAAAAGCCGCGATCCGGGACGTAGGGCGAGTGTTGGAAATTCCCTATGCCGAAGTCGATCGCGTGGCCAAACTCGTGCCGAATCAGCTTAACGTCACGCTCCAACAGGCCATCGACCAGGAGCCGAAGTTGCGCGAGCTGATCGAAACCGACACGAGGGTGAAAGAGCTGATGGGCATTGCCCGTTCCCTGGAGGGACTGGCCCGCCATGCCTCGACCCACGCAGCCGGCGTGGTGATTTCGGAAGGGCCTCTTACGGACCACGTGCCGCTTTACAAGGGAGCCAACGACGAAATCGTCACCCAATACTCGATGGGAGACGTCGAAAAGATCGGACTGGTCAAATTCGACTTCCTAGGTCTCAAGACGCTGACCATGATCAAGCGCGCTGAAGATTTGATCAATGAAAGGCATCCCGGCAAACCACCCCTGATCATGGAGCAGGTGCCCTTCGACGACCCCAAGACCTTCGACCTTCTGGCCTCTGGAAAGACCATCGGCCTCTTCCAGTTGGAAAGCTCCGGGATGCGCGATCTCCTGACCGGTTTGAAACCGGACCGCTTCGAAGATATCATCGCCATCATCGCGCTCTATCGTCCCGGCCCGATGGATCTGATTCCCGACTTCATCAAACGCAAGCAGGGCAAAGTTCCAATCACCTATGAAGTCCCTGAGCTCGAACCGATCCTGAAGGACACCTACGGGGTCATCGTCTATCAGGAACAGGTGATGGCCATTGCCAACAAAGTGGCGGGCTTCTCGCTCGGCCAAGCGGACATTCTCCGTCGTGCCATGGGTAAAAAGAAACCGGAGGAGATGGAGAAGTTGCGCGCGCAGTTCCTGGCCGGCGCCAAGACGAACAAGATTCCAGACAAGAAGGCGGAAAAACTCTACGAGCTGATCCAGAAATTTGCCGGCTACGGATTCAACAAGTCGCATGCCGCGGCTTATGCCGTCGTCTGCTACCAGACCGGCTATTTGAAGACCCACTACCCGACTGAGTTCATGGCAGCCCTGATGACCACCGATATGGGCAATGCCGATAAGATCGTCGGCTATTTCACGGAATGCCGCGACCTCAACATTAAGGTATTGCCTCCGGACGTGAACGAGAGCCATAAGAACTTTACCGTGGTGGACCATGCCATCCGATTCGGCCTGGCTGCCATCAAGAATGTCGGCGCCGGCGCCGTCGAATCGATCATCGACATCCGGAATCAATCGGGCCCCTTCAACTCCTTCTTTGAGTTCTGCCGCCGGGTCGATCTCCACAAGGTCAACAAACGCATGCTCGAAGGGCTGATCAAAACCGGCGCGTTCGACTCGACCGGCGCGAAACGATCTCAATTGGCTGCGGTTGTAGATCAAGCAGTCGAGGATGGGGCGGCAGCACAGCGGGAACGGGATCTGGGGCAAACCAATATTTTCGGGGACGAGTTACAGGGGCGAGACCGGGCGGAACATCCGGCCATGCCGCTGCCCAACATTCCGGAATGGGATCAAAGCGAGAGGCTCAAACACGAACGGGAACTGACGGGCTTCTATATATCCTCACATCCCTTGGCTCGCTATGAGGCCACCATCCAGGCGCTTGCCACCGCCACGACCATCAGTTTGCCGGAATTGTCGGACGGACGAGATGTCAAACTCTGCGGGATCGTCACGACGGTCAAGAGCATGCTGACCAAGAAGGGCGACCGGATGGCCTATCTCACCTTGGAAGACCTCCATGGCGTCGTTGAAGTCATCGTCTTTCCTGATCTCTATAAACAGGCCGGCGAATTAGTTGTGCCGGAACGCCTGGTCCGTATTACAGGAACCATAGATCGTGGCGATAAGGGCACAAAGATTCGAGGGGTCAAGATCGAACCTCTGGCTGAAGTGCAAGCGCAGGCAATCAAACGGGTCCACATTCGGCTGACGGATCGCCCCGACGTGGCGGATCAGTTACCCCGCCTTCGTGAGATCTTTCTGCGTCACCCGGGAAACACGACCATCTCCCTCACCATGCAGATGGATTCCACCCTGGAAGCCGAGACCGCCCCCCTCCCCCGCCTGACTGTTACACCCAGCGAACGATTTATGGCCGATGTTGAAGAATTACTAGGCAGAAGGGCCGTTTTTCTGTTATCCTGACCGCTCATTAAGTCTGTTATTTAGTTCATTTTGTTTGTTTCGTTTATTTGGTTCATCCGATTAGTTTCGTTCAACCAAAAAACCAAACAAACCAGATAAACAAAACAAACCAGATAAACCAGTTCACTATGCGCGATTATCTTGAGTTTGAAAAACCGATCCGCGAGATCGAAGAAAAGATCGAAAAACTCGCGGCCGCGTCTGCCGGCAAATCGGCTCCCCAGGACGAAATCCGCAAGCTGCGGATGAAGCTCGCTCAGGTCGAAGATACCCTCTACAACAAACTGACTCCCTGGCAGCGCACGCAGCTCGCCCGGCATCCTCAACGCCCCAGCACCCTCGACTACATCGGGTATCTCTTCAGGGACTTCCTCGAATTCCACGGCGATCGCGCATTCGGCGACGATCGCGCCATCGTCGGAGGCTTTGCCACATTCAACGACAGGTCGATCATGGTCATCGGCCACCAAAAAGGAAAGACCCTTAAAGAACGGATGCAGCGGAACTTCGGCATGCCGAATCCCGAAGGCTATCGAAAAGCCCTCCGACTCATGAGGATGGCCGAAAAGTTTGGGCGACCGATCGTGACCTTCATCGACACACCAGGCGCCTACCCCGGCATCGGCGCGGAAGAGCGTGGCCAGGCTGAAGCCATCGCCCGCAACCTATTTGTGATGTCCCGTCTGGCCGTACCGATTATTTCCATCGTGATCGGCGAAGGAGGCAGCGGAGGGGCGCTCGCGTTAGGCGTCTGCGATCGTGTCCTCATGTTGGAACATGCGGTCTATTCCGTGATTTCGCCGGAAGGCTGCGCTGCCATCCTGTGGGACGATCAGACGAAGATCTCCGATGCGGCTGCGGCTTTGAAGATGACGGCGAAAGACTTGGTCGAGCTTCGTATTGCAGACGAAATCATTCCTGAACCGCTCGGCGGCGCCCATCGAGATGTCAATGCCATCACCGACCGCGTCGCCAAATCCCTCAGCAATCAACTCACACAGCTCTCCGAGCTCCCTCTCCCCCTGCTACTGACGCAACGAGACCAGCGATACAGATCCATCGGGGCCATCGACGGGTTGGCCGTTTCTCCTCAATAGATCGTCCCTTGTATGTGAAGCGTCGTTCGTGAAGCGCGCGGCACCCTCCTCCGCTGCTTTCCGCATTAAAGTTGTGCCGAAAATTCTGCCTTGATAGACTTCCTTACGATATCTGCTTCACGGCTTTCGACTCAACCTTCCGATGGCCGGCTTCGCCTCAGTCTATGAAGGTCACACAGTGAGCGCTCAACGAAAACCGGCAAAAACATCAGTCTCCTCTTCAAAGGCCTCCGCCAGACCTGCTCGTTCAACCGCGCCACGTCGAAGAACCGCGCCACTCCCCTTGCCCCTCACGCGGCTTTCCGCCGTCGCTTCCCCTGAGCGCGAAGCCCAATGGAAGTTTGAAGCAATGCGTGACTGCTATGCGGCCCTCTTCGAATATTCCCAGGCCGGATTTCTTAGGCTGGATACGCTGGGCACGATTGTGGAGGCCAACCTCACGGTCGCGAGAATGCTCGGCATCAATCGAAAGATGCTGATCGGACAACCACTCGCGCGTTTCATCAAACCAGATGATCAGGACACTTTCCAGCAACATCGCCGGAATGTGCTCAAGAAAGACATACGACACAGTTGCGAGGTGACGCTCCTGACAGAGACCGGCGCTAAACGCCAGGTCTTTATTGAAAGCTTGGCGGTTCAGGATAAGCCAGGTCGTATCGCTCATTGGTACGCGATGCTGCTGGACATTACCGAGCGCAAACAGATTGCAGACGCGCTCAAGAATACCAAGGAACAACTGCAAAAAGTATTGGTCGCATCGAATGCCTGGCTATGGGATTGGGATACATGCGCGAACGAGATGCATGTCTCCAGGGAATGGATGGTTCAGTTCGGCTATGAGGAAGAGGAACTGACTAACGATTTCGAGAGATGGGACTCGCTTCTGCATCCCGACGATCGGGACCGGGTCTTAGCCTATCTCCGAGCCTACCTGGAAAAACCAGTCGGCAACTATCGGCAGGAGTTTCGTGTGAGGCACAGGGATGGATCCTACCGTTGGATTGCATCAACTGCCGTGCCTAGTAGGGAATCAGATGGTCAACAGATCCGTATGTTAGGATTCGATTCGGATATTACCGATCGCAAACAGCTTGAGGCGCAATTCTATCAGGCGCAAAAGATGGAGGCAGTCGGCCGTTTCTCCGCTTCGGTGGCGCACGACTTCAACAATCTGCTCACGGTGATCAACGGGTACAGCGCGCTGCTCATCGATCAGCTCCCTCCAGACGACTCTCGGCATAAGATGGTCGCAGAAACCTTACGCGCGGGCGAACGGGCCGCCACCTTAACGAAACAATTACTCGCCTTCAGCCGCCGGCAAGTCCTCAAGTTGGAGCCGATCAACCTCAACGATTCGATCCGATCGATCAGGTCGATGCTCGGCCGGCTGCTGGGCAAAGGCTTCTCAATAGCCCTACACCTTGCGCCGGATCTCTGGCCGATCGGCGCCGACAAAGGACAATTCGATCAGATCATCATGAATTTAGCAGTCAACTCGCGCGACGCCATGCCGGATGGAGGAGAACTGACGTTCGGGACACACAATGTCGAATGGACAAACGGGGCGCCGGACCCCCATGGGATTATGCCCACAGGGCACTATGTGGAGCTGAGTATCGGCGATACAGGCCAAGGAATGAGCCCTGAAACGATGGCGCATATTTTCGAGCCGTTTTTCACAACCAAGGAAATAGGCAAAGGAACCGGCCTGGGACTCTCGACCGTGTACGGGATCGTCAAGCAAAGCCACGGTTATATCTTTGTCGACAGCAAGCTCAATAGAGGAACCACCTTCCAGTTGTATTTCCCTCGAGTGGCGGCTGCCCAGGTTCTGGTGGACATCGCGCCGACTCGTCCTGCGGGGTGCTCCGAAACATTGCTCGTCGTCGAGGATCAGGACTCGATCCGCGCCCTCATGGTGAGAGCCCTGATGCAGCAGGGCTACCGTGTCATAGAAGCAGCAAATGGAGAAGATGCCTTGCAAGCAGCGGCATCGTTGACTGAGCCGGTCCAGGTGTTGGTGACCGATATCATCATGCCGCGCATGACCGGCCTTGCTCTTGCTGAACAGCTACGACAGGTCTGGCCTGGTCTCCGAGTGTTCTACATGTCCGGCTATAGCGGGATCGAATTACCGGACCTTCTTGACAAGCCGGAAAACGCCTGCATTCAAAAGCCATTTCTACCCAAGGCTCTGGTCGAGCAGTTGCGCGTGTTTTTAGACAATCCAACACACAAGCAGGCTGAAGGATTCGGATTAGACTGAAGGTCGAAGGTCGGAATTCCGTGCACTTCAGCCTGACCCCCTTCAGCCTAGTACTCAGCCTTCCCCGCGCTTGGTGAGCCATGTCACCGCACCGGCACCGGCAGCGCGGCCTGTAGCAAAACAGGCGGTGAGCAGATAGCCTCCGGTCGGTGCCTCCCAATCCAACATTTCTCCTGCGCAGAAAACACCTGGGAGATTGCGGATCATCAACCGTTCGTCGAGCGCTTCGAAAGGCACGCCACCGGCCGTGCTGATCGCTTCCTCCAGCGGACGAGGCGCAACCAGTTTCAACGGCAACGACTTGATCGCAGCAGCCAGCCGAACCGGGTCCGCAAAATCCTCTTTCGAGACCACTTCACGCAACAGCCCCGCCTTTACCCCTTCGATATGGGCCTGTCGCTGCAAATGCGTCGCCATCGTGCGCTTGCCGCGAGGCCTCGCTAAGTCGTGAGCCAATCGCGAACTATCTCGGTCAGGGGCCAGGTCGAGCCTCAACGTGGCAAAACCCTTTGCCAAAATCTCGTTGCGCAATGAGGCAGAGACTGTGTAGACCACGCCGCCCTCTACGCCGGTTTCCGTGATGACACATTCTCCCGGATGCCAAGATTCGGTCCCTGCGTCGTTCCGCATCACCACAGCCACCGATTTGACCGGGCGCCCGGCAAACTTGGTCCGGAAATGTTCGCTCCAGCCCACATCGAATCCGCAGTTCGCCGGCTGTAATGGCGCAACCTGAATGCCGCGATTTGCCAACAGAGGCACCCACGAAGCATCGGAGCCGAGCTTCGGCCAACTGCCGCCGCCGAGGGCCAGCACCACCGCACCGGTTTGGACTGCACGTTGCCCATCCGGCGTAGAAAATAGAAGGGAGCCCTGCTCGTCCCAGCCGATCCACCGGTGGCGAACATGGAATTGGACGCCGCTCTTTCGTAACCGGCGGAGCCACGAACGCAACAATGGCGCAGCCTTCAAATCCTTGGGGAACACGCGACCGGAGGAACCGACAAAGGTCTCGATTCCGAGTCCCCTAGCCCATGCCTTGAGCGCATCTGGCCCGAACGATGTGAGCAGCGGCGCGATTTGCGCGCGCCGCTCCCCATACCGTGAGAGAAAATTCTCAGACGGTTCTGAGTGAGTGAGATTCAGGCCACCCTTCCCTGCCAGGAGAAACTTGCGGCCTGCAGATGGCATCGCGTCATAGAGATCGACCTGCGCGCCTGCGGCACAAGCCGTTTCTGCCGCCATAAGCCCTGCCGGTCCTCCACCGATAACGGCAATCTTCATTGGTATCTCATTCCGTGAAACACGTGCGTGAAATGTATCTCGTCCGAAGAAAAGAGCCTATAGCGTATGGCTTATGGCATGGGACGGGAGAATCAATCGAGAATGGCACATGGCTCTGATCCGATTACGTGCTATACGCCATAAGCTATACGCTCTTCCCCACAATAATACGAACACACATCACGAGCAAAGCGCTTCGATGCCATTCTGCCACGAACGACCATGATTAATGTGGTCAAACCAGCTATACTCTGCGCCATAATGGATGAGCAAGGCACATCACAGACTGTTGATCTTCGAATTAGCTACCGCTACGCGGCCCAACACCCTTGGGTTGTCCAAGCGATCAAAGGATTCTTGTCGGCCTATTTCATGGAGTACCCAGGGTTTCGCGTGCAGCGATACCTCGAAGAGCTGGAGTCAGGCACTCATCTATGGATATGCGAGGTGCCGGCTAATATGAAGTTTCTCAGGCTTCTGAGGCGATTGAAGGAAGATATTCCCCCCTGCGCCGCTCAGCAGATCGTTGCCGATCCGGCAGCGCGACCCCAGTATCTAATCGATTGCGCCGAGTGAGACAGGTTGATCTGGTTTGTTTTGTTTGTTTGGTTCATTTGGTTAGTTTCGTTCAACCAAATAAACGAGACAAACCATATAACGTTCTGCAGCGTTGGGGAATCAGCTCTTGAAGCCGTTTGGATTGCTGCTTTGCCACCGCCACGCATCGGCGCACATGGCACTGAGCCCGCGCTCCGCGCGCCAACCCAGGAACTCAACCGCGCGTTGCGGATCGGCATAACAAGAGGCAATGTCTCCGGGCCGCCGGCTGGCTATCTTGTACGGCACCGATCGACCGCTCGCCTGCTCAAAAGCCTTGACGATATCCAAGACGCTGTACCCGGTGCCTGTGCCCAGATTCACGGTCAAACAGCCGCTCCATGTTTGTGGCTGCTCCAGCGCCTTCAGCGCCTTGAGATGACCCAGGGCAAGATCCACGACGTGGATATAATCCCTCACTCCGGTTCCATCCGGAGTCGCATAATCGTTGCCCCAGACATTGAGGCTGTTTAGCCGCCCCACAGCTACCTGAGCGACGAAGGGCATCAAGTTGTTGGGGGTGCCTTGAGGATCTTCCCCGATTAAGCCGCTGGCGTGCGCCCCAACCGGGTTGAAATAGCGCAGAATGCCAAGCCGCCACGAGGGATCGCCACGATGCAGATCGCGCAAGATTTCCTCTATCATCAGTTTCGTGCGGCCATAGGGATTGGTAGCGGAGAGGGGATGGTCTTCCGTGAGCGGCAGTCGCTGCGGATCGCCATAGACAGTGGCGGAAGAGCTGAACACCAGTGTCTTCACCCCGCACTCTCCCATTGCTTCCAACAGGCGCACCGTGCCGACCACATTGTTGTCATAGTAGGCCAGGGGCTGAGTTACCGACTCCCCCACCGCCTTGAGGCCGGCGAAGTGAATCACTGACCCTGCCCCACTTTCATGCAGAGCCGTCACCAAGGCCCCGCGGTCGCGGATGTCGCCGCGCACCACTCGAAGTTTTTTCCCCGTAATCTTCTCTACCCGCGCCACTGCCTCGGGATGGCTATTGCAGAAGTTGTCGAATACCGTGACATCGTAGCCTGCATCGAGCAGTTCCACGCAGGTATGAGAACCGATGTATCCAGCGCCGCCGGTCACGAAAATCATGCGCGTAACCTTAATAGAAAGATGACAGCAGCCTATCCAGGCGAACGCCCAACGTCAAGAAATGAACGGCATCGCGCTGGTCTATCTGATTTGTTCGGTCTATGCGGTCTGTCTTTTCTTCGGTTGAACAACATTCACCGACTGAACGAGACCAGATAGACCAAAGGGCTTTTCATTATCCTGTTACGCTTGAGGCTTCTCTGAAGCTCCAGACGGGATGCCGCCGGAGAATTTTTTGTGGAGAAGCTTCCTCCCCAATATCGTAATCCCCATGGAGATACCGAGCGAGATCGGAACGAACAATGCGGCGGCAATATCCGCGCTGCGCAGCCACCCCATCTCATGGAGCCCTTTGAAGATATAGGCCATGAGACCGCTGAGATAATAGGCGATCACAATAACCGATAGGCCTTCGACCGTGTATTGAAGGATGGCCTGGCTTTTCGTCGTCTTGTCGACGCTGGCTAGGAGCGTCAGATTCTGGGATTGGAGCATGAGATCCACGCGGGCACGGATAATCGAGATCGTCCCTTCGAACCCGCGGCTCAGGGTATCCATCCGCTTCAGAAGTTGTTGATAGCCCTCCGCCACACCGGTGATCCCGCTCAGGACATACTCCGACATCGGGCGGTACAGGGGAAGTGTCCCCTCGTTGAGTGACGCCAGCGTCCGATGGACAATCTTGTCGTAAGGAACGGAAGCCGATAGTTCGAAATGTAGCTTGCCGGCCAGCCTGGTGGTTTTCAACAGATCTTGCGTCAGACCGTTGAGCCAACGTTGTAGCGTCTGGGCGTCGGCGTGGCCGATATGTCCGCTGATGATTTCACGCTGTTTCAAATGCACCTGTTCGTACTTGTAAGCCTGATCGACCGCAGCAGAGAACAACGGCTTCTGCATGAGTATCAAATGGTAGTAGGTTTCGATCCGGACAATCGCATCGACGATATCTTTCACGTGAGACCGACTCGACTTACCCGAGCCTACAGTGACCCTATAACGTTCGCGGCCATACTCGTCCGGGGTAAAGCTGGTCACCAGCGAGGTCTCATCATCGAGAATTCGGCTACCATAAATTACCGGTCCGGGAAATTGTGGACGCAAGTCCTCGCTGTCAGGCAAGGGCTCAACCATAAGCACGATATCCAAGTGGCATACTTCTGCGCCGAGCGGGGTGATTGGAAAGCGATAGTCAGGGAAGGCCATCGGACCAAAGGCCACTCCTTCACTCCGATCAGTGGGAAGATGCCAGATTTGATAACTGTAGTACTCCGTATGGGTTTGCCAGATGACGATCAGCCGATCGCCGTTCTTCGCCGACTTCATACCATAGCCGAATGCGTCCTGGACGACCATCTCATCCGCTGAGACCTTGAAGGCATCGAGGAACATCTTAAACTCATGACGGCTCGCCGGGCGCTGTACCGGCGGATCGCTCATGCGAAACGTTTTGTAATGTACGTGCGCAGGGGCCTGCAACCACTTGGCCCAGAGCATCTGCGGCCGCTCGTGTAGCTTCCGAATAAGCTCGACTGCATCAGGATCGGTATGTTCCGGCTCATTCATAAAATGCCCCAGCTCGGTGAAGGAAGGCACAGGAAACGATGCCAGGCTACTGATATGGCAACGACCCTGTCAACTAACCGTTCCTCGTATAGGCAATAGCACGAAGGACCAGCGAGAGGAACTGTGGCCGATGGCTGCCAGCCATTGGTACAGGCCGATTTGCCAATTTCTGTCCTTCAGACAGACCATTTTCCGCACTTCTACCGCTCGTCTCGGAACAGCTTTCCGCCAATCCCTGGCATTAAAAAGACAAGGGGCTGGTAAATCATGGGTTATAGCCGCACCGGTTTTCATTGCACGATGGCATGGCGATTGCGCATTGGCAGGGGTAGAAGACGGGAACTGAGGCAGTACTGAATTATACAGAGGACTCCTTATTATGAAGGCCCTTGGGCTCGCAAGTTCAGGCGTAATTATAGGTATGTTGTCTGTCGGTCTTGCTGGATTGTCTGGCTGTGGCCCTGCCTCGCCAGACTACTCACAGGGCCAGGGCTCGCGCGCTGGCCTCAGCGCGTCATCCACATCACAATCCGTTACGCAACACCCTTGGGCGCCGATCAATAACTCAGTGGCTTCAGTCGTCGGCAGGCCCTCCGAATTGAGTCATACGCCGGCTCCAACGCAAGTAGAGGTACCTCCGCAGCCGGAGCATCTGGCCGTACCAGTCTGGATCGCACAGGCGTTGGATGCTCCGGAAGTCTCCGTGAGGATCCAGGCGCTCGATACCTGGGCACAACAGGGGCCCCAAGCTCCACTCGGGCCACTGGTCGTTGCGCTGGATGACGAAAACGACGACGTCAGGATAAAGGCGATGGAGATCATCGAGCGGCACTGGGCGATTGATCAAGAAACAGAGGGTAGGTCAGAGAAGTAGGTCCAAGAAAATGGGGTACAGCGAACCGGCAAGGCAAGTTACAGAATCATTCCAAGAGCAGCGTCGCAGACGACGTCGCAGGGGCCAGGGTTAGTCAGCCGTGTACTCATCACATCACCAAGGAGGAACAAGATGATGCGAAGCAAACGAAGCAAATGGCTGAGTGGAGTCGGTGGGGTAGCTCTTATCGGCAGTCTTGCTTTGGCAGGGTACGGCGGAGGGATTACGCCCGCAGAGGCTCACGATAACAACAAACATCAGAATCACCATCTGAACCCATTCAAACAGATATTGCTCAAACTCGACGAGGTGCTTTTGAAGCTCAATGGCGCCGGCGGGGGTGGCGAGGAAGGGAATTACACATCGCGATGGGATACCAACAAACCGTCAACCGCTCGCTATACAGTTTTAGCAGAATTTAACGGCACAGCTGTGAGGGACAATAACACCGGACTGGTGTGGGAACAAACGCCCAGCATGACGATGGATTGGGATATTGCGCGCTTCCACTGTCTCAATAAACCGGTCGGAGGCGCTCGAGGTTGGCGACTACCCTCCGTGGCAGAATTGACAAGCCTGATGGATCCATCGCTTGGGGCGCCGTATGTCCCGATGAACATGTTTACAGGCGTGCAGCCTGGTAACTATTGGTCGGCCACGAGCATTGCTGGCAGTTCCAACAATAAGTTTAGTGTAGATTTAGGGGCAGGCACAGTGGGCAGCACCAGTAAGAGCAATAGCAACAACGTCTGGTGTGTGCGTGGCTCTATGAGCGAGTCTACTTATTAAGCGTGTGATGATTGAAGCGCTGTCGCTTAGGGGCAGGGGGCGCAGGCCCCCTGCCGTGACTGAAATAATCCCGACCCTATCGTTACATTACCCCAGCAAACCCAAGACATCTGACTCTCGGACGAGAACCAGCTCCTTGCCGTCCAGATCGATTTCGGTTGTTCCGAATTTCTCATAGAGGACTCGATCGCCCGGTTGAAGGACGGTGGGATTGAATACCTTATCCTCTTTCTTTTTTGACATACGACCCAACTTCATTTCAGGTGTGTCCCAGCGACCTTTCCCCACCGCCAGAACCATACCTTCGATAGGCTTCTCCTTTGCTGTATCTGGAATGACCAGCCCCCCGGCAGTTTTGCCCTTGGCCTCCAACGGGTCGATCAGCGCCCAATCCTGTAACGGTTGCAGTCCCATGGTAATTCCTCCTCCTATGGTTCAAAAGCTAGCGACAAGCTACGTCGTTCTACAGACTGCGTCAACTCGACTAGACGTAGGGGCGGCCTGTTTACTCCCCTTGATCGCGCAACGCGCGGTTGCGGAAGAGTGGGAGGGAGAGGTCAGGTGCCCTTCTTGCTCGCAGTTCGGGAGTAAAACAGGCCGCCCTAGAGGGAAGTGTGGAAGACCCTACAAGCCTATGCTCTTAACAATTCGCCCTGTTTTGCGTCCTGCGACATAACGGTGCATCGCGCAGGTGATCGATGTTCGGTGGGAGGAGAATGTAGCGGTCAGCTTCCCGGCAGACTCAATTCGCGGAGATTCCAAAAATGGTGACGGCGCCTGCTCCACTCGCTCGGACGTCAAACGGAAATTCCTGACCATTTTGTTTTTCTCGGCGTCATGCACCCTCGGCCTGCTGCCCTGGTTGCCAGAGCAGCACCGGACTTTCGTGCCACGCTCAGCAGTCGTTCCCTTGTCTGGCACACAGAGACGGCGCCACTACTTGACGCAATGTAACCGCCCTGAGCCTCCGTCGCTTTCCTGACGTGGGCACGGAGCCCTTCCTCTCTCGGACTCCGTCGCCCCCGCGCAGGTTACGGCTCGACCTTTCGGATGCGGTTGTTGCTGAGATCGGCAATCCACAAATCGCCCGCCGCATTAACGGCCACGCCAATGGGATTGAACAATTGGGCCGCAGTAGCCGGGCCGTTATCCCCTAAAGCCCCCGAGACTCCCGTGCCCGCCACGGTGGTGATGGTGCCGGTCGCAGCGTCGACCTTTCGGATGCGGTCGTTGCTGAGATCGGCAATCCACAAATCGCCCGCCGCATTAACGGCCACGCCACTGGGAGCGTACAATTGGGCCGCAGTGGCTGCTTTGTTATCCCCATTAAACCCAAAGCCTACCGTGCCCGCCACGGTGGTAATTTCGCCGGTCGCAACGTCGACCTTTCGGATGCGGTGGTTGTCTTGATCCGCAATCCACAAATTGCCCGCCGCATCGACGGCCACGCCACTGGGATTGCGCAATTGGGCCGCAGTAGCCGCCATGGTATCCCCACTAAACCCCGCGACTCCCGTGCCCGCCACGGTGGTGATGGTAGCCGGGCTCGCAGCTGCAGGGGGCGGAGTGCTGCTACTGCTGCCCCCGCTGCCACAAGCGGTGAAGGACAGCGCGACGCACAGACCAGAGGCAACAGCGCAGAGGGCACGGTTGATTACTTTCATGGAAAATACCTCCAATTTGCGCGGGGGACCCGCGGACTTCGAGTGTTCTTACTTTCGACCGACGAAGTGCAGCGGAGGGAATGACCGGTCTAAGAGTCCGGCCTGTTGACATTGAGAGGAAACTATATCTGGTCTTCACGCATACACAAGCCCCGCTTTGGGAGGGTTCTCGTTTCCGAAGCGGGGGTACTACTACGCCTTCTCACTCTTTCAAGCTCGACTGCTCACCGCTCATGAGGGTTGCCTGGTCGATCCTCGATAGCGCGCCTCCAACGAGGGCCTTCTCAGGCCGCGCATTGCGCGGGCACAGAAGACCAACAACCTACCATTCCCCGTAGTTTTCTCCCTTGCCAGGTGTTAAAACATTACCTACTCAGGTGTTCAGGCTGAAGGCGATAAATTATCTCGCATCAAATCTCTCAGTCTAAAAGCCTTCAGCCTATCTACCTGAGCGGTTATATGAAACATCTCCCCACTACGTCATTTTGCCCTTTGCATATAAGAAGGAATGTCTATGTCTTTGCCGATTGAGAATCCGTCATCCGATGAATTAGCGCGAGAAGTCGCCAGGCGGCGCACCTTTGCCATTATTTCGCATCCTGACGCAGGAAAAACCACGCTGACGGAGAAGCTCCTCTTGTACGCCGGGGCCGTCCACCTTGCCGGAGCCGTGCATGCGCGCTCGAATCAACGGGCCTCGAAGTCGGACTGGATGGAACTGGAGCAGGCGCGCGGGATTTCCATCACCTCCACCGCCCTGCAGTTCGACTATCAAGGCGTGCGAGTAAACCTGCTCGATACGCCTGGCCACCAGGACTTCAGCGAAGACACCTACCGCACCCTCATGGCCGTAGACAGCGCCGTCATGGTGCTCGACTGTGCCAAGGGCATCGAACCTCAGACCAAGAAACTCTTCGCCGTCTGCCGCAAACGCAATATCCCGATCATGACCTTCATCAATAAGATGGATCTGCCCGGACGTCATCCGTACGAACTCCTCGAGGAAATCGAGCAGACCTTGGGTATGACGGCGGTCCCATTCAATTGGCCTATCGGAGAAGGGGCCGGGTTTTTGGGCCTGTACGATCTTCAAGAACCTCAAGTCTTGTTTTTTCAACGGACATTGCATAACCAACGTCGGGCGCCGATGAGGGTGGAGACCTTTCCTCATCCGAGCTTGGCTGAGACACTTGGAGAGGCCTATGGTCCGCTGCAGGAAGAAATCGCTCTGTTAACCGGCGCTGGTACCAAGTTCGATCGCGATCGATTTCTTGCCGGCCAGCTCACACCGGTCTTCTTTGGGAGCGCCCTGACCAACTTCGGTGTCGAGCCGTTTTTGAACGGGTTCCTCCGGCTCGCGCCTCCGCCGGGGCCGCGAATCAGTTCGGAAGGGCTAGTGCAGCCGACAGAGGAGCAATTCTCAGGTTTCGTATTTAAGATTCAAGCGAATATGGACCCACAACATCGTGACCGGATGGCATTTCTCCGCATCGTATCCGGTCGCTTTGAGAAGGACATGATGGTCCATCATGCGCGTCTCGACAGAAAAATCAGAATGACCCGGCCGCACCGGCTCTTTGGTCGTGACCGTGAGACCATTGAAGAGGCTTACCCTGGCGATGTCGTAGGGTTCGTCAACCCTGGCCTCTTTGCGATCGGCGATACCCTCTGCTCCGGCAGTCCCCGCTCCTTCGATGCCATTCCGTTGTTTCCCCCGGAATGTTTCGGCGTGCTGCGAAGCCAAGATCTCACGAAGCAGAAGCAATTCCAGAAAGGACTCCAGCAGCTCGAAGAAGAAGGGGTCATGCAGGTGTTCTACTCACCGGACCATGTGCGCCGTGAGCCGGTCTTGGCAGCCGTAGGAGAATTGCAATTCGATGTCGTTGCCTCGCGTCTCGATTCCGAATATGGGGTCAAAACTCTCGTCGAGCGGATGCCCTTTGTCCTGGCCCGCTGGGTAAGCGGCGATCCAGAGGTGATTGCCAGAATCTATTGGCCGCAGGATACACGCAGGCTCGTGGATAAGGACGGTAGGATGGTGATGCTCTTCGGTTCGGAACGGTTACTCGCCTACTGTATGAAGGAATATGCTTCTCTCAAGTTTCAGTTACGGGAGGAAGTCGTACCAGTACGCACGTAGTTGGAGGCAAACGAATGCAGCGTCTATCCTCTGGAAAAGCTTGTCTTTAGCCTATCGATTTTCTTTCCTCTCCTACAGTCTTTCCACCTGTAATCAATAAAATCTTGTCTCACGCTTAATTTTCAAGCTGTTGAGACAGAGCATCCGTTTCATTCAACGGCACAGGCCTTGCTCTAGTTCTCGATCAAGGGACGATTGAGTGCCCCTTTCCAATTCTCCTCGGATGTAAGAGTCAGTTCTGCAATCCGACAGAAATAACTTATGAGAAAGATTTGCTTCTCGGCAAAGTCCTGTCCATGTCGCTGAGGAATTCTGGAGGCCGTATGAACTGGTTTAGAGCCATCGCCTGTGTGCTTGCCATGTGGTCGGCTCCCTCATGGGCTGCCACCTTGACCTGGAACGCCAACAGCGAACCGGACCTGGCGGGATATCGCATCTATCAATGCAGTCAGCTTCCTTGTTCGCGAGCATCCGGCAACGCATCTTCTCTTGCCACCCTGGGTATCGTGACGACCTTTAATATTGGAACTCCGATTGTCACCCAACACTACTTTGTTACTGCCTATGACTTTGCCAATAATGAATCGGCTGAGAGCAACCTCGCGACCTTCACACCAGCCGGATCGCCTCCACCTGTTGTGCCTCCGGTAATCGGAGCAAGCCCGACAAGTCTCTCCTTCACTGCGACTCAGGGAAGCGCCAATCCTCCGACTCAGGCCGTGAGTATCAGCAATGTTGGAGGCGGCTCGCTCGGCTGGAGTGCCAATGACAATGTAACCTGGTTGACGGTCGCCCCTGCCTCAGGGACCGGAAATGGATCCATCACCATGACTGTGAACATTGGAGGTTTGACCGCAGGCAACCATAGCGGTGCCATAACCTTGAGTGCTTCCGGTGCCGCACCAATCACCGTGCCAGTGACGCTCACCATCGCGCTCGCACCTGTACCGCCTTCTATCGGGGCGAGCCCGACGAGCCTCTCCTTTACTGCAACGCAGGGCGGCGCCAACCCCTCTCCTCAATCTCTGAATATTAGCAATACAGGAGGCGGGACACTCAGCTGGACCACCGATAAGGATGTTCCATGGTTAACGTTGACTCCGACTTCAGGCACAGCCAATGGCCGTGTGACTGTAACCGTAGTCACAGGCACCACAACCGCCGGAACCTACAATGCCACCATCACACTTAATGCTACGGGAGCCTCCCCAGTCACAGTGCCGGTTCTGTTCACAGTCACCGCATCCCCGCCACCTCCGCCACCTCCACCCCCGGCAGCGCCGCCGATTCCCAGAGGGCTGCGCATCACGCCAATACAGTAAGACCACTATAAGAACCCTTAACAGGCTGCGGAAAAACTCAATGTATCCATAAAATACCGCTGAAATCTCACCGAATGCCGTTGCTGCCACAATACCTCAGGATGCTCAAAATGGCCGTCCAGCAAGGCCGCAGCGAGCGAAGAGGCGAGGCGTACGTTTCGGTACGTTGAGCCTCTGAACGAAGCGAGAACGCCGCTGGCGGCCTTTTTCAGCATCCTGTTAATCTTTCATGCGCCCAGCAGGAAGAATTAGTGGGATGCTCAAAAAGCCGTCCAACGAGGCCGCAGTTTCTCGGCTAGCCCTCGTTTCACTTTTCACGTCTCACGTTTCACGGCCCCAGAGCTGAGAACGACGTTGGGGGGGCTTTTTCAGCATCCCGCTAGCCCGCATTATTCATGACGGTTCGTTGCGAAATCGCTGAGCCGCGTTGCGAGAGCGGCGCGCGGAGATCGGAGGACCTGAGGCGTACTCGTGCAGTACGTTGAAGGTCCGAGGGGCGAGCCCGCCGACCGAAGGCTCGTCGTAGCAGCGGATCGGCGATTGCAGCAGAAGTGTTCATGAATAATGCGGGCTAGGAGAAGCCTGAGTCCCGCCACTTCTCCAACAACGCGATACGCCGCGCCAGTTGCGCGACGGTCGCCTGATCGACCCGCCCACCGGTTCGCTTGATGAGTTCGGCATTGAGTTGGCGATGATCGATGCCGATTTTTCTCGCCACTGCGCTGACAAGCGCCCGATGTTGGTCCCGCAATTCGTTCTTCTTATCATGGAGGGCCACAATCGGCGCTGTTATGCTTTTGCCTTGGTCCTGTGAATCCGTCTCATCGCCGCCGATCAGGCCATCCATCCTGGCCACTCCGTGCAAAGGGAGGTATTCTTTGAGGGAAGTCGCAGCCGTGCCGAATAGGGTGCGCTGCACGGAAGGCATGATCTCTTCCAGCACATGGTCGCGTTCAGCCTTGATGCGCTTGGCATAGTGAACGAGGGTTGCGTCCTTCGGGAGGTAGAGCCAAGCCCGCTGCGGCCTCGGCAATCCTTCCTGCATTCGGACAAAACGCCCGACAACTTGCCGGAAGTACATTTCAGTCAGAACATTGGTCGCGTAAACACCGACACGGAGCCGCGGAATATCGACGCCTTCACTCACCATATTGACCGCGACGAGCCATTGCTGAGTCTTATGATGCGCGAACGCCGCAATCGTTTTCGACGCAGAGGGATCGTCCGATACGGCGATATGCGCGCGAGTGCCTGTGATCCGTCCAACCAGTTCCACCACCTGTCTTGCATGATCCTGATTCATTGCGACAATGAGCCCGCCGGCATCCGGCTGTTCCTGTTTGCGGAGTCTCCGCAACTCCGCATGGGCATCCGTAATCACGGGCCCCAGCCAGCTGTCTTGTAAGAGCGCTGTCTTGAGCCGCTCACGTTGCAGATCGAAGGTGAGCCCATCCTCGAAGGTGGCCCGATGCTCCCGACCCTCCGACAGCCAGGCCAGCTCTCCCTCGTAGCTCGGAAAGAGAATAGGGCGGCAGACGTTCTCACGGATCGCCTCCGCGTAGCCATAGGTGAAATCAGCCTGGCTTTCGCCCTGCTCATATCGCACGTATGGAATCGGATTATTATCGGAACGAAAGGGGGTGCCAGATAGAGCCAGGCGAAAGACCGCCTCCTCAAAGGCTTCTCGCAATGCGTTGCCCCAGTCCTTCCCCTCTCCCGCATGGTGCAGCTCATCGAAAATGAGCAGGGTGGGTCGGCTCCGGCAAGCCCGTTGAAATACCGCCGGAGCAAGACAAACTTGTTGATAGGTCACCACTGCGCCATGGTAGTCACGCGCTTCAACCGCCTGCTCGTTCGTCAGCGCCGGATCCAACTGAATTCCAACCAGTCCCGCAGCGGTAGCCCATTGCGTGCGGAGATGATTGGTCGGACAGATGACCAGCACACGACTGGCCACACGATCGGCCAGGTATTGATGGGCAATCCGCAGAGCAAAACGTGTTTTTCCAGCGGCGGGAGTAGCCGTCGCCAGAAAATCAGGGCGCGTATGGGTTAGGACGCCGGATACGGCGCGAGCCTGCCACTCGCGCAGCTTGGCCGTCCAGGGAGACAAGACCACTGTAGCCTCTTTTTACTCGTCTCTGTTAGATGGACATGGACACGACGACGAGGAACGATGGTTCATTGTGAGCCAACGTCATCATGTATATCGATTGTTTTCGCACAGAAGAGGTGGCCGGGTCGATACCCCTGTGGATAATTCCACTAGCCCGCATTATTCATGACGGTTCGTCGGGAAATACCGCATCGGCGCGCGAAATGCGCGATGCATACAGATAGGGAAACCGGTGGGGAAGACTCAAGGGCGAGACGGAGCGTTCTGCGGAGGCACTGTCAAAATCGATAGCTGACCTCGATCATATGAAAATCTGTTCCATGGGCATCCTCGCCATAGAGGCCGGCATCGGACATATGATGGAACCAATAACCCACGCCGAGACCTCCATAGACCTTCGCCCTGATCGCCATATCTGCAACCAATTGAAACAGGCCTCCCACGTTCTGGTGCGCGAAGTGTTGTTGGCTGAGAATCGCACCTCCGGCTCCGAATTCCAGCGAAAGCCACCCGTCTTTCTTTCCAAGCACAATTCCTGGCAACACCGTGCTGACAAATGCTGTATCGCCGGATGCAGTCATGGCGCCGACAGATCCCATCAGCCTGCTGCCGACTCCCCACCCCGACTCGGAATACCACCCCCAGGGGAGCAACCAGTTCGCCATCAGGTCGTACTCTTTGAAATATTGTGTCTCAAGGTCTCCGATGGGAGAACCGCCTGTGGGTCCCCCTCGTACCCCAATGCTGTTCAATCGAACTTCTTCTGCCTGAACAGGCAAAGAAGCAAGTAGGAACAGCGCGAGACCGACCATAGTCGCCTGAACAATCATTCGCAACTTCGATTCTCCCCTCGACATCGCATATAAAGCGGTATCATCGCGTGAGAGTGAGCCTGCGCTATTGCCCTCGATATTTCTCGTGAAATGCGCGATGAGGGTGTAGGAGTTAGACGGTAAGACGGGAAAGGAGAGGATAGCGGAAATTGCCCGATACTCCACCTAAATACGACTTTCCAACTATAGTCATATGAAAGTTAGGAGATGCACAAGGAAGGCACCGGATGACTTTGCCCTATTCCGAACAATCATCTCAGATTAAAACCGGTAGCTGACCTCAATCATATGAAGATCGAACCCATGAACATTGCTCCCATAGAGGTGCGCATCGGACATATGGTGGAACCAATAACCTACGCCAAGCCCCCCATAGACCTTGGCTCTCACCGCTGTGTCCCACACAAGTTGGAACAAACCGCCTATGTCCTGATCTGGGAAGCGGTGCCGGCTAAGGAGTGCGGCTCCCCCTCCGACTTCCAGAGAGAGCCAGCCGTCTTTCTTCTCGAATATAACCCCGGGAACCACAGTGCTGATCAATGCGGTATCCCCCGATGCAGTCACGGCGCCGACAGACCCCATGAGTCTTGTACCGACTCCCCATCCTGAATCGGAATACCACCCCCAGGGAAGCGACCAGTTCGCCATCAGATCATACTGCTGGAAGTAGTTCACCTCCTTTTCTCCGATAGGCGAACTTCCCGTGACCCCGCCCCGTATTCCGATACTGTTCACACGGATCTCTTCCGCCTGGCTTGGCCAGGGAACACACAGGAATAGCGCAAGACTGACCATAGTCAGCCGCAAAGTTATTCCGAACATGTATGGTTTCCTTCTCGCGGAGGCGGGTCTCAGAGATTCACGAAAATCCTATCTATCGCACCCAGATAGCCAGGATCCATTCCGGCTTGCACTATTCTCTCAACAAGGGCGCAGCCAGACTGCTCTATACTGCGCGCATCGAACGATATACATGCTCCCTCCACGCTTGCCCGTTATCTCTCTAGGGCTGGGGTCTGATTGATCTTCCACTGCGCGCGTCCAACGAGGGCCTTCTCAGGCCGCGCGTTGCGCGAGCACAGAAGATCATCAGCCCCCAGCCCTTCCTCCCCCCCTTGGCTGCTCCATAAACAACCTCACCGCAACCTTCTGTCCTTTAATCCTGGTTCGGCTAAGGGTCTCGATGATCTCACGAGCCAACACTTCCGGCACTTCCACCAGCGAGAACCGATCCATCACTTCGACCGCGCCGATCACATTGGAATTGAGACCGGCCTCGTTGGCAATCGCCCCGACGAGGTCGCCTGGTCGGATCCCAGCCTCTTTACCTGCGCCGATATAGACCTTGGCCATGCCCGCGGTCCGTCCGCCACGACCTGGCCCAGTGAATGGTCTGCCCTGTCCCTCCCGAGGCATCATGCCGCCTGGCCGGCCACGAGGATCGCCCATTGGGCGCCGCGCCATCAATGGGCGCTCCGGTGGCCTGGACGATACAGCCGGGATATCGGATTCTTTCCGCTCGCCACCCTGCATGCGAAAGAGGAGCTTCATGGAGGCCGCCGCCACCTCCAGAGGATCACCCTGGTCGGCAAGAGAGGCGGCCACAGCCCGAAATAGATCCAAGTCCCCGGCTGCGAGCACTTCTTCAATCTCGCCCTTGATTCGTGCCAGCCGTTTCGTGCGGAGATCGGTGACGGTCGGTACTGGCGTCACGACGATTTTCGCTTTTGTGAGCTGTTCGATATTCCACAGCAACCGCTGCTCGCGCGGATCGATGACGGTGATCGCCGACCCTTCACGCCCGGCCCGCCCAGTCCGCCCGATCCGATGAACGTAACCTTCCGGCGACGTGGGCAAGTCGTAATTCACCACATGAGACACGGAGGGAATATCCAAGCCCCGCGCTGCCACATCGGTAGCCACGAGGAGTTCAGTCTGCCCGGCGCGAAACGAGTTCATTACGCGATCGCGCTGGGGCTGATTCATACCGCCATGGATCGCCTCGGCCCGGTGGCCACGACTCGTCAACATCGCCGTGATCTCATCGACTTCGATGCGCGTGCGGCAAAAGACAAGGGCCGATTTCGGCGCTTCCACATCCAGAATACGAGCCAATGCCGCTTCTTTATGCTGACGAGCTACGATGTAGGCGGTTTGATGGACACGGGGCGCGGCGCCGGCTTTGAGCGGCTCCTTGGCAATCCTGATCTCGACCGGATCCTTCAGATGACGCTTGGCGATAGCGGCGATCCTAGCTGGCATGGTGGCGGAAAACAACGCCGTCTGCCGATCCTTAGGTGTCTGTTCGAGAATGGCATCCAGATCCTCGGCAAATCCCATGTCCAGCATCTCATCGGCCTCATCCAGCACGACCATCTGAATCGTCTTGAGCTGTAAGGTCTTTCGACGGATATGATCCAGCGCCCGTCCAGGCGTGGCCACGATGACATCGACACCGCGTCTGAGGGCCTGGAGCTGCAGGCCCATCGCCTGACCTCCGTAGACCGGGAGCACGGAGATTTTGAGCTCTTTGCCATATCGCGTGACGGCTTCACCGACCTGCATCGCCAACTCTCTGGTCGGCACCAGGACAAGAGCAGAGGGACAACGCCGCGCAGAATGGGCAATGCGTTGGAGCAGCGGCAGCGTGAAGGCTGCCGTCTTGCCGGTTCCAGTCGCCGCTTGACCCAGGAGATCGCGGCCGGCCAACAACGGAGGGATGGCCTCACGCTGGATCGGTGTCGGCTCTTCATAGCCCAATGTATCGAGCGTCGTCAGCAGGGCAGCTTCCAGTCCCAGTGCCGCGAAGCCCGGTGAGAAACCCTTCGCCGGCGGTTCAGCCGGCGGGGAAGTGGTGTCATGTTTCATAGATTGCCTCGATGGCCTTTTAGAATTGTATATCGGTCGAACGAATGTCGGGCTATGGGAAACAAGTGGGTATACTACTGCGGTTCACCCCTGAAGAGATAGCGGTCAGGAAACAATCTTTCAACACGACTCCCGCTACTCGCCTGTCTCTCCTGGCTGCTGGATAGGCCCCGCCCACTCCCCTTTTGCCAGTGTCACCTCTTGAAACCCGCCGTCTGGCCATTGAAACTGGCCGACCTCATCGACTTGCACAATAAAGGGGTCCGCTTCGTGAGCCGGACCGCGGAACCAGTACCAACCGGCGGCGGCGGGTTTCTCCATGCTCCATCGATACTCAGCCATGCGTTCGCTTCCTTTTGTCCCCGCCGAGAGTCTGCTACAGTCTGCCTCATGAGCATCGAACCTATCATGTCCAAGCTTCCAATAGAAGATGTGCTGCCGACTCTACGTCGCACGCTGACAGAGGGACGGAATGCGCTGCTGACCGCAGCGCCAGGCGCAGGGAAAACGACGCGGGTGCCGCTGGACTTGCTCAATGCCTCGTGGTGCGAGGGAAAGAAGCTGCTCATGTTGGAGCCTCGGCGGCTTGCCACACGAGCCGCGGCCCAACGCATGGCATCTACGCTTGGTGAGCCGGTCGGCGGAACGGTCGGATATCGCATGAAGCTCGATACGAAGGTGGGGCCCAAGACGAGAATCGAAGTGGTGACGGAAGGCATCCTCGCTCGCCTGCTCCAACAGGATCCGGCACTCAGCGACTATGCGATCGTGATCTTCGATGAATTCCACGAACGGAGCCTGCAAGCCGACACAGGTTTGGCCCTCTGCCTCGAAGCGCAACGGCTCTTCCGCCAGGATCTCCGCCTGCTCGTCATGTCGGCCACGTTGGATTGTGGGCCGGTTGCAGATCTCTTAGGCAATGCGCCGGTGATTGCCTCCGATGGACGGATGTTTCCCGTGGAGACCCGGTATTTGGATCAGCCCCTCTCCGGCCATCTGGATGTGGCAGTGGTCCAATCGATCCGGCGTTCGCTTGCGCAGGACCAAGGCAGTCTCCTCGTCTTTCTGCCCGGCATGGCAGAGATCCGCCGCGTCGAACGAAAGCTCCTCGATCTGAATTTGGGATCGAGTATCCTCATCGCGCCGCTCCATGGAGATTTGCCACAAGAAGCGCAGGACCGAACGATCGCTCCCACCGAATCGGGAAGGAGAAAGATTGTGCTGGCTACTTCCATCGCCGAGACCAGCTTGACGATCGACGGCATTCGCGTCGTGATCGATGCCGGCTTGTTGCGCGTGCCTCGGTTCGACCCGCGATCGGGACTGACCAGGCTGGAAACCATTCGCGTCACCCAAGATTCCGCCGAGCAACGTCGTGGCCGGGCCGGTCGTCTGGAGCCAGGCGTCTGTTCTCGCCTCTGGACGGCTGCAGAGCAGCAATCCTTAGCCCTTCGTCGTCCGCCGGAAATGCTCGACGCGGACCTTGCGCCATTGTTGCTCGAATTAGCCCTCTGGGGCACAGCAGATCCAAACGACTTGTCCTGGCTCACGCCTCCACCGCCCGGCGCTGTCGCTCAAGCAAGAGAACTACTCACCCGCCTCGGCGCGCTCAATCCAGAGGGACAAATCACTCCACATGGAAGACAGTTGGCAGAACTCCCGCTCCACCCGCGTCTCGCGCAGATGCTGATCAAGTCTGTGCCGTTGCAGCTCGGCGACCTTGCCTGTGAATTGGCGGCCCTTCTCAGCGAGCGAGACATTCTGCGCGGCCCCTCCGGCTGGCGCAATGCAGATCTGCGGCTCCGTGTGGATGTCTTGCATGGGCAACACGATCACGCTGCAGGCGCCACCGTTGACCGCTCAGCCTGCCAACGCGTCAAACGCGCCGCAGACTTGTGGCAACGACAACTTCCACGGTCTGCCCGTTCGAATCGGCAGGACAGCCTCGAGGAGGTCGGTCTATTACTCGCGCTCGCCTATCCTGATCGCATCGCTCAACGCCAAAGTGGGAAGGACGCGCGCTATCTCATGGCCAATGGCCGAGGCGCCCTCTTTGCCAATCCCGATCCGCTTGGCGCAGAAGACTATCTGGTCATTGCCGATTTGGACGGAGGTCAGCAATGGGCTAGGATCGATCTGGCCGCGCCAGTAGGCCTTCGCGATCTCGACACCCTCTATGCAAACCAGATTCGAACGATCGATGAGGTGTTGTGGGACGAGACAGCTCAGGCGGTATGCGCGACAAGACAACGCCGATTGGGCCAACTTATTCTGTCAGAGCAGGGGCTCTCGAAGCCGGATCCTTCGAAGATGTCGACGGCATTATTGCAAGGCATTCGCCGGGCGGGACTCAACCGGCTGGCCTGGACTCCGGAGCATCGTCAGTGGCGGGCGCGAGTGGCTTTTCTCCGTCGAATAGAAGGACAAGAGTCACGGTGGCCCGATCTCTCTGATGAGTCCTTGCTGCGAACACTGGACGATTGGCTTGCTCCTTTTCTATCCGGCGTCACGACGCTCGACCGTGTCTCGCGACTCGACCTCACCCAACCGTTGCACGCGCTCCTCTCCTGGGAACAATCGCGCCAACTCGATCGGTGGGCCCCCACCCACCTGGCGGTCCCAAGCGGATCGAGCGTTCGCGTGGAATATGAGACGCCGGATCTACCCATCCTAGCTGTGCGGTTGCAAGAAATGTTCGGCTGTAAGGACACCCCCCGTCTCGTCGATGGAAAGGTTCCCGTCATGCTGCATCTTCTCTCACCGGCCCGCAAGCCAGTCCAGATCACACGGGATCTCTCAAGCTTCTGGAAATCGGCCTATCTCGAAGTGAGGAAAGAACTCCGCGGCCGTTATCCCAAACATTCCTGGCCAGACGATCCCCTCACTGCCCCGCCGACCGCCAAAGCCAAACGGCGGTCTGGTTGATTTGGTTCACCGGGTTAGTTTCGTTCAACCAAACAAACGAAAGAAACCAAACAAACCAAATAACAGTCTTACGTGCTGCGCTTCGCCAGCATTCGGTTAGGTGGGGATGTCGCGAGTCCCGTCATACGACGTTCTCGACTGGTGAGAGAGCTTCACGATGTCGCCGTTCTTGACCACCGTATCCTCTCCGCTCACTTTTTTGTTCACCGCAACCATCACTTCTCGGTTCAAGAGGAACTGCAGCAATGGACCCATTCGATCCTGATTCGATTCAATGAGTTTTCTGACCGTGGTCGGCTCCGAGACCGCGATCTCGAATTCTGTTTCACCGACTGCATCGCGCAACGTCAATCCAAAGACCAGCACTGTAACCATAGCTTCCTCGTTGTTTGGTTTATTTAGTTTGTCTTGTTTGTTTGGTTGCTTTGGTTCATCCGGTTGAGTTCGCTCGACCAAACAAACCAAATAAACCAAATAGACCTACAACCTATCTGCCGCCTCATAGGCCTCTTGAAGCAGTTGGGCTACGTGCTTAACCTCCGCTGTGCCTTGCAACCCCGTGCGTAATTGGATCATGCAGGCAGGGCAACTCGTCGCCACGACCTCTGCGCCGCTCTGTTCGACAGCCCGGCGTTTACGCTCGACAATACGCTGAGACGTGTCGAAATCCTTCACGAGATAGGTGCCCGCTCCGCCGGCGCAACGATCCGCGTCTTGCATCTCCACATACTCGACGCCGGGCAGAGCGGCAAGAACCGCACGAGGTTCTTTGGTCACTCCCGCAGCCCGCAGGTGGCAAGAGGAATGGTAGGCCACCTTGCACTTCGTGGATTGCTGACTGGCCATGGCCGGTTTCACCGGCGATTGGGATACGAACTCCGAAATATGTGTGACTCGTTTGGCCAGGGCCTGGGCCGCCGCTTGCTCCGGCTCACCGGCAAATAGGGTGGGATAGTCCTTCAGCATGAGGGTGCAGGAGGCGCAGCCGGTTACCACCTTTTCGTATGTTGCCATAGATGCGAGATTAACCCTCGCCCCTTCTTTGGCCAACTCCCGATGCCCGTAGGTTTCGATCGGCGTCCCGGAACAGCGTTGCGGCGGCAGATCCGGCTCGACTCCATGTTTCCGCAACACGGCGATCACGGCATCCCCCACCCCATCGTTGAAGTAGTTGGCCGCGCAGCCGTGGAAATAGGCCACCGGGGAACGAGCCGTTTGCTTGGCCTGGGGAATCAGTTCGGGATAGCGGTCTCTGAGATGACGCGGGGCAAGTCGTGGCAATATCAACTGAGGGGATAATTTGGCCGACTCCGCCAGGCCACGCATGAATGGTCGTGTGAGACGGTCGATCACGCGCCGGATGAAAGGCCGATCCCATATCGATTGATACCTCGCTAATACCTTTAAGAACCTCTCAAACTTCTCTGTCTGGGCGTGGAATTTAAAGATGACACCTGCTGTGGCATTGGGCTGCTCAGCGCGACGGTCCAGAATGAGCTGGGACACATCGACGCCGGCAGGACAGGCAGTCCGACAGGATTTACAGTTGAGACAGGCCTCCACCACTCGCTTCGAATTGAGGTAGCTATAGTTCTTGTCCGTGACGATCTCGAACCAGCCCCGTGAACTCATATCTTCTGATTGAAAGACATCGTAGACCGGGCAGACGGCATTGCACTTGGCGCAAGTCGCGCAGGGTTTCGAGAGCCGCTCATAATCGATATGGTCCGTGAAGGGCTTGTCGCTGATCTTGATCCCTGGGTTGAGCATCCCAGTGGGATCAAAGCTCTGCTTGACCTGCACGAACAGGTCGTAGAGTTCCGGGCCGAACATGGTCTTCACATATTCAGCTCGTACCCGGCCATCCCCATGCTCCCCGCAGATCGAGCCGCCGAAGCGGCTCAAAACGGTTTGGTGGATCTCGTGATAGCCCTGCACCATCTTCTGAAAATCTCCTGGATCGTTCACGTCGAGCAAGGGAATGATGTGGGCATTCCCATTTCCGATATGGCCGAAAATCGCGACAGGCACATGTTGCCCGGTGAAGAATTCTTCGAGATACCGAATGAGTTCGCTGATCCGCCCTGCCGGCACCACCACGTCGTCCACGAAGTTGATGGGCTTCTTCTTGGGGTCGAATCGATAGAGCGTGGGATAGAGCGCCTTGCGGGCCTTCCACAATTGATCCCGCTGCGCTGGGTCGAAGGCAATGACAGGATCAGAGGTAAGACGGTACCGCCTGCAGATTCCGGTCATACGCTCTGCCTGCTCGCGAAGATCGGTCTGAACACCGTCCGCATCCAATTCCACGAGAAGGGTGGCTGCTGCATCGATCGGGATACCGTGTTTCGCCCGCCCAATCAAATTCAGCGTATTAGCATCCATCACTTCCAACGCGCTCGGATTCAACTCCAATAGCTTGGGCACCGCATCACCCACATCTTCCAACCGGTGAAAATGGATGAGCGCCGTGAGGGTGGCGCGGGGTTTCTCAACCAGTCGAATTGTCGCTTCGCTGAAGAGGCCGAGCGTCCCCTCGCTCCCGACAAAGAGCTTAGGAAGGTCGAAGCATCCTCGGGCCAACCCATCGGCAAGGCCGAAGAGATTATAGCCGCAGCTGTTTTTACTGACAGTCGGACGTTTCGCTCCAATCAACGCGGCATTGTCTTGCAGCAGCAACTGCAAATCCCTAAGCGGCTTTATTTCTTTGAGTAGATTGAGACAGATCGGATCGTCCAGGCCATAGGCCTTGGCATCCAGCCACTCGCCGGATTGCAGGCAGACCCGGAGGGCCTCCACATTGTCTTTGACGGCACCGTACCGTAGCGTATGGGGACCGGATGAGTTGTTCGCCAACATCCCGCCGAGCTTGCACATATCGCCGCTGGAAGGATCGGGACCGAAGAGGAGTCCATCCCGTCCCAACTGCTTATTTAATTCCGCCAGCACGATCCCCGGCTGCACCCGAGCCCATCGCTCTTCCCGATTCAACTCCAGCAACCGATTCAAACGTGAGACGTCCAGGATAATCCCAGACCCGACTGCCGAGCCGGTCAAATTCGTCCCGGCCGCGCGCGGCGTCAGAGGGATGCCCCGCTGTACGGCATACTGCACCGTGGCTGCGATGTCCTGCTCGGACTCCACCAGGACGACCGCCTTCGGCATCATCCGATAGATACTCGCATCCACCGCATAGGCAGTGAGCGTTGAATAGTCGTCTTTGACCTTGTCGACGCCGATGGCAGCTCGGAGATCCGAAGCGATAGCGCGGGAACGTTCAGGCAGAATGAGTGTTGGTGCAGTCATAGTTGAAAGATTGTCCATTCTAGATGGACGTTTGAGAGCAACACAAGGCTGTCTGGTTGAGTTGGTTTGTTCAGTTTATTTTGTTCATCTGGTAAGTTTCGTTCAACCAAAAAAAACCAGACAAACAAAACAAACCAAATAACGCTCTTCTTCCGCTGACACCCTGCTAAGATGGCTTCAATTCGGAGTACATATCCGTGACACGTCCCACCCTCTACCTTTCACGCCTTCTCCCCGATCCTGTCATGGTCATCGTGAGGGATCGGTTTCAGCTAGTGCAGGAACCGGTTGATGAGCTGCCGACTCCATCGGCTCTTCGTGAGGGACTCTGCCAAGCCGATGCCGCGATCGTGACCCTGGGCGATCGCATTGATGCAGAGACCATCCGCACGGCCACTCGACTGAAAATTTTGGCGAACTATGCGGTTGGATATAACAACGTCGATCTCGCTGCCGCGAGACAGCGTGGTTTGATCGTCACCAACACCCCTGACGTCTTGACGGATGCCACCGCGGATCTAACATGGGCCTTACTCCTGGCGACGGCGCGCCGTGTCGTCGAAGGCGACGCACTCGCACGATCCGGGAGTTGGAGCGGCTGGAGTCCCACTCAACTCTTGGGGGCGGAGGTGTCGGGAAAAACATTGGGAATTATCGGGATGGGGCGGATCGGGCAAGCAGTGGCCCGCCGTTCTGTGGGATTTCGCATGCCGGTGATCTATCACACCGGCAAGCCTCTAGCGGACTCGTCTTTCCCTTGTGAATGGGAACAGAGATCGTTCCAAGACCTCCTCGGAGAAGCCGATATCGTGACGATCCATGCGCCCCTCACACCAACCACTCACCATCTGATCGGCGCGCGCGAATTGTCCTCGATGCGTCCCACGTCCCTGCTCCTCAATACCGCTCGCGGCCCCATCGTTGATGAAGGAGCGTTGGTCGACGCCCTGAAACGCGGAACCATCGCAGGAGCGGGACTCGATGTCTTTGAACAGGAACCGGCCATACATCCAGAGCTGGCACAGCTCAAACAGGTGGTGCTGCTTCCCCACCTTGGCTCCGCCACACTGCGCGCAAGGGTGCAAATGGGAATGGTCTGTTTGAAGAATATTCAAGCAGTGATGGAAGGGCGTTCCGCGCCGAACCAAGTTGACTAGCGGGATGTATTGGGTTTGTTTTGTTGATTTGGTTCATTTGGTTAGTTTCGTTCAACCAAAAAAACAAAACAAACCAAACAAACGAAATAAACCAACTGCGGCTAGCTTCCGTAGCGAAGCGTGGTAACTGGCGCAGAAGAGCCGCTCTGTCCACGGATCGATTCCAGTCGTTTCGGAACATCGTGAAAGGTCGGAATCGATTCGTAGATTTCGGCGGCCTGACTCCAGAGTTCTTGGACTTCGTAGAGCAACCCCAGCTCATAGCGGACGGCTTGCGCTTTCGTCCCTTGGCACTTGGGATCCTTCAGCAGCAATTCGAGTTGCACGCTCGCAGGCCGGCATTGACCCTGCTCTTTCAAACAGATCGCGATCATGAAACAGGAATCCGAGAAAAAGCTCTGACTCTTCATCGAAAGAGAAAACTCCTCCTTCGCTTCCTCCAGCAATCCCATGTTCTTGTAGGCCACACCGAGCGTATAGTGGGTCTCCGGGTTGATCCCATTTACCTGTGTGCCTGAAATCGGCTTCTCGACGGCAGAGCCGGTCGCCTGGGGCTTCGGTGAAAACTTCGAAGCCCATTTGGCAACCAATGGGCTGGCCGGAGCGAGTGCTGTAATTTTCGCATAGAGACTTGATGTTTGAGTCGGACTCGCCGCGTTTGGATGGGCCAAGAGCAGTTCCAGCGCGCGCGAATATTGCACGGCTGCGCCGGGAGTATCGCCCTTGGCTTCAAGCAGCGAGCCGAACAGTTCGCGAGCTTCCGCATCATCAGGCTGCGCCACGACCAAGTGGTTGAGCCATGCTTCAGCTTCAATCTGCTGACCCGCCTTCATATAGACCTGGAACTGATCGTGCGTCGAAAGGACAGCGGGGCCGGAAGTAGCCGGACCTGCCGCCTTCGCCGCCACTACCCATAGTTGATCCGGCTCGGTGTTCGACCAGGAAACTGCGCTGGCCTGAGCGAGCGGCTTCCGTTCTGGAAATATAGGGTCCGGTTCGGGAACCACTATCCCCGCATCATCGATTGGGATAACTTTCTGAGCTTTTCTCCAGACATCATCGGACTCGACTCCGGTCCAGGAAAACCCTGGCGATTCCTGTGGCGCCACAGTGGCCCTATCGTTTGAGACCTCAGGCTCCGCTGCTGCAGGCGCGTCCATGATATTCTCGCTCTTCATCAAGCCGGCAAGCTTAGCGACGATGGGATTGTCGGGAGCGAGAGACTTGACCTTCTCGAACAATTCTTCGTGGAGGGTGGGCATCCCTGGCTCAGGATGCTCGATCAATAGTTCGATCGCTTTTCCATAGTGCGGCAACGCCTTGGCCACATCGCCCTTCTCTTCGCAGAGCTCCCCATAGAGTTCGAGGATCGGCACAGAGTTTGGGGCGATGGCAAGAAATTCGACGATCAGCGATTCGGCCTGCTCATAATGCTGGGCGCGTAAGGCTGCCCCGGCAAGGTATCGATACTCGCCCAGCGCCACCTGAAGATCTCCGCGTTGCAGATGCAACTTCGCGAGCAATTGGCAGACTTCTGGATTCCCAGGTTCCTGGGTCAGCAATTGATTGAGAATCGCCTCAGCCCCGGCAAATTGTTTGTCTGCAATCCGGCGGGTCGCTTCCGACAGTAGATTGGGTGGCTCGGCGCTCTTGGTCTGACTTCCTGTAGAGCGACTCTCCGTTTTGAGCAGGGGACCGGGATTGCCGGCGGTTCGCTTGAAGTTTTCGATAAACTGAGCTGCCTCGCTATTGGCAGGATCGATCCTCAAGACTGCTTGATAGGCCTCCTTGGCCTCGGCATAACGTTGCTGCGCGGACCGCTCCCTCCCTAACTGCAAATAGACCTTCGCCGCTTCCTCCTGCATGTTCTCTTGCAGGCATAATTCCGCCACACGCTGCTGGGCATCGAGGTTCGTGGGATCCTGACTGACGATCTTCTTATAGATCTGCAACGCATCTTTGCTTTTGCCCGATTTGATGTAGTGTTTCCCGAGGGTGAGATAGTCTTGAACCGCGCTGCTCAGCAGACCACGTTCGGCATTGAGATCGCCCAGATGCAGAAACACATCGTACCTGGCAGGGTCTAGCTTTAGGATCTTCTTATATGTCGCGATGGCCTTGAGGGTGGCGCCTTCGGCACGGAAGGCATTAGCCGCTTGCATAAAGGCAGCGACGGCGTCGTTGGTGGCATTGCGTTTGAGGTGTAACTCCCCGATTGAATTGAAGACACTCCCATCGCCAGGCGATTCGGCAGAAAGTTTCTTCCATTCAGAAATGGCGGCGTCGAATTGACCCCGTGACGCAAAGAGTTGCGCGTTCTTCAGGACGCTGCTTCGGTCGATCGGCAAGACGAACCTCCAGGAAAATCAAACGCTAACAGTGTCGATAGGAGTTGTCAACGAAACTGGGCATTTAGCCCACGTTGTTCTTCAAGGTGTGTCGCATCAGATCAGGCGAGGGGCGAGGGGCGCGAGGCCAGGGGCTAGAGGAAAGAGCCGTGCTTACGACAGGGAATCTTCACCCCTAGCCTCTGGCCTCGCGCCTCTAGTCAAATCGTCGACGATTACAACAGAAACAGGAAGGCCTGCCTAACTAATAGGCAGGCCTCCCTATGCGATGAACAAGATTACAGAATGAATAAGTTACGGCTCGGCAACAGCCGCCTTCAGCACGTTCGAAGCCTGAGGCCCCTTGGCCCCTTGCACAACCTCGAACTCGACATTTTCTCCCTCTTTCAAGCTCTTGAATCCTTCTCCTTGGAGCGCGGAGTAATGAACGAAGACATCATCCCCGCTATCAAGACGAATAAACCCAAACCCCTTGCGGTCATTGAACCACTTTACCGTACCTTTGCTTTTCACAAGAACCCCCCTTTCCTTAACGGCCACGCCAAGTTACGTGGCCAACTCCGGAACACAGTTGCCGCGCGGATGCTGAATAGCTATGGACAGGAAGATAATCAGACTGGAATGACGGGTTCATTGAAAAGACAAGATCAACCACAAAACCCATCTCGGTTAGAATTCGAGCAGCATGTACCATGGCGTTTCAAATCTTGTCAAGCCATTCTTTGCGCATTTTGAGCCTATGGATAAGGGCCACAAGGTAGACAAGCCAAGCCCGCTCGCCTATATATAGGGACAAACTGGACGATTTCCAATGTTTCTACGAACGCTGCTGGATCGATACATTTTCGCGGAACTCCTTTCTCCCTTTAGTATCAGCCTTGGAGCTCTGTGTTTTGTCATGCTCACGCGCGAACTGTTGCGCCTCGTCGAGCTGCTCGTCTCCAAAGGTGTCGGGATCCTCGCGGTATTGGAAGTCTTCGCCCATTTGATGCCGTCGTTTCTGGTCTTGACCCTCCCGATCGCCGGAATCATCGCCTCGATCACGGCATTCGGGCGGCTGTCTTTCGACAAGGAGCTGGTGGCGATGCAGACCGCCGGCTTGAGCCTCATGCGACTGGCCCGGCCTGTCTTGCTGTTTGCCTTGCTCGTGTTCGGGTTAACCCTCTGGTTGGCGCAGTGGGGGCAACCCTGGAGTTCCATCAATCTCAAGAAAGTCGCGCTCAATTTGCTTCGCGATCAGCTCGTGCTGGCGCTTGAGCGGGGAACGTTCAACGAACCCATTCCCAAGATGACGATTTATGTGCCTGATGGCACTCCGGAACATCCCACGGCCGGTATCTTTATCTCTGACGAGCGGAACGACGACGAGCCCCGTATCATCGTGGCCCAACAGTACGAAGTGTTCATGGACACAGCGGCCGATCAAGTCGCCCTACGCCTCCAGCATGGAGTCATCCATAGCCGCCCCAACCAGAGCGATCAGTACGAGCAGGCCTCATTCGCCAGTTACGACCTCAAACTCTCGCTCAATCAAAGCGGCTACTCTGCCACCGAAGAGCGTCCGACCTACGCGGCCATTATCGCTCAGCTCACCGAGTCTCAATGGCGCGATACAGGCGCGCTCCGGCGATTGATGGAGTATTACAAAGATCTGGCCTTCCCGACCGCCTCGCTGGTGTTTTGCTTGTTAGGCGTCCCCGTCGGCATCGCCTCGAAACGATCGGGCCGTGTGGGTGGATTTGCGGTCGGCGTGTTCGTCGTCATCCTGTACTACGTGCTGAATGTCGGCTGTGAATTTCTGGTCACCACGGCAAACCTTCCTCCCTTCGCCGGAGCCTGGGCGCCGAACGGCCTCTTCGCCCTGACCACCGTCGTCTGGTTTTACGTCATGAGTCGCCGGTAACCCATGCCCATTCTCTTCCGCTATCTCCTTCGCGAATATGGAAAAATCTTCACGATGTGCTTCAGTGGCCTGATGACGGTCTACCTCGTCATCGACTTCTTCGAGAAGGTTCGACGGTTCCTGCGCTACGATGCAAACTGGCTCGATGTCTTGACCTATTTCCTTCTGAAAGTTCCCGCGATCTCCTTTCAAATTGCGCCGCTGGCCATTCTGATGGCCACATTGCTGACGTTCGGACTGCTCGCGCGAGGTCACGAGGTCACGGCAATGCGAAGCTGCGGCATCAGCTTACTTTGGATCACCTCCCCCTTTATCGTGTTTGCAGCGGCGATTTCTCTTGTGCTGTTGATATTCAGCTCCACCGTCATCCCGCTGGCAGCGAACAAGTCCGAAGAAATTAGGATCCTGCGCATCGAGAAAAAACCGCCGGCCGCAGCCGTCAAACTCTCGCAGCCATGGACAAGGGTGGGAACCGACAGCCTCATGCATGTCACGACAGTGTCTGTCGGAGGGGAGCTCTTAGGCGGCGTGAGTCTGTTTCAATTCGGTCGTGACTTCCAACTTGCCGACATGATCGAAGCGGCCGAGGCCCGCTACAGCGATTCCACCTGGACCCTCTTCCAGGGACTGCATAGACAGTTTTCCTCAGATGGCACCGTAGCGACGACCAGCTTTGAAAGCCGGCCCATCGCGCTCACCTTGATACCGGACGACTTCACCACATGGCTGGCCGGCGATTCCGAGTTGATGACCTTCCACGATATTCGGGCCTACTCCAGACGCAGGCAACAGCAGGGCACTCAGGCCGCGCGGCTGAAGACAGACTATTACAGCCGTATCGCCTTCCCTTTTGTCACCATCGTCATGGTCCTGGTCGGCATCGCGCTGAGCCTGCGCCGGAGCGGGAGCAGAGGGGGCAGTATGGCCATGGGCATCGGGCAAGCCCTTGCTGTCGGCTTCTGCTTTTGGACGACCCATTCCATCGCCATCGCCCTCGGCCGCGGAGGAGCCTTGACACCCATGCTCGCTGCCTGGATGGGAAACATCGTCTTCATGAGTTTCGGCCTCTATCTGATGTTTAAGGTGAGATACTAAACCGTTATTTGGTTTGTTTTGTTTATTTGGTTCATCTGGCTAGTTTCGTTCAACCAAACAAACCAGATCAACTCGCCCCATGGCGGGTTGACTGATCCAAGCGCATCCGGTAAGTAGAGACAGAGTGTACTAAAGGGACTATAAAAAATGCGGGAGCGAGTCGTCGTCACAGGGCTGGGAGTCGTATCTCCGATCGGCATCGGGGTCGGTGATTTTTGGAAAGCCGCCCTCGCCGGCCAATCAGGTATCTCAGCCATCACATCGTTTGAACCATTTCTCATGGATGGCTACCGCTCCAAAGTTGCCGGCCAGGTGCGCGATTTTGCCGTGGAACGGTTTCTCGACGGCAATCATGGCGAACGAGTCGATCGCTATGCGCAATTTGCCCTCGTGGCAGCGAAGGAAGCGCTGGCAGACTCAGGCCTCCGGATGGCGAAGGAGAATCCTCACCGCGTCGGTGTCATCGTGGGAGCCGGTATGGGTGGGATGGTGATGGGCGAGCGTGAAATCACGCAGCTCTACCAGCAGCAGAAACCCCATCGCGTCCATCCAAACTTTATTCCAACCATCACCCTCAATTCAGCCTCCGGCATTATTGCGATGGCGTACGGCGCCAAGGGTCCAAATTTGACGATTTCGACCGCCTGCTCCTCCAGCGCCCATGCGCTTGGACAGGCGCTCCACTGTATCCGCGAGGGACGCGCCGATGTCGTCATCGCCGTAGGAGCAGACGCCAGCATTACCCCGCTCGTCTTCGCCGGATTTTGCTCCCTGCGCGCCCTCTCGTCCAAATACAACGATGACCCACAGAAGGCCTCCAGGCCATTCGACCGGCTACGAGACGGTTTCGTCATGGGAGAAGGCGCCGGAACGCTTATCTTGGAATCGGCCTCTCATGCCAAGAAACGCAAGGCGAGAATCTATGCGGAAATTTCCGGCTATGCCGCCACCAGCGAGGCCTATCACATGGTCATCCCTCGCGAAGACGGATTGGAAGTGGCCAATACGATGAAGTTGGCGCTCGCGGACGCAGGCTTGACCCCGGCCCAGGTGGATTACATCAATGCGCATGCCACCTCGACAACCATCGGCGACGCAGTCGAGGTCAAGGCCATCAGGCAACTCTTCAAGTCTCGCGCAGACAAGATTGCGATCAGCGCCACCAAATCGTTGATCGGCCACACGCTCGGAGCCGCCGGCGCAATCGGAGGCATCGCCTCAGTGATGGCGCTCTACACAGGCAAGATCCATCCGACCGCCAACTACGACGATCCGGACCCTGCCTGCTCATTGGGGGGACTCTCCCGATCGGCGCAGGAACGTCGCGTGAAAGTGGCCATGCTGAACGCCTTCGGATTTGGCAGCAATAATGCCGCTGTGGTATTCAGAAGATGTGAAACGTGATACGTGAAGCGTGAAGCGTTTCGGAAGAAGATAGCTCGGAAATCCTACGTTTCACCTTTTACCTTTCACGATTAAAGACGGAGACTAACGATCGATGGCAACCGACCCCACCATATCATTGAAAATCCGCACTGCCCTGGGCGAGTATTTGAAACGTGACCCTGCTGCCATACTCGTCACACAGCATCTCCGTGAAGATTTAGGTCTTGATTCGATGGCGGTGATCGAATTGCTGTATCGCATCGAGGAAGCCTTCGACCTCCAGATCCCCGACCAAGACCTGATGGGGCTGACGACCGTCGGCCATGTTGTCGGCTATGTCGAGAAGCGGTTGGGAAAACCAGCCTCAGCTGCGCCGACCAAGAAACCAGCCAAGCCCATGAAACCCAAGAAACCGGCGAAGCAACCGAAGCCGAAGAACAAGAAGAAGTCCTAGCTCATGGCGACCAAGACGCACAGCCCGATATCGTTGAAACAGATCCACGACCTGGTTGGAGGAGAACTTGTCGGCTTGCCGCAAGCGACCATTACAAGCCTGTCAGGCTTTGAGTCGGCCGGACCGCAAGATCTGACCTTTCTCACCGGAGATCGGATGCTCAAGAAGGGTGGGCCAACGAGAGCCGGGATACTCCTCGCCCATCGGCGTCTGGTTGAGATCGCCAATCCACACATCGTCGTCGCCAATCCAGGTCTGGCCTTTGCGCAAGTCGCCAAGACATTTTTTTGCCCCGCTGCCCCACCCCGTGGAATCGACAAAGCGGTTGTCCGTGGCCTCGATACTCACGTCGGGCCGGATGTCTCAATCTGGCCGGGAGTCACTCTTGGCGATCGGGTGACCATCGGCGCGCGGGTGACACTGTATCCGGGCGTATTTATCGGCAACGATACGACGATCGGAGACGATACCCTGCTCTACCCCAACGTGGTTGTCAGGGAAGGCTGTACGATCGGCGCGCGAGTCATCGTTCACAGTGGGACGGTCATCGGAAGCGATGGATTCGGCTACGTACAGGACCAAGGAAGGCATGTAAAAATTCCTCAGCTCGGCGGGGTCACGATCGAAGACGACGTTGAACTTGGGGCCAATGTCGCAGTGGATCGAGCCACTCTCGGCCAAACCGTCATCAAGCAAGGGACCAAGGTCGATAACCTTGTCCAGATCGCCCATAATGTGACGATCGGCGCCCATTCAATCCTGGTATCGCAGGTCGGGATTGCCGGCAGCACTCAGGTGGGGCATCACGTCATGATCGGTGGGCAAGCAGGGCTGGCAGACCACCTCGTCATCGGCGATCAAGTCATGATCGCTGCCCGCGCCGGCGTCAACCGCAGCCTCGAACCAAACCAAATTGTTTCTGGAGCTCCCGTGATGCCTCATGAGGTCTGGGTGAAAGCCCAAGCCGTGATCCCACGACTTCCTGAGCTCCGACAGGCCATACGCACCCTGGAAGAGCGGGTGAAAACGCTCGAAGCGTCGCAAGGGAAACGGGGGAAGAAGAGAGGGGTAAAGGCTGAAGGGTGAGTACGTTAGGGGTTAGGCGTGAGGCGATAGGAAGAATGTTGAATTCTGAATGATGAATGTTCAATGGTGAATGGTTGGAATCGCCCTCGACCTCCTGATTTCAAAACATTTACCATTCAAAATTCAACATTTGATATTCGACAAATTCCTGAATCCCTTCAGCCTGTATCACTGTACCCCTGCCGCTTCGCCTCTAGTCCACTACTCCACGCCAACAAAACAACTTCGCCCAGTAGAATCCAGCCCAGGGCACCAAGGCAGAGGGCAAAATTTCGAGATCGCCGTACATGTAGGCTCCGGCTGACGAGCCGAAGACCAGAACCGCTCCTGCGATGGAGATTGCCGTGACAAAGCCACGCCCAGGATGTTCGATTGCCGGGACCTCAGCCTCAGCCTTCCCCCTCGTCTTTTTGTTACGTTGAGCTACAGCGGTCCTCATCTTTGCCGCATAGAACTCGGGAAACGTTTTGAAGAGATAACGGTGATAGCGAGCCTGCCCAAACCCGCAAGAGGCGCCGATGACGATCAAGAGCGAGCTGCTCAGAAATGTGATCCAACTGTATGTATGGCTCGCCAGCAGCTGATAAGCCAGCGCCCCTATCCCGCCGACCATGCTGACCAGCCCAATCGTCCCGGCGGGCAGAAGGATATGGGATCGCACATAGTAGCGTGCTTGCTCGTCGATCTTC
This sequence comes from Nitrospira sp., assembly GCA_005116835.1. GTDB lineage: Bacteria > Nitrospirota > Nitrospiria > Nitrospirales > Nitrospiraceae > Palsa-1315. Next base: position 47,078 of record SWDM01000022.1, on the reverse strand, counting down.
TCCGGCTTCAGCACGGTCACAAGTTTCGGCATCGATAGTCTCCCAACGAGTCAGATTCACACTTCACTGTCGCCAGCCTCAGCGTTCTCCAAACGGGCGGCATCATACCATCCTTCCACGACTGGTTGCATAGCAGGATAAGATCGCATTATTCTGCGGCGATCGGCCTTTTCCCTTTCAAGAGATTCTCCCTCGGCATATCTCTACCACACTGACCACCTGTAACCAGAATCACTCAGGCGTGAATCTGCCTCCCCACCTCCACCCTCGACATAGTAATCGTTCAAAAATGTCGTCAGCTGGTCCCTACGGCAGATGATAATGGTTCCTGCCGCTCCTCCCCTTCAATCCCACTGATTAGTGGACATATTGTGGATAGTGGATCATGAAAGGTAAGCAGCAGGCCTCGTTTTCTTCTCATGCGCAGGCATCGGCATATGCAATGGCACGGAGGGAGGCATCTACGATGAAACAGCCTGCCCAGATAGCCTTTGCGGCCCTATCCCTATGAAATTCTGCGCAGCAAAAGGCGATAGCCTGGCTGGGTGTTGTCGCCTCTTAATACTGTGTCCACAAAATCTGTGTATGGGGTGTGGATAAGCATGTGGATGAAGGGTCCATAGCGCCCAGTACCGCAGTCCCTTACACATTGCCTATTCGATAGGCAGTGCAATCCGTGTAAATTCATGGAGATGGGGTTTAGAGGGGAAGGGGGTTAGGCTGAAGGGGTTCAGGCTGAAGGATGATGATGGGAAAACTGAAGGGCTGGGCAAGCGAGACGGGGACAGGCGTCAAGAAGAAGGACGCCTGTCCCCATCGCTCAATCCATCCACGCTTCACACCTAAACGCAGGGGAAGGCTAAGCTGCAAGCCGTTGGCCGGTCTTCGTAAACACTTCCTTCTGCTTCAGACTAGCCACCGGGCCCTTATAGCCTGGAGCACCGTTGATCTGAATCGCCACCTCGCCGTCGTCTAACAGCAATTGAGCCACGCCGTCCTGATTGGTGACTTGCTCCGTCGCAGAGCCATCGACCTTGATCTTCGCACCGGCTACGCCCTGCGCCCCTACCGCCTCCACCACTTGAAACTGTATCACCTTTGCCATATTTTTCTCCTTTCATGTCAACCGGTTCGCTCGCCCCGGTGATTGCTCGCGCAGAATGTTCTCAATCGATCAGAACCTATCCGGCCAATTCCGAATGGGCCTATATGGATCTATGCCAACGATCCCAGATGCTTAGTCACTGCTGCTCGCACGACCGCCAAGTTGGTCTGCCCCTTGTCGGCTGCCATGTACACAAAGAGCTTCGGCGTCACAAACTTGATGATGTGCAACTGATCGGTCAGGGTCAGCAGAATATCCTCCAACGTCGACTTGAGGTTCAAGGCCTTCATCGTCTGCTGCTTCTGCTTGACGAGTTCCGCATTGAATGCCCCTGCAACATTCAGATCGAAATCCGGGCGGGTCGACTTGGTCGTCATGGTCATCCCGGTCTCCAGATCGACCAAGGCGATGGCGATGAAGCCAGTTACCTCGCCTTGAATCTTGTCGAGTGTCTCTGCCTATATGTCAGCCATGGAAAGCACCTCCGATGGACCATCAACTTCCGAACCGACTTACACTGCAACCAAAGAATATGTGAGCCGCCTGGTGAACCTCCTGCTGCCTGTTGTCTCCACCATCTATCGAGCCGGTCGACCATGGCCCATCTCTCTCGACAATTTAGACCGAGTCGCGCAAAAGGAAGCGACCGATTTGAATTGTTCGCTCGACCAGGCAAGGCTGATTGTCATGAAACGGCTGCAATGGCAGAGAGCTAACTCCGAGTGCGGTGGGGTGCCGATGGATCTCGCCGCCTACCAAACATGGCATCGGCATCGTGAGCGAGTAGCCCTCCGATTGAAGCAAGAAGTCGCCACCGTGACCAAAGTACACCATGGTGTGCTGAAGTACCGCTGGCAGGAAGGGAAAACTCCAGACTGAAAGAATGCTGAAGGCTAGGAATAGGCTGAAGGGATTCAGGCTGAAGGCTGAAGGTACGTCGAGCCTGAATGTGGAATTTTGAATGTGGAATGTGGAATGATCACAATTCCAATGATTCAACATTCCTAATTTCTAATTCCACATTCCTAATTCCTCATTTCCTCCTCAGCCTAGTTCGGAAGAATCTCGCTGATCGCCGATCGTTCAACCCGCCCGATATTGCTCCACTGCTCGGCCATCGGAATCAAAGCATGAATCCTCGACTCGACCGCTCCCAGCCGCTGCGCCAAGGTGGAGGTTTTCCGAAAGGCCGACACCGTGAGAAACGCCCGCAGCCCTTGCAAAAACATGGTGATCGTCGTTGCTTGCACGCGGTCGGCCAGGTCGTAGAGAGCCTCAACCTGTTCAAAAATCGGATCGAGCTGAGAGGCCGTAACGAAATTCTTCGCCCCGCTCAATCGTATATGCGCAAGGGTGGAACTGATGATGGGGACCCGGCGTTGGACCTCTTGCACGAAGGCGTCGTCGAGCGCGTTCAGTTCTCCTAAGATGCGCCCGACTTGGGCGACGTCGAGATGATCCGCGTCCTTCTGGGCCCTCTGAATCACCGCTTCCAACACGTCTCTGGTCGGCTGCAACGATCTGGCGCGGGCTTCTTGCAAATCCCGAAGGGCTTGGATGAGCGGGACACGGATGTTCACAATAATCGGCGGCGGTGGCTGGGGCTCCGCAGGTTGCTCGATTTCAATTATAGGAATAGCCGTCGACGGTTCGGGCGTCGTTTCCACATGAACGTCATCGTCTAAGATAGGTTCATCCCCCTGGTCCTCTGTCAAGCGGCGCACGGCCAGACCGATCCGATCCAACCCAGTCTGGAGGGATTGAAGCGCTGACCTCGCCGCGCCTGGTTCTTGGCCTCCCACATCATGAAGAATAGGAAGCAGACCCGAGGCCATCTGCTCGATAGAGCTGAGCTGAACCGTCGAGGCAGATTTGGCGAGGTTCGTAATGCCGTGCAGGAGAATCCCGTAGAGCTTTGGGCGAAGGGTTCCGTTCACCCCTTCTGCAAGCTGTTTCAACGCCGCCTGAACTTGAGCCATCCATTGATGGGCTTCCAGAGCGAATAATCCGATGACTTCTTTTTGAAAACTGGCATCGGCAAGCTCCTCCACCGGAGGTCGTACCGCCCACCGAGGCTCGGCAGAGGCTGCTGGAAATCCGCCTGCAGGCACTGGCTTGATGGATTCCACAGCATCTTGAATCGCGATCGCAAGGGCGTCCAGTCCTTCCAAGAGCGCCGTAAATTGAGAGGAGGCGGTGGGAACAGCGCCGGACGTCTGCTCGACCAGCGGAGGGTCTGGAAACGACATGCGCGCGCTATCGGGCGATTCCAGTGTTTCGACGATCGACACTAGTGGGGTCAGGCTCAAGTCCACCTGCCGCGCCTCCGGGCCGGAGACAGAATCACCCAGAATCTTCACCACAGGACGGAGTGGATAACGGGTATTGGTCCGCACGACCGACCCCGCCTCGCCGGTGGTTAATTGCACCGAGGTTCCGAGCGGATAGGCAGACAGTTGCTGGACCAAGGCCTTCACGATCTCGCGAGGAAACGCCGTCCGTTCCGCCACGATCAATTCACGCACTGCCTCATGGGGGAAAAATCGACGCCGATACCCGCGTGGGCTCACAAGGGCGTCGAAGATATCTACCACTCCGATGATTTGGGCAAATTCGCTGATCTGCCGCCCCTTCAGCTTGTTCGGATACCCCAGCCCGTTCCATCTCTCATGCGCCTGACGCACGACCTGCGCCAGCCAGTCGTATTCCTGACCTGCCTTTCGAATCGCTTGATAACCGAGCTCCGGATGCAGTTCGATCATCGTACGTTCGTCTTGAGTCAAGCGGCCGGACTTTGTGATCACCGACTGCGGCACGGCAAAGAGACCGATATCGTGCACAAGCCCTGCAAAGGCAAGCTGTTCCAGCTCTTTCCCATGATATCCCAACCCCGCGCCGACCTTCGTCGCGAGAATCCCGACATTCACGAGGTTCGTAATCAGCGGAGGGCCTGTAGGACCGCTCATCGCTTGCACCAGCAATTGGTCAGTTCGTTTGAGCGACTCCACGATCCCCGTTGCCACAGACGACAGGGCCTCCATATCGAAGTCGTCTTGCCGTTGCACGGCAAGAGCCACTGCCGTCAGTCGCTCCTCCGCAAGACGATACCAGTCCGTTTTGCTATGCTCGCTCATAGGCTGGAACCGTCCTCACACAACATAATAATAAGTATCACCCAAGACTGAAGCTGGGAAGGCTGAAGGTCGAATCTCGATGCTCCGAACAATTCATCCTATGTTTTACCTTCAGCCTTCAGCCTAAACCCCTTGACCCTGAGTCGGGAGCGCCTGATTGATTTCCGCTCGTTGCGCTCGTCCCTGTTCCACCCAGAGCCGGATAGCGCCATCCATTGTGCGCAGCCGAGCCATCACCAATTCCACCCTGCTGGCGGCCAGATCCACTTGCCGTTGCGCCGCCACAGTCAGAAAACTGTGCAAGCCTGTAAAAAACATGACGGCCGAACCGGCATTGACCTGCTGTGCCTCTGTCCAGAGACGCGAAACGTCTTGAAGAGATGCCTCAAGGAGGAGGGTGCGCATAGAGGCATCGGCCCCCTCCCGCGTGAGTGCGCTCATCTTTTTGATGATCTCGGGCAACCCTTCGTCGATCGTTCTCAGAAACGATTCTTCAGCTTCGGACACTCGGGCAAGGTATCCTTGAACATTCGTAGCATCGACACGTTCGACACCAGCCTGGACCAGCCCTTCCGTCTGCTCGATCAGGTTTCGGATAACATTGAATCCGGACCCTCCTTCGGAAGACTGTTTTTCTTGTAACGCCTGAAGCGCATGAAGAAACTTCCTCGGAGAGAGACCGACATCCACAGTCTCTTCCGGCGCGCCACTCCCGCTGCCATCGAAGGACATGCCGGTCGCATTGGTCAAGGCCCTCTGGATCTGTCCCAGCTGTTTACAAAGCGAAAGGAAGTTCTGGGCGGAGCAGCCCTTCTGTGGATCTTGTAGCGCTTCGATGAAGGGGAGCGTTGCAAAACTAGCCTGGGTGACGTCCTGCAGATTGATCGTCGCGGCAGACCCTCCGAGATTGGTCACCCCACCGGAAATCATCTGAACCAGCTTGGTATGACGCTCAAGCGCAGGACCCTGCTGCAACTCATCGAGTGCGACATGAATATTCTCAAGCCATTCCTGAGCTTCCTGGACAAAGAGTTGGACCAACTCTTTTTGAAAATCGTCTGTGATGTCGGCAGCCATGGCGTCAGTCTTTCACAATAGCGGCGATCCAGGGTATGGATCGTACGGGATCAGGGCTGCCGTTTTCCGGCCCCCAGCTGGGAAGCCAATCCGGCAATCTCGCCAAGCTTTTTCGCCATCTCTTCAAACCGCTTGCTGGCTTGCTCAGTCGCCTGTTCGGTTTCAGCGACACGCTTCGTCAGGAGGTTGTTGCGATCTCGTTCCGCCTGAAGCAATGTTTCAACCTCCTTGACTTGCTGCGCTGTGTACTCCACTCCTGAAAAACGGGCGGAAAGACCCTTAGTTTTTTCCTGTTCAGCGGCGAGCGTTTGCTCTAACAGCGAGACTCGCGCAACGGCCAGTTCACCTGCCGCCACACGCTGAGTCAGATCGCTCGTACGAGCCTTTTCCAGAGTGAGCTGCTGCTCTAATTGCTGAGATCGGGTCACCGCCTGCTCCATCCCGGTCATTTGCTCGACCAGTTGAGCGGCGGCTTGGCGTTCTGCTTGCAGCGATGCCTCCAAATCTTGGATACGACCGACGTTCTGCTGCATCTCGGCCAAACGAGCCGCCTGTTGAGCTTTGTCGTCCCGTTCTCTTTGAAGCGATGCCTCCAATTCCTCGACGCGCCTGGCAAGACCCTCTGCCGCTGACGCCTGCAGTTTGATTTCCACCGCCCGCTCTCGTTCGGCTTTTAGGAGGGATTCAAGCTCCTGCACCCGGGCGGCCGCGCTGTCCGCCGCCGCGAGTTGATGTTTCAGTTGAGCAGTCAGCTCCCGCTCCCTTGACAGCGTCGCCTCAAGATCCTTGAGACCTCCCAGCTCTCCTTCCAGCTGCACCACTCGTTGGGCGCTGAATGCCACCCGATTTCGTTCGATCCGCAATTCTTCTTCGAGCGGCTTCAGCCGAGCGGTGGCCTGACGATAGGCTTCTATTTCCTCGTCGCTTACACGCGAACTGTGAATCGTCGAGGGGGATACAGCCGCCTTCTCGATAGGCTTCGTCCCGGACATCGCTGCTGCTTGACGCTTGGCCAAGAGTTCGACCACTCGGTCCTTGAGGGAAGTGCCTTGAAACGGCTTTTTCAACACCCCGTCGGCATGACAAGATTCAGCCTGCTTTGTCACCTCGTCGTTCACAATGCCAGATATCAAGAGCACCGGTGTGTTCGCCAATGAACTGTGCGCTCGCACAAAGGCGCAGACCTCATACCCGCTCTTATCCGGCATGATCACGTCGGACACGATCAAGTCAGGCTTTTCTTTCGCCAAGTAAGCCAAGGCTTCTTCACCGTTCGCGGCCAGTGTAACCCCAAATCCAGCCTCGACCAGCAGTCGTTCGGCCACTTTCCGAACCGCAATACTGTCGTCTGCAATCAACACTGTCTGCATGGCAGATTCCTTCCCCTGTATCCTTAATGTAAGGCAACGTGTTGAGACAACCGGCCAAGACGCTGCAACGCCACAATCGTCACGTCTTCCCCCTGTATCGTCACCGAGCCCAGTGTTTCAAGTTGCCCGCTGCTGTCCGTTCGGATCGCTGTCGCATCCACAGTTTCAAGAGTCGGCAGTTCTGCATCGATACGAATGGCCATCGGTCCATCGAATTGGCGAGCCACCAGACAGAGGAACGACTGTCCCTGCAGCCGGCGGTTCAGTCTGGCGGCTAAATCGTAGACAGCCATCACCTGATCGCCACGCTTCATCATCGCCTGCACGAATGGAGTCCGACTCGGCACCGGAATGCTCTCAGTCCAGGGCGATACTCCTCCCACATCTTCGGTCCTGGCGGCCAACCTCAATCCATCCACGGAGAAGACCAAGAGGTTCCATAATCGTTTCGCCGTTTGAGCTTGCTGCTGTCCGCGAGCTGCTCTCAGCATGATCCACCGCTTGCCGCCGAGGTTGCCCCACACATTTGACCTGCCAGGCCGATGGATGCAGCGCCTGCGTCGTCCGATTCTCCCAGCGCCCATGCAGGGTTGAGGATCAAGACTAATTGATCTTGGTGCAGCATCATCCCCCCGAACCAACTCCGTTCGTCTCGTTGAAACTGTGGTGGGAGAGGAAAACAATCCTTCCGTTCCACATCAGCCAGGCCCACCACCTGCTCTACAGGAATCGCACCTTGGGAGCGGCCGGTTGAGTACAGTACCGTCCGCATCTCCATACCTGAGAAGTCAGGAGCCAGTGAAAACTGCCCCGCAAGATCGACCGGTGGGTAGACAACCCCTGCCGCCGTCACAGCCTGTCCGTCGGCAGCCTCGGATCGGGTGAGGATTCCCTGCACCCCCACTGCCGGTAGGGCGACATAGGTGGCCCCCAATCGAAGGATCAGGAGCCTGGCCGTATCTACACTAGCGATCGTTGAATTCTGGAGCCCTCGTAAAGCCATAATCGACAGATCCTGTTCAAATATCCAATCCCGGAAACCATTTCAATAGTCGAATCTTACTTGCGCGCTACGGTTTCTTTGCCAATCCAGCGCTCAACTTCCTGAATCAGAGCGCGTTCGTCTACCGGCTTGGCAATATAAGAGCTGGCTCCGATATTGATAGCCATTTGCCGATGCTTGTCGCCCGCTCGCGAGGTCATGACGATGATGGGTGTCTGCTGCGTCTGTGGCCTGCTGCGCAGCCCTTGGATTACTTCATAACCGTTGAGCTTCGGCATCTCAAGATCCGTAATGATCAGCCGATAGTTTTTCACCGACGCCTTTCGAAGACCGTCTTCTCCGTCCACCGCTGTCTCGACTCTATACCCGGACGACTCCAACATCCTGCTCACGAACTTTCGGATGCTCAAGGAGTCGTCGACTAAGAGAATCGCCTGGTCTGACGTTATTGAATCAGGCGCCTCGATCTGTGGAACCCGCGAGTCCGCAATCGCTTCCTGCAACGACTCCGGAGCTGCCACCGCATGCCCCCCCCGTGCCAACAGTCTGGCAGGGTCCAACACGAGCACCACTCGTCCTTCCGGGTCGATGGTGGCGCCGCCGAAGTAGGAACGGTTCATGGACTTGAACGATCCCAACGATTTAATGACGATTTCCTGGCGGCCGAGCAATTCATCGACCAGCAAGCCTAACATCCCATCGGTCGTCCGCACGATGACAACCGGCTTTCCCATCTCCACCGGCACATGACTTTGGATGAGGAGTTGCCGGAGCGGCTGCACTTCGATCGCTTCCTCTCCGATATGCAAGATCGAACGCTCTCCTATCCGATGATGTGTACCCACGGTCAACATGGTCACTTCGCGTATTGCCGGCAGCGGGATACCATAGTGCTCCGACCCGACTCGAACCATCAGGGCCGTCGCGATCAACAGCGTTAGCGGGAGACTTAAGGTAAACTTCGTCCCCATGCCGCGAACGGATTCGACCTCGATGCGGCCGTTCATACTTTCAATGGCGCGCTTGACCACATCCATGCCGACTCCACGCCCTGCCTGGTCGTCGATCCGGTCGGCCGTTGAAAATCCCGGCATAAATATATACTTGATGATTTCAGATTCAGATGTCATACGGGCCTGTTCCGCTCGAATCAACCCTCGCTCTACCGCCTTAGAACGGATCTTTTCAACGTCGAGCCCCGCCCCATCGTCTTCCACTTCAATCACCACTACGCTCCCGCGATGAGCCGCATGAAGATAAATCGTGCCGGCTGCAGGCTTCCCTTTCGAAACGCGATGAGCGGCAGGCTCAATTCCATGATAGACCGCATTGCGCACGAGGTGAATCAGCGGATCGACCAATCGCTCTACCACGCCCGTATCGACTTCGGTATGTTCGCCGGACGTGACCAACGTCACTTCTTTTCCTGTCGCGCGAGCCATTTCGCGCGTGGCCCGGTGAAATCTTGTAAAAGGCGTGCCGATCGGCACCATGCGGGCTCGGGCAATTTCATCCCGCATACCGAGGGTGAGTTGCGCCAGATGCCTCATGTCGTCATGCGATCGGTGAATCGACCCGCTCAACTGCGTCATCGATTCCGAGATATCCGCTGTCACTTCGCCGATCCGGCGAGCCAAGATATTGAAGTCGTCGTACTTGTCGAACTCGAGGCTGCCGAAATCGGTTAGGCCTGCAGCTCCTTGAGCTTGGGTGGTCGATGGGCCGGACGATGCGGCAGGAAGCGTAAAGGTATGTTTCTCCGCGAACGTATGGACCGATTCCACCAGCCGCCCCTTATAGGCCACGACTTGCTGCGAAAGCTGCTCCAGCGTGTGTAATCGCTGTTCAAGCCGTCCTCGGCCGATGACCAGCTCACCAACCAGGTTCAACAACCGTTCCAACCGATCGCGGCTGACTCGGATGACTTCGCGATCTTCTACCACTTTTCCATCCGCCGTTTTACCTTCCGTCGCCTTTGCAGGCTCGACGGTTTCCTGCCTCTGTGCCGACTCACCCAGCGATGCGTCGATAGGATGCGCGACTGGCGCAGACTCCAGCTCCAGTGCCTGAGCCGCCTTCAGCTGATCCAGCTGTTTGAGTTCCGCCATCGAGCCGGTGAAACGTCGGCGTAGCATGTCGAGAGACGTGGGATCCCGCCGCATCAACAACTTGATCACATCCAGCGAGCGTAAGAGCGTATCCGAATGGCCTGGCAGAAACTGAGCCTTCCCTTCGCGCACTCCCATCATGAAATCTTCGACATAATGCATCAGATCGCCGATCGACTGAAATCCGACGGTATAGGCGGATCCCTTGAGCGTATGCGCCGTCCGGAAGAGTTGGTCGATCACCTCAGGGCTCAGCAGTTCCTTATCCAAGCGAAGCAGCCTGGTCTCTAGCGCCTCGATATACTCCTGCGCTTCCGGAGCGAAGTAGGACAACACTTCGGCGTCGAGATCCGGCACCAGGTATTCGTCCGTCAATAGATCCGATACCGATGCTGCCGTTGCGGCGTCTGATTCCTCGGCATGGTCCTCGGCAGCCGCTGCTGCGCGAACGACCGGCTCCCCCTGCTCCACAACCTGAGCGGCCATCGGCTGATCCAGCTGTTTGAGTTCGTTGATCACATCGCCGAATCTCAGGCGCAATGTGTCGAGGGACTCGGTGTCGAGCCGCATCAAGAGGCGGACCACATCGATCGATCGCAAGAGCACATCCGAATGCCCGGGAAGAATCTTGGCTCGGCCCTCTCGCACTGCCATCATGAAATCTTCGACATAGTGCGTCAGATCGCCGATCGACTGAAATCCAACGGTATAGGCGGACCCCTTGAGCGTATGCGCTGTTCGGAAAAGTCGATCGATCAACTCGAAATTCTGCGGTTCCTTCTCCAGGCCAAGCAGCTGGGCTTCGAGCGCCTCAAGGTACTCCTGCGCTTCCGGGGCAAAATAGGACAACACTTCGAGATCGAGATGAGGTATTAAGTATGCGTCCGCGAGCGGAGTCGATACAGGTATCGCTGCCGCCCCAACGCCGGCAGACTCAGGGGAACGATCCGGAACCTCTGGCGCTGAATGAATCACCGGAACGGTCGGTTCTACAGCTTGAGCCGCCATCGGCTGGCTCCAGGCTTCGGCAGACTCTGCTGGAAGCTCTAGGACGTCGGTTTCTCTTGCAAAGGCCGGAGCATTCGGTTCCGTTGCCTGAGCAATCGTCGATTGACTCGCAGCAGCAGGCTCGTCGGGACGGTCCATGACAGCCGTGGCTACCTGAGAAGCCGGAGCGCTCGACTCCATAGCCTGAGCTGTTCCCGCCATCTGTTCTCCGTTTCGGATCTTCGTCAGGGCCTGAGTCACTTCCGGCACATCGCGTTGCAACTGGGCTATCGCGGCCTCGTTTCTGCTGACCAACAGACGAATGACCTCGACGGCGCGACTGAAGACCCCGATGACATCCGATGAAATGGAAACCCTTCCCTCACGCACCGCAATCATGCAGTCTTCTACCGAACGCGCCACATCGCTGATTGCTTTGAACCCGATCGAATGAGCAGAGCCTCTGACCGTATGGGCCACGCGATAGAGCCTATGGATGGTTTCCCTATCCCTTGAGTCCTCGCGCAGACGCTGAAGCAATGACTCCATGCATTGCAAAATCTCTTGCGACTCCGGAACAAAACATGACAGCACTTCGTCCTCAAGGGGCGGCACGAGATAGTCCGGCGCAAGTAACGAGGGTGGCGATGGGACTGCAGCAGGCAGTGACGGGAATAATCCGGCCACTTCGCGTTTCCATTGCGCGCTGATCGACAGGTCTTCGGCACCCCCGATCGCAACGATTTTCAGCTGAGACTCGAACGAGGCAACCAGCCCACGCATTACTTCCAAGGCCTTCGGCCACAGCGATGCCTCTATAGATGGCGCATCTTCCAACGCCGATTCAAGTAAGCACCCCATCAAGGCCAAACCCTCATAGCCATACAGCCCCGATGCACCTCGGACCTTATGAGCCCACACATACTGCTCTTGCAGTTGTGCCGGGGTGGGCTCTGACCCATCGGGCGGATGGAATGCCTTCCTGAGCACCGCCATCGCTTCCGACGCCTCGAAGACAAAAATATCCACGAGGCCCTGTCGGTCAAGTTCGGAACTCATCTCGATCCTTTCTGATCGGAGCGCCTGGTGAAACTAGAAATACGGGCCTAGGATAACTTAAACCGGTCGACTGAAGATGTCAGTCCTGCGGCCAATGTCGCCATGTCTTCGACAGTCACACGCGCCGAGTCCGTCGCCTTTTGCGTCTCCGCCGCGCCGCCGGCGAAGTCCTTGATCGAGCGGCCCACCTTGTCCGTCGAAGCGGTTTGATTCACCGCGGCATTGGCGATCGACAGCGCCAACTCCGCCGAGCGCTTGGCAATCTCTGAAATTTCGTTGAATACTTCACCGGTACGCAGCGCGGAGGCCGATCCTGCTTCCACCGCTTGAGTTTCATGCTCCATCGTCACCACCGCATCCTGCGTTTCCGTCTGAATCACCTTCACCAGCTCTCCGATTTCTCTGGTGGCCTGTGTCGAGCTTTCAGCCAACTTTCTGACCTGGTCTGCGACGACAGCAAACCGGGCGCCGGCTTCTCCGGCGCCTGCCGCCTCGATCGCAGCGTTCAAGGCAAGCAAGTTGGTCTGATTGGCAATATCTCGAATCGTCGATACGATTTGCGAAATTTCCACCGAACGGTCACCTAGCGCCTTAACCTGTTTGGACATGCGCTGCACCGAAGACCGGATCCCCTGCATGTCTTGCATGGTCGCTTGGACCGCCACACGCCCACGCTCGGTTGCCTGCAACACTTGCTTGGCCGACTCGGAAGACGTGCCGGCGGTCTCTGCCACCTGGCGCATTTGAGATGTCAGGAGTTCGACCTCTCCCAGGGTCTTGACCGATTCATCGGCTTGATGCCGTGCCGTGCCTGCCATCTGGCTGGCGTTGTCTCGCAACATACCGGCCGACTTATTGACGCCGTCGGCTGCTTCTCGTACCTGTTTCATCAACTGAGAAAAACGCTGAATCATGAGGTTGAACGCGTCGGCCATGTTCCCGAACATGTCGGCAGTGACCTCTCCTCTCTTCGTCAGGTCTCCCTTACTGACATCCGATACCAAGACGAGAAAGCCCATCAATCGCTTCTGCATGTCGTCTCGTTCGGACTCTGAGGTCACCAGGGCTGTAATACGATCCAACATCGTATTGAAGGAAACGGCCATCTGTCCAAGTTCGTCCTTCGAGTTGACCGTTGCGCGGGCCTGATAGTTGCCGTTTGCAGCCGATTGAGCCACACGCGCAACTTGGCTCAGCCCTGACGCCATCTTGAGAGCGACCCAATATCCGATACCCAATCCTAACAACACCGCAATCGTACCGCCGACTGTCAGCGCCAGGGTGCCGTTGGTGGCCAATTCCGCTGCCTCATCGCTCAGGTCTTTCGCTACGGCCTGCAGCGTCAGAATCTGTTCGCTGTGCCGGTACAAGACCTGCTCGTATGCCGGGGCAATTCCCACGGTCACAGCCAGTTGTCCTAACTCACGCATCTGCTGAGCCTGCGGCGCGCTCAACGATTTTGACTCGAAGCTCTCCGCAAGCGCGGCAATGCCAGCATCAGCCTGACGGAAATAGTTATCGATAGCGCTTTTGAGTTCTACAAGATCTTTCGTTTCGTCGCGCCCTGTGCTCGACACACGCAAGAGGGTTGCTTCATAGACAAGAATCGTCGTTTCAACCCCCTTTTTATACTGATCGAGCTTGCCAAGGTCGACTCTGAAGTCGTTGGCATGGGTCGCTTTCGCAAGATCCTGCAGCGTCTTGTTGTATTTGCCGGCGTTCGACAACATGGTATTGAAGTCGATGAGCGGCACGGTGTAGTCGACATAAATCGCCTCGGCATGTTGCCTGAGCCGTTCGTTCGTCCATACGCCCAGTGTCGTCATCACGACGATGATGACGCTGACCAGGCCGAATGCCGTTAGCAGCTTCGCTTTCGTTTTTAAGTCTTCAAACCATCGGACTGGATTGAACCTGAACATGGGAACCTCCTCTTTATAGCTAGCGGTCGATGCCGTCGGATCCTATACCAAGGTGAAGCGTACCTTTCAGCCTGCGCCCTCGAAATGAGAGAGCAAGGCGGAGGTTTCCAATACCCCTCGCAACCGGTCTTCGAGTTTGACCACAGACGACACAAAGGGAAACGTCCCTTCCCCTGTGCCCGTCGGGGCCGGCAAGAATTGACTCTTCGCAAGGGTTCGAATTTCAGGCACCGTGTCTACCAACACTCCGACTTGCCAGTTTCCGTGTTTGACTACTACGGCATACTGCAGCCTGTCGTCCGCATTAAGGGCAAATAGCGGACGCAGATCCAGCAGCGGTATCACGGTCCCACGCAGATTCGTCACTCCGACCAAGCCTGACGGCATTCCGGGAACCGGAGTGATAAAGTCCACGACAAAGACTTCGCGCACATTGCGCAAATCGATCGTGAAGAGCTCTTTCCCAATCGAGACCACCGCGACGCGAACGGCCAGCGCACCTGTCCCATGCGCCGCGCTACCTCCGGACCCCGTAGCGCCCGGCGCAGGCCGATTGGAATCCACGCTCACGATAGGCTGTGTCGCTGCCATGGGATTAGCCGATCACTCGCTTGATGGCGGCCAGTAAGTCTTCGTTCTTAAACGGTTTGACGATGTGGCCGTTCGCCCCTTGCTGTTGCCCCCAGAACTTGTCGCTCTCATTGCCTTTTGAGGTGCAGAGGATGATGGGGATATCCTTGAACCGGTCATCGGCCTTCAAGTCTCGACAGGCTTGGAATCCGTTGCGGCCCGGCATCACCACGTCCATGACGATGACATCCGGCTTCTCTGTGGCTACTTTTTCTTCGAGCTTGTCAGAGCTCGGGAAAGACACCACGGTATAATTGGCCGCCTTCAGGCAGCCTTCGATCAACTGCAATTCTGCATAGGAATCGTCCACCACGACAATCTTGCTCATCTTGTTCGCTCCTTTGATAATGTCGCCTGACCGCGCGCTTTCGAAACTTCAGTCTGCACAGCTTTCAATGGCATCACGATACTGATTGCCCCGGCTAAATCCCCTTCCTTCCAGCCCTCTTTCCTTGTACCTGTCACATTCAATTCGCCTTTGGGCCCGCCATGGCAAGTCAGGCAAGTCGGGCCTGCATATTCCGGGTCCATGACGCGAAGGACCGGTCGTCCTTCCATCGTCACAAAATTCCTCACATAGGGCTGCCCTTTCGGGCGACGCGAATCGCCGAACATGCGCAACACCTCCGCCTCGAAATCGTCCGGTTTCGTGTTGGTATTCCGGTAGTCGATCGCGGTCAGTCTCATCCGAACACCGAACTCCAGATAGAACCGTTCGCTCACTCTCCTTGCAAACACGGAGGGGGTAAAACCTTTGAAGCCAATGCCAGGCCTGTTAATGATCGGTTGCGCCTCATCCACCACATCCTTTTCCGTCTTAATCAACGACAGATAGAGATCCGCATAGGGAACATCGTCAGGGTCTCTCAGATCGAGGTTCGTGGATTTTCTAAACCGTTCCATGGCATGGCCTGCCATGTAGTCCCCGGTAAATCCTTTGTAGGACTTCGACGAGTCGTTAATCGTCGCCATCTGTTCCGACACGATCACACGCCCGATCTTGATCAGCTCGATCAAGTGTTTCGCCGCTTCAACTTCTATTTCGTTTGCAGCGTGAACCGGCGCGCCCCACAGCAATACAATTGCCGTCAGCCCTATCGCGACTCTCATGAGAATCGGTTCGCTCAAACTGTTTCTCCTTGGCCCGAGTGAATCGGCATCAGTAACGTTCGTTCATCCCTCGATGGAACGCTAATCGAACCTGAGTGTAGCCGTTCATTCCCTATTAGCAAGCGAATCAATAATTTCGACGCTCATGAATTTCACGGACGCAGTCTATTACTCACCACCAGAGCGGGGTCGTGATCAACAAGACAGACAGAGCCTGGTCGATACATTCCAACGACAGGTACGGCGATCACGAATGTACGGGAACGAGTGGATACCGAAATCGGCAAGGCCTCCGCGCTGCAAGGAGACCGCGAGAATTTTGCGCTCCTACAGGCTAAGGGAAATGGGGGAAGCCCTGACACGAAGATCTGATCCCCGGCTGCGCGACAACGTAGTAGATTCCTTACTCACACAGTTCTGGAAATATTCTCGGAGGGCTGAGAGGGCTCGGAGGATTTGCCTGTTCGACACTGTCGTATGAGTGGAAGGTTTGCCTGTGCGCTGATGCTCCCAGAGAGTTGCCAGGGGAGTCACAGATAGTAAGGCCGGCTGGGGTTTCCGCTTGTGGCGATCCTGGCCTTGTCATCCTGTTGACAAGCATCGATTGTGCGCTAGGCTACCTATCAGGATGACGTAGGAGTATCCTGACAACAGTAGTGCGTTCTCGACAACGGTAAGAGTGTCTCCCACGCCACACAATCTGAAGGAGGATACATGCAACCACATATATTCAGTTACTTTGCAGCAGTCGGACTCGTGGTAGGGCTTGCCGCTCCAGTCTTTGCGGAAGAGCAGCCCCTTCTGCTCGCTCAACTCGGAACCAAAGTCGAACAACGCCTAACCAAGGATCAAGCGGTCGCCCTGGCTACCAAGGTGAAGCAGGGTGTCGTACGTAAGGCAAGCCTGGAGAAACGAGACAATCAAGTCGTATGGGAAGTGGCGATCGAAGAAGGTAATCGCAATGTCTCGTTCGTTCGAATCGACCCGAAATCCGGGAACATCATCGCGACTGTCGATAATGTCGTCGGCAAGTAATCCGCTGTCCTCTATAATCAATCCTAGATGAGTGGAGGAATGATCCGGGTCATCCCTCCACTCGCATATCCGACATCATTCCTTTTGTTCTGACTGATCCCGCTGCCATAACAACTCAGGTAGGCCTTCTTTTTTCAACATCCAACGGGCCAAGACGAACAAGGTATCGCTGAGTCGGTTCAGAACAACCATCCCAGCTTCCCTTCTCAACGGCCCTCACACAGAGTATAGATCCTATCCATATTCAGGTGCCTCCCAATATGTTCAGCCCATCGATCCAGCTCTGTCTGGAGTTGTGTCGTCACAAGATCAGACACACTTGATGAAATAGGTAATAGCCCTTTCCTGCCTCTTGCGCGATTCACCCACCCCCGGCGGAACCCTGCCTGATCGAATAGACCATGAATACTAGTGCCCCAGATGCGGCCGTTCTTACTTGAAGCGCCTTCCTCACTCATCACACTGCCTTCCAAGGTTTCAGATGCTGCAATGCGAAAACAGGGTTGGGCAGCCCCGCGACTAGTGCGCCCCATATGGATTTCATAACCGCGGACTGACGCGCCCAGTTCTACGTCATGAAGAAGTGACGTAGCCTGAACTTGTCGGCAGATCTTTGGCTCATCGAGCTCCGTCGCCACATCAAGATACCCTAATCCTAATGACGTCCCTCCACGCTCAAAACCCTTAGGATCGGCGATCTCTTGTCCAAGCATCTGGTAGCCTCCACAGATCCCGATCAGCTCACCTCCCCTTTGCACATGCGACTCTACGGCACCACGGAATCCTGAAGTTACAAGATACTCGAGGTCTTCGAGCGTATTCTTGCTCCCAGGTAGAATCACCACGTCGGCTCCTCTAAGATCATCCGGTGAAGCAGCAAACCGGAGTGCCACATCCTTCTCAGCAGCGAGCACATTGAAGTCTGTGAAGTTACTCATACGAGGAAGCAAGACCACGGCCACGTTTGTGAGCCCCGGCTTAAATTGAACCGATCGTGAGCGAGCAAGATCCAGGCTATCCTCTTGATCTAACCGAAGGTCACGCAGATAGGGAACGACTCCCAATACCGGAAGGCCTGTGCGGGATTCAAGGAGGCGGACGCCATCATCAAATAGACGACGATCTCCGCGAAACTTGTTGACGATCACCCCTCGTACACATTGACGCTCCTGAGGCGCTAACAAGTCGAGCGTTCCGATGATCTGCGCGAAGACCCCGCCTCGATCGATATCCGCCACCAACAAGACTGACGCATCGGCCAACTCGACTACGGGCCAGTTTACGATGTCTCGGTCCCGGAGATTGATCTCAGCCGCACTCCCAGCCCCTTCGATTACGACACATTCGTACTCAGAGGCCAATCGCGCATAACAGTCTCGAACAATATTGAAGAGCGTTTCTTTCCGTTCAAAATACGCGAGCGCATCCAACGCCTCATAGACCTTGCCTTTCACGACCACCTGAGACCGTGAGTCGGATTCTGGCTTCAGTAAAATCGGATTCATGTCCACGGTCGGCTCGATTCCACAAGCCTGGGCCTGTAACGCCTGCGCTCGACCGATTTCCCCACCATCGAGTGTCACGAACGAATTCAACGCCATATTCTGCGCTTTAAATGGCGCAACCCGTACACCCTTGCGAAACAAGAGTCGGCAAAGTCCGGTGACGATGAGGCTTTTCCCCACATCGGAACCTGTCCCCAGAACGGCAAGGGCCTTCATTCGCTTGCTGGACATCGTCATACGTTCTTCACGCGGCTAACTTCAGGGCGACGAGCCTGCCACCTCATATAGCGGGCAAGCCCCTCTGTCACAGCCCTCTCAACCACCCGCCCGACGAGTTCACCGAGAATCGTATGGGTACCGCTGTATCGCTGAGGAGGTCCATCTCCACTCACCACCACGACCGCGTCTGTCCCGGTTCCCGTCGCTCCGGGGCGTCCGGTCCAACTCTTCACCTTCGCACGCAAGAGAACAGCCGTTTTGGCTTCAGTCGCCACCTGCACCATACCAACCATCGCCGAAGCGGGCAGACAGGCATTGGTTACGAGGATCAAGTTGATTGTGCCTGGACAAGTATCGCTGTTAGCGCGCTGTTCCGATGTCACTGGCTCCCCTGCTCGCACGGCGTTCGACGTTCCGACTGTGACAAACCCTTCAACCCAAATCTGGTCATCGCCTTCTCGGACGGTCACGACATCCGCCAGCGAAACAGCGGTCATGAGGCCGACACATCGACCCTTGATGCCCAGGGACGTAGCCAGTTTGCTTAGCGTCCTGGCAGGATCGGCGTATCGCGCGCCGGCACCCTTGCCATGATTGTCCCTTCCGATCGGCCTGCCCTCGACTTGATGATTCAGGATGTACCGGGCTCGTGTAATGCCCCCGGCCTTGGGCGCAGATGAGAGAACGACTCGGAGAACTCCCAGGTCGACGATCAAGGTCTTTTCTCTGACACTGAACGTCGTCAGCATTGTCTGCCTTCTTAGCCTCTTCATCATTTTTTCTTTTTTACACAGATGCCGAGCGCGGCAATCAACCTTCGGTTCTCTTTCCTCGTCCTGATTGCCACGCGAATCATCTGCCTGTTCAGGCCCGGCAGTAACGAACAGTCGCGGACAAGCAATCGCTTGGAAGCCAGCCGGTCGGTCACCTCGCCGACAGAGGTCCAGACAGGAAGCTCCATCAGAACAAAATTCGCAGCTGATGGGAAGACACGTATACCGGACAATGAACGAAGCGCTTGCACGAATCGCACACGCTCGTTTTCCATGAATGTGCGGCTTCGTGTGACGTAGCTATCGTCAAGCAACATCGCGCAGGAGGCCGCTTGAGCCAATGAATTGACCGACCAGGGCGGTTGCCGATCTTTCAGACGATCCATAACCTTGCTCGCGCCGGCCAAGTAACCGATTCGTAACCCCGGCATGGCATAGAATTTCGTCAGACTGCGCAACACCAACATCCGTGGATATGTGCTCAGCATCGAGACGACGGAATGGGCCTGACAATAGTCGATGAACGCTTCATCCACGATCAGCCAGGCTTGTCGGCGATCGAGGGCCTCAGCAAGCTCGCAGACAGACGCGCGGGTCATCACCTGCCCGGTCGGATTGTTGGGATTGCATAAAAACACAGCGTCGAATCTCGTTTCTTTGGCGGATAACTGCCGGAGGATGTTTTTTATTGGAGGGCGAAACCGTTCCTCCCTCCTGGCGTGGATATACTGAACCGAACTTCCTGTGCCGATCAGCGCGCGCGCATATTCTTCGAACGTGGGACCGACGATGAGAGCGGACTCGATTGCAAGCGTGAGGGGCAACAGATGAATCAGCTCCGTCGAGCCATTGCCGACGAGGATCATCTCTGGATCGATGCCGCACTGCCGCGCCAACACTTGTCTGAGCTGCCAACAGTCCGGATCCGGATAGTGCATGACCTGCTTGAGCGCCGAGCGAATCGCGCGAAGCCCTGTTGCCGGGGTGCCAAGGGGATTGATGCTGGCGCTAAAATCCACAATTCGCTCGACGGGAACGCGTCGGTCCCGAGCGACCTTGTAGACATTTCCGCCATGAGAAGGTTGCGTCATCCCTTCACCATCAGCAGCCATCCCATGCCTAAAAGAACTCCTGCAAGACTGGTCCAGAACATGAGCGTGATCGCCATACCGATATGGGCCCTCGTCAGGGGTTGATCCGGGTCGCCCAGACATGGGCGTTCAACGGCAAGACCATCATAACGATTGATCCCTCCCAGTTGAACTCCGAGCGCGCCGGCCATCGCGGCTTCTGGCCGTCCACTATTCGGGCTTGGATGTCGCCCACCGTCACGAAGCAGGATGTGCCAGGCACGTTGCATCGCAGGCCACGACCAGGAAACGATTCCCGCGGAGAGAACAAAAAGGACCGCCGTGATGCGAGCCGGAATAAAATTGGCCGCATCATCCAATCGCGCCGACGCCCAGCCAAACCATCGATACCGGTCGTCCAAATGGCCAACCATCGAGTCCAGTGTGCTGACGGCCTTATAGGCCAGCGCCAATGGAGCGCCTCCAAGGACCAGATAGAACAAGGGCGCCACGATCCCGTCAGCCGTGCTTTCCGCAACCGTCTCGACCGTTGCACGGACGATCTCAGACTCGTCCATCTGCTCCGTATCGCGCCCGACAATCTTGGCGACTGCCGATCGCGCCTCCACCAAGGAATCTGATTGGAGCGCCCGTTGCACAGAGACAACATGATCGATGAGATCCCGCGCCGCAAGCGTCGTCCACGCCAGCAGCACCGCAGTTGCCGTTCCCCAGAGAGAATCGATCGAGTTGCCAAGCCAAATGCACAACGCTCCGGCCGCATAGGCTCCGACCGGCAAGATAACCGCCAGCAGCACACCTGCCGCACGTTGGTTGGCGGCAGACAGAGAAAGTCGATAGATCCTCTGGTCGTACCAACCGATGAGAGTCCCCATCCATCGCACCGGATGCGGAAACCAACGCGGGTCTCCGACCGCTGCGTCTAACAAACAGGCCATCGCCAATTCGCCTCCAGTCATCGGGAAAGCACCACTGGAACGATCACGATAAAAAGAATCTCTGCGACTTCGTTCGTCGCCCCGAGCAAATCACCCGTGACCCCGCCGAACATCCGATGAAACCAAATCGTCGAAAGGCGAACGAGAATCGCGCCGATAAGGAGACAACCCAGCGCCGTCCATGGCCCCAACAACAGCGTCAACGCCAGTCCAGTCGTGATAGTTGCCGCGCACAGATGTTGCCAGGACAAATGCGCGAGGAACGGTTGGGCGAGCCCTCCTTCGGATCGTGCATAGGTTACATGAAAGGCCCCCACCACCATGGCCCATCGACCGACCACCGGCATGCCGATCAGCAACGCGATGTGCTCACCCTCCGGCATGGTATTGAGCCCGGCGTATCGGAGACCGAGCGCGAGAAACAGCCCCGTTGCTCCGATCGCACCGATACGCCCATCCTTCATGATTGCAAGACGCGCCTGAGCCGTTCGTCCGCCCGCTAACCCGTCCACCGTATCGGCAAGACCGTCCTGGTGGAGGCCTCGCGTGACGGCAACAAGGAGGATGATCAATATGATATTGGTGACCTGTGAAGAGAAGACCTGCCCCATGGCCATGTCTGCTGCGACCAACATCGCCCCAAGCAGGCAGCCGACAATGGGATACCAGCTCATGGAGGCAGCCAGCTCCTCAGGTTTGGCATCGTGCGTCGAACGGCTAAGCGGAACAGCCGTGAGGAACTGCCAGGCGAACAGAAACGTTCGCAGCACCGTGATCACGTATTACGTTCCGATACACCGGCTTCGTCGAATGTGGCCATCTCCGTAAAAATCTTGATCGCGGCAAAGACCAAACCCATGCCGAGACAGGCGCCGGTGCCTTCTCCCAGACGAAGATCGAGATCGAAGAGCGGCTTCAACCCCAGGCGATCCAATATCACCTGATGGCCTCGTTCGACCGACCGATGGGATGCAATGAGATAGTCTTTGCAGCGAGGTTGCAGCCCCACGGCAATCAAGGCTGCAGCTCCGGCGATGAATCCGTCCAACACGACCGGAATACGAGCCGCCGCTGCGCCAAGTATCAACCCAGCCAGCCCACCGATTTCCAGCCCGCCCACTTTAGCAAGCACCTCCATGGCATTTGTGGAGTCGAGCCGATGGAAGTCGAGCGCCCGCTGAATCACATCGATCTTGTGTGCATGGGCGGTGTCGTCGATTCCCGTTCCGCGACCGGTGACCTCGAAGACCGGACGTCGTGTCATCACGGCTGTAATGGCTGAACTGGCGGTCGTGTTGCCGATACCCATTTCTCCTGTACCGATCACGCCGATGCCCTCCTGAGCCGCTTCTGCAGCCAACTCAATCCCGATGGTCAACGCTTGCTCCGCTTGTGCAGGACTCATCGCCGATTCCACCATGAGATTGTTCGTGCCGAGCATGACCTTCTTATGAATGAGCCCTGGAACCCCCTCAAAATCAAACGCCACACCGATGTCCACCACACGAACCTCGATCCCGGCATGGCGCGCCAGCACATTGACGCCTGCGCCGCCGCGTAAAAAATTCAAGACCATCTGAGGAGTCACTGCGGACGGATAGGCGCTCACCCCTTCCATCGTCACACCATGATCGGCGGCAAAGGTAAAGACCGCTCCCTGCGGGACCTTCGGCTTCATCTCGCCCGTGATCATGACGTAGCGCGCGGCCAACTCCTCAAGCCGACCCAGACTACCGATCGGTTTCGTCAATCGATCAAGACGCGCCTGGGCCTGCGCCAGGAGGCTAGGATTGGCCGGTTGAATCCGGTCGATCGTATCGTGCAATAACATACTCACCACCCCTCTTACTTCAATCTCAGCGGCAGCCCACTGACTGCCAAGTAGACTTCATCTGCCTCTGCCGCCACCTGTTGATTGACCCGCCCAGCCAGATCCCTAAATGCCCTAACCGGTTTTGTCGCGGGCACGAGCCCTAATCCTAGTTCGTTGCTCACGATCACAACCAGAGATGGCGTCCTCCGGATGGTCTGAAGCAGGTCGGTTGTCGCTTCCAACACATCCACATCAGTCCGTCTATGGCCGGTTAAATTACTCAACCATAACGTGAGGCAGTCAAGCACAACCGTATGATAGCTTGTGCTATTATCGGTAAACCATTCGGCGAGATTCACGGGAACCTCTGCCGTCACCCAGTCTGGCGACCGACTAGCCTGATGCCGCTCGATTCGTACTTTCATTTCTCGATCCAATGCCTGGCCAGTTGCCACAAAGGCCCTCGGCCCCTTCTCACCTGCCAGCTCGAGCGCCAGCTGGCTCTTGCCTGACGCAGCACCGCCAAGCACGAGAATGAGTCTCGAACGTCCCCTGCGCGGCTTCTTCATGCCGTCAACCCGCAACCTTCTTCACGTCGCGCTGCCAGAGAAACTCCGGTTCCCCCTGAGTCTTGGCAGCCCAACGTGCCAAGACAAACAGGGCATCGCTCAGGCGATTCACAAACTTAATATTCACCGGGTCGACCGGCTCTTCCCGCGAAAGATGCACGCATAGTCGCTCTGCCCGTCGGCAGACGGTCCTCGCTTGATGCAGAAACCCCGATACTTTTCCCCCGCCAGGCAAAATAAATTCTTTGAGCGGCGCCAAGTCTTTCTGACAACGATCGATCATCTTCTCCAGCTTCGTCACGTCTGTCGCCGTGACCTGGGGCATGTTCTTAAACGTTTGGCCTGGAGCTGTCGCAAGGATCCCACCGAGATCGAACAGTTTGTTCTGGATCCATCGGAGATTCTCCTCCAGCTGTTCCGCCTCGGCGTGGCTCCCGACCATCTCGGCGTTCATCACCCGCACCACCCCCACTACTGCATTCAACTCATCGAGGGTGCCGTAGGCCTCGACTCGCAGACTGTCCTTCCATACCTGCTGGCCCCCGGCCAGTCTGGTTTTTCCCGCGTCCCCGGTTCTCGTGTAGACCTTTGTAATGCGCATCGCCCTTCCTCCCATCGCCCTGTATTGTCATTCCCCATGACTCGTAGTGAATAAGTTCCTCTATCGGAATCCTGGCTCGCCATCCTGCTGTTTCCAGCTCAGGCTTCGCCGCGAAGTCTGAGACGTAGCCGAGACAGAGGTAGGCCAATAGCTTGACAGGCCTGGGGATACCCAGGATCTTTTTCATGGCTCCATGGTCAAGAATACTGACCCAACCGACCCCAATACCTTCCGCTCGCGCGGCGAGCCAGAGATTTTGAATCGCGCAGCAGGTACTATACAAATCCGTGTCCCGTACCGTGGACCGGCCCAACACATGAGGGCCACCCCGCTGACGGCTGCATGTGACACCGACATTGACCGGCGCTTCTTCAATCCCTTCGAGCTTCAGGCTCCGGTACAGCGTCGCGCGGAGACCCTCGTACTGCTTGCCTGCCTCCGTATTCGCCTGAGTAAAGAGCTGTTTGACCGCGCGTTTGGTCGAACGTTCACGGATCACGACAAAGTCCCATGGCTGCATAAAGCCGACCGATCCGGCGTGATGCGCCGCAGTCAAGATCCTCTCAAGGACCTCATCGGCTATCGGTTTTCTCACAAAATTCTTGCGTACGTCCCGCCGTTCAAAAATCACCCGGTAGACCGCCGCGCGCTCAGGGTCCGAGAATCTTCCGTTGCCGGCATTGTTGATGCTCGGACGCACAGTCATGAGGGCTCCTTGTGCTCGGCATATGCCGGAGCGGCTGTTTTGAGCGGAACAAGCCCCACATCGCCGGCTCCGACCTTCTTAAGACAGATCAAACATAGACAGTCTTGAAACCGAGCGGCAATCCAATCCATATGTGACTCTGTAATACCGATCTTTCCGCACCAACATTGGTATCCACCGCACTCGAACATCTCCCCGCAGGCCTCGCAGGTCTTTGTCACCGGACCTCTCATGGGTGAAGAACGCTCCTCTCTCTTACGCAAGCCGAATATCAGACTACGGAAAAACTATGTTGGCACACAGGATGCTCAAAAAGGCCGTCCAGCAAGGCCGCAGCGAGTGACTAAAGATAGTTACTCCAAGCTTGCTTATTTCGTTGCCCCTAGGATGGCCCGGATGAGTCCCCCACTGCGCGCGTCCAACGAGGGTCTTCTGAGACCGCGCGTTGCGCGAGCACAGGGGACTCACCGAGCCATCCCTCCCCTGCTGGCGGACTTTTTCAGCATCCTGCTAAAACTCCACCCCCGGCTGCGCCTTCACGCCTTTCCGAAAAGGATGTTTAACCTGTTTCATCTCCGTCACCAGATCGGCTGCCTCAATCAACGATTCTTTGGCGCCGCGACCGGTAATCACGACATGCTGCATCAAAGGACGCGAGCGCAGTGCCGGCAGCACATCGTCTAGGGAGACATAGTCGTGCTGGAGGGCGATATTGAACTCATCCAGAATGACCATCGCGTACGAGGGATCGCGCAAAAACCCACAGACCTCAGCCCAGGCCTGTTGCGCAAACTTCGTATCCCGCTCGCGATCTTGGGTTTCCCAGGTGTAGCCTTCTCCCATGCGAAGAAAGGTGACGCGGTCGCCGAAAGATTTGAGCGCCCGTTCTTCCGCTGTATCGATCGCCCCCTTGATAAACTGGACCACCGCGATCTTCATCCCATGACCGAGGCAGCGAAGAGCCATCCCCAGCGCAGCGGTCGTCTTTCCTTTACCTGCGCCAGTATAGACAATCAACAGCCCTTTCTCTTCCTGCGCCGCCTCAATGCGACGATCCACTGACGCCTTCAGCCGTTCCATCTTCGCCTTGTGTTCGTCCTGCTCCGTCATCTTAACCCTTCTGAGCCATCATTAATCGTGGGGAATTCCGACGCCCAGATGCCACCAAAGACTTTGCAATCTTCGGCTGACTGGCAAAATGCAGATGGGTATAGAGCGCCGTCGTGTTGCCCGCAATGAGCCCGTCCTGCCCCGTCGATAGCCCCTTCGCATCACGGAGCGCGCAGGCATAGTCGAGCCTTCCTTTTGGAACCAGCATGGAGTAATGGAACTCATGCCCTCGCGCAACGGTACCGGACACACCGAGGATGCAATCTTGCGCGAGTTCCATCGTTCTATATCCCAAGGTCAACCCCGGCTTCCGCATGACCGTTTCAGCAGAAAACAACCCGACCATCTCATGCGATTGGCCGGCGAAATCGCGGATGGTGTTCGTGAGATACATCATCCCTCCGCATTCCGCATAGATCGTTCCGCCTCGCTCGGCAAATTGCTTAATAGCCGTTCGCATCGCGACATTTCCTGCCAGCCGTTCGCCATGCAGTTCCGGATAGCCGCCACCGAGGTACAGCATATCCACGTCTGGTAGCGTCTGATCGTTCATGGGCGAAAACTTGACCAACTCAGCCCCTGCTGCTTCAAGCAACTCCAGATTGTCTGGATAGTAAAAGCAAAATGCCTGATCGTAGGCGATGCCCACTTTAACCGTAAGGCGTGAGGCGTTAGGCGTCAGGCGAGTGGCAGCAATCTCATCACCCCTCACGCCTAACCCCTTACGCCTCACGAACTCAGGGGCCGATCTTGCCAATTCCTCGATTCGATCTAGATCGATCGTCTCTACCCCTGCCTTCGCCAGCCGATCATAGAGTTCGCCGGTCCCCTGTTCCATCGCCGTCACAAGCCCAAGATGGCGATCGGCAATCGTCAAAGCTGGATCCGGTCGCAGATATCCTACAACCACCACATCAGTGGCTTGTTCCACTGCGTCTTTCAGCAGCTTGTAGTGGCCTTCGCTGCTGACTCGATTGAACAGCACTCCGACCACCCGTACAGACGGATCGAACTTCGCATACCCCAACACCATGGCGGCAGCGGAGCGGGCCATCGCGCTCCCGTCGATGACCAGCAGCACCGGCGCATCCAGTTGCTTCGACAGTTCAGCCGTGCTGCCGATCTCATTCACCGGCGAACTACCGTCGAACAGCCCCATCATCCCTTCGATGACCGAAATGTCTGCATCGACGGCAGCTCGGGCAAAGATCTCACGATTGATCGACTCCCCCAGCATCCAACCGTCCAGATTACGAGAGAGACGACCGGTTGCTGCGCTGTGATGGCTCGGATCAATAAAATCAGGACCAGCCTTAAACGGCTGCACCTGGCGGCCCCGAGCTTTCAGGGCCGCCAGAATCGCCAAGGTAACCGTCGTCTTGCCGACACCGCTGTGGGTACCGGCGATGACCAATCGTGAAAACTTCATTTTCTTCATGCATGCTTTAGTACGTGAATTTCACGCCGCCGTATACAGAACGGACCGGCGTGCCGAAGTAGAGAATTTCTTCGTATCGAGCATTGAAAATATTGTCAACCCGACCGAATACTTGCCAGTTTCTCGTGACGTCGTACGTCGCTGAGGCATTGACCACATTAAAAGAGCCTAGTTGCTGATTGGGAGTATTGGACAAATTATTATTTCTGGCCCCTACGAATCGGTAATCCACATTGATCCGCAACGGTTCAATTGGTTGATATGTGAGACCAAGAGTGGCTTGATCGACAGGCCAACGAGGAAGTCGTTTATCTCCCCCTAATGGGTTGCTGGGAGTATCGAACGCACGAGTCATCGTATAGGTGTATTGTCCTCGTATCTGCAATCCCTCCATGATCGTTGCTTTGAATCCTAGCTCCCACCCCTGGGACTTCGCTTCCGCAACATTGATAGGACAGAACCCGAGCGTAGACGCAGGACATAACGGAGTGAAACTCGATGCAAATTGGATTAAGTCCTGAAACCGGTTCCAAAAATAACCGGCGTTGAGTTGTACTCGCCCCTGGAACAAGCTTTGATCGATCCCGACATCCATACTTTTGCTCTTCTCAGGCTTTAGGTTGGGATTGCCAAAATCTTGGCCTGGAAGCTGAAAGAACAGATCGTTAAAGGTCGGGGCCTTAAACCCGGTGGCATAGCTGCCTCGAAACTTTGTCCCGGTTTCTTTCACTAAATAACCAGCCGTAACCCGATAGGTTGTGGCATCTCCAAAAATGTTGTAACTATCCTGGCGGACCCCACCCGTCACATCTAGACGGTCCCAGAGACTCACCTGAGCCTGAGCAAACCCGGCATGCGACGAGATGAGCTTATTCGGCTGTGCAGGTCCGTAGAATGCAGGAGCGTCACCCTGCTCTTCTCGAAATTGATACCCGGCAGATAGCAGCAGTGGCTTACCAATTTGAAAATTATGTTGCCACTCCAGCCGACGGTTCAGGATTTTCAGATCACTCGAAAATGGGGTAAAGCATGTATCGGTATTGATCAAAAAAGGTGGGCCGGAGCATTGTGGGTTGGCGGAGATAAACTGCTTTGTATTGAGATTGTAGCCGGCATTTCCACTTACACTTTGTGATCGTTCATTGGCCTGTGCCAAAGTCAGTTTTTGGGTCCACCACGATGTCAGTGGCTGCTCATAGGTGCCGCTGAGAATCAGATTGCGAGTCGATTGTTTAGCACCGAACACGTCTGCCGGCGCACCGCTGTCCGCGAATCCGTCAAAGCCGCCGTCCGAGTTATACCATCGAGCATTGAACTCTAACCGTCCGTCATTCGGTAGTGAGACGCCGAGCTTTCCAGAACCCTGCCAGTTATGAAATCCATCGCGCTCAAACGCTCCACGTCGGTAATTGATTGCCGAAAAACTGCTTGTGTCCCAACGGGATATCGATGCTGAAAAATCGAATGGACCCTTTGAGCCAGACGCAGAGCCACCTTCACGAAGGCTTGCAAAGGAACCATACTCAATGAAAGTGCTTGCCGTAGGTGTGCCGGTCCCTTTTTTCGTATAGATATTGATGACCCCTCCGACGGCATCGGATCCGTACAGCATGCTTTGCGCACCACGAAGGATCTCGATACGATCAATATTCTCCGCCGTCAGATTTGAAAAGTCGTACGCACCCGTCGTTGGACTATTGACGATTACACCGTCGATCAACACTAAGGTGTGTCTTGCAAACGCTCCTCGCATTTTTACAGTAGCTTCCGTGCCAGGACCTCCACTTGAGGTTGCGAACACACCCTGCGC
This sequence comes from Nitrospira sp., assembly GCA_005116835.1. GTDB lineage: Bacteria > Nitrospirota > Nitrospiria > Nitrospirales > Nitrospiraceae > Palsa-1315. The sequence goes on along the minus strand of SWDM01000022.1, from coordinate 17,965 downwards.
AAGACGCAATCCATCGATAACGGTCTTGATCTTTTTCCGCTCCAATTCCTCTCCAGTGATAATCTCGACCGCGCTTGTGACTTGACTGACTGGAATTGGTGTTTTTGTCGCGCTGACCACAACTTCGCGGGTTTCGATGACATCTTGTTGGTCAGCGGAAGCCACTTCGATGTCCGGGGCAGCATAGACGGGAGAACTCAGTGCAAACAGCGGAAATAGACACCACCACACACCACACAAACGAATAAACCACGTCATGACGAACCTCCCTCGTGCTCGAAGGGTTGAGTCGAATCAACTGCGGGATGGGTCTCCTGACTTGCGGATCGTCGCCTTCTTCCGCCTTCCCAGTTGAAACGTATCGCGTATATCATGAAGCGTATCCCGCAAAAACCTTCGAGGCCTTCGCTTCACGCTTCACGTACAACGCTTCACGCACCGAACCAGTGGCTTATCTGGAAGAATGCTCCCCGCTTACAGTGGCGGCACCGTGATGGACTTGCACCATCTTCCCCGTCACCCGCGTCGCTTCTCCAAAACACTCTTTCCTAAAAAGTTGACCGTCCCCCTTCTCCATCACAGCCTGGCCGGGGACATAGCCCGGGCTGTCTTATAATTCACACCATGTTCATTGGCATCTGTACGGACGGCCTACCGCTGTGAAAACCAATGGTATGGTCTTCACAGAATCATGTTTTCAGGTACTCCGTTTGGTAGACCGTGGACAAAGGAGTCATGGTCGTGAAGTTCCAATCGAATGTCAGCACAGCAGATTGCTCAGAGGCATGTGAAAGCAGGCGTCTCCCATTCTTCACTACCAGACTTTGAGCCTTCCAGAAATCGAGTGTCTTCTCGGCTCCGGTTCTATTGCACACGATCAGCGGCAGCCCAGTCTCACGGGTTCGCTCTTCCCATTCACCGTTCGGCCCATGGAGGCCAGGGCCCCAGGAAGAGGGAGAAACAAGAATTTGTGCGCCCCCAGATTTTAAGGTGGCGGCGATACCGGGCGTAAAGGCATCGGCGCACACCAAGAGGCCCACTTTCAGCCCATCACACTGGAGCGGCACGACAGCTTCTCCGGGGCTTGACCATGAGAGAGAATCGCTTTTGACATTGATCTTGCGATGCCTTCCAATGACCTCGCCTCGTGAATTGATCACAAAGACAGAATTGTACAGCCGCCCCGAGTCCCGTTCCGGACAACCAAGAAACAGAGTCCGCTTCAAATCTTTTACCAGTCGGCAGAGGCGATGCATCCATGCATCTGGTTGTGGCTCGATCCAGTCGGTTCCAATGACCCTTGCGAACTGGAGCCCGCATGTGGCCAGTTCAGGAGTCACGATCCACTGTGCACCGCCTGAAGCGGCTTGTTTGATCGCTTCGACAATCACCTGTTGATTGTGCTCAACGGCTCCAGGAATCGTCTCAAGATGCAGGAGCGCAATTCTGCCGATCTTCATATCACACCATGCTCATCGGCATAGTTACACGCGGCCGGCCCGTCTGGGGATGGGCATCCACGACCACATCACATCCGTAGACCATTCGGAGGACATCCGGACGAATGGTCTCGTCCGGCGAACCGATACGGCAGAGCCCGCCTTCCTTGAGCATCAACACACGATCGCAATACTGACTCGCGACATTCAGATCGTGCGACACCAAGACCACCGTCAATCGGCGCTCTGCCCGTAGTCTAGTTATGAGCGAGCAAATCTCGATCTGGTGATTGATGTCGAGAAATGCCGTCGGCTCATCGAGCAGAAGAATCTTTGGTTCTTGAGCCAAGGCTCTTGCAATCATGACCCGCTGCCGTTCGCCTCCGGATAAGTCAGACACCAGACGATCAGCCAGTGAGAGGACATCGGTAACGACCATGGCTTGATGCGCACTAGCGAGATCGCCGGCTGTCTCATCTCCGATCCCCATACTCCACCACCTGGCGGTCCGATGTGGGAAGCGCCCCATCAGCACTGTCTCGGCCACGGTAAACGGAAATACTTGCTGATATTCCTGCGGGACTACCGCGACTACCCGCGCAATATCGGCCTGAGTCCGTTTCTGGATCGAAAGACCTCCCAATCGGACGTCTCCCTCACCGATCGGCAAGAGCCCGGACAGAACCTTTAACAGCGAAGACTTACCCGACCCATTCGGCCCGACGATCCCAAGAATTTCCCCGGCACCGACAAGGAACGTGAGATGATCCAGCGTCCACTGCCGCCCTCGCCCATGCATCCTCTGATAACGAAACGACAGCCCATCAACTTCGATGGCAGACCCATCTGGCGACAACCAGAACCTCGTTGACTCTACGGTATCGATCGTCATCTCAGAACATCCGATCTTTCCGCCACAGAAGCAGATAGAGGAAGAACGGCCCACCGGCAAGGGCCGTCACAATCCCAACAGGAATTTCGGCAGGAGCTAACACTGTTCGGGCGACTGTATCGGCCAAGACGAGAAACATCCCTCCTACTAACGCCGACGCAGGAAGCAACAATCGGTGATCCGATCCAATCAGCAGCCGCACAGCATGTGGAACGACCATACCCACGAACCCAATCATGCCGCTGACCGATACAATGGCGCCGGTCAGCAATGCGGTGAGAGCGAAGAGGTGTTTTTTCACTCTCTCTGTCTCCACACCGAGTGAGCGGGCCGTTTCTTCTCCCAAGGTCAGTACATTTAAGAGCTGCGCTTTGTGCATCAGGACCAGGAGGACCACAACGACATATATGGAAAAGACACCTAATGCCGGATAGCCAGGCGCCGTGAGCGAGCCCATCAACCACGCCATTAATCCTGCCGATCGATTCGGCTCCATGATCGAGGTAATGAACATGATGAGCGCCGTCAAAATTGCATTCAGAATGACGCCTGCCAGCAAGAGGCTGTGGATCGGAAGCCGACCTTTTGACTGTGCGAAACGATAGATCAGAAGAAGAGCGAGGAGGCCTCCGGCAAATCCAAAAAACTGCAGTACCGGCAACAGCATGAAGGTTGACCCGATTCCGAACAGGATGGCCAGTGACACGCCAAGAGCAGATCCGCTCGACACCCCTAACACGTAGGGATCGGCCAAGGGATTTCTTAGCAACGCTTGAAGCGTCACGCCGACCGATGCCAATCCGGCGCCCACAAGAAAACCCATGAGGACGCGGGGAAATCGAATCTGAACCATGATAATCTCGGATGTCTCCAGGCTTGGTGAATCAGCCAAGTCTCCGCGTACCATGTGCATGATCGCCGATGCGACGCTGCCTAGGCCAACAGATGTCGCGCCGAATTGCAGGCAAAGCACCAGCACGCCTATGCATGCCAGCATCAGTCCACCGATCACCGCCACCCATCGATGAACGGTCAACACCGGTCCTGCCTCTGTCCATGGTGATGCAATATCTGCCATACGGCGTGAGCCCTATCGTTCGGCCCGACTGGTTGGCACACTGTGCGGATGTAGAATTGCGGCAAGCGATTCAAGCCCCTGGGCGATTCGCGGACCAGGCCGGTTGAGCCAATCGGCGGAGATCTGGTGAAGCCGACCTTGCTTTACGGCTGTCATCGTCGTCCATTGGCGCCAGGTCTGCTGTTCGCTCTCAGAGATGCCTTCTGCCTTGCCGACAGGAAACACCAACACTTCAGGATCCTCCTGGAGGACGGACTCCAAACTGAGTCGTGGATAGGGAGTTGCGCTTTTTGCGGCAATGTTCACCCCTCCAGCCATCCCGATCAGCTGGTCGATAAAACTTCCAGGACCGACGGTGATCAGGGGTTGGCTATTCAAGACATACAGCATGCGAACAGGAGGCATTCCTTGGATACGTTCTTGGATCGTCGCTACCTGTTGTCGAAGCTGCATTGCGACCGTATCAGCCTTGGACGATCGTCCCACGATGCGTCCGAGCGTCTGGATGTGGGCAAAGATCCCCTCGACGTTCTTATCGGCCAGGATAAACACGGGGATCTTGAGCTGTTCGAGCTTGGCGATGGCATCGGGCTTGAGAAAATCGTTGGGTGCCACCACCAAATCAGGCTGGAGTGCCGCCAAGGATTCCAAGTTTGGATTCGAGTAGCCCACCTTCGGCTTCTTCGCAGCCTCAAGTGGGAAGTCACAAAAGTCTGTGACACCGACGATCTGATCTCCCGCTTCCAGGGCAAACAGTATTTCCGTAATACTGGGAGCGAGCGAGACGATCCGCGCGGGAGGCTTGGCAAAATACATCCGTCGACCGGCATCATCGACATAGGCACGCTCAGAGACGTGTGCCATGAACGGCATGCCGGTGAGAATACCTTGATGCCGACGTTTCACGGCTGACTTCTCATCATCTGAATCCGCATACGCTACTGTTGCAACGAGAAGGACCGACGCTGCCATAAGCAGCCAGGCCCACCGTTGCCGATATTGTGGAGCGGTGCCCAAATAAAAAATCCCCAAGGCCTGGAAAGACCCTGAGGATTGCACCCGCAACTCATCCTCGCCAATTCCCCAGCCCTCGAGGGAATATCGGTCAACTCTCCGGGCAGGTTTTCTGGCTCATGGTTCACCCTACTCCCCGTGCCTTCCCATCTTAGAAGCGATCAGCTCTCAGCTTTCAGCCATCAGCTTCTGCTGAATGCTGACCGCTGATGACTGACGGCTTCCTCAGACAGTGGCTTCTACGGGTTTCGTCCCCATTTACAGCGGCGGGACCGCGAGGGATTTGCGCCCTCTTCCCTTACCCAGGAGTCACAATGTGGCCTGCACTTTAGGAGCCCGTGAAGAAGGTTGTCAAGTTCATTAATGTCCATCTGTCCATTTCTGCTTCATTGCTTGATAAACAGGCTACAGGCTCATCGGCAAAGAGGGCGAAAGACCAAGGCTTTTCAAGCCGACTCCCGGCATAGGCTTTGCTCAATCTGGTTCTCAACTCCCACAAATAAAATAGGCAGCCGTATGATTCACCTATCAGGCAGCAGAGACTAACTACCTATCTATGAAGCGCCTCATCCTTGTTGTGCTCGTTATCTGGGGTCTCTTCTATATATCGAGCTTCGTCTGGTCATCGAAGGGGCAGCCTCCCAGCCCCGCATTCTCTCGACTCATGGAACCTCCGCAATACCGTCTCTCCAACCCCTACGAGAATGGCTACTACTTTCTTCTCGGATTTGCCGCGGATATTTCTCTCGATCCTGCCAAGGTCGGTCATGAGATGTGGCTGGAATCTGCCTCTCCAGGCGTCGGCGAATTCAATTACGACAAGCCGGGTCGCGCCGGACTACGAATCCAGCTCCCGATCGAACAGATCCTTCCTGCCTGGAACTCTAAGAACCCGGAGCGTGAGTTCAGAAATATGCAGACATGGCTTCAGCCTGTGAGCAGCCACGACCACATCCTATTGGCCCGGTATGCGCACTGGACCGAGATGCCGTTCGAAGATCGAGGGTTCGGATACCACGGAACGCCACGGCTTCTGGATATATTCGCGGCGCATCGCCTCTATATCGCTGACGGATTTTCTCACAGCACAACCCTGGGCATGCAACGACTGAGGAAAGATATGCGGATGTGGCGGAGCGTACTGCAAGGCGCGACGACTATCGTGATGAAATCCATGGCGCAAGTCATCATCAGCGACGATCTCCGCTTGCTCTCGAACTTATTGTCGCAACCCACCATTGACAAGACTCTCTTGGCGATGACCCACAACATCGCTCCTCCACTCACTGCGGCAGAATCATCGTTCCGCTGGCCGCTTCAGCATCAATTTGTACTCGGCGTCCGTGGCGATCGCCTCGCCGCAGCCATCGCACAGGATCAAACCGAATCGCCCCATGCACAAGAAGAGTGGCTGACGAGAACTGCGCACCTTCCCTCACAGGCCTTTCTCCAAATCGCACACCATCAGGGACGTTCATTCCTAGGAATCCCTCTCCAGACAAGCGCGACCTGGGAAAGGTATGCCACCCACTACGAGGCGATGATCCAGGCGGCAGACGTGGGACAAAACTCCTTGCAACAATATCACGATCTTGTCGGCGCCAGGCGTCAGACCCTCGTGGGACAGCTCTTCACCTCCGACTCCTTTGAGCCGAACTGGGATCCATTCCTATCTCAGCTAAGAGAAACCGATGCCAGACTACGGCTCGCCTCGCTTCAGGCCGTCTTGCGGCATTCGAACACAGAGGCCGCCGTGCCCACTCGACTGGCTCAAGTCGGTTCGGCTTACTATGACCCCTTTAGCGGCTTACCCATGTTGTGGAGCCCCACACAACAGAAGATTTATAGCGTGGGAAAGGACCGATATGACGATGGGGGCGATGTTAGCTTCGATATCAGCGTGCCGGCTATTATTTCCCCCGCGCCAAGGCCTAATGAATCCACGGCAACTACTCCAACCAAACGAACTAACCGCCGCTAGGCCAACCCCGTTATTCGTGAAACGTGAAGCGTGAAACGTCCTCATCCGAAAACGAACGACGATTCACGAGATACGCTTCACGGACTTAGAGCACGCTGGCGGGCTTTTTCAGCATCCTATTGGGCTCGATAGCGCAGCTTGAGTACTAGAATTGCCCCGGTCATAATCAACGTGATGAAATTCGTCAGAATGATGGGCCAGGATTGGAGAACCAATCCATATAGAAACCAGAGGCAGACGCCGGCTGAAAATATGGTCAGCATGCCCATCGATACGTCACCGGCAGACTTTGAGACCCAGGTCTTCTGCAACTGGGGCCAAAAGGCGCAAGTGGTCAACGTCCCTGCGGCAAACCCCAACAGATCGATTGTCGTCATCGTCAGTCACCCTTCCGTAATATTGACATTCTCCCGTTCATCCATCAGACCTGCTTGTCAAGACGAACGGGCCTGTGATACATTCCGTACCTTACAATCGTCTATTGATTCGACTAGATGAAGGAGTGTACCCGTGGCATTTACTTGTGATCTCTGCAGCAAGCGCCGTCAGTCCGGCCATAACATCAGTCACGCCAATAACAAGACCAAGCGGATCTTCAAGCCCAACCTCCAACCAGTGAGGGCGTTGATCGACGGACAGACCAAACGCCTTCGGGTCTGTACCCGCTGTCTCCGTAGCGGCAAAGTCCAAAAATCTATTTGAGAAAACCGCTGTCCTAAGAGGACCGTTGTTTGGTTGATCTGGTTTGTTTTGTTTGTTTGGTTAACCAGATGAACTAGTCTCGCTCATCTCGCATGCCAACGTAATTTCTCCCCAGCCACCGACGGGATCAGGCTCATCCCTGAGATACAACAAAGGACTTGGAAGCAGATGCCTCTCAAGTCCTTCACCTCTTACGTGTGACGCCTAACGCCTCACGTTTCACTTTTTACGTTTCACGTCTTAGATGGAGCGGGCGAGGGGATTTGAACCCCTGACAACTTGCTTGGGAAGCAAGGACTCTACCACTGAGCTACGCCCGCTCACTGCTCCGAATCCTACGCCGGCCTCGACGCCAAGTCAATCGTCATTGCTTAACCGAGCAAAAGAAACGCTGACCAATGGCATCATAAACAAGACAAACCAAACAAACGAGATGAACCAGCCCCTGAACCCACGGCTCATCGCAGTGCTTCGACTTGTCCGGTCGCGCGGGCTAGATTCACGCGCGACGCATTCGCCCGAAATAGTCCATCGATCATGTTGTCTCGTGCGCGCACCAGCGAAAAGAGCGCGTTGGAGAGTTCCAAACTGTTGGAGCTCAATAGGCGAAAGCGTTCTCTGGCCAGCTGGACTTCGGTCATCGCGGCCTTGAGCCCATCCTTGGCGATCCTGAGTTGTTCTTTCGCAGAGGTGAGCGTGACCAATGCTTCTCGCAACTCCATCGTGATCTGTCTTGTGACCACATCCAGCTTGATCTCTTCTTGTAGGAGGTGGCTTCGACTTTCGCCGATCCGCCCTTCACGTTGGCCTCCGTCGAAGATCGGGATCGACATTGTCACTCCCACGTTGTAGGTGCTGGTCGAATTATTCACCTGATTCCCGATGAGCCCATAATCTCCCTGGGCCTGCACTGACGGAAGCCGTTCTCCTTTGACCGAGCTGAGGGACAGTCGTGACACCTGGATTCGCTGCTGCTGCGCTTTCATTTCCGGTCGATTCGCCATCGCCACCTCCATGGCATCGCCTTGCGTTGGGATTGGCGTCTCAGGCGCTGTGAGTTCATCGGTGAGAACAAGATTCACATCGAAGTTGACTCCCAGGGCGTTGATCAGAATCAGCTTGGTCCGTTCTACGTCGCTCTTTGCCAACTCCAATCGCTGCCGCTCGTTTTCCAATTGAGTTTCGAGCCTGGCCGTATCGAGGCCCGTGGCCATCCCGCCGCTCTGTCGGCTCTTGATGAATGCCACAAGTTCTTTATACAGCTCCACATTCGCCGTCCGCGCGTTCGCGGTCTCCGCGTTCCGCAAGACTTCCATGTAATGCAAGGCTACCGTCGCCATCGTGTCGTTCTTCGTCGTGTCTGCTTCCATTTCTGATACAGCCAAGGCCGCGCGTGATGCGCGCCAGCGCTCAATCAAACTCCAGCTGAAGATTGACTGTGACAGGGTGCCTCGAGCATCGGCGATATCGAACGGTTGGGTACGGACCGGCGCACCGCCGATGGTGCCGAGAAAGAAGGTTTGATTCGTGAACTTGGAGGATCCTGCCACGTTCGGCAATAACGCGCCGAGTTGCGTTCTCGAAGCGCTACGCGCCGCTTCGATGCGCTCTTTGTAGAGTCGCACCTGTGGACTCTTGTCCAGCGCCGCCTCAATGGCATCATGTAAGCTCAGTTTCAAGACTGGCATCTCCTGAGGGATCTGCGGAGGCGTCTCGGCAGCCAGGCTGCGCTCCACACACAAAAGCCCTCCCACAAACAACACCCACATGAAGCTTTTGTAGTTTTTCATACGATTACATTTCCTTCACGAACAACAGATCGTTGATTTGGTTGATCTGGTTTGTTTGGTTTGTTCTGTTCATCTGGTTGATTTGGTTCTTTCGGCACGTTCCGTTCGACCAAACAAACGAGATAAACCAAACGAACAAAACAAACCAAACAGACCAGCCCTCACGGCCCCTCTGCCGACGAAAGATGAAAGTCGACGGTGCAGGCCAAGCCTGCCGCAATCGCTTTATTCGCATTCGGTATTTCCAAGCGCACACCAAAGGTGCCGCTGGCGCTATCGACGACCCGGTTCACGACCACCACTGTCGCCTGATAGGCCGGCTGCCCTTTGCCTTCTGGACGCACATCGGCCTTCATGCCTGTCTTTAATTTCCCAAGCAGCGAGAGCGGCGCATAGACCTCCACCCGCAATGGATCGACCTGTGCCAGCTTCATCACCGGCGTCTGGCGGGCCAGCTCGCCGGGAGAGAGTAGCCGATCCATCACCACGCCATTGATGGGGCTTCGAATCGTGCGCAGGTTCAGCGCCGCCATGGTCCGGTTCAATTCCAGCTTGGCCAATCGTTTATTTTCCGACGCCTCCTGATACGACATCTCGGCCAAAGCCTTTTCCGTCTGAGCTTGATCCACATCATGTTGGGCAATCGAATTGTTCTTGATCAAGTCCAAAGCCCGTTCGAGGTTTCGGCTGCTGAACCCGACCTTCAGCTGACTGCTCTTCAGCACCGCCTCTGCGTCCGCCTTAGCTTTCGCTAATGCAACGGTCGCCTCTTCCAGACTCGATTCGAGCGTCACAATGACCTGCCCCTTCGTCACCCAATCTCCTCGTTCCACCGGCACCGTGTGAATCAGCCCCTCCACCGGAGTCCCGATAGAGATCTCGGCAGAGGGTTTAATCACGCAGGCCATGTCTCCCGCCCACAGGGGTGGCGCCGCCAGAACACAAAGCCCAGCCGCAACGGTCAGGCTGCCCATCAGGCCCAGCCCTGTCTCGTTCGGGCGTTTCAAGTTTCGTGTTTCTTGTTTCATGGTTGCAGAAACGGCCCCTAATAACTTGAAACGAGAAACCCGATACGCCACTTCCAACCGCCGCTCGTGTCTCATTCCAGTCGCCCTGAAAATGCCAGCGAGGTTTCCAACTGGTCCTCGTGCTGCAACAGATCCCGTCGAATCCGTCCATGCAGGGACTCGGCGGACAGCTGGGCCTGTCGCACGAGAAATGCCGCCGATTTCCCCTGTAGGGGCTTTCCGCTCGTCACCAGCGCGCGAGCCATCCAGCGCCAGAGCAGACGCCGCGACGTGGTCATCAGCTCATCCTCCAAGGATGCGACCGTCTCAAAACTGCCTGGATCCCCCTGGCGGCCGCTGCGGCCATAGAGCTGCCGATCGATGCGCCCGGCTTCGTGTCGTTCTGTTGCCAACACATGCAGCCCCCCCGCCTGTGCCACCTGCTGTAGCAACTTGATATCCGTCCCGCGACCCGCCATGTTCGTCGCCACTGTGACACGCCCTGGCTGGCCTGCCTTGGATACGATGTCGGCCTCCTCCTTGTCCTGCCTGGCATTGAGGATGACGTGCGGGATGCCTACCGCAGTGAGTTTCTCGCTCAGGAGCTCGGAGGCCGTGACCGACCTCGTCCCCACCAGGACCGGCCGTCCGAGCTGATGGAGCTCCGCGATCCGTTCCACAGCGGCGTCCCACTTCTCATCCGCCGTCGCAAACAGCCTCTCTCCAGCCCAATACCGCTGCAGAGGACGATTGGTTGGAATCGTTACGGTGGCCAGGCGATACACGTTCCACAATTCGCCGGCAACCTCCTGCGCCGTGCCGGTCATCCCGGCAAGCCACAAATACCGGCGAAAAAATCGCTGGTAGGTGATCCGTGCCAACGAGGTGTTCATGGGCGTGAGCGGACAGCCCTCCTTCAATTCAATCAGTTGATGCAGCCCCTGTTCCCACGACCGATCCCCCATGATGCGCCCGGTATACTCGTCGATAATCTGAACCTTTTCGTCCCTGACGAGATAATGGGTATCCCGATGGAACAGATGGAGCGCGGTGAGCGCCTGACGGACGAGTTCTTCACGCCGCCGTGGTCCGGACAAAAAGCCCGTAAGATCCTTCGTGCGTGACGCCAACCAGGCTTGCCCTGCCGGCGTTAGGCGAATGTTCCGCTCTCGTGGGTCAATTTCAAAATCCGATCCTTTGGTGAGGGCGCGCGCCAGCACCAATACCATCTCGTAGATCGGCTTCTCCGGCACCTTCCCTCCGCTGGCGGAAATAATGAGCGGGACACGCGCTTCATCCACCAGAATGCTGTCCGCTTCATCCACAATGCCGAAGCACAAGCCCCGGAGCACCAGATTGCGGAGCCTGGTGGCATCGCCATAGAGTTTCTCCAGTTGGAGTTGGATCCGATTGGGCTGCCGTCCCACCGCCAGACGATCCCGCAGGTAATCGAACGCCAGTTCCTTATTCGTACAATAGGTCACGTCACAGGCATAGGCGGCACGGCGTGCCGCGGGATCTTGTTCGTGGGTGATCACCCCGACGGTCAGGCCCATCATGCGATAGATCGGACCCATCTCAGCCGCATCGCGCGCCGTCAGATAATCGTTCACGGTGATAATATGCACCGGCACGCCGGCCAGGGCTGCCGTCGCAGCGGCCAGCGTGGCGGTTAAGGTCTTCCCTTCTCCCGTCGCCATCTCCGCCACACAGCCGTTGAGCAAGACCCAGCCTCCGAGGATCTGCACGTCATAGTGCCGTTGGCCGATCGTCCGCTGGGCTACCTCACGTACCAGGGCAAAGGACCGGAATACCAATTTTTCGCTCAACCCGTTGCGCCGGAGTTGCTCTCGAACGTGGGCCACCTCTTGGCACAACTGGTCATCGCGCAAGGCGGCCAGCAGGCTCCCTAGTTTGTTGACCGGCTCCACCACCTCAGTCCGCATGGCCCTGTGCTCGCGTAACCGTCGCATGACGGGGCTCGCCAGCTTCACCCCCTGCTTATCGAACCAGCTCTCGTGCGGGACCGATCGTTCCGGATAGGCGCTGTGCAGCGCCGTCTGTTGCCGGGCCATATTAAACATTGAAGCGCGACAAGAATAATTGTCGTCCCTGGCGATACCACTGGGCCATGAGCGATTCCCATCCATGATCGAATCGCACATAGACGCGCCCGCCGACATTCACAACACCCAACTCAACGGGTAATTGGAGATCCACCTGAAACACTTTCCGCAACGCCTTCTGACCCTTGGGATCTTTCGGATCCATCGGCATCTGCCCGCCACCCTCGCTCCCGAGCGCCGGACTCGGCAATTCATCACTCGCCGCCGGCACCAGCCGTTTCACCACTGCATCGATCGGGTTCGCAAGCCGTTCGGCCAAACGAACCTGAGCAGCCTTCAGGCTATGGCGGATCAAGTCGATATCGGTCTGGTCCACGATGGTCCGGACCGTCAACGTATTGAGGTCCACCACGTGGGCCAACACGTCGCCGCGATGCACGAACCGGCCTGGCAAGTCCTCCGCACGGGGTAACACCAGCGTGCCGGCCACCTTCGCGGTAATCACGAGATCACGAACCTGTTCTCTCGCGCGGGCGAGTTTTTCCTCGATGTAGCGCTGCTCTTCCTCTAATATTTTCGCTTTGACCATGCTCTCAGGAATCTGCTCCCTGATGCGGGCTTCGATCTCCCTAAGCTGTCCCTCGAGTACTGTGACCTGCGTCGTCAGCACGGAATCCTGACAGAGCACCAACACATCGCCTGGCGACACAGCCGACCCCGGCAAGCTCACCACCTGCTCGACGAATCCATCGGCGCCGGCGCGCACGATGGCTTCCTCCGGAATCCACACCACCCCTTCCGCACGCGTGCGAAAGGGCACCGGGATTAAACAGAGCGCCACCACAATGACGGCCATCGCCCCGCTCGTCACCGCCAATGCCCTCCCTCGTACGCGGCGGATACGCGGGCTCGTGAACAGATAGCGCAGGCCCTTTCCCAGCGGGAGCACGAACCAGGTGAAGGCCGTCAAAATGGCGAAAAACATGCCCAGCACAAAGAATTGGTCGGTCAAAAACATGAGAATGGCGAAGACCACGAAGAACCGGTACACAAACGAGGTGACCGAATACCCCACAAACCAGGTACGTTCACCCGGCATAGCATGCGCCACCTGCGCCTCCGCTCGACCGAAGAAATACCGCTCGCACAGATAGCCGAGGTAGTTGTTGGCTCGCTGCCTCAGGTTGGGAATCTCAATGAGATCGGCGAGGATGTAGTAGCCATCGAACCGGAGCAAGGGATTGGCGTTGAACAGGACCGTCGAAATCCCGGCAATCATGATGGTGTTATAGGCCAGCATGCGCACGGTACCAGGCTCCGCGCTCACCCACACCAACATAGCCACCGCTGCGATCACGAGTTCAACGATCATGCCGGCCGCGCCAACAACTGCCCGCTGCCACTTACTCGGGAAAGCAGACGAGGCGGACGCATCGACATAGGGCACCGGCGAGAACACGAGCAACATGATCCCCATCTCGTGCACTTCCCCGCCGAAGACTTTCACCGCAAAGGCATGGCCGAACTCGTGCAGCGCTTTGATGATCGGGAACAGGAACCAGAGGAGTAATAGGTTTTGCGGCGTGGTCATACGGTCGATGATATTCGACGTCAGATCCGACCAGTGCGCGGCCCCGATCAGCACAGCAGGAATCACGATACAGAGCCACAGCACCGCACCGATCCACCCAAAGAAGGGGCGAACCAATGGTGCAAAAGTCTGAAGCAGCCGCTCCGGGTCGAAGAGCGGGAACTGCCAGGCAAAGATGCTCATCGCCCGGCGCTGCCACTTCTTCTGTTGCGTGCGCTCGTGTCGATGCAGCAGTTCCGCGATGTCGGGGGGAATATCGCACTGCAGCACATCGGCTGCGTGGAGCTGGCTCAAGAGCTGCACCACTTCAGGCTGGGTCGGGGCCTCGTCACCCAGCTTCGTGGAGGAAAGTTCCCAGATATCCTGGACCGTGCGCTGCCCATCCATCAGGCCGATAAAGGCATAGGCGGCGGGAGAAAAGCGATGAAACCGTTCATTCGACCTATCTTGTAGTACATACCAGATCTGGCCACGATATTGGTGGCGGTGCAACTGCGCATGGCTGCGCAAGCGTGGAGCCAACGTCGCCACGCGATACCAGGAAGGACTAAAAAAGGCTTCACTCATAGGGCACGTTCCTCATGGCAGCCGCTCAGGTATTCAGGCTGAAGGGGTTCAGGCCGAAGGGTTCGGAGCTACGACCTCCGATTTCTTACCTTCAGCCTGAACCCCTTCAGCCTATCCACCTACCCAATTCAGTCTGAACCCCTACCCTCAGTCTGAACCCCTTCAGCCTATCTACCTGGCTAGCTCCATTCAGCCTATCTACCTCAGTCGTTTCCATTCAACATTCACAATTCAGAATTCAAAATTCGCCAAAGGCGCTTACGGCATCCACGACCAGACCGCCAGCCGAATCCAATCCACGATCTGATGTGTCCAGATCCAGATCAAGGAACGGCGATCGATCTCAATCTTGCCGGCTCCTTCCATCCCAGGGCGCAGGCGATCGTGCGGCTGGTCGAACTGCGCTTCGATTCGGAAAAAGTTCCGGCCCTCTTTCGCCGTAGACACCGGCGTGATCTTCTCCACGGTCACGTCGATGACCTCCGAGGGAAAGGCCGACAACATCAGCGAGCCCCGTTGCCCGACCACCACGTCCGCAATGTTCCGTTCATCGACTTCGATCACCAGGCGATAGCTATCGAGCGGCGCGATCTCGAAGAGCACTTTCCCTTTTTCAACCGGCGCGCCCAACTGTTGACTGAGATCGCCCGTGACGACGATCCCGTCGAAGGGCGCCAGCAAGGTGGTGTGATCGAGCTGATCGTTGAGCAGTGCGATCTCCGCTTGAGCCTGATGGATTTGGGCGGTGAGGATTTCGACCTTGGCCGCCTCCCCCTCGGCCATCGCCTTGTGATATTCCTTTTGGTATTCCTCAAACTTGCTCAGCGACTTCAACCGTTCGAGCCTGAGTTCCCGATCATCCAGCGTACAGAGCACCTGGCCTGCCTGCACCAGATCGCCGGCTCGCACCGGCGCTTCACGGATATACCCGTTGAATGGGGCCGCTGCGGCACGCTGGACAATCGGCTCCAGCACCGTCTTGGCCGAGACGCGGTAATCTCCCTTCACCAAGAGGCAAAACAGCATGAGGCCCACCACACCCAATGTCGCAAGCTTCAGTGCGACATGCCGCGGGCCGAACAACGACACGAAATAGGCTCTAACCGAATCCACCGCTTTGATGATCAGCCAGCGATCGTCTCGCCGTTGCATGTCCAGAATCGGGCCGGCCAGGGCAGCGACGGATTGGCACAGCTCGACAGCCTTGTTGTCGAATGGCCGATCGATCGGTCGTTCGAGCATCAACGCGCCGATCGGCACCCCGAGGACCTCCAGCGGAATCGAGCACAAGGCTCCGGCCCGATGCTGCCTGGCCAACTCGGCATGTGCGCGCGCCACCACGATCGACCCGGATGAACCGTTGGGATAGACGATGGTCTCTCGTTGATCCACCGCTTCATCCATGGCTTCGGAGATACTGCGAATGAGGTTCGTCTGTTGCTTGAATTCCGCACTATGCGACATGGCGAACACACGCGTGCTGCCACGATGGACGAATCCGATGCTCACACGCTCACACTCCAACTTCGTCGCCAGAGCCGTGGCGAAAGCCATCGCCGCGGCATAACATCGTTCGTGCCCCAGCGTGGATGAGACCAGCTCCAGCGCGGACTGGATCCGTTCGCGCGTGGCAATTTCCGCCGTGATCGTCTCGCGCGAAAACAGCAATTCCAGCCAGGCCGCCCCCCAGTGGAGTCTGCGCATGGCGTCTTTGAGCTTTGCGTCTGATCGAGTGGGGATCTCTAAGACCGTCGCCCCGTGGAGGACCCCACGGACCTCAATTGGATAGCTGACTTCGTAACAGTCGTCGGCCTCTTCACCGGTGGCGGCCTCGGCCTTGACTAATAGTCCACGACGTTCGGAGAGGGTGCGTTCCGCAGTTTTGGTCAGATGCTTGAGATTACGCCGGCCGGCTGGCCATGTAGTCACCGGACGAAAGGGGCCACGATCAGGAGGACCAAGCAATACCAGTCCAGCCCTCACACCGCCGATCATCCCGCATTGAAGCGCCAGCCAACTCTGGCAGAATGCCTCACTAGTCGCTGCTTCGGCAAACGCAGTCCAGAGTTGATGCTCCTGTTCCTGTTCCAGCGACTGAACCGATTCGGTCACAACCTGAGCCGCAGCTTCACGACGCGAGGTCTCACGCTCCACGTCGGTTTGACTGTCCATGTTCACCCCAGGTAAGAAAACTCGAACTTGTTCGTCTCTATGACTCGCAGACTACTTCGCTCCCCTGTCGGTCTGCGCGATCCCGACGTCCATCGCGCCGAAGCGGGCCTCATACTGCTGCACAACACTATTCAACAGCAACCCCAGCCGTTTGGCGGCAAACGGGCTCAGAATGACGCGACTATTGAGCTTCACCCGCACTTCTGACGCATCCCGTTCCCAGGCGTTGTTCATGCCGAACACCACCACAACTTCTTCGCGCGAGCTCGACACGTTACAGACATTTGCGTAGGCATTGGTAATCCCTGTATCGTCGAACTTCACCACTGGACCTGTCGTAGGTTTTGATGCACCAGCAGGAGCAGCAGTTTCTGCCTGAACGTCTTTGAGCGACATAACAACCTCCTTGAGAAAGAGTGAAAGAAGTGGATGAACTAGAGAGGTTACAGCCCCTCTCTCCCTGGGTGCAAAGGAGTACCATAATACGAAAGCATAGTTCGACCCCCCCTTTCGAGGTAGTCCAATGTTTTCCGTACTTTAACAGGATCTATGGTAATGAAAATGATGAGGAATGTTACGCTAACTTGCTGAAAACTAACATGTCATAGGCAGAGGCAGCTTCGTCATTATAAATGGAGAGCGCATGCTAGCAAATATCAGGATCGCGACCAGATCCTGCCCCCCCAATCTGGAGGCCGCTTAATAACGGCCCGACTGAGCTTGTTCGCCGTCACCGGATTCAATGGATCCTATCACTTACCCTACATACTCCTTGACCCACGACTTACTGGAGGAGATCACCCTATGGTGCTCGGAGGAATAGTCGGACTTCTCGCTATCATGGTGGTTATTCTTTCCGTGGGACTTTTCGCCACGACCGTCACCCCGCTCATGCCTGTCATGATCTTTATCCCTATCCCGTCGGCCATGGTCGTCATCCCGATCCCGCTTGTCGTCGTCATGGTCACGATCGCCGTGGTGGTGATCACGCTTGTCGTGCTGATTACCTTGCTTCAAGATGTCGTGCCCACCTCCTCCAATTAAGACATCTTGGCCTGGCCCACCAATGAGCACATCGTTTCCGAGCCCGCCGTCGAGCAAGTCGTCGCCTTTCCCGCCGCTGAGGAAGTCTTTGCCGTCGTCGCCACGTAAGATATCGTTCCCGCGCCCGCCAATCAGCCGATCCTTGCCATCGCCACCGAGCAAGGTGAGTGACACCGAGGCATTGGTAACCTTGTGGCCATCGATCTTGTCATTCCCGTCGCCGCCATCGACCAAGGCGTTCCGGTTCAACCCCTTGAGGACAATATGGTCGTCTCCACCCAATCCCAACACCTGAATCTCCTGGCCCTGCTCTAATTGAACCTTCGAGACTTTACCATTGACGATAACCTTCACTTCGCCATTACAGCGCTCTTCGACGACAATCTTGTCGCCGCGGTCGGTCCCTTGGATGACGAAGGGAGCCTGAGCATCGTCGTCGGTGATCGTGCCGATCCCTTGCCCGTCACTCAGGGTTGCATGCACCGGACCCGTCAGGTGTAGATAGCAAGTTAACTTGTCCGGTTTTTGTAGCACGTGATCTGTCCGGTTCTTCTCTCCACCTATTTCAGCCGTGCGCCGAACATGTCTCGCACACCGTGGCCCTAGGATCAACGATCGGACG
>SWDM01000021.1:155825-177047 GCA_005116835.1 Nitrospira sp. | reverse complement strand
TGTCTCACCTCTTGTAGTACGGTCGCCCATGTCATAGTGGCCCTCCTTGAGGGGCCACCCTAAACCGGACAGATCACGTGCTACAAAAACCGGACAGATGATGTGCTATCTACACATCTATCGATAAGCATTGCGTCTAGCCATGAATTTCAGTATAATTTTGCCCTCTTTTTGTTCAATAGACCTGAGAGAGGGAGGATTGAGCCATGAAAAAGATGTGCATGGGATTTGTCGTGGGGGCAAGCACCATCCTGCTAACCAGCCCGTCCTACGTTCTAGCGAATGAGCCGAAGGGGGAGGGGCCACCTGATTATAGCGGAATTTCCACCATCTATTTCGTATTGATCGGACTGATTTTGGCCTACGGCGTCTACGATTCATTCTTCAAGAAATCCTAGCCCCTAGTCTTCTTCCTATCAGCAAACCTATATCCTCCCAGACATGAGGGAGGATATAGGCCAGCGGTCACCGATCCGTGCAGCCCTCTGACTTTGACATGTTTCGATCAGCCGACGCCTCCTGTTCCCATCGATACAGTGACCGACCAACTCGCGCATTCCATCCCTATGCCTCGAAACCTTTCGATAGGTTTTTACGACCCATCGTGAGATGAGACTGCCCCACAGGGTGATGATGGGCATTCCACATGTGTTTCAAGCTGATAGGCAGATCAGACAGTCTGGTGAAGTTGCAACCCTCTTCGATTGCAGCAGCGCTACCGCGCGGCCCTTTACTATTAGTTAGTAAAGATTAGCGGGGGGGGGGGCAGTTCCACAATTCATCGACGGTATTGAAATGATGCGACGCCAGGGTGCTGGAATAGGAAACCCAGGGGGCATCGACTGGTACGCTTGATCTGCAAAAAATTCTCGGTCCCGTATGATCACTTGACAGGCTGACCCCCGTCAACCGAACGGGCCGTCCCAATTCCAATGAGCCTCGCACGATGGGGTAAGTTCATAGTCTGACCAACCAATCGAGGCCGCCCCGCGCGGAGCGCATTCGTTCGTTTCGGGAAGGGCTCCTGACGCGAGGACTCCATCTCTGTTAGCGAAGTCCTGAGTGACCGAGCGATCAGCCAGGCAAGCGTCATACTAGGACTCCAATACACAGCATCGCGCAAACGATCGACGAGATCCCCAGGAAGGCTGACGGTTAACCGAACTAAACGCTGCTGCTGCCGAACCTCACTTGGCCTGGAAGACGAACTTGGAATACCGGGGTTCGCCGTCTTGGCCAGGTTATTTGGACCGGCCTGATTGGTCAGCGACATCACACACCTCTCTAGCAGGCTTCGGAAAAACTCGATTGATACATAAAACACCATTGAAATATGACAGTCGCCCGATCTATAGCCCAATCTCGTCCATTAACTCCCTTATCGAATTGAAGAGCCGCGCCATGCAGAAGGCAGGACGCGGCCCCGATGGCGGAAACGCATGGCGGCAGGACTGCTCTGGATGGGCACGATCCAGAGGTAGCCCCACTTGCATGAGAGGGCATACCCTCTTGAGTGGGAACCGGCCGGCATCTCGCTTCGCCAAGAAATCTCCAGCTTTGATTCATAGCCCTTGTATCCCTGAAGTCTGCAATTATTTTTCTACTGTTACAAGGCAACCTCTGTACCAAGGCTTTCTGTAGGAAAACCCTTCAGGGCCTGTAAAATAAGTCATTGAGTAGGTTGGCTTTTACGGGAGAAGGGGGGAGATACGGCGAGCAGGCGGACCGTATCTGTTTCGTTACACTTCTTATCCTGGAAGATACAGTCACGAGAAAAATACAACAGGAAGGCAGAGATGGAGCCCCTGCTATTGGTGGAGATGTTTCATTGCGGCGGCACAAAGAAGAATGAAGATACCGATCCAGAGGGCAGTCTGTTGAAAAGGGACTGCCTCATAAGACTCTTCTCCTTCTTCTGCATCATCGGACTGGAAAAGCACCGTGTAGAGGAAAAGTGTGAGCAGGCAGAGAACAAGAAACAGCTTGATAAAGAAGACGGTCAGATATTTCGCATGGTGCTCGATTCCGCTGCCGGTTTGAGCGGTAATGAGCTGGTTGACGTAGTGGAAATTAATCCCGCCGGTAAGCAACAAGACGACCAGCAGGACCCCAGAGACCTTCTTGTAATGCTGATAGAAGGCATCGGTGATCGGCTTGATCTGCTCCTTGGCAACTGCCTTCTTGAGCCCAGGAGTCACGGCTATGATGAGAAACGCGAGCCCGCCAATCCAGATAACCGCCGCTGTTAAGTGCAGCCAATGGTTGAGAATCGGGATCAGCGTATTGAGATCTGTCGCAAGGCTCTGAATGGATTCCATGAAGCGATGGCTAACGGTTGATGGTCAATGATGGGGACACCTCTGGTCCATGGTCCATGCTCGATCCGTTCACTGACCACCAGCCATGGGCCATGCTAAGGCTTGAACATCGGGGCGTCGTTGCCGAATCGTTTCTTGCGGAGTTCTTCCATCAGTTCGATCGTAATAAGAGGGATGTCATTCTCGCGGGCATGCTTTTCAACACCTTTTTTCACCATGGCGCGCAAGAAGTAGGGAATCCGGTTGAGTCGGGTTTCTGAATCTTCATCCCATGCCACAGAACTTTCTTCCGGCGTATTAAACGCGACTTTGATTTTCTCTCCACCCTTCGGCGTATAGAGACACCATTGATCTTCGTCCAGCCAGTCTCCGTGATCGACGTAGGGACGCGCACGGCAGCCGCCACAGATGTCCGTGTATTCGCAATCGCCGCATTTACCTTTTAGGTGTGGGTAGCGGAAGGAATTGAACACGTCGGACTTTTCCCATAGATCGACGAAGCTGGTCTCGCGGATATTCCCGGCTGATAGCGGCATATAGGGGCAAGGGGTCAGTTCACCGTTCGGAGTCACGCGCGCGTAATTGGTGCCAGCGAGGCAACCACCACCCATATACCCCGTTGCTTTGGTAATGGGGGAATTCGGATCTTTCTCGTAGGCTAGCCGTTTGAAATGTGGCGCACAGCGAGCCCGGACAAGCATGCCCTTGTAATTATCCTGACAATTAACCAGGTAGCCAAGCACCTCTTCGTATTGGGTCGGAGTGATGTCGGTGAGTTCTTCGCCGCGACCGGTGCAGACCATGAAGAAGACATTGAGCACTTTAGCGCCAAGTTGATGCGCCCAATCGATCACTTCAGGCAGCTCCTGATAATTCATCGGCTGCGCGCTGAAGTGCACCTGGAAGGCCAACCCATTCCGCTTACAGGCCTCGATGCCGGCGAGCGCGGCTTCCCATGCGCCGGGCACGCCGCGGAAACGATTGTGCTTTAGGGGATCGAGTGAGTCGATACTGATGCCCATGCCCATCACGCCGATCGCGACCAGATCCTTCGCCATCCGGTCATCGATCAACATGCCATTGGTCCCGAACACCACCATGAAACCGAGCTTCACGGCATGGCGCGCGATATCGAGGATATCGGGGCGGACAAGCGGTTCGCCGCCCGTGATCACGAGGAGGCAGCCCTTATTGACCTCGGCTATCTGATCGATGAGCGTATAGCACTCTTCGGTCGAGAGTTCATCATCCCCGCCCGCGGATTTCGTCGTCGCGTCGAGATAACAATGATCGCATTTGAGATTGCACCGCTTCGTGAGGTTCAGAGCGATGAGATAGGGCTTGAAGTCATCGACCGTCCGGCCATCGTACGGCGCAGGAGCAGTAGATGCCGGAGTAAAGAACTGCGATACCTGTTGCTGAATGCTTCCGAAGGCCCCAGCAAGAGAAGGAGGATTGAAGATTGGAAGAGATTTACCCATAGTCTGGAAGAAATGTGGAATTCTAAATTAGGAATGGCGAATGTGTGATGCGGGAAAATTGGCTGTCCGGTCAATTCCACATTCCACATTCATAATTCAAAATTGCAAAGCTACGATTTCCCTTTGCCGGTCAGGTCGGCAATCATGTCCTTCAGGTTGCCGGTCTTCATGACTTCCGCCATGTAGTCCTTAGCCTGCTCGATACCCTCATGAGCGACTTCAGCCGTGATGACCGTGACGCCGAGCTTATCGGCATGTTTTTCAATGAGGGCACGCGTACAGTCGCGCATAAACCCTTCAGGAGCCCGCTCAAGCCGTGACTGCGCTTCGGGTAGCCAGCTGTAGGGAGCAGCGGGGGAAGGCTCCGCCGCGTGGCCATTCCCTTGACCGTTCTCATCCATGGAGGTCGCGCCATTGGCGCCGCTCGTTGCAGCAGCCACGGTAGCCTGGGCTGCGGTGGAGGCGCCGGTTCCCTTGTTCGCGAAGATGGGGGTATAGTCTTCTGAAGCCGCTTCTTGAATCATGGGCGCGGCATATTCCAGCGTGATCGTGGTCATACCGCGTTTGCGAGCAGTCTTCTCGATTTTGGCCTTAGCGCGCCTACGTTGGAAGCCGGCTGGGACCGCACGGATTCCCTCTTTAGCATCTTTCGTCCATTGCATGGGAACGTCATCGTAGGCCAGGTCGGTTTCGAGAACCCCTTCCACATGCGCCGCTGCTTCAAAGAGCTGCTTGTCGACCAGTTTGAAGCGATCGCCTCCTGCGGCGCAGACAGGACACTTCACTGGTGTCTCGCCCTTGCCAATATAGCCGCAGCCGTCGCAGACGAAGTAATTCTGGTTCATCCGGTCCAAATAGGCTTGGGTGCCGGCACTCACTTTCGGCTTTTCTTCCACAACCTCGGTCATCATACCGCTCAGCGTCGAGCCCATGAGATCC
The DNA here is from genome assembly GCA_005116835.1 of Nitrospira sp. Taxonomy (GTDB): domain Bacteria; phylum Nitrospirota; class Nitrospiria; order Nitrospirales; family Nitrospiraceae; genus Palsa-1315. The sequence goes on along the minus strand of SWDM01000021.1, from coordinate 172,309 downwards.
TTCATCACGGATTCGTCAGCCTGCATTTTTTCTCGGTCGATGCCTGCGGCATCCAGACTGCCACCCAGCGCGTGCATGGCATCCATCGCTCCCTTGGGCAGGAGGTCTCCCACCGCTGAATCGACGACCGTGTTACTGATGATGGTATGGCCCTTTTCGATGGCGTAGCGGTGAATCGCAGTCTTGGCGACCCCTCTGGCAAATACGGGGATCTTTTCCATCCGGCGGAGGGCTTCTTCAGTCCAGGCGATCGTGTATTCCGCCAGCGTGTCGATCGGCGGCACATACTTCCGGTTCGACACCAGGATATTACAGGGCGCGGACCGCAACAGATTTTCCGTGTTGCTGCCGATGTCCATATCCTCGTCGCTATGCACCCCGATCCGTCCAACGATCAGCAATGCCGGGATATCCTTGCGCACATATTGAATGATTTTCTCGAAGGCCTTGCCATCCAACAGGGTGGTCTTGACGTCGGTTTGTTCGTCCTGAGCAATTTCGCGACAGATGTCGAGGTGCGACTGGTAGATCTTTGCGAGGCCACTGTCGATGATTTCCTCGTGCAGCTTCTCCTGCTCCTTGAAGCGGAATACCTTGCCTGCTTCCTCATTGAGGACGCCCGAGATACTGTGAAAGGCGGCATAGTGGAAATAGGGGTCGAAGGCCGAAATAGCTTCGACCGGCATGTTGAAAGCCTTGCCCAGCGCGAGGCCGGTCATGAGCCCGCCGAAGGAATAGGGACTGCCGTCCACCGCCACCACGATTCTCCCGCCGGTCATGGGCTGGATTTGCTTGATAATCAGCATGTCCGAATTCCGCACACGACGCAGCACGCGCTCGGTGTTGCTGCCGATGACGCTATCCTTCACGGCGCCGACGCCCAAAGCCCCCATGATCACCAGATCATAGGCATTGGTGTTGATGTCTTCGGCCAGCACTTTCCAATTCCGGCCTTCGAGCGAGCGGCGCTCGATCGGAAGATTGTTTTCCGCGCATTTCTTATCGACATAGTCGAGGTAGGAATCGGTGATGATCTGGAGGCCACGGGTAATCAGCGAATCGTGGATTTGTCGCTGCCGGTCGAGCTCTTTCTCATCGTGGTACTCTTCCGGTAAGCCCGCCTCCATCTGCTTGAAGCGCTTGTCATGCATTTTTGCGGCATACACGTGGCTACCCACGATCTTCGAGCCGAAGGCTTTGGCAAAATGAACTCCAACATCGACGGCGGTGTTGGAATGGTCGGAGTTATCGACCGGGACGTAGATCGTCTTATACATCGAGAAGTCTCCTCAAGATGCCCTCCTGGCCAGGGCGAACGGGAGTAATTATCAAAATTTCCAAATGGTTGACGTACTTCTCTACCCTCAAAGAGCGCATATGCTAGCACCGGCCTGAATTCGAATGCAAGGTGTCGATGGGGACTGGTGGGACGACGTTAGGATGCCGGGGTCGCGATGGATTTTTCGCTCGACTCTGTTGCGGAGCGAATGGCTTGTCGAGAACGGAGTATTTCTTCCAGGGACAAGAGGGCATCTCGTCCGGAGTTCCCCTCAATGCCTCGAATCAAATTCGCGTCGGCATAGGCGCCGGATTCTTTCGGGGCTTGGGATAGAGAGCCGGTCCACTTCCGTGGGTCCCTACTACCATCTTTTCGTTCCCAGGCCATGAGGCACGCCTTGGCGATGAACGAATTCAGTGGCGCCGGATTATAGAGGAGCTTTCTAATACTCGTCGGAGTCAGCATCAGAGGGTTATACCCGGCTGTGAGGTAACCCTCCTCTAACAGCCGTTCTTCAAGATCGGTGTTCGGCTGAATGCCCAAAAAGAACATGAGTGGGAAGACTCGCTCTTCACCCAGAATCGAAGCGACAACTTTGTAGGACTCCACGCTTTGGAGCAAGGACTCCTCAGTTTCTTTAGGACTATTCAGTGAGTAGTTAAGAATGACCTTCCCCTTGAATCCCGCTTCTGCCAGATAGCGACAGCCATCGTAGAGTCGCTCAAGCTTGAATCCCATGTGGAGGTCGTTCAACACCACTTGGGAGCCCGATGTAATGGCAACTTCGAGATCGCCGACGCCGGACCGGACCATGAGTTTGGCCAACTCTGGGGTGATCAGCGACGTCCTGATATAGCCAGACCACTCGATCTCCAGCTTCTCGGCAAGAATCCGTTCAAGGATCTCGGTACATTGGGGATAGGCTTCTTTCCCTGTAATAAACTGGGCATCCGTGAACCAGAAACGCCTGGCACCCCATTGATGATAGTGCTGAGAGATATCCTTCACGACCATAGCGGGTGGCCGATAACGCACCCGCTTCCCTTCAATATAAGGATAGAGGCAGAATGCGCAGTCGTACGGGCAGCCTCGCTTCGACTGAACCCCGATGGATTCGCCCAGATATTCCCGATGCTGTGGAAATATCGAGGTCAGGTAGGGCAAGTCGACCGTGAGCGCATCGAGAAGGGCCGGTGAACCCTGCTGGCCCTTTCGGACGGTCTTTCCCTCTCGGAGGATATAGCGCTCTTGCTCCAGCGACTGGCCTTCTATGACTTTGAGGATTGCATCTTCACCTTCTCCGAGAATACCAATGGTGCCTTCCGGAAGTTTCTGGATAAGTTGATCGGCAAAGGCCGTAAAGGCTCCACCACCGATCATGATCTGAGCCTTCGGAAACTCCTTGGCAATGAGCCAGGGATAAGAGAGCGCCGCCCGGATATGGCTGTAGTAACGGTAGAGCTGTTTTACCCCTGCAAAGGAGGCGGCAATCCGTTTGAGCGGATTACTCGCGAAGTAGAAGTTAAACGCATGCTCTAGCGAGGAGTCTCCCTCGTGAGGGGAAAAGATCTGAATGTCGCGCCATGAGAAACAGACGAGGTCGGGTTTGAACTCAGTGGCGGCATCGCGAACCGCGCTGATCCGTTGGGCGTCGGGAAAGAGAGAGAGGTCGAGGATGCGCTGCCGCACTTCCGGCTTACGCCGATGAATAAAATCAGCGAGGTAGGTCACGCCTATCGGATAGACCTTCTTGCACGGCAGAAAGATGTAAAGTATCGAATCCATAGTCTACTTTGTCAAAATGTCGTCAAGTCAGAAAGTCTTAAAGTCTAAAGTTCAGCGACATGATGACTTTCAGACTTTATGGACCTTTCGACCATCATTATTTCGTTGCCACATGAATCGCCACGATCCCACCGCTTAGATTGCGATAGGTGACCTGACGAAAGCCTGTATCGAGAAGCATTTGTTTCAACCGCTCCTGGTCCGGGAAATTCCGAATGGAGGCAGGGAGGTATTCGTAGACGCCGGTCGTATCATGCGCCACCTTCGTACCGATCCAGGGAAGAAGCCGGAACGAGTACCAATCGTAGAGAGCTCGCAGCCATCCAAAGATTGGCCGGGAAAACTCCAGACATACAAACGTTCCGCCCGGTTGCAAGATTCGGTGAATGTCCGTGAGCGCTTGCCGAAGGTTGCCGACATTCCTCATACAAAACCCCGTGGTCACGGCATTGAAAGTCCCGTCTGGGAAGCCCAGATGTTCGGCGTTGGCTTCGAGACAGGTGATCTTCTGTCCTAGCCCCCGGCTTGTAACTTTTTTCAACCCCTCGACAAGCATGGCGTGGTTCAGATCAGAGGCAATGACACGGCCATTGATGCCCATGCGGGGTTCGACTAAAAGCGCGAGATCGGCTGTGCCGGAACCGACATCGAGTGCTCGGCCTCCGGTGGTGACGGGAACATACGAAGCAGTAATTGTCTTCCACCGATAGTGCAGTCCAAAACTCAGGAGCGTGTTGTTGAGGTCGTAGACACTAGCAATCGACGTAAACATCCGCTGAACGGCTTGCTCACGGGCCGAGCCAGTCCAGGTCGAGACGGCTTGGGCTGGGGGCGTGGCTGATGAAGCCGGGTGTTCTTCAAGCTGAAGCATGCCGCGATGGTTGCACTCGCTTCGACGTATTGTCAAGCATGGAGTCGCCTACGTGGAGTCGTCTGCTGCTTGGGGAATGTGAAACCCTCTGACAGGAAACATTCTTGGCGAATCAAAGGATGAAAACCCTTGTTACTATTAGGGAAAACAATTATAAGCACTTCAAGACTATGGCACGAAGATTCTTTCGCTCCTCCATACAAGAGCTGGAAACGTTGTGTAAGGCGAAACACAACAACGTCGATTTTCTTCTTACGTTGGAAGAGGAACTGAGCCATCGGAAAACTGAGCGTGCAGCAAGATTACGCAATCAGATCGAGGAGAGACTTGTAGTATTGAGGGCCGGAACGCCCTTGCGAGAGCAGGTTTCCGCAGATCCTTCGCCACCTCGATTATCCCAGCATCAATCGGTTCCTCACCCGCCCGAAAAGCAAGAGCCGTCCCACCCTCATTCGCTTCGCCCTGAGAATCCTGTTGTAGGCCTATCCCCCAGGGGTCAGGGAGAGCCTCCGCCGCTGCCACCAATTACTAACAGACCGGGCGATGTTCTTTCGGCATGGACAGCACTGGAAGTCCTTTCGCCACCTACCTACGTCAGGTCCGAAGATTTAGCTGGAGGTGATAAGAGAAGAGTCTCCACTCTAAACGAGCAGTCTCTTCCGTGGGAGCGAGGTGAGAAGTCACGACCGAATCAACGTCTTTACTATCAGGTCGTTCTCGGCTCCATAAAGATGGAATCAGCGATAGGCCGTCTCATCGAACGATACGGTGATAGTCGCGAGGAGCGGCCGGGGGTTCGTGGGAAAGCGGTTCTTGCTATCGTTGTGGTTGATCGCCAGGGCCAGCTCGTTGAATCTCCAGCAGTTGGGATTTCTAGCTTCGGCTGGGGTGTAATGTCCGCGCTAAACGGCGAGTTGGCAGACCTTGGGCGATGGCCAGACGTTGAATCACAGTTGATTGAACGAACCGAGAAGCTTCTTCTCGGAATAGTGCCGGGAGATGAAGACAGCGAGAAACTTCGAGCGCGTCCACTTACACGTGCGGCCTTGGTCGCCGCATACGAGTCGCTTGTTCATGAACTGGGTTTGCCAGGGGAATGGGTCGAGCCTGCGGAGTTTGCAATTCGCTCATACGTCTATTTTAAGGATCCTAACCCACCAGAGCCTCTTTTACTCAATAGCTTCTTTCTCGCAGACCTCGCACTCGCTCAAAAGCTGTTCGCAGAAGGCAAAGCGCCGCAGAGTCTCCGACGCTATCTCGGCGTCGAACGTCCACAGAGCCGTCGGGACTTGTTACACGATACTACCGCATTGGCAGAAGCTGTTAGCCCAGGTTTCACCCACCCCTCACGCTGGCCTGGCAAAGACCGTTCCCCGCTGGTATTGCTTCAGCAAGCGGCCGTCAACCTGTCATTCCGAGAAACGAAGGCTGGTGGGTTGATCGGTATCAATGGGCCACCTGGCACTGGAAAGACGACGTTGCTCCGAGATCTGGTTGCCGGAGTGGTTTCTGAAAGAGCTGAAGTAATGGCTAAATTCGACGATCCAGAAACTGCGTTCGAGCATTCTGGAGAAAAACTCAAGGCTGGCGCGAGCTGGATTCATCTCTATCGGCTGAATCCAACGTTGCGTGGGTTCGAGATGGTGGTGGCATCATCAAACAACAAGGCTGTCGAGAACGTAAGCGCAGAGCTTCCGAGCCTTATCGCCATTGCAAATGACGCCCAGGAGCTGCGCTACTTCAAGACACTGTCTGACGCAATGCATCAATCTGATACCTGGGGAGCTATTGCCGCTGTATTAGGCAACATGCAGAATCGCAGCCGGTTCAAGCAGGTCTTTTGGTGGGACGACGACAACGGACTTAGCAACTACCTACGAGCTGCAACGGGTTTAGCCAGAGACGTAGAAATAACTGATCCAGAAACAGGGCATGTCGATCATCGAACACCACGCATTGTCGAAGCAGAGCAGCCGCCATCTAGCCGAGAGGAAGCCCTCGAACGGTGGAGGAGCACCCGAAAGCGATTTTTGAAAGCGTTGAACGAAAGCCGCCGACAGCAAACATGGCTGGAGAGTCTCTACACCGAGTTGAAACGATTGCCTGCATTGGCCCAGGGGGAAGTGAGCACCAAAGCGCAATTTGATGCTGCAATAAAAACCGTCCAACAATACAAAGATGCGGGATCGATAGCGCAGCAGGCAGAAACCGAAGCAGGGCATCAGCTTGAATATACAGACCAAGAGCTTCGCACACATGGCTTGGCAAAGCCGGGATTCTGGGCGCGATTGTTCAGAACGCGCCTTGCACGCGAATGGTCAGTCAAGTTGGCATCTCTCCGCGCCAATCATCGCGGAGCGAAGATGCAACACACAAAAACAACTGCGGAACGCCAGCGCATCAAAGATGAACTCCGTCTGGCTGTGCTCGAACAGCAAAACGCCGAAACTGCCTGGCAAGCGGCTCGCGCACAACATCAGCAGGCGAAGCAACGACTCGTTGAGGCTCAGCAGAGGCAGGGGGTTATCCTTGCAGATGATGCGTTCTTCTCGTTAGAGCACGGCAAGCGGCACCAAGCAACACCGTGGTTTTCTCCATCTACCCAACGCCTGCGTGACGAGGTTTTCATTTCCGCGATGGCGACGCACCGTGCTTTTATTGACGCAGCTGCCAAGCCCCTGCGTCACAACCTCGGAGCCTTGATGAATGTGTTCACGACACAGACGATGCAAGGCCATGAGAAACAGGCGTTGTTGCCGGATCTGTGGGCCTCACTTTTCCTTGTCGTGCCATTGATCTCAACGACATTTGCGTCTGTCAACAGAATGCTGGGCAAGTTGCCACCTGAAAGTCTCGGCTGGCTGTTTGTGGACGAGGCTGGCCAAGCATTGCCGCAAGCTGCAGTGGGCGCACTCTTGCGAACTCGCCGAGCCGTTGTTGTTGGCGACCCTGTTCAGATTGAGCCAGTGGTTGCTCTTCCTGATACATTGACACAGGCCGTTTGTCGCCGTTTTGGTGTAGACCCAGACCACTATTCGGCCCCATCAGCTTCGGTGCAGGCCTTAGCTGACTCTGCGTCCTCCTATACCAGTGAGTTCCAAACCCATGTCGGTAGTCGGAATGTCGGTGTGCCGTTGTTAGTACATCGGCGATGTTCAGAACCGATGTTCGGTATCTCCAACACGATAGCCTACTCCGGTCTGATGGTGTCCGCAAAGTTACCCAAACCGTCTACCATCCGCGATGTGCTTGGTCCTTCTACGTGGATTCACGTCGAAGGTAGCGGTGAGGGTAAGTGGTGCCAAGGGGAAGGCGATGAGGTTCTGCGCATGCTCCGTCAACTAAAGCAAATGGGTGTAAAGCCAGACCTTTACGTCATCACACCTTTTGTCATTGTCGCAGACCGATTGCGCCAAACAATACGTGAGAGTGACGTGCTCAGAGGATGGGTCGAGGATGAATGGCACTGGATCAACGAGCGAATTGGCACCATACATACTGCACAAGGACGTGAAGCTGAGGCGGTCATTCTCGTACTGGGAGCACCGCACCCGACACAAACCGGCGCGCGTGGGTGGGCTGGTAGCCGACCGAATTTACTGAACGTAGCGGTCACACGCGCGAAGGAAGCCATTTACGTCGTCGGCAACCGACGACTTTGGCGTGAGGCCGGTTTATTCAGAGAACTTGATAGGCGGCTTCCATGAAACAAATTCAAGTGAACGCGGATTCCTCAGTCGGAGTTGAACTGAAGCCCTCGTGACTTCTACACGCCCACTATAGTCCACGCCTCATGCATATCCCGCCCCAGATACACAACTTGCTCGTCATCGAAAGGGCGGGGAAGCATAATCTCAAGAACATCAATGTCGAGATCCCGGTCGATCAGCTCTTTCCGATTGCTGACGGCGGAGACAGAGAAGGCGCTCACTCCCCGAATAAAGTCAGGCCGGCTACCATCTGAAAGTGCCGTTTGTTTCGTGTCATCAAAGGAAGGCGTTTGACGAGGGCGGTGGCAGCGATGAGCGCATCACCTTTCTCGAGTGAAGGGTGCAGGCGGCGAAGATCGGAGTATCGAGCGGCAATGGAATCGGACAAGGGAATGAGCCGGCATCGGGTCAGCTCGACCAAAATTGACTCCCGTTCAGAATCGCGGAGCCCAGGCTTGGTCAGCAATTCCTTTTTCGTGATGATGGAATAGTAGAGGGTGAATCGGGCGGAATCGAACAGAGCGTGAAACCGGCTTGCGTTGAAATAATCTATGAAGATGTCGGTATCTACGAGGACCGAGATTTTTGCCATGCCTCAATCTCGTCCAGGAATGCATCGTCGGACTGTTTTCGGCCCTGTTTCCGGAGTGCGGTCACATAGTCGGCGCTGTCGTCTACGTCCGTATGGCCGTATGGGTTGAATTTTTCCCTCACGAGATTTTCGAGCACGGTCACAGGATAGACGCCTCTGCGCTTGGCTGCCTTGACGACCGCGCTTTTCAGCGCCGGGTCGAATGAAAGCGTCCATTTCTCTTTTTTTAATGCGGCCCTGGGCATACCGCCCTCCTGTTGAATCGTACGTATAATAGACGTACGATTCAACAGTGTCAAGGATAGAGGTTGAATGCTATAATCCCGCCCCTATGCATAACTCGATCGTCATTAAAGGGGCGCGGGAGCACAACCTCAAGAACATCGATGTGACGATCCCGCGCGACCAGCTCGTCGTGATCACGGGGCTGAGCGGGTCGGGCAAGTCTTCGCTGGCCTTCGATACCATCTATGCCGAGGGTCAACGACGGTACGTCGAGTCTCTCTCGGCCTACGCCCGTCAGTTCCTCGAACAGATGGGCAAGCCCGACGTCGATTCGATCGAAGGGCTCTCGCCTGCCATTTCTATCGAACAAAAGAGCACCAGCCACAACCCCCGGTCCACGGTCGGCACCGTGACTGAAATTTACGACTATCTTCGCCTCCTCTTTGCCCGAGTCGGACGACCCTCCTGCTTCCAGTGCGGCGAGGAAATCACGGCACAGACCGTTCAGCAGATGGTCGATGCCATCGGCCTGTTGCCGGAGGGAAGCAAGTTTCAGCTGTTGGCCCCCATCGTCCGTGGCAGGAAAGGGGAGTATCGTAAAGAACTCCTCGACATGCGCAAGGCCGGTTACGTCCGGGCCAGGGTCGATGGTCGCCTGATCGACCTGGACGAGGACATCGCGCTCGATAAACAGAAGAAACACACGATCGAGATCGTGATCGATCGGCTGGTGATGAAGCCAGGCGAGGCACTGACAAGACGGCTGGCCGACTCGGTGGAGACCTCCCTGAAACTCGCCGGCGGACTTGTCGGGGTGCTGACGGACAACGGAAAGGTTGCACTGTATAGCGAAAAGCTCGCTTGCATCCGCTGCGGGGTCAGTTACCCGGAAATTACGCCGCGCGTCTTTTCGTTCAACAGCCCTCATGGAGCCTGTCCTGCTTGCGACGGCATCGGCTACGCCATGACACCCGGCTCTTCCGACGATGAAGACTTCACCTTGCTGGAACCCTGCGAGGTCTGCAAGGGCGCGAGGCTGCGGCCTGAAAGTTTATCGATCAAGTTGGCCGCACAATCGATCGCGGAGGTGACCCATCTATCCGTTCGAGCTGCAGCAGACTTTTTCAGTTCGTTGAAACTCACCGAGCGTGAGCTGATGATCGCCCATCGCATCTTGAAAGAGATTCGAGAACGGCTCGGGTTTCTCGTCAATGTCGGATTGGATTATCTGACGTTGGATCGGGCGGCTGCGACCTTATCCGGCGGAGAAGGACAGCGCATTAGGCTCGCCACGCAAATCGGTTCCGGCCTCGTCGGCGTCCTCTACATCCTCGACGAGCCTTCGATCGGGCTCCACCAGCGGGATAATCGGCGCTTGCTCCAGACCCTGCTGCGCCTGCGAGACCTGGGCAACACGGTCGTGGTGGTCGAACACGATGCGGAAACGATGATGGCGGCGGACCATCTGTTGGACATGGGGCCTGGCGCCGGGACGCACGGCGGCCAAGTTATTGCCCAAGGCACGCCACACGAGGTCATGGGGAATCTCAACTCGCTGACAGGCCAGTATCTTCGAGGCACACAGATGGTCAGCCTCCCCCGCCGCGAGCGAGCGGCCAAGGGGTTCCTGTCCGTCATAGGGGCCAAGAAGCATAATCTCAAGGGAGTGACCGCCAAGATTCCGCTCGGTCTTCTTACCTGTGTGACCGGCGTATCCGGATCCGGGAAGAGCACCCTCGTGCTTGAGGTGCTGTTCCATTCTCTCTCACAGCTGCTCTATCAGAAAAAGCCGAAGATCGACGGCTGCAAGGAGCTGCTGGGAGTCGATGCCCTGGATAAAGTGATCGACATTGACCAGGCCCCGATTGGCCGGACTCCACGCTCGAATCCTGCAACCTATACAGGCCTCTTCGGATTTATCCGGGATCTCTATTCCAACCTCCCCGAGTCCCGCGTTCGCGGTTATAAACCAGGCCGCTACAGTTTCAATGTGAAGGGCGGCCGCTGCGAGGCCTGCCAGGGCGATGGGCTAATCAAGATCGAGATGCATTTCCTGCCGGATGTCTACGTGACCTGTGAGGTCTGCAAGGGGCAACGGTACAATCGCGAGACGATGGAGATTCACCATAAGGGGAAAAGCATCGCCGACGTGTTGAACATGACGGTGGACGATGCCGTGGAGTTCTTCGAGCATATCCCCTTCATCAAGCGGAAACTCGACACCCTACACGATGTAGGGTTGCACTACGTGAAACTCGGCCAGTCTGCGACGACCCTGTCCGGGGGCGAGGCGCAACGGGTCAAACTCTCGCGTGAACTGTCGAAACGTCCGACGGGACGCACGATGTACATCTTAGATGAACCGACGACCGGGCTTCACTTTGCCGATGTGCAGCGATTGCTCGATGTACTGGATCGGCTCGTTGAAGCAGGCAACACTGTGGTGGTGATCGAACATAATCTCGATGTGATCAAGAATGCCGATTGGATCATCGACCTCGGGCCTGAGGGTGGCGATCGTGGCGGTGAGATTGTGGCGGAAGGCCCGCCAAGAGAGATTGCCAAGTCGAAGCGGTCGTATACGGGACAAGTGCTAAAAGAAGCGGGGGTGTAGGCGGGATGCGATGGCAACTCCCTCCATTGGAAGTCCCTATTCAGGTCACTCCGGGCACAATTCTATGCAGCTGGCGTGCGTAAGGATTCTGTCAGCTGGCAACATAATCATCCTTCCAGAGTCAGATCGGCATCGAACCAATGACTGCGAGGACGCATCGTGGATCCTGAGTTGGTCGCACGAATTGCGAACAATCGGAGCTATCAGGTACTGAAAACTAAGCGAACCAGCTTCGGCTGGTGGCTGACCCTGGCGATGATGATCGTCTACTTCGGCTTCATTCTGCTGGTGGCATTCAATAAGAGCTTTCTGTCACAGAAAATTGGCACAGGCGTCATGACCATGGGCATTCCGCTCGGCTTTGGCGTCATTGTGTTCACGATCGCGATCACTGCGTACTACGTGAATCGCGCCAACCGTGAGTTCGATGCCTTGTCCGACGCCATTGCCAAAGAGGTATTGAAGTGATCGGCTTGCATCGCAAGTATCCCAGTGTGGTGCGTTTCGGGCTGACCGTGGCTGCATTCTTTGCTGTTGCTGCATCGGTGTACGCCGCCGGCCCGGATGTGGGCCAGGCACAGAAGCAGGCGATCAATTGGACGGCGATCTGCATGTTCAGTGTTTTCGTGTTACTCACGCTGTTCATCACGAAATGGGCAGCGGCCCGAACCAAGTCGGCGGCAGACTTTTATACAGCGGGCGGGGGCATTACTGGTTTCCAGAACGGTCTGGCGATTGCCGGTGACTTCATGTCTGCGGCATCGTTCCTAGGTATTTCGGCAGCGGTGATGGCCAGTGGTTACGACGGCCTTATCTACTCAATCGGCTTTTTGGTCGGCTGGCCGGTACTCACGTTCCTGATGGCCGAACGCCTGCGCAACCTCGGCAAATTCACCTTCGCCGATGTCGCCGCCTTCCGGTTCAAGCAGGCGCCGATCCGCATCTTCGCTGCCTCTGGCACGCTGGTGGTGGTGTCCTTCTACCTGATCGCGCAAATGGTCGGCGCCGGCCAGTTGATCAAGCTCCTGTTCGGCCTCGACTACTGGATAGCGGTTGTGATCGTCGGCGCGCTGATGATGGTCTATGTATTGTTCGGCGGCATGACGGCAACCACCTGGGTGCAGATCATCAAGGCCTGCATGCTGCTGGCCGGCGCGACCTTCATGGCGTTCATGGTGCTGCTGCATTTCGGCTTCAGTCTGGAAGCGATGTTTGCCAACGCAGTCGAGATCAAAACCGGCCTGGCCACAGCAGCGGGCCAGACGCCGGTCGAAGCCACAGCTGCCGGCCAGTCGATCATGGGACCGGGCAACTTCGTCAAAGACCCAATCTCGGCGATCTCGTTCGGTATGGCACTGATGTTCGGCACGGCCGGCCTGCCTCACATCCTGATGCGCTTTTTTACGGTACCGAGCGCCAAGGAAGCGCGCAAGTCGGTGATGTGGGCCACCGGATGGATCGGCTATTTCTACCTGCTGACCTTCATCATCGGTTTCGGCGCAATCACCTTCGTGCTGACCAACCCGGAGTTCCTCGATGCTAACGGCATGCTCAAGGGCGGCAGCAATATGGCGGCGGTGCACCTGGCCAATGCGGTAGGTGGCAATGTGTTTCTCGGTTTCATCTCGGCCGTGGCATTCGCCACCATCCTGGCGGTCGTTGCCGGTCTTACGCTGTCTGGTGCGTCAGCCGTGTCGCATGACCTATACGCGACGGCTATCAAAGGCGGCAAGGCCGACGGCGCTTCCGAGTTGCGGGTATCGCGCATAACCACAGTGGCGCTGGGAATCCTGGCCGTGTTGCTGGGTATCCTGTTCGAGAAACAGAACGTGGCGTTCATGGTGTCCCTGGCGTTCGCGATCGCGGCATCAGCCAACTTCCCGGTATTGTTCATGTCGGTGTTGTGGAAGGACTGCACGACCCGCGGCGCTGTCGTCGGCGGTTTTCTCGGGCTGATTTCATCGGTGCTGCTCACGATCGTATCGCCTTCGGTGTGGGAAGCGACCTTGGGCTATCCGAAAGGCAGTGCGTTGTTCCCCTACACCTCGCCGGCGCTGTTCTCGATGACGATCGGTTTCATGGGTATTTGGTTGTTCTCGATCCTCGACCGAAGCAGCCAGGCGGCAAAGGACCGTGGCGGATTCCTGGCACAACAAGTGAGGTCGGAGACCGGCATCGGCGCGACGACCGCTTCGAGGCACTGAACACCTGGGATCCGGACACGGCGACAGGTGCTCAGGAGGCAGGGATATAGGACGTCAATCGTCACCCGTCATTCGTCAAGCGGGTGGGGAGAAAGACGTCAACCGTCAAAAGGGCAGAGTAAAAAGCACCGTCCGTCAAAGGTCAAACAGGGGGAGAAATGAATCCCATCAAATCCTTCGAGGATCTGGACGTCTGGAAGGTGGGCAGACAGATTAGAACCGCTGCGATCTCCCTCACCGCAAACATTGCTGAAGGCTATGGGCGTTTCCATTACAAAGAGAATATCCAATATTGCCGCATTGCTCGTGGATCGGCATATGAACTCTTAGATAACTTGATCACGTGCAAAGACCTGGAGTATGTTTCTGAGAAACAGTACGATGATCTTCAAGTCCAACTAAGACGTTTCGTGCAGCTTATCAATGGATATATCCGTAGCATAGGCCGAGTTGGCAGCAAGGGCACATCCGACTCTGATACGAATGACGCTTGACGTATGACGGTTGGCGAGCCGACCGGCAAAGGAGTGGTGTATGGCCAAAGTGAAAAAAGTCACGGAAACAGAACAGCCTGCCGCCCATGATTTCGAAAAGCTCGGCGTGTTTTATCTAGGCCGACCCTACGACATGGCAACCAAGCAGTCCAAGCCTGGCTGGCTGTTGTACGACTCGAAAGATCTGGTGACCCACGCCGTCTGCGTCGGGATGACCGGGAGCGGGAAGACCGGTCTCTGTATCGGACTCCTCGAAGAAGCGGCGATCGACGGCATTCCTGCGCTGATTATCGATCCCAAGGGGGATCTGGCCAATCTGATGCTGAATTTTCCGCAGCTGCGGGGGGAGGACTTTGCACCTTGGGTCAATGAGGACGATGCCCGCAAAAAGGGACTCTCGTCGGCTGATTATGCGACCCAGCAAGCCGAGATGTGGAAGAAAGGCTTGGGGGATTGGGGGCAGAGCGGCGAGCGGATTCAGAAGCTCCGCGATGCAGCCGATGTCGTCGTCTATACGCCTGGCAGCAACGCGGGCATTCCCGTCTCCATCCTCAAGTCCTTTGCGGCGCCGTCGCAGGAGATTCTGGACGATCCCGAGATGCTACGCGAGCGAATCGGCACGACGGTAACAAGTCTATTGGGTCTCATTGGCGTCGAAGCCGATCCTATCAAGAGTCGCGAGCACATTCTCTTATCGACAATTCTCGACCACACATGGAAGGCAGGGCGGGATCTGGATCTGGCCACATTGATCCAGCAGATTCAGACGCCTCCGATTGCCAAGATCGGCGTATTGGATCTGGATTCGTTCTATCCCTCGAAGGAACGCTTCACCCTCGCCATGCAGCTCAATAACTTATTAGCTTCACCGGGATTTTCCGCCTGGCTGGAAGGCGAGGCGCTCGACCCCGGGCAGATGCTCCATTCGCCGGGAGGCAAACCTCGGCTCGCCATTTTCTCGATCGCGCATCTCAACGATGCGGAGCGCATGTTCTTTGTCACCTTGCTGCTGAGTCAAACGCTCGGCTGGGTGCGAGCACAATCAGGCACAACCAGCCTCCGCGCTATCCTCTATATGGATGAAATCTTCGGCTATTTTCCACCGGTCGCCAATCCGCCGTCGAAGCAACCCCTGCTCACGCTGCTGAAGCAGGCCCGCGCATTCGGTCTGGGCGTGGTGTTGGCGACTCAGAACCCCGTAGACCTGGACTACAAAGGCTTGGCGAATACCGGCACCTGGTTCATCGGACGGCTGCAAACCGAACGAGACAAGGCTCGCGTGTTGGAAGGACTGGAAGGCGCTTCAGCAAGCTCTGGAAAGAAGTTCGATAAACAGGGAATGGAACAACTTCTCGCCGGCCTCGGCAATCGTGTCTTCCTCATGAACAATGTCCACGAGGATGCGCCGGAGGTCTTTCAGACAAGGTGGACGCTCTCCTACCTTCGAGGACCGTTGACGCGGACGCAGATCAAGACGCTGATGGAGCCCGTGAAGCGTCAATCGTCAATGGCCAACCGTCAATCGAGTGGAGACGTGAAAGGAGAAACAAGTTCTTCACGATTGACGAATGACAAATTACGAATGACGGCCTCCCGGCCCATGCTCCCGCCCGATGTGCCGCAGCATTTTATCCCCGTCCGAGGGAGCCAACCGAGCGGCAGCACGTTGATTTACCAACCCATGCTGTTGGGCGCCTCACAGGTGCGCGTATCTGACAGTAAGGCCGGTGTCGATGTCACTCAGGATGTGACCGTTCTTGCGCCGATCTCGGACGGTGCGGTGGCGGTGGATTGGGACCGGGCAGTGGAAGCAGGCTTGGCCCTTGCCGATTTGGAGTCAACACCCACAGATGGCGCGCAGTTCGCCGCAGTGCCCAGTGCGGCGAACAAAGCGAAAAGCTATGAGACGTGGAATAAGGACTTTTCCGGGTGGCTGTTCCGGAATCAGAAAGTCGAACTCTTCAAGAGCCCCAGCACGAAAGAGGTTTCGAAACCAGACGAATCCGAGCGAGACTTCCGTGTGCGGCTGCAACAAGCCGGGCGTGAAGCCAGGGACAAACAATTGGACAGTTTGCGTCAAAAGTACGCGCCGAAGATTGCTGCCATCCAAGACCGAATCAGGCGCGCAGGACAAATGGTCGAGCGGCAGCAGGCGGAATCTCGTTCGAGTCAAATGCAAGCGGCGATTTCGGTCGGCGCTTCGATTCTGGGCGCTTTCCTTGGACGGAAAACGATCAGCGCATCAAATATCGGCCGGGCGACCACGGCGATTCGCGGAGCTGGACGTGCGATCAAGGAATCGAAGGACGTGGGGCAAGCCGAAGAGAACGTCTCAGCGTTGCAGCAACAACTGGCCGACCTCGAATCTCAATTTAAGACGGAGGCCGATGCGCTCGCAGCCGCGACCGACCCTCTCAACGAGAAGCTCGAAACCGTCTCTCTCAAACCTACTAAAGCCAACATTGCGGTGAAACTCGTCGCCCTCGCCTGGACACCTCACTGGCGCGACTCAGGCGGCGCAATGGTACCAGCCTGGTCCTAACCCGCATTATTCACGAAGACTTCTACTGCAACCGCCGATATGCCGCTACGACAAGCCTAACGGCGGGCGGGCTCGCCTCTCAGTCAGTCAACATACTGTTTCAAGTATGCCTCCTTCCTTCGCGGCTCCGCGCGCCCGTCTCGCGTGGCGTCTCGGCGGTTTCGTCAC
>SWDM01000021.1:0-155725 GCA_005116835.1 Nitrospira sp. | reverse complement strand
GCGGGCTCGCCTCTCAGTCAGTCAACATACTGTTTCAAGTATGCCTCCTTCCTTCGCGGCTCCGCGCGCCCGTCTCGCGTGGCGTCTCGGCGGTTTCGTCACGAACTCTCGTGAATAATGCGGGCTAATGCGTGATTTGTGGGCTGGACAGAAAGTGCTGAGTTAGAGTCCCCTCAATAACCTGGTAGTAGCAGAACCCTTCGTGTTCTGCGAGCTTCTTTGCAATCACCCCTGCGGCTGTCTCCAGCGTGGCGGCAACCGTCTCATTTTGCGTACCAAAGACACTTCCACCACGAACCGCTTTCCCTACGAGCGCTGTCACGGCTGCTTCGGCGCGCAGGGCGTCGCGGGTCACCCGGGCCAAGGCTTCCAGTGAAATCATGGGACGATCGGCATCAAATTCCGGGTAGGGCGATTCCAGGGGGTCCGATCCCACTCGCAATGCGGTCGCGCCATGTACGGCCGGTACCCGATAGGCTGCATCAAAAAAGGCCTCCAGGAAAATGCGCATGAGATCGGCGCTGACACGTTGCGAGTCGACCGTGGCGCCCGAGATGCGAACTGAATCGGCAGGGCTTACTTCAAGCCCTGCCGAGATCCCTGGGAACAACAAAGCGTTGCCGCTTCGGTCGACAAATCCATTCGAAGCAACTTTCACCACTCCGCGCAGGCCGTCTCCCGATGCAACTGGTTCTGCCGTGAACCTGAGATCGCCAAAATAGGCTTTGTTGTATGCCGACAGCATCCGAGCGAAGCGAGAGGCGTCTTGTTCGAGTTGATCCTCATCCAAACCGAGATACCCCTGCCATTGCCTGACTACTTCGATGACCTCTGTGAGTTTCCCCAGATCGATGCGCGCGTGCGCCTCGGTGGACAGGCCACCAAGGACATTGGCGAGAACAGAGAGGGAGGTTCCCTTGTCGGCATGCCGACTGCGGACCGTTTCAATGACGGCTGCCAGGGGACGGACACTCGTCTCGTGGCCCTCTTGCGCCTGGAAAGAAAGAGCATTGGGTGAGATGCCGACATTGCGTCGCTCACTCAGCGGTTCGTCGTGGGCCTGTCTGGTGCAAGCCAGGAATCTTTCAGCGAGCTCTTTCTTGTCTGCCAACTTCTGGCGATACCCTCCGAAATGGAGATCCGGTTGGCCGCGCAACTGCAGAACCGACGCACTACAGCCTCCCTGGACGAACAGGAGAACCAGCAAGGCAAATACGGCATAAGGCCTGCGCTTCATTCTTGCCTCTTATCGGTAGATAGGCGTCTGTCGGACAGGCTCATGGGCTGAAGGTGGGAGTTCCAAACACTTCAGCCTAACAGCCTTCAGCCTGAACCCCTGGGTCAATGTTTACGATCTTTCTGCATGATCTTGTCGGTCCAGGCAAGGAGAATGGCGGATCCGATGAAGGTCATGTGGATAAAGATCTTCCACTTGATCTGCTCGAGATCTTCATTCGCAATGTTGACGAACGATTTCAGGAGATGGATGCTGGAAATACCAATCAGTGAAGCGGCAAGTTTTATCTTGATGGTGCCGGGGTCGATATGGGTCAGCCAGTCCGGCCGATCGGCATGCCCCTCCAAGTCCAACTTGCTCACGAAGGTGGCATAGCCGCCGATGATCACCATCGTGAGCAAGTTCGCTACCATCGTGACATCGATCAGCCCCAGGACGCCTAACATAAAGACGGTCTCCTGCTGCTGATTGATGTGCCGGACCATTTCCCACAGTTCGATGAGAAATTTGTATGCGTAGAGCAGCTCGGCCACGATGAGGCCGCCATAGAGCGGGGCTTGAATCCACCGGCTGGCGAACACGATAGTTTCAAACACATGTTCAACGCGGTTGATGGGAGCGTGGGGGTGTTTCACTGCGGCAGATTCTAAAGGATCGGTATGGTTCACGGATTGCTATCCTAGTCGGCAAGGGGGGGGGCTGTCAATTTCAAGGACTCGGTGGTTCGTAAATCGCGAAACGTTAGAGTCCTCAACTGACTACGATTCACAAGATACGCTTCGCAGGAGCAGAGACCGGACGCTGGAAGCCTGGTTCTGCGCCCTGCGAGTCTAGCAATTGATGATCGAGGGCATAACGGATCAGTTCGTCAGTGGTTGTGAGGTGCAGCTTGTCCAAAAGACTCGCTCGATAGGTGTTGACAGTCTCGATGCTAAGCGTCATGAACTGTGCGATGTCCCTGATGGGTTGGCCCTGGGCTACAAGCATAAGGATTTCGAATTCCCGATCCGATAGCGTCTCATGGTCGAGTTTGCCAGAATTGTCCCTTAACCTGTTGGTCATATTCACTGCGAGGGAGGAGGATACATACATCCTCCCGGTTAGGACATGCTTGGTTGCTCTGGTCAATTCTGCTGGTGTGATCCGTTTGTTCAAATAGGCCATGGCCCCGGCGCGGAAGGCTCGAAGTGCATATTGCTTTTCCGGATGGAGACTCAGGACCATCAGGGGGAGGCGAGGCGCTGTGCTATGTAGCTTGCGTAACAGTTCCAACCCACTCAGATCAGGAAGACTGATCTCCATAATCGCCAAGTCCCAGGGCTCCCGATGCACCGCAGCAAGCCCCCTCTGACCTGTACCGGCTTCTCCTATCTCGACCCGAGGAAATGCTTCTGCAAGAATCTGCTTCACACCCTGGCGTATGAATTCATTATCGTCGATGACAAGAACTTTCAACTGAAGTGCTCCCGTGTGGGGATGGAACAGTCTGCAATCGGCACGGATACGTAGCCCCTTGCTCTAACGCCCCTGCACGGTTCCATTCCAGAATGATGGAGCTTGGCGAGAGGAGCAGGATCACACCCGGAGGCCTCTAGGATCGCGCGATAATAATGGTCAATCGCAGTGCCTGTAAGGGGAAGACCGGTTATTGCGGTCTATTGTCTCGATCATGTGATCCTTGCGTACTTCGTAACTGGAAGCGAAAGACGACGAGCGCCCAATACGGTCGGTAATCGGGTGCTTCATACCGTTGTGAGTACCGGTTCAAGGTAGATGTCGGCAGTGACGCAGGTGCCTCGGCCTACTGTCGATCGGATGTTCAGGCGCCCACCGATCTTCCGAACTCGAATTTCCATCTGTGCAAACCCAAAGCCCTTTGCCCGACTCTCTTCGACATCGAAGCCCGATCCATTGTCGCGAACACTCAGGCGGACTCGCGAGCCTATCTGCCGAAGGCCAATCACAATTCGTGTGGCCTGGGCGTAACGTATACAATTGGTCACGGCCTCCTTACAGATCGTGACCAGTTCCCTTGCTTCTTCACCGGTCAGAATTTCCTCTGCCGCCTGATTGACCTCGATACAAATCCTCGCCTGGCTCACTCGTTCAACAGCCTGCGCGAGGGCCTGCAACTCGGGAACCAGCCTAAATGATTCGATACGGTCAGACTCCACCCTCATAATCATGCTCCGGATATCTTGGATAAGCCTGCGAAGTTGATCCGTAGCCTGATCGTGTGAACATGCCACAGCCTTCGTCGCCCCTCTGCGCAATCCAGGAGCTTTCTTAAGCGTCAATTCAATCGCGTAGAGCGCTTGCAACACAGAATCGTGCAACTCCCGTCCGATACGTCTGCGATCCTGAAGCAGTGCGCTCAATCGTCGCTCGGAAGTCGTGAGAGCCGTACCGAGGCTGATTCCAACCTGGTCATATAGTGGACTAGCGCACAATTGGTTTTTGTCTTGTGAAATCCTCTGGGCAAGAGCCTCAGGCCGATACGACAGCCTGTTACGGGATTGCCGAAACCCATCGAGAATCTGAAACCCATGGCGATCTTTCATGGAGTGCCCTTTCTCTGCATGTGCCGTAGTTGTCTTCTGAAGTTATTCTCACTCGGATTCCTCAGTTCAGAGGAGAACATTATTACGTGGCTCCTACACGTTCCGTCACCTGTCGGTTCCGCCAGGTGACGAATGAGTTCCAATTTGGAACCATTAGCGCTCGATCACGATCACCGTTGCAGCTCAACCCATGGAGGCCCACATGAAAGACGGAGTCAATCAGGAGTCGAGGCAGATTGAGTTCTATGATGGGGAGTTTCTGATCAAGGTACTCGAAAGCGAGGAGGAGTTACGGCAGGCCTACCATCTTCGGCATAGAGTCTTTGCCGAGAAGCTCAAGTGGGTGGCGGAGAGGAAGGATCAACTTGAGTCTGATGTCTACGATGCATGGAGCCACTCGATCGGTCTTTTCTCCAATCAGCAACTGCTGGGCATGGTGCGGATGACACCCGCTCCATTTCCATTTATGCTGGAAAGTGAATTCAGCGGATGCCTAGTCGGGTCACATCACGTTCGCAAGGAGCTCGATACAGCGGAAATTACCCGCTTGGCCGTAGACCCTACAATTGCCGACCGGGGTCTTTCAGCAAGGGTGATGCGGACTATTTTCAAGGCCATGTACCACTGGACTCTCGCGAATGATATTCGATACACGTACCTGGTCGTTGAAAGCAGGCTTCTCCGGGTGGTGCAACGAATCGGCTGGCCCTGTCATGCGATCGGCACTCCCGTCGCACTGCCTCCGGCGGATGTGCTCTCTGTCGGAGCGCTGCTCGATCTCGACGAGTTCCGCTCAGCCGCGGCGTCTGAGCGACCGGAGATGTTGAAGTGGCTGCATACGACGGAGCCGGCCACGGAGGACATTGCGGCAAGAATGTGACCTGGAGCGAGAGCAGCAGCCTGCGGAAAAGCTCGGTTTTGTGCGACGCGCTGCAGTGAGAATATGTGTGGCTATAGCATCTGTATAGTCAGCAGGATGCTCAAAAAGGCCGTCCAGCAAGGCCGCAGCGAGTGAAGACCGGAGGCGTACCCTCTGGGGTACGTTGAGGATCTGAACGATGCGAGAACGATGCTGGCGGACTTTTTCAGTATCCTGCTAGCTCGCGCTTGGAAGACCGTGCAGGATGGGAAGGCCATGTTCCATAGCTGCAGCGACTGCCTGTGAGCGGGAGGTGACATCGAGTTTGGCGAAGATGCTCGCAAGATGAAATCGCACCGTCCGCTCCGTGACCCCGAGAATCTGGCCGACTTCCCAGTTCGTCTTGCCGTTCTTGATCCAATTTAGGATGGTCACTTCACGCGGGGACAGTTCCTTCACACACTTTTCCGTCGCAGGAGCATTCTTCCTAGCTGTTCGCATGAGAGCAAGATGGAGATGGCGTCCAAAATACTCCACGAGTGGAGCGTACCGTTCAGCATCCACGTCCGCTTCTCCTGCAAAGGAATAAAACGTCGCGAGACCACACGCCTGATCGACTGAACTGGTGGTGATTCCGTCAGCCAGGCCAAATCCTCTGGCGGTTTCGATAAATTCCAATTCCTCTTTAGAGGTCGTTTGCTGGTAGGTCTGTTTCCATATCTGGGTGCCGGGAGATCGGGAGGCCGCACGGAACACTGGGTCAATCTCAGCATACCCATTCTTCCAGTAGAGATAGAGCCATTCATCCGGATAACTCACATTGACAACATTCGTGAAGCCCTCGAATTTTCCACTGGAACTGAGTCGCGCCAGCCCGCCGAGTAGACGATTGAACGGGAACAGTTCCTGAAACTGAATCAGTACGTCCCTTACGTCCTCGGATGTCTCCGCTTGAGCGGCATAGTGAAAAACTTGCAGCGCGTGCTGGCATTCCTGTTTTGAAAAATTCTCGAACAGCTGACTAGGGAAGGGGTTTTTGAAAGTCTGCGCCATAGTCAATCCAGCTTGAACATGAAGTTGAACCTGGGAATAGAATTGTACACTGGTAATTTACAAGAAGAAATATCAAATATTCTGTCGCGGTGGAGCTAAATGGCTCTATCTGGATGCTTTACTTATCGATATCATCACCCTTTTTTGCCTTCACGGGAGCTAGGAAGCATGAACTGGATCTTGTATTCGCTGGTCTTCATGGTGGTTCTCTTACTCCCATCATATACTTCTGCCCAAGCGATCAGATTTCAACCGCAAGGAGCTGCCGCAGCCGGTCAGGGAAACGCATTTGCCGCTCAGGCGGACGATGCTTCGGCTATCCATTTTAATCCGGCCGGATTGACTCAAGTCGAGGGTGTCCAGAGTATGGTTGGGACGACTCTCATGGGAGGGTCGATCCAATACAAGAATCAGGCAGGGCTCGATGCAAGAGGCGATTTCGGCGGGAGAATCACCTCTCCCCCTCCAAGCCATTTCTATCTGAGCGCTAATCTTGGAGCCCTCGGCGCATCGGCGTTCTCCCCCGTCACGCTGGGGCTCGGTCTGACCTCGCCATTCGGTACGAACATTCGCTATCCGCTGGATGGCCCCTTCAATACTGCCGTGACCACTGCAGCACTTCCTCTCATCGATATCAAGCCGACTGTAGCCTATAAGCTGAACGATCAGTTGGCCATCGGAGTCAGTGCCGACATCTATACTTTCGCAAGTTTTCTTGGACAGGGACAAGCGGAACAGAAACAAGTAGGTGCTGGGGTCTTTGGTATTCCAGCTGGGGCTTCCGTCGAATTCAACGGCAACGGAACGGGGGCCGGCGCAACTGTCAGCCTGCTCTACACCCCACTGAGAAACAGCGATGGCAAACCGATTGCCTCCGTCGGGCTGGTCTATCGCACCCAGGCTGTGGTGCCGTTGAGTGGATCGCTGTTGGTCAACGGGGCGAAGGTTGCCGATGCCTCCACCAACCTCGTGCTTCCTCAGATATATACAGGAGCCATTGCGATCTGGCCGGTTCGTACGAGTGAGCGGGAATGGAAGTTGGAACTCGACGTGGAATATGTCGGGTGGAAGTCAAATCGTGACCTCGACATCCACCTCTCCTCCGGCGGAGTCTTCCCGCAACCGCAACAGTGGAAGACCGTGCCGGTCGTGGCGATCGGCACTGAATACAAATGGCTCAACCCCTCGTGGTTACCCCATTGGGATGTGGCGGTGCGATCGGGGTACACGCACACCGAGAATCCCGTTCCTGATATGACATTCAACCCGGCGACGATTTCCATATCTTCCAACACGCTGTCCATTGGGGCTGGATTCTTGTGTAAGGGCCAAGGCCGGTTTCTAGGTATGGTGCCATGCGGAGGAGCCTCCGCGCTCTGGCCCAAGGGAATCGGACTCGATGTGGCGTTTCAGGAATGGTTTTATGAACCGCGCACGGTTGCTGGGAACCTTAACCCCACCGTCAATGGGACATACCATGCCTATGTTCATCTCGGGACGGTCAGCGCCAAATTCGTGTTTTAGCGCGGGATGCTGAAACAGCCCTTTCCAGGAACCGTGAAACGTGAGACGTGAAAGGTGAAACGTAGAATTGCGAGTGCTCTCCCTCCGGAACATTTCACGTTTTACGTTTCACCTTTCACGCACGACAAGTCTGACCTTTTTGAGCAGCCTGCGAAAATATTCTTTATGGAGTAGTTTTCGAGAGGGCCTTCCGCATCTCTGCGACGGTCTTGGCATCGAGGCCAGTGGCCGTCAACTCATCGTCAGTGGCGGCAGCGATGTTCACCAGACTCCCATATTGCTTGAGCAGGCGAGCCCTTGTGATCTCGGAGGGCCTTCCGCATCTCTGCGACGGTCTTGGCATCGAGGCCAGTGGCCGTCAACTCATCGTCAGTGGCGGCAGCGATGTTCACCAGACTCCCATATTGCTTGAGCAGGCGAGCCCTTGTGATCTCGCCGATGCCGATCACCTGATCGAGCGATGAGGCCATTAGAGCTTTGCTACGCAGCTTGCGGTGGAAGGTGATGGCAAATCGATGGGCCTCGTCCCGAATGCGCTGCACCAGATGGGTAGCAGGTGAATTCGCGCGCAGTACGATGGGATTTTTTCGGCCTGGAAGAAAAATCCGTTCATCTTTTTCACCGCGAGCCTTGGCCAGTCCGATAATCGCCAAGTCCTCATGGCCGACCTGTTTCAACCCTTCCATGGCTGCGGCGAGCTGGCCTAAGCCTCCATCAATGAGGATAAGATCCGGCCGCGCGAGATGCTCGCTGTCTCCATAGCGGCGCATGACGACTTCCTGCATGCTAGCAAAGTCGTTGGCGCCGGTCACAGTTTGGATTTTGAAACGCCGGTAGTCGGCTTTCTTCATCTGACCCTCTTCCCATACAACCATCGACGCCACAGATTGGTTACCCATGGTGTTCGAAATATCGAAACCTTCGATCCGCCGAGGCACAATGTCCAGTCGTACGAGCCGTTTAAGTTCCTCAACCGCCTGCCGTCCTATTTCTTCGTCTCGGAGATGGTTGGCCACGGCAGCGCCGGCATTCTCCTCCGCCAGAAGGACCAATTGGTGTTTCACACCCCGCTCCGGCGTCATAACCCTGACGGCGTTCCCACGCTTACCCGAGAGCCATTCTTCGATCACGGTCACATCGTCGAGCCCGGTTGGGATGAGCAGCTCTTTGGGCGGCTGCCCGTCCTTGTTATAGAACTGCTCAATCGCAGACCGAACAAGTTCTTCATCCCCTGTGTCGGCAGAATGGGGCCAAAAGAAATCCTTGCGCCCGATCAACAGGCCCCCACGTACGAAGAGAATTTGGAGATCGACCGCCGAACCTTGCCGAGCCAGACCGATCACATCCTGATCGGTCGTCGTCGTTTGGGTAATCCGTTGTTTTTCAAGCGTACGTTCGATATTGAAGAGCCGATCACGCAAGCGCGCCGCTTCCTCGAATTCCTCGCGCCCCGCCGCCCCTTCCATCTGGGCACGCAAGTTATCCAACAGTTCATGATCGCGGCCTTCGAGAAACTGGCGGACCTGCGACACAATGCGCTGGTAATCCTCCTTCGATTGATTACCGGTGCAGGGAGCCATACACCGTTTGATTTCGAATTCGATGCAAGCCCGTTCGGCCTTGCCGTCGATCACGATGTTGCAGGTAGCCAGAGGGAAGGCCTTCTTGATGACTTTCAGCGTTTCCCGCAAGGCGCCTGCCGGAGTGTAGGGGCCATAGTAGAGTGCGCCATCCTGTTGCACCCGGCGAACGATGGAGAGCCGTGGAAAGTCCTCCTTGATCGGCAGGCGAAGATAAGGATATTGCTTGTCGTCCCGCAAAACCACGTTGAAGCGAGGCCGATGCTGCTTGATCAGATTGCTTTCAAGGATCAGCGCTTCAAGTTCTGAGCGGGTGACGATCGTTTCAAGGTCCGTGATGTGACTGACCAGTACGGTGGTTTTCGGAGACGGGTCTCCCCCCTTCTGAAAGTAGGAGCGGACCCGGTTGGACAGGACTGCGGCCTTCCCGACATAGAGCAATTCACCCTGTTCGTCTCTGAACAGATAGACGCCGGGTTGTTCAGGCAAGTGGTCGAGTTTGGATTGAAGAACGTCATTCGTCATACGTCATCCGTCAATCGTAAGGATAACAAAAACACCTCGCCCAATTCCTGCCGGTTGACGCTTGACGCATGACGGTTGACGAACGTTACCGTAGGCCCCGCACAAACGAAGGACTCAGGCTTCCCCGCGCCACTTCAGCAACCGGACCCTTCATGGTAAGGCTGAAGTCTGCGGCAACTTCAATGTTCAAGCTGCCTCCAGGCATCTTGACTGTAATGGGGCTCTTCACCAAGCCTAGCCGGACAGCCGCGCTTGCGGCAGCGCAGGAGGAGGATCCAGAGGCCTGGGTTTCACCTGCCCCTCGCTCCCAGATCAGGATGAAGAGTTCCTTTGGCCCAGTCGGCACAGCAAGCTGCACATTCGTTCGCTTCGGGAAGAAGGGATGGTTCTCCAATGCCGGTCCCAATTTCAAGAGATCTTCTCTCGACCAGAACTGTCCCGCTGGTTTGAAGACAACGCAATGGGGATTACCAACACTGACCCCGGTGAAGGTAAGGGACTGGCCAGCGGCGTCAATGGGTTGCTCAACTAGTTCACCGACCGTGAGGGTACAAGGGAGGGTGGCAGGCTGGAACGTGGCCTTGCCCATTTCGACTGTGACCGCGCTCGCATCTCCATGCCGATCCAGATGCAGATCAATCGTCACCAGTCCACCTTTGGTTTCAACGGTGAAGTGCTTTTTTTTCGTCTTACCGGTGGCGTGGAGATAGCGGGCAAAGATGCGCAGGCCGTTGCCGGACTTTTCCGCCTCACTGCCGTCAGGGTTGAAGATCCTCAGACCGAATTCCGCTTTCTTTGACGGAACAAGCGCAAGGATTCCATCGCTGCCAAGGCCCCAGTTACGATCGCAGATGGCCTTGATCCTCGACGCGGTGAGCGTGAACGACAACTCTTTCGGGTCCATCACCACATAGTCATTACCCAGCCCATGCCCGCGGAAAAATCCGTTCTTCATCCTAGGTCTCCTATGGTATTCCGTCGTTCGTGAAGCGGGGGGAACAATACTTGGTAACTGGTCACCGATCAAGATTCAAGCAGGGCAGCGGGTCATTGGTCAATGGTCAGTCGTCGATCGTTGGTCGCACGGCAAAGACGTCTTGCGGTACCTACCAATGATTATTGACCATAGACTATTGACCTCGGCGCACGGATAAAATGAGCGGGTGAGCCGATTGCGTCATCTATGACAAATCCTCAACCCACAATACTCGTTTGCCATATGAGCCACCCCTGAGCGACGAATAAAATTTATGATCCGCCGTGACCATAATGCCATCGACCGCTTCAGCCAAGGCAAGGTAGAGACAATCGTACACACTTCGTTGTGTGTCCAAGGCGAGTTGATACGCAGGGGGAAAGAGCCGCTCATCGGCATGTCGTTGGAGCGGAAGGTGCTTCAGCTCCTTCAGAATCGCATCGCCTTCGGTCCGAGTAAGTTCCCCTCGCCGTATCTTTTTGGCAAGCACGTTGCCGAGCTCCAGGGTCATCAATGCCGGGACATGGAGTCGATGGCGAGAATGCTGTGCCTGAAGCGCAGACTCCGAGTGGATTTCGGGAATAAACCACTTGATCGCCACACTGGCATCGACCACATAGCAGCTCACCGATCGCGACCCTCACGGATGAGGTCCGCACTGTCGCTGAATTTCCGGCCAGACTTGCCCAACCGCTTGCGCATTCCTTCGATCCGCTTCCACGCCCCCTCATAGTCGGGCACTGCTTCTTCTAAAATGGTCTTCACTTCCGATTGCAGAGACCGGCCATGCTCCTTCGCCCGCTTCTTCAGTCGATCAACAACCTTGTCGTTCAGCTGCCTGACGAGCACTTGCGCCATCGCCCCCTCCTTTCATCTCTCCCCTGTCATCATGATAGCAGAATGATAGCACTCTGCCCCCACCCGGTCAATACTGTCGCACTCGCAGATAGAATCGCGTGGTCTGCATAGTGCCATATGCTCGTAAAGTTCGGGATGCGGTTGGGCTTGCACGGCTGAGTTTTCAGAATAAGATTCCAGACCTCTCAGCGTTTCCCGCAACAAGTCAATACTCACGCCTGACCCCATTTTGCATGAAGAGCAATGGTGTGTAGAGATGAATGTTTCACGATTGGCCGCCCATATGAGATGCTATTTAAAGTCTAAACGATCGCCCTTCCCGGCGGTCGTTCTATCAACTCGATTTCGTACCCGTCCGGGGCATCGATGAAAATAAAACGGCTGCCAGAGGAGGATTGGGTTGGTCCGTCTGTGATCTTGACTCCCTGCGCATTGAGCGACGCGATGGTATCGTCGAGGCTTTCCACTTGAAAGGCGAGGTGGACCAGATCTTCCTGCACTGTCACTGGCCCGCTCGGAGGGAAACTGGTCAACTCGATCAGCTCCTCGCTGTTCGGCACTTTGAGGAACGCGAGATGAGACCCACGCGGCGAGACCTTTCGTTCCAGCACCTCAAGACCAAGCACATCCGTGTAGAACTGGATGGTCTGTTCCATGTCGCTGACCCTCATGCGGGTGTGGAGAAGTTTGGTAACTTTCATGGTGCTGATTATAAGCATTCAGCTCTCAGCAATCAGCTGTCAGCCTCCGAAGGTTAAGGGCTGATAGCTGAGCGCTGATGACTGACTGCTATATTGTGTTCTTCCTTGCCGGTCCGCTGGTCTTTCGCAGCAGAATTTCAGCGCTTCCTGGAATCAAAAAATTCGGCATGGGGCCGATTTCCTGGTAACCCTGCTTCTTGTAAAAATACCTGGCTTGATCGTTGAAGTCCGATACGCAGGCGAACAGGTTCTTCGCCCTCGCAAAGACCGCTCCTTCGACGTGGACCAGCAGCCGCTTCCCCAGCCCCTGGCCTTTTGCCCAGTCTGCCACTCCAAGCAGTTCCAAATAATCGCCGATCAAGAATTTCTGACGGAGCACCGCGATGCCGGCGACTCTCCCATTCTGGTCTATAACGTAACTGTCACGTCCTTGAGGGAGCGGTGTGAAATAGCTGTCCCAGTCTTTGGCTTGGTAACCCAGCCGTTTCCAGGGATCGGAGTCTGCGAGCAACTCAATGACTGCTGCCCGATCCTCCGCCGTCATGGGTCGAACGAACTGGTCGGTCATGGGGGCGTCTGTTTACAGTTTAAGAGGTCGCTCACGGTCATGGGAGTGAGGTGCCGCTCCGGCAAGAGATGCTGATGAAGGTCTTGCACGACCTCATTGGTATGTTTCCCCTTCCCGTTGGCATGCATCACGATGACACTGCCCTTCCGAACAAACCGTTTCAGCCTCCCCTCTATTTGGTCCGCCGTGAGCGTTGGGTCCGGATCGCCGGATACCACATCCCAGAGAATGAACTGAAGGCCGAGATCGCGAGTTACATTGACGGTCTCGTCGTTAAACTCTCCATAGGGAGGACGAAACATGTTCGCGTCGTGATTGTACTTGGCTTTAAGCAGGCGAACCGGCCCAAGGATTTCCTGTTTCTGCTCCTCCGCCGAATGGAGCGGCATATGGGCATGAACTTCTCCATGGGTGCCGACTTCGAAGAACGGAATCTGGAGGAGGGCCTTCACTTGGCGATCATGTTTCGCAATCCACTTTCCGGACATGAAGAAGGTGGCCGGGATTTTCTGTTCTATCAAATAGTCGATCAGCGCTTGATCGTAGCCCGCTCCGTTACGCACTGGACACAAGTCGAATGTCAACGCGACTCCGGGGCAGGAGGACGGGCCGGACTTGATTACCTGTGCCTGCGTAATGGAAGCCGCCGCCGGGACAAACAACAGTATGAGCGCCAGGCAGAGTATCCATGAAGCGCAACGAGGTTGCATGGTCACTAGTATACCGGAAGAGACCTCAAGGAGGATGCGGAAAAACTTTTTATGCAGAGAAGATTCAACCCTCCCGCTGCGGCCCATGCCCCTCTCACTCACCCAGCCCTTCCCGCGTTTCACGCGAGTCTCGCCCCGCATGTTGACGCTTGAATTCCTTCACTGTTACGGTAAACCTATGGCTTTCCCGAATTGGAAAATCGGTCATGCGCTAGGCATCCCGATTTATCTACATGCCTCCTGGTTTGCGGTGTTCTTCTTTCTGACCTGGTCCTTGGCGACGGGCTATTTACCCGAGACGATGCCAGGCCTGCCGGTTCCACGCTATTGGGGGATGGGCGGGGTAGCCGCCCTCTTGCTGTTTCTCTCCGTCCTGCTCCATGAACTGGGACATTCCTATGTCGCACTCCGCTACCAGATCCCCATCAAGCAAATTACCCTGTTCATTTTCGGGGGAATGGCCCACATGGGAAAGGAACCGCCTAGTCCTCGTGCCGAGTTTTTGATCGCGATCGCAGGACCAGTTGTCAGCTTGATCCTGGGGGCCGGCTGTTTTGGCGGATCCTTGGCAGTGGAATCGTTGTTCGCGCAATCTGGGGCTCACGGACTCATCGTCCTCGGAAGCTTGCTCGGCATGGTGAATGTGCAACTCGGACTCTTTAACCTGATTCCTGGGTTCCCCTTAGACGGAGGCCGCATCTTACGGGCCGGACTGTGGGCACGGAACAAGAACTTCGATCGCGCCACTAGTCAGGCTGCGCTCGCCGGAATAGGGTTCGGTGTGGCCCTTGGGTTGATCGGCGCGACCATGATCGTGGGGGCTTGGTCTGGCGTTCTGGAACAATCCATCGCCACGAACGGAAGCTGGCTCATCTTCATCGGCACATTCCTCTTTGCAGCGGCATTGGCAAGCAGACGGCAAGCGGCCCCAAGGATATTGCTGGCCTCGGTGACGGTTCGTCAGGTCATGGTCCACCGCGTCATAACCCTGCTACCGGACATGAGCGTACAGGATGCGGTCGATCACCACTTTGTCGCGCAAGGAGGCGGTGAATTCCCCGTCTGCGAGGAGGGGAAGGTGCTTGGCCTGCTCACGGTGCGTGAGGTGCAAGCGCTTCCCACAGCACTCTGGCCCTGGCGCCTTGTTCGCGAGATCATGCGCCCTACGTCGCCGGATTTCCGTATCCCTCCGGACTGGTCTATTATGCAGGCCATGGATCGGATGGCCCAGAGCGGGTGGGATTGTCTCGTCGTGATGGAACATGAACAGATTGTTGGACTCATCACCCGATCGGCAATTGCGCAGTACTTACAGCTACGCGGATCGGAATCGTTAGGCGTGAGGGGTGAGGGGTAAGGCGTCAGAAGCAAGGAGCGGTTCTCTCACTACCCCTTACGCCTAACCTCTCACCCCTCACGTCGTACGATCAGTTGTCGGTTCGGGAGATGGAAATATTCTGCGCAATGGAAATGCGCACGAGGTGAACCACCAGCAGGAACCCGTATACGACGCAGAAGAACTTGAAGGTGGCGCGATAAAAGTCCGTTAAGAGGACGGGGAGACAGAGCGCAAAGAGCAGACTTGCGATCAACGTCACGAAGGTCAACCGCTTGCAGAATTCATGGGATGCTTCCTTGCCGATCAGTTTCAGCGCCCGGGCATAGCGATCGGCTCGTTGCAGCCTAGCTGCCTTCACGGCTTCCTCGCTGATGCCCCAATAGCGGAGGTAACAATACCCACCCAGGATGAACAGCCACGGCGATGCCCACAGTGGCCAGTAGGCCGGGCCTCCGTAGATGTCACTGCTGATCAAAGTGGCGAAGACGGGAGCGTAAAGCAACCCTAACACCAGCGGCAAGATACGCTCATCCTTCGGACGTTCTCCCTCCGGTCCGCCATGAATCAGTTCCCGCTCGAAGAGCGGATAGCCGTATTTGAGGATCACGAGGGCAATGGCTGCGCTCATGGTTTTGTCCGGAATATAGCGGACCCAGTTCTGGAACCAATTCACAATCCACCAACTCAGACTTTCTCCCCAATGTATTCCGAACAAGGATTCAATATAGAGGTGCGCTAGCTGCTCCCATTTGAGCACACGCTGGCTCACCGATTCTGCCACGTCCGGGTTTAAGGCAAAGGTCGTTTGTTCATGCAATGCCGATTGGATGAAGATGCCGGGCAAGCTCATGGCGATGGCGCCACCGACGCCAAAGACATACAGGAACCAGCCATGCGACAGAGCGGAATTGCGGCCGGACCGGAGATATTTTTGAAAGCCTATTTGTCTGGCCATCCAGCCCCAATACAGCGCGCCGGCAATGTTGACCAGCGACCAGGGGAAAATCACCACTTCTCCGCCGCTTTCCGGGAACAATAGCCAGTTCACAATGGAACTGGATATCAGGGCCACGATGGCTCCCCACCAAGGACCCAAGAGGAACGCAACCAGCGCCGTTCCTGTCATGTCGAGATAGAGGATGCTCTCCAGATGGCGGCTCAACGTCAATCCAACATAATTGAGCAACAACCCCGCTGCCACGATGACACTGGTTTCATACAAGAGAAGATAGGAGGCCCCCCGGAGGGGTTTTGACGAATAAAAGCTGGATTCGGAAGACGATTCAGCGACTGGACGCTCGGTTGCAGATGGCGACTTTCGCCCCTTCTTCGATGTAAACCGGTTCTTGATATCCAGCAACTTCTCCATGATGCTCAACATGGCCGCAATAAAGCCCGCCACGGTGCCGCCAAGCATGAGCAGGTCTTTGCCGAAATCTTCAAACATGAGAACGTCCCTTATTGTGCCGGTATAGTACCGGTAGCCATTCTAGCCACGAAGGGGTATCCCCGCCAGCAAAAGCCCAGAACCAGACAGGCTGAATTAGTTCATTTGGTGCCCTGGTTTGTTTGGTTCATTTGGTTCGTTTCATACAACCAAATAAACAAGACAGGCCAAACAAACCATCCAACGATCTTCTTATGTCGGCGGGCTATTCGACAGGGCCTGTTCTGTCTGCGCGGCTTTCGGGGCGACTTCTGCCCACACCTGCGCCCGTTCTTGAAGATGGTGGGCAACCTCGGCCCCTAACAGCAAGAGGGCTGCGGAGTAATAGACCCAGAGGAGGAGCAGAACGACTTCCAAGAGGGAACCGTAGAGATTGGCGTACATCGTCGCATGGGTACTGTAGGTTACGAATATGAATTTGGCTGCGATCCAGAGCAGGCTAAACGTCAAGGCCCCAATCATCGCCTCACGCCAATGAGGTCGTCGCCGTGGAACAAGCCGATATAATCCCGTGACGGTGAGAAAGGCCAGTGCGAAGGGAAGCGTATAGGTGAGAAACAGATCATGGGCCGCAAGGGCCAGGAGATCGAGCCCCCAGAGTCTTGGCGCATATCCTGTTAAGAAGTTGACGATTTGCGTGGCGCCGTAGGAAAGGAGCAGCACGAACCCTGTTACGGCAAGCGAGGCGGCGGCGATGCCGGTTGAAATCAGGGGATTACGGCGCCAGACGCTCTCGAAGACGACGTTCAACGTATAGTCGAGTTCATAGAATACCAAGGTGCCGAACCAGACGAACGTCAGAAACACGACCCATCGGACGGTTTCCAAGGCGCTCACCCGGTGCAATTCCTTCACGACATGCTCTCCCAGCGAGGGGAGAAAACCCTTGAGAAAACTGAGGAGAACCTGCTCCCCGATCACGTCCTGACTCACCACGAAACTCAGACCGTAGAGCAGCAAGAATACGAGCGGAAAAAGTGAGAGCAGGGAGAAGAAAGCAAGAGAGGCCGCCAAGCTGGCGCACCCATGGCGCAGAAACGATCGCACGAGATCTCGGAGAAAACGAAAGAGCTGCATAGGGTACGATAGGTATTGGGCTTCTTAACAAAGTAACACGAGTTTTCTTCCCGTGCACCTGTTTAGGCATGGACCGGCGTGCAACTATTTGAACGTCAGGACCGATTGAAGCGCGAAGCTGACGAGGGGGTTGGGATAGAAGCCGAAGAATATCACGCCAACGACTGCGCAGGCCAACACGAAGGAGAGGGCCGGCGAGGTGACGAGACGTGGCTCAGCGACGGCAGAGGGGTTCGGATCACGCATGTACATCACCATGACCACCCGCATGTAGTAGTAGGCCGATACCACGGCAAAGACCAGGGCGATAGCGGCTAGCCAGGCCAAGCCGGCTTCGACTGCTGCCATGAACACGTAAAGTTTTCCGATAAATCCCGCGGTCGGCGGGATGCCCGCAAGCGAAGCCATAAACAGCAGCATGATAAAAGCTGCGAGCGGCTGGCGCTTGGCGAGGCCTGTGAAATCCTCGATCTCCTCTCCCTCAACGCCGCCTTTCCTGAGCATGGCGATAAGGGCAAAGGCGCCGAGCGTCATAAACGAATAGATCGCGAGATAGATCATCATGCTCGCGAGACCCGGCGTTCCACCGGATGCCCCGACCCCGCGGCCTGCCGCCACAAAACCGATCAGCACATAGCCGGCATGGGCAATACTGGAGTAGGCCAGCATCCGTTTGATGTTGGTCTGCACGATGGCCACGACGTTCCCGAGCACCAGCGTGACCACGGAGATGAGGATGAACAGGAGCGACCAATCCGCCTTCAGCCCGCCGAGCCCTTCGACGAAGACGCGCATGAAGGCCGCAAAGCTGGCAGCCTTTGAGGCCACCGCCATGAAGGCCGTGACGGACGTCGGGGCGCCCTGATACACGTCGGGCGTCCACATATGGAACGGCACCGCGGCGAGCTTGAAGCTGAAACCGACCGCGATCAGAACCGTGGCGATCAGTACCAGAGGGTCGTCCGTCCCGCGGGCGCCGATCGCGCTCGCAATCAATGCCAGCTTCGTGCTGCCTGCATATCCGTAGAGCAACGAAATACCGTACAGCAGAATCCCCGAGGAGAAAGCGCCCAAGACGAAGTATTTGGCCGCGGCTTCCAACGAACGGGGCTTCGACCGGTTCAGCCCGGTCATGACATAGAGCGAGAGGGACATGAGTTCGGTGCCGAGATAAATCGTGAGCAAATCGGCGCCGGATACCATGACCATCATGCCGGAGAGAGCGAGCAGGATGAACCCGTAATACTCCCCAAGGTGTATCCGCTCCGCCTTCATATAGGGCAGCGAGAGAAAGATCGTCAGCCCAGCCACGCCATAGAGGAGGATTTTCCAAAATCTTGAATAGGCATCCACCACCACCAGGTCGCTAAATGCAGTGACCCGGACGTTCAGTTCGTTGAGCTGCCAGCCGGTGATCGCAAGACAAAGGGCAAGGGCTCCTATACTGAGCCAGGCCAGGAGATCTCGCCGCGCAAAGGACGTGATAGGGTCCAGCACGATGACGAGACAAGCGGTGACGACGATGATGAGCTCGGGAAGCAGGGCCAAGAGGTCAGCGCCGTACAGACTCATCGCGATAGGCCTTGGGGCTTCAGCCCCTCTCCGCTGTCAGCCAGCAGTGGCGCTATCCCTCCGGCGGAGGGGTGGGCGGTCGGCGCAACTTTTACACGGGACATGGAGGCGATCGTGTTGGTCACGCTCTGGTGCATTCGGCTCACAAGCGGATTGGGAAAGAGCCCGATTAAAAACACCAACAGGGCCAGCGGCACCAGGGTGGCCAGTTCCCGATGATTGAGATCCTTGAGATTCGGTAGGTGGTGCGGAGACGGGACCCCGAAGACCACTCGCTGGATCATCCACAGAAGATAGGTGGCGGCGAGGATGATGCCCACCGAGGCAAACGCAGTCGCAATCTTGCTCCAGAGGAATGTACCGACGAGCACGAGAAATTCTCCGACAAAACTATTGGTGCCGGGGAGACCGAGCGAGGAGAGGGCGAAAATCACCAGCAGCACGGCATACTGAGGCATCGGCGCGGCCAATCCGATATTGTCGGCAATTAAACGACTATGGGTGCGTTCATAGATAATACCGACGCAGAGGAACAGTCCGCCGGTCGTAATACCGTGATTGACCATTTGAAGGACGGCGCCTTCGATACCCTGTTGGTTCAAGACAAATAGACCAAGAGTGACAAACCCCATGTGGCTCACGCTCGAATAGGCGATCAGCTTCTTGAGATCGACTTGGGCCAGCGCCATATAGGCGCCGTAAATGATCGCGACGATGGAGAGGACGACCATCATGGGCGTGAAGAAACGACTGGCGTCCGGCAACATCGGCAAACTGAATCGAAGAAACCCATAGGTGCCCATTTTCAAGAGTATGCTGGCGAGGATGACGCTGCCGGCTGTCGGAGCCTCGACGTGGGCATCCGGAAGCCAGGTGTGGAAGGGAAACATCGGAACCTTCACCGCGAAGGCGGCGAAGAACGCCAAGAACAGCCACGTTTGCATCGAAGCAGGGTATGTTCCCTGACTGAGAGCCAGGATATCGAACGTGTGGCCCCCATAAAAGTACAGGACGAAGATGGCGACCAAGAGGAGTACGCTGCCTGCCAATGTGTACAGAAAGAACTTGATGGCGGCATAGAGACGGTTGGCCCCTCCCCAGACGCCGATGAGGAGGTACATCGGAATCAACATGGCCTCCCAAAATACGTAGAAAAGCACGAAGTCCAAGGCGACGAATACCCCAATCATGGCCGTTTCCATGATGAGCAATACAGCCATGAAGCCTCGAACCCTTGTGGTAATGGCACTCCATGAGGCCAAGACACAAAGAGGCATGATACCGGCCGTCATCAAGACCAGCGGAAGGCTGATCCCGTCGAGACCCAGGCTGTAGTTAATGGGGGGAACCGTGATCCAGGCCACATGCTCCGTGAACTGCATCTGGCTGGTCTGTGAGTCGAAGATCCACCAGAGCGGGACGGCCACAAACAGATCGGCCAAGGTCGCGGCAAGCGCAATCCATCGAGAGGCCGATTCCGTTGCGAAATACATCGCGACCATCCCCGCAAGGGGAATCACGAGGAGAAGAGAAAGCCAGGGGAAGGAACTGGTCATCGGTCAATAGGCAATAGGCAATAGGCATTGGCAAGGCAACAGGGATGCGTTGTTACCCTTAACCAGTGACCGTCGACCATTGACGCTCCTCACAAGAAGAAAAACATCGTAAAAAGGATCACTACCCCAAGCGCCATACCCAACGCATAATGTTGTGTCTGTCCGCTTTGGGTGAGCCTCAAGAGCCAGCCTCCCCAAGCGAACGCCCGGGCCACACCGTTCACCGCGCCGTCGACCACGCTGACATCTATGCGCTTCCATAGTTCGGTGGCGGCAAAAAACGTGGGGCGAACGATGATTCGATCGTAGGCCTCGTCCACATACCATTTGTTCAGCGAGGCCCGATACAAGGACTGCCACCGCTGAGCGAACCGATCCGGCAGCGCCGGGTTGAGCACATAGACATAGTACGCGCCGGCGATCCCGAGTAACCCCATGGCGGTGGCCACAGCCATGATTCCGATCGCGGCTCCCCCATCGTGAATGGCGTGGCCTGCGTTCGTGTCGAACATCGGTCCAAGAAATTCCGGTATGCCCAAATAACCCGTGACGACACTGAGCACTGCCAGAACGATCAACGGGAAGGTCATGGTTTTTGACGGTTCATGCACGTGGTCTGCATGATGAGGATCGACATGCGATGGACCCCAAAACGTCACGAAGACCAGTCGGAAGCTATAGAAGGCTGTCATCAACGCCGTTACAAGGCCGAGCACGGTGAGGATCTGACCGAGAGGGCCCGCCGACCAGGCCGAGATCAGCAGGTCGTCCTTGCTGAAGAATCCCGACGTTAGGGGAAATCCTGCCAGCGCGAGCGAGCCCACGACAAACGTCCAATAGGTGACCGGCAATTTGTTTTTCAATCCGCCCATGCGACGCATGTCCTGCTCGTGATGCAGGGCGATGATGACGGACCCGCAACCCAGAAACAGGAGCGCCTTGAATGCCCCGTGGGTCAGGAGGTGGTACATGCCGGAAGCATAGGCGCCGAGGCCGCAGGCCATGACCATATAGCCAAGTTGACTCACAGTCGAATAGGCGACGACACGTTTGATGTCGGTCTGGGTCAGGGCAATGGTCGCCCCCACGAGCATCGTCACTCCCCCGGTGATCGCCACAATCGTCATGGCGGTGGGAGAGAGGTTATAGAGCGGAGCCAATCGCGCGACCATGAACACGCCGGCCGTAACCATCGTCGCAGCATGGATAAGTGCCGAGATAGGGGTGGGGCCTTCCATCGCGTCCGGCAGCCAGACGTGGAGCGGCACTTGAGCCGATTTACCGACTGCGCCCGTGAACAATAAGACGCAGATCAGCGTGAGCACAGAAACATCCCAGGTTCCTCCAAACGGCCTGAGGATATTGATCACGTCGCCGGCGGACTCGTGCGCGCGCGCAAACACTTCGTGGTAGTCGAGCGAACCGAAACTGTACCAGACCAGCAGGAGGCCGAGCATGAAACCGAAGTCGCCGACGCGGTTGACGATAAAGGCCTTCGTCGCCGCGGCACAGGCGGACGGTTTCTCATACCAATGGCCGATGAGCAAATAGGAACAGAGCCCGACTGCCTCCCAGAAAATGAAGAGTTGCAGCAGGTTGTCCGCCATCACCAACATCAACATCGAGAAGGTAAAGAGGGCGATATAGCTGAAGAATCTGGCATAGCCCGGATCTCCACGCATGTACCCGATGGTATAGATGTGGACGAGCGAACTTACGGTTGTGACCAGCAGCAGCATGACGGCGGTGAGGCGGTCGATTGAGAACCCGATGTGAATATCGAGCGCGCCGGACGTGAGCCAGGTATAGAGGGGGAAACTCGCTTGGTGGCCGTTTGCCACGTCGAAGAAGACCAGGAGCGAGAGCAGCCACGAGCAGACGACCGCCGGAACCGCGACAAGATGGGCATGATCCTTAATCCAATGGCCGAAGAGCCCGAGAATCAGGAACGCAGCCAGAGGAAAGAACGGAATAAATTCGTACGTCATTAAAATAGTGCTGAGTGCTGAATGCTGAGTGCTGAGTGAAACGCCTGCACGGCACTCCGAACATTGAACATCGAACATTCACCAGTAACCATTGTGTTCAGACCTACCATTTCAACAACTGCAGTTCATCGATGTTGATCGTGGACCTGGCCCGATAGAGGGCGATAATGATGGCCAATCCGACCGCGACCTCCGCTGCAGCGACCGTGAGGGCAAAAAAGACGAAGACCTGCCCTGCGACATCGTGAAAGTACTGCGAAAAGGCGACAAAGTTGATATTCGTCGCGTTCAACATCAGTTCGACGGATAGCAAGATGATGATGATGTTCCGTCGAAGCAACACGCCGACCACTCCGGTCAGAAAGACGATGCCGCTCAGCACGATATAGTAAGACAGGGGAATGGTCATGGCTTAGAATGCCGCACGTGGAATATGGGATGTAGAATTGGCGTCATGATCGGTGGAATATTCACAATTCATCATTCACAATTTATAATTGCGGCGCATCGCCGCCGATGTCTTTCTTGGCGAGCAGGATCGCCCCGATCATCGCCACGAGCAGGATCAGGGACGCGACCTCGAAGGGAAACATATAGGTTGAATACAGCACGTCACCGATCGCCGCAGTATTGCTGATTCCCCCGACGGTGGTTTCCGTACCGGGCGCCACGACAGGACTCGTCCAACCCTTCATCACCGTGAGAATGATGGCCTCGATGACAAGCGTGCTCCCTACGGCCGCTGCCATAGGCCATTGCCGATGGTAACGATCGTCCTGTCGCAGGTTCAACAACATCACGACGAACAGATAGAGGACCAAGATGGCGCCGGCGTAGACGATGATTTGGACGGCGGCGAGGAACTCCGCATTCAGCGTGACATAGAGCCCCGCCACATGAAAAAACATGATCAGCAGCGACAAGGCGCTATAGATGGGATTGCGCACCGCAACGACGAACACCGCTGCGACGGCGATCACGAACGCAAAATAGAAAAAGAACGCCTGCTCCATCTCTCCCTCTTCCTCTTTGCCGCCCGCCCCACAACCAGTCACGTGTGACCGCGACTCCGGAAGGTTCTCTTATTTATTTGGCCCGTTTGGTTTTCCTGGTTGATCTAGCCCAACCAGATGAACAAAACAAACCAGACAAACTAGATTAACCTGTCCCGCCAATCTCGCTGTTCTCGCTATTCCCGCCCGTCCCGCCGGCTCTGCGCTGACAATTCAGCCGGGTTTTTGCGGCAGGTGCTTGAATGCGACGTTGAAGAACGCCACGTTCGGATGTTGAAGCTCCAACTGCTTCTCACGAACCAGGAACGACCGGTCGCCGATCGCGAGCAATTGTTCCTTGTTGAGGTGCAGCTGCCGCTTGTCGTACACAGACCACTCGTATTCTCGCGTCATGCCAAGGGCATCCACCGGACAGGCATCGACACACAGCCCGCAAAACAGGCAGCGCGTCATGTCCATGTAATACTCTTTCGAGTAGCGCTTCGTCGGCTCGCCCGGCACCTCCGCGCTGACCACCCGAATGACCCGAGAGGGACAAGCGGCTTCGCACAGATCGCAGCCGACACATTTCTCTGTCCCGTCCTCGTACCGCAACAGGGCCAGCATGCCGCGATAATTATCCGGCAGTGTCCGTTTTTCATGCGGGTATTGCATGGTGATCGGCTTGTAATGCAGCATATGCGACATCGTCGTTTTCATTCCGACGAGAATCTCGTAAAAGGTAATGGTTTTGAGCCAGGTCTTAAAAGTCATGTTAAGCCTTCAGCAATCAGCGGTCAGGTTCATCGAGATTCGAATCCAAAGCTGACAGCTTTTCTTGCCTCACCGCGGAAAGAAATACAGCGTCAACGCCGTGATCACGATGTTTGCCAGCGCGATCGGCAGCATGACCTTCCAGCCGAACCTCATTAATTGATCGTAACGCAGCCGGGGCAATGTGGCGCGTAACCAGATGAACAGAAAAAGGAATAAATAGACTTTCCCGGTAAACCACATGATGTGTTCGATCCAAGCCAGTTGCTCCAGCCCGATATACTCCAAAATCGTGCCGGGATAGGGGGCATTCCAGCCACCCAAGAACAACGAGGCTGCGACGCAGGACACCAAAAGCATGTTGGCATACTCGGCTGTGACATAGAAGGCGAACCGCATACCGCTATATTCCGTGAAAAATCCGGCCACGAGTTCGCTTTCCGCCTCCGGCAAATCGAACGGGATACGATTGGTCTCGGCCACCGCAGAAATCACAAAGACGACGAAAGCGAAGATTTGGGTGTGGATAGGAAAGAAACCGTCTGGCCTGCCTCCCCAGATAAACCAATGCCAGAAACCGCCTGCCTGGGCCTCGGTGATCTGCACAAGGCTCAAGGTTCCCGACAACAACAACACGCCGACGATCGCCAACCCCACGTTCAACTCGTAACTAATCACCTGGGCCGCAGAACGCAGGCCTCCCAGGAGCGAGTACTTGCTGTTCGATGACCAGCCTCCCAATATAATGCCGTACGCGCCGATCGAGGCAATCGCCAAGACGTACAAGATTCCGATATTGATATCCGCCACGACAAAGGGTTTGATCGTCAACCCAAACATGGTCATGGTGATGTCCGGGCCAAAGGGGATGACGGCAAATCCGATCATCGCGACAATCATCGTCAACACCGGCGCCAATTTAAACATGGCCCTGCTGGCTCCGGCCGGTATGATGTCCTCCTTGAAGAACAACTTGATGCCGTCTGCGATCGGTTGAAGCAGTCCATAGGGACCGACTTCCATCGGACCCATACGATCCTGCATCCAGCCGAGCACCTTCCGCTCGAAATAGGTCATGGTCGCGACGGTGATCATGACGATGGTCATCTCCGCTAATATCTGAGCCAATGAAACGACAAGTCGAAGGCTTAGTTCTGTCACATCAACACTCCCGGATCACAAATGGCAACATCGTTGGCAATCGTCTACTCACGTTGTTTTCATCACCGATACAGACGCCGTCCGATAGCATGGGACTTTCGTATCGGGATCGACGGCGCAGTCAAAGAGTTGTAAGGCGTTCTGCGCGAAGTGATCGGGGAGCCACGCCAATCCCTCCGGCACGCGATCCAGGACTTTCGCCGTGGTCGTGAATTCGCCCATGCTATTCGAGAGACGGACACGATCTCCGGTGCCGATGGCATATCGCGCAGCATCCAGGGGATTCATCTGCAAAAACCCGCCCGGTTCGATCTGCAGCAGTCCCTTCGAATGGGTCGACAGTTTCCCTGAATGAAACAGGGTCTGCGCCAGTCCCAGTTGGACCGTTCCCTCCGAACGGACGGCCCGCTCCGGCAGAACATACCGAGTCGCAAGGTCGCGGCGATACCCCTCGCTCATGTATCGGCCGACAGCGGCGGCATCCACGGCGGGAGGGATCGGCAAGGGGCCGAGCGATCCATACCCAGGAATCACGGCACGGATTTCTTTAAGAATTTCCTTCGCATCGCCGTATTCCAACGGCACACCCATGAAGACCGAGAGGGCCGACAGAATTTCCCAGTCAGGCCGGCTATCCCCCACTGGATTAATAGCAGATCGGACGGCTTGAACATGGCCCTCCGCATTGGTGAAGGTTCCGTCCTTCTCCACCGCGGATGCAGCCGGGAACACCACATGAGCTAGCGCAGCCGTTTCCGTGAGAAACAGTTCTTGGCACACCAGGAGGTCGAGCTTGCCTAAGGCCTCTCTGGTTCCGATCTGAGGCGGAAGACTCCCGACAGGATTTTCGCCGACGATGAACAGCCCCTTGATGATCCCTGCCTGCGCTCGATCGATCATCTCGACGAGCGTCGCTCCTGTCGCGAGGGGAAGCTCCTCTTTCCAAGCGCGGCTCATCCTTGCGCGCGCATCCTGATCGGTGATCTCGAGCGCGCCGGGCAGCATGGCCGCGACCGCGCCCATTTCAACCGCCCCTTGATCGTTATTTTCTTCCGCCAAGGGAGCGAACCCGCATCCCCTTGCGGTCAACTTTCCGGTCAAGAGCAGCAAATCCAGGAGATTGAGGCAGATGCCATAGCCACCTTGGCTGCGCAGCAAGATCTGGCCGGCAAGCACCACAACACGGCGTCCTTTGGCCAGGGAAGCAGCCATCTGAACGAACGATTCGCGTGAAACCCCGGTGCTTAGAGCCAGATCCTCCCATGCCAGTTTTTGTACTGCTTGAGAAATAGCCGCGACATAATCTTCCCCCTGTTGCCGGACTGTACTATCGATATGGTTGCCTTCAACGACAGCCTTCAACAGGCCCAACACAGCCGCGCCGAACTGGGAGGGGGCGACACAGACATGTTGCTCCGACAGGTTGGATATGTTGCTGATCGCGCCGATCGCAGGTTGGATCGCCTCGATCGTCAACAAGGCCGCTCCCTGTTTCTTGACGGCTTCTTTTACTTTCAGCCCGGTAATCGGATTGGTTTCGGTAATATTGGTGCCGACCAAGAGCAATACGTCTGCTTGCACGATATCCTCAAAGGTCACAGTCCAACGATGGGTGCCTTGCACCACACGCATGGCCTCTACCCCGTTGACATGCCCATAGCGCGCGCTGCTATCGAGATTATTGGTCCCGATCGTGACGCGCATGAACTTCTGGAACAGATAGAGTTCTTCGTTGGTACAGCGGCCGGAAATCAGTCCGCCGAAGGCCTGCGGTCCGTGCGCTTGCTTGAGCCGTTTGGTCCGCTCGGCCACATATTCCAGCGCTTCTTCCCATGTGGCTCCCACCAAAACGCCGTTCCGCCTAATCAGCGGCTGGGTCACTCGATCAGGATGGCTCGCCGCGCGAAATCCAAAAAACCCTCGCGCGCACAGATCCCCGCTGTTCCGACCGGCGCCTTGCGCGCTGTTCACCTCGATCAACTCCTGGTCCTTAGTTTGGACCGTAATCTGGCAACCATCCCCGCAAAAGGAGCAGACCGTGTCGGCGCGCTTGAGCATCCAGGGACGGTATTCGTACATCGAGAGCCGGCTGACGATGGCGCCGACCGGGCAAATCTGCACGCATCCGCCGCAGAACTCACAATCCAGGGGATGGGCGCCGAATGACTTGATCTCGGTCATCGTGCCTCGCCCGATCGGAGCGAGAGCCTTCACGTCCATCACCTCGTCGCAGTAGCGGACGCAACGCAAACATTGCACGCACCGGTTCATCTGCGTTTCGATCAGGGGGCTGAAATATTCTTTTTGGAAAATGCGCTTGGTTTCCT
Organism: Nitrospira sp.; assembly: GCA_005116835.1. Classification (GTDB taxonomy): domain Bacteria; phylum Nitrospirota; class Nitrospiria; order Nitrospirales; family Nitrospiraceae; genus Palsa-1315. The sequence goes on along the minus strand of SWDM01000021.1, from coordinate 128,340 downwards.
CGAATCGGCTGGTCGCGGTGTATTGATGGGAAAAGTCCTGAAGGTCGCACTTCCCACCCTGATCGCAGACCGGACAGTCCAAGGGGTGATTGGCCAGGATGAATTCGAGCACTGACTTGTGCGCGTCGTGAACGACTGTCGTGGCGGTCCGGACAGCCATACCCTCGGTTGCCACGGTGCTGCAAGAGGTCTGGAGTTTCGGCATCCGTTCGACTTCGACCAGGCACATGCGACAGTTCGCATCCGGCTTGAGCTTCGGATGGTAGCAGAAGTGCGGGATCATCACGCCGACCCGGCGAGCAGCTTCGATCACCAGGGTGCCTTTCGGCACCGAGATGGGAACGCCGTCGATGGTCAAACGAACTGTTTCTGTTGTCGTTGCCATAAAAGTACGATTTGGCGATTTGGCGACTTCGCGAAGTGAAGAATCTTGGCCGATCCTTACTTCGCCAGATCACCAAACCACAAGATCACCAAATTCTTCAATGCCTCGCCCCCGCCGGCTCCAGCTTAATCAGGTTTGCAGCTTCTGCTTCTTGAATCAGCGCGACGTATTCAGGCCGCCAATATTTGAGCGTGCTCATAATCGGCGCCACTGACGCATCGCCGAACGCGCAGACCGTTCGGCCCTCGATGTTCTTGCATAGATCGACCAAGGTTTCAAGATCCTCCATCCGCCCCCGTTTCGCGACGATTCGACGCATGGTTTGCACCAGCCAGGAGCTGCCTTCTCGGCAGGGACTGCACTTGCCGCAGGACTCATGGTAGAAAAACTCCATGAGACGGAGCGCGGCCCATACCATATCCGTGCCCTCCTCCATCACAGTCACCCCGCCGGAGCCGAGCATGGAGCCGGCCGCGGCGACAGACTCAAAATCGAGTTTGACATCGAGGTGGTTCGGCGTCAGGAACGGCGCCGACGCCCCCCCCGGTATAAAGGCCTTGAGCAGCTTGTCGGAGCGCAGGCCTCCGGCCTGCTCATAGATCAGTTCGCGGAAGGTGACCCCCATCGGCACTTCGTAATTCCCTGGCCGTTTCACATGGCCGCTCACACAGAATACTCTGGTGCCGGTGCTTTTCGGAGGAGAACCGATCGATGCAAACCATTCGGGGCCCCGGCCGACGATGTGAGGAAGGTTAGCCAGGGTCTCGACGTTGTTCACCACGGTCGGTTTGTTGTACAAACCGTGGGTCGCCGGGAAGGGGGGCTTGACGCGCGGGAGGCCGCGTTTGCCCTCAAGCGATTCCAGCAAGGCCGTTTCTTCTCCGCAGATATAGGCGCCGGCGCCCCGATGTACCCACACATTGGCAGTGATGCCTGCGCCAAGGATGTTCGCGCCGATGTAGCCGGCAGTGCGCGCTTCGGCAATGGCCTGTTCCAAGATCTTGGCCCCCAGGACGAATTCGCCCCTGATATATATGTAGGCGGTTTCTGCCCCAATCGCGTAACAAGCGAGCAGGATGCCTTCCAATATCTGATGGGGATCTCGCTCGATGAGCTGCCGGTCCTTGAAGGTGCCCGGTTCGCTCTCGTCCGCATTGCAGCACAGATACCGCGGACCCACGTACCCCTTGGGCAGGAATCCCCATTTCACACCGGTCGGGAAACCTGCGCCACCGCGCCCTCGGAGCCCTGACTTCATCACCATGGCGGTGACTTCGGCCGGCTGCGCTTTCCCCACAACCTTGCGGAGCGCCTGATAGCCACCGGCGCGCTCGTAGTCTTGCAGGCTGCCGGTATAGCCGGGCTGCATCATGTTCTTGAGCAATATGAGTTCGTGCTTGGGCATGACGTTCCAAATTAAGAATGCGAAATGAAAAATGCGAAATGGCAGGCCAAATTTTTCATTTCACATTTCTCATTGCGCCTTCGGCGCCTCCGGCCACATAAAAGGGCCGGTTTTGAGCGAACAGGTTCCATCTTTTTTGAGATCGGCCAGAATTCGGTCGAATGTTTCTTCTGTGAGCCGTTCGTAATAATCCTCATTGACCTGCATCATCGGCGCGGTGCCACAGGCGGCAAGGCACTCGACCGCGGTCAGGGTAAAGAGACCGTCGGCCGTCGTCTCGCCTGGCCTGATCCCCAGTTTCGTTTTCACCCACCCAATGACCGTATCCGACCCGGCCAGCGCGCACATCAGAGACTTGCACACTTGGAGATGAAACTTCCCCACAGGCTTGAGATTGAGCATCGTATAAAACGTGGCGGTCTCATAGACTTGAGGCGGGGTCAGGCGCAACAACCCCGCGATCTCCTTCATGGCCGGCTCGGAAATGAAACCCTCATCCCGTTGCGCCAGATACAGCAAAGGAATCAGCGCCGAACGCTTCACCGGATAGCGAGATAGGATGCTGTCTATTTCCTGCTTATATTTTTCGATCAACATGTGTGCATCCTGAATGTTCAATGTTGAATGATAAATGTGGAATGGGGATTCCTGAAATTAAACATTGTCCATTCACCATTGAACATTCGCTGCATCAGCGGTCACATTCCCCCATCACCACGTCATAGGTCCCGAAGATCGTAATGATGTCGGATATCAGATAGCCTCGCGCCATGTGATCGAAGGCCCCCATATGCACGAATGATGGGGCGCGGATCTTCAGCCGGTAGGGCCTGGCGCTGCCGTCGCTGACGATGAAAAATCCTAACTCACCCTTCGGGGCCTCAGTCGCGCAATAGGTCTCAGCTTTGGGCGGCTTAATGCCCTGAGTGTAAATGATGAAATGATGGATCAGACTTTCCATGTCCCGCATGACTAGTTCTTTGAGCGGCGGGATATATTGCGGCGCCTCTGCCATGATCGGTCCGGCCGGCAGCTGATCGAGGCATTGCGCGATGATTCTGGCGCTCTGCCTCATTTCTTCCATGCGGATCCAGTATCGGTCGTAGGTATCGCCCTGTTTGCCGATCGGCACTTCCCAATCGACCTTGTCGTACACGCCGTAGGGCTCGGCCTTGCGGACATCGTAGGCAACGCCGGACCCTCGCAAGACCGGCCCAGTGCAGCCGAAATTGATCGCATCTTCGGCTGTGAGCACGGCAATGTTCTTCGTGCGGCCGAGCCAAATACGGTTCGACGCGATAAGCGCATCGTACTCCTTCACCTTCTCCGGAAAGATTTCGAGGAACGATTTCATTCCTTGAACCAACTCGGGGGTGAAATCGCTGTCGACCCCGCCGATGCGATAGTAGTTCAGAGTCAGGCGGGCTCCGCAGAGCTTCTCGAACATATCCAGCAAGACTTCGCGCTCCCGAAAGGTCCAGAAGAACACGGTCATCGCGCCGATATCGAGCGCCTGTGTGCCGAGCCAAAAGAGGTGCCCGATAATACGTTGCATCTCCGCCACGATGGTGCGGATGTACTCGGCCCTGATCGGCACCGTGATCTCGAGCAATTTTTCTACCGTGCGCACATAGGCGTAATTGTTGGACATAGCGCAGACATAGTCGAGCCGGTCCGTGTGCGGAATGATCTGCATGTAGGTCAGGCCCTCGGACAATTTCTCAACGCCTCGATGCAGATAACCGAGATCCGGTGTGGCCTTCACGATCCGTTCGCCGTTCAGCATGAGCACAACACGCAACACGCCATGCGTGCTCGGATGCTGAGGCCCCATGTTCAGCAGCAGTTCCTCTTGCCGCTGCGGATCGGGCACGCCAGGCTCGGCGCGAAAGACCTCTTTCTGTTCTTCGGAGAATTCGCTCTCAACGACTTCAACCGGGGCCTCGTCGAACCTCGGAATGAATTCAAACCGGCTTCGCCACCCTCGTCCTTCGGTCGGGAAGTCCTTTCTTAACGGGTACCCCTCGTCATAATCCTCCGGCAGCAGAATGCGACGGAGATCGGGATGGCCTGTAAAGCGAATGCCCATCATGTCGTATACTTCCCGCTCCAGAAACTCTGCGCCCTTCCAAACTCCTGTCACCGACGCTATCGTCGGGTCATCTTCTGTGATGCGTGCCTTGAGACGTAGACGCCTCCCAAGCGAGAGCGAGTGCAAGTGGTACACGACTTCGAACCGCAGCTGGTCTTCCGGATAATCGACCGAGCAGATATCGGTGAGATGATCGAACGCCGCCTCCGGCGCATCGTGCAAATAACGCACAATATCGAGCAGCCGCGCGGCGTCGACGGTGACAGAGGTCTCGGCGCGCGCGGCATCCACACGGGTCGCGAGGATCGCGTCCGGGAACTTCGTCTTCAGGCTGTCGAGCAGTGCTTTCATGGTCGCCGTGAAACGTAAAAGGTGAAAGGTGAAACGCAAGACCTGCGAGACAAGCGCGACTGGCCAGTCACGCATTTCCCGCTACTCTTGCTCGTCTCGCGGGTCATCTCACAAACACCTTTTCCCGCTGAATCTTTTCCTGCAACTTCATTAATCCGTCGAGTAACGCTTCCGGACGGGGTGGACAGCCCGGCACATAGACGTCCACTGGAATGATCTGGTCGACGCCCTGAACCACCGCATAACTGTTGTAGTGGTTGCCAGACGTGGCGCAGGAGCCCATAGAAATGACATAGCGCGGTTCCGGCATCTGGTCATAGATGCGGCGAATCACCGGCGCCATCTTGCGCGTCACTGTGCCGGCGATGATCATGAGGTCGGCCTGCCGAGGCGAGGCCCGAAAGACCCCGGCGCCGAATCGATCGAGATCGTACCGCGACGACACGCTCGCGATCATTTCAATGGCGCAGCAGGCGAGGCCGAACGTCATCGGCCACAAAGCCGACTTCCGGGACCAATTGACGACCGCATCCAGATTGGTCGTCAGAATATTCGCTTCAAACTGTCTCTCTAGAAAGCTCATGTCGCTTCGCTCCAATGCTGAGTTATGAGTTCTAAGTTCTGAGTTTCCACACCTAACTCAAAACTCACAACCCAGAACTCCTAACTGCGCGCGTTAGGCGCGCTAGTCCCAATCGAGCGCTCCCTTCTTCCAGGCATACCAAAATCCGGCCAGCAAGATAGCGATAAACACCATCATTTCAATAAGTCCCAGCAGGCCGAGCGATTGATACCGGACGGCCCAGGGAACCATGAAGATGACTTCGATATCGAAGATCACAAACAGCATCGCGATGATGTAGTAGCGCATCGGAAACTGGATGCGCGCGTCGGAAAACAGTGGGCTTCCGCTCTCATAGGGGGCCAACTTGGCTCGATAGGGACGAGCCGGCCTTATGAGCGCAGCGGCATAATAGGAGATTGCGCCGAAGGCAAAGGCCGCGACGATAAACAAGACGATCGGAATATAGCCCTCTGAAATATGCGCGCTATCCATGTCTCAACCAGTCCAAGAGTTTGAACGTCTTCAAGTCGAGAGATATGATGACTTTATGACGTGAGGACATTCGACTCATTTCGCGCCAGCGCCGAACCGAAGAACGGCTTGAATTTCAATCCGTCCAGTTCAGGACATTGGACTCCCTTGTGTTGAACGAGCACCTTGAATGTGCTGCCCATGCCGTCAGGCTTCAGGAGATGAATCGCAGCATAAAACTCCGGGCTTTCCGGCTCCAAGCTCCCGATCATCTCTTCAATGCCAAGCCCCATGAGAAAACTCATTTGGTTCGTGAACCCCGTCACATGGAGTCCCTGCGTTTCACCGACGGTAGCCAGACCCGAAAAGTCCACATGAGCGGTCATGTCCTGCTCTCCGACGCGGATGAAAGGATCCTCGTTCGTCTGTTGCTGGAAATAGCAGAGAAACGTCCCTTCCTTCCGCTCTGCTCCGTAGAGATCCTGCTCCGTATGGCCGTAATCGATCGTCACGACAAATCCGCGATCCATCCGCTGAGCGACCTGTTCCATCCAGCTCCGCGCGTGGAGATTCACCTCGGTTCGATACCCATCAGGCCACGTCGTATTCAATTGCGCGAGGTATTGGGCAAGCGGGGCTGTCGAGAGGGGCTTGAGGCAGCTTACAAAGCCTCCGTTCCGATAGTCTACATAGACCTCTTCAGTCTGACCGGTGTTGACTTGAATCCGGTGTACCGGAAAAGCATCCACCAATTCGTTGCTGAAGAACAGACCGGTCACACTCTGCGGAGCCAGCCCATCGAGGCCTTCTACCCAGGTAACAAGCCCGGGCCTGCTCAGCCAGGAAGCCAGGTTCCGGCGCTGCAGTTCCCTCATCACAGGGCTACGTTCAATCAGCACGTAGCGAACTCGCGAGGCAAAGTTTTCTTGTTGATCCTGGATCGCGGCCAGACAATCCCTGGCAAACAATCCTTTGCCCGCGCCCATTTCAACAATGGTGAAGGGCGTAGGACCGCCCAAGATTTCGTCCATTTGCCTCGCCTGGGCAGCCAGTGCGCGACCGAGGACCGGACAGACATCGGAGCTGGTGTAAAAATCGCCTGACCAGCCGATACGCTCCTTGTCTGCACTGGCGGGTTGACGCATGTAATAGCCATATTGTGGGTGATAGAGCGCCAGGTCCATAAAGCGGACAAAAGGAATCGGTCCGTGACGGATGATTTCGGAGGAAATAGCAGCGATGAGTTCAGGATGCCCGGTTATCACAAGCAACTCCTCTTATCCCATCGACAACACAAGAAAAGTGACCGCTAAAGTTGAGGAGACACCCATCCCCTCCCCCTTGAAGGGTCAAAGAGGGGAAAAAGAGTTGTAGATTAGCCTTGGGGTACAGATAAGTCAAGGCGAAGATACTGGAAAATCAGGTGAATATCGCGATTCGAGAGGGAAGAAGGGATGGAGCCTGATGATCTTCTATGCTCGCGCAACGCGCGGCCTCTGAAGGCCCTCGTAGGACGCGCGCAGTAGAAGATCAATCAGCCCCCATGCCTGAGGCTATAACAAGCGAGCTTAGGGGAGATTTTGTAAAGGGGGCAGAGCCTGCGATCAAGAATCTGACACTGGCAGGTCGCTTTATGAAATACGCGTTCTGAAGACCTTGCACCCATTTCCTTCTTCTTCCATCTTGGCTCGGCTGGAAGGGATGAGGACTGAGGCGCTTGATTTTTATCACAGCCCTCCTCGCAGGCTTACTCTTCTTGGTTTCGAGCCCCCACCACTTTCACGACGCTGAGGCTTCTCGCGGACCTTGCCGGAGAAGCGGGGACCCACTGAGATTCTCCGGGGAAGGAAAGCTGGAACTGACCGAGGCCCTTTTTATCCTCTTTCCGGCTCGGCTGGAAGGGATGTGGAGTGAGGTGCTCGCCATGGCGTCTGCCATATCTCAGTAGGTAGTGACGGCCGCGCACGACGACATTGCGACGCTTCGGCGCAGTTTTAGAGTCGTGCGTGATGAAGTGTGAACCGGTGAGAGTGGCCATGGAAGCCCGTCGCATCATGGCGACGCCGAAGGTCCACGCCCTTCGGCAGCCCGAGCCTCCCTCCCCATCCTCTCTCACCCACCAACAGGCTTGCTACGCCTCCAAACGACCTGCACGGCAATTCGGGCACCGTTCTGTCGAGCCACTGCGGCTCGCTGAAAGCGAGTAGTGTCGATGTCCGAAGTTCCGTTCATGCGTCGCATGGGACGGAACGAGTTTCGACACTAAGCAGTGGCGAGATGTAGAACGGTCGAATTGCCGTGCGGGAGAGTGGGAGGCGTAGCAAGCCCCCTCACACTCCGTGGCACTTCTTGTATTTCTTCCCGCTGCCGCAGGGACAGGGGTCGTTGCGGCCGACCTTGTCGTCGCTGTGCTGAACTGTCTGCGGGGCGAGCGGCTCTTCTCCGCGATTGAGAATGAGCGCAGGCTGGGGGCGTGAGATGACGGGGGGCGGAGGAGGGGAAGCCGGTGCGGCGTCGGTCGGTTGTTCTTCGTGCCGGACCGCCTGCACGTGAAAGAGCCGATCGAGCGTGTCGGATTTGACCCGTTCCATCATGCCGGCGAAGAGGTCGTAGCCCTCACGCTTGTACTCGATAAGCGGATCTTTTTGGCCGTAGCCGCGCAATCCGATCCCGTCGCGCAGGTGGTCCATCCCGAGGAGATGATCTTTCCAATGGTGGTCGATAACCTGAAGCATGAAGGTCTTTTCGAGGAAACGCATCAGTTCCTGGCTGAGCTCTTGTTCTCTCCGATCGTAAGCATCGCGCAATTGTGCGCGGAGGTCTTCAAGCAAGGCATCGCGCCCCATGGTGCGAAGCGATTCGCCGCCGTCCCCCTTGCCCTGGCTGATATCGAGGCCTAACTGGCCATGCATGAGTTCACCGAGCCCCTTGAGATCCCATTCTTCAGAATATTGTTCAGCCGGACAATAGATGTTCAGCGCGGACTCCACCAGGCTGTCCATCATACCGCGCAGATCTTCCTTGAGATTGGTTCCGCCCAAGACGGCGCGCCGGTGCTGGTAGATCACCTCGCGCTGTTTGTTCATGACGTCGTCGTACTCCAGCAGCTGTTTCCGGATTTCGAAATGGTGGCCCTCGACCTTCTTCTGGGCATTGGCGATCGCCCGCGTGACCATGCCATGTTCGATCGGGACACCTTCTTCCATGCCGAGCTTGAGCATCAACTGGGAAACCCGCTCCGACGCGAAGATGCGCATCAGGTCGTCTTCCAACGACAGGTAGAAGCGCGACGAACCGGGGTCGCCCTGTCGTCCGGCGCGGCCTCGAAGCTGATTGTCGATTCGGCGGCTTTCGTGGCGTTCGGTTCCGAGAATGTGGAGTCCGCCTGCCGCAATGACCTCTTGCTTGTCCTTCTCGCAGTCGGCCTTAATCCGTTCGAAGATTTCCTGCTTGCCTGCCTCCGTCAGATTCTCTTCCCGGTACAGAATCTGTTTAAACATGTAGTCGGGATTGCCGCCCAGGAGAATGTCGGTGCCGCGGCCTGCCATGTTCGTGGCGATGGTGACGGCGCCTTTGCGTCCGGCCTGGGCAATGATCTCGGCTTCCCGCTCATGCTGTTTGGCGTTGAGGACGTTGTGTTTGACCCCGTTCCGGCTCAAGTAGCCGGCCAGACGCTCCGACTTTTCGATGGATATCGTGCCGACCAAAACGGGCTGGCCGCGCTCGTGGCATTCCTTGATATCTTCGACGATGGCAGTAAACTTTTCTTTCTCCGTCCGGTAGACGACATCGGCATAATCCAGCCGGATCATTTTGCGATTGGTCGGCACCACGTTGACGTCGAGGTTGTAGATCTTGGCGAACTCCGCCGCTTCCGTGTCTGCTGTTCCGGTCATACCGCTGAGCTTCTTGTACATCCGGAAATAGTTTTGAAAGGTGACGGAGGCGAGGGTTTGGTTTTCGTTGGCGATCTTCACGCCTTCTTTGGCTTCGACCGCCTGATGGAGGCCGTCGCTCCAGCGGCGTCCCGGCATAAGCCGACCGGTGAATTCGTCCACAATGATGACTTCACCCTCTTTCACAACGTAGTCCACATCCCGTTTGTAGAGGGCATAGGCCTGAAGCCCTTTGACGACGTGATGAACGAGATCCATATGGTTGGGGTCGTAGAGATTCTCCACACCGAGTAACTTCTCGACCCGGACGTTGCCCTCTTCGGTTAAAGAGGCAGTCTTCGTTTTTTCCTCGACCGTGTAGTCCTGTTCCGGTTTTAGCTGCGGGATGATCGCGTTGATGCGGTAATAGAGATCGGTGGTTTCATCGGTCGGACCGGAGATAATCAAGGGCGTGCGGGCCTCGTCGATCAGAATACTGTCGACTTCGTCCACGATGGCGAAATTCAACTCCCGCTGCACACACTGGGCCAAATCGGTAACGACCAGGTTGTCGCGAAGATAATCGAACCCATACTCGTTATTGGTACCGTACGTGATCTCGGCACGATAGGCTTCGGGCCTCGTGCAGGGCCGGAGAGACTGGAGCCGTTTATCGGAGGCCTCATAGGTCGGATCGAAGATAAAGGAGGCATCGTGTTGAATGATGCCCACCGACAATCCCAACGCGTGGTAGAGCACGCTCATCCACTGAGCATCGCGCTTTGCCAGGTAGTCGTTCACCGTGATGAGATGCACGCCTTTCCCTTCTAGCGCATTCAGATAGACGGGCAACGTGCCGACCAGGGTTTTCCCTTCGCCGGTCTTCATCTCAGCAATGCGGCCTCTGTGGAGAATGATGCCGCCGATCAATTGCACATCGAAATGGCGCATGTTCAGCTTGCGGCGGGACATCTCACGACAGACCGCGTAGGCTTCCGGAAGAATGCCGTCCAGGGTCTCCCCGGACCCAAGGCGCTTCTTGAACTCTTGGGTTTTGTCCGCAAGGGCTTGATCGGAAAGCGGCGTCAGGCCAGACTCCAAACCATTGATCCGCGCTACAATCGGGAGGATTGCCTTGATTTCACGATCGTTTTTGCTGCCGAAAATTTGATTGAGTATTTGCGTAACCATGATACGGTCGTTCCGGACGAACGGCGATGTCTCCCAGATTAATTTTCGCAGTATACAATACCCTTTCCTTGAATCCTATAACAAGCAGCAGCTTGGCAACATGCTGAAAATGACCGTCAGCCGGGCTGGTCTATCTGGTCTATTCAGTCTGTCTGGTTTACGTGGTTGGTCCACCCAAACACACGAGACAGACCGGATAGACCCGAAATGCTGACACCGTCTAGCCACAGTCTTGACAGGCCGAGTCGGCCTCCAGTACCATTCAGGAACTTAGCCTGGATCGTTTCCGATGAACCACCGCGCCCTCAAATACCTGTCGATCCTCCTGGTGCTCTGCCTCCTCTCCGTAGGCGGATTGGCCCAAGCCCAGTCGGTCGAACATGCAGGGCACCATGCCCAGCACCAGGCTGCCACCCATGGCACCCTGCTCTGCTCCTGGATGTGTGCAGCCGGGACTGTTCTCGATACAGCGGTGGTCACGTTTCAGGATGAACTCAGTCCGATCGCACTCGTCGCACTCCCCCATTCTGCGCAACCTTCAATCGCGGCTTGCAGGGTTTCTCTCAGCCGCGCTCCTCCGTCTTTCTCTCTGTAATTTTCGTTGCTCATACGGCTCAAGCAGAGCCGTATCTGTCTATCGCACGATCCTATTGATGGGTTGTGGGGTAGCGGTTTAAACGATTCTTCATAGAGAGAAAGGACCAGCGGCATCATGGTAGGGAGACGGTTCATCCTCGAATTCGTACTCATTCGTAACCGAAATGTTTGAAGCCAAGGAGGCTGACATGCGAGCAAGGAAATCCAACATCCTGCTTGTGGGGCTTGTACTGTTTCTAGCATTGATGGCGCTGCCTGCCTTCGACGGCTGGAGCATGGGCTCGCGAGTCCCGACGGTCGGCATGCAGGCAGAAGATTTTCGCCTGACCGACCTGACTGGCAAGGAACAGAGCCTCAGCCAGTATCGCGGGAAGATCGTGCTCCTGAACTTTTGGGCCACTTGGTGCAAACCCTGCACGACCGAAATGCCGGCGATGCAAACCGCATACGACAAGCTGCGCGACAAGGGCTTCGTCGTCCTCGCCGTCAACGAATTGGAAGACGACGCCAGAGTTCGCGAGCACATCAAGCAATATGGCCATACGTTCCCGGTTTTGATGGATCGCGACAATAAAGTCGCCAACCAATTCGGCGTGTTCGGGCTGCCTGTGAGCGTCTTCATCGACCAAGAGGGCCGCGTGCAGGAATACCTCAAGGGGGGCCTGCTGACCGAACAGAAGATCGATGACATCGTTGCACGGATTCAGAAAAAAGAGCCGATGAAGGCAGCGGCTCTTCGATGAATATTTAGAACTCAGGGGTTCAGGCTGAAGGCTGAAGCGTGAAGAGGCATTACGGATTATGAGCCGGATGATTCGACAATTTGCTATCGCAGGGTTTGCCCTCTGGCTTGTGGCGCTGAGCGGGATTGTCTACCCGCAGCTCACTTCCCACATGGGGCAACACGAGCATCACAGCGCGGCGACACATGCTACCGCACTCTGTTCATGGCTCTGTATCGCTGCCGATGCCGTCGAGGGAACCTCGGTCCACTTCACCCCTGTTGAACAGGTCATTTTCCTCGCGCAACAGCGTATCGGACCACAGATCGGTGCTATCCTCACGGTTCAGCCGCCAGCACGTGCGCCACCCTTCGCATAGCTTCTCCTCTGTTTTCACCCTCCGAGCTTACCGGTGACAGCGGTCACGCCTTCTTTCCCCTGAAAGAGAGCGCGGTCGCTGCCCGATCAGACATCGGAGAGATGAAGCCAGTCTTCTGTTCGATGATTACAGATATTGCATCTGAGACTTCTCCTCCTTTGGTGAATTGCAGAAGAAGGAATGGCCGGCCTAAAACCGAGCACACATTCATACCGGTGGTGAGCACATGATGGTCAATCTAAATAGACAATATCGCCTGCAAGGATGGGTGGTGTCTGGGATTTTTCACGGCCTGGCACTGACCGTGGCCCTCGGACTTATGGCGCAGGTCAAACCGGTCGTACCGAAGGAAGTGTTCACGTGGGACGTCGCGTTGGTCGAGCCACAACGGATTCAAGAAACAGTTCAGGCTGAAACCAAGCCAACTCAGGAGCCTGTCACGCCAACTCCACGTCCGGCAGTCCCTCCCCCCCGTAAGCCTCGAATGGTCACGCAGGAAGTACAAACCCGGGAGGTGACGCCGGCTGTGCAACGCGAGATCCGCCAAGTGGTCGAGACGAACCAGCCGATTCAAGAGACAGTGGCGGTGCAACCGAGCACCGAGATCGTTCCACAGGTACAAGAGGAACAATCAACGGAGGTGACGCAGGCTGCCACCGTTGAGCAACAAACCGAACACGTCATCGTTGAATCACCGTCTAGCGTCGTTGCCGAGTCAGAACTGGCCAAGCCGGCTAAATCTGTCGTGCAGGAGCCTGCGCCACAGGTGGCAGTGGCATCCAGTCCAGCTCCCGTTGTCAAAGTTGATCATGGCTGGCTGGCCGAATTGCTGAGACGGAGACTGGCTGAAATCAAACGCTATCCCAGCAGTGCGCGCCTCAATGGTGATGAAGGAAAAGTTGTGCTTCGAGCGGTCATTCGAGCCGATGGCCACCTGTCTGAGGTGAAGGTTCATCGAAGCTCCGGTCATGAGGCGCTCGATAACGCGGCCTTAGAATCCATCCGCTTGGTGTGCCCGCTCCATATGCATCAACCGCTCGGCACGTCCGAAGTCGCGGTGTATATCCCGATAGTGTATAGCCTCGGAGGCTAGTCACGAGAGGAGGGATTCTATGTCCCTGATGTCGGATCAAGGATTGAAGATAGCGCGAACCGCCATGGTATTGGGTTTTTTTGGCATAGTGGCTATGCCGATTTGGGCTGAAGAAAAACAGGGCGTGATGAACGAACAAGAACAGACGGCACGGATTCAAACACTGCAGCGAGAGCGGGCAAACATCGAGAGTGAGTTGCGCCGGCTCCAATCGCAACCGGAAGGAACGGCGCGGTCCACTGTTCCACGGTCTGAATTCTCGGACCAACCGACAAGAAGCATGAAAGAATCCCTGGAGTCTGTGCCGGGGGTAAGCACGCGGCAAGGTTCAGGCGGGCACGACACACAATTCTCCATTCGTGGATCGAAATGAGGCCTACCATGATCGAACGAACAATCATCACTCAGAGACTGGCCTGGATGGTCGGGGTCGCGTTCAGCGTCGTCTCGTTCGTGCCGATGGCGCTGGCTGAGCCGAATCACTCGTTGCAGTTCGGTCCGAAGTTGACGACCGATCACAAAGTGCGGGCGGTGGTCGGGCCTTCCGTCCAGATCGACAACGAGGGTCGTATCTCGCTTGCCTGGGTGGAAGAGGACAAGGAGATACGCAGGGTGCTCTATGCCAGAGCGGAAAAGATTGAGGGACCGATCGGGGCCCCGGTCACAGTCAACCAGCCGACCGAGGCGCCCTACATGCGGCAAGAAGCACCGGCGCTGGCGGTGGCCGGAACTGACGTGTTCCTGACATGGGCCTTGACCCATCCGAGACTGACACCTGACAAACCCTTCTCGAACGAATTGCGGCTCAGCCGGTCCATAGACGGCGGAAAAACATTTCTACGGTCCATTTTGGTGAACGACGATGAGCAGATCATCGGCCACAGTTTCGACTCGATCCATATCGCCCCTGACGGCGTCGTGCATGTGGCCTGGATCGATGGACGGGAAGGCAAGAAAGAATCAGGCACTTTTACGACTCGCTCGACCGATCGTGGACGCACCGTCTCAAAGAACCTCAAAGTGGATGAGGACACCTGTGTCTGTTGCCGAACCTCTCTCACAACCGGGCCGGACGCGACACTCTACATAGCCTGGCGTAAGGTTCTCCCAGGCGAGGTCCGCGAAACGGTCGTTGCCCGTTCTACAGACGGAGGGAAGACGTTTTCTGCGCCGGTGATTGTCGGCCACGACAAGTGGGTATTCCCCGGCTGCCCGCATCGCCCTGCCTCAATCGGCACAGATCGGCTTGGCCGGCTCTATGTGGTCTGGTACACCGAAGGCGTCGATGAAACCCCTGCAGTGTTTCTCGCCTATTCGGATGACAGGGGAGAGACCTTCTCGCCCAAGCAGAGACTGAATGTCTCCAAGGGAACCTTCCCCGATCATCCGCAGATGGCGGTCGATCCGGAGGGTCGTCTCGTGATCGTCTGGGAAGAACAATCCCCTGTCAGGCGGGAAATCGTGATGAGCCTTTCTCTAGATCGTGGACAGTCATTCAGCTCGCCGCAGAAATTGAATGAGAAAAAAGGCCAGACACCCTCCCTCTCAATGAATTCGAAAGGGCTTGCCGCAATAGCCTGGATGGAGCATGCGATGCCGGCTCATCGCATGGTGGTGCAAACGCTTCAATTGCCGGCGTCGAAAGTCCTGGCAAAGCAGGAGCCGTAACGTGCTTATGTCATTGAAACACGTTTCGGTCGCTGCGCTGCTCTCTCTCATGAGCATTGTTTCGATCAGTCCCGCGCTGGCCGGCGATCCCTTCGTCTCGCTCAAGATGACCCGGTTGCCGGCAGGAACCATGGCGGCGCCCTTTGAGCTCACGACGCTCGAAGGCAAGGTCGTAAAGTCGAGTGAGTTGGCCGGGAAAGTAGTGCTTATCAACTTTTGGGCCACCTGGTGTGGACCCTGCAAAGAAGAAATGCCGTCTCTCGCGCGACTGCAACAACAGCTGGACCCTGCACGCTTTGCCTTGTTAACCGTGACGACGGATCTCCAGCGCCAAGGCATCGCTCACTTTCTCTCTCAGTTAGGAATCAGCCTGCCGGTGCTCTTCGATGAAGACCAGGAAGTGTCACGGTCCTTCATGGTGCGCGGCCTTCCGACCACAGTTGTGATCGCTATGAATGGCGCGTTGGTCGGGCGAGCAGTCGGGCCTCGCGCCTGGGATAGTCCCGAGGCTGTGGCGATGATGCGGCAGGCGATGGAGAGCGGGAAATGAAGAAGTGTTTTGTCCCCTTCGCTCTGGTCATTGCGACGCTGTACCTGACTCTATCGGTCGGTGCGGTGACCTGTCTCTTTGCGCACGAGAGCCAGCCAGGCTCAGCCCATCATCACAAGGGTGGAGCGACACATTCTTCTCTATGCGCCTGGGCTTGCGACGCCAATCCAACCGTTGACTTTTCTATAATCACGCCACAGACGCAGCCGCTTCACCTCGTGTCGATGCTGCCGTTGGTCGAGTCTTCCGTCTCGCATCTTCTTTCCCAGCAGTCAGCTCACTCCCGCGCACCCCCTCATTCGTAACATCGCATCCACGTAACGTTCGTCAGACATCTCCCTGCACTGACAGAGCTGCAGCTCGCGCGGCTTGCGTCTGCACGGAGGCGGTTGTTCCGTTTCATTCATCACAACAAAGGAGTACGGGCTATGGTGTCGTTCAAGAGAGTGGGGCATATCATTGTGGCAATCACAGCGCTCGGAGGTGCTGTTGCTCTGGATCACGTCGCGCTGGCACAAGAACCGGCCGCGACAGAGGCCTTGCAGCAAGGCTCGAGGGAGCAACAACTGCGTGAACAGCTCAAAGGCATCTTGCAAGAGCTGGATGATCTCCAAAAGGGCCGTGAAAGTACGTTGCCTCCGACCGAGCAGCCCAAGACGGTCACTGAGAAGGTGTCGCCGGAGCAGGCGCAGGTCACCGGAGCGATACCCGAATATGAATTGAGCGATACGAGCATCGTGAGCACACGCTTTCAAAAACGGCCGGAGGGCCTCTCGTTATCGGCCACGGATCCGTCGGAAACGGATTCTCAGCCAACCAGAACGATGAAGGAGTC
This sequence comes from Nitrospira sp., assembly GCA_005116835.1. Lineage (GTDB taxonomy): Bacteria > Nitrospirota > Nitrospiria > Nitrospirales > Nitrospiraceae > Palsa-1315. Next base: position 112,161 of record SWDM01000021.1, on the reverse strand, counting down.
GATGGAATCGCTCCCGGGCGTGGTCTTGCGCCAGGCCAACGGGCCGCGCGACTTCAGCATGATGATTCGTGGCCAAGGCGCCAAGACGACCTTCGCCATTCGGGACATTAAAGTTTACGAAGACGGATTCCAGCAGACACAATCAGACGGCCTCTCACGCCTCGACATCCAAGACCCCTGGTTTATGCGGAGCGTCGAAGTCATCCGAGGAGCCTCGTCCTCGCTCTACGATAACTATGCGCTGGGTGGGATGGTGCAGTTCAGAACCCGGCGCGGCAGCGACATCAATGGGGTCGAGATGTTTGGGAGTGGGGGGTCTTTTGGGTACCACAAGGAGGCTATGGCCGTAGGCAAACAATATGAGAATCTCGACGCCTCCCTCTTCGTCAGCAACGTGGGTGAAGATGGATATATCAGGCACAGCAACTACAGCACGCAAACCATCAACCTGAATCTTCGATTCAGGATCGACGACAAGCAGAATTTTTACTTTAAGGCCATCACCAATTGGCTGGATACCTTTGTGCCGACCCGTTTGACGCAATCGCAGTTCACGTTCGATCATCGGCAGGCTGGTGGGGCAGCAACCTGTACGGTCGCTTCTTGTAGCGACTCCGAACGCCTGGCGCAACGTCGGCTGGATCGGCGCACCATTGTCGGAGGCCTCTACGAGCGACAAATCAATGCAAGTACGGTCCTCACGCTTGAAGCGGACTACGACGTCAAAGACATCAACCAGACCTTCTCCCAGATCAGCGACAACGTCAATCCGAATTTCAAGCATTACGCCGATCTTCGGCACGATGGACGCCTCTTCGATATGCCGTTGCGGAGTTATGTCGGCTTCTTTCTCAATAATATGGAGCAGGAATCACAAACCTTTCAGAACCTCGCCGACGGCAAAGGCACCAGGGGAACCCTCATCCAGAATTCTCGGGGAACTATCAGGAACGTCGGGGGTCGATTCCGAGAAGAACTGGAAATTGTGCCGAAAGTGATTCTCGCTGCTGGATTAGGCTTCGAGCAATCAATGTTGAGTGTGCAAGCGATTAACTATACCGGCGGTGCAAATCCAGCTCCTATCAGCGCAAGCCGAACCTTCACCAACTGGGCGCCGGAAATGTCGCTGAGTTGGAAACCGGCGGAGGCCTATCGGCATTGGGTCCGGGCCTCGACGGGATATGGGATTCCTGGTTTCGGCAATCTTCTGAGAGATCCGATCACCGGTCAACCGGGGACAAACTTCAACCTGAAGCCGCAGAAAAATGCCAACTTTGAGATCGGGACGGAGTCCAAGCTGACCCAGACCCTGACGGTTGAACTCGTCGGGTTCTGGACGTTCTTTAAGGATGAGTTGATTTCGCGAGCGGTGTCGGGTTCGAACGTGGCGACAGTGAACGCCGACTCGTCTCAATATCGAGGAATCGAGGCCCGCTATGATTGGCGGCCGGCGACGGGCCTGCGACTCACTGGAGCCTATACACACATTGACGCCAAATACACGAACTTCTCGGACCAGGTGAATACCGCAGCCGGATTCTTGGTTCGAGACGGGAAAAATGTACCGAACGTGCCGACCGATGTCTTGAATTCTAAAGTCGCCTACGATCATTGGCCGACCGGATGGGGCGCCTGGGTTGAAGGCAGTTATTACAACAGCTACTTCCTGAACAACAGCAACACGTTTAGTATCCCCTCCTATGTGGTCGCCAATGTGAACATTCACAAGAATTTCGAGCTGAACAACTCCTGGTTCCGATTCGCCAAAATCTTTTTTGAGGTGGACAACATCGCGGATAAAAAGTACGCCGCATCTGGCCAGGTGATCACGGGTGAAACAGCCGGCGCTGCCGCCCTCCAACAGGCTTTCTTTGCGGGCTATGGCCGGGCCTTCTATGGAGGTGTGACGCTGGGACTGTTCTAGCTTGTCGGAACACGCAAGGCGATTTCGGGCTGAGAGGAGGGCGTCCTTCAGGCGCCCTCCTCCCCGGATGCCTTCTCACAATGTGATGAGTCCGACGACGACAGAAAGCGAGGTCAAGATGAACAAGCAATTACTCAGGGTCAACGAGGCGGCGCTGGTTCTGAATGTAAGCCGCTGGACAGTCTATCGGTGGGTCGAAGAAGGAAAGTTGGCCGCGACTAAAATCGGTAAGCAGAGCTTGCGCGTGATCGGCAACTCGGTCGATAAACTGATCTCCGAGAATCGGATCGATCACTGAGGTCCCGCCACGCACACGTGGCGGATGAAGCGTGACGACAAGTAATATCGAGAACAGCTGTTGCAGAAAGGACCGTGTGTTCTGATGGAAGGGCTCAAAGAACTTGTCGAGTATGGTGTCATCGGGCTTTTGCTGGGGCTGAGTTTCTGGGCGATCGGGGTGGCGGTGGAGCGCGGGTTGTTCTTTCGACGGGTGGACATAAGGCAGTTTCCCACACTCGATCTGTGCGAAGTCGCGTTGACCAGGCGACTGGTGGTGATCGGCACCGTTGCGGCGAATGCCCCCTATATCGGACTGCTCGGGACGGTTCTCGGCATCATGCTCACGTTTCACACGATGGGCACATCTGGAACGTTGGCGGTGGCATCGATCATGATCGGCCTGAGCCTTGCGCTCAAGGCCACCGCGGCTGGGCTGCTGGTCGCCATTCCGTGCGTGGTCATGAACAACGTACTCCGTCGCCGCGTCAGCGAACTCCTCGCGCAGTACAAGACCTTGCATGGATCGTGAGCGAAGTACATCCACGAACAAGCCTTCAGGCCTGCCCGCCATATTTTGTAGCATCCGTGAGCAGACGTCGGTAGACAGGGGAGACCATACGATATAAATTCCCTCCCTTCTATTCTATAGAGAGGCGCTTATGGATATGTATGATAATCACCCTCTTGCTCGATAGGTGTATCTGGTGAACCGCGAACTCCACTTCATACATGTCCGCGGACGAACGGGTCAGCCTCCGACACTGGTCTTGTTGGTTGCATGCCTCCTGGTCAGTATCCGTCTCGTGGCCGGCTTCGTCTGTTTTACCTGCTTCACCGACTTCGAGAAGCCGACCAGCCGCAGCTTTCACCTCCACGCTGGGGGCGACCTGATTCCGTGCCATCATGGACGGGTCGAAGCCAATCCTCTTATCAGCTGGGCCTGCACCGTCACCCAGGATGAGTCGGCGTTTATCCTGCCCGAGGTGCCTCGGCTGCCGATCATTGTCTCGTTGTTCGTCCCTCTGTTCCTGTTCGCGGTCTCCTATGGAGGGAGACCCCTGATTGCGGCGCACGGCCGTGGTCCTCCTGTCTCGCACTCCTAGCCTCAAGTCTACAACGTCAGTAAACATTCACGAGCCGGGGGACCCATGCAGTCCAAGCCTGCCTGTGTGCTGAGCCTAGCATCGTCTGATGCCGGGTGGGCACCAGCCTGGGAGCAGACCGTGTGACCCTGTGCCGCATGGCGGGTAACGTGCTCCGCCGTAATGCGCTGACTCTCAGAGGGACCCCACGCAGGGGATGAAAGGATTTTGTGCCGCCATGAAGAGACATCTTGTGTATTCCACCGTTAGAAATCGAGTCATTATCGCCATCGGTCTGCTCGTCTTGTATCCGGCTCTTCCGCTGTTGGCGGCAGAGTCGGGCAGTACGGAACAGTCTGAAGAGATCCCGGCCGTGAGCGCATCGGACGTCGTCATTTCCGCCACACGGACCCCGACGACGCTCGGGAGCTTGAACCAGTCCGTGACCATCGTCACGGAACAGCAGATCCAACAACAGCTTGCGGTGTCGTCCAGCCGAAGCTTGGGACAGATTCTACCCAAGCTGGTGCCCGGCATGTCCCAGAACGATGGCGCGATGGACACGGGCACCTCGCAGACGATCCGCGGGCGCCAAATCTCCGTCTTGATCGATGGCGTGCCGCAATTGAGCAGCCCCACCATTCAGTTGGACCTTGCCCACATCGACCCCAGCGCCATCGAACGGATCGAGATCGTCCGTGGCGCCACCGCGATCTATGGCAACGGTGCCACCGGGGGACTGATCAACATCATCACGAAGCAAGCGGGAGAAGGAAAGCCCAGCTTCTATACCGACGTGCAAGGGAGCGGGTCCTTAACCCGGGTGGCGCGAGGTCTCAGCGGAACCATCACGCAGGGATTCCAAGGGAGAAAAGACTGGTTCGATTACAATATCGTCGGCACGTTTAATAACCAAGGTGGCATGTTCGACGCCGAAGGGTCTCGAACGATGCCTGGCACGAATACCATCGGCGGATTTGCTGATACGAGATCGTACAATGTACTCAGTAAGTTCGGAGCCACCTTCGGGGAGCACCGCCTGCAGCTTACGTTCAACCGAAAGGAATCCCAGCAGGACACCAATCATTTCCCCGATCCTTCGGTGGATGCGCTCCCTCGCACCAACGCCAGATACATCCCCGGTCTTTCGCTCGACGAGCAACCCAAACTGACGAATTCGCAGATCAGCCTGGACTATTCCCATCCGCACCTCTTTCTCGACAGCCGCGTGCATATCCAGGGCTATTATCGCAGCCAGCGGACGACTTTCCCCACCTTCGACGTCAGACCCTTCGGAGGCACCGATGTAGTGCAAGGGTTGCCGCAAACGGATGTGCTCGGGACGCGAGTCGAAATTACGACGCCTATTCCCCTGTACGGCAAGCCGCTGGTGACCTATGGCATGGACTTCTCGAGTCAGCATGGCGACAATAGGCAGAACCTCTACGATCCCGCGAGCCTCGATGCCTCGGGCGGACGAATCTTTCGCAAGATCGGTCAAACGCCCTTGTTGCCGTCGCGGGTGTTTGATTCGATTGCGGGATTCGCCCAAGGCGAGTGGACGCCGATTTCCGCGCTCGTCGTGCGCGGCGGGGTGCGGCACGAACGGCTCGGGATTTCGAGCAGCGATTTCACCGACGGTGTGGGCAACTTTACTCCTGCCGGTTCGGTGAAATTCGACGCCACGGTCTTCAATGCCGGCTTTGTGTACCATTTGATCGACCCCTTGGACCTGTTCTTCAACTTCAGTCAGGGGTTCAACGTGCCCGTCGGATCGATCGATTCGGCGTTGTTCGCAACGCCCGGCAGCAATATCGCCCTCTCCAAGTTGCAGCCGCAGCGCGTCAATAACTACGAACTCGGTCTGCGAGGCAAATGGAGCAAGGTCCAGAGCTCTCTCTCTGGATACATCTCCAAATCGAGCCTGGGTCTCAATTTCGATCAGTTCACCCAATCGCTGCAGCGGAGTCCACAAACTATCTATGGAGTCGAGGCCACGCTGGACGTGCAGCCATACGAAGGCTGGCGGATTGGAGGGTCCTACACCTTCGTTGAAGGGGATAATACGATTGCCTTCAATCCCGACGTCCGCGTACCCCTCAATGGATTCAGCCTCCAGCCGCAGAAGATTACCGGCTATCTTGAGCATCTGACGGTGCCGGAATGGCAATGGCGCAACCGGCTCCAAATGCTGTACTCCGGAAGCCGCAGGCGCTCACTGACGGCGTTCAACTCGGGCCTCGACCCCTTCGGCGATCCCTTCTCGATGACGGAATACTTTATCGTCGACTTCATCACCACCGTCAAAGCCGGGCCAGGGACCTTACGGTTCGGCATCGAGAATCTCTTGAATCAGCAGTACGTCCTACCGTTCAATCAGATTGCGTTCACGAACAGCTTCAATGTTGCCGCGCGAGGAACCACGGCCACGATCGGCTACAGCATCAGTTATTGACCCGGGTGATGGGTGGTCGGGACGATGTGCGATCGAGAGGGATATGGTGGGTTGAGGTGCCGGCTCTCGCACAGGCGAGAGTCGGCTCACCTGAGTGAGACCGCACATGGGAAACACACCGTCGCGTGCAGTGTTCTTCACGCTCCACCAGTGGGTGGGGCTGGTGGTCGGCCTGTTCGTCATCAGCGCGAGCCTCACCGGCTCGGCGCTTGTCTACTGGCAAGAACTCGACCATTGGTGGAACCATGATCGACTGACGGTGACGCCGACAGGGACGCCGCTCCCGTTAGATGAACTGGCGCGGATCGCCCGCACGAGGCATCCTGATGCGACCGGCATGATCATCCTGTGGTTTCCAACGCGCCCCGACGACTCCTATGAATTTCGCCTCTATTTTGACAAGCACGATTATGGGATGGACGGCAGTGCTGTCCTCAATCTCGATCCCTACAGCGGCACGGTCTTACGCGACGGGTCCCATCGAGATCCCAGCCATGTCATGCAGTGGCTCCTCACGTTCCATTATAGCGTGCATCTCGGTTTGATCGGTGTGCTGTGGATGGGACTCATCACCGTTGCGGTGGGGGTGTCACTCGTCACAGGAATCTGGCTCTATCGCAAACATTTTCTCTCTGTAGTGCTGTGCCGGAAACGGGTGCATTGGGCCAACTGGCGGACGGCCGCCTTTGGCCTGCACGGCATTGCAGGTGTCTGGACGCTGTTCTTTGTGGCGGCGATCTTCTTCAGCGGCTTTCTTATGAATCGAACAGCCTTTGACCCGGAGACCTGGGCCACGCGAACGTACCAGCCTGCCCCAGCAACGGGCGCGTCGGTGGGCGCGATGCTCGCACAGTCGCGTGACGTCTTTCCTGGATTTGTCGTCCGATCGATGTACATTCCCTTCGTGACCGGTGACACAGTCCGCGTGAGTGGCGATGTACCGGGCACATCGCCACTGCTGGGATTCGGTGCAAGTGCCGTCGCCTTCGACCCACTCACAGGTGAGGTGGTCGAGCGCATCGACATCAATCATCAATCCATGTGGACGAAGTTCGAAACCGTCGCCTATGCCTTCCACATCGGCACGTTCGCCGGCGAACCGTCACGGCTCCTCTACGTGTTCGTCGGCCTTGCGCCGGCACTCATGGCGATGACCGGTTTTGTGCTGTGGTGGAAGCGATAGAAACAGACCGGGGTCTACCTGTGGCTCAAGAAGCCGCGGGTCGAATGCGGTGGCGCACGCACGGCGTGTTCGACCGATGGCGGGATCGCATGTATGAAGGAGGGATGGAGTGGCCATAATCTGACACACCGTTGTCCAACCGCGAATATTGTGGCATATGTAAGCATCCGTCGGTAGACAGCTCGCTCACTGTTGGGTACAATTACGCCCCTTTCGCTCAATAGGTATATCTGGTGAACGACGTGCTCCACTTCATGCATGCCCGCCGACGAAGCGGTCAGGTCCCCTCACTGGTCTTGCTGGTTGTCTTCCTGCTTGTTGGCATCCGGCTGACGGTTAGCTTCGTCTGTTTTACCTGCTTCACCGACCTCGAGAGGCCGACCAGCCGCAGCTTTCACCTCCACACTGGGAGCGACCTGAATCCGTGCCATCATGGCCGGGTCGACGCCAGTCCCCTGCTCAACTGGGCCTGCGCCGTCACCCAGGATGAGTCGGCGTTTATCCTGCCCGAGGTGCCCCGTCTGCCGATTATTGTCTCGTTATTCGCCCCTCTGTTCCTGCTTGCGGTTTCCTATGGAGGGAGACCCCTGATTGCGGCTCACGGCCGTGGTCCTCCCTTCTTCCTCTCCTGATTCCAGTTACACGAAGCCACTGAATATTTCTGAGCCAGCCACAGGCCGCGTCTGATGCGAGGCTGTGTTACGGGTTGATCACTCTCGGTCTGATTACCGAGCGATTCTGCCATTTTCAGGAGCGGGATTGCGCCCGAGATCCCAAGGGTCTGTGCCGGCTCACTTCGCATGGAGTGCTAGGACAATGGGGGATACAGTCGCCACACATTCACCGTCTCACGATCTTGCCGGTCCGGCGGGCAGGGGAGCGACCGGCCTCAGCCGCCGTCGGGCATGGCGTCAGCTGTGGATCGAGGTGCATTCGTATCTGGGTCTGTTCGTGGGGGCGCTGCTGGTCGTCTTCGGAGTGACCGGCAGCATGCTCGTGTGTTGGCAGGAGATCGACGAGTGGTTGAATCCGGCCCTGCTCACGGTGACAGTCCCGTCAGGCGTACCGGCTGGAGAGCAGGAATACCGGTCGTTAGGAGAGATACTGGCTGCTGCGTTACAGGTGTCGCCGGGCAGCCGTGTGACCCAGATCTATGGGCCGGGAAGCAGCGAAGGCGTCTTCGCCGTCTATGCTGATCAGCCGTCGAAAGCCTGGGCGCGGTGTTGCTATCGGGGGTCGATATGATTGTGAATGGGCCGTTCGTCTGGATGGTGCAATTGTTCTCTCCGGCCACCCGGGGCCCAGCGGAGGCGCCACATTCGACACCGGTGCCTGGCCTGGCGTCTATCGGAGCGGAACGAGCCCTGGCGATTGCCGCAGCAACATATCCGGACGGTGAGACGGGCGTCTATCTGGTGAGCCGGCGAGCGGTGCCGGGGCTGAGTGCGTTCTGGTCTGAGCGGACGGTCACCATCGATCAATTTAGCGGGGCCATTCTGGAGGTGCGCGATCCCGCTAAAAGGCGCAGCGCCGGAGAAGCGTTCCTGGACTGGCAATGGCCGCTGCATTCCGGCCAGGCGTTCGGCTGGGCTGGCCGTCTGATGGTCTTCGTGAGCGGGCTGGCCTGTCCGGTGATCTACGTCACTGGTTTCCGCATGTGGTGGCGGAAACGGCGGACGAAAACAACGTCCAACCTCCACGCGCCGAATCGATGACTGTGTCACACGCGTCAATGGGAGCGCCTACGGTGACGTACAGACGACGGACGGTCCGACATGTGAATTGCAGGCCGATATGGTGAGAAGCGCATGATGCGGCAACGGGTCGTGACGTTGGTGGTCGGTGTGCTACTCGTGGGCGGTTGGCTGAATGTCAGGCCATCCGAGGGGGCAGATCTACTCCCTGCGGCCCCCGCGCGTGTCGAGGCGCCTGCCGTCAGCGACTCCCTCCGTCGTGTGCAGATGGTCAAGACCGCGGAGCCTCCGGTCATCGATGGCCGCCTGGACGACGCCGCCTGGGCGCGAGCCGCGGTACTGCCAGCGTTGACGCAGTCGTTTCCCAATGAGGGCACTCCGCCCAGTGCCCGGACGGAGGTGCGGCTGCTCTTCGACGCCGACTTTCTGTACATTGGGGTCCGGGCCTTCGACGCCGCGCCGGAGCAGATTATCGCGAAGGAACGCCAGCGCGATATCGAGATGGCCGGGGATGACTCCGTGGCTGTCGCGCTCGATCCGTTCCATGACCGGCGCCGGGGGTATTACTTTCAGATCAACCCGCTGGGCAATCGCCGCGATGGCCTCATTACGCCGTACACCGATACGGAGGAAGGCAGCGGGTTGCAGATCCAGTTTGAGTGGGACGGCATCTGGTACGCCGAAGCCCTGATCGATGCGCAGGGCTGGACGGCGGAGCTGGCGATTCCGATGAAGACGATCAGTTTCGACCCAGACCAACCCACCTGGGGCTTTAACGTCGAGCGCGTCATCCCGCGCAAGAACGAAACCATGCGGTGGACCGCCGCCACCCGCACCAAACAAGTGGTCACGATGGGCGATGCGGGCCAGCTGGACGGGATGACCGGCCTGCGGCAGGGTCTCGGGGTGGATGTCGTGCCCTACGCCAAATTCACGGGAAGACGCGAGACGCCAGGCGGTAACGATAAGTTCCCCTTCGAGCTTGGCGGGGATCTCTATTATAAAGTGACGCCTTCTGTCACGGCGGCCCTCACGATCAATACCGATTTTGCTGAAACAGAAGTGGACGATCGGAAGGTCAACCTGACGCGATTCCCGTTGTTTTTCCCGGAGAAGCGACGATTCTTCCTCCAAGACGGCAACTATTTTCAGTTTGGCGGAGGCGGGCCGACGACGCCGTTGCCGTTCTTCTCGCGGCGCATGGGACTGGGCGTTGATCGGACGCCCATCGATCTGCTGGGGGGACTGAAGGTCACCGGCGAAGTCGGACGCTTCAACATGGGGTTGCTGTCCGTTCAGGCTGACAAGACGGATTTCCTCAATTCCAAGAATCTCACCGTGGGGCGCGCGAGCGTGGGGTTTCTCGACGAATCGTCTGTGGGCGTGATCTTCACCAACGGAAATCCGTTACGGAATGCCGAGAACCGCCTGGGGGGGGCGGATCTCACCCTGAAGAGTTCGAACTTCCTGGGGACCTCGCAAGTGGTGGAGATGGATGCCTATCTCATGCGGTCGGAGGGGGACGGGCAGTCCGGGAATGCCTTTGGCGGACGGCTGCTCTATCCGAATTTTACCTGGGATGCGGGGCTTATCTTTGACCAGCTGGGCACCAACTTCAACCCGGCGTTGGGGTTTATCGACCAGGCGGGTACGCGGAGCTATTCGGCATATCTGGCGCGCGCGTGGCGGCCGGAGGGGCTTGATTCGGTCAAGCTTGGGCTCTACGCCGATGATAAGACGACACTCGATGGGCGTCCGATCACCGGCAGCCTGTCGTTTCCGGATGTGACGGTGAAATCGACCTCGCAAGATAGTATTAATTTTGCCCCCCTTGTGACGCGCGAGCAGTACTTCGCGCCGTTTGAAATCGCGCCCGGCGTCATCATTCCTCCCGGAGAGTATGCCTGGCTGGCCTATCACCTCTTTCTGGAAAGTGCGAAGACGCGGGCCGTGGCAGGATCGATTCATCTCGATTGTTGCGCCTATCTCAACCAGGGCCACCGCATGAACTTGGATACCAAACTGGTCTGGCGGCCCAGTCCCTGGTTCAATCTGGGGGCGATCTATAGTCAGGTCAGGCTGGCCCTCCCGGATGGAAAGTTTACCGTGCATATCGCGCAGCTCAATCTCAATATGACCTTCACGCGAAACCTAAGCTGGAACCTGGTGGGACAATACGACAATGTGTCGAACGAATTCGGTATGAACAGTCGGATGCGCTGGGCCGTGCAACCAGGCAGCGACGTGTTTCTGGTGTTCAATCACAATGCCGATACCGAGCGCGGCTGGCATTCCAAAGTCTCGGAACTGAGCACCAAACTTGTGTGGACCATTCGGTTTTGAAGGGCTCAGGGGTTCAGACTGAAGGCTGAACACCTGAGGAGTTACCTGTGCTTTTGGGTCGGTTGCTTTAGGCAGGCTTCCTGCGCAGGCGGCGCTTCACAACAGCGAATGCAGCCTGCTCCCAGTCCAACCGCTCTTGAACGACACGGCGCACCCACGAGTCGAGATCACGTTCATGATGCAGGCGCGCAAAATACGCCGCTTGTGTGGCCTGGGACGGGGAAAGGGAAATCGCCGTAGGTTTTGTTCTACGGACGCGGATCGGAGCGGTCCAGGCTCGGTCGTCATCGGCTTGCGCCGTGACCAGTTCGTCAATAGCGGACTCATGACGTGAGCGGGGTTCAGGCTTCGTTTTCATAGCGGCCACCCTGTGATGATCCGAACGATCTGGTTCGGTTTGAGTTGGAAAATGATCTTCAGTTGCCGTCCACCGATGGTGGTCCCAATCAGTTGGAACCGATCCGGATACGATTTGTTCCGTCGCACTTCAAAATCGGAAAAGAAACACTCAACAGCCTCCTCAAACGTAACCCGGTGCGCAGCAAGCTTGTCCGCATCGAAATCATACTCGAAATCCGCCGGCCTGAACCGGCGCCAATTCACCATGGACAGATTGTAGCCTGTCCGTTCCAGTTGAGCAAGAAACGATCCGGCAGCTCTGGACAGGTGCACTCCCCCTGCGCAAAAAGGGATAACGACTCAGGTGTCCAGCTGAAGTCGATTTCTACAACCTTGGGTTCAAGCAGAAATGAATTCTCGCATGAACTTGGATACCAAACTGGTCTGGCGGCCCAGTCCCTGGTTCAATCTGGGGGCGATCTATAGTCAGGTCAGGCTGGCCCTCCCGGATGGAAAGTTTACGGTGCATATCGGGCAACTCAATCTCAACATGACCCTCACTCGTAACCTGAGTTGGAATCTGGTAGGGCAATACGACAATGTGTCGCACGAATTCGGTGTGAACAGTCGGATGCGGTGGGCCGTGCAACCGGGCAGCGACCTCTTTCTGGTGTTCAATCACAACGCCGATACCGAGCGTGGCTGGCACTCCAAAGTTTCCGAACTGAGTGCAAAACTGGGGTGGACCTTTCGGTTTTGAAGAATTTGATCTGGCCCCGAGTGTGCGCATTCGCGCGGAGCCATGGAAAAAACTGTAGCATCCGTGAGCAGACGTCGGTAGACAAGTAGGGGAGGCTGGGCTAGAAGTGTAGCCTTGTGGGCCTGTGTCTTGTGGATCGAGTCCCGGATATGAACTGGAAGATACCAATTGCCTGTCTTCTCCTGCCGCTGATGTGCTGGGTGAGCGGGATCACTCCGCTCTGGACCGGGGGTGAACTCGCCGAGCACTATGTCCTGTCGCCTGAGGGGTCGCACTGCAACGAAATCTGTGTGCATCCCTCCTCCCCGATCAACCCGCCTCAGGTATCGGCCACACTCGATATTCCCTTCGATGAATCTGCTCCCCATGAGCGCCTCACCGCCCTGCTGCCTCATCCGCATGCCGCGCGTGACCGACCGCCGCCACTCTTTTATTCGCTCAGCCACAGCCTCCGTGCTCCTCCCACGCTGATTCTCGCGTAACGCATTCCTGCGTCCATCGTCGGTCGTCTACCTTCCTTTGAGGATCTTTCCCTCGAAGAGGGCCGGTGGCCATGAGAATCAACAAGGAGCATCATGAACGTGTCATTGACCACACACGCCTGTCCCCAGCGCAAATCTTCACGCATCATAAGCCGGGGCCTTTCAATTGCTCTCGGGGCCTTCCTGATGACCATCGCCCTGACGGCCTGCATCGGGCCGATCAAGCCGGTGCCGACCCAGCAGAGTCAGGAGGTGCCACCACCACCAACGGAAACAGCCAAAACGACGGAGGCGGTTGAGCCGACTCCACCCGAAGCTTCCCCCTCGCCTACGGTGACACCTCCTGTGCCGATCCCACCGATCGGCTCAGGCCAACCCATCGAACCTCAGGAAAAGGGAGAGGTGCCAGTCGTCGAGGCCAAGCCGGTACTTGTCGTCGCGCAGCGAGAATCGTACAGGGTTCCGAACGCCACCAGCGGCACGAAGACCAACACACCGATCATGGAAACGCCGCTGAACGTACAGGTGATTTCACAACAAGTATTGAAGGATCAGCAGGTCATCCAGATCGACCAAGCCTTGAAGAATGTCAGCGGTGTCACCACGCATACGGGAACCTTTAATGATGTAACTCTCTTTTTACGCGGCTTCGAAACCGGCACCCTGTTCCGCAACGGGTTTCGGATGGAGGGTACTGGTGGTCCCATTGGCCTGCAATTTGCCAATGTGGAGCGCATCGAAGTGCTCAAGGGCCCAGCGGCGATTCTGTACGGGCGGGTCGAGCCAGGCGGCATGGTAAATATCATCACCAAGCAGCCCCTGGCGACGCCGTATTATTCGCTTACCCAGCAGTTTGGCTCCTACAACCTGTACCGCACCAGCATCGATGCCACCGGCCCGTTGACGAAAGACGAGACCCTGCTGTACCGGTTCAATATGTCCTATCAGAACAGCGGCTCGTTCCGCGATCTGGTCACGGGCGAGGATGTGTTCCTGGCGCCGATAGTAACATGGAACATCAGCCCCCGCACCCAGGCGACCCTGGAAATGAACTACCTCCATAAGCTGTCCAGTCTAGATATCCAATTCTTGCCTCTCGTTAATAATCACTTGGTCGATCTCCCCCATAGCCGGAACCTGTTGGAGCGTAATAGACTAAAATCTGAACATATTTTCGTGGGCTTCAACTGGTCGCACCAGTTCAACGACGACTGGTCCATCAAGCACCAGGTGTCTTTCAAAAGGCAGGACGACAACACAGATGGATACGCATTCCCACTCAATATTGATCTGGTTAGCCGTACGGTGGACCGCCTTCTTGCCCGTGGTAACTTTAGAAACGATACGGTTGCCACCAATCTGGATCTGACCGGACACGTCAAGACCTGGGGGCTTGAGCATGTCTTGCTGTTCGGCGGCGATTATTATCGATGGAACTCTTCCGGAGACCAAGCGAATTCTAATGATCTTTCAACCATCAGTCTCGATCATCCCATCCATCCAGGTACTCCTGCAGGTATCGATGAGTCTACGAGAACTATAGGGAAGTCCTACACCGATAATTACGGTCTGTATCTGCAAGACCAGATCACGTTACCCTACAACGTCCATGTCATGGGTGGTCTGCGCTACCAAAATGTGCACACGACAAGTAAGAGCGCGGGCGCGGAAGGGGTGTTCACCCCAGGCGATCCACAAACAGACCAAGCCGTCACGCCGCGTGTAGGCCTGTTGTGGCAACCGAAAAATTGGTTAAGCCTGTACAGCAATTATGCGGAGAATTTTGGCGCGAATAATGGCCGTGGCTTCGGGGGCAAGCCCTTGCCGCCCCAGAGCGCCCAGCAATGGGAAGTGGGAGCCAAGACCCAGTTCTTCGATGGCCGCCTGCGGGCGACCCTAGCCTATTACAACCTGACCAAGACAAATGTGGCCACGCCGGATCCCGCGCATCTATTCGATTGCGGTGGCGGCCCGTGCTCTCTCGCAGTCGGCGAGGTCCGAAGCAAGGGGCCTGAATTGGATATCCAGGGTGAAATCCTGCCGGGCTGGAACGTGATTGCCACCTACGCCAATCAGGATGTTCGCGTGACTAAAGATAATACTATTCCCGTGGGCAACCGCCTGCAGTTCGTGCCGCGCAATGTGGGTAGTGTGTGGACCACCTACGAGGTTCAGCAAGGGGATCTGAAGGGCTTTAAGCTCGGCGGTGGTGTGAATGGGCAGGATGGCGTGGTTGATAATGATAATACCATTAAATCCTCCGGCTATGTCTTGGTAGGACTCATGACCGGATACAGCTATTACGTCGGCACGTCAAAGGTCACGGCGCAACTGAATGTCGATAATTTGCTGGACCAGACCTACTCCACCAATGCTTTTTCTCTCGGTTTTGGAAATATCGGCTTTGTCAACTTCGCCACCCCGCGCACGTTTTTGGGGTCGATTCGAATTGAGTATTAGCCATGGCCACATGGAGAAGCAACGGCCGGTCATGACGCGTCGTTTCTGGGTATTGATTCATCGCTACGCCGGGCTGTTCATGGCTTTCTTTCTCATCGTGGCCGGGTTCACCGGCAGCATTCTCGCCTTCGATGGCGAGCTCAACGGCTGGCTCAATCTGCCGCAGCGGGTGGAGGCGCAGGGACGACCGATGCTCAATCCGTTCGACCTGCGCGAGCGGCCTTGGCACTGATGCCGCACGGGGATCATCTTGGATGTTCTTGGGCTTGACCCGGATGGAGGGTGAATGAGGCGCATCGGACGATGAGAGGGACGTGCCGATTACAGCAGTTCGACACCGGGCAGCGAGGTCATGCGCTGGTCGAAGGTGAAGACGCGGCTGCACCCGGCGTGGCGGGCTTTGGCCACGATCAGGCAATCGGGGAAATCCACCGCCCCTGCCTCGAAGCTGATCAGAGCCGCTCGCACGGCATCCGGCGATTCGAAGGCGATGCTGCTGTTATCGAGCAGGGCGCGCACGGTGCGCGCGATGTCGGGACGCGCAAGCCGGTAGGCGCGCGCCAGCGTCCAACAGAGCTCGGCCAGGACTACGTCGGCGATGAACAATCCGCCAGGCTCGCCGGCCTGCGCGTCGAACGCCGCCTTGGCGCGTTGCGCTTGCGCCTCGTCGTCACGGGTGACGAGTCGCACCAGCACGTTGGTATCGAGCGCGATCACGTGCGCGACCGGCGGTTGCGGGCCTTCACCGAGGCGGCGATACCCTCATCCATTGCGTCGATGCTCCGCGGCGTCATCCCTGGGCGACGGACGATGCCGAACAGATTGTCGGCTCCGCGTACCAACACCCTCACTCGGATGGTGCCGTCGTCCTGGACCTCAAAATCGAGCTTGCTGCCCGCCGCAATGCCGAGTCGATCACGGATGTCTTTGGGAACCGTGACCTGTCCCTTGTCCGTCATGCTGGCCAACATAGAACCTCCAATCCTGACAGGTGAAATTCCTGCTCGCTCGTTCAGGTAAGGAATTATTCCATGAGTGGAACGAACCGGTCAAGTAAGGAGTGGGTGTCCACGACACGCCAGTTCTGGGTATTGGCGCATCGCTACGCCGGGCTGTTCATGGCCTTCTTCCTTATTGTGGCGGGCCTGACGGGCAGCATTCTCGCCTTCGATAACGAGCTCAATCACTGGCTCAATCCGCTGCCGCGGGTCGAGGCACAGGGGCGGCCGATGCTCGATCCGTTCTCGCTACGAGCGCACGGGCTGTCGCTGCTGCCGCAGGGCCGAATCAATACCATCACCTTTCAACGGAAACCTGACGAAGCCTATGCGGTGCGCCTCGAGCCGCGAGAAGACCCGGCTACCGGCCAACCTTTTGACCTCGCCTTCAATACCCTGATGCTCGATCCCTACACCGGGGCCGAGCTGTCACGGGCGAAGGTTTCAGATGACTTCTGGCCGCTCACGAGGCAGAACGTCATTCCCTTCATCGTGGCGCTGCATTACCGGCTCGCGGTCCCCGGCTCCATCGGCACTTGGCTGTTCGGGATTGCGGCGGTGATCTGGACGCTCGATTGTTTCATTGGGGTCTATCTGACCTTCCCGAGCTTGCCTCGCAGGCGGACAGACGGTGCGGCATCACACCTGGATGTGCGCCCCTCCTGGTGGATTCGATGGATGCCGTCGTGGCTGGTCAACTGGCGAAGCTCACCCTTTCGCCTCAACTTCGACCTGCATCGCGCGAGTGGCTTATGGACCTGGATCATGTTGTTCGTGCTGGCTTGGTCGAGCGTGGCCTTCAATCTCAGCGAGCAGGTGTATTACCCGGTGATGAAAGTCCTGTTCGACATGCAGGACCCCTACGGCGATAGGCCCGCCATCCAGTCTCCGCAACCGGATCCTGTGCTGGACTGGCGTGAGGCGCATACCATTGGAGTTCGGCTGATGACCGAACAAGCACGCATGCATGGCTTCATTGTTCAGCGCGAGGAAAGCCTTGTGTATACCTCTGAGAAGGGCCTGTTCCTCTATACGGTGCAGAGCAACCAGGATGTGAGCGACGAGTTCGGCGGAACCACGGTGCTGTTCGATGACACAACCGGAACGTTTGCTGGGTTACTCCTCCCCTCCGGTCAGGATGCAGGCAGCACCATCACCACTTGGATCCTTACGCTCCATATGGCGGCGATCTGGGGCCTGCCGTTCAAGATCTTCGTCTGCGTGATGGGCGTCATCGTGGCGATGCTCTCGGTCACCGGCATCTACCTGTGGCTCAAGAAGCGGCGGGCGAAGGCGGTGGCGCACGCGCGGCGGACTACCCCTGCGACTGTCTCGCATGTGTGAATTGGGGGGTGCCAACGGTGAGGTGCCGACGGCGGACGATTCTGATGAGTGCTTCGCAGGACGATGTGGCGCAGGGAGCATGATGCGGCAGAGGGTCGTGGCGGTGCTGACCTGTGTCCTGCTCGCAGGCGGCTGGCTCAGCGCCACGCCAGCTGCGGGGGCGGACCTGTTCAATACGGCCCCACCGCCGGTCGAGGCTCCTGCCGTAGACGACTCCCTCCGTCGTGTGCAGATGGTCAAGACCGAGCAGCCTCCGATCATCGATGGCCGCCTCTCCGACACGGCCTGGGGGCGGGCGGCGGTGCTGCCGGAGTTTACCCAGGCCTTTCCGAATGCAGGCGCCCCGCCGAGTGCCCGGACGGAGGTGCGGCTGCTCTTCGACGCCGATTATGTGTACATCGGGGTCCGGGCCTTCGATTCTGAACCGGAAAAGATTATTGCCAAGGAACGCCAGCGCGATATTGCCATGGATCAAGATGATTTTGTGGCGGTGGCGCTCGATCCGTTCCATGACAGGCGGCGGGGCTATTACTTTCAAGTCAATGCCGTGGCCAACCGACGCGATGGCCTCATTACGCCCCATACCGACACGGAGAACGGCGGGTTGCAGATCCAGTTCGAGTGGGATGGCATCTGGCATGCCGAGGCCGTGATCGACGAGCAGGGCTGGACTGCTGAGCTGGCGATCCCGATGAAGACGATCAGTTTCGATCCCGACCAGACCACGTGGGGCTTTAACGTGGAGCGCGTCATTCCCCGCAGGAACGAAACCATGCGGTGGACGGCCGCCACCCGCACCAAGCAAGTGGTCACGATGGGCGATGCGGGGAACTTGGAGGGACTGACCGGCCTGCGGCAGGGCCTCGGAATCGATCTCGTGCCCTACGCCAAGTTCACGGGCACCCGCGAGACGCCGGGCGGGAACGATACGTTCCTCTTCAAGCCGGGCGGGGATCTCTATTATAAGGTGACCCCGTCCGTGACCGCGGCCCTCACCGTCAATACCGACTTTGCGGAAACGGAGGTGGACGATCGGCGAGTCAATCTGACCAGGTTCCCGCTCTTCTTTCCGGAGAAGCGCCGCTTCTTCAACCAGGATGCCAACTATTTTAAGTTTGCCGGCACGGAGCAAACGCCCCTGCCGTTCTTCTCCCGGCGCATCGGCCTGGGCCTCGATCGGACGCCGATCGATCTACTGGCCGGGGTGAAGGTCACCGGCCAAGTGGGGCGGGTGAATTTCGGCCTGCTCTCGGTCCAGGCCGACAAGACGGATGGCCTCAACTCCAAGAATCTCTCCGTGGGCCGGGCGAGCATGGGTATTTTCGACGAATCATCCATCGGGGTGGTCTTTACCCACGGCAATCCCGCGAGTAAAGCCGATAATCTCCTGGGGGGCGCAGACTTGACCCTCAAAAGCTCGAACTTTCTGGGGACGTCGCAAGTGGCCGAGCTGGACGCCTATGTCATGCGGTCGGAGGGGGAAGGGCAGACCGGCAATGCGTTTGGCGCGAAGCTCCTCTATCCGAATTTTACCTGGGATGCGGGGCTCACATTTGGACAATCAGGGGCCACATTCAACCCCGCCTTGGGGTTTATCGACCTGGCAGGCACACGCGACTACAAGGGCTGGGTGGGGCGCTCCTGGCGACCGGCGGGGCTGGATTCGGTGCGGCTGGGACTAGGGGCCACGAACAAGACCACGCTGGACAATCGCACCATCCAAGGCGTGATCTCGCTGCCGGAGTTGAGGCTGACAACGACCTCGCAGGACGGTATCTCGGCAGGCCCCATACTGTTTCAGGAGCAATATTTTGTCCCCTTCGAAATTGCGCCGGGGGTCATGATCCCATCGGGGAACTATACCTACCTGACCTATTACCTGGCGCTGGCGAGTGCGCCAACCCGGGCGGTGAGCGGGTCGATCGAAGTCGGCTGTTGTGAGTATGTGCGCGAGGGCCGCCGGATGGATCTGGATGCGAGGCTGGTCTGGCGGCCCAGTACCTTCTTCAACCTAGGAGCCACCTACAGCCAAGTCAAACTGGATCTGCCGGATGGAAAGTTTACGGTGCACATCGGGCAACTCAATCTCAACATGACTCTCACGCGCAATCTGAGTTGGAATCTGGTGGGGCAATACGACAACGTGTCGCACGAATTCGGGCTGAACAGTCGGATGCGGTGGGCCGTGCAACCGGGGAGTGACCTCTTCCTGGTGTTTAATCATCATGCCGATACTGAGCGTGGCTGGCACTCCAACGTCTCGGAACTCAGCACCAAGCTGGGGTGGACCTTTCGGTTTTGAAGGGGTCAGCAACTGTCTTGACTGTCAAGCGTGCTGAGGCAGATTCGTCCGCCAGCGCGTCCGATGCTTGAGCATCGCGTTGAGCATGGTCAGCAGTTTCCGCATGCAGGCGACGAGCGCCACCTTCTTGGCTTTGCCCACTCCACACAAGCGCTGATAGAACGTCTTGATTGCCGGGTTGTACCGTGTCGCCACGATGGCCGCCATATACAAGGTGGCCCGGACCTGTGCGCGTCCGCCCCAGACCATCCGTTTCCCGTGCAGCGTGCCGCTGTCACGATTGAGCGGGGCCACGCCGACCAGCGCGGCCATCTGTTTGTTCGTCAACGTGCCCAATTCCGGTAAATTCGCCAGCACGGTGGTGGTGAGCACTGGTCCCACACCAGGGACACTGCGCAGCAGGTCGTCTTTCTCTCGCCACACCGGACTATCCTGGATCGCCTGCGCGAGCTCCGTGTCGGTATGGGTCCGCGCTCGTTGGAGCCAGACCATATGCGCGCGGAGGCTCTTGCGGATTGACGGGGCCGCTGTGCGCAGACGGTTCTTCTCCGCCGTCAGCATCTCGATGAGTTGCCGTCGTCGGGTGGCAAGGGCCGCTAGGGCCTGCGTTTGGGCATCGGGGAGGGGACGTATCTGCGGGCGAATCACCTCGGCGAAGTGGGCCAGAATCTGGGCATCGAGCGCATCGGTTTTCGCCAACTGGCCGGTCGCCCGCGCAAAATCCCGGACCTGTCGTGGATTCACCACGACGACCGGGAGGCCGTCGGCGGCAAGTGCGCCCGCGAGGGGCACTTCAAGCCCCCCAGTCGCCTCAAGCACAATGCGTACCGGGGCCAGCCGACGCAGTTGCGTCACCACGGTGGTCCAGCCGGGCTCATCATTCGTGACGGAGAAACATATGCCTGGACGCACCGCCACGTCGAGTTGGGACTGGGAGACATCGATACCGACACATACGGGCGTGTTCATAGGAACCTCCTGGATGGCCCGGCCTTGCGATGCGGGCTCGTTGGCCCACGCAACTGTTCGGGCTGTGACAGGTGAGGGGGTGTGACGACCCGCGCTGACCCCCGGTCTCCTCGGACCACGGCATGATCGGTCTGTCACACCCTGTTTCGTGGTGCATTTCATCATGATGATGCGACCCCTAAGATACAAGGCTGAAGTATTCGGAACTCCGACCTTCGCCCTAAATGCCTGAGTTAGAACTCAAGAACCCAAATAACGATCTCCGGTTGCCAATGAGCCGACGGTAGAGTGCCGGAATGACCAAGAGCGTGAGAATGGTGGAGGTGACTAAGCCTCCAATGACGACGGTCGCGAGGGGCCGCTGGACTTCGGCGCCCATCGTCGTGGCTACTGCCATGGGGAGAAAGCCGAGGCCGGCGACGAGTGCCGTCATCAGCACGGGCCTGAGCCGGTCCATCGCTCCTTGTATGACA
Organism: Nitrospira sp.; assembly: GCA_005116835.1. Classification (GTDB taxonomy): domain Bacteria; phylum Nitrospirota; class Nitrospiria; order Nitrospirales; family Nitrospiraceae; genus Palsa-1315. The sequence goes on along the minus strand of SWDM01000021.1, from coordinate 91,074 downwards.
GCCTGATCAGTTGGCAATCCTTCTGCTTCGAGTAAACGGATGTGGCTGACCAGCACCACACCATTGAGTACCGCAATGCCGAACAGGGCAATGAATCCGATGACCGCTGAAATACTGAGCGGCAAACCGCGTAGCCAGAGGGCTATGATGCCACCAGACAACGCCAACGGGACATTGAGAAAAATCAGCAGCGCGGGGCGCATGGCCCCGAAAATCACCGACAGGATACCCAGAATCAAGAGGAGCGTGATGGGCACGACCAGGGCTAACCGGCTGGTGGCTTCTTGGAGATGCTGAAACTGTCCGCCCCATCTCAATTCGTACCCTCTTGGAAGCGACACGTCGTGCGCCACGATACGCTGAGCCTCTGCCACAAAGCTGCCGAGGTCCCTTCCTCGGATGTTGTTTTCCACCACGATACGTCGCTGCACCTGCTCTCTGCTGATCTGTGCCGGTCCCGTGTCCACTCGGATCGCTGCGACGCGGGAGAGGGGGACGAGCTCACCATGCGCGGTGGGGATGAGCAGATTGCCCAGCGCGGCGGGATCAGCTATTGCCCTGTCGGCTAAGCGGACGACGAGATCAAAGCGTCGGGGACCTTGCACTACCGTGCCGACGACACGTCCCACACGTGTGGCTTGAACAAGGGTGAGCACATCGTCTGCCGTGAGTCCATACCGGGCGATCTGTTCCCGGTCCACAATCACGCGCAGTAGGGGAAGGCCCGCGACCTGCTCGACTTTCACGTCGGCGGCTCCCCGCACGGTTTCCAACACACGCGCCACGGCCTCCGCCTGCTGCTTGAGCACGTCCAGATCAGGCCCAAAGATTTTGACGGCGAGATCGGAGCGCGTTCCTGCGATCAACTCGTTGAAGCGCATCTCGATCGGTTGCGTAAAGCCGAGGCCGACGCCCGGAACCGCATCGAGAATGGCGGGCTTCATCTTGGCGATCAGGTCCTCACGGGTGCCGGCCGTCGTCCATTCATGCTGCGGCTTGAGAATGACGAATACATCGGACAGCTCCACTCCCATCACGTCGGTCGCCACCTCAGGACTCCCGGTTCTGGTCACCACCTGCACGACTTCTGGAAATTGACGAAACACCCGTTCAACGTCTAAGGCAGTCTGGACCGACTCGCTCAGCGACACGCTCGGTAATCGCCATACTTGAATTGCCATGTCCCCCTCGTCGAGTCGAGGCACAAACTCGATGCCGAGCCACCCGGTGATTCCGAGACTCACGACGAACAACCCAACGGCTGGCGTCACCACCCACGCCGGGCGCGCGATTGCCCACCTAAGACAGGGCTCATAGGCACGGCGCAGCATGCCGATCACCTGCGTGTGCTCATGTCCAGACTTCGCCCGTACAAACCAAAAAGCGAGCAGAGGGGTGACCGTCACTGCGAGGAGAAGTGATCCGGCCAAAGCCAGGATGACGGTCAGTGCCATCGGACGGAACATCTTTCCCTCGATCCCGGTCAGCGCCAGGATCGGCACGTACACGAGAATGATGATGCTCACGGCCAGGGTCATCGGGCGAAGGACCTCGCGGCCGGCCGCCTGGATTTCACTCAGCCGTTCCTCCTGGCTCATGACGCCTTTCTTCGCCAAGCGTCGAAGGATGTTGTCGACCATCACGACCGACCCATCGACGAGCAACCCAAAATCGATGGCGCCGAGGCTCATGAGGTTGCCGGACAGTCCGGCCTGCATCATCCCGCTGAACGCGATCAGCATCGACAACGGAATAGCGGACGCCACTATCAGGCCGGCGCGGAGATCGCCAAGAAAAATGAACAGCACGGCGATAACGAGGAGTCCCCCCTCAAGCAGATTGTTACGGACCGTGCGCATCACCTTCGAGACAAAGATGGTCCGATCGTAGTAGGGTTCGATGGTCACACCAGGGGGGAGCGTGGCTTCAATCTCTCTCACTCGAGTTTTGACACGTTCAACGACCTGTTGCGCGTTCTCGCCCGCCAACATCTGGACCATGCCGATGACGGTTTCGCCTTCTCCCATCGCGGTCGCTGCGCCGATGCGGAGTGCCGACGCCTCCTTCACCTCCGCGAGGTCTGAAATAAATATCGGGACTCCCCCGGAGCCGCTCGCCACCACGATCCTCCTGAGGTCGGCCACCTGGGTCGCCAAGGCTTCACCGCGAATGAGCAATTGCTCGCGTTGATGCTCAATGTAGCCGCCACCGGCGATGGCATTGTTCCGTTCGAGCGCCTCAAACACGCGCCGAAGCGACAGTTTGTACGACAGCAGCTTCGCGGGGTCTACCACCACTTGGAACTGCTGAGGCTCTCCGCCCCAAATGTTGACTTCCACCACACCCGGCACCGCCCGCAACCGCATCCCGATCTCCCATTCGAGAAGCGTTCGGAGCGCCATGGCGCTGTAGCCGTCTCCTTTCACGGTGAATTGATAGACTTCGCCCAATCCGGTCGTCAGTGGTCCCACGATCGGACGGCCATACTCGACCGGGATGCGTTCCATGGCGCGGGTCAGCCGTTCGGTGACCAACTGTCTCGCGCGGTAGATGTCCGTCTGATCTTCGAAAATTACGGTGACCACCGAGAGCCCGTAGCGCGACACGGAACGGAGTTCTCGCAGGGCCGGCAATCCGCTCAGCGAGGCTTCGATCGGAAACGTAATGAATTGTTCCACTTCAACTGGACCGAGCGCGGGGGAACGGGTCATGATTTGGACCTGGACCGGCGTCAGATCCGGCATCGCGTCAATCGTGAGGCGGGTCAGCGACCACAGGCCGATGGCAATCACGAGGATCACCGCCACCAGCGTGAAGAAGCGGTAGCGCAGCGAAAGGGTGAACAGCCTGTCCATTTTATCCTCCCTCTCCGGACCCGATGTGTTCTTTGAGCAGAACGTTCTTCAGGTCAAAGACGCCATCGACCACCATCAGCTCACCTTCTGTCAGTCCTTTGCGCACTTCAACCCATCCCCCGCCTTCGCGGCCGACCTCGATCGGGACGAATGTATACCCGGTCTCCCGCTGAACGAAGACGCCACGCATTTTGTCCACCACCGTCAGAGCCGAAACGGGAATCGCCAAGGTCGGTGGACTCGGGATGGCCAGCTGAACATCCACATACTCTCGTGGCTTCAAGCGGTACTGCTGGTTCGCTACCTCGAACCGAACTCGAATCGTGCGCGTGGTCTCGTCTGCGACCGGCGCAAGATAGGTGAGCGGAGCCGTGACTGGCTCACTGCCCTTCGGCAGGATTGTTCCCACGTCTCCTTCCTTGAACTTCCTGGCCTGTTCGATCGGGAGATTGGCAAACACCCAGACCCGGCTCGTGTCGACGATCTCGAACAGTTCATGTCCAGGAGCGACGCCCTGTCCCCGCACAACGTGTTGTGCGACCACCGTTCCGGCGATCGGCGATGTGAGGGTATAGTGATGCCCCTCCTGGTGGCTTCCACGCTCAAGCTGATGTAGTTCATCTGCCATCATGCCCATGTTCAGGAGTTTCTCGCGGACGTGCTGGAACCTCGCCTTCGTTTCCAGGTGTCGGCCCTTGTCTTCAATAAGCCTCCGCTCGGACACGATGTCTTCGGCCCGCAGTTTTTCCGTTCGCCGGAAGTTGTTCTCGGCGACATCGGCCTGCGCCTTGCTCACGAGGTATTCTTCGATCAACTGATCGAACTGCAAGCTGCTGATAGCCGCAAGCGGCTGACGTGGCTTGACCCGATCGCCAAGCTGAACGTGAATCTTGTCTACCTGCCCTTCAATCCGGGACGTAATCTTGGCAACCTGCTTCAGATCGAGCGCGACTTCGCCTGGGGCCGTCACCACTTCTGGAACCATGTGTGCGGCGACCGGGGCGATCTGTACTCGATCTCGCACGGTCGCAGGAGCCTGAATGATGCTGATGCGAGGAGCAACGGACTGTGGGTTCGCGTTCGCCGCCTGAGTCGGCTGTTCACTCCCGCGGTTTCCACAGGCTGTCACGAACAGGACCAGCGCGAGCGCGCACGATCCGGTCTGTACGTTCCATCTCATGTTCATGCTCAGTCTCCTTCTGAATCGTCAGATCCCACCGACCGCACGTCCAAGCCAAGCAAGGATGATGGCGATGTCCGCGCACGCATGGGCGCACTCGTGCAGCCACGCTCTACGTTGACGAGTCATCGATTGTCGCTCTTCCTTCGGAGGCTTCATCCTCGGACCCTCCGCGATAAGCGGGAGCGCTCAAAGCGGACGTGATCACGATCTCCGTAAAGACCGACGGTCAGCAATACGGAAGAGCACCGCTTCTCACCGACATCTAACGGCGAGACGCCTGCGTGACTCGATCATCAAGAAATGAAAAATGGATCAGATGGGTTGGGAGGGAGGAGCGCGCAGAGGGAGTGTGGTGGAGAGAAACAGAATAGTCTGCGAGGCGCCGGGGTGCAACGAAGCCACAACAACAGCTCGTTGAGCCGTCGTACGATCGACGACTGGCAATTCAGCAACCGTAATCCCAGGCTTCGGCAGTGGGCGATCGACTGGAACGGTCAGCAGTGAGAATTCAATCTCAGGATGATTGACCGGATGACCGGGATGGACACGAGCTTGAAGGTGCTGATGCGCTGCTTCAGGACAGGTCGAATCGTGGACAGTCTCCGTGTACTCGCATTCGAGGTCCGGAGAGAACACCGTATGAACCGTGCCGCCATGAACATGACTCGCATCCCCATGATGATGATCGGCTTCGGGATGGACATGGAACAATGGGACCATGATGGTCCATGTCATCGCCCAAACGAGGATCATCGTGCGCAGGCAGGATGCTTTGGTAAAAATCAGTCGCATAACTACATACTTTCCACTATCGGTTATAGAAACCTAACACAGGCCCCTGAATAGATCAATCGAATGGCGGACTCACCGATAGATCTATCCATCGGTTGTTTGGTTTGTTTGGTTGAATAAAACTAACCAGATGAACCAGACAGACCGGGCTTGTCCCAGACGTGCAGGCGCATTCGCGCGGAGGCATAGTAAGAATACTGGTAATGACTCAGGTAGATAGGCTGAAGTTGGTTTTACGACCTTGGGTTCAAGCAGAGATGAATCCTCGTTGCGCAAGAACCCCAATCCCTAACAGCCTTCCGCCTGAACCCCTGAGTCGTGTCACAAACTGTAGCATCCGTGAGCAGACGTCGGTAGACAGGTGATCGATTGACGCGTATAAGCAGTGACATCGTGGCGAGAGTGATGATGCGTTCTGTTAGATCTCGCAATATCAATACCATACTCGTCGCCGGGTTCGTGGCGTTGATCTATGCGTCGCTGGCGGTCATGGCGGCAAGCTGCGCGTTGCGTCACGTCGATCCCTCCAACGGCCATGCGCACCATGGTTCTGACGAAGCTGCTCCACACAATGCGCTCTGCGCCTGGGCCTGTCAGGCCACGTCCGATGCTGGGCTAGCGACGGAGCCTTCAGCGTTATCAATAAGCCCGGTCGTCCAACTGGTGGTCTCGTCTCCCAATCAGGAAACCCCTTCGCTTTCTCCCTCTCTGCTTCGCTCCCGAGCGCCTCCGTCGGAACCCTTCATCTTCATCGGATAAGGGACCCCGGGTGGCCGTTTCATGGTGATTCCTCTCGCGCTGCCTTATCCGATCCGAGTTTTCGTCCACACAATTGACGGTTGTTGATCTATCGATGTCCGGGTTGGGCTGCCTCCTCGCTCGGACTGATCCGGGGCGCAGGTTTTCCTCCTTGTCCTTCGCCCCGGTTATTTACTGCAGGGTGCTTCAATGACGATCGTACGATTCACGGTATGTGTGCTGGTCCTGTTCGTTGCGCTCTTCGATATTCGCCCGTTGTGGGCGCACGAAGGCCACATTCATGTTGTGACGGGCATCGTCACGGCCATGAACGACAGCCGGCTGATCGTGAACAGTATAGACGGGCGGACGGTCACAATTCAGCTGGACTACAGCACGCGATATTGCGCCACCGGCGAGGCAACCAGCCGCGCGATAGTCGAAATCGGGGATCGCGTGGTGGTGGATGTGACCGAGGAGACGGATGGTTTGTATGCCGCAGACGTGCGGTACCAGGCCGTCGCGCCGAAGACACCATGAGCGTACTTTCACGTTGGACCATTGGGCTCGGACTCTGTATGGCGGCCTTCGCACAGGGCTCGCTGCGGGAGGCCTCTGCGCAGACCTCGCGACCGATCGACGAGATGCGCGGCAATTGCGATCACTATGCGCTGGATGTCCAAAAGGAACTGGCGGCGATGGCGAACGCCCCACAGGACCTGACCACGCTGACCGAACGTGGAGCTGCTCCGCCAATCAGTCCGAACCGGCAAACGCTTTTGGTAACCCTGCACCACCGCGAGGCCGTCACCCTTGTCGCGACGCCGAAACTCTCGAGTCCCAACGCGGGGCTTGTGGCGTTGTCCGTCCCGGAGGACGGGCTCTACCGCATCAGTGCGGGGGCTGCGGTCTGGATTGAAGTCGTGCACGGCCAGGTGCGAGTGGAGCCCACGCAGTTCGAGATGCAGACAGGCTGTGCCACCCTCTTCAAGACGATCCAGTATCGGTTGAAGAAAGGGGTCGGCTACTGGATCGAGCTGTCCGGAAACATGACAGCCGTGACGCTTCTTCTCTCATCAGAAACGAGGTGACGCATGTCTCTGATTCTTGATAGCGCGCAACACACGTTCGTGCAGGCAATGCAGACGGAAAACACCGGTGAGCAGACGTTGCACCGTGTCGTCGCGCGATTGCTGGCCATTGCCCTGCTGGCGATGGACTGGCGGCATTCTCAGGCCCAGCCGGAGTTCTTGCCGGCGCCGGAGGGGTACCGGACTTGGCCGGTCGTGGAATCTCAGTCGGCGTCGTGCGGTCGGCTTCAGCGGCACAGCTTCTACGTGTGCCCCAACGCCGCGATCCTCTCTGGCGAGCAGCCCCTTCCAGTCGGCACGGCGTTCGTCGTGGAGACCACTCAGATCGAGGCGATGAATGAGCCGCTCGTGTCACGGTTTGTCATGAAAAAATATGCCGCGGTGACAACCGGCGAGGCTGGTCGGTTGCCATACGGGGCTTGGGCCTCTGCGACCTATGGGCCGGCCAGTGAACAGCTGCCGATGGGCAAGACGGCCTGTGCTATCCGCCATCTGCCGCTCGCATGAGACCCCAGTCGGCCATGAACCTCTACGGACAGTTGGCACAATTCACAGTCACGGGCGGACGAGGGAGGATGCATGCAGACGAGTAAACACGGGATCGGTGGTGGATGGCGTCCAATAGGTCTGGTGCTGCTCATCATTTCTCTCCTGACCTGTAGCCCCTTGCGCGCAGAGGCAGATATCGCGGATCGTTGGCAGACATTGACGGAAGCGGGAACCACGGCGCGAGATCAAGCCCAGTATGAGGACGCGGAGCGCCTGTTTCTCTTGGCACGCCATGAGGCCGAACAATTTGAGCCCGGCGACAGGCGGGTGGCGGCGACCCTGAATAATTTAGGCTTGGTCTACCATGCACAAGGCCAGTATGCGCGCGCGAAGCCATACTATGAGCAGGCGTTGGCTCGGTGGGAACAGGCCCTCGGCTCTGATCATGCGGATGTAGGCTCCGCATTGAACAATCTGGCAGAAATCTATCAGGAGGAAGGGGCCTTCGAGCAGGCCGAAGCCGCCTATCTCCGCTCGCTCGCGATCGGTGAACGGGCCTTCGGTCGCGGCCATCCGGAGTTAGCCGTCGGGCTCAACAATCTTGCAGGACTGTATCGAAAACAGGGGCGCCTCGTGCAAGCCGAATCACACTTTCGTCTGGCGCTGGCCTTCCTGGCTGGCGCCGACGGAGCCACCTTGATCGACCCCTCGACGTTTCTGAACAATCTGGCGGCTCTCTACAAAGAAAAGGGCTTCTACACCTATGCCGAACCCCTCTATCGGCAAGCCCTCTCCCTCCGACTCGAGCGTTTTGGACGTCACCACCCATCGGTGGCGATCTGTCTGAACAATCTGGCCAATCTCTACCATGCCCAAGAACTGCCCGAACTCGCGGATCACTACTACCGTGAGGCGCTGGCCATCAGCGAGTCGGCCTCAGGACCGGAGGCCGCGCTGACCGGCATGATTCTCGAGAATTGGGCTTGGCTTTCGCACGAACGAGGGCTCGTGGATGAGGCGAAGCTCCGGTATCAACGGGCGCTGGTGATCCAGCAGCAAACGCTCGGGCCCCATCATCCAAGGGTGGCCATGCTCTGTGAACGCTATGCCGGCCTCTTGCATGGCCTCGGGCAATCGGTGGAAGCGAACCTCTTCGCCGCACGAGCGGCAGCGATTCGCGTTCACCAGACCCAGTCATCCCGCTCGCCTGAACAGAACCAGCCGAATGTGACGAGTCTGGAGGCACAGAAAGGAGTGAGGCGATGAGCGGGAGGGCGATCCTGTCCGGCCCCACGTGATTAGAATTTCTTGGGAGAGACAAGTAGGTACTCGGATAGTTCGAAAGGGTCCATTCACAATTATGAAGGAGGAACGTCCAATGAAGCAGATATGGATGACGGTCATGGCAGTGGCGGTACTCGGCGTGGGTCTGAGCCTGCAGCCGGCTATTTCGCTGGCAGGGCAGGGCGACGATCATACCCAGGAAGTGATCAAGCACGCCAAGGAAGGAGTCGCGCATACGAAAGAAGCGATCCATCACATCGAAGAATCCATCAAGGGGACGGGTGATGCGCATGCCAAAGAAGCGCTGCAGCATGCGAAGGAAGCCATTACCCATGCAGACGAATCAATCGCCCATGCCGAGATGGAAGCGAAGGGGCACCACGGGAAGAAGAGCAAGTAAGTCACAGAGCCCGGGTCTGGTGCTGCTGGTATCTTCTGCTACCAGCAGCACCGGCAGGAGGCGGAAATCCGGCGAACTCACGCCCCAGGATTTTCTCGCCATTCGATCGAGATTACATAAAGACCGAGCTTATTGGGAACTCGTGGAGGTGAGCGAGCACGTCCTCCGGCACGTCGAGGAGCTGGTCCAGAAAACGGATGTGAGGGCACTCAACGCCCTACACATTGCGTCAGCAATCATGTTCAAAGCCGCCTCAGGGCTGGCAATTCCCTTCATCACCAGCGATGCCAAACAGCGCGACGCGGCCCAAGCTACAGGCTTGACTGTGATCTGGGTGGACTAAAGAAACGCGTTCGGCTGGACGACGCTGATCGTTCCTTGAACCAGAGTCTGGTGGCACTGGTCTGCGCCCAATGGGACATACGGTGTTGCCGCGCCTCTCGATGACGATCGAAGGCGCGTTCCATAGCATCCGTTCCGACGGACTCGCCATCGCCATTCCACAGACCTCAGCAAACAAGAACGCCTCGTCCCACTCTGAGGGTTGTGGCATCAGTGAGCAGATGTCGGAATCGGCAGGGCCGACTCCGTCTGACGCGCTGCCTACACTGCCCGCGACCCTTCCTGTACCACTCCCACCGATTGGTGTGGACCAGCCAGCTGGACCGCAGGAAACGGGAGAAGTGCCGGTCGTCGAGGCCAAGCCGGTGCTGGTCACTGCATCGCGTGAATCGTACACGGCCAAGAACGCCACCAGCGGCACAAAGACCGATATCCCACATTCGAACAGGGAGACGACGTCAACCACCTGAATCTATTCGCGTGTGAATCGGACACGACTGATTGATGACATTGATCTCCATGCCTTCATGGAGGTAAGATGCCCGGCATGAACTTCTTGGCTCGCATCACGATTAATCCTGCACAGTGTGGAGGGCGCCCCTGCATCCGGGGCATGCGGATGAGGGTCAAGGATTTGCTGGACCTCCTCGCGGCTGGAGTCTCCCCGGAAGACATTCTGCGAGACTACCCGTATCTTGAGAAAGAAGATATTCAAGCCGCCCTCGAATTTGCCGCCGCCCAAGCCGATCACGTCATGCTCCGTGCCGGATGAACTTTCTCATTGACGCGCAACTACCTCCAGCACTCGCCCATCTGATCATCTCCCTCGGTCACCATGCTGTGCATGTGGAAGACGCCACGTTGCTTCTCGCCACTGATAAGGCCATATGGGACTATGCCGTACAGCATCAGCATATGATCATCACGAAAGACGAAGACTTTAAGAACATGCTGTTACTGGCCACCACAAGCAGAACACCCGTTGTGTGGGTGAGAATCGGAAATTGCTCAAATGCCGCGCTGACCCGGTGGCTCCTTCCACTTTTTCCTCAAGTACTCGAATACCTTCGACAAGGAGAGTACCTCATCGAACTGTACTAATGGCCGATCATGACTAGAAGCCGAACGCGCTCCTTCCACATTCCTTCACCGCCTCCATCATGCCACACACGCGCTGATGCCTTTCTTGTGCATCCTGTGCGTGCTACTGATCCCAGCTGGACACAGATGCTGCTCGCGGCGCATGACGCAACAATCGAGTAGTTCCGCAGCCTGCGAGAATCCGACTTCAGCCTTCAACCTACACACCTGAGTCGCATCGAATACTGTAGCATCCGTAAGCAGACGTCGGTAGACAGGTGATCCATTGACGCGTATAAGGAATGACATCGTGGAGAGAGTGATGATGCGTTCTGTTAGATCACGCAATACCATGCTTGTCGCCGGGCTCGTCGCCCTGGTCTATGCGTCGCTGGCGGTCATGGCAGCGAGCTGCGCGTTGCGTCACGTCGATCCATCCGATAGCCATGCACACCATGGTTCGGACGAAGCCGGTCCACATAATGCGCTCTGTGCCTGGGCCTGTCAGGCCACGTCCGATGCCGAGCTGGCACCCGAGCCGCCGGCATTGTCAATGGGCCCGGCCCTCTGGCTGGTCGTCTCGTCTCCCCATCAGGCCATCTCTTCATCCTCTTCTTCTCTGCTCCGCTCCCGTGCCCCTCCGTCGGTTCGCGTTGTCCTCATCGGATAAGGGACCCCGGGCGGTCGTGTCATACTGAGTTCTCTCGCGCTCCCTTCTCCGATCGCAGTCTCGTCTCCACATAGTTCACGATTGTTGATCTATCGATGTCCGGGTTGGGCTGCCTCCTCGCTCGGACTGATCCGGGGCGCAGGTTTTTCTTCCTTGTCCTTCGCCCCGGTTATTTTGTTTGATGGGTGTTGAAAGGATGTCGCGATCAGACCGGCCTTCATGTGTGAATGCCGTCGGTCTCAAGAGCAGTAAGAAGCCACCCGGTGATCACCATCAAATCCGTCAAGGTGGAACCGGAACAGCGCGCCACGGCAGTCAACGGCGTGAAAGACGGACTCTGGCATGACAAAACAGTGGATGCTGGCACTATGTGCCGTGCTGGTCTGGGGCTGCACTGAAGTAAGTCCGACGCCGACTGCTTCCGCGCCGGCGAAGCCAAAGGACGGTGAGTTGGCTGTGCCAACTGGGTATCAGAACGGACCGACGTTCTTGTCGGAGGTTCAGCGACCGGACGCGAAGCAGGTGCGCGAGTTGTTCATCAACGCGGTCGGCGCCAGGACGAATGCGGGGCAGCCGTTTCCCAACGGCACGGTGATGGTCATGGAACTCTATACGGCCAAGATGGCCGGTGAGACACCGGAAACCGGCGCGGATGGCAAGCTCGTGAAGGGCGACCTCGCGAAGATCTTGGTGATGGGGAAGGGCGAAGGGTGGGGACAAGAGGTACCCGACAATTTAAAGAACGGTCAGTGGGTGTTTGCGGCGTATGGGCCGGACGGGAACGCCTTGGCAGAAGATTTCACCAAGTGCCGCGCCTGTCATGCGCCGCTTGCGCAGAAAGACTTCGGACATCGCTACGATGAATATTTTGAGAAACGGACGGCGCGGTAGCACCGTGTGGTCGTGTGGAATTGGGACAGGTGTTCGGCTGACCTCCTGACACATGTTCCAGTAGGGGGGAGCGCAGGGTTGGTCGCTCCCCCGCCACGCCGACGGCAGGATAGCTGAATTGTGGAGCCGTTGTGACTCCGCATCCAATTAATGGACGGGTTGATCGAGGGGGGCTCGGGTCGATCAGCCAAAGGCCTAGGATGGTTCGCGGAGTACAAGGACTCATGCGCGGACACGGGCCAGAAATAGAAAAAAGTATGAGGCAGCCGGTAGTGGGTCTGGCAGTTGCGCACTCTTCTCCAGGCCTGCCCGAGGAGTTGGAGGTGGCCTCCATCCGATTCCTCGGCCCTTCGGGGAGTGCTGAGGGTGACGACATTGGACATCATGCCCATGATCCATGACGTGGCGATGAACGCGGTATAGGCGGGAAACTCGCGTGACGAGGACCTTCCACAACTTACAACCGTGTAATAAGGAGCGATGATGCGATGCACCCGCTGTGCCGGCCTGAGCGTACCCGAGATCATCTACGAGGGAGGAAGCAGGATCCCAGCCCTGCGATGCGTTCACTGCGGGGACGTTAGCGACCATGTCATCGTCTCCAACCGTCAACGCCGCTCGTACCCAAAACCAAGGCGAGTCCGAACGCCCACCTACGGAAGCGATCGGCGGACGAAGACCGATCACACAGTCGCTTTGTGGTCGGTCTTCGTCATCAAAAAGTTCGCGGGCATGGATGCTTGCGGCTATCGGCAAGGACGGCAAGATACCTGAACCGATGATCGTGACGGACGGGTTCTGATCGACGATTCGGCTGCGTGTCGGATGCGTCGATTGCCGCTGATCTCAGAGCGCACATGTATGCTCTTCGCGCGAAGAGACTGTGGGCGGGACTTCACAGGTTGGACTGCGCTGACCACGCAGGGAGTCCCGACGGAGGGAAACGTATGCCCATACGTTTCCCTCTCCCCTATTCATCCAACACCGACACAGACGGACATCGCGGGCTCATGACGATGGAGCAGGCAGAGGCAAGAGCCAGCCTGAGTCTGTAGATACAGGGGCGGTAACCGGATTAGCAAGGCGATATTTTTAAGAGGTCGGCAATGCGTCTGCTGTGCATACTCGGAATGGCGATGCTCCTGTGCCTCACGAGCCCGGCATTCGCCGATGAGCCGCCGCTTGTGGCGCTCCTGCGCGCGCAGGCGTTTAGCAAGGTATTTGAGGGATTCGACTTTTACCATGTGGCGATCGAGAACGACCTGGCCCAAGCCGATGGTTCGCATGAAGTGACAGCCGTAGCCAGCGGAACATTCCTCGAACACACCAGACGCGTCAAGGCCGTATTTCTTATCGTCGGCGAGACTGTCATCGGGGGGCAAGTGCTCGAAGAGACGGGCTTGCCTCCCTGCATCCCATCATCCGGTACCCAAGCATCGTCGCTTTAACTACAGAGGAGGTCAACCCATGTTGAGGCATCTTGTTGTCGGCATTCTTGTCTCGTTGAGTCTGCTCGTCATAGGCACATCGGCGTTCGCGTTGCAAGCTGGTGGAGTCGAGATCGGCGACCTTGAAACCGGTTCAGTGGTCGGCCAATCCTTCAAAGAGCTCGACGTCGATGCGCAGCTGTTCGCCATCGAAATTGGCACGCTCAAGAGCTGGTACCCACCGACCACAGTGATCGACTTCAAGGTTAGGCCAGGTCGGCCGGTGCTGCTGAAGGTGACGAACAAGTCCGCCGGTGAGCGGGGATTCCAAATGACAGATGCCACCAACGACGGATCACCGTTTGTCTTGAGGGCTCAAGTCGTCTTGAAGCCGGGTGAGACCAAATACATCGGTATCCCCACCAGCGACCTCTTCTATGCGACCCGGGGGAATACCTTGATCTATCGAGATCATCTCAATCCGAAGGATTTAGGAGGAACCCTGCTCATGATCAAGTAGGAGAACATTGTTTCTTCGTGACACAACATTCGCACCCGTTCTCATCCACCGATGACGGGGCGCTTCTTCAAGACCGTTCACAGAGGGGGAGGATTATGCAGAAGATAGTAAGTCGTGTAAATCAGATCATCACGTTTGGGGCCGGAGCCATTATCTTGATCGCTCTGGCAGGGTGCAGTGGGATGGAGAGCGGGGCCGGCTCATCGTCCTTGGCCAAGGCATCGACGGCAACACCGAAAGATGGTCAGTTGGCCTTGCCGACTGGGTATCAGAACTGGCCGACGTTCTTGTCGGGAGTTCAGCGACCGGATGCGAAGCAGGTGCGCGAGTTGTTCATTAATGCGATCGGCGCCAAGACGAATGTGGGGCAGCCGTTTCCCAACGGCACCGTGATGGTCATGGAACTCTATAAGGCCAAGATGGCCGGCGAGACACCAGAAGCCGGCGCGGATGGGCAGTTGATCAAGGGCGATCTCGCTAAAGTCTTCGTGATGGGGAAGGGCGAAGGGTGGGGACAAGAGGTGCCCGACAATTTAAAGAACGGTCAGTGGGTGTTTGCGGCGTATGGGCCGGACGGGAAAGCCTTGGCAGAAGATTTCACCAAGTGCCGCGCCTGTCATGCGCCGCTTGCACAGAAAGACTTCGTGCATCGCTACGATGAATATTTTGAGAAGCGGATGGCGCGGTGAGCGACGGCGCCGTCTCCCTCCCGATACCGATCCCGGCAGGGGAGCGCCGAGCTTGTCCCCTCTTCGTCACAGAACAACGTAAGGAGTAGCCTGTCGCATGGCAACCAACAGTCCTACAGATTCGAAAGACTGCACCTGCCTCAGCCCAGGACCCGCTGATAATATAAGGAATACAAAAATGTAGCATCCATGAGCAAGCGTAGGTAGACAGGTGCTCGACGAGCATGTTAATTGTGCACCCTCGAGGGGGCAGCTACCTATACCGGTGTCTCGCGCAGGTCCGTTACATGCGGAGAATCGGTTTTTTGGTGAAACGGTCGCAGAGGCACATGAACGACGCGCGCGACTCTTTTTCGTCAACGCGACGGGCAATGTGCCGCCGGATTCGGCTGAGAGCAAGATGTTTCAAACGACCCAATATATTCGCTGATACAAGCCGTCGCCAATGGCATCGGCCAAGTTAGGATGGCGTGATTCGTTTCAATCGACAGCTCTTCATTCTGCCCCTGGTGGCCTGCCTGCTACTGGTACCTGCGCTTGCTTCACCGGCAACCGTCGCCCATGAGGGGCAACATGCACACCACAAGGCAGCGACCCACTCCTCTGCACTCTGTTCGTGGCTCTGCGGGGTAGGACAGGGGTTCGAGCTTACGGACTCCGTCTTCGTTCCGACCATTGCCTTTCTCTCAACCGTCGACATCAAATCGGCTGACCAGACTGACGATACCGACCTTATTCTCTCCCTCTCTCGCGGTCCACCCGCATCTTCTCTCTATTATTGAGTAGGTAGCCCAGCATCTGTGCGGAGCGCGCGCAATCTCTTTTATGGAGTGTGCGACGCTTTCACGGCTCGCGCCTACCCAAAGAATTCACCACATCTGCCGATACCTCGTTCGACCTGGACATCCCTGTCTGGTGATGATCGAAGGCCAACGGCTCAGGCAGATGTTTTCAACTTGCTAATGTCAAGCGGCACTCAGGATGAGTGTGGAGGGATACATCATGGACGTGACTTTCACATTGCAGCAAAAGCAGCTTCTTCGTGTCGAAGAAGCTGCCAAAATTTTGAACGTCAGCCGGTGGACCGTCTACCGTTGGGTAGAAGATGGCCGGCTTGGCGGGACTCGCCTGGGTGCAGGCAGTCTCCGGATCTTCAGCAATACGGTGGCCGCTTTGATCGATCACCATTGCGTCGGGGTGCCGGTCGCAGTGACAGCACCTCCGGGGAGCCAACCCCTCAAGAAAATGCCCATGCAGATCGAGCGTCAAGTGTCCAACCGTGGAGGAGTCCGGCTCCGGCAGCAGGCTGCCCTTTGACCTGGACGGGGGCTCGGCGGGCGCTTCTGCTGCTATGCCCCTTCATGCTGGCGCCGATCATAGGAGGATGGAACCCTCTTGCGGAGGCGTCTTGTGGCTCGGCAAGCTGTTTTGTCGTCATCGGATCGCAGCAGCAGGTGTCGCCGGCCGGTGTGTTCACCGTGAACCTGAGCTACACCTATACGCCCAACGAAATACCGCCGTCGGGCGCAAGTACCATCCCGTTTTCCAACCAGCAGACGAAACAGCTGATCTTGGCCAATAGCAATGTCACTCAACTCAGTACATTGGTGCGAATTGCCACGCTGGACGTCAACTACGGATTGACCGAACGGATCGGTCTCGCCCTGTTGGTTCCCTATCGGTATGTCACCGCAATTGGGCAGGTCGGCGCCGGCGCCGTCGCCAGTTCCGATGATCGCGGGATCGGCGATGTCATGGGGAAGTTCAAGTATAATCTGTTGCCGACGCTCCGCAGCATGGTTGTCCTTGAGATGGGAGTCTATTTCCCGACCGGGGACTATGGGTACGAAGGAGCTCCTGGTCAACTCCTCGAATCCTCACTCCAGATCGGCAAAGGCGCCTTCGGGTTCCAGCCTGGCTTCTACCAGACCTATGAGGTGCTGCCGCATCGGCTGAATCAGTTTCTATCCGGGCACTGGCGCTACAACCTGCGTAATTCAGACGGCTACCGGACAGGGCAAGAGTATGCCCTGAATACCGGATTGAATCTCGTGACCCTGCCCTGGTTGACCTTCACCACGCAGTTCAATTTTCGGTACAAGACCATGGACAATATCGAGGCGGCGCTGTTTGAATTTCAAGGTGCGCCGCTCAACCGCGCGGTGTTGCTCGACGGGAACATTCTCAACCGCCCGATTCCCACGACCAACAGTACCTATCTGGCCTTTTCAGCTGGCGTCGTCGTCAATGTGTTCGATTACGGCCAGCTCTATGCCATTGCGCAGCTGCCAATTTATCGCGACTTCAATGGGAATCTACAACAAGACACCGGCTACGTGTTCGGAATGACCAAGTCTTTTGCAACGACGCCGCTTTTTTAAGACGGAGGTTCCAATGAGCAACACAAGGTACTCCGCCATCTCAGTCAACAAACCACTCTTGGGCACTCGCTCGATCGGTCGCCATGCCCTGTGCTTTACACTCATGCTGCTCGCAGCCTGTAGCAGCGGCGGCGACAGTGGCCCGGAAGCAAATTCGCCTCTCTCCACCCCGATGGCCTTGGTCGTCAACCAGGACGACACGTCGCTCACGACGCTCAGACTCGATGGGAAACTGTCTCCCGTCATCAGCACCCTGTCACTTGGCCCGGTACAGACTGACGCGATCGGCGGCGTGACGTTTTCACTCGGCGAGTGGGTTTTTGTGACGAACACGGCCACCAGCAAGGTGGCCGTCATCGATCCGATCGGGGCCCTGGCGCCGATTCTGGAGACTTTCTTGGATGTGAATCCTGCTA
The DNA here is from genome assembly GCA_005116835.1 of Nitrospira sp. Lineage (GTDB taxonomy): Bacteria > Nitrospirota > Nitrospiria > Nitrospirales > Nitrospiraceae > Palsa-1315. The sequence goes on along the minus strand of SWDM01000021.1, from coordinate 73,826 downwards.
ATCCGCTGGTGAAACTCGGCCAGCGTCCGACGCGCATCTATCGGTATCCGGGCGACAAGGAAGTGCTCTTGACGATGAACGAAGGCGACCCGGTCACCGGCCACGATACGATCAAAGGCTGCTTCAATGGAGGATCGGTCACGGTCCTTCACAATTCGCATTTGAGTGCCGGAGGAGAGAAACCCCGTGTGACAACCACCGTCTGTCTCTCCGGAACAGGGGAGCATCTGGCCGCCTTCTCGCTCCCGACGCCGTCGAGTCCGAACCGGCAGGAGCTCGCCTTCGTGTCGAGCAAGACCACGGGGCTCATCGACATGCTGCTCGCCGATCCCAGCCAGGGCGCGGTCAGATGGAGCCCAGTCACGCTGCCCGGGCTCATACCCATCGACCTCTGCGACAGTGCCAAAGAGCAAGCGCTGGGGTTCCCGACCTGTGACGTCGGCCCCAACAGCACGGCGACACCGAATCATGCCGCCCCGGCCGGGATATTCTGGTCGCAGGCCACAGGAATGATCTACAGTTATCTAGCCGGCTACGGCACGGTGGTGGAAATCAATCCAGATACCCTCAGCCTTACCAGCAGGAAAGTGGATATCACGCCTCCCCTGCCGAGTCAGACCGTCTTTCATTCAGTCGGCATCACACCGAACGGCCAGTCCCTTTTCTTAGTCGGTGAGGACAGGTCGGATCCAAACCACGTCTTCGGAACATTCGGGTCCATTGACCTGACCGCCGTGGGAGCCCTCTCAGCCACAGAGCTTGCATTCCCTCGACTGCGCGACATCAGGCCGTCGCACTTCCAGTTCACGCCTGATGGTGTGCGGATCTATATGACGCAATCGAACGATGTCAGCGGTTTAAATCCGGCGCAAGCAGCGAACCTGAGGAAGGACTTGCTGCTCATCTTCGATCCGTCATTCCTTTCTCTTGTTTTCGAACTGGACCTGCCTGCGGCGGAGATGCACTCGATGGATCTCTGGATTACTGGTCCTCAGGGGGCAGGATCGGCAAAGGGAGTGGTGGTCACGAACGCGACGCCCGGTGTCAACGGTACAGTCTCGCTGATCGATGGGGCAACCAACGCAATTACCGCAACCATTCCCGTCGGGAAGAATCCCAAACAGGTCACCGTGTATTATTACGGCCTCGCAGCCAGCGATAATCAGGCGACGCCGGTGTGGTAAGACGTCGGTCTGAGATACCTGTTAGGTGGATAGGCTGAAGGTGTTCAGGCCGAAGGTTGGTCTAGCTGGTCTGTCTCGTCTGTCTGGTTGATTTCGTTCGACCAAACACACGAGACAGACCGAATAGACCAGACAGACCAGATCAGCCTTCAGCCTGAACCTCTGTGAACTGACGATCTGAGATGGAGCGGCAGTCCGATTATCGAGTTGGTTTTGGGCTGCCGCTTTCCGCATCGAGCAGGTGTTTCACCAGCCTGGCCGTCTGATCCTGTTGCTCCCGATGTTTCTGCGCGAGCCTGGTCGGGGGATCGCCGAAGGGTCGCTCGGAGGGAGGGACCGGCAAAGACATCGCAGAGTCGGCTGCCGGGCGTGATCGTCCCCGCATAGGGTTGTACAACGGGTCGCCGAACAGCACCATCCGCCAGCTGACATAGCGGCTCGTCAAATAATAGACCTCAGCCAGGGAATACTTTCCCGTCAGCAGCAGCGCCGTAAAGCGAGCCGGCTCCGGAAACGCATCCAGATAGGGTTCTCCCACCGACCCCAGCGTGGCAGTGATACCCCGCTCCAGCGCATTTTTGCACCACCCTCGTTCACTACGATCGTGCACCGTGATCGCCTCAGCCGACGCCATGTGATAACCGATCGCGCCCGGCTTGAAGGTAAAGGCGTCTTCATAGGACCGGAGTCTGTACCACCCGATATAGAGCGCGACATCCGGGGCCGATCCTCGCTTGCTCAATGTCGCTTCAGCATCGTCCAGCACGACCCGGTATTCTGAGCGTTGTTTCACCACCTCAGCCGCATCCCGCAGGCTTTGATCGTAGACCCCGTAGGTGTCGGTCGCGCCTTTGGCTTTCAGTCCACGCGCGTCGAAGTACACGGTTCCCTGCAATCCCGATCGCTCAGCCTGCAGCGCCTGATCGACGAGCCCTTTCGCCAACTCAGCCGTCGGAGCATCCAATCGGCTGACCATAAGGGTGGGCAGATCGTTCGGGATCGCATCCGAGTCCTGAAATAGTGGATTCCCCCAGCGCCAGGCCACCGGGTAGAGATCCCGATCCCACCACAAGAAACTGAGTTCGCTGTCCAAGCTCGCATCGGCATAGCTGTAGGTGAGCAGATCCACCTCGGCGCTGGCGAGTTCGAGCGCGCCTCGTACACCGAACAGTTGTTCTGCCCAGCGATAAATCAGCTGACGCTGGGACCGGATCGGCCCGCGGCCGAGTCCTGCCCAGTAGGGACTGGTTTGTTCGAGAAGTCTCCGCCAGGCAGTCATCGTCGGGTTGTCGGCCCCCATTTCTTTCTGGAGGAGGATGCCCCATCCGCCATATTGCCGGGTGAGTTGAAGCAATTCCTGCATCGCTCGCTCCGATTCCGGCTGAGGAAGTTGCCGGATCTGCTGCAGGGCTGCGCGCCAAGCCTGATCGACGCGCGGCAGGAGCGCCATGGTCCGCGCCATTTCAAGTATCTCCTGCGCGGAATTCGTCGGCAGACTCTCTATCTTCGGTGATCCCGGCGTCATCCGCTCGAACGTTCGTTGGAGTTGTTCCAGCCTGGCGCGGCTGGTCTTCACCAGGCTCTGCGCCTCCGCCAGCCAGATCTTTTCATCTTTGGAAAGCATGGGCGCCTCGATCCGGAGCGGCATTCCGTATGTCGTCACGATGGCTCTGGTGGTCGAGGCGAGTTGCTTGGCTTCGAGCGTCCGCCGCAACGGAGCGACAACGAACTCCTCGTACTCCTGGCGGGTAAGGTTATCGTGGAGTGGCAGGTCGAGCAGGACGATGTGAGTCGTGGGTACGCCGCGCTGCGCCGCATAGTACGAAGCCACCGCCAGACTCTCCGGACTCTTGGCATTGGCGAGAATCACGACCTGATTCGGCTGTAACTCTGCCTGCGCGCGCGAGGGATTACCGAGCAGGCCGGCACACAGCAGAAGGCACAAGATAGTGGTCTGACGTATTGTTGGTTTCATCGATCGATCGATTACTGTACCTGAGATGTGATGGATGTGGAAAGGACGATGATCGACGCGAGGCTACAGGGAGATCTGGGACCGGGACCAGGGCTTTATGACAGAATCCTGGTCTGTTTCGAACGAGGTGCGGCGGATTACAGGGGGGGGGCGACGCGGTGCCTAGGAAGTGCCCAGCCTCCTGCGACGATGCTTCCCGCGCATCAAAGTAAGCCCTATCAACCCCGTGGCAAACAAGTAGGCGGCAGCCGGGATCGGCACGACGCTGATCGGTTCAAGGCTGGCGAGCCGAAATCCGATACTGCTGCCCCCCGATTCCGAGAAGAACGAACCACGGTTGGTGGACCGCAGGGATTCCTCTTCGAGCCAGAGCGACCCCCCGCGAATCCCGCGATCGCGGACGATGACGGTATCGTTCCACTCAAGCTGATTGCCACCCTGGTCGAACGTGCCATAGGGGCTGGCGCTCCCTGGGCCGGCACTGCCTACCGTGGTAACATTGCCAAGACCCGCCGCGCCGCCCCACGTCGCGCCAAAACTATAGTTGGCGACATTCTGGCCTGGATTGGCAATATCGCCGGTCGGTGTCGAGGTTGCAACAGTCGGGACGGCGGTGCTGCTCGTCGGGTATAAGAAATAATTGCCGGTGACGCCGTCATTCTGGTGATAGGCGGCCTTGTACCACTCGTTTTCACTCGGGAGCGCAACCCAATTGACGCCGTTATGTTGGTTCGGCCCATGTGCCCCTTCGCCGCTGATCGTGTTGGTGCCACTGAATGTGTAGAAACCGTTCTCCGTATCTCCCGTCATTACCCAGTTGGCAAACCGCGCTGCGTCATAGAAATTGACGTAGCTCACCGGCTTGTCGGCGTGATTCGGCTTGGGACTGTACATGTTCCCTGCGGAGGCGCCAGGGTCGAAATCGATCCCGCCACGGGACACGGGCAGGTCACTGGACATATCGGGATTGTAGACGTCGTGAGAATTGATTCCGTGCGGATCGACGGAATTCAGATAGGCGGCATATTGCCCGTTCGTGACCTCGGTCGTGCCGATATAGTAATTGTAGGAGACGGCGCCATAGCCTGTGAGCGGGTCGGCGGCGTTGCCGGCATTGCCGACCAGGACGGTGTCGATATTCACAACGCTCGCCACAGCCCCAAGCGGATAGAACATCATCAAGACGAGCAGGCCCGCGACAAGGCAGATCGGCCATCGTATCTTGCTCACCACCCCTCCATGTCGACGGCGGCGCGCCAATCCGGCCAACCCGATCAGGCCACTCCCGAACAGCCAGGCCGCCGCCGGCAGAGGAACCGGCGCGGGCGAGGTAAACGTGAAGGCACCCAGGACTTTTCCATTCGTGCCATCACCATTAAAGAAGGCGTTGGCGACGAGGGGCGTAAAGGTTAAATCGCCCGCGAGTGTAAACAATGTCGGCCCGGCGGTGGTGGTGACATGAATCATATCGAAGGTCGGAGCTTGAAAATTGTCGAAGTACCCTTTCAGGTACCACCCAGACCCTCCTTCGGTGATTCGCTTCGCGTCATAGCTGAGCGTGAAATCCCCCATGATGAAAATACCGTTAAAGTCGCCACGCATCCGCATCACACCGCCGAGCCCGATTTGACCCGTTGCCGTTCCCGTCACGTCGCCGGGGTCATAGGAAAAAATGGTCGGCTGAATGAACCGGCCGGTGGGATTGGTGACGGTCGGCCCGTTGACTTCATAGCGAAGGCCGGTTGAGGGAATGGCTTCATTGCCGGGCACCAGATGGTCGTTCACAATCTGGTTGCGGGTTCGAGCATTCGACGCGGACTGATCGAAGAACTCTTCAAGATAGAGGGCTGGGACGTTCGGGTTCGACCCATGGTTGAGTGCGCCCAACACCGCGGCGTCGAGGTTCATGATCAGTTCGCCGCTGGTAACTGTGGCTGCGGACGCAACCGAGGGTGCAATCCCCCCGCTGACCGCCATGATGGCGGTCAGCGTGAAGTAGGCAATCGATTTCATGCGGGGCTCCAAAAGGGTCGTTATGCCAGACGTTTCATCCTGCGTCTGGCGATGCCGACCAGTCCGATCAGCCCGCTCCCAAACAGCCAGACGGCAGCGGGCAAGGGGACAGGGGCCGGTGTCTGAAAGCTAAAGGTCCCCACCACTTTGCCGATATCCGTCGGGGCAAGGAACAAACCTCCGAATTCTGGGGACACGGTCAAGTTGCCTAAAAGCGAGAACGCATTGGGCCCGGTCGTGGTATTCACGTTGGTCGTATCGAAGGCCGCAAGAGGAAAACCGATGTTATTTTTCAGAAACCACCCGGATCCCTGAATTCGGGTCGCGTCGTACGCGAGCGTGAAGTCGCCGATCAGAAGATCTCCACCGCCGAGCAGGGGGTTGACATCGAATCGCATCACCCCGCCGAGCCCGATTTGCCCCGTTGCTGTTCCCGTCAAATCACTCGAATCGAATGTGAAGGCGGTCGGCTGAGCGGAACGGCCGGCCAGGTTCGTCACGGTCGAACCGTTGACACCATAGGTGAGACCGGTCGTCGAGGGGTTGGCGACAATTTCGTCGGCCAAGATCTGGGCGCCGGTTCGAGAGGTCGCTGCTGCTTGATCGAAAAACTCATCGAGCACTAAGGCCTCGAAGCCTGGACTGGGGGATCCCCCGGCAAGTCCCGCCCAGGCGTCCGCGTCGAGATTCATGATCAGTGCGCCACTCGTTACAGTAGCGGCGGGCGCCAGCGAGGGAACGATGAGTGCGGTGATAGCAACAAGGGCAAGGCACGCGATCGATCTCATCATGGTTCTCCTTATATTGTCGGTTGCTGGGATCTCATGTGATGCAATGAACAATTTTGGTAGCGGCATTCATATAGCTCTATGTGAATAAGCTCGTCCAACAAGGGTGCCGATATATGCACCAGATGTGATGAAATCTCTGCGCTGAATAATTATCCTCAGTGAGTTGCCACCTCCACGGTCAATGCCACTTGATCCCGAGGCAGAGCCATGGCGGCAATCAGTTCCAAAAATGTGAGCAGATTGGTAGCCCCACCACGCATGGGCCATGCCATTAGCCCGGATTAAGAAGCCGGGATCCTGAGAATCGGTTGACGAGGCTTCACCTGTCGTCCGGCACATCGCCGGTCCTTCGCACGAAGGCGATTTCGAGCGATCACTCGGTCGATAATCTCCCCACGGCGATACAGCCCATCCAAGAACACTGTCATGCCGGCCGACGCTCGCCCCAACAGGAGATCCACTGGACACATGAAGCCATGGCAACGATGACCAGTCATCCGATAATTCCTCCCGTCAAAACAGGGACCGCGATAGCGTGCAACATGCTCTCAGCTGTCCCTCGATCATCGGTCCTTACTGTGTGCCGTTCGCGGCAACGGGATAAGTGCCCGCGCTCAGTTCAGACTGGAGCACCTCACCAATCTGCGAGAACTCTACCGGCCTCACTAGAAAACGGCGAACACCCTGGCGAAACACAATCTGAGTCTGGGCTTGGCCGGTTTCATCCGTCATTGCAATCACCGGCACGAGAGGACAGATAGTCTGGATCATGAGCAAGACTTCACCGACGTCCATCTGCGACTGAGGCTCGGAAGACTGGAGTCCGACAAAGATCGCCTGTGGATGGATGTCACTGAGTTCATCGATGGCAGCATCAACGGACCAAACGAGCACCGGCTGATAGCCGTGAGTTGCAAGCCAATTGGCAAGTTTCAATCCAAAATCCAAGTCCTGTTCCACAATCATCACCCGCGTTCTCTCACCGTTCTGCCGGCTCGCCATTGTCGTCAGATCTCCTTAACCCTGCTCAGGGATTCAGGCTGAAGGCTGATTTGGTCTGTCTGGTCTATTCGGTCTGAACACCTTCAGCCTATCTACCTGTCTACCTGCGTCGTTACCAGGGCTCTCGCCCCATCGTCATCAGCCACAAGGATGTTGGGCTCAGGGCTCCAAAAACTTCTTCTGTGGCGCGCCGCCCTGTGCCCCGACCGCCGGAATCTCCGTGAGCTGGTCGCCAGGGGCGATGCTGCGTGGCGCACCGGGGCCGTTCGGGATGAACAGTTGCGGGTGATCGAACGGGGCCTGCTGAAAGCGCACCCGCACGTCGGTCAAGGACACCAGGTAGGCTTCGAGCGCCTGCCGCTCTTCTGTCGTGAAATTGATAAACGGCATCGGTTCAATAAAAATACCGTCGAGCGTCTTCAACTCTTCATGCGTGTCCCCGCCATGGTTGTAGAACTCGATGACCGCCGGCAGGTCGAGCTGGCCGCCGTTGTGGAAATAGGGCGCCGTGAGTTCGACGTTCCGCAGGCCGGGAACCTTGAAGGCACCGTCCACGACGATCGGTTCCAGCGGAGGCGGGTTGAGACGTTTCACCGTGGACAACCAGTTTCCCAAGTCATCCTTCGCGCCCAGGCTCAGATCCTGGAGCGTACCCAGTACGGCGATGTTGTTGAATCCCCGATCGGCGGCTTGTCCGTCCCGAATGCGGGTCGGGCTGGCTCGCACTTGACGAACCGAAGCGCCGGTGAGTTCCGCGCCCTCGTGGCAGTTGATGCATTGGCCGCGTGCCTGGCTGCGGAAGAGATCCACGCCAAACTGGGCTTGCGGGCTGATAGCGGAGGGATTCCCATCCATGAACTGATCGTAGGGCGAATCGTCGGCCACGAGCGTGGCCTCGTACAATTGGACGGCCAATCCGAAAAACAAGGCGAAGTTGTACTGCATCAGCGTGAATTCGTTCGGCGCCGACAGCCCGGCAGGCGGGTCGATGACGGTCGGGGTTCCGGCGGCATCCACCCGGATCAGCTTGGGCGAGTTCCACCACTGAGGCTGAAAGGCGGCCTGAATCATCTCGGTGTAACCGGCCGTCTGCAAGCCGCGGTGTGGCCATTGGCTCAATGATCCGAGGACACTGTCCTCGCGGTGCACGAGCTGCAATCCGAGCGGGCGAAGATTGAAAGACGGTCTCGCGAGCTTCTTGCCGAGATCCTGCATCGTCCGGCCGGCCGCCGACATCTCGAAATGGTTGACCGGCGGCCCGACCGCTTGCGACGCCAGGCTGGAATCTTCCAGCCTTACGATGACCGGAAGCGGATTGCTGGGATTGTCGGCGCGAAACACCCTGGCATTGGGATCGCGATCTCCCAATCCGTTCACGCCGTTGAAGACGTTGTCGGCGCGGCCATCCCAGAATTGCCGATGGTTGAAGACGGCGTTGATCACCGTCGGCGTATTGCGCGGCTCGACGCGCCTGGCATTGACCGATCCGACGCGGAAACCGTCAGGATCTGGCTCCTGGAGAGTGCGATCGGCAGGGCCGTTGGTGACGCCGAGGAACCGCGTGTTGCGGACTCCCTGGGAGGATGCCACATCGTTGCTCAGGGGGAAGAAGGGAAAGTCTGCTGCCGTGAGTTGTCCGTTCGGACCGAGGCTCCTGAAAAACGTCACGTCCGGATCGGGCGCGCCGGTCGCCGTAATGCGCTTCAACCCGGGCGAGAGCTGGTTCTTGGATCTGGTATCGGCCATGCCGGAGCTGAAGTGGCAGCTGGCACAGGCCGTCAAGCCGTCGCTGCCGACCTGCATGTCCCAAAACAGGGCCTTGCCCAGTCGAATGGCAGCTTGGCGGTCCTGCACGAAGTCGCTGATATTAGCCGGCTCGGGAACCGGAACGGTTTTCAAGGAAGAAGGACGAGGGGGATCGCCGGGGGCGGGAACCTGCGAGAAAACCGAGCCGGTGACTGAAAGTACTCCGAGCACCACACCGATGCCGACGCGAAGCGTAAACTTGCTCATTGTCGTATTTTCAAAATTTCAGAGGACTTGTTCATACCTTGTCCAGCCGCAACGAACCATGTATTCCAGTCACTGAAAGCGAGAATCGAGTCGAGGCCATGGAACGTCAATCGGTCGCTCGACTCGATTCCTGGTCACACTGAAGGAACTGGCTCCGGCATCTCCGGTGCCCGTCCCTCTTCCTAGGCTACCATCCGTCGCCGCGCGAGTCCGACGAGAGCGGCGAGTCCACTGCCGAAGAGCCACACGGCGGCAGGCACCGGCACCGGCGCGGTCGTGAGCGCCGCCTGATACCCTATGGAAAAGCCGAGAGTCGCCCCCGTCACATCCCGAGCATTGCCTCCGAAGACCAGGGTGTACAGCCCGGGTTCGAGCGAAAAGACCTTTGTAACCGAGGACAAGTGGCCTGGATTTCCTTCGTTACCGATATAGTTCAACGAGCTGGAATCATACGTTGGGTTAGCCGTACTCCAGTCGAAATTCCCCGCATTGTTATAGACATGCCACCCACAGCACCCAAGTTCTGAGCCAAGGTCGGTGGTCTGCTGGCCTGCATAGAGCGAGAAAGCGGGATACAAGCCGGATGGCGAGGGCGTCGTCGTCTCTGCCAGCGTCACAGTAAGATTGGCGGCCTCCGTCAGAGTCAGCGCCGTCCAATTTGACGTGTGAGTCCATCCTGCTCCTATGGGATCTCCATCATTAATTGGATCACTCCAACTGAGCGCCCCAACAGTGCCCTGATAGGGTGTGGGCGAGCCAGCCGTCGTATCGTTGCCATTCATGGTGACGCCCCATGTATAAGGGATGCCCGTGGAGGCGGGACCCGCACCAGGATTGACTATCGCGGCCATGGCCGCCACCGGCCCGCTGAGCCACAGCAATGTGGCAGCGAGTGCAAAACCAGCCCATTGCTTTCTCTTCATCATGCTTCTCCCTTCAAAATTACAGGTTACACACAGACACCCAGCATCCTGCCTCTGCGTACCATGCAACAACGGGCGAGGCTACCGATCGTTTCCGATGGATGCACCAGATGTGACAAAAATATTTCAACTCTCTTCAATCCCACTCAGCGCTGGAAAACGCTGACCGATGATCTTCGTCGAACAATCGCCACGAGCCCCGCCACCCCACTCCCGAACAGCCACAGGGCGGCGGGAAGGGGGACAGGGCTGACGGCGCCACGAAAGTTACCGCCAAGGAACGCCGCGCCGTCGGTACCCGGATCGGTCTCGCTCGGAAACGCAAATGCGGCGCTGCCTTCCGGCGAGTAGCGCACATCAAGCACGGTGACAAGCGGATCGACCGTGCCGTTGCCACCGAACAGCGCGGTCGCGAGGTCTCCCGACAGGTACGAGCCCACGATGTATTCTGTGCCGGGAGTCAAGATCGTAGGCGCGATCGCGGTGAATCGAAAATACCCGTCGAGTTCACCGGCAGTTCCTGTCGGGACGCTGGCCTCGGCAATCGGACTACCACCAGACGCCAGCCACAGACCGACTTGCGCGGAGCCGGCCAGGCCGTCCTGGCCGGAGTCGTAGACGCCGAGCGAGTCGACAGCATAGGGAGCGTTCACCGAAAATTTCCAGCCGAGGGTCCAGGGCGATCCGTCGAATTCGAAGTCGATCTGCGTCAGGTTCACAACAGCCGCCCCTGCAGGTTCGGGGTAGATCGAGAGCCCCAGTACCGCTGCGAGACAAAGCGCACCGACAGACCGTGCGACATTCATGGCGACTCCTTTGCTGCTACTTCGTTCCATCGCTTCAGTGATAACGAGAATCGAGGCGAGGCGATAAACGACAGACTACTCGACTCGATTCCTGATCGCACTGAAGGGACAGGCGCCGGCATCGCCGGTGCCCGTCCCTCTTTCTAGGCCGTCATCCGTCGCCGCGCCAATCCGACGAGAGCGGCGAGTCCGCTGCCGAACAGCCAAGCCGCCGCCGGCAAGGGAACCGGGGCGGTCTGCACGACCTTGCCGCTGAACCCGACCGCATCCTGCCCGGTCAGGGTAAAGGACAGAAGAGCCGACATGGTCACACAGGCTTGACCGCAGACCAGTGAGTTGTCTGCGGAGAAGGTCGTACCGGCTGTCCCGCTGAGAATGTTGAACGGATCGCCGATATTGACATTCTTCGAGATGGGAGTGCCGTTGGCATAGAGATCGAACGAGGTCAGCATCGTGCCGCCCGGTACGCTCGGCTGGACCGTCGCCCCGTCGTTGAGACCGTCGGTCAGCGTGACGCCGAGCTCGGCGTGGGACGACACAGGCCCCAATAAGGACGGGACCAGTGGGGAGTTAAAGGAAAAGGAATAGGCGAGGGGGTTTCCAGTATTGTTCGTGGCGCTCCCCGAAAAGAAGAGCACGGGGTCGGGAATGGCATAGGCGTTATCGATCGTAAAGCTGCTGCCGTCACTCGTCTTGGCCGTAAAGGGACCGGTCAGGCTGAATGTATCCTTGGTGACATCATAATTCCAGAGCGTATTGTCCACTTGGAACGCTTCGTTGCCGATCTGCAGCGTCATCCCAGGCAACGGCGGCGCTACAGCCGCTGATGCCCACGAGGCCGAGCAGATCACAAGCACGCCGAGAACAGAGCCCAGCAGCGCCCGCGTTCGGTTGTTGCGTATTATCCCCATTGTTCTACACTCCCTTCACTCATTTTCTTCATGTGCCATCCCTCACTTGGTACGCTGTTTCTTCCATCGCGCCTGAGCGATGGAAGAGACGACGCGTGAATTAGACCGTCATCCGTCGCCGTGCAATTCCTACAAGAGCAGCGATTCCACTCCCGAAAAGCCAGACGGCGGCAGGCACCGGGACCGGCGACGTCGTCAACGTTGCCGCAAAGTCGTGGTTTCCAATTTGGCCGAGGGCGAAGGACGGATTTCCTCCATAGTTGAGCGTATACAAACCGGGGGCTAAGACCCATGACTTGGAGACCGGATCAAGTAACGCTCCGCTAGCAGTCCCATTCGGTCCTCCCGCGTTGGACAGATGATCGATATAGGTTAAATTCGTGGCCCAGCTAATAGCCCCGGTGTTGTTCCAGGTATGATTCGTGGCATCGGAGTTGACGGTTTCCCACCCTGCATAGAGGCTAAAAGCGGGGAAGAGCTGACTGACACCGCCTTCGGCTCGCCCCAGCTCCAAGGTCAAGAACGTAGGCCCGCTGAGACCGGTAAGATCCAGTGCGGTCCAATCGGACGTGTGGGTCCAGCCTTTTGCGCCGACCGGGTTCCCCGGTTCCGCCCAGCTCTTAGCGCCGACGGCCCCATGGTAGTGGGCAAGGTCGAGATCCCCCATGACCACTTGCCATTCGTAGGTCAGTCCAGTGGCTGGACCGGGCGCGGTGACAGTCGCTGCATGAGACGGAGCGGCGGCAGCCAGCCACAGTCCCAACGCGGCGACGGCGAGTAACACTGTACGTTTTGTCATAAACCCTCCTTGGTTGAAATCATGTCGCGAGGACGACTCCTCGCATACGCAGGGTTATACCTACCCGGGATGGGCCTGACTACGGAAGGATGCTCATGGGTGCAACAGGTGTGATGGAAAATTTCATGCGGGAAGCGCGAGAGGAGCGGGAAGGGCTGAACGGATGGATCGGTTCAGATCCTCTGTTCAGCCCGCTCCATTATCTCTGCAGAAACGGCACAGGGAGTCTTCGAACTGAAAAGCAGTCTATTGTTTTACCCCGTTTGCCACGCCGAGCGCGCCAAACGTATTCTCCCAACGACCGACGAAAGACTTCTTGTTGCGGTGGAATTGGAGATGAAAGGTGGAGACAAACGGACGGCCGAATTTAGTGAAGTCCATGGTCAGTTCTGCGGAGCAATCGTCCTTGATCGTTGCTTCACCTTCAAATTGAAGACCGGTTAATGGATTACCTTGTTCGTCCGTTAACGAAAAATCGCACTTACCCTCGACTTTCCCATTTTCGATCTCGAATTTGCAGACGCCGGAATGGGGATTCTTGAGCACTTCCGCCTGGTAGGAGACCCAGTGCCCTTTTAGATCCCGTTTCACGCAAGCGCCCTCTTGCTCCCCGAATGCATACGCCTGGCCGCACAGCATGATCGACATGATAGCGCTCGACAACAGGATTCTTCTCATAGCAGTTCTCCTTGGTTGAGATACGGTGTGCGGGACGTCTCCTCTTTGCTCCTACGCATGAGTACCAGACCCATCCTGGTACTGAATACTTACCCGTGCCATTGCCTGCACCGGATGTGACAGAAAAACTCATGCGGGATGCACGGAACGGGTGAGGTGGTCTCAAGACTGAAGGCTGAAGTGTTCGGAACTCAGAACTTCCCGTCGCGTATCGCTCCTGTCCCGCGCTTCAAGCTTCACGAGATACGCTTTCACGGGTGTCGAGCCCTCGCCGCCCGCGCTAAGAGGAGGCCGATCACGCCCGTGGCAAACAGCCAGGCTGCCGGGGGGATTGGAATAGGAGAAGGGCTGGCATCGATCCGCCAGGCCAAGGCGTAATCCCAGGATGTCGATTCATTCGTGGTCACTCTCATTTCGTAGCGATTGCCCAGCAGGAGTTTGAAATAGAGATTTTCCGTATTATCCAACAGACTGGCCGAGGTCGCCACGAGACTGTTGGTGGTGACGTCGAACAGCGACAAGTCGAAATTGCGCAAGGTCGCTTCCATTAAATTGTCATTCGAGACGTCTAGGTTCCAGACCAACGAAGCGAATAACGATAGCTCGCTTGCTGCGGCGTTAAAGACATAGGAGGCGGTTTGCCCGGAACCGCTGAGGCCTCCGATGGCGCCGTAGTCAAATCCGAACGCTGTGATATCCGCTCCTCCGTTTTGAACACTCCTCTGCTCTCCTCCCGCGAGAATGCGATAACTGTTGTCGATATTGACCTGACCAGCCCCGTAGCGGCTATCCAACCCATTGACAGTCTCATGACCGGCGCTGCGATAGTCGATGATGTTGGCGTCGGTGCTGGTGTTGGCAGTTTGACGGTCCGCTCCGGCCATCAGGGCCGCCTTCACGGTTTCGGATCGCTCGGCGTTATAGATGGTCCCGACCCCGGCGATGGTAGTGGAGCCTTCCGAGAGAGTCAGCCCTCCTTCATGGCCTGTTTGCACCAAGACCGCGGCGGCGGCGGCGACCACAGGCGTCGCGCCGCTCGTCGAGTTTTGGGGCGCGACCATCGTGGGGACCGTGCGCCCTGCGCCGTAGAGACTGTCCCCGGCGACGGCCACTGAGCCTTGCTGATGTATGCCGTCGGTGCGTCCGACCGAGATCACGTTGTAGGCGCTCCCACCCAACAAGGGCGAGTTCCCAGCTCCATTTGACAGGCCAACAACCTGGATGTATTCGTTCAATGTCACCTGCCGGTCCACAAGGCGCAGGATGGTGCCGATTCCCGTATCGGTCCCACTGCCGCCGACCCAGCTATGATTGGCCACACGGTCTGGACTGGTCGTGGCATTCCCGAACACTGTAGACAGGCTGTCGATCCAGCTATTGGCCTCGTAACTGTCGATCTGCGTCACCCCGGGGGCGATGGAACTGCCAGTCCCGTAGAACAATTCGCCCACGCTCGTGGCATGGTCTGAGAAACTGCCGGAAGGGTTTCCGTTGATCGCCGTGATCGTCTTGCCGATGAACTGGCCATTACTCGGGTCCGGCATGAAGATGGGTGCGGCTCCACCGCTCACATCGTTGATCGGCGCTTCGACCTGCGCCACACGCACTCCGACGCCTGTCGGCGTTGCAGCACCCAGTTCGTTCTGCAGGGCGGTATTTCCGATATCGGTGATGTAGGAGGCCCGAGCCGCGGGCGCGAGAAAGAGAAAGTGAAAGAGGGTCAGACCAATCAAACTCGCCGCAATACGTTTCATGAAATTCTCCTGTATGTCTGATCAGGCTGAAGGCTATAAACCTACTCAGGGATTCAGGCTGAAGTGTCCAGATCTCCTGCCTCCGACCTTCAGCCTATCAACCTGCACACATGCCGTCAGCCTATCTACCTCAGTCATCACGATTGAACAGACACCGTTCTTTGTACCGCTACATACGTAGCTCTACATAGCAGGTGCCAAGGGGCGAGACTACCGAACGACGCCTATCGCTGCACCAGATGTGACAGAAAGATCCGCTGAGCGCGAGACGGGCGGGACGGAAGGTACAAGGTTCGGTGTTCGAAGTTCCGACAACCTCGGACCTCGAACCCCGAACCCTGGCTGGCCAAGCCCGCCTAGCGCAGCAAGAGTTCGAAGGCGTTGTGTTTGAGAAAATGTTTCCGCCAGGTTTCCGACTTGCGGACTTGCGAGGCCTTAACCCACATTATTCACGAAGGTTCGTGACGAAACCGACGAGACGCCAAGCGAGACGGACGAGCGGAGCCGTGAAGGAGGGAGGCATACTTGAAGCAGTATGTTGACCGACTAAGCGGCGAGCCCGCCCACGTCCAGGTGCGTCGTCACCGCGCTTGCGAGGTCGAGCGCCCTTTGTATGATCCTGGCGCGAAGAAAGAATACTGCAATAAGTTCTGATTTTCGTCTCGGCAGTTACAGTAGAAGTCTTCGTGAATAATGCAGGTTAAGAGGGGACATTCTTGTTTGCTTGGCGCGTGATTCGATCAGCCTCCAGCAACAATGCAGCATGTCCCACTTTCGGTTTCCCTGGCGTTCTTTTTCATATACAGCTCAATTGCGTCCTTGCCATTTGCCGCGGTAACAGTGTCCTTGAACTCGAATCCTCTTGATTCAAGATGAGTCTGTTGCCATTTAAGACCATAGGCTCCGAAGATCACACACTGCACAACGCTTCCCACATTGACGATGAGATTGGCTTGCTCCATTCCAATGCTCGCAGCCGCAATACCCCACATCGCAAAGAACAGGGCCAGCACTCCAACACCCACAGCCCACATCTTTTTTGACAGCGCCCAGAAGGGACCAAAACCGCAAGCATTCCACGACCAACCTTGCTCAGTCGCCTCATAGCCTCCTTGAGGATGTGCATAGACCTTGAATTGTTTCACGTGTCATTTCCTTTGGTATGTCAAGGCAGGTTCATGATTGCATCAACAAATTGGAATTGTGCCCCCGTTTGAGGGAGGGTTCAATGATTCGTGGAGCGGTTTTGGAGCATATTTGGGGAGGCCTTAAGAAGAACATTCTGGTGTTCTTGTCGCGTGACTCGATCAGCCTCCAGCGACGATTCAGCAGGTCCCCGTTTCGATTCTCTCAGTGGGGCCCGAAGACGCCCTCCAGGAACCCGGGCAACGGCGGGCCGCCCGCGGCGCCTGTCATCGGGATTTCCAGCAGCTCGTCCTTCGCGAAGCCATGTTTACCCCTCTCGACTTCGTCGTGATTTCCCGGATGGCCGTTCGGCACGAACAGCTGCGGGTGGTCGAATGGCGCGCCGGCAATGCGTACCCGCTCATCCGTGAGTGTCTCCAGCCAGGCCACGACGGCATCCACTTCATCGGATGTCATGTTGGCGATTCCGAGCGGCTCGATCGGCGTCCCGTCGCGCTGCGTGATGGGCGCCACATTGCCTCCACGGCTATAGAGCAGCACCGCCTCGCGTAGCGAATGAGTGTCGCCGTTGTGAAAATACGGAGCGGTCAGCGCGACATTGCGCAACGAGGGAATCTTGAACGCGCCCTCGATGCCGAACCCCTTGGTTACCGCCGCACCGTCGAAGGTAGATGGCAGCGTACCAGGAAAGAGGCGCTTGCTGTGTGACAGCGGGCCGAAATCGTCGCTCGCCCCTGCGCCCAGATCATTGTCGGTGGGGCGCAGGCCGATGTTGTTGAAGCCCTTGTCGATCACGTTGCCGTCGCGGTTGCGCACCGGGCCGTTGGCCGCCAAGTTGATCCGCCGGACCGAGGCGTCCGTCAGCTCGGCGCTCTCGTGGCAGTTGCTGCAGCGCAGGTTGTTCGGGCCGCGGGTCCGGTCATTGAATAAGTGAGCGCCGAATAGGGCGAAGCGGCTGATGTGAGTGGGGTTGGTATTGGTCCAGGGATTGAGTGCCGGATCGGTGGCACTCGGGTGATCGCGTCGGAACCGATCCCATGGGGTATCGTCGGATACCAAGGTGGCCTCGTAGAGTTGCACGGCCAGGCCAAAGAAGAGCGCGAAGTTGTACTGGAGCAGAGTATATTCGTCGGTCGTTTTATCTCTGTCTGGACGGTCGACGATCGTGACCGTGCCATCCTCCGCCACCCGGACGAGTTTCGTACTCTGCCAGTACTTGTCCTGGAAGGCCGCCCGTATCATCTCGTTGTACGACCTCACCCTGAGCCCTTTCTCGGGGTAGCGGCTCAGCGGGCCCAGCACGCTGTCTGACGGATCAACGAGTTGCTGTTGGAGCGGCCGTGAGCCATGTATGCGATTGCCGAGGCGACGCCCATTCTTGCCCTTGCGCAGATCGCGTGCGATGTCTTGAGCCGTGCGGCCAGGCTTCGCCATTTCCAGCTCACTCACGATCGGGCCCACGGCCTGCGAGGCGAGACTCGAGTTCACCAGTGCCACTGGCACCTCGACCAGACTGCCCCCCACCGACGCCATCACGCGCGCGTCGGGATCCCGGGCGCCCAGGTGATTCACTCCGTTGAAGATGTTCTCGGCGCGGCCATCCCAGAACTGACGGTGGTTGAACACCGCGTTGATCATCGAAGGAGTATTGCGCGGCTCGACCCGGCGGGTCTTGAGTCGCCCAACCTGGAAGCCCAGCGGGTCAGGGCCCCTGTCGAGAAAAGGCACGCCCTGGGAACTGACGACATCGTTACTATCGGTGGCCTGGTCGAGGGCGCCTCGCTGTCCCGCAATGGCCAGCCGGGTGAGCGGGAACTCTGCGCCGGTGAGCTGGTAGTTCGGGCCGCCCACCTTGAAATCCAGGTCCTGTTGCGGTACGTGCTTGAGGCCTGGCGAGAGCTGGTTCTTGGAGCGCGGATCAGCGCCGGCGCGAAAGTGGCAACTGGCGCAGGCCTGCACGCCGTCGCTGCCGATCTGCATATCCCAGAACAGGGCTTTGCCCAATGCGATCGCTGCCTGTTTATCTTTCACGAACTCAGCCAGCGCTTCCGGGGCAGGGCCCGGCACCGCCACTCCACGCAGGTCGCCCGGCAGGTTCGTCAGGTCACTGGCCAAGGGAGGGTTGAGCACGCGGGGAATCGTCCCGTCGCCGGGCAGCGCCTGGGCAGTGGACGTAGACAGGATCAACAGCATGACAATACCAATTGATACGTGTTTGTTAATCATAATCCCTCCCCCTATTCAATTGTTTACTCTCGTTTGCCTATTCCGACGGTCAATAGGTCTCTCTAAACCAAAGAGCGATGCTCGCCCGCTCTTAAACATCTTCCATCATGGCTGAGTGAACTCCGCCATCAATTCCTGCTCCCGAGTCATGGGAGCGGGAGCAATTCACACACGCACGGGTATCATGGGAATCCTGCCCTGCGCTAGATCCGGTGCTCATGTATGCACCAGGTGTGACGAAAAAAATCATGCGGGGCACGCAGAATGGGTGGGAACCACGGGACGGACGGGAAAGGCGCGACGCAGGGTTCGAGGTTCCGACAACCTCGAACCCTGGTGGCCCCGCCCGCCTAGCGCAGCAACAGCTCAAAGGCGATGTGCTTGAGAAAATGCTTCCGGTAGGTTTCTGACTTGCGGACTTGACGGCTTTCCATCGGGTTAAAGTCGTCAGTGATGATGAAGCCTTCGCTGCCGTTCATCGTATGTTCATGATCGAGCAGCCAGCTGATGCGGCGGTCCTCGCCGGCTGGATTCAAGTCGATCGGCGCTTCCGACGCCAGAAATATAAAATCGGTGAACTCCTCCTTCTCCGTAATGAAGACCCGCAAGTGAGGGAACAGACTCTTGAGTGTCTGGTGAACTGCGGCGACCGCATCCGATCCTTCCCCGCCTGTAAATCCCACATAGTTGAGCGCAAGGACTCCGCGATTGTTCAGTAGGGCGCGCAGCTCGCTCAGCATCTCACGACTGAGGAGATGCGTCGGTTCGGAGCCGCCGGTGAAACAATCGTGAATGATGAAATCGTAGCGGTCCGTCAGGCGTCCGATTTCGTATCTCGCATCGCCGACGAGGAATTGCCCGGTCGGTTCAAAATGAAAAAACCGTTGGGCTGCATCGGCGACCACCGGATCGATTTCGATGGTGTCTGTCGTAATGCCCTTCGATTTCAAATCGCGGGCGACGTGCCCTCCGCCCAAGCCGATGAGCAGGGCTTGTGACGCCTCAGGACGAATCAACGGCAGCAACCCCAATATTTGCTGGTACCCCAGCACGCTCCTGTCCTGTTTCAGATCCACTGCGCTGATGACGGAGGCATCGGAGAGCATAAGGCGATATCCGCGCTGCGCATCATCCACGACACGCACCCATCCATACAGGCTTTCAGCCTCGGATTGGACGGTGAACCCCGGGATCGGCTTACGAGCGGTGGCGAGCCCGGACATGGCGACGGCGGCGACGATCACCATGGCTACCACGATGGGCAAAATCGTTCTACGGCGCGAGGCGCTTCGTGTTTCATGCCAGGCGACCAGGATGGCCAAGAGGCCGAGCAGGAGGCTGAGTGAAAAAATGATCGCCCTAGTTCCAAACATCGGCAGGAGGAAAAACCCCAGCAGCAGAGTTCCGGCCACGCTGCCGACCGTGCTGATTGCATAGACGGATCCAGCGGCAGTGCCCACTCCGCTCAAGTCGCGCGTCGCGCGCTTGATTACATAGGGGCCCACCATCGCCAACGCCGTCAACGGCAGCGTAAAGAGCAAGAGCGCGCTTGCAAAGGCCCCGGCGCGAAGGCCGAATGAGTCGGTCGCGCGGAGAATCGGCCCGGCCAGAAAGGGGATAATGACGGTCGTGACGGCGGACGACAGAATGATATGAGCCAGACGGACTGAAGGAAATCGATCGGCGATCAATCCTCCGAGGAAGTAGCCCAAGGCCAACGCGATCAAGGTGACAGCGATCAGCGACGACCAGACGTATAGGCTGACTCCGTAAAACGGTCCGATGATCCTTGTGCCGAGTAGTTCGAGAATCATGACGGCGGCGCCGGTGATCGTGACGGTCCCGTATAGGACGAGTGGCCCCTGATCCGGAGAGGACGATGGACCGTGCTGAACGGTTTTGCTCATGCTCCATTCTTTCACATCCGTCGATAAAAAAAAGGGGACTGACGGGGTCGAGCCCGACAGCCCCCCTTCTATGGACAAGACGACGCTAGTTTTTACGTTACGTCATCCTTCGTCGAAGCCACGCGATCCCGCTCAGCCCCGACACAAACAAGAGAGCCGCAGCCGGCAGCGGTACCGGTGCCGCCGCCAATTGAGCAGTGCCTTGGAGTGTAAATATTCCGCTGGTCAGGAACGGCACTCCCGTGAACGGTTGAGTCCATGAAATGTTGAAAGCGTTCGTCCCGGTATTGAATGTTCCGCTGGCGGGCTCACCGATGTTCAACGATGAAGTGAGGAACGGCCCTGTCACTCCGGCAAAGAGCGACCTGAGATCGACGGTCATCGTCGATCCGCTGGTCGTGCCGGTCGGCACAGGTGCTCCGCCAAGATTACCGGGGAACGGCTGATTACTGGTAAAAATCGAAAACGTATGCCCGCCAACCGCGACCGGCGGAATGATATTGGGCAGCGGCTGGTATTGTCCCATCACCAACTGCCCATTCTGTGTAAAGTTTCCGGAGACCGACCCCAAGACTCCAAAGTTCAGGCTGATCGACCCACCGGTGATATCGAGCTGTGTGACGGTTGCAGCCTGTGAGGGTCCGGCACTGAACAGTCCGGTTCCCAGCAGCAAGCTGCACACTGATAATATGGCGACAAACATTTTCTTCATGAGACATCCCTCACTTTCCTGCGTCCATTATCAGCCTGCTCAGAGTTCCCGGAAGAACGTGGAACCGTTCTTCCGGGATGGCACTCCGATATGGCTAGGCTGCTGCATTCATCTTGCGGCGGGCCAATCCCACCAACCCGATCAAGCCGCTCCCGAACAAATACACGGCTGCGGGGATCGGCACGGCGGAGAATTGGAGATTGAACGTACGGGCAAGCCGGTCGGCGTTGTATGCCGTGAGGGCAGCCGACGGAGTGGTATAATCACCGTTCGTGGCAATGGCATCGGCCAAATAGGTTGCAAGATTGAAAGGATTCGCTCCTCCGACGACCAGGCTATAGATCCCTGCCCCCAGAGTGTACTGACCGGTCACACTGGCTCCACTGGCATTGGATGCTGAAAACCCGGTGAAGGTCATCGTGCTCACCGTTCCGGGTATCGGGGGCACTGCCAGGGGGAGGCCATCAGTCGACATCGTGACATCCCCATTGGAACGATATGTTCCCCAATGGGCAGTCGTGAGACCTGGCGCCCCATTATTGGCATCGATCTCGTCGTTCGTCGCAGCAAAGGGTGACCATGAGGCAAAGCCCGTCAGCGAACCGACGTAAGAGAGGGGAACGGCAGCGCCAGCCGGAAGGTTCCCCGCACCATCATGTGAACCGCCAGGCACGGTTCCTGCGAAGATGGAATAGCCGGGATTCAAGATTCCGTTTGTGTTGGTATTAGTGCCCGTAATCGTGAAGTCGATCGTCATGGTGTCAGGCAGGGTGAAGGTGAAAAATCTTTGGTCGTGGCTGTTCGCCCAGGTGGTCGCATCTTGACCGGCTAGCCAGCCGGCGTTGCTGGCCGCGGTTCTGTCGACTGACGAGACAACACCGTTCGTCGTGTCGAGCGTCGTGTAGCCCACATGGGCGAGAGCTGGCCCTGCTGTACCAATCAGCAGAGCCAGTCCCAAAGATGCGGTGAGTAAACCATTCGACCTGCGCCGACTCTTCAAGCGATTCATAGGAACCTCCATAAATGAGTTGATGAGTGAATGAGGCGGTTCTTCATGGTCCCGACCTCCTGCTTACTACTACGCGCCCTTATAAACCGACCGACATGGGACTTCTACCGACCGCTGACTGCACTTGCTACAGATGCACATGAATTTCGATTACATAGGTAAGTACATAGGTGGATAGGCTGACGGCTGATCTGGTTCGTTTTGTTCATTTGGTTGATTTGGTTCATCTGGTGCAACCAAACAAACGGTCTTCGTCCGCTGGCGGTCTCCAGAATCCAGCTGAATCGGCCTGAACCTCATCAGCCTAAACGCCTGAGTCCTTCCGATGTTCTTATATGGTAGGAGCAGCCGTCGGTCTACAGACGGATGCACCAGACGCAACAGATGCAACAACTTTTTCCGTAACTGCTCAGGGAGACAGGTAGATAGGCTGAAGGTTTTGATCGGCTACTGAGGAGGATTCTTGGAACGCTAAGAGGCTATCGATCGGCGCAGCGCCCTTACACCCCGATCACATGGAGGCCGCTGGCCTTGGCAGCCGTGGCGAGAGCCTCGTCGTGCGTCGCCATCACAAAATCGGCGGCGGTCTGTTCTCGCCACAACAGCGCGGTGGCAAGATGCAGCGCATCCAAGCTGCCGAGAGCGGTTGGGAGCGGCTGTGACGCGCGAGACATCTCCGGCCCCGTCAGCTCGACGATCTCCATCGCTTCGATCAACCGATAGACGGCTTCGCGCCGAGCGGCCACGTCGGCGCCATCGAACCCTTCAGCCAACCTCACACGGTCCAGCGTGCGCAGGCATTCCACTTCGACCAGCGCGGAGGCCACACCCCGTTCGATGGATGGCTATTCCTTCAGCGCATTGCGCTGACCGAGAATCACGCGGAGCAGGACCGACGAATCGAGATAGGCGAGCACTGCTTGTCCTGTCGTTCCTCGTTCAGGAACGCGAGGGTATCCTTGCGGAGGCGAAGCGGCGGAGGCAACGGCACGCGCCGGAGCTTAGGGGCGGAAGCGAGGGGAGGCCGAACGGTCAAAGACGCCCCCGTCTTTTCAATCGGTACGAGCCGCGCAATGGGGTGGTCGCGATCCAAAATCGTCAAAGATTGCCCAGCGCGAACTTTGCGGAGATGCTCGCTCAACCGGCACTTGAGATCGGCAATCTTGACGGTATTCATGGTCACATACTAGTCACGCCTGGTCATGAACGCAAGCGCCTTGCCGGACTCACTCCTCAGCGTCACACAGCACGCGACGGGAAGGGAGTTCGAGGTTGTCGGAACTTCGAACCCGGAACATCGAACCCCGAACCACGCGTCGCGCGTTTCCTGCTCATCTCGCGCCTCCCGCATGCATTTTCCGTCACATTTGTAGCAACCGGTGCATGGACCGGTAGCAGGCCTGGAGGCAGCCTGATAAAACCTATCTCCATATTAGAGGAGCAATCGATCAAAATCGGATGAGGCGTGAGAAGCGACAGCAATTGTCTCAATGCAGATATTTCTTTATGAGGGGAGAAAAGGAGGTGCCCGGTCAATGCACCGACAGACGACGAAGCAAGCGACCAGGGACTTCGTGCAAGCGGATTCAACCCGGGTCGTGCAAGGCTAGTCCATCATCAATCATCATAACCAATAGTGAGGAACTCACCATGAACAGGAAAATGAAGTTCAAAAGAATCCTAGCCGGCCTGGCCTGCGTCGGCGCGCTCGCCCTGAGCGCCAACGCGCAGGCCGTCACCCTTGACGCGGGCATCTTCGCCCCGGGCGCCGGTGACGCGGCGAACCCGATCGTCTTCTCGAACATTGTCGCCGGCCCCTCGGTCTTTCTCGATACGATCAATTTCGATCTAGGAAGCTTCACCCATTTCAACATGACGTCCACAGTGAACAACATTGCCGCGTTCGGCGCCCCTATTTTCGAGAACAATGGCGACACGGAGGTCGTGGCAACGAGCAACACGCACCTTAATGTGCCCCTTCCCGATCTTGGCTTGCCGCGCGACTATCACCTGCATCCGGCAGGACTCAATACAGGTGGGGGGATCTACAGCCTCACGATGTGGGGATCGACGCCGGCGGCTGTGCCGGTTCCTGCCGCCATTTATCTGTTCGGGAGCGGCTTGATCGGTTTGGTTGGATTGGCTCGTCGCAAGATGAAGGCAATAGCCTAACGATATCGGAGCACCATCCCGGAAGAACGGATATCCGTTCTTCCGGGAACTCTGAAGAGTACCAGCGACCGGTACGGTTCAGGAACTAGAGGAGAATTCACACGATGAAGACCGAACCTTGCAGAACAATCAAGGGAGGCGTGATGGTGTTCCTGGCGGCGGCGGCGCTCTGGTGTATGCCGGTGCCGAGCCAGGCTGCCATCGTGACACAGTTGAATATCGCCGGTGGATCGATCGGTCTGAATTTTGGAGGACTGGGATCGGCCACCGGGAATTTTACGCAGAACGGGCAATTGGTGATGGGGCAGTACCAGCCGCTGCCGAATGTGCTCGACCCGATTACGGTTTCCCACCTGACCTTTTCCCTCTTCACCGGCAGCGGAGGGGCGCTCAATCTTTCCGCCCCGACCGCGCAGACTTCGGGGGCCGCCTTGACCGCGGATCTCCAATCGCTCTTTGCCGGCGTGACCAGCACCGGCTGGGCTGGCTTGCTGACGAGTCCCTCAACTCCGCTGGCAACATCCTTGAATATCGGCGGGGTTGCTACCGGATCGTTTAATGAGATCACGAACGCTTTCGATATTTCCTGGACGCATCAGTTCACAGGAGTGCCGTCTCTCACGTCCGGAACGTTCTCACTTCACGGCACCGCCCAATTTGGAACTGCCCAACCGGTGCCGGCGCCCGCCGCCTTGATTCTCTTCGGATCAGGACTGTGCGGCATCTTCGGAGTCGTCATTCGACGGACCACCAGCCTCACGGGGCAAGGAGTCAAGGCCTGCCCGGCCCCCATTCTACTCCTGTCGCCTGATGCGACATTCGCCAAAGAAATCGAAACGCAACTTGCTCGGTCCGGATACCACCTGCACATCGTTGCTTCTGTCAGCGACGCGTTTCCGTTCGCCCTGCAGGAAATGCCGGCGTTGACCCTGGTGGATCAACGTCTGTCCGACTGGGACCAGATTCGAACAGACAAGCATCTTCACCATGTGCCCATGATGATTGTGGTACCGACTGGTACCGGCTACAGCGAGGACGATGGCATCTTCGACTTGGAACGGGGAGCGGACGGTGTCCATCTCTACGAAGAAGGCTACCGGCTTCTTCTTGCAAAAATAGGAACCTACCTGAGGCGGGCCGGATCTGTCGATTCCAAGCGGGGCCTCTATCGGGTCGGCGCTGTCGAATTAGACTCCGATCTCCAACAAGTGAAGATCGGAGCCAACATCATTCCTCTTTCCGCAAAACCCTTCGCCATTCTCGAGGCCCTTATAAAGGCTCCCTCAAAGGTGTTTAGTCGTGGCCACTTGATCAATCTCGTGTGGGGGCCTGATTTTGCAATCGGCGATCACGTCTTGGACGTACATGTCCATGCGCTTCGGCGGTCGCTCCAACAGGATCACGATCCTCTTTGCCGGCTCGTGACGATTAAGAGTGTCGGTTTCAAGTTGACGTCATGCTCCCCGGCGATGCCTGCCTCTGCTGCGCCGGACACATTATCGATGGCGGACAACTCTCTCCCGCTTCTACGCCCGATCTCAGTTCAGAACTCGACTCCTCACCGAACAATCGATCCGCCTCAATTCACAAGCCGACGAACCTGGCTCGAACAGATCTCCCGGCAACGCCGGGTTCGACGACTCCAACGAAATCGGCCTTTTCGCCATCACGGCAGCGCCATGTCGATCGGACAGACCGGCATCGAACCTATCCACGAATCTGTTGTAGCGAGTAGCATCCATCGGTAGACGGGCTTCACGAAACGAAGTAATCTTTGCGTATGAGAAAGAACATCACGATCAAGTGGGGCATCGGGCTGTGGGGCAAGCGTTCTGCTGTGTCCCTGGCTGTAGCAGGGATGTATCTCGCCCTCTCCCTCGCAGCATCTTCCTGCCTTCTTCTCCATAACACGACTCATCATTCTGACAGTCATCATTCTGACTCCGATACGCAATCCTCCCTCTGTGCTTGGGCTTGCCAGGTGACCTCGGAAGGTGGGCTGGCGGCATCGGCTCCGGCAGAGCTCCCCGGTCTTGTCTCTATCGCAACAGTGGTTCTGCTTATCGACCCTCTTTCGGCTTCTCCTTCCCCTTCATTACAGTCCCGCGCTCCTCCGATATTCATGCTCGGATAGTTCAGGCGGGCCGCGTTCTTCCATGTTCAGCTGTATCGCCGTGCGGCGATCGGTTCACTGATCATCGGCCGGTCTTTCCCGTCCCGAACGCATTTCGCCTGAACCATCAGGGTGAACTAGGCGTATCAAGACTATTTGCTGAGGTCCGGGTTTGGTGGCCTCCTTTCCCGGACCGACCGGAGCGCGGGCTCTTTTTCTGAGCCCCGCTCCGGCCTCCCACGACGGTTGTTGAATTATCGATGTCCGAGTTTGGTTGCCATCCTTACTCGGACTGATCCGGGGTGCAGGTGCCTCCTCCTCAGTGCCTTCGCCCCGGCCTTTTATCGCGAGGTGCTTCCATGATGATCGTACGGTTCACGGTGTGCATGCTGGTCCTGTTCGTTTCACTCCTCGGCGCTCGCGCGCACGAAGGCCACACTCATGTGATGGGCACAGTCACGGAGGTAAGCGACAGCCAGTTGGTCGTGTTCAATACAAGTGGACAGACCGTCGCCATTCATCTGGACCGCGACACGCGGTATCGCACCACCGGCGTGGCAACCAGCAGCGCGACGGTTCGAGTCGGTGATCGCGTCGTGGTGGAAGTGATGGAGCAGGCAAACGGCCTTCGGGCCGCCGAAGTGCGGTACGCGACTGTCGCGCCGAGGATGCCATGAACGGATCCATTTAGGCGATCCATGTCTCTGACTCTCGATATCACAAAACAGGCGTTCCTGAAGGCCATGCAGACTGGCGATACACGTGAACAGTCGTTGCACATCGTCGTCGTACGGCTGTTGGCCATCGCGCTCAAGCTGAGGGATTGCGGACAGCCGCAGGAGCAGACTCTCAAGTGGCCGTTGCCGGAGCGTTATCACAACTGGCCCATGGTGGAATCCGAGGTAGCGACGAGCGGGCGCCGTCAGCGGCTTCAGTTCTATGTCTCTCCCAAAGCGGTGACGGTCCCGGACAATGAACCCTTTCCGGTCGCCACGATCTTTGTCGTGGAGACCTCGTCTATCGAGCCGCTGGATGAGCCGCTCGTTTCGCGCTTCGTCATGGGAAAATATGCCGATGTCACAACCGGCGAGAGGAATCCTGTGCAACAGGGGGCCTGGGCCTCAGCGACCTACGGGCCGGACGGTGACGTGCGTCCGATGGACAAGAAGCCCTGTGGTATCCGCCATCTGCCACTCGCATGAGACAGACCGTGACGTGTGACGCTAGCGATGAGGGACGAACGGGACAGACAGGTCTCTCTTGAGTATCTGGTCTGTCCCGTTTGTTTGGTGAACCGGATAGACCAGATGAACCAGATAGACCTCTCGTCCGACTCGCGGCCCGATGCTGTGCGCATCACAACAGAAAAGGAAGGTGCATGACCATGACTTCGCATTGGATTCGTGGAAGAGGATGGTGGCGTACGATCCCCCTTGCGGCAATTCTCTTCACCGTCTTGTCTTCGCCACCTCTGGCCAAGGCAGACTCGCCCGACGCATGGCAGACCCTCACGGAGGCGGGCACTGCGGCTCGAGATCAAGCCCGTTATGAAGATGCGGAGCGGCTGTTTCTGCTGGCGGGCCATGAGGCGGAACAGTTCGGGTCCGACGATGTGCGGGTGGCGGCGACGCTGAATCACTTGGGCCTGGTCTACCATGCGCAAGGCCAGTACGCGCGAGCGAAGCCCTACTATGAGCAGGCGTTGGCCCGGTGGGAACAGGTGCTCGGCTCCGATCATGAGGATGTGGGCTCTGCGCTGAACAATCTGGCGGAAATCTATAAGGAGGAAGGTGCCTTCGAGCAGGCCGAAATCTTTTACCTCCGCTCCATCGAGATCGGCGAACGGGTTTTAGGTCGCGGCCATCCGGAGTTGGCGATCGGCTTCAACAATCTCGCAGGCCTTTACCGGAAAATGGGTCGCCTGCCTCAAGCAGAATCACAGTTTCACCTGACGCTGGCCCTCCTGGCCGACACCGACGGAGCGACGTCGATCGATCCCTCGCTGGTCCTGAACAATCTGGCTGCCCTCTATAAGGAGAAGGGGCTCTATGTCTTTGCTGAACCGCTGTATCGGCAGGCCCTGTCCCTCCGGCTCGAACGCTTGGGACATCGCCATCCGTCGATCGCGACTTGTCTGAACAATCTAGGGAACTTGTACCATGCCCAAGGGTTATCCGAACTCGCGGATCGATATTATCGTGAGGCGCTGGCGGTCAGCGAGTCGGCAGCAGGACCGGAGGCCGCGCTCACCGGCATGATTCTCGTGAATTGGGCCTGGCTTTTACACGAACGGGGGCTGGTGGATGAGGCGAAGGTTCGGTACCAGCGGGGGCTGGTCGTCCAGCAGCAGACACTGGGGCGCAACCATCCGATGGTCGCCGTGACAGTTGAACGGTATGCGCGCCTCTTGTCAGACATCGGGCAATCGGTGGAGGCGAACCTGTTCACCGCAAGAGCCGCAGCGATTCGAGTGCAACAGGGCCAATCCTCTCGCTCGCCTGCGCAGAGCCGGCAGAGTCGATCGAATCAGAAGGCCCAGAAGTAAGAAGAAAAGCGAGGGAGGGAGACCCTGTCCAGCTCCGTTTGACTTTAATTTCTTGGGAGCGTACAGCGGGTGCTCAAGTAGTTCGTAGGGGTCCATTCACAATCAAGGAGGGACGTGCAATGAAACACACATGGAAGATGGTCATGGCAGTGGCGATACTTGGCGTGGGACTGAGCCTGCAGCCGGCTCTCTCGTTGGCGGAGAAAGGAGAAGATCATAGCCAAGAAGTGATCAAACATGCCAAGGAAGGGGTTGCGCATACGAAGGAAGCGATCAAGCACATCGAAGAATCCGTCAAGGGAACCGGCGATGCGCATGCCAAAGAAGCGCTGCGACATGCGAATGAAGCGATTGCTCACGCGGAGCAATCCATCGCTCATGCCGAGATGGCGGCGAAGAAGACGATGTGTTGCATGGAAGGGAAACAGGAGCACAAGTAGGGCAGCAGAGCATTGTGCTGCCTTCGCCTGCTGCCACCGGCATCACTATCAGGATGCGGAATAACTATTGTGGCACTTTAGAACTTTGCTGATCGACGGCATGTTCGTGTCATCTTTACTCTGTTCGCTCTGACGCTGTGAGATAGGGAGCGTGTAATGGTCAACCTTGCTAAAAGTTTCTGGAAAGAAATCCGGAGTGCCCAACGCATACGAAGTTTTGTCACGGGACTGTTGGCACTGATGTGGGTGGTAGGGTGTGGCGGGGTGTTTACCGGAATCCCGGACCTGGACAGTCCCGATGGACGGGTGTTCGCGCAACGTTGTGGAGCTTGCCACGGCAAGCCCTTTGGAGACCATGGGATAACCCATGGGGTGCCGGATCCGCGGTTCCGGACGCTGGCGGAATGGCAGGAAGAACTGACCAGAATGGACCGTCTGATCCACGAAAAAGGGCTCCCGCCGATGACAGAACCAGAAAGGGAGGCTATCATCCGCTATTTGAGCCGCCACGCGAAATCGTAGCAGGCCTCCCGTGAGGGAAATCCTTGTCGAGCGCCTTCAATTGGCTGTGGTCTTCGAGAGCGTGCGCCCGGTCAGATAAAAGACGTAGGCCGGCACCAGGGGCAGGACGCAGGGCGAAAGGAAGGAGAGCAGCCCGGCCAGGATAGCGATGAAAAAGGTGGGCGTCGTCCCGCCCAGGGAACCAGCCTCCAGATAAAGATTATTCTCCTGCGCCCATTGAGCGATGACTGCCAATTGTTTCGACAGGAGGGCGAGACCGATGAATATGAGCAACGCGCCGTTGATCAACTGAATCGTCCGTATGTGGCGCTTGAGCGAGCGTAACAGGCCGCGCGCGCGATCCAGCGCCAGCGCAAAGAGCAGGAAGGGAATCCCCAAGCCCAGCGAATAACCCGATAGCAGCAATGCGCCCTGGCCAATAGTCGCAGTGCTATAGCCCAGCGCCAGAATCGCGCCCAGCGTCGGGCCGATGCAGGGCGTCCAACCAGCCGAGAAGAACATGCCCATGAGGAGGGAAGACATATAGCCGCTGCCGCTGCGCTTGCCCCAATCAACACGGGTGTCGGCGTAGAAATATCGAAGGAAGAAGTCAATCCCGCCTTTCATCCAGCCGACCGGTAGCCGCCACCAGTGCCCGCCCTCTCCAGCGGAGGAATCTTCCAAACGGCCCAACCTCCCCGATAGAGCGCCGAACAGGCCCATTGTCGCCAGGCCGAACAGGATGACGACGACTCCCCCGATCCGGGCTAGCGGCTCCCGGAGGTCAAATACCAGCTGGCCGACGCCGCTCATCACCACGCCCAGGGCGACAAAGATGACCGAAAAGCCGAACACGAAAAGGAGCGCGTGGATCACCGGCCTGGGTCGAGCCGCTTGCTCCACTTGCGCCGGTGCAATCGCCGGGGTTGCACCCTGCGTAATTGTCTCTCTCATCCCATCGTCCTCCGCCGCCGTATTATACTCGAGCGCGCGATGATTGGTGGATACCTCTCACCGCCTTTTCCTCCTGCCCTACTCGATGAATGTATACAAATCACTTCTTCTCGAAACTGATCCAATCTGGAATAACCATCTCCACGGAAAAGTGAAGGTTTGGGTGGAAGCTGTATCCTCGTTGCACAAGAAACCCAGCCCCTAAAAGCCTTCAGCCTATCGACCTGCTACCTGAATAGTTACGAAATTTGTAGCAACCATGAGCATCCATCGGTAGACAGATGCTCGGTTGACGAGTATAAAAGTGGCATGATGGAGAGAGTGATGATTCGCTCTGGCGTATCACGCAGTGCTGTTCTGGTCGCAGGGTTCGTGGCCCTGGTCTATGCGTCGCTCGCGGTGATGGCAGCGAGCTGCGCGTTCAGTCATGTCGATCCCTCCAATAATCATGCGCACCATGGATCGCAGGGATCTGCTCCGCACAATGCGCTCTGTGCTTGGGCCTGTCAGGCTGCGTCCGATGCCGGGCTGATACCTGAGTCGCCGGCGTTAGCCTTGAGTCCGGTCGTTCAGCCGGCGGTTTTGTCTTTCCATCGGGAAGTCCCTTCACTCTCTTCTTCTCTCCTCCGCTCCCGTGCGCCTCCGTCGGTGCCCTTCGCCCTCATCGGATAAGGAGCTCCGAGCGGCCTGTTTCAGTCTGATTCCCCTCGCGCTCCTTTATTCGATCTCAGTCTCGCGCCACATAACTTACGGTATTGATCTATCGATGTCCGAGTTTGGTTGCCCGCCTTGCTCGGACTGATCCGGGGCGCGGGTGCTTCCTCCTCAGTGCCTCCGCCCCGGTTATTTATTCGATTGGTTGTCGCAAGGCAGGGGTTCAGGCTGAAGGCTGAACTGGTCTATCTGGTTGATTTGGTCTATCTGGTCTATCAGGTTGGTTTTATTCGACCAAACACACGAGACAGACCGAATAGACCAGACAGACGAGACAGGCCTTCGGTCTCTCTACCCGGGTCGTGACGATTGGTACGGTATGCGCCAGGCGGCGAGACGCCTGATCAGTTTGCCGATTCGGTGCATCGCGCGCTTGCAGCAAGATGGAATTACCCTGTACGGGTGGATCGCGGTGAGGGGAAACTTATGACGAATCAACAGGAGGGATGACCATGAATACCATCATCAAGGTTGGCTGTCTGATCGGATTCATTTGTGCGGTGACGACGCCGGTCTTTGCCGGCGAACAAAAGATCATGTTGATGCTCGGCGGAAAATTTTGCGAGGCCTATCTTGGCGATGTGGAAGCGGCATTGACGAAACTGTCTGGTGTGAAGGGTGTGGATCTCAAGAGCATGAAAGGCCATGCCGTGGTGACGCTTGACGGAGAGAAGGTTAAAGCGAATCAACTGGCCGCGGCGGTGAATGGGGTCAAGGGTGACGGCTGGCATTGCACCGGACAGGTGATGAAGTAACTCATTCCCTTCTTATGCCTGCTGGATAGGTAAATGGTGGAACCGGTGTTACTTCGCATCCAAGAAACGGCCAAGTTGTTGAAGGTCAGTAAGTGGACGATCTACCGGTGGATCGAGGAAGGCCGTTTGCGCGCCACCAAGATCGGACGTGGCAGCTTGCGGGTGTTTCAGGCATCGGTGAGCGGGCTTGTTGAGGAGGCTCGGATCGATTACAGGAATGCTCGGAATGATTCGCCGAAGAAAGCGGCTCCAGTGCGGGCCAAGGGCATGAAAAAGAACACAGTAACAAAGAGCAGAAAACGGGTCCGGTAGTTGCCTCCTCTCTACCAGACCTGCCCGGGGAATCGGAGGTGGCCTCCCTCCGAGTCCCCGGCCCTTCGGGGAGAAGAATCGAGAGACGTCATGAATAATGTGGGTTAACAAATGTCTGTCGTTGATGTATGATCCTGTTCCGTTTACGAGTCCACCATCACAAAGGAGGAGTTATGAGCCGAGTGAAAGCCGTCGTTATGGCAGTCGCTGTCTGTGGTCTTATCGCGGGAGGAATGACGAGTCCCGCGTTCGCAGGCGAAAACGGGCATGTCGCGGAAGTCATCAAGCATGCCAAGGAAGGCATTGCACACGAGAACGAAGCCATCACGCATCTGGAAGAAGCCATCAAAGGAAGCGACAACGCTCACGCGAAGGAAGCCCTCGAGCATGCGAAGGAATCGATGAAGCATGCGGAAGAATCGCTGGCACATGCCGAGCAAGCCGCGCAGAAGCCGAAGGGCAAGAAAAAGTAGCGCGACACGAAATTCGAAGTTCTGGGTTCGACGTTTCGAAAATCTCGAACGTCGGACCTCGAACTGTCGTCCGTCTCCCCCGTCCCGCTTTTCTCGCAAGTCTCGCTCGCTTCACGAAGAAGGCGGGCTGAATCACACTCACCGTTTTCTATCCAACAGCGGCTCAAGCGTTGGGAGGATCTTCTCGACAATTATTCGATAGCCTTCTCCGGTCGGATGTATACCGTCTGCCTGGTTGAGCGAGGACGAGCCTGCCACACCATCGAGAAAAAACGGGATCAGTGTCAGGCGATACTGTTTCGCTAAGGCCTGGTAGAGCGATTCAAACCCATCGGTATAGTCCTTACCATAATTCGGGGGGAGCTTCATTCCCGCTAACACAACAGTAACCGAAGCTTGTTGAAGTTGCTGAATGATTCGTTCGAGATTGGCTTTCGTTTCCTGCAGACTGAGACCGCGAAGTCCATCGTTGCCACCGAGTTCCAGAATGACGATTGCCGGATTGCTTTTCAGTACCCAGGAGACCCTTCTGGCTCCGCCGGCCGTCGTCTCGCCACTGACCCCCGCATTTACGACTCGATAGACATAGCCAGCTGCGTCCAACGTCCGTTGCAGGCGCGCGGGATACGATTGATCCGGCTGCACACCTAAGCCAGCCGTCAGGCTGTCGCCGAAGGCGACGATGCTGGGACGTTCGACCGAGACAGGCTTTGGTCCCACAGCCTCGCGAGGAGGGTTCGACGACGGAAGTTGAGAGGCGGTTGTAGCGCTACGGTCGTACCAGCAGAGAAGGATCAAGAAGAGGCAGCAAAATAGTTTTGTGAGAATCCATGAGCGGCGCATCGTCATCCAGTATAATATACCTTGTACCTGAACAATATTGCGGGAGCCTGACCGACAACATGATTTCTCTCTCTCATCTGACAATGCGCTTGGCCGGCGGCGGCCATCAGATCACGATCCTCGACGATGTCACGCTTGAGATTCCCGATAAGCAGCGGGTGGCCATCGTCGGCCCTTCCGGAAGCGGGAAGTCCACCTTGCTGGGCCTCATTGCGGGACTGGATCGCCCGACCTCCGGCTCTATCACATTGAACGGCGTAGAGATCTCAACGATGCGTGAGAGTGCCTTGGCGCGCTTTCGTCGCGATCACATCGGCTACATCTTTCAATCCTTTCATCTTATTCCCACCCTCACAGCCCTGGAAAATGTTCTGGTGCCGCTGGAGTTGGCAGGGATGAACACGGCGCAGGCTCGCGCAACGGAGCTGTTGCAGACCGTCGGGTTGGGAGATCGACTGCATCATTATCCCGTTCAACTGTCAGGTGGCGAGCAGCAGCGGGTGGCGGTGGCCAGAGCCTTCGCCTGCCACCCACCGATTCTATTGGCCGACGAGCCGACCGGCAACCTGGATTCGACCACGGGCCAGCAAGTGATGCTGCTGCTCGATTCTCTCCATAGCGATTTCGGCACCACCCTGGTCCTCGTCACGCACGATCACGCCATGGCCTCCTCGATGGAGCGCGTGATTGCCTTGCGCGACGGCCGTATCGAATCCGACCGCCTCATCGACCCAAACCGTTGGGGTACAGAGCCATTCCGGTGATTCACTTCATCCTGAAAATGGCCTGGCGGGAAACCAGGGGAGCCTGGCGGCACTTTCTCTATTTCTTCGCCTGTATCGCGATCGGCGTTGGGGCCTTGGTCGGAGTGTCCCTCTTTGGCACGAATATGGAACAGGCCGTCACGCGAGAAGCGCGGGGCCTGTTAGGCGGTGATCTCGAAATTCGCCTCACTCGTCCCCCGAGTCTCGTTGGTCAGGCAGTGCTGAACTCCCTGAGTGAACGGAACATGGCCGTGACCCATGTGAGCGAGCTTGTCGCCATGGCTGCGCGCGCGTCTTTCGTGCCCACTGCGGCCCAATCGACCCAGATTGTTGAACTGAAAGCAGTCGAGTCAGCCTACCCCCTGTACGGAGCGATCAAACTTGAGCCGGCCCAATCGCTTGATGTCTTGCTCCACCCGGATAACAATCGCTGCGGCGGGCAGTCTTGTTTTGGCGCGGTGGTGCAGGAGTCTCTGTTGATTCGGATGGGCCTCTCGGTTGGGGACCGCTTGAAGATCGGGCAAGCGATGTTCCTGATCACCGGCCTCGTGCGGACCGAACCGGATCGAATGGCCAATGCCTTTTCCTTGGGTCCAAGGGTCATGATTGCGCAGGAAGGATTACGGGCGGCGGATCTGATTAAGCCAGGAAGCCGTGTGCGGGAACGGTATCTGGTGAAGACCGCCGCCGATGTGCAACTGGAGTCGCTGCGCGCCGAACTGCGAGATCGGCTGGAATCAGATTCTGCGCGCATATCCAGCTATCGCACATCCCAGTCACAGTTGAGGCAATTTCTCGAACAACTCTCCCGCTACCTCGGACTAATCGGCCTCACCGCGCTGTTCATCGGTGGGCTAGGGGTCGGAACCTCGATTCATGCGTTTTTGCGGGACAAGTTACGAACCATCGCCACCTTGAAAGCGATCGGCGCCGATTCGGCCACGGTCGTCTCGACCTATGTGGCGCAAGCGATCTTCCTGGGATGTATCGGGAGCTTTTCCGGCATCTTGTTGGGAATTGCGCTTCAAAAAGGATTGCCTCCCCTTGCTGCTGCTCTCTTTGCATCAGACATTCTCGATCAATTAGGCGTCTCCTCTGAATTGTCGTGGTACTCGGTCTGGCCCCTACTGAAAGGGGCCGCGCTGGGACTATTGTCGACGCTGCTGTTTACCCTCTGGCCCCTGTTGAAGATTCGCGAGGTTCACCCTGGTGCAATCTTTCGGCGCGATACGGAACAGGCGACGGTCGGGCAAGAGACCTCTCCGTCACGATGGTGGGTGAAATGGGGGCTAACCGATCCCTGGAATGTCGGCAC
Source organism: Nitrospira sp. (assembly GCA_005116835.1). Lineage (GTDB taxonomy): Bacteria > Nitrospirota > Nitrospiria > Nitrospirales > Nitrospiraceae > Palsa-1315. Next base: position 38,076 of record SWDM01000021.1, on the reverse strand, counting down.
GGCTGGAGGGATCATCCTCGGACTCTGCGCTCTCTCGGTCTGGCAGGCAGGTTCCTGGTCAATCGGCTTCCTGTTTATCGGGGCGATGTCCTTCGCCATCGCAATCCTTTTTGTCTGTGCGCGGATGTTTGTGCGAGGGCTGGCCTGGGTGCCATTACCTCGCGTCTTAAGCCTTCGCTATGCCCTGGGTAATGTCGTAAGGCCGGGGAGCCAGGCGACGGGGATCATGGTCGCCATCGGTATCGGCGTCATGGCGATTGTCACTGTGTCGCTAGTGGAGCAGGCGTTGCTCCAACAGATACAGGAGAATCGGCCGGCGGATGCCCCGACCTTTTTCTTTATCGACATCCAGCCGGATCAAGCGAAAAAATTCGTCTCGTTGGTCGAGCAACAGACAGGCCAAACGCGTCCAGAGCTCATGCCGCTGGTACGTTCGCGGCTCCATTCGATTAATGGACAGGTCATCACAGCGGAAGAAGGAGCGGAAAAGAGCGACAAACGTACAGAGGGGAAAGAGGGACGTGGGAAACAGTGGTATTTCACCCGTGAATATGTCCTGACCTTTCTCGACAAGCTGCCGAAAGACAACAAGTTGGTCAAGGGGGAATGGTGGAAGCCCGGACAGGTCTTCTCGACCCCGCAGGTATCAGTGGAGGAAGATGCGGCCATGCATTTAGGTCTCGCGGTCGGCTCGACCGTGGAGTTCGATGTTCAGGGGGCCACGGTGTCGGCGGAGGTGAGCAGTATCCGCAAAGTCGAATGGGGAAACTTCTCGACGAATTTCTACATGATCTTGTCCCCGGGCTCGATGGAAGGAGCGCCCTTCACCTATGTGGCCACGGTGCATGTCTCACCGGAACAAGAAGTGCCGTTGCAGCAAGCGGTCGTCGCGTCATTCCCGAACATCAGCGCGATCCATATCGGCGACGTGCTCGATGGGTTTGCGCGGGTACTCGATCGGCTTTCGCTGGCGATCAGGGCTGTGGCGTTATTTTGCGTCGTGGCGGGGGGGTTGGTCATGGCAGCGGCCCTCGCGTCGACACGGTACCGGCGTCTGTATGAATCGGTCATTCTGAAAGCGCTTGGCGCGACCCGCAGCCTGATTGTACGAGCCTTTGCCATGGAGTATGTCCTGCTGGGCGCTGTTGCTGGGTTGATTGGCCTGACCCTCGGAAGCGTCTTGGCTTGGGCTCTGGTGCGGTTTGTGTTCGATCTTCCCTGGAATATACATCCCCAGGTACTTGGCCTCGGACTCCTCCTCACGATGTTGCTGACGTTGACCGTGGGGTTTGCGAGCACCTACCGAATCCTCGGCCAACGGCCGCTGGCGGTGCTACGGCACGAGTAAGCGATGCACCGGGCAGGATGCTGAAAAAGCCGCTCCCAGGAACCGTGAAACGTTAGACGTGAAAGGTGAAACGCAGGACTGCCGAGTGCTCGCCATCCGAAACGCTTCACGCTTCACGAACGACGCGGACGGCCAATCAAATTCCAGTATACCAACAGAGCGTTCCCAGAGACTGCAGGCCGGGTGCCTCTTTGCTCGCGCAACGCATTGTTCTTACCCGCCAGACCAGTGAGAGCGTGACCGCGCCCCATCAATTCGGAATGAACTTGAAGAGGCCGCCGCCTTGGGTCATGACGTATAACTCGCCATCGGTATCTTCGCCGAAACTCGTTACCTGACTTCCCGGTGGACTGAGCAAGGGCCACTCGGTCTGCTCTGTGGGTTGACCATTCAGATAACGGAAACTCCTCACAAATCCCGCGCAATAGTCCGCATAGAAATAGGTGCCATTCCGTGCCGGCAAGGCAGACCCACGATATACATATCCACCCGTGACTGAACAGGCTCCGCTGAGGTGGGGATAATCGAGCACCGGCAACGTAAGGCCTCCTGAATTGCAGTTGCTTGACGGGCTGAAACAGAGAAACCCTTCCATAAATCGCCAACCGTAGTTGAGTGCTCGTCCTGCGTTCGGAGCAGGCGAGACGTTGATTTCCTCCCGTGCCCCTTGCCCGACATCCCCGATGTATAGATCGTGCGTCACCCTGTCGAACGAAAACCGCCAAGGGTTTCTGAGGCCGAAGCTCCAAACTTGCTGTGCATCCCCCCCGAAAAGAATAAATGGATTATTGCTGTCGCATGGACCTCCCGTATCCGAATTTATTCGGAGAATCTTTCCGAGTCGCGTCCCAATTGTTTGTCCGTTGTTATTGGGGTCACCGCTTCCGCCTCCATCGCCAACCCCAGCATACAGGCATCCATCAGGCCCAAAGGCCAACATGCCGCCGTTGTGATTCGAAAAGGTTGAGTGTTCTACAGTGAGAAGTATCGTGGCTGGAGAGGAATCGGCAAGATTTGGGTTGGCACTCCTCAGGTAACGAGCGATGACGATGTCACCATCTGAGTTCGTGTAAAAAACGTAGAACCGGAAATTGGTACCGTATTGGGAATCGAATGCCATCCCGAGTAGCCCCCGTTCACCGACTGTTGACAGGAGGGGACTGATATTGAGGAAAGGATCTGCGAGTAGCAATCCGCTAGTGACATTGAAAATTCTGATCAGCCCGCCCTTTTGCACAATGAAAAGACGATTGGTATCACCGGCAGGCGCGGTCATGAAGACCGGCGAATCGAGGCTTGTGGTGATCGTTTGAAGCTGTAGGGCTGTGGATTGTGGTAACGGTGGCAGCGAGCCTTGATCTGGTTCGTTGGTGGAGCACCCGGTCAGGCATCCTGCGCTGACCAATACTACACCAACCATCACCAGGCGGCGAATCGTTACCATTAGCCCCTCCGCGCGATAGTAGGCTGTACAACCTCAGCCTACTATAAAGCGCTGAATCACCTCAAGCCGCCCTGGGTCCAGGTAGTCGATGGAATTAACGGTCTATCGATATCGATCCAGGTACTTGCGCAAAGCATGGCTGTCTCGTTCTCGAACCGTGACGGCGATCCGTAACTGTTCGAGGTTCTGATTGAGTGTTTTCCCGCCAAGGTCGATCTTCCTTGTTGTGAAAAAGTCTCGTACGTCCCGTTCGAGTTCGGGCGTAGCAAGGCTGCCGATCCCTCCACAAATGCGGCGGAGCCCTTGCTTGGGAAACATTTGGTCCATTTTCCCCCAATTCGCCTTCACAAATTCCCAGGCCAACTCCCTGCCGTACACGTTGCCCAAGATCGCGCCGATAAGAAACGGCGCGTCTTGCGTGCGGGTCTCTCCGCTGATCGTGCGGGCAAGGGTGCGATCGAGCAATGATTTGTGTTGGAATCCTGCTAGCGAGAATAGATAACGCCGCTCTTCTTGCGGTGTGGCAGCGGTGCTGAGCCGCTCGTTAAACTCATCATATCTGCTTCCGTCCCCTGTAAAAGCGAGTATCGCGACAAGTGATGGCACGATATTGGGGTCGACGGCTGTCGCATCGTGGCGATAGGCCCGATAGAGCTCGGCGGCTCGTGCTTGGATAATCGGATCGTTGCCGAGTTTTCCCTGTGCCCCGATCAGTTCACCCCGCAGTTGCTTCGTCAGCTCGCTTTCACCGCTTCGTGGCGTCCAGCCCAGGTCTAAAACGGCAGCACCGACTCGGCTTCGCACGAACGCTTCGAGAGCCGATCGATCTTCCGCGAGAATGATCCGATTTAGAAAGGAGAAGGAGTCCAACAACACACCCCAGACATTCTTGTCTCGCTCTGCAACGAAGTTGGCTGTCAGATCAAGATAATCTGTCAGAGAGATATGCCCGGCGAGGGTAGCGGCCCAGGCATCGTTGATAAGATTGAACCGCTCTGTCACGGCAAGCCGGTCGATCCCTGCCTTCAACAGTCGATCGAGTAGTTCTGTCTCATAGCAGACCCGATAGAACCCATGGCCTCCCTCGTTGATCAGAACTGTCTCCCAATCGTGAGGGAGCGGGATTGTCGTACTCTTCTCCGTCAGCAACAGGCGCGAGACGTTGGGCTTGCCCCCTGTAGTGATCCGTATCTGAAGCGGGATCTGCCATGTGGCAGGTGCTGAGTGCTGAGTGCTGAGTGCTGAGTTGGGGAGATAGGTGAAGCGTTGTTGGGACAGGACAAGACCTCCAGACTGATTGATCTCCGCCGTAACGAGGGGAAAGCCCGGTTGGAAGATCCAGCCGTCCATGAGTTGAGGCACTGGTTGTTTCGAGATATCCCCCAGTGAGTCCCAGAGATCCTTCGTATCTGCATTCCCATAGGCATGCTTGTGCAAGTAGTCGCGAACCCCATCCCTGAAAACTATTGGCCCAATGTGCTGCTCCAACATGCGCAACACCGATGCGCCCTTTTCATAAGTCAGCACGTCGAACATCGCGTCTGCATCCTTGGGCGCCCGCACCGGATATTCGATCGGTCTGGTGCTCTGCAATCCGTCTACAGCAAAGGCCGCAGCGCGCGAAGCGCCGAAGCTGTCCCATCGTTTCCATTCTGGCTTCCAAGCGTCTACGGCCAACATTTCCATGAAGGTGGCAAAGGCTTCGTTTAGCCAGAGCCCATTCCACCAAGACATGGTCACCAAATCGCCGAACCACATGTGCGCATTTTCATGGGCGACCACATCGGCCACCCGTTCCAATTCGCCATGCGTGGCGCTCTCCTGATCGACCAGCAAGGCCGTTTCACGGTATGTAATGGCGCCAAGATTTTCCATGGCCCCCGAGGCAAAATCAGGAATCGCGAGCAGGTCCAGCTTGTCGCCGGGATAGGGGATCCCGTAGTAGTTCTCAAAAAATGATAGTGACGCAGCCGCAATGTCCTGGCCAAATCTGGCGAGATGTCCTTTCCCAGGGACGGCCCACAGGCGAAGCGGAGTTGAGCCGATCATGACCGGCTCTGTGGGTTCAATCCTGCCAACAATGAACGCAACCAGGTAGGTGGACATCTTCATCGTATCCGCGAAACGAACGACCTTCTTCCCTCCGGCAAGCGTTTCTGATGCAATCCTGCTGTTAGAGACCGCTGTTACAGCCGAATCGATGACCAGGGTCGTCGCAAACACAGCCTTGAAGTCCGGTTCATCCCAGCAGGGAAACGCTCTCCTCGCATCCGTAGCTTCAAACTGTGTGGCAGCCATATTGTGAGTCTCGCCCCGCTCGTCTTTATACGTACTCCGGTAGAAGCCGTGGAGTTTGTCGTTGAGCACCCCGGAGAAGACGATCGTCAGCTTCAGGATTCCCGGCTGTAGCGCCTCGGCGAAGGTCAAATGGCAGCGCTGGAGCGCTTCGTCTAAAGTAATCGCGGCCCGTTGCTGCAGACCTGACTCTCCTTCAACTTGCGACGAGGTGATATCGAGTTCAATGGCGTTGAGAACGATTTCAAAGGTTGCTCGATGGATGGTAAGGGTGATGGTTTCCTCTCCTGAAAATCGCGCAGCGGCGAGGTCCGGTTCCAATCGCAGCTCGTAGCGAGTCGGGACCACATGTCGTGGAAGCCGGTATGGGTCGAGTGGGCCGAGAGATGAGGTCTGATTCATGTTGTCGCCTTTCGGTCGAATGGTAGCCGGTTGTATGAAGGAACTTTTGCGGCACGAGCTGAGGAGTGGGACAAATGAGATAGCAAGGAGGAAACGGACCTGCTGACTGAGGATCTGTAGGGTCTGTCGCCTGCTGATCGGCTCAGTCATGTCCTGATCGCAGGGTACGACTCGACTCCGTTGGCAGTGCCCACGATAAGCAGGTCTGTTCGTCCGACAAAAAGACCGGTCTCGACGACTCCGGGGATTTGATTCAAGGCGATCTCAAGTTCTTTCGGATTGTCGATCCGTGAGATATGGACATCCAGAATCACGTGGCCTGCTTCCGTAGTAAAGGGCGATCCATTCCGTTCCCTGAGCACCACAGGACTCTTTGTCAGGGTCTCAATTTCTCTCGCGGTACTGCCCCAGCCGAAGGGGATTACCTCAATGGGGAGGGGAAACGATCCGCCCAATACGGAGACTCGCTTGGTATGGTCGACCAAGACGATGAACTGCTTAGCCGAGGCCGCGACGATCTTTTCCTTCAGAAGGGCCCCGCCGCCCCCCTTAATGAGATTGAACCCAGGATCGACCTGATCTGCTCCATCGATTGCGACATCGATCACCCAGGCTGGATCGGTATCAATGAGTGTGATGCCCTGTTGCCGGGCGAGCGTTGCTGTTTCCTTGGACGTAGGCACACCCCGAAGTGTCATGCCTGCTCGGACTTTTTCTCCCAACGCGATAACCATATGTTTGGCCGTTGAGCCGGTGCCAAGGCCAACGACCATCCCATCGCGGACGAATTCGACGGCTTTCAATGCCGCGGCTTTCTTCAGGCTGTCGAGATCTTGATTGCTCATACTGCCGCAGGGGGATAGGAGAGGGACGCGGCAACTGATGCTGCGCCAAGTAAGGCGGTCTTCTGATTCATCACCACTTTCACCGGGATCGAACTCATCAAGCGTTTATATCGCCCTTTGTTGGTAAATGATTTCATGAATGTTCCGTCTTTCAGTTTAGCCAGCAATTTCGGTGCGATGCCGCCGCCCAGATACACGCCGTTGAGGGTCATCCCCTTCAAGGCGAGATTGCCGGCTTCAGCCCCATAGATGCATGCAAACAAGTCGAGCGCCTGTTTGGCAATGTCAGCTTGGCCCTTGAGCCCCGCTTCTGCGATCACCGCGGCAGGGTCTCCGGCTTTGATTTGTTCTGAGAGCCACGTCGGCTCATTCTTCTTACTGTCGCGAACATAGTCATAGATCGCATGGAGACCGGGGCCGGACAAGACCCGTTCGTAACTCACATGCAGGTAGTGGCCGCGAAGATGGCGCAGCAGTTCAATTTCGTCGTCATTGTTCGGCGCGAAGTCCGTATGCCCCCCCTCCGACGGCATCGGCTGATAGCGCGAACCGTTCCAAAAGAGGATGGATTCACCGAGTCCGGTTCCCGCCGCGATTAAGGCAAGCGCTTGATTATGTTTCGGCGGAGTTCCGGCGTTGAGAATCTCGACTTCGTCCGGTCGAAGCAGGAGAATTCCATAGGCCATGGCCTCGAGATCGTTGAGTAGCTTCACAGTTGGTATGGCGAATCGTTTTTCCAAGGTAGCGCCATCGACTACCCACGGGAGGTTGGTCGTATGGCAACGGTTCTGAATAACAGGACCGGCGATGCCAAAACAGGCCGCATCAATTTTAGGAGGTTGTTCTACCTGGTGCGCTAGTTCTGGCTCGGCATTGTCCGTCTTCTCGGTAGCGAAATCTTCGATGGACGTTGGCGGCTTCGGTGGCACAAGAAATTCCGTGAGCATGTCCTCGAGCGAGGCATAATCGGCACTGTGGAATGATTCGGCCCGGATAGGATCGACACGGTCCTTCTTCCAGTCGAACAGGGCCAAGTGCGTCTTCGTGCCCCCGATATCTCCGGCAACAATCATCGTTCCCTCTGAAAACTCGGCCACAGTTACTTGATCGGAAGCTCTGCTGCTGCTGCTCGGTCGAGAAACCACATCAGTCGGCCATCTTCCGGCCTAACCAACGATGCAGGAAGCCGGCGATCTGCCTCGGTCTTCGGATCGAGGATGGCCCTCACGACTCCTGCTTTGCCAATTCCCGTAGCCAGAAACAGTATCACACTCGCCCGGTTAATCGCAGCTAGCGTCATCGTGAGTCTGTTGGGCGGGTCTTTCGGAGATTGTGTTGCCGCAATCACCCGTTGATGGTCCTGTAAGATCGATGCTCCGGGAAACAGAGATGCCGTATGCCCGTCCTCACCTAACCCTAAGAGGATGAGGTCAAGGGATGGTGGAGCAGAGGATAAGGTATTCGTCGCGAGACGGATCTGTTGCTCATACTCAGTGGCCGCCGCTTGCGGATCTTTCGATTCTCCCGCCATACGATAGACCTGTGATGGAGCGATGTTCAGCGGGGTGAACAGGGCTTTCTTGGCTAAGGCATAGTTACTCCGGGGATCGTCCGGCGGGACGCAACGTTCATCGCTGAAAAAAAATGTGGTTCGAGACCAATCGAGGCGATCGGTCACGGTGTGAGAGGTCAGGGCTCGGTAGAGGGTTGCCGGCGTTGTGCCACCAGAGAGGGCAATGAAGAATCGGCCTTTCGTACGAATCGCCTCTTTGCCCACCTCCAATACGAAGGCCGCCGCTGCGTCAGCCACCGCCTGACTGTCGCTGTGGACACGGATGTCGGGAACGGCGGACATCTTACTTCTTGCGGGCAGGCCCGCTCTTCGCGCGCCGTATCGTTGGACGCCGGACCTGCTTGCGGGGAGCGAGGGCCTTCGTCAACGCTTGAATGGTTGCGATGGGATTCTTGCCCAGGGGCAAGACAATGGCCTGCTGCTCATGAGCTTGGAGCGCCTCGATATCGCCGGCAGCTTGAGCCTTTGCAAGGGTGCCAAACGTATAGGGTTTCCCTGGAATGCTGAGATCGGGAACCATTCGATCGACCAGTTGTAAGAATATTCCGGTCCTTGGCCCTCCCTTGTGGAGCTGGCCTGTTGAATGGAGATAGCGCGGGCCATAGCCGGCGGTGGTGGTCACGCGATGATGGGAGACTAACGCCCTTCGCAGCGAGCGAATGGCCCGTTCCATCCCGGGAGACGGTGTCGTATAGGCCAAGATGGCGACGTAGGCTCCGGGACGACACTGTCGCTTCAGTTGTGCCGCTGCTTGTACCGCAGTTGCGGTGGTCTGTTTTGGCAATCGGCCGGTAGACTGGATGGTTCCCAGTACGCGGGCGGTGTTGTCCTTGCTTTCCTGAACATTCGGTTGATCGAATGGGTGAATCCCCAGGAGATGACCAGCCAGAGCCGTGGCCACTTCCCAGCGGAAAAATTCCCCGGCAAGATCGTAACAATCTTGGAGTTTCAGCGTCAGGATTGGATGGTCCTGTCTTGCAAGCCCGGCAACCTGTCGGTCGAGTTCTCGATTCTCATCTCCCTTGAGCCTAAGATAGACAAAGAGCCGGTCCGTACCATAGGCAGTCGAGGAGACAATTGGTTCTTGCGCCACGGGAATGAGGCCTGTGCCTTCCTTGCCCGTGCTTTCCGCAAGGAGCTGCTCGGCCCACAAACCGAATGCGGCAATCTGCGGTGAGGCAATCACGGTCACCTTGTTACGTCCTGCTTGCGCCAGCGAGGCCATCGTTGCGCCAAGGTCGGCGCCCGGGTTTCCCTCAAGAGGGGATTGGATTCGACAGTCCTTGGCCATGGCTGTGCCGCGTGCGAGCAACCGTGCGACATCGATCCCCATTAATGCCGCTGGAACTAATCCAAAATAGGAGAGGACCGAGTACCGTCCACCGATGTCTGGCGGGTTCGTAAAGGTTCGCCAGAACCGATTCTCTGCCGCAAGCTTTTCCAACCCGGTGCCGGGATCGGTAATGGCGATGAACTGTTCGCCTCCTTGATGGCCAGGAGTCTTATGGACCAATTCCCAAAAGTGTGCAAAGAGGGACATCACTTCGATGGTCCCGCCTGACTTACTCGCAAGGATGAACAGGCTTCGAGCCGGGTCGATCGCCTGCGTGACCTGTCGAACCCAACCTGGGACTGTGGAATCAAGAACCCACAATCTGGGGAATCCAGGGGATAGTCCAAACGACGCGCGCAGTACCTCCGGCCCTAAACTGCTCCCCCCCATCCCAAGCAGCACCACATCGCGGATCCCGCGTTTTTTCACAGAAGCGGCAAAGGTCAGTAACTCCGCGGCCTTATCGTTCATGTACTCGATGATAGTCAACCACCCGAGGCGGTTGGTGATTTCGGTAGGATCCTGTTTCCAGAGTCGATGGTCCCGAGCCCACAGCCGATCGACCGCACAGGATGCAGAGAGCCGTGCCGTTGCTGTCATTATCAGGGATTGAAGCTCTGAGGGAAATAATCGATCAGTCTTGAGTGTCATAGCAGCCTTCCTCCTATTCTAGATATCGGAGAAGAGAAACACAAACATGAGATCTGGCCTAGCCTGGTCTGTTTAGTTGACTTGGTTCATCTGGTTGATTTGGTTCATCTGGTTAGTTTCATTCAACCAAAAAACCAAACAAACGTGACAAACCAAAAAAACCTCGTTTGACAGGGTGCCGGCCTGTCCCTATAATGCCCTGTCGTTTTGAATGGAATTAGGTAAGGAGTGATCGTATGTCTTTTACATCTCAGCAGCCATCAAACCTTAAGAAAAAACGCGAGCATGGATTCCGTAAACGAATGAGCACAAAGAACGGCCGAAAGGTGTTGGCTCGTCGTCGCGCAAAGGGGCGCGCCCGCTTGACCGTATAGGTCTCGCGACGCTGACTAGGGCTGCACGAAGGAACTCTACCCTCCGTTATGTGCCCCAGACAAGGTAGCTCCCAACACAAGAAGACAGGATATGGTCACGACCGAGTCCAGAGACCTGGGCTCGAAGGGGAAGTCCTGCGCAAGCTGGCCGTTTCCTATGCTGAGGGTGATGTCGCAGAGTGGGAATGATAGAGATCTGTTTCTGAAACGGAGCCGTGACATTGAGCATGCCAAGAAGCACGGCAGCCGTATATCGACTTCCCTGTTTAACATGGTGATTTGCCGGACTGACGAGATTAGCAGTCGCGTCGGTATTGTCGTGGGGAAACGGTTTGGTATCGCCGTCAGCCGAAATAGGGCAAAACGTCTGTTTCGAGAACTTACACGGCAACTGCGCGGACAATTACTACCGGGGCATGCCCTGGTAGTCTTCCCCAAGCGGGATGCAATTGCGCAACCCTTTGCTGTGCTGAAAGAGGTCTGGTTGTCGGCGCTTCATCGCCAACGGCTTCTTCGTGCCAGTGAGAACTAGCCTCCGCCGGTGGCGCCTCACTCTGCTTGTCGGTTACGCTATGGGACTTGCGCTTTCCTTTGGACCGCGTTCCATTCTGAGCCAACATGCTCGGAATATACGGGCGCAACAACCAGCTGATTGGGGCTGGGCAGGTGAAAGCTCATGATCCTCCGTCTGGATGGTATGGAGCTCCTTTCATCACGGGCGATAGAGCTTGTGAAGTAGTAATAGTGTCGCAATCGTATACATAGTCATAGCGGTTTTTTTATGGACAAACGCGTTGTCATCTTTCTCGTTCTTTCATTAGCGATCATCCTGGGATTCGACTTGTTCATCAGGCAGATGGGGTGGATGCCCGATCCGCCTCCCGCTCAAGACCCAGCAGTCACTGGCTCTGCGTCCGGAGAGCACGACCCGATTTCCTCTTCGGCCTCGGACAAGGACAGCGTTTCTGCAGGTGTCAGTGCTCCCGCGAAATCAGTTCAAAAGCCCGGCGCCTCCTCTTCGGAGATTCCACAGGCAACATTGGAACAGACGGTGACGGTTGAAACCGATCTGGTTCGAATCGGACTGTCGAATCGTGGCGGGGTGATTCGCAGTTGGGAGCTGAAGCGATACCATACGTCGCCTCCGGAAAAGAAGCCGGTGCAGTTGGTGTATCAACTGGGGAAGTTCAAAGGTCCTCTCTCGATTACCTTCACAAACCCCGACACCGACAGGGCAGTTCGCGAAGGCCTCTATAACATAGAAAAAGATTTCACCATCCTGGATGCTTCGCATCCTGTCGGCCATGTGACGATGCAGTTCCACGACCCAGCGACCCATGTCGGTGTGGAGAAACGGCTGACGTTCCATCACGATAGTTATGTGGTGGATGTGTCACTAGCCTTGGAGGGGGTGACCGACCCCTACGATGTCGTCTTGGGGACGAACTTCGGCATTGTGGAATGGGGCAGCGGGTTTATCGGTGTGATCGGGTCAGCCTCGCAGGTCGACGACAAGATTGAGAAAGAGACGCCGGAGAAGGAGCTGGAAAGGAAGGGGACGGTTCAGTGGGCCGCCTTGCATGATAAATATTTCCTGTCCGTGTTGATGCCGAAACAGGGCACGTCCGTGCTGGCCAAGACAGAGGGCGAACAGATTGTGTCGACCGGGGTTCGGATGCCAGCGCCGGGAAGCTCCCCCTCTATCGCCCTCCAACTGTATGCTGGCCCCAAGGAATACGACACGCTCAAAGCGTTGAATGCCGGCTTGGACGACATGATCGATTTCGGATTCTTCATCTTCGGCAGTTGGTCTGTTGTAAAAGCGGTCGCGAAGCCCATCTTTTATGTGCTGCGATTCATCCATGACTATATTCCCAACTATGGGATCACTATCATCCTGCTGACGATGGCGATCAAGATCCTCTTTGTGCCGTTGCAATACAAAAGCTACAAGTCGATGAAGATGATGCGATTTATTCAACCGAAGATCAAAGAAGTCCAGGAGAAATACAAGGGTGATCGCGACCGTCTCAATAAGGAGTTGATGAAGCTCTATCGCGAGCAGAAGGTAAACCCGCTGGGCGGCTTTCTCCCGATGTTCTTGCAGATGCCGGTGTTCGTAGCCCTGTTTAACGTCCTCTACACAACGATCGATTTACGCCAAGCCCCGTTCATGCTCTGGGTGACCGATTTGTCGGTGCAGGATCCCTTCTACGTGTTGCCGATCATCATGGGAGCGACGATGTTCATCCAACAGAAGATCACGCCCACAACCATGGATCCGGCGCAGGCGAAGATCATGCTGGTGCTCCCCGTGGCCATGACATTTCTCTTCGTGAATTTTCCTGCTGGTCTTGTGTTGTATTGGGTGACAAATAATATCTTGACCATCTCCCAACAGGTGCTCACGGATCGATTCTTCTTGCACGATAAGGCGCTCATTGCGGCAGGGGCCCAACAGAGCAGCAGCCCGAACGCATAGACGCCTCCGCCACAGCCGCAGGCTGTGGCGCGAGAGGCGCGAGATAGGCGTGAAAAGCGAGACGAGGTAGGATTCAATCTGTCCACGTCACGCGCCAGGGCTCATGGCCTTGGCGGACTTTTTCAGCATCCTGCTCATGAAAGAAACGTCATGCATGGAGGACTTGGTGACACGATCTGCGCTATTGCCACCCCAGTGGGCGAAGGCGGCATCGGAATCGTACGCCTGAGCGGTCCTCAGGCGCTCGCAGTCGCTTCAAGAGTCGTCCAGCTTCGGTCGCGCGCTCCCCTCTCATCGATTCCCTCTCATACGCTGCACCTTGCCGATCTGGTCATTCCCCTAACCGGCAAGCGGGAAGAAACGGAAACCCTTCATCGATGTTTTCCTGTCTCCGGCCTACTCGATGAAGCGCTCGTTGTCTATATGAAATCCCCGCGATCGTTCACCGCAGAGGACGTCGTGGAGATCCAGTCACATGGCGGCGCCTTGGTGCTCTGGATGTTATGCAAGGTCTGTATCGAATCCGGCGCAAGGATGGCGGAACCGGGAGAATTTACGAAGCGGGCCTTTCTCAATGGGCGCTTGGATCTCTCCCAGGCAGAAGCGGTGCTCGACACCATCAGGGCCACATCGTCAGCGGGATTGATGGTCGCGCAACGCCAGTTACGGGGGGATCTTGCCCGCGAGGTGGAGCAGGCTCGAACCACTCTCTTGACGGTATTGGCCCATGTGGAGGCGGGAATCGATTTCGTGGACGAGGATATTTCCTTTCTTCAACGCGATGAACTGGTGCGCATCGTGGGGGAAGCCTTGACGGTGGTTCAAAAACTGGAAGCCACGGCCCAGGAGGGTCGCATCTTGCGCGAGGGCGCTCGGGTCGTCATTCTTGGTCGTCCGAACGTCGGTAAGTCGAGCCTGATGAACCGACTCCTGAGGGAGGAACGGGCGATTGTAACGGCCATTCCAGGAACGACGAGAGATGTTATCGAAGAATCTATCGATCTGGACGGTGTAATGATTCGGTTGGTAGATACGGCAGGGGTTCGTGAAACGGACGATCTTGTTGAGCTAGAGGGGATCAAACGGACTCATGCGGCACTGAACGAGGCGGACCTCCTGCTGGTGTTGCTGGATGGCTCTGTCCCTCTGACCGACGATGATCTGGCGCTCTTGAATATTGCACGAGATCATAAGCATATAGTGGTGGTAAATAAAGCGGATCTGGCTGTCACTGTGGGCACAGATGCATTGCTTGAAGACCGTCCGGTGTACGTCATTTCCGCCAGAACAGGTGTGGGAGTTGAACAGGTAAAGTCGGCTCTTCGCGCTCAACTGGTTTCCGGAGGCTTTGAGGCAGCGGAAGGCGTCACGGTAACCAATGTGCGACATCGGGATGCGCTCCGTCGAGCCGGTGAATCCTTAGGCCAGGCTCTTGAGTCTGCCCGGGGCAGGATGGCCGGAGAACTTATCTCCATGGATGTGCGCGCCGCAGCTGACGCGCTCGGAGAAATTACCGGCGCGATTACGACAGATGAAATTCTTGGCCGAATCTTTTCGGAGTTCTGTATCGGCAAGTAGGAAAGGTCGAACGTGGGAGAGACGGTGGACGTTATTGTAGTGGGTGGAGGTCATGCAGGCTGCGAGGCCGCCTTGGCTGCGGCGCGCATGGGTGCGCAAACCTTGCTGCTCACGATGGATCGCGACCGCATCGCGCAGATGTCATGCAATCCGGCAATCGGAGGAATCGCGAAAGGACATCTCGTAAAGGAAATCGATGCGCTGGGCGGGGAGATGGCGCGGAATACCGATCAGGCCGGCATCCAATTCCGCTTCATCAACACGAGTAAAGGCCCGGCAGTGCGGGCCCTCCGCGTCCAATGCGACAAGAAACTATACCGGAACGCCATGAAACGCACGTTGGACTCCCAGCCGGGACTCACGATCGGCGAAGGAACGGTCGATCGATTACTGACGCGCGCAGGCGCGGTTACCGGCGTGGTGACAGACCGCGGCGATTGCATACATGCGAAGGCCGTTATTCTGACATCGGGAACATTTCTTAAGGGTCTTATCCATGTCGGCTTGAGTCATTTTCCTGCGGGACGGGCGGGAGAGTCATCCGCCGAGCACCTCTCCGATTGTATGCGCGATCTGGGGTTCGAGGTAGGCCGGCTCAAGACCGGGACACCGCCTCGCTTGGATGGAGCGACTATCGACTTTTCCGTGATGGCGCCTCAGCCCGGCGACGATCCTCCGCCGCCGTTTTCGTATCGCACCGACCGGATAGAGAACCGTCAGCTCCCCTGTCATCTGACCCATACCACTCGCGCAACACACGAGTTGATCCAGCAGAACCTCGACCGATCACCGCTCTACAGCGGCATCATTGAGTCGGTTGGACCACGGTATTGCCCGTCGATCGAAGATAAAGTCGTGCGCTTCGCCGACAAAGAACGCCATCAGATCTTTATCGAGCCTGAAGGGTTAGATAGCCGAGAGTTCTATCCGAATGGGATCTCCACGAGCCTGCCAGTCGATGTCCAGGCAGGAATTCTGAAAACTATCCCAGGGTTGGAGCGAGCCATCATGCTCAAGCCAGGGTACGCAATCGAATACGATTATTTTCCCCCACGGCAACTGCACCAAACCCTTGAGACAAAATTGGTCAGCGGTCTCTACCATGCGGGACAGATCAACGGAACATCCGGCTATGAGGAAGCAGCCGCACAGGGTCTCATGGCAGGCATCAATGCTGCCCTCAGGCTTCGAGACGAACCACCATTGATACTCGACCGTTCACAGGCCTATGTAGGTGTATTAATTGACGATCTCATAACAAAAGACGCGCTTGAACCCTACCGCATGTTCACTTCACGGGCAGAATACCGTCTGTTCCTTCGTCATGGAAATGCCGATCTCCGATTAACTGAGATTGGCCGGCAGATTGGATTAGTTGGTGACGAAGTCTATGCAAAGTTTCAGATAAAACAGAGAGCCATTGAGTCTGAACTCCTACGCCTTGAACAGATTCGGCCAAAACTCACAGAAGCAGTTCGTGAACGCCTGGCCAAGGCTCATATTGATGAAATATCTGGACCCTGTACAGCAGCTCAACTCTTACGACGCCAGGATGCACAGTATCAACCTCTGCTCGAAGCGCTTGAAGTTGATTTCGTACAAGACATTGAAACGGCTAATGAAATAGAGCTTCAAGTCAAGTATTCCGGTTACATAAAACGGCAACTTCAACAGATAAATCGGTTTAAAAGTCTTGAAACAAAACCTATTCCTATTGCATTCAATTACGATGCGACCACCGGTTTTTCGCGAGAGGTGAGAGAAAAACTGAAAAAAGTCCGTCCTGCATCTATTGGCCAAGCATCAAGAATTTCAGGAGTCACTCCAGCGGCCATTTCGCTTCTCCTTGTCGCGCTGGAAAGATACAGGGGCGAATCCAATAGAAGTAGCCTGTTGCACGCATCTTCATAAATATCTACCATTCGTTGACTGTCCTATTGCTGAAAATCATCATTGCATTGCTTTTCCCATGATCTCTGCAGGAATGGCTTGACCTCATCTATTGATTCGCGTATTTGTTCCACGTGGAACACGAACAGGAAATGCGTGAGGTTATGATTAGTTCTGCAAGTGCGCTAGGACTGACCGTTGGAGAAACCCAGGCACAGCAGTTCATCCGTTATCTTCATCATCTCCTTGAGTGGAATAAGACGATCAATCTCACAGCGATCATCAAGCCACAAGAGATCATTGTGAAACATTTCATCGATTCACTTCTTGCGCTCATCGCGACAAGATTTCCGCAAGATGGTGTGGTGCTCGATGTGGGAACTGGGGGAGGATTCCCTGGCATTCCTCTTAAAATTGTGAGGCCTGACATACAGTTAGTGCTTGTAGAACCAGTCCGTAAAAAATGTTCATTCCTTCATTCGGTGATTGGGCTGTTAAAACTTCAGAATGTGTCTACCTTCAATGGAACCATTGAACAATATGTCAAACAGCCGCTCAACCATGCTATCGATACAGCAGTTGTCAGGGCTTTGAAGTTTTTGGACATAAATAAACATCTTCATGAACTGCTAGCTTCAAACGGAAAAGTTGTCTTATATCGAACAGAGCCTCTCAATACACAAGAAATCGGAGTAAATTTTCGCCTTGTGAGTGAATCAATCCATACCCTTCCTTACGGATATGGCGAAAGAGTGGTTTCGGTAATTCAAAAAAATAATCCCTGAGCTGATCATCCATAATGTTCCACGTGGAACAATATGGATGTATGTGTAGGAGTGAATGGATTAGCCTTCGATATGGCAAAAATTGTGGCAGTCGCAAATCAGAAGGGTGGGGTGGGAAAGACTACCACGGCAGTAAATCTTGCCGCTGGAGTCGCGCTCCTTGGCAATCGTGTCTTGCTTGTAGATATGGACCCACAGGGAAATGCCACGAGTGGGCTAGGAATTGATCCCAGATCCTTACAGACTACCGTGTACAACTGCTTGGTTAACTATGTGAAATTCAATGATGCGGTACAAGTCACGGAAGTAAATGGCTTGTCTCTGTTGCCTGCAAATGCCGATCTGTCCGGCGCAGAAATAGAACTCGTAAATGTTGAAGAGCGTGAAAAACTTCTTCGACATTTCTTGCGAGATGTCGACGCGTCATTCGATGTGATCTTCCTCGATTGTCCACCTACATTGGGAATCTTGACAGTCAATGCGCTTGTTGCAGCGGGTAGTGTTTTAGTCCCGGTTCAATGTGAATATTATGCAATGGAGGGGTTAAGCCGCTTGGTTGGGAATATCGACCGAGTTCGTCAATCGTTTAACCCTGAGCTTACTTTAGGAGGGATCGTCTTGACAATGTTCGATGCGCGGAATACGTTGGCGCGTCAAGTCGCTGAACAGGTTCGCGGCTATTTCAAAGATGTCGTTTATAGCACGGTGATTCCTCGAAATGTGGCACTGGCAGAAGCTCCAAGCTATGGGCGTCCCGCCATGTTATATAACGTCGCATCTGCAGGCTCTCAAGCCTATTTGTCTCTAGCCAAGGAGTTTATGAGTCATGGAGAAAAAAGCGCTCGGTAGAGGGCTTGACGCGTTGTTGCCTTCGATTAAACCTGTATCGATGCCTGAACTGCCTGAAGTTCAACATCTGCCGGTCGATGCGATCGTACCGAATCGATATCAGCCACGACAAATATTTTCCCCTCATGAGCTTGCGGAACTCGCGGCTTCATTGAAACACAATGGATTGCTGCAACCAATACTGGTTCGCCGTAAGGGTGATGGAATCTACGAGCTCATTTCCGGTGAACGACGTTGGCGCGCAGCAAAAGAAGCAGGTTTGGAAACAATTCAAGCCGTCATTCGCAATTGTGGAGACGAGGAATCGATCGTTCTCGCTCTGATAGAAAACCTTCAACGTGAAGATCTCAATCCCATGGAAATGGCCAGGGCCTACCATCGGATGATGAACGAATTTGGACTCACTCAGGACATAATTGCGCAACGAGTCGATTGCGATCGATCATCGATCGCCAATATCGTACGACTGATTAACCTTCCCTTGGAGATTCAGCAGCTACTTGAAACGAATGAAATATCCATGGGACATGCCAAAGTCATTCTCGGTCTTCATGATCAGAATGAACAGTTGAGAGTCGCCAAGCTGGTGACCTCACAAGCAATGTCAGTGAGAGAGACAGAAAAGCTCATAGAATCATCATCGCTTGCAAAGAAGCGTGGGACAAAGGAACTGCGGAGAACGCCTTGGTCTGATGTTGAGGAGCGATTGCAGAAACGTTTAGGCACAAAAGTCGTCATACAAAAAGGAAAACGTGGCGGTAAAATAGTTATTCACTACTTTTCGTCTCCTGAGCTCGATGGAATTATCGAGACACTGCTGAACTAATCCACAGACCATTCTTCCTCACAGATGCGTAGTGAGACAGAGGCATACTTGTTGCTTCTACGTATGCGCGGCCATATTCTTTCAGATTGATTATTTTCCATAACAGCATCTCAACTACGCTGGAATAGTGGAGATATCAACTCGAGGAGGCGCGTTCATGTGGAGACAGGACAAAAAAGAAGAACTAAGCTCTAGCGAGCAGGAAGGTCAAGAGGTCACTATGGTTACTACCAACACAACAATTGCCGATGGAACAGGGGATATCAGCGCTTTTGTGGGCAAGGGAGTCGAATTCAAAGGCACCATCACCTATAGCGGCACGGTGAGAATCGACGGACGACTTGATGGAGAAATACATACCGACGGGGTGCTGCTTATCGGTGAAGAGGCCATTATCGAAGCAAAAATCACTGCCGGAACCATCGTATGTAAGGGAAAGATCACGGGTGACGTTATCGCAAAAGACAGCGTCAAGCTTCGGGCTCCGGCGATCATGAATGGGAGCGTCAAGTCGCCGGTCCTTTCAATGGAAGACGGCGTGCTGTTCAACGGCGCGCTCGAAATGACTCAAGGCGCACACGAAATTCATCGGGATATCTCTCCTCAACCAATCGGAGTGCTCATGCCCCCTGTCCTGAAGCGAGCCAATGGTTAGGAATAGTTTACTACTTAGGCATTTACCTGTTCATTATCTATACGGTAATGGGCTAGCGTGTGCGGGAAGAGCATGAGGAGGCGATCATGTGGGCGATGAAAGAACGACCCCAGCAGAGCGAGCAAGACAGCGAGAACTTTACGCTTTTAGGCAAAGGCGTAGACTTCAAAGGCATCTTGAGCTTCGATGGCACAGTCCGGGTTGATGGGCATGTCGCGGGCGAGATCTATACGAGCGGAACGTTGATCATCGGCGAGCATGCCGTAATCGAGGGAATCGTATCGGCGGGGGTGGTCATGAATAGCGGCAAGATCAACGGCACTGTCACTGCCTTTGAAAAGATTCATATTCTTAAACCTGGCGTCCTCATTGGCGATATCAGAACTCCGGTCATTGCGATTGAAGAAGGGTCTCATTTCCATGGCATGTGCGATATGGGCGACTACCATTGGGGCGGCGAGCGCGACCAGCCGGTCGATCTCTCCCGCGGCCTTGCTACATCTGCCCGTTAACTGCTGAGAGCACCCCCTAGCCCTTTTCCTCTCTCCTCAGTACAATAGCGACCATATGGCTCACCCTACAGTTCTTCTTGGCATGAGCGGCGGAGTAGATAGCTCCGTCGCCGCAGCGCTCCTAGTACGTCAGGGATACGACGTGCATGGCGTCACGCTTCAGGTCTGGGAGCACGAAGACGAAACGATTGCCCCCTCTAAGCGCTGGGAAGAGCGGGGTTGTTGCAAGGTCGGCATTGCCCGGTATGTCGCACAGACATTGAAAATCCCGCACGAAGTGGTCGACACCAGAGCAACCTTTCGGGCCGGTGTGATCGACGACTTTGTTGCCGGTTATCTCGACGGCACCACTCCCAATCCCTGCGTTCGTTGTAATGAGCGCGTGAAACTGCGAGGCCTCATCGAGCTCGCGGATGCGCGTGGGATCGATTTTGTCGCCACCGGCCACTATGTCCGCATTGGGGAATTCGGGGGACTGCCGATGCTCCAGCGAGCAAGCGATTCCAAAAAAGATCAAAGCTATTTCCTCTATCGGATCCGTCAGTCATGGCTTACCCGCCTCCTCTTTCCTGTGGGAGGCAAGCAGAAGACAGACGTATGGGGGGAAGCAGAGGCTTTAGGCCTTCCCGCAGACGAACTGAAGGAAAGCCAGGAAATATGTTTTGTGAGCCACGGCGACTACCGGACCTTCATCGAGAAAGAGGCGCCAACCGCCAAGAAACCAGGAGCCTTTGTAGACAACGAAGGCCGATACTTAGGCGACCATGAGGGAATCGCCTTTTATACCCCGGGCCAACGACGAGGCCTCGGTATTGCTACAGGCCACAGACTCTATGTACAGCAGGTACAACCAGCTACCAATACTGTCGTTCTTGGAACAGAAGACTCACTGCGTCGAGGTCAGTGCGACGTGGCGGACCTCAATCTCTTCGACTCCTCCCTGCTTAGTGGATCGGTAGAGGTCCAAGTCAAGGTCCGGTATGCCACGCCTGCCACACCTGCCACAATCCAGCCTCGCTCAGATGGCACCCTTCGCCTTCTATTCCATGAACCGCAACGCGCGCTGAGTCCGGGGCAATCGGCAGTCTTCTATCGAAACGATCATGTCCTGGGCGGCGGCATCATCCAACCATTCTAGCTTCGCCTGTGCCACACCTGCATATTGACAGCCATCTTCCGCCAGTGCTACCTTGACGCGCCGCTTTTCGTGCTAGCCACGAAGGCTTCTATCTTTGTCATCACAAACAACACGAACAAGACGAACGGACTCGTATCGTGATTAAGACAGCAGTGGCGCGACGTTATGCCCAAGCGCTCTTTGAGTTACTCGACGTATCCAGCATCGAACCGACCCGTGTGGCCTTAACAGGGCTCGGACAAGCGATCAAGGATTCTGTCCCGTTGCGCCATGTTATCGCCTCGCCGGCTTTTGGCGCCGAAGATAAGATCGCCGTCCTTGCAGAGCTTGGTTCCCGCTTGGGCTGTCCTCCAGTCGGAAAAACATTTCTAAGTCAGTTAGTAAAGAAAAATCGTGTCGGCTTTCTTCCTGAAATCGCCGAGGCCTTCACGAAACTTGCCGATGCGGCGAAAGGCACCCAGCAAATTACCGTGTTCTCCGCAACGGCCCTGCCCCCGGATGAACAGAAACAAATCAGCGATCGCTTGCGCGCCATGCTCAAGCGACAAGTCGAAGTCACCTTTCACACGGATGCCCGTTATCTCGCCGGGGTGCAGATCCGTCTCGGCAGTACAGTCGTTGACAGCACCGTACTGGGGCGATTACAAGCGATGCAGAGTTTGTTGACTAAGGAGTAGCCATGCAGATTAAGGCAGAAGAAATCAGCTCGATTATCAAAGAAAAGATCAAGGGTTTCGACAAGCAGGTCGATGTCAAAGAAA
This sequence comes from Nitrospira sp., assembly GCA_005116835.1. GTDB lineage: Bacteria > Nitrospirota > Nitrospiria > Nitrospirales > Nitrospiraceae > Palsa-1315. The sequence continues at coordinate 16,335 of SWDM01000021.1, read as the reverse complement.
CCGGTTCAGTCATCCAGGTCGGAGATGGAATTGCAAAGGTCTATGGGCTCGATGGCGCCATGGCTGGCGAAATGCTCGAATTCCCCGGCGGACTTTATGGAATCGCGCTGAACCTCGAAGAAGACAACGTCGGCGCCGTGCTCATGGGCGAAGACGTGGGAGTCAAGGAAGGCGATCCTGTCAAGCGCACGGGGCGAATTGCCGAAGTCCCAGTCGGCGAAGCCCTCATCGGCCGTGTGGTGAACGCGATCGGGCAGCCCATCGATGGTAAAGGCCCGATCAAGTCGAACCTCTCATCTCGAATCGAAGTCGTTGCGCCCGGTGTGAATACTCGTCAATCGGTGCGCGAACCTTTGCAAACTGGCATCAAGGCCATCGACGCGATGATTCCCATCGGCCGAGGGCAGCGTGAGTTGATCATCGGCGATCGGCAAACCGGCAAGACCGCCATCGCCGTCGATACGATCATCAATCAAAAGGGCCTCAACGTCTTCTGTATCTACGTCGCCATCGGCCAGAAACGTTCGACTGTGGCACGCGTAGTCAAGACGCTGGAAGAAAGTCATGCGATGGAGTACAGCATCGTGGTGGCAGCCACCGCAAGCGATGCGGCGCCCATGCAGTACCTGGCGCCTTTCTCCGGCGCCGCTATCGGCGAATACTTCCGGGACAACGGCAAACATGCCTTAATCGTCTACGACGACCTCTCGAAACATGCTGTGGCCTATCGCCAACTATCGCTCCTGCTTCGCCGACCGCCGGGCCGTGAAGCCTATCCGGGCGACGTCTTCTATCTCCACTCCCGGTTATTGGAGCGCGCGGCAAAACTCAGCGACAAGCTGGGAGGGGGAAGTCTCACAGCATTGCCTATTATCGAAACGCAAGCCGGCGACGTGTCCGCCTACATCCCGACCAACGTGATTTCGATTACCGATGGGCAGATCTATCTCGGTAGCGATCTGTTCTACTCCGGCATACGCCCAGCGATTAATGTGGGCCTATCGGTCTCCCGCGTCGGAGGTTCGGCTCAGATTAAGACCATGAAACAAGTCGCCGGCACCCTCCGGCTCGATCTCGCGCAGTACCGCGAAATGGCCGCGTTCTCGCAGTTCGGCAGCGAGCTGGACAAGGCCACACAGATGCAGCTCGCGCGCGGGGTGCGCATGGTGGAACTGCTCAAGCAGGGACAATACAAACCAATGCCGGTCGCCGATCAAGTGTTGTCGATTTACGCCGGTGTCAATGGTTACCTGGATGATGTCCCGGTCGATAAAGTCCAACAGTTTGAAGCAGACATGTTGCACTACGTGCAACAGCATCACCCTGAACTGAAAAAAGAGATCGCGAGCATTGGAAAAATCGATGACAAGGTCGCGGCGAGACTCAAAGAGATCATCGCGACCTTTAAGCAAAAGATGGGATACGGAGCCAAGTAGCCATCAGCACGTCAGCTGTCAGCATGGCGCTGAGAGCTGACGGCTAACAGCTGAAAGCTAAAAGAATGCCGAGCTTACAGAGCCTACGCCGTAAAATTGCGGCGTTTAAGAATACACAAAAGATTACCAAGGCCATGAAGATGGTGGCTGCGGCGAAGCTGAAACGATCCCAGGACCGTATTCTGGCGGCGCGCCCCTACGCCCTTAAGATGCGGGGTGTGGTCAGCAACCTGAGCCAACGTGTCAATCGATCTTCTCATCCCCTCCTGCAGAAGCGCGACGGTAAGAAGGTCGAGGTGCTCGTCATCACAAGCGATCGCGGGCTGTGCGGCGGGTTCAACGGCAATATCGTACGAAAGAGTTCGGAATTTGTACGGCAATGTGAAGCCCAGGGGTCGCAAGTCAATTTGAGCATCGTGGGGCGCAAAGGCCGCGACTATTTTCGCCGCCGCACCTGGCCGATCAGGCAGGAATGGACCGGCATCTTCGACAAACTCACGTTCGAACATGCCATCGATATCGGCGGCGACCTGACCGACAGCTTCATCAAGGGGACGTTCGACGAACTCCACATCGTCTATAACGAGTTCAAGTCGGCTATTCAGCAGCGAGTGATCGTGGAGAAGCTCTTCCCTGTGGATGCCGCAGCCGAGTTTGGGGCAACGCAGGCGGAAGGCACGACCGGCGGAAGCTACCTCTATGAACCGGACGAAGCGGAACTCTTGAACATATTCATTCCCAAACATTTCCAGACGCAGACGTTTCGTATATTACTGGAATCAGCCGCAGCGGAACATGGCGCCAGAATGGCGGCGATGGACGGCGCGACCAGGAACGCGGGACAATTGATCAAAAAAGTGACCTTGCATTACAACAAGACACGCCAGACCGCCATTACTAAAGAACTGATGGACATCGTCGGCGGCGCAGAGGCACTGAAATAGATTGGAAGTTCTGAGTGCTGAGTGAGAACGCCGCCAGAACCAAAAACTCAGAACTCGAGACTCAGAAATCAGAACTTGTGAGAGAAGGAGCGTTATGAGCATAGGAAAAGTGATTCAGGTCATCGGACCGGTGGTGGACGCGGAGTTTCCTCCGGGGCAACTGCCGAACATATACAACGCACTCAAAGTGACTCAGGAAGAAAACAAGGCCGCCGGTACGCCAGCTGTTCGCATTACCCTAGAAGTCGCGTCACACCTCGGTGAAAACCGCGTTCGCTCCATCGCCATGTCCACCACCGACGGTCTCACGCGCGGGATGGATGTGCATGATACAGGAGCGCCGATTTCCGTCCCGGTCGGCCGCGAGACATTGGGCCGACTGATCAACGTGTTGGGAGAACCGGTTGACGATATGGGCCCGATCAAGACCACGAAGACCTATCCCATTCATAGGCCTGCGCCAACACTCGAAGATCAGGACACGAAGACCGAAGTCCTCGAAACCGGCATCAAAGTCATCGATCTTCTCGAACCGTACAGCAAGGGCGGCAAGGTCGGCCTCTTCGGCGGCGCCGGAGTCGGCAAGACCGTCATCATCATGGAGCTCATCAACAACATCGCACTCCACCATGGTGGTTTCTCGGTGTTTGCCGGCGTCGGCGAACGTACCCGTGAAGGCAACGATCTCTGGCACGAAATGCAGGAGTCAAAGGTCATCGACCCCAAGGATTTCACCAAGTCGAAGGCCGCACTGGTTTACGGCCAAATGAATGAGCCGCCCGGAGCCCGTCTGCGCGTCGCCTTGACCGGACTCGCCGTCGCCGAATACTTCCGCGACGAAGAAAACCAGGACGTGCTGCTCTTCGTGGACAATATTTTCCGATTTACCCAAGCCGGCTCAGAAGTGTCCGCATTGCTAGGACGCATGCCGTCCGCGGTCGGCTATCAGCCCACCCTCTCTACCGAGATGGGGCAACTCCAAGAGCGTATTACATCGACGAAGCGGGGATCGATCACCTCGGTGCAAGCGGTCTACGTGCCGGCAGACGACTTGACCGACCCGGCACCGGCCACCGCCTTCGCCCACTTGGACGCGACCACCGTATTGTCGCGGCAACTGGCCGAGTTGGGCATCTATCCAGCCGTCGACCCGCTCGACTCCACCTCCCGTATTCTCGATCCGCAAGTTATTGGCGAGGATCACTATAAGGTGGCGCGAGGTGTCCAGTCCGTGTTGCAGCGCTATAAAGACTTGCAAGATATTATCGCCATTCTCGGTATGGACGAATTGTCGGAAGACGACAAGATGGCCGTGGCCCGCGCACGGAAAATTCAACGTTTCCTGTCACAGCCGTTCCACGTCGCCGAGGCCTTTACCGGCTCCCCAGGCAAGTATGTGAAGTTGAAAGATACGGTGCGAAGCTTTCAAGAAATTCTCGCGGGCAAATACGATCATCTCCCTGAACAAGCCTTCTATATGGTCGGCCCCATTGAGGAAGTGATTGCGAAAGCGGAGAAAATGGGAGTGAAAGTCTAGCGGCGTGAGAAGTAAAACGTGAAAGGTGAAACGAGAAGACTACTCTTCATCGGTTATACCTTTCACCTCTAACCTTTCACGTTTCACGAGGAAAGAATGGCTGGAAAGCTCTTGTTAGAAGTGGTCACGCCGGAGAAGATGCTCTTGAGCCAGCAGGTGGATGAGGTCATCGCCCCCGGCTCAGAGGGTGAGTTCGGTGTCCTGCCTGGACATTGTCATTTTCTGTCCACCTTACGTATCGGCGAGCTGCGCTATCGCATCGGTGATGTGACCAACCACATGGCAGTTCTCTGGGGCTTTGCAGAAGTCACGCCGACAAAAGTCACGATCATGGCCGAGATCGCTGAGAAGGCCGAAGATATCGACGTAGGCCGCGCCCAAGCTGCCGTTGAGAAGGCTGAACAACAGCTCAAGGCCGGAGGCCTGCCCTCCGATGTCAGACAAGCTGAAATCAGCCTCGAAAAAGCCCGTCTCCGAAAAAAGATCGCCGACCGCACCCACAAGACCGGTCACGCCTAACCCTCGCACCATCCCACACGGCCAGCGCTTCGAACGATGCCTGTGCCGACTCCTTTCTTCAGGAGCTCGCATGATCAGAACCTGGTCACTCGAACTGTGCAAATGATATCGCACCAGCCCTCACCTATGCCCGAGTGACCCAGCTCATCCCACGGTATGTTTCCCCGCCACCCTAATAAAAACCTGAGGATCTTGAGGGGCCGGAACGTCTTGCCAAGAAGTGAACAACAGGCCCCTCGATTGTCATTGAGCCTTGCGTTACAGTAGCGAGACGAGACACTGCTGATGAGGACGATTCTTCTATGGTAACCGAGTTTGTCGTGACAGCCGGGGAGCTACCCAAACGGCTGGATATCTTTCTGGTCAATCGTGAACCCAAGTTATCCCGCTCAGCCTTGCAACGATTGATTGGCCAAGGGCGCGTACAGATCAACGGCCAGAAGGTTAAGCCGAGTCAAAAGATTAAGCCTGGCGATACGATCACATTTGACATACCAAAGGCGGAGCCATTAGAGATCAAAGGCGAGTCGATCCCCCTGGAGATTCTCTATGAAGACGACGTACTGTTGCTCCTAAACAAACCTGCTGGACTGGTCGTCCACCCTGCGCCTGGTCATTGGGCCGGGACGTTGGTCAATGCGCTGCTCCATCATTTCCAGACCTCTGGGGGCACTGTCTCGACAATCGGCGGAAAAGAACGGCCTGGGTTAGTCCATCGCCTGGACAAGGATACGTCCGGCGTGATGGTGATCGCCAAGGCTGATGAAGCCCATCGTGCTCTGTCAGCCCAATTCAAACACCACACCATCACGAGAGTATATGAGGCTCTTATCTCGGGAGTGCCGAAAAAAGGTCATGGTTTGATTGAGTTGGCGATTGGTCGTGACAAAAAGGAGCGGAAAAAATTCTCTGCTCACACGGCCCGACCCAAGGAATCCGTGACGGAATACAAGGTTGACCATCGCTTCGGAAAACTGTCTGCCCATGTGCTGCTATACCCCCGCACAGGTCGAACGCACCAACTCCGCGTTCATTTGGCGTCTCTCGGCCATCCTATTCTTGGAGACCAGACCTATGGCGGGAGGAAGGTTTGCACGATAGAGGGAGTCGAGATTCCTCGGGTAATGTTACATGCGAGAACCCTGGGTTTTCGGCATCCTACCACCGGCGATTTTCATGAATATACAAAGCCCGCTCCTCCCGATATGGAGCAGGTCTTTCAGGCTCTAGGCAGCCTTGCGCCAACTCCTGGTACCAGAAAACCTTGATAGGCATCACAGCTTGGCGCAAGCCATGCCGCCTCAGAGGACAAGATCATGCAGACGGCCGATGTACTCGACGTGATGGGCGGATTGATTGCCCACCTGAAAATCTATGCGTCAAAATTACCGCCGATCGTTCATCTGTCGGCAGTGCCAACCGGCGTGAAGCCCAAGTTGGAGGCGATCGAAGAGTATGAAGAAATTGTCTCACGGTTCCGGAGTCAGAGCGGTGGAACTCCCTATAAAGGGCTGAACGAATTATTTGTGGAATCGCTGGAAGCCTTCGAGGTGGGCCGATTGCTTGGCTCCGTCCATCCTCTCCTTTCAGTCCTCGATCATCTGGAACGGATGCAACGGGATAAAGAGATTGAAGTGGGACGCATCGACCAAGTCCGCACAGGCGAGTACCGGTCCACGCTGAACAAAATTCTACCGGGCAACAAACCTGAACTGGATGGAGCGGGACGGGGAATGTGATTGGAAATGTTGAGTGATGAGTGTTAAATGAGGAATTGCAAATTCTACATTACACATTCAAAATTGCACATTCCGCGAAGAGATCAATGGCCCATTTTAGGGCCGGCTGCATTGTCTCCTTGCGAGACAAGCTTAAAGCGAACTGTTGATCCGCATTGAGGACACTTTCCTCGAATAGTTTCCACATCCAACTGTTCATACTGGTCTTCATTCAGCCACATTAATTGCGCGCATTTAGGGCAGGTTCGGACTTGCGTTGCCATGCTGTTCCTCGTACACTCCGTGTGAATAACACTACTCTGACTGGGAGATAATCTAGTACAAGATGCCCCCAACCCTCAAGCCCGTCATCACCTTCTCTGAGAAGAAGGACCTCGACCCTGCCAAGCTCGTCCGTCTCTACCAACAAGCTCCCTGGGCTAAAGGACGAAGCCTTGAGGATGCAGGCGAGATGTTGCGCCACACCGATGTGGCTATCACGGCCTGGGACTGTGACCAGTTAATAGGATTTGGACGGGTATTAACCGACTACGTCTACCGCGCAACCATCTGGGATGTCATCGTCGACAAAGCCTATCAGCGGCAAGGTGTCGGCGCGGACATCGTCCAACGCATCTTACACCATCCCCGCCTCAAGAAAGTGGAACTCTTCTGGCTCTGTACCAGGATGCCAGGCTTTTACGAAAAACTGGGTTTTAGCTCAAAAGAGCAGACCGGGATGGTCTGGAGCCGCAGCAAGCAAGGCCTGCGAGAATAGCCGGTAGTCTTCTTGTCGGTGAGTCGTTGCGGCTTACCATCTCCCATAGTGCCGTGGAACCCTTGGGCCACAGGGGTTCCACGGCATGACATCTTCTTCAAAACTTCAGAAATTAAAAGAAAAGTTTTGCGCCGAAGAGAAAACCGAAGGATGAGGCATTCCAGTCGTTGTTAAGACCGCCGTTCACCGTCGCATGGCCGTCGTTGCGCTTGTAGGCCATCTCCGTGTTAAGGGCAAGCTGTTTCGTAAGCATGTAGTCTGAGCCCCAGCCGAGTCTCCACGCAAATGTGTTGCTAGGGCTAATTTGGTTGCCAGCGTTTCCTCCAAAGCTATTCACGTTTACGCCGAAGCTCATGTTCGCGTACGGAATGATTGGACCGAACTTAACCGGACGGACTTCAACGGTCGGAAGTACAGAGACCGTATCTTGATGCCCTAGATCAATCGACGGCTGCTCCACACTCACTCCATGGCGTTCCCATTCCAACATCATACCGGCCAGAAGCCACTTGTTGAGGCTATACAGGGCCTGGAAGTTGACCACGGATGCTACGTCGGTCGAGCTATTACTCGTCAACGATTGGGTCAATGGAGCAAATCCTGCGCGCATACCAAGCACAACTTTGCCTTGTTCAATTCCACCCTGTTCCATCTTCCACTCTTCTGCCTTAGCTTGGGTGCCTATGGCAAGCGCGCTAATCACCATGAAACCTGCCAAACCCCATCGAGCTATAACGATACCCATTGAATAAACCCTCCGTAATGTATTGGTGTGAATGGCTTACAGATAAAGCATTACTCCCTGTCAGCAAGGCAAGTTCGGTACCCACGATCTTACCTCACTCCATTGTGATCTAATGACCGGAACTGCCTATTCAATATGTTGTTGGGCGATTCCATGGCAATCCTGGCGCCGTTCCCTATGAGGAATAATGTCTCATAGTCGACACAGCATTGTATGGATAGGCCTACAGGTGGAGAGCCAACATGCAGGTGGACGAGAGTTCAGATAGCAACGCGTGATACGGTGTTGAGGTTACGTAACAGCAAGAGATTGCCGCTGACGCTTGGGAGAAAAAATGACTGCAATAAAGAACAGCGCGGTGGCGAGTAACACAATGGCGGGACCGGAGGGAATATCCCAGTAGGAGGAGATGAGGACTCCACCCACTGAGCAAGTAATTCCGATAAGGACCGAATACCAGGTCAGTGTCGAGAGGCTATGGGTCAGCTGGTAAGCGGTGGAAGCTGGGATCAAGATCATCGCGAAGACCAGAATCGCCCCGACAGTCTTAAGAGATATCACTACTGTGAGCGCAATCAGTGTCAGCAACAGAAAAAATATGCGCCGGGCCGGCACGCCGGAAGCTTCTGCCATTTCCTGATCGAATGCAATAAAGTACAGCTCCTTAGAAAACAGCACAATCGCACCGATGACGACGACACTCAAGCCTGTAATGATTCCCAACTCTTCAGTAGTCACGGCAAGAACATTCCCAAAAAGATAACCGTAAATCTCTGCGTTATAAGTCTTCATGAGACCGATGAAGAGAATGGCCAGAGCCATGGTTGCTGTATAGAGAATGCCGATCGAGACATCCAGCTTCATCCGGCCCTTTTCCTCTACCCATCCCGTGATCCAGACCGTGGCCAGGCCGAAAAGAATGGCCATGAGCAGTGGCGGCCAGCCCATGAGATAACCGAGCGCAACTCCGGCGAATGCCGCATGCGCCGTGCCGGCTCCCATAAACGCCAGCCCTCGCAGCACGACGAAGACACCGATAAGTGAGCAGAGCGCTCCCACCATCGCCGCGGCAAGGAGGGAGCGCTGCATGAAATCGTACATGAATAGTTCAAGCATCGTGAACCATGGTCAATGATGGTGGTGGTAATCCTCGACAATAACGAGGTCTTTGTCTGTAATTACCAGGTCTTTCCCATAGACTTGGCTGAGAATCTCTGGCTTCAGCACATCGGCAGGCGGCCCGGCTGCGTAAAGGCGGGTCTTAAGGAGTACGAGCCGGTCCACACGCGAACGGATCATGTTGATATCGTGGGTAATCAGGAGAACGGTCAAGCCCAACTCTTCGTGCAGATGCTGCACCAACTCGATGACATTATGCTGCGTGGTGATGTCCAATCCTGTCGTCGGCTCGTCTAACAACAACACATCCGGTTGCTGGGCCAAGGCTCTGGCGATGAAGACCCGCTGCTGCTGTCCTCCGGAGAGATGGCCCAATGCACCATCTCGATGCCCCTCCATCCCCACATGCGCCAGCGCATCTAAGGCAATTTTTCGATCTTTTCCCGATGGCCGAGCAAACAGACCTAACGTGCCATACCGCCCCATCATGACCGTTTCCAGAACAGTGACAGGAAAGTTACGATCAACGACGCCCTTCTGAGGGAGATAACCGATTCTGGCCCGGTGATGACACCGTAGTTCATCGCAGGCACAATCAAAAATTCTCAAATGGCCCCTCATCGGAGCCATCAAACCGAGGACTGCCCGGCAGAGAGTCGTTTTACCAGACCCGTTGGGCCCAATAACCCCCACGAACTCCCCGGACTGAATCTCAAGCGAGATGTCCTCAAGTGCCACCACTCCAGGAAACCCAAACGTGGCATGGTCGAAATGAATGATCGGAGGCGACATAAGAATAATGAAAAGTCTGAAGGTCGGCGCGTTCAACTGTCTTCAAGTCGCCTGACTTTCTGAGTCAGCGACTTAATGACCTTTGAGCGTTAATATTGTGGACTAGGGCACTTCCAGCGCATTGGCCAATTGGAGCACATTATAACGGAGCATGTCGAGATAGGTATCTGTGTGCGGCAGGCCTCCCGTGAGCGTAGTCAGCACCACCACGCGAGCGCCGGTTTCCTTGGCTAAGAGTTCTGGCACTTTTTGGCTCAGCTGAATCTCGGAAACCACGACCTTGACTCTATCTTTCTTGATTTTTGCGATGAGTCCGTGAATGTGGAGCGCAGATGGCTCGCTCCCGGATTGCGGCTGGATCGTCCCAACAATCTCGAACCCAAAACGTCTTGCGAAGTATGGCCAGGCCGGATGATGGGCGATGAATCGCCGATCGGCAAGGCGTGTAAGCCTATCGCTTAACTCTCCTCGAAGTTGGTCCAGTTTCCGAAGGTAAGTGGCTTGATTCGTCCTATATTCTGCTGCATGTGCCGGATCGACCTGAATAAGCGCCTCGGTAATGTGCCGCATCATTGTCATCGCATTTTCAGGATCCAGCCATACGTGAGGATTCCCTCGTTCGTCTTCGCCACCGGCATGAGTCGCACCGGCATGATCCGGCCTATCCCGAAGAAGCGCAATTCCTTTCGATGTGGTGATAACCCGAAGTGATGGACTGCCGGCATTTTTCACTAACGAAGAGACCCAGACTTCAAGCCCAATCCCGACTTCGAACAGTAGGCGAGCTTTCCGGACGGCCACGAGATCGCTAGGCTTCGGGGAATAGGTATGTTCGTTCTCATAACCGTTCAAGAGGGAGGTCACCTTTACATGGGGGCCACCGACTTGTTCGACGAGATCTTTCAAGACAGGAATCGTGACGACGACCTTGACCGGCTCCATCGGTGAGGAGGCAAAGAGCTGAGGGGCAATAACCAGACCGTAACCAATGAGGATTATCAAGACCAAACGGGGCAATCGGAGATTCAGCATGGGCGAGGACGGTAACATTGGGTTCCCTTGTTGTCAACGAAGCAACACCGGACGATATCAATCGTTGGGGTCATTATGCTTTCCCTGCTTGACCCTTCAGGCTAGTTCGATTAGCGTAGCGGTCCTGCCATACATCGAAGGCAATCACTGGAGGATCAAGGAATGCGCGTCGTGGGACTCATGTCTGGAACATCCGCCGATGGTGTCGATGCTGCGCTGGTAGACATTACCGGGCGAGGTCGCACCCTGAAGGCGCGTACGCTCGCCGCACACACGCTGGCGTATCCGCGCTCGTTACAACAGCGTATTCTCACTACATCGGTTTCGGGGACAGTCGCAGAGGTGTGCCACCTCAATGCGTTACTGGGAGAATGGTTTGCGAACGCAGCGCTGCACGTCATTCGACAGGGAAATCTTCAACCGAGCGACGTGGCATTGATCGGCTCTCACGGTCAAACGGTGCATCATCTTCCCCATGGCATCCATGCGCCGGGAGTCGGAGCCATTCGCTCGACCCTGCAGATCGCCGAACCGGCGGTCATTGCCGAACGAACTGGAATTACCACCGTGGCTAATTTCCGCCCACGCGACATCGCCGCAGGAGGTCAAGGAGCTCCACTGGCGCCGGCGGCACATGCCCTGCTCCTGAAACATGCGCGTCGCGCAAGGTTGGTGGTAAACCTCGGAGGTATCAGCAACGTGACCTACATACCCAAGGGGGGGCAGCTCAGTGGAGTGCAGGCATTCGATACGGGACCGGCCAACATGGTGCTGGACAGTCTCATGGCGCGTATTACCGATGGTCGCCTATTGATGGATCGGGATGGCAAGCTGGCGATGAAAGGACAGGTCGACTCACGACTGTTGGGCAAGCTGCTTGCCCATCCCTTTCTATCGAAGCGACCGCCAAAATCGACCGGGCGGGAAGCATTCGGCTCTGATCTCATTGAGGATATCGTCGCCATCCAACAACAACGCAACCTCTCGATCGAAGACCTGTTGGCGACTTGTAGTATGTGGACAGCTAAGGCCGTGGGAACCTCGCGACGGTGGATCACCAGTGAGATCGATGAAGTCGTGGTGGGCGGCGGTGGAGTCCGTAATCGAGCCATCATGAGCCACCTCGCGACGGTCTTCGCCCCGGTTCCGGTAACGACCTTCGAGGCCTTGGGGTGGGACAGTAAATCGTTTGAGGCAGTGGCCTTTGCCCTATTGGCCTACCAAACCATGACCGGACAGTGGGGCAATATCCCAGCGGTAACGGGCGCGAATCATCCTGTACTCCTTGGCACAATAGTTCCGAACGGGCCTCACTGGCGTGAGTCCGTCCGCAGACGGTAGCTGCACGATGGACAATCTATTCATCGGCCTTGCAATCGCACTCCTGGCTCTTCTGGTGTGGCGACTGAAAACCTCGTCGACCGCTGGGACAGCCAACAAAGAGCCCTTTGTGCTGTCTCCCGGTGTCACGCTACGGCCTCAACCGCTGCTGACCGACAACGATCTCTTGCTTTACAATCTTATCCGTTTGGCCGTAGAAGACCACTATCTTGTGTTTGCAAGAGTTCCACTGTGGTCTGTTGTCAGCGTCGAGGCGGAAGGGAAAATTCGCTCCCAGATACTGAGACAGATCGCGCTCAAGCAACTCGATTTTGTGTTAGTCCACCCAGGAACAAAGACGGCGGAGCAGGTTGTGTTGCTTGAAGAAGAAAGTCCCCTTCAGCCGGACGAGGTCGCTCGGAGACAGGAGATCCAAACTGTCCTGGAGGCAGCCGGTATCACGTTGACCACCTTGCAATCTCACACGTCCTATTCAGTGCCTCAACTAGCTCAGTTATTTCGCGTCAGCGATGAGGAGTAAGCGCCTACTCCGAAAGGCTGTTACCCGTCAATTGAGCGCTCGGTTCCTCATCCCGCACCGCCATTGCCTCGAGTGCTTTCTTCGCCGACTCGGCTTCGGCGCTTTCAGGATATTGATCGACCACGCGCTCAAACATCATACGGGCCTTTTCATGATCCTTTAACCTCGTATAGGTTTGCCCGATCTTCAAAGTCGAGGCAGCAAGTTTCGGGCTTAGAGGGTAGTACGACACAACCTGGTAAAAGGATTTCAAGGCTTCCTTGTAACGACCTAATCGATACTGACATTCTCCCACCCAGTATTGCGCGTTCGCTGCCAGCGAGGACTGCCCATGGAGCTCAAGAAAGAATCGAAAACCAGCCAGCGCAGCCGCATAGTCCCTATGTTTGTACTCCTCCATCACCCGGTCGTACAGATGCCGTGACGAATCTTGCTCATTGGAGGGAGCAGCGACAGCGAGATTAAGAGAGAACAGCACAATGACCATTCCAGAAAGCATGCTCAAAAATAGCTTCATCATAATGCCTCCGTACTGCTCGACAAGGTCTCGGTGTACTTCCTCTCCTGTACAACGCAATCGTCATGCCAACAAGTAACCAGCAGGTTTGGGCAAAACCGACGGGAATCCAGGAGTTTGGCCCCGTCCAGTCATTAATAGTAACGATGGACTGCAACAGCCTCTGCGACACAATTGTACGATCTGTTCACCAAATCCTCGCTTGACAGATATAGAAGATGTGCTCACAAAGTGGCCTCAGTAAACGATTTGCTGAAACTTGACTTGCCGGCTCGGGGCCGAAATAATGCCGCTCGGTCAGTCTGGTTTATCTTGTTTATCTGGTTGATTTGGTTCATATGGTTACTTTCGTTCAACCAAAAAACCAAACAGACCAAACAAACCAAATGAACAAAAAAAGAGCGGTGAAGGGACTTGACTATGATGACTGATCCTCCGCCAAACCCACTCGGAGGAAAGACCTTGATCGTCGACGCAAACGACGGTGACTCTTACCCGCGACCCAGCGCGGCGCTACTCGACACCGGAGAATATGATCAAGTGTTCGTTCGCCCAGGAATCTATGAGGACAAAGTCTTTATCATCGGGCGACCGATTCATTTGGTGGGAGCCGGTCGAGATGAGGTGCAAATATTTTCCCGCCGTGGAGGGCCTCTCTATCTGCAGCAGGTTCCAAGCGGTCGCATCTCCGGCATCACGTTTCGATATGTCGGGAGCGATCAGAATTCATCGATGAACCTCCTCGATAGCTCATGTACAGTGACACAATGCCGCGCCACAGAGGGTATTCTGTCCGGTATCGTGATTTATGGCCCGCAATCGCGACCGACATTTATCGACAACGAAGTGTGCGGTAACCGCGAATCGGGAATTTTTGTGTTTGCAGGGGCACAACCGAGGATCGCCGACAATGTCTGTAGCGGTAACCACCATTTCGGAATCGCGGTACGGGATCCTGGGAGCCATCCGGAAATCGTCAGGAACCGATGCCGAGGAAATATGCTCAGTGGCATTCTCCTCTTTCATCATGCAGAAGCGCTCTTGATCGATAACACATGCAGCCAGAATCAGCACTGGGGGATAGTGATGACCCCAGACTGCCATCCCACGCCGGGCCGAGAAGCGCTCGACACCTCTAACGATCTTGAACACAATCCGCGTGGAACCGTGACCGTGACAGACCAACCCTTAGGTGACATCGGTCGATGATGGGCCCAGCCTGGTCTATCTGGTTTGTTTTGTCTGTTTGGTTCATTTGGTTAGTTTCGTACAACCAAAAAACCCAAACGAAGTAAACAAATCAAATTAACGAGACAGACTGCCGAACTTCTTCAGAATGTTCTAGGGAAGAAGATTGGCCGAGGGCGTTTCAGAGGCTTCATGAAGATGGAAGGTATTGCCGCCTTGCTGCTTGGCTCGATACATAGCCATATCGGCATGCTTCATCAATTCGTCGATGGGATGATCGTCATGAGGGTAAATCGTAATTCCGATGCTGATACCGACGGATATCTGTTGCCCCTTGATCTCAAACGGCGTGCCAATGGATTCCGCGATGCGTGTTGCCACCGTAAGGATGTTCTGTTGGGAAGAGGCGCCTTCTAGAATAATTGTAAACTCGTCCCCCCCCATGCGGGCCACGGTATCGGTTTCCCTCACACAGGTCTTGAGCCTCTCCGATACGGCCTTGAGCAGTTCGTCACCCATATCGTGGCCGAAAGTATCGTTCACCGTCTTGAATCGATCGAGATCCAGGAGCATCAGCGCAATCGGTTGGTGCAAACGCTTGCTTCGAGCCATCGCTTGAATCAGCCGATCACGAAAAAGGCTGCGATTGACCAGTCCGGTCAATTGATCGTACTGGGCGAGATAGGTCAGGTGTTCTTCCGCGCGTTTTCGCTCAATGGAGTAACGGATGGCCCGAGCTAACAGCTCAGGATGGCCCTGGCCTTTGACAAGGTAGTCCTGTGCCCCCTGCTGCACGGCTTGAAGCGCCAAGCTTTGATCGCTCACACCGCTTAAGACGACAAGAGGGACCGTCGGGCTCATCGCATGGAACTGTCTGACCGTCGGAAGGCCAAATGCGTCTGGAAGAGACAGGTCCAAGAGCACGGCATCAAACCGCTCACGGCCAAGAAACCCGAACCCCTCTCCCAGCGTTCTTGCACGGGTAACCTGAAACTCCTCCATGCTCCATTCAGAAAGGAGATCCTTCGTGAGTTCAGCATCGACATCGTTGTCTTCTACGAGGAGCACTTTGATCATCCTGCACCACCGCCATCAGGTAAACCGCTCGGCCCACGTCTAGAGTCTAGGCCTGACCCCCTTGTCATAGCAAAGGAGGCAAGCAACCATGAATGCCTAATTATAGCGATGAGACGATAAAGGATAAAGACAATGCGACAACACGATGAGGAAACCCCCTGAAACTTGAGGGGAGTACTCCACAAGCATGCGCAACAGCCCAGAGCTGACCACCATTATATGAATATACGAAGATGGTCGCATACGAGATAGGAACCACCGCTGACTGTCTGCGAAGCAGATTCCTCAGGATTAAGCGACATGCAGCGCTTCAGCTCTTCGGCGAACCTCTTCGGCCTTTTGCGATTGTCCAAGATTGTCGTAGAGGGAAGCGATATTTGCATGTAAGTGCGACAAGAGTTGTCCCAACTGGGCTTCCTGTGCGATGACATTGGCTTCGAGCGCCAATTTCTTTTCCTCACTTCGGCGAAAACGCTCCTCCAGCCGCTGCACCAATTGGATCCAGCCTCTGACCTTGCCGGAATCTAATTCGGGGAGAGCCGGTAAGGCCTCAGCGCGGTCGAGAGACTTTTCAGTTTGATTCATCCAGTTAATGAATACCAGAAAATCGCCAAGCGTGATTTTCAGTGCGGATGAGGGGCCTTCTTCTTCAATGACCAAGTCCTCCATTCCAACTCCTTATAAAATTGATGATGGCGAATATAATGCGGCAGAAGATCCACTGGCTTCCGCCAAATTGTCGACGCAGTTCGTTATGCGAGAAGCCTTCGTTCGATGTTGTCTTCGATACAAAGTGGAAATCTGGTCCAAGAGTTGGCGCCATTGGCGCTCCATTCAATTGTGTCGGTCGAGTAATACTGTGCCGGCTGTCGTATTGTCAACAGCTGCCTTGAAGGCTCGACAATCGACATATATTGGGAGACTTTGAGATACAGGGAAGGCTACTAGCCCGCATTATTCACGAGAGTTCGTGACGAAACCGCCGAGACGCCACGCGAGACGGGCGCGCGGAGCCGCGAAGGAAGGAGGCATACTTGAAACAGTATGTTGACTGACTGAGAGGCGAGCCCGC
>SWDM01000020.1 GCA_005116835.1 Nitrospira sp. | reverse complement strand
TGGGCGTCGGCGACACGGTAGTGGAAGGTCTGGCCGAAGGCACGGACACGGTGCAGAGCGCGCTCACCTATACCCTGGGCGCCAACGTCGAGAACCTGACCTTGACCGGCGCGGCAGCGATCAACGGGACAGGCAATGCGCTCAACAATCTCCTCACCGGCAACAGCGCGGCAAACCTGCTCACCGGGGGCCTGGGCAACGACACCTATGTCGTCGGCGTCGGGGATACGGTGGTGGAAGGTCTGGCCGAAGGCTTCGACACCGTGCAGAGCGCGCTCACCTATACCCTCGGCGCCAATCTCGAGAACCTGACCTTGACCGGCGCGCTCGCCATCACCGGCACCGGCAATGCGCTCAATAACGTTCTCACGGGCAACAGTGCGGCGAACCTGCTCATCGGAGGCCTCGGCAACGACACCTACGTCGTGGGGGCCGACGACATTGTGGCGGAAAATCTTGGCGAAGGCACCGACACCGTCCAGAGCGCCCTCACCTATACCCTGGGCGCCAACGTCGAGAACCTGACCTTGACCGGCGCACTCGCCATCGACGGCACCGGCAATGCCCTCAACAACAGCCTCACCGGTAACAGCGCGGCGAACGTACTCATCGGGGGCCTCGGCAACGACACGCTCACCGGGAACGCGGGCGACGACACGCTCAACGGGGATGCGGGCAATGACGTCCTCACCGGTGGCGCGGGCAACGACATTCTTGATGGATGGGATGGCAATGATGTGCTGAACGGAGGCATCGGTGATGATTACTACGTCTTCTATCCCTTCGAAGGGCAAGACACGATTCAGGATGCTGATGCCACTGTGGGCAATCAGGATAGGCTTTTCTGCGGTGCGGATTCACTCAATCTCGTGCTCAGCCGCCAAGTGAACGATCTACGCATCGCGGTGCATGGCACCAGCGATCATGTGATCATTTCAAACTGGTACGGCGGGGCTAATAATCAAGTAGAAACGATCGAGGCCGGCAATGGGCAAATGTTGCTCAGCACGCAAGTTGATCAGCTCATTCAGGCGATGGCCGGGTTCACGGCACAGACTGGCCTTACCTGGGATCAAGCCATCGATCAACAGCCACTGCAAGTGCAGACCGTCCTGGCCGCAAGCTGGCAGTAACGGGAAGATCGTGAGGCGTCAGGGGTGAGGGTTAGATCCAGAGATTGAGGATAGCGTAGAGAACAGGATTCCGCATCCCGTAGGCCGAGTCTATCGGTTGCCACCCCTTTTGTCTGGTGGTGCCTTAATCGTTCTGTCCACGCCCACTTACAATAGTGGCGGCGTGGCTGACTCGCAAATGCGACCAACATTCTCACCCGCCCACCCCGGGCGCACGGCTCGACTGAGCTCGCCGAAGTCCGAGACGCGCTCTTGTCACAGGCGAGCCCATCCATCTACTCAATCCTTCAAAACTTGCTCATTTCACTGTCCCAGGAATTGCACCCCTGTTGGTCCCCCTGCGGACATCGAGTGCACCGATCTTCTATCCTTCCCCTTTGAGGGCGGGCTAGGTAGTCTCCCAGTGCACGTGTCCAACGAGGGTCTTCTGATGTCGCGCGTTGCACGAGCACGCAGATCAATCAGGCTGCCCTAATTCTCGTCATCGCCGTTGGCGGGTTTTCCCAGATTCCTTTTTAATGACCGTTGCGATGTGCCTCCGGACAGAGGGAATATCCTCTTGCGCGGTTTTCCACAATACTTGATGGTCCACCCCAAAGTATTCATGGATGAGTTTGTCCCGCATGCCCGCCATCTGAGCAAAGGCGGGGTCATTGCTTGACTTTGCACTGTAGGTCCGTACAGGCAGGCGATGGTGCGATGCAAAGTCACCAATGAACCCACTCCCCACCCACGCGCTCCTGCGTGTCGCATTGCGCAATCCCCGCGCGGTGGCCGAGGCCCTGCACCATGAATCGCGCAAAGGCGCAGCGTAGGACGAAACCGAATGACGATTTAGGAATGACGAAGGTGCCGATCCGCTACGTGCTGCCAGACGGCTTCTGCTTTCTCTGCTCTCAGAAATAAGTCAATACTCATGCCTGACCCCACACTCCTCGCTCGCAAGGTACCACTGAGCTACTCGGTTCCTAAGAGCTTGTCGCGGTCAGTGCAGTTTGCTTCACCTCGTCCATCACTCGAGCAGATGACGAGCGGATTATCTTTGCGATACTCGTACACATATTTGGCGCCGCTGGCATCAACTCCTCGGGTAATTGCATACACCTGGATATTATCGAGAAAGTCGCCTTTGGTGACGAAATTTTCTCCAGTAATGGTGGCCTTGCCATTCAATTTACCATTGCGGAATTCCCCATTGACACTCCGCGGCTTAACATTATCAAATGAATAGGTGTAGCCACCTTGACCGTCAGCCATTCCGTCTTTGCAGTCGCCTTTATAAGGACTAACGAGAATCGAATGGGGTGAGTTGAGAGGGAAAACCTTGCAGTTGACCGGGAGCGGATTGGTCAAAAGATTGATGCCTGGATCCTGCATTTCCCAATTATCTACAGTCCAACGCCCATTGTCAGGATCGAGGTACAATTTGACCGTCGCCGTTCCCTCTCCGGGAAAAGCAACAAAAGGATCAATTGGTTCAATTCTATAGGTGAATGTTCCGGCAAATACCTTCACCTTACCCTTGCCGGGGATGGGGGTATCGTATCGATTACGGAAGGTCCATTTTGCAAGAATCCTTTGCCCAATCGGAATGTCCAGTCCGTCATGTATGTTCTTGGCCTGATTGAGACGAAGATACTTCATTACGTTATCATTTACGATTTTGCAGTCGTAAACATCCTCGCCGCCATAAGACTGAGGCTTACCCGCGTTTTGGTAACGGATGGTGTAGGTTTCTACGAGGATAAACCTATTGTCAGATAACCATCTACCCATGACCGTATTGTCCAGGTCGTAGCCGCCAATATTAGCTGGGGAAGCAGGAGGAGGCTCCAAATGCCTATAAGAGTTCCTCCGACCATCACACGGTTCATAGCCATATGCGGCGCCAAGTTTTGGAGCATGATTACTAACGCCATTCATGGAAGATAATTTCTGGGCTTGCCAAAAGCCGTCGGGTTTAAAATGCAACTCGATTGGCTTGGTGAATTTTGAGTACGCTAAGGCGGCGGCTTCATCAGCGCCTCCGCGAACATTCCGTAGTGTGTTGCTCGACTCAGCGTTCACTGAGCTCGACAACAATGAAGACAGCAGTACAGACAATAGAAACCATTTTGTATGCATACGCTACCTCCGGAGGTTGAACAACATGAACGATGCCCAATTAGACCCCATGATCGTCACGACAGTTTTCCGA
The DNA here is from genome assembly GCA_005116835.1 of Nitrospira sp. GTDB lineage: Bacteria > Nitrospirota > Nitrospiria > Nitrospirales > Nitrospiraceae > Palsa-1315. The sequence goes on along the minus strand of SWDM01000020.1, from coordinate 3,644 downwards.
ATCCCAGGGAAGAGCAACTTTGGCGCTGAAGATGCTCGGTTCTGATTCCCTGCGAGCAAAGGCGGGACCACCTCACAATGACCCCACTCCCCACCCATTCTGACAAAGGTCACTTATCCTTCAGTGTCACACTGAGTGGCGCAGTGATGCGCTGGACTTGTCGATTCTTTAAACTATAAAGCTGAAGAGTAAGGCCAAGGGTATTACTTGTGATGTTCCCTGATACAAACTGAAGAGTGAAGTTGAGAATTGTGTTCGGCGGAATCGGTGTGTAATCTATCTCCTCTTTAGAATAGCCATTATTAGTAATCCATTGAGAGGCGATCCCTTCAATAAACCCATTACTTCCACCCAATCGTATCGCATGACCTGTGTCTTCACCTATTAGTATTTGACCCCCAGACGGCGAACTCTGATTTAACGCTAGAAATATTTGCTCTGCCGTCTGATTGTAAACTTGCATTCCAATATAAAGACGATCACCTTGGCTTGAGGCAGCGCGGGCCGATACCGTAAACGTGCCCGCATTAAACGTGGCCGGATTTCTGGTCGGTATGCCGATACCAAGGCGTTGCTCTGGGTCGCTGGACTTGACTTCGAGGTTTTTGAGGCGTTGGTCGAAACAAAGTAATGCCCTGTTCAAATCTTGCGCAACAGAGCTGTCGCGAATTTCCAGGTTACACTCGCCCGCATAGACGTTCGCCGAAAACGCTAAGACAAGTACGACACTCCTGAGCAGGTCACGTTTCATCGCCTTCCCTTTCCTCTGAAAAGATAATTACCAATTGTCCCTGAACGCTTGGTATCGTTAGCTGGGTTTGCACGATGCCACGATCAGTCCTTTATCAAGGCGATGGCAAGGCCGCTTCAAACGTTTTCCGATTCAACAAGACGGCCATCTCCTCACGATCCTCCGCTACGTGCTCCGCAATCCAGTCCGCGCCGGGCTGGTCGAGCACGTAATAAACTGGCCCTGGTCGAGCCTGCGCTTCCCGCATCTGAGCGACCCCGTTCCCGTCGAGGCATCGCCCGAGTGGCTCCCCTGGATTGATCAGCCGCTTTTCGACCATGAACTCACCGCCCTGCGCACCTGCGTAAATCGGCAACAGCCTTTCGGGACGACAGACTGGCAAACGGTAATCGCGACCACGTTGGGCTTGGCGTCCACGCTGCGACAGCGCGGACGGCCGAGAACATCGTCAGAAAAGTAGCCTGTCCCCTTTTCTTGCTCCAGTTGTCTAATTGAAGCTCACACCAACAGTTTCAATTTGAGAAGGTGCCTAAGACCACACGACCTCGCCAAACCTAAATGACCCCGTTTGCGTGAATTGTGGACCCGCCACAAACGTCCCACCCACTCCGGCCGGAGCATTCGTCACCGTCAGCGTGCCACCGCCCCACCCGGCACCGTGATTGGAGTGACTACCAATCTTGGACGATGTAACGCATCAACACTATTTGAGCTACTAAAATCGGCCCATGTATTACTGTTCGTTACTGGTCGTAGCTGTATCCCGTAGTTTGGATATGTCCCTGCCTGCCATGCGTTGTATAGCGTGGTGATATCGATCACGTACCACTGTCCAGCGGTTGGTGCCGGAAGGGAACTCGGTATCCACTGAATGGCAGACGGGCGATCAGCCCACCACAGTCTCAGTCGATCTTGACCAGTGCCTTGCGTTCTCCAATCCCAAAATGCAGTGATACGATCAATATATAACGCGGTCGTGCCTGCACCCGTCACTTGAGGCATATAGAGTTGCAATTCAACCTTTGAGCCAACTGGCGGGAGTTGGCTAAGATCAAACTGAACTACGCTGTAGTACAAATCGCCAAATCCTCCAACACGGAGACGTTCGTCATTTAGCCCACCTCCAGGGCCACCACCAGGGCCACCTCCCGCACCTGTGTATGAAAAAACACTCGTCGTCCATATATCTTGAACCCCGATGTCGTTACTAGGCTGGTACACGAAAGGAGATGGTGGTGTAATGAACTGAGACGGGTCTTTAATGAACTGAGAGGGGTCGTAATAGTTGTCTCTAACAAACTGAGTATTTGCACCAGGCCAGCGCCAGCCTTGTATCGCTTGAATGCCAAAAGGATTACCCGTGCGAGTTATTATCTTTATTCCGTCTGCGTCGGCCTTGAAATATGCACCATCTGCCCTAGCGATCTCGAAATGAAGATGCGGGTCCACGTCCCCAGTCCCTCCGATTCTACCGATTACAGCACCTTTGCTAACTTGTTGCCCTACGCCATAAATGGACGGATCCTTCATATGTGCATAAACGGAGGCTATGACCTGGCCATCGACGAGTTTATGGCCAATAATAAGTATATTCCCAAAACTGGCGCCCGTTTGCTGCTGATTGAGCAGCACGATACCATCAGCGATGGCATGAATCGGTTTACCAAGGCTTCCTCCTCCCAGCAGAACCCAGTCTTCGCCTGGGTGAAAAGAGCCTCGGCAACTATAACGCGAAGAAAGTGAATAAAGTGACGGATCCTTGCTACAAGCTAGGTCTTTATCGTTGGCTCTGACAGGAGACGGCTCCGCCCACCCATTATTGAGCCATCTATCACGGTTAAATGCAGTTGCGACATACCATTGACTTGAACTCGCACTCATATGAAAACTTCTCTTTGGATAGTTGAACTGGGTCCAGGTGCTGCTCACATCGAGCAACCCCAAGTCCTCGCCAAGATCACTCCCTATTTCATCATCGCCTATAGGCATGCGAAAGCTGGTGGCTGCCTTGGTGAAATCAGAAACATTCCCAACTTTCTCAGACTTTGCCAAACCAATACTCGAAAAATGCGTTGCCTTGCCGGTAATTGTGCTCTTGGCGCTATCAACCTGAATGTCCGTGAGAATTTCGAGATAATCATCGACATAGCTGGGTACGAGGTCTTGTACTTTAGTGCCTGGCGGTAGAAGTGAAGGATCGACAGAAAATGTAACGGTAACTGGCTGGTTAAAGATAAGACCTGAAGGGCCAAACTGGTACACAGCTCCAACCGAACTAGCGGTGCTCATCGCTGTTATGGTTATGGAGGTATCGGCAGAGAGGGCTGCTGGAGGAATGGTAAGTGAGACTTTGCCATCCGGCAAATTGACCGTTCCACCTGCTGATCCGATACTCTGCATCGTCGAAGTGGTTGGTCCTGCCGTACTCTCGGCACTGCTCCCACCACTTCCACACCCCGCCAGCAGTCCGATGAGTAGCAGGCCAAAGAATGCGGCCGAGGCATGTCCCCGGAACGAGCATGGCCCCGCTGGAACAGCGACAGATGACAAGTGCGTACGCATGGGGAACATAGGGACGCTCCTTCTTAATTCAGGTATTCAGACTGAAGAATCAAAACCGTGAAGCGTATCTCGTGAAGCGTGAAGCGTCGTTCTGACCCCCTCCACATTCTCTGCCAGGCCTTGACAGCAACGCCTTGGCCCTAGCCTTGGGTAGGCATACAGTAGGGCCACGAGGTTCGCATCGTCTACCCATCTTAAGTATTATGGCGCGTCTGGGTTTCGCATGGGTAGTCTGACGGGGTAGGATGCGGGCCTCATCAGGAGGCCACCATGCAAGACACCGCGTTGTATCAATACCTGCTGGGCTTGAAGTCGCCGTGGATCGTGAGCC
>SWDM01000002.1 GCA_005116835.1 Nitrospira sp. | reverse complement strand
GAGGCCGGATCATCCGTGGCGCCGACGCCTGCGACCGGAACGGCAAACACAGGCGACGGTGGCGAGAACCTAAACCGGACATATCTACTTTGGGAGGAAGAGGACATTTCTATTTGGGCTTGACACCAGAACTTTTTCCCGTTGACATTCAAAGAGAATTCGACGATATCTAACCCCGCAGGAACGGGTCGCGCGCGATCCATCTTGAATATTTATAGATGATGAGAGCAACCAGACATCTCGTGCAACCACTCTGGTAGTATGGCGATTCTCCAATCAATCAAACCCTCCAGCGTCGGGCTGGTTTTCCCAGGCCAGGGGTCTCAGTCGGTCGGAATGGGGCGGGCGCTGGCGGAAGCCAACTCGAGCGTCAGAAGTCTCTATGACGAGGCTTCATCGGTGCTGGGCTATGACATTGCCGCCTTGTGTTTTGAGGGGCCAGTAGAACAATTGAACCTCACGGAATATACTCAGCCTGCATTGTTGGTCAGCAGCATCGCCGCGCTCCAGGTCTTTAACCCCTTGGGCATCACACCGATCGCAGTGGCCGGTCATAGCTTAGGTGAATACTCGGCTCTTGTCGCTGCAGGCGGACTGGCCTATCATGAGGCAGTGGCGATCGTGCAGAAGCGAGGCCGTTATATGGCTGAAGCGGTGCCGGCGGGAACCGGGCTTGTCGCAGCGTTACTCGGTCTCACGGCAGACGTGGTGAGAGCGGTATGCCGGGAGGCCTCATCGGTGGGAGTCGTGGCTGCGGCGAATTTTAATTCGCCAGGTCAAATTGTCATCGCCGGGGAAAAGGCTGCGGTGGAACGGGCGATTGAGCTGGCCAAAGCCCAGGGATGTAAAAAGGCGATCCCTCTTCCGGTCAGTGTGCCGGTGCATACCCCGCTGATGCAGAAGGCTGCGGATCGACTGGCAGGAGATTTGGCGTCGATCGCTTGGTCCGATCTCAAGATGCCGCTGATAAATAATGCTGAAGCGAAGGCCATTTCGAAAGCGAGCGATATTCGGGCCTCGCTGGTACGACAGCTTCCTTCGTCGGTGCTCTGGGAAGATTCGGTAAAAGCCATGGCTGCGATGGGCGTGAAGACGTTCATCGAGATTGGGCCGGGAACGGTGTTGAGCGGCTTGATCAAACGGATTGTGCCGGACGCGGTGACCATGAACGTCAACGACCCGAAGTCGCTTGAGGCGACCCGCGCGGCATTCAGCGCGTAAGTAAATGAATATGAGGAGCGAGCCGATGTCACTCCATGGTAAGGTGGCGATAGTTACAGGGGCGGCGCAAGGAATTGGTCGGGCTATCGCTGAGTCTTTGGCTCAAGCCGGGGCGGATATCGTGGTTGCCGATCTTGATCCTAACCGGTCGAAGGATGCGGTTGCGGCGGTGGAGCAGTTGGGACGTAAGGCGCTGAATGTCAAAGTGAATGTGGCCGATGGCGCCGACACGAAAGCCATGGTCGAGTTGGTGCTCAAGGAATGGGGGAAGGTCGATATTCTAGTGAACAATGCCGGGATTACTCGCGATGGGTTGTTATTGCGGATGAAGGAAGAAGATTGGAATCTCGTCCTGCAAGTCAATTTGAACGGCACGTTCAACTGCACGAAGGCGGTCTTGCTCCCGATGACCAAACAGCGCTATGGTCGTATCGTTAACATTGCATCGATTGTTGGAGTGATGGGCAATGTGGGCCAGGCCAATTATGCCGCCTCGAAGGCGGCGGTGATCGGATTGACGAAGTCGGTGGCGCGGGAATATGCGAGCCGCTCAGTAACGGTGAATGCGGTCGCGCCTGGTTTCATCGATACCGCGATGACGCAGGGTTTGTCGGCAGAGGTGAAAGACCAGCTTCAGAAACAAATTCCATTGGGACGGTTGGGTACCGCGGCCGATATTGCGGCGGCGGTTCGGTTTCTTGTGTCGGACGAGGCATCCTATATCACCGGGCACGTATTGCACGTGAACGGCGGAATGTTGATGTCTTGACGACTGGGCGTGAAAAATATCGTATGATGCTGCGGCGTAGGTTCGCAGCGACAAGGAGGGTCTAGGATGGGGAAGGAGGCGGGGAAATCAATGGGTACAGTGGATGAGCGGGTCAAGAAGATTATTAGCGAGCAGCTCGGAGTTGAAGAGGACGAGGTCACGCCAGAAGCTAGCTTCGTGGAGGATCTCGGCGCCGACTCGCTCGATACGGTCGAGCTGGTGATGGCCCTCGAAGAAGAGTTCGGCATCGAGATTCCCGACGAAGACGCGGAGAAGATCCTGACGGTCGGGAAAGCCTTGGACTACATTAAGGAAAAGGCCTAGCGGTCATACAACGTGATGAGTCCTCGTTCGACCAGGCGGATTGTGGTGACCGGTCTGGGGTTGATCACGCCTCTTGGAACAGGTGTTGAAAAGACCTGGAAGGCTCTCTGCGCCGGCGAGTCCGGCATCGGTCGAATCACGAAGTTCGACCCCACAGCGTACGATGCCCAAATCGCCGGTGAAGTGAAAGACTTCGATCCCGCCTCGTTCATCGAGAAAAAAGAAATCAAAAAGATGGATACATTCATCCATTACGCCGTGGGCGCTGCCCAGCTGGCGGTGGATGATGCGGGATTTACCGTGGCGCCGGAAGAAGCCACGAGAGTCGGCGTCTATATCGGATCGGGCATCGGGGGACTTGGCTCGATCGAGTACTACCACAAGATTCTGCAGGAAAAAGGCCCCGGGCGCGTCTCGCCATTTTTCATTCCGATGACCATTATCAACCTGGCGTCAGGGCAAGTGGCGATCAGGCTGGGCGCCAAGGGGCCGAACTCCTGCGCTGTGACGGCCTGTGCGACGGGCAACCACTGTATCGGCGATGCATTTCGATTGATTCAGGCGGGAGATGCCGATGTCATGATCGCAGGTGGGGCGGAAGCCGCCATTACCCCGTTGGGGGTGGCGGGATTCGCTGCGTCGAAGGCCCTGTCATTCCGCAACGGTGAACCGACAAAAGCCAGCAGGCCGTTCGACAAGGATCGCGACGGGTTTGTGCTTGGCGAAGGCGCCGGAGTCGTGGTTCTGGAGGAACTGGAGCATGCGCGGCGCCGCGGGGTCCGGATCTATGCCGAACTCATCGGTTACGGCATGAACAGCGATGCCTACCATATCACTGCCCCGTCTGAAGAAGGAGAAGGCGCCGTTCGGTGTATGGAGCTGGCGCTCAAGGATGCCGGCATCGGCAAGGAGCAGATCGGGTATATCAACGCGCATGGCACCTCGACGATGGCGGATGCGATTGAGACCAAGGCCATCAAGCAGGTATTCGGTGAGCAGGCCTACCGCATTCCGGTGAGTTCGACCAAGTCGATGACCGGTCACTTACTCGGAGCGGCCGGAGGAATTGAAGCAGTATTTAGCGTGCTCGCGCTTCACCACGGCATTCTCCCTCCGACAATCAATCTGGATCATCCGGATCCTGCCTGCGATCTGGACTATATTCCGCACAAGGCCAGACATGCCGCCGTGAAAGTCGCCTTGTCGAATTCCTTCGGGTTTGGCGGAGTCAATGCCTGCCTGCTCTTTAAAAAATCAGAAGCCTAGCCTGCATCGTTAATGAGCGCTTCTGCTGCAATCGCAATGTTTGGGCGAGAGGTGCGGGGGCTGAGGCTAGGGGGGGAAGACTTCCCTTCGAAAGCACGGCTCTTCCCTCTAGCCACTAGCCTCGCGCCCCTGGCCTGGCCGGTTGGTATGCTTTCGTAACGAACCATCATGAATCATGCAGGCCAATAGGCCTGTGCGAGGGATATGCTCGCCGCTATGATTTCGGATTCTTCTTCCGACTCGCTCCAATCCTCATTAGGCTATCGATTCAAGTCTCTTGGCTTGCTTGAGGAAGCCCTGACTCATTCCTCTCTCGTCAATGAACAGAAGACGGCGTTGCCGCAACATAACGAGCGGCTCGAATTTCTCGGAGATGCCGTGTTGTCGCTGGTGATGAGTGAGTACCTGGCCTCGGCATTGCCCCAGTCCTCGGAGGGGACGCTTTCGAAGCTCAAAGCGCAGGTCGTTAGTGAGGCATCGTTGGCGCATGTCGCACGGCGGCTTGGATTGGGGGGGCATCTCAAGCTCGGGCGCGGGGAAGACCGCTCGAAGGGGCGGGAGAAAGACTCGTTGTTGGCCGATGCGCTGGAAGCGGTGCTTGCGGCGGTTCATCTTGATGGAGGGTTTGAAGTAAGCCGCATGGTGACACGGCATATCTTTTCAGAGGAACTGACACATATCGCCTCTCAGCAGGAACAGCCAGGAGCAGGCGATTACAAGACGCAGTTTCAGGAGTGGTGTCAAAGGCGGCATGATATGTTGCCACGCTATGCGACAGTTCGAGAAACAGGGCCGGACCACCAGAAGTTATTCGAGGTGGAATTATCCATTCAGGGCGAAGTTGTGGGCCGGGGGGAAGGACGGAGCAAAAAAGAAGCAGAGCAGCAGGCGGCGAAGCAGGCGCTTCAACAGGTAGGAACCTGATCTCGCAGGGTGCTGAAAAAGACCGCCAGCATCGTTCTCGCATCGTTCAGATCCTCAACGTACCCCAGAGGGTACGCCTCCGGGTCCTCACTCGCTGCGGCCTTGCTGGACGGCCTCTTTGAGCATCCTGAGGGCTATGTTGACATTGAGACTATGCTGTAGGGTTCCTGCGTGTATTGTGTGCAAACTAATTTTTCCCGCAGCTTGCTAGGCGGCAGGGAAGAATTGCTTTAGGACGGAGTCAGTTATTATTTCAAGGAGGCTGAGGATGCAGAGACGAATGATAGTGAGGATGGCGGCGGTGATGCTCGTGCTCGGTGGGAGTCTGTTGCTGGGCATGGGCCCTCTTTTCGCAGCCGACAAGGCTCCGGCGGGGAAAACAGAAGGGGCAAAAGGCCCCAAGGCCACGATCAAAACGAAGTTTGGCGATATGGAGGTTGTCTTCTTCCCCGACAAGGCTCCCAAGCATGTTGAGAACTTTATCACCTTGGCGAAATCAGGCTTCTATAACGGGACGATTTTTCACCGGGTGATTCCAGGGTTCATGATCCAGGGCGGTGACCCCAACACCAAAGATTTGAACAAGCCGGAGACCTATGGCCAGGGTGGGCCGAGTCAGAAGCTTAAGGCCGAGTTCAACGATATTCCACACCGACGGGGAATTCTTTCCATGGCGCGGACGAACGATCCCAATAGCGCCGGTTCTCAGTTCTTCATCGTCGTCAAGGAATCGAGTTTTCTCGATGGGCAATATACGGTCTTCGGCGAAGTGGTGAAAGGCATGGAAGTAGCGGACAAGATAGTCGGTTTACCGAGAAATAACCGCGATCTCCCCAATGAACGGGCAGAGATTACGGTTGTGGTGACTGAGTAGACGATGAGACATTGGTGGGCAATGATGCGTGATTCTGCCGCGATGAAAAATCTTCTGTTGTGCGGAGTGCTGTTGGGGATCGGTCTCCTCATCGGCTGTGGAGGGACGGGCGACGTGAAGCCGGTCGCTCCTCCGCCAATCCTTGGCCCGAGCGCCATTATCAAGACGAAGTTCGGAGATATCCATATCAAGCTCAATCCGGAAGTCGCTCCCAATCACGTTCGAAACTTTATCAAGTTGGCTAAGTCAGGGTTTTACGATGGGACGATTTTCCATCGGGTGATCCCAGGCTTTATGATCCAGGGCGGTGATCCCAATACCAAAAACACGTTGCACAAAGACCTCTATGGGCAGGGCGGGCCGAAGGATGAAAAGGGGAATCCCATCCTGCTCAAGGCGGAGTTCAGCGACACCCCGCACAAGCGCGGTATTGTATCGATGGCGCGAGCGAACGAGCCAGACACAGCCGGGTCGCAGTTTTTTATCGTGGTCGAACCGTCACATTTCCTCGATGGAAAATACACGGCCTTTGGCGAGGTGACCAGAGGCCTTGGCATCGCCGATCGGATCGTGGGCCTGCCTAGAAACGATCGCGACTTGCCGAATGAGCGGATTGAGATGACGGTGACGATCGTTGAATAGCACCGCGTAACTGCTCAGGGGGTCAGGCTGAAGGGGTTCAGGCCGAAGGCCGAAATTCCGAATACTTCAGCCTGAATACCTTCAGCCTATCTACCTGAGTCGCTACATTTTTTCGAGGATTGCTTGGAGGCGAGCCCGTTCGGATGGAAAGATCAGAATAAAGTTGAGGCCAAATGCATTGTCCGAGACCCATCGCACCGCAGCTCGTTCAACCTTTATGGGCGGTGACTGATTGGGAAGTTGAATCATAAGCTGAACGGTGAGTCCTTCCGCCAAATTGACATCGGATTCGGCTCGACAGCCTGCCGTCGAGAGGTTGGTGATCGTAGCCTCGCCTTCGACTTCTCCGGAAGAGAAGCTCAGGATACTGCGCAACGCAACCCGTCGCGCTTTTCTGATTTTTTGCTCTTTCTCTGCGCCCATGGGTGCGGTTATCGTCCTCGCAGGTGGCAGCGATCAGTGGTGATGACAGCCCGGCCCATGCGTGTGGGCCTCAGGCTCCGGGGGCGGCATGAACTGCTGCCCCGGCAAAATGATGTGGCCCGCTTCACGTTGTTTGGTCAGGTGTTCGGCAATTTCAGGATGATAAGCTCGAACATAACCGATCAGCCCGCCAAGAAACCGTTGCGATTGAAATTCCGTGCCGGAAACGCGTGAGACGAGGGCCATTGCACGGTCCAGTATTTCAGGAGCAGAAGACGTATCGGCGATTTCCTGAGGATTCTGTTTCTTGAAAGTCTCGTATTCCTTCTTCAGATGCTCGGCGAACACAGGCATCGGGCCGGCAGGCACATGAAGGGGACTGAGCGTTCTCCGCAAGCCCTGTAGCGCCGCCACGATCTCCGCGTCTTGCCCGTCGCGGCGGCTTTGGAAATAACCGAAGATCACCACTTCAACGAGGTTGAAGAGGGCCACGGCCTTTTTCCCTCCCAATTCGTCGAGTTCGCGATAGAAGTCCCTGCGCACCGGCATGAACTGCACCGCCAGCCGCTTCTGCTGATAATCGCTCCCGGATTCGAGATAGACGCAATCAGCCGGGCATGAGACCCGCACAATTCGGTGTTCCCCGCAGCATTGACTGCAGATCAGCCCTGCCAAGGCGGGGCAAGGCCGCTTGCCTTTCCGTTGTGCGCAATAGGCGCATTGGCTCATTTTTTGTCCGGCCCTTCCGGCGCCGGTTTCGGTGGAGGTGGGATAAAGCCATAGTCCGCCAAGGTCCGTTTTTCTTGTTTCGACTTCGCGCTAGTGGGGGTTTCGAGCCCATTCATCTCTGCCGCATGCGCCAATTCGTAGGGCACAAGGATGAGGTTGTTTGCGCGGTCGATACTGAGATCGCCCGGCGAGGGCAAGAATTCGGCGATGACTTGAAACCGTTTGTCCCAGCTCATACGCCAGACTTTTCCGGTTGTGAAGTCGGACACGTACATGTTGCCCCAGCGATCGAAATCTACCCCGCGGAGATTTTGAAAGCGGTTGGAAAAGAATCCATTGGAGAAGAGCTCCGTCACCACGCCTTCCGGAGAGACTTCGGAAATTTTGCCCTTCTCCCAACTGACCGCGATGATCTGCCCTGACTTAGGATGGACGGCCAGGCCGGAGGGGCCTGCGAGGGCGCGGTCCGTGACCAGTACGGAAAATGCTTGGGTGGCCAAATCGAAACGGTAGATCGTGTTCGCCTTTTGGTCTGAGCAATAGAGGTACCCCTTGCCATCGAAGGTCACGTCGCTCAAGAACACCTGTGAAGTCTCCGCCTGCGAAGCTGTGCGAGATCGGATTGTGAGCGCCATGACCGGCTTACCGGTGGTTGTATCGAAGCCCCTTAGGGTGTCGAGATCCGCCACGTAGAGCACATGTTCGACCAGGGCCATGCCTTTGGGGGCATGGAGGGTGACATCGTCCTTCCCTCCCTGGATAAACTTCAGATTGAGCAGCTTCCCATTGGTATTCAGCTTGGTGATAAACCCGTTGTTGTCGGCGGTCTCGGCTTCGCCGTTCACGCTTGAGATGTAATAGCTTTTCTCAAGAGGGTCATTCACAAAACTATAGGGAGATTGCAGTTCCGTCACGGTGATCTGGGCGCCGACCGGGCTCACGATCGCAACGGACAGGCTCAAGGTAAACCAGGCTGCCGGATGGCTGAAGACGCGTCTCAGAGAGGATATAGCGGAGGAGGTTCTGTTCACAGGGTTGATGGCTGTAGATGGTGATTGATCCGGCTATCGTAGCTGCCAGCTGAAGAGCCTGTCAAGAAACAGGCGTGAAACGTGAGACGTGAAACGTAAAAGGTGAGGCGTCGTTTCACTTTTTACGTTTCACGTTTCACGCCGGAGAGGTCGTTGACTTGCTCAAAAATGCCCTGCTATGGTGCCGTGATTTTCCTGATTGTTTCTCAACGGAGGAGGGGATTGTGGCGGCACGATTGATCGATGGCAAGGCTTTAGCACTGCAAGTACGCGAGCGGCTGGCAAGCGAGTCAGCATCGGTCCTGGCAAAGACCGGGATGATGCCGGGCTTGGCGACGATTTTGGTGGGCGACGATCCCGCCTCGCATCTCTATGTGAAGAGTAAACAGAAGGCTTGTGAGGCGGCCGGTATCTATATCGATGATCACAAATTACCGGCGAGCACGACGCAGGCAGAATTGTTGGCTTTGATTGAAAAAGAAAACGCCGATCCGAGGATCCACGGAATCTTGGTTCAGTTGCCGCTCCCGAAACATATCGACAGCAAGGTCGTGCTCGAAGCGGTGTCGCCCGATAAGGACGCAGATGGATTTCACCCCTACAATTTTGGCAGGCTTGTCGAGGGCCATCCTGTATTTGAAGCCTGCACACCGAAGGGCGTCATTAAGATGATCGAATCTACCGGCGTGAGTATCGAAGGGAAACGCGCTGTGGTATTGGGGCGGAGCAACATCGTCGGCAAGCCGTTGGCGCTCATGTTGCTTCAGCGCAATGCCACGGTGACGATTTGTCATTCCAAAACGAAGGATTTGCCGGCGGTCTGTCGTGAGGCTGAGCTGTTGCTTGTGGCGATTGGGAAGGCCAAGTTTGTCACGGCCGACATGGTGAGAGAAGGCGCGATCGTGATCGATGTGGGGACAAACAAAACTCCTGAGGGCAAACTGTGCGGCGATGTCGATTTTGAACCGGTCAGCCAGAAAGCCGGCTGGATCAGCCCTGTGCCGGGCGGTGTCGGGCCGATGACGATCGCGATGTTGCTGGACAACACGGTGGAGTCTGCGAAACGCAAGGCGGGATTACTGTAGGAGAGAAGGGTGGGGGATGGAGGCTGATGATCTTCTGTGCTCGCGCAACGCGCGGCCTCTGAAGCCCCTCGCTTGGGACAAGGGCGCGTCTCGGCGCGCCCAGGGCGGGCGGGTGAGATAGTGCGCGCACGATGGAGCAACCCAGCCACCTCTTTGTTAGGGTAAGGGGGATAGACAAAAGATGAGTCGGGAGCCGAGGCGATTACGAGAGGTGCTTGATCAGGGGCAGTTTGCTGTCACGGTTGAGTACAATCCTCCTAAGGGGACCAACATCTCCGGTGTGCTGGAGAATGCCAAACAGTTGGTGGGGCGCGTGCATGGGGTCAATGTGACGGATAACACGGCTGCCGTGGTGCGGGCCGGATCGTTGTCTGTCTGCCGCCTCCTCTACGAACTGGGCCATGATCCGGTCATGCAGATGACCTGCCGTGATCGAAATCGGATCGCCATGCAGTCGGATCTCATGGGCGCATCCATGCTTGGCATCCAGAATATTCTGTGCCTCACCGGGGACTATCCGACCGTCGGAGACCATAAAGAAGCAAAACCGGTCTATGACCTGGATTCGGTCCAAGTCATGCAGCTTGTCCAGGGGCTCAACAACGGGCGGGATATGGCAGGCAATAAGCTGGATGGCACGACGGCCTTTACGATCGGCGCGGCCGTCACGCCGGAGGCGGATCCGCTGGGGCCGATGCTCGCCAAGTTTGAAGTCAAGGTGAAAGCCGGCGCCCAGTTTTTCCAGACACAAGCGATTTATCACCCAGAGCAGTTTGCGTCCTTCATGAAGGCGGTGCGGCCATTCAAAGCAAAGGTGCTGGCGGGCATTCTCGTCCTTCGAAATGCCAAGATGGCGGAGTTCATGAACGCGAATATTCCAGGCGTGTCGGTCCCCCAGGAGATGATCGATGAACTCAGGGCGGCAGGCCCTGAACGCGCTGAGGATGTGGGAGTGGATATCGCAGTGCGGACCATTAAGGCGGTGCGGCCCTATTGCGATGGGGTCCACATTATGGCGATCAAGGCCACGCACCGATTGGCTGACATTATCACCAAAGCGGAAGTGGGTTGATGACAATTCCTGAGTTTCAGCAGTGCAAACGCGACAAGAAGAGGCTCACCGTCGTCACGGCCTACGACGCGTTATTTGCGCGCATAGTGGAACAGGCAGGCATTGAAGCGATCCTGGTCGGGGATTCACTAGGTGTGGTCGTGCAGGGGAAGGCGAATACTCTCTCTGTGACGATGGATGACATGCTCTATCATACGAGGTTGGTGGCTGGGGTAGCCCAACGAGCGCTGGTCATCGGCGATATGCCGTTCATGTCCTATCAAGCAAGCCACGAAGACGCGCTCCGCAATGCGGGGCGGTTTCTGCAGGCTGGAGCCCATGCAGTCAAGCTGGAGGGCGGCACAGTCGCGGCTGATCGTGTGGCCGCGATGACTTGTGTCGGCATTCCGGTGATGGGGCACCTTGGCATGACTCCCCAATCGGTGAATCGATATGGCGGCTACAAGGTGCAGGGGAAAGAATTGGATCGTGCGCAGGCCTTGCTGAGCGATGCCAAGGCCCTCGAAGCCGCCGGGGCCTTCGCCATCGTGCTTGAAGCGATTCCCGCTGAGTTGGCCAAGACCATTACGGAACAAGTGACTATCCCGACCATCGGAATCGGGGCAGGCCCCCACTGCGACGGCCAAGTTCTGGTTCTCTACGATCTCCTCGGACTATTCGACGACTTCGTGCCGAAGTTTGTTAAACCCTATGCCCATCTCAAGGCAGATGCGCTCCAAGCGCTCCGCCGTTATAAGGAAGAAGTCGAGCAGGGAAAGTTTCCGAGCGATTCCGAGTCCTACCACTAGCAGGCTGTTTCCCGTCCCTGTAGGCGAATGAGCGGGGCACGAAAGTCCGAATCGGCCATGCGCCGCCGAATGTCTTCTGTGAGTCCGACCACATCGATTCCCATATAGAGCTTCGGCGTCTTCTGCAATCGGGTCAGACCGCTAGTCAATAGATTTTCCGCTGCCTGATGGTTGCCGGAAAAATTCTTGAGATTAGCGGCAGCAAGCTGGATGAGGGCTTGAAAGAAATTGCCTTGTTCAGTGTTATGGCCCGCTACGTGCCAGAGTTCTTCGAAGACCTCATGGCATTCCCACCAGTAGGCAAAATTATAGAGGTCGATTCCATAGAGATAGTCCTCTGACTGACGCCAGTCCTCAGGCCGGATCTGCGAAGGCTTAGGCTCGGGCTTGCCGTAGGAGTGGCCCTTCGGATCATGCCGTGGATGCGGATTCTTTCCGGGCACAAAACGATAGATGGGGAATGGGCGTAGGGTGTAGCGAGGCCAGGAAGTGTCAGTGGGACAAGGTTCAGTCACGATGGAGCCTGTCGGCACAATCGACTTGAACAACAGAGCGATCCTCTAGCCGGACAGCCGTCAGCTGCCTGCCCCATACACATCCGCTATCGATGGCAAGCAGATGAGGTTCAAGGTGCAGCCCGAGTGCCGCCCAATGGCCTGTGATAATGGTCGCGCTGGTATTGCGCCGATCGGGAAAGCGAAACCAGGGAGTGAAGCCGACGGGAGTGTTGTCTGGAGAACCTGAAAAGCTCGACATCTCACCGGTCGGCGTACAGGTTCGGAGTCTGGTGAATACACGGGTGATGCTCACCAGCCGCTCAAGTTCCTTGAGGGATGGATTCCATTGCGTGGCAGGCCCATCAAAGAGAGCCTGAAGGAACTGTCGATACTTTGGTCCACGGAGTACGGTTTCTACTTCATGCGCGAGAGCCGTTGCCTCTTCAATGGTCCATTGTGGCAGGAGGCCGGCATGGACCATAAGAAACGATTCTTCACGATGAAGAAGAGGTTGCCGCCTCAGCCACTCGATGAGATCGAAGCAATCAGGGGCGGAAAGTATGTCTTGAATCGTATCTTTGGGGCGTAGCGTCGTAATGTCTTCAGCCGCTGCCAGCAAAAAAAGATCATGGTTTCCCAGGACGAGACGAACGGATGTGCCCAGACTTTTGATGAAGCGAAGGGTGCCCAAAGAGTCGGGGCCGCGGTTGACGAGGTCTCCAACCAGCCAAAGTGTATCGGATCCGGGAGTGAACCCAATCCGGTCCAGAAGTTTTCGAAAGGAAGCAAGGCAGCCTTGGATGTCGCCGATTGCGTAAGTGGCCATGTTCAATAGTTATGAATTTTGAGTTACGAGTGTTGAGTTAAAGACCGAAAACTGACAACGAAACCCTCAACCTCAAAACTTTCACACTCAGAGCTATCGCGTGGCTGAATTGGAACAAGGCGTGTGAGAGGGCAGGACGGGGGCATAGGATTCGGGGCTTAAGGATATTTTGCTTCGATCACGCTTCGGAGTCCGCCTCTCGCGGCAAAGGTGCCCGTGACTTTTGCCCATACAGGCCGACAGGCCTGTACGACATCGTGCAGGATGCGGTTGACTGCGTTTTCATAAAAGATACCGAGATTTCTGTATTCATGGAGATACATCTTTAACGACTTCAGCTCCAGGCATTCTTTGTCCGGCATGTAGTGCAGGGTGATAATACCGAAGTCCGGGAGGCCTGTTTTGGGGCAGATCGCGGTGTATTCCGGGATTTCGATGGTAATTTCGTAGCCCTTGTACTGGTTCGGAAACGTTTCGATGGCTGGCAAGGGATCGGTAATCCCGCTCTTTGCATGGTCCTCGTTGTATCCGAGCTTGGTACTCTTTGGTTTTCTATCCCGCGTTTCACGTTTCACATTTCACCTTTCACGTCTTCGGCACCCCTCACGCCTCACCCCTCACGTCTGTTCAGACTTGTTTCATCCACTCCACCTGTCCAATTTTTTCCAATTGAATGTAGAGTGTCACCCAGGGGCAAGCCATTTCCGGGTAGACCTCGCACAGGCCCCCTTTTCGAACGCCTCCGCAGGGGCCGTGGCTCATGAATTTTGGACATTCCGCTTTGAGCGAGTTGTCAGGAATCGGAGGCCGCTTATGGACTCCACCGGCGTGCTGAGCGCCGTCGGTTTCACCGGGGATGATTACGCGCGTTGACATGTGGGCTTAGTCTAGACGGGTTTGATGAAATCGGCAATCTCTGTTTCCAATACAGTATGATTAGTCGAGCGATGAGTAAGATAAGGAAACAGGGTAAAACGTGAACTATTAGGGCGAATGGCCTACAGGCCTGGACAGTGCTAGGTCTTCTTTCGGGTATGGTGGGTCTTCTAATAAGTTGTGTTTATTATCAGGAAGTTATAATATTTTTCGCTGACTGTTCCAATTTGAGATTATTTTATAGACGTTTCTCATTGACAGTCTTTTTTAGGCTTTGTTACCATACGTGACCCTGAGAAGGGAGTCATTCAGTGCATTTGGTCTTGAATCCCTCGATTTTGTTGTAAATAGCTATATCTTTCCGAAAGGCGACGGACCTCGTTGCCACGATAGGGAGGTGTTCCGATGAGTCTCGATTATGTGAAGTTTTCAGGTGGATTTGAGAAGTTCATGCCGAAGGAATATCGGGACATGGTCGAACATGGCCCATTTGGCAAGAAGATTTCTGTGTCTCAAATGGGAAGCTTCAAGGAGATTCTTGAAGAGCACCCCATGTGTGCCGGTTGCGCGATGACGTTGTTCATTCGGCTGGCCATTATTGCTTTCCCCAACCCGGAAGATACGATTACTGTTGGAACGGCAGGCTGTGGGCGGTTAGCGATTTCACAGGCTGCGATCCCGTTTGTGTACGGTAACTACGGCGATCAGAACGGTGTCGCGAGCGGCCTGTCCCGCGGACTGCGGCTGCGGTTCGGTGATAAGCCGAAAGATGTGGTCGTCATGGCGGGGGACGGTGGAACGGCGGATATCGGCTTCCAGCAAGTGCTCCATTCTTGGTTCCGAAAGGAACGGTTCACGACGATCATGTTGGACAATGAAGTGTATGGCAACACCGGTGGGCAGGAGAGCGGGATGACCAACCGTGGCGCTGTCCTCAAGATGGCTCCATTGGGGAAGAAGTTTGAGAAGATGGATATGTTACAGATGGCGAAGGTGGCCGGATGCGCCTATGTCGCGACAGTAGTTCCGAACAATCCCCGCCGTGTTGAGAGCGTCATCAAGAAGGCAGTATTGATTGCCCGCGAAGTGGGTTCGACCTACATTCAAGCCTATACGTCCTGCAATATCGAGTATGCGATTCCGACCGACAAGGTGATGGAAGACGCGAAGACTGTCGAGAACGATCGCTATCAGTTTACGGAATATGTGAGCGATGAGGCCAAGCAGTATCTGACCGAGCGGTATGGCTACAAAGACTATCTTCCGAAGGCGGCTGCTCCTGCTGCAGCAATTCCAAACAAGGCGTAAACGATTCGGAGGGGGATTCGGATATGGCAAAGCGCTTCAACATACGAATGGCAGGGGTTGGTGGGCAGGGTGTTGTGACGGGGTCACACATTTTGAGCACTGCGGTAATCCATGCCGGTGGTGAAAGCACGATCGTTCCATTTTATGGGTCTGAAAAGCGGATGGCGCCAGTCGAAAGCTACGTCCGTGTGTCGGATGAACCGATCTACGAAATCGGGGAAATCACCTTCCCTCACATCATTATCATCTTTCATCCCCAGGTCATTACCCATGGCAAGTCCTATACGATGCCGTTCTACTTCGGATTGAAGGAAGATGGGATTGCGCTGATTAATAACGATGGTCCAATGAGCCTTCATAGAGATCAGCAGCGTGAATTGGAAGAGCGCCGAGCAAAGCTCTACTATTTCCCTGCCACCAAACTGTCCCTCGAAGTTGCAGGGATGGATCTGGCGACAAACATGGCTTTGATGGGTTGTATCGGAGCGATCACGGGACTGACCTCGGTCGAAGCGCTGGAGACCTCAGTGAAGGACCGGTTCCTGGGTAAAGGATTTGTCGTCTCAGGCGGAACCGCCGCTTTGGACAGTGTCGTCGAGCGCAAATTCAAGAAGAAGCAGGAGCTGATCGATAAAAATGTGGCGGTGATTCAGGCCGGCTGGAACTACGCAGTCGATCACGGCTGGGCGGCAACATCGGTTAAACGGTCGGAAGTCCGTGCGACCGTAAGCGCCTAACTAGGATTTAGCACGAAGGAGTACCATGTATCTGGTAGCCAATATCAATGTCGAGATATGTGCCTCGAAGAGCTGCAAGCTCTGTACGCAATATTGCCCTGAAGCGAATACCATTCAGTATAGCGAAACGATGGGGACGGATAAGGGCTACAAGTATGGCACTGCCTACATAGCTGTGGATCGGTGCAAGGGTTGTGCGCTCTGTGTGTGGGTGTGCGATACGATGGCAAAAAACAATGCCATTAAGATGACGATGATCGATCAATTACCGCTGGCTGCCGTTACCGATAACATTCGGTACGAAGAGAAAACCACCGTTGCAGTCCTGTCCGATCCAATGATTGTGATAGGTAATTAGGGAGGTACGGGAGTGGCGACGACGATCGATACAAGAGAACGCATCATTGTTCCTGGTCCCGCTGGATTTCACCCGCCGTCCGCGGCTCAGTTGGGGGTTGCGCTTCCTGACCCAGGTCAAGGATTGTATTATGGGTTGCTGGAGGAGAATGAGGACAAGGTCATCGAAGAGATGGCCCGTAAAATGTTGACCAGCCCCAACGCCACGATCTTCCCAGGGCCGTTGGTGCTCTGGGCCTGGAACGAGCATGCCATTGAAAAGGCCAAGGCCGTCTTGGAAATCGCTGCCCAGATTCCTGAGGTCATGATCATCCCCATGCCGGACTATCGCCCGAAGTATCCAAAGATCGATCCAGAAGAGGTCATCAATCCAAACCATCCCAACCTGACAATTTGGGGCAACAAGATTGAGGCCTGTATCTTCATCGGCGTGCATTGCCATTATGCCAACCTGACCTTGAAAATGATTCGTGCCGGGACGAACTGTCTCACGATGGCAATCTGCGCGGAGCAGGGGCACGAAGATGCGATGCTGACGATTCGGGATTCGGACACGATCAAGTTGAGGAAGACCGCGCAGGTTTTCAAACGGGTGCGTGAAGAAATGGGCATTAAATTACCGGAAAACGGCGAGAACGTGAGATTTACCGGTACACAAACGAGAGTTCACGGTGGGAAAACTCACACCAATCCCCTCACCTTTGCGCCCGTTGCCGTGGGTGTTGCTGGCGCGGCTGCATTCGGCCATTCGGCCGAGCAGATGAAGCGTGAAGGCTGAGTAGGGTCGAACCGCACGGGCGATATAGCGAAGAGGTGTCACAATGAGCGAAGCACTCGAAGCAGAACAAAAGACCAATCCGCAGGGCGACCCCATCACCAGTGTCGCGGCCCCTAAACCGGCCGAGGCGACGGCCGCAAGGAAAGACCCCCACGCCGAAGCGAAACGGCAGAAGGTGGTCACGCCGGAATACTTGTTCCTCGAAGCCCCGAGAACGAAAGAGTTCATCACGGGAAGCGAAGCGGCGAAAGAAGCGGTTCGGCGCTCCAATGTGGACCTGGCCATTGCCTATCCCATTACTCCGCAAAGCGAAACGATGCAGTTGGTCGGTGTGCTCTACGGCGAGGGATACGTCAAAGAATACTATCGTGGTGAAGAAGAAGTCGGCGTGATGGCGGCGATTGCCGGTGGATCCCGCGCAGGCGTCCGTTGCTATACAGCGACCGCCGGTCCCGGTACGCTCAGAGGATTGGAAGGCATTGCGTCCTGGCCTGGGCATCGGCTGCCGGTTGTTGCGATGTTCACCTGCCGCGTTGTCAATGCTCCTTTGGCCATTCAGCCTGACAATATCGAGGTTGCCTACTTATTGAACTCCGGCATGATCGTCTTCCATGCTGAAAATCAGCAAGACATGTACGATTTCACCATGGCAGGATTTACGATCAGTGAGAAGAACGATGTGACGCTTCCGGTCGGTGTCTGTTGCGACGGGTTTTTCGTGACCCACGCCCGTGGGTATGTCCGGATGCAGGACCGCAGTATGAAGCTGCCTCCTCGTGACGCCTGGCGCGGCGCGGTGCCGGTACTCGATGCGGAGAATCCTCCCGCTCGTTTATCACGCGACGCCCCGGTTCAAAAGTCGAACTTCATGGCCTACAACATCCACGCAGTCTGGCAACAGGAAGTGTGGGCGGCAGTCGAACGGTCACGCAAGTACATCAATCAGTATATGGGCGGGTTGCTCACGGCTGAGAATGTGGAAGATGCAGAAGCAGTCATCATTGCTTCAGGCAGTGCCGCAGCTCAGTCGAGAGAAGCCGTTCGTATCTGCGCGGAAAAAGGCATCAAGATTGGCTTGATCAAGGTTCGCTCGCTCCGTCCGTTTCCGACCAAGGAATTACGGCAGCTTTGTGGCAAAGCAAAGCTCATTGTCGTGCCGGAATTCAACTATGTCGGATGGTTGGCGAAGGAAGTGGCCACAGCGATCTATGGGTATTCCAAGGCCAAGATCATCGGCGGGCCGAGGGTCTACGGCGGTCAGTCGATGCCAGTAGAGCTGATCGTGGACGAAGTCGAGTCCGGTCTGACCGGGAAGAAGTCGAGCAATGTCGCCCAGTCTTCGATTATGGGTGGCGCGGTCAATCAGGAAGACGTCGCGCACTTCATGCGCAGCATCTAACGAAGCCTCAAGGTAAAAACACAAGAGCCCGATCCTCTTCAGGATCGGGCTCTTTGTTTTTCCGGCTTTCAGCTATCAGCCCTCAGCAGTGAAGAACTGAAAGCTGATCACTGACGGTTGAAAGCTATCCTTGCAACTCGTCCTGCACCATCTCCTCAGTCTCCGGCATGCCATAGGCAACGTACTTGGCATAGGAGAGATAGATCATCGCGCTATCCCTCATGGCTTTGGTGCCTTGTGATAAGCGAAAAACTTGTTCGGGGCTGTGAGATGGGACGGTCCCCATCGTATCCACATGGCTTTGAAGAAGTTGAGTGAATCGCTCCATTGAACGTTCCACATCTTTGTAAGACAATAAAATTTCGTCTGTCATGGTTGTCCTCCTAATCGCCATCAGCTTACACTATGCCCATGCAACCCTTCAACGAGAAGAAACCAGCAGGTCTGTCATCCAAAATTCTTAACATCCTGGAAAAGGTACTGCCTGACAGAGAGTTTCGTGGTGAGGTTTTAGCGCAGGCGGTCGTGAATCTTTCACGGTTATTTACGACCGCCCGACCCTCATTGTTACCCCGTTACCTGGATGATCCAGCCCATGCTGCTGCATATCTATCGTATTTCCTCCCTGTAAATCTTTCAAAGATCCAAGTCCTGTTGGATGAGCTGTCAAACGACCACATTTCTAAAATACCAGACCGGCCAATGGCGGTCCTCGATCTTGGCTGTGGCCCAGGGACTGGATCCCTCGCTCTGCTGGATTGGCTGTGGCATCGCAGTCCGGAACGGGCGAAAACCGTATCCGTCTTGGCTGCTGACTCGTCACCTGCATCTTTGCAGGACGCGAAGAGATTGTGGGAGGCCTATTGCCAGGAGGTTGGCATATCGACTACAGGACTTCGATGTATCGAGGGCAATCTTGAGCATCCGCTCAAGGGCGACCTTGGTAAGCAGATTGTACGGGGCGGGCCATATGATCTCATTATTATGGCGAACTGTCTGAACGAATTGTTTGCTACAGCGACTGACCCTCCGGCAGAGAGAGCCGCAGTAATTGGACAACTTCTTCCGTTTCTTGCACCGCACGGCACCATCATGATCGTCGAGCCGGCGTTGCGGCAGACAGCCAGGGCCTTGCATCAGATGCGTAACCACCTGCTCAAGCAGGGCCTCTGTACGGTCTATAGCCCCTGCTTGCATGAAGCGGCCTGTCCTGCTTTAGACCATCCAGACGATTGGTGCCATGAGGAGAGACCATGGCAGACGCCTCCTGCGATTACTGCACTCGATAGGGACGTGGGGTTCATTAAAGACGCATTGAAGTTTTCCTATTTGCTGTTGCGCACAGACAGTCGCACCATTGTGCCGCGGAGCCCGCAGACATTTCGTGTCGTGAGCGAACTGCGGGAATTGAAGGGGGAGAAGCGAGCCTGGCTCTGCAATGAAACCGGGCGGCCTGAAGTGGGGCGGCTGGACCGGAAAGCCTCTCCTCACAATGAAGCTCTCGATAGCTGGCATCGCGGCGCCATCGTGCAGATCGAGCGGATCGTGCGCAAGGAGAAAGAGGGGAAAATCTCGCCAGTGGGAAGGATTGAGAGTGATGCGGCAGTGCAGATTATTCGTCCCGTTTGAAATTTATCAATCAGGACCGAGGAAGCATGCGCCCTTTCGCTCCTGCGCCTCCCGCGGCACCCCTTCCACGGCGCTCTGAAACGGAAGGATGAGAGGGAGTGGCCAGGTGCCCTTCTTGCTCGCAGAACAGAGGAGGGGATGGAGGCTGATGATCTTTTGTGCTCGCGCAACGCGCGGCCTCAGAAGGCCCTCGTTGGACGCGCGCAGTGGAAGATCAATCAGCCGCCATCCCTAGAGAGAGAACGAGCAAGCTTGGAGGGAGGCTGTATATCGTTCGATGCGCGCAGTAAAGGGCAGCCTCGGCCACTCCCTCCACGGAAAACTGTAAAAGTGTGAAGGGCCTCGCCACGGGTAAAGGGCGCGTCTCGACGCGCCCGAGGTGGGCGGGTGGAAAAGCGCGCGCATTAGAGGATCAACCAAGCCACCTATTGGGGAAAAACAAGCAAGCGTGGAGAGACCATTGTCTGTTGGACTCGCGCAGGTACAGGATAAGCCCCGACACTCCGGTGCAAGTCGCTCGCCGCCGTACCCTTCCTCATGTGTGTGGATACAGGACCAGTCGTTCATAGACCGGTCCCGTTTCTTGGATAAGAAACGGGACATTCTTGCCCTGTATGAAACAAGCGTATAGGATTTGCCTCAGCCAAGAGACCCAAGGGCCCAGACCTCTTTTAATCAGCGTGCCATTCGCGCAGATCACGCCGGACACAGCGGCCGAGTGATCATGGGCGCGGAGGTAGGCCAGCGGAACATGCCATGATCGAAATGCCCGCAATCGCCGGCCTCACCGTCGCTAAACGCACAAGCGATCACGTGGAAATCACAGTCGGGCCGGAGGCTGGCGAGGGCGCGTTCTTGCGTCTGCTGTTCTGGCTGCCGCGCGGACACGAGCTGTCTTTCTACGACCAGTACTTTCCCGGTACATCTGGCGACCCCGGTGCTTATGTGGACGTGCAACGTAAGAACGACTGGTTTCTGTACCACATGGGTAACCATGGCTGGTCCAGCGATTGGGCCACGCAGAGCCCTGAACTAATGGCCGCGTGGATGTCGCTGAATCTGAAGGCCAAGGCTGGCAATCCCGAGCCGTTGAAAAAGATCGAAATCCGGGAGAATGCGCGACTCCCGGAAGCGTTCATCCGAAAGCAATAAATGGGATCAGACCCCTCAAATGGGCCGCGTTAGGCTTTCAGGACCTTCTACTGGTTGTGATGAGAGACAAGTCCATAAAGTAACTCTTTAGCGTAAGAGCACTTGATGAATTTTCAGCAATATCAAGATCAGGTAAAGGCCTCGTGTGGTCCGCTCAATCATAGGGAACGGGTGGCTTTATGTTTGATGTGCTGCAATCGATTGGCGCCGCTCTACCTTCAGTTTTCAACCACTGAGAACTGGGGGAATCCGGAAACATTGCGGCAGTTGAGAGAATTGGCCGGCAAGTGGTTGGCAGGTGATGCAAGCATTCCTGTCGTTCTTCGTTCCGATCTCGATGCGGCGATTCCAGATACCGAAGATTTTGAGAGTGGTCTTGTTTCATATGCGCTGAATGCGAGCACAGCGCACGCCTACTTGCTGGATCTGTTTCTCGATGACAACCTTGAATTGGTGTTGTCGGTCCTCCAGGCCTGCTATGACTCTGTCGATTTCTTTGTTCAGGACCGTCTTGACCCTGAACAGAGAGGTGGTGTCCAGGAACAGCAAATTGAATACCATGCCGCCATGCGTACGGAAGTTGGCTGGCAGTTCGCCACGATACAGGCAGTGCAGGGTAATTCAGACCTCATCAACCTGATTCGCAGATTAGAGCACGAACCGATGTTTGAGACCGCATGAGTCATGTTGAGTACTATATGAATCATACACGCGAAGAAGTCACTGCCGCTGTGAGGATCGCTTTCCCCGGTACGCCAGTGGCGACCATTCTGGAAATTCTTGATCTCTATGGCATCGAACCTCACGAGGGTGAGCGTGAGCGTGTCCAGCTGGCAATTCTCAAGCTCAGCGAAGGCGACGAAAACAAGTTGCTCAATTTTCTGGAAGCCGCCAAGCAGGACTATCGTGATGTGCTGTATTGGACGGAATATTCGCAAGAGGCTGGCTCCGACGGCCCGGTCATCGAGGTTCTGCGCCGCCTGTGGACCTGGGTGCTGCCCGATCCCGTGCGCATCGTGGCGCGCAATCCGTTCGGCAATGTTGTGGTCGCCTGTGCGGACGGGAGTTTGTGGCGAGTGTGTCCGGAAAGTCTCAGCGCCGAAAAAGTCAGCAACAAGTCAAACTTTGAGTCGGTGCTGGAGGACGAAGAATTTCGAGAGGATTGGCTGTTCGAGGGGTTTGAGGCCGCAGCGCAGGCCAGCTTGGGGCCTGTGGGCGAGGGGCAGTGCTACGGCTTCAAGATCTGGCCAGTACTCGGCGGCGCCTACACACCGGACAATTTCGCGATCAAGACGCTGACAGAATGGCTGGCGGTCAGCGGCGACGTTGGGAAGCAAATCAAAGATCTGCCACCCGGCACGAAGGTCACATTGGATGTTGTTGGCGCTCCGCAATCCTCTGCATCCGATGCCGCGACAAGGGAAGGGCAGGCTGCGATGCTGACCTGCGACTTGGTCGAATCCGGCGTGCGGGATGTGATGGCGCTGCTGGCAGGCAAGAGCTATCAGGAGCTCGAACGGTTCACTCTTGATAGGCGCCTGTTGGCTGCTGACATCGCCCGCGCCATCCAGGAATATGGGAGAACCGTGGTGCCATGTCCGGAGCCCATCGAGGATGTGCTCGATATCGTGGAGGTCAGAGGCGCAGCCCTCCCGACGTGGTCGGTCGTGGTTCCGGTCTATACGCGTGAAGAAGGGCGGTCGGACCTTTCGGTCGAACTGACCATCGTGGAATTGAACGGCGAACGGTATGGCGTTGCGCTCGACAACATCCGGGTGCGGTAGGTCATCTCAATGACATCGCTCCCTTCAAAGTACATGGAATACTTTGCCGGTACCGGTCCTAAGGAGGGATCACTGGCAGTAGACCCTGGCTGGTTCCAACTTTGGGCCCCGGATGAAATCGTCGGCCTCAACGAAAGCTATAAGGTTTCTGAGTATGCGGTTGGGTTTGTCGGCTTCGGGTCTAGCGGAGGTGGTGAAATGCTCGCATTCGACCAACTTGCACGTGTGTTCATGCTTCCTTTTGTCGGTATGTCCCCTCAATACGCGCGCCTTGTCGCGGAATCCTGGGATGAGTTTGTCGCAAAGATCGAAAAGTAGACGCAGGCGCGGCACCGTCTGATACTCGCTACGCGAGTGCCGCTGCCTTGCTCGCTCGAACCACACGCACAGGCCCAATCAAAGGAGTCTGACCACTTCAATCTGCGGCGTGGCATACGAACATGTTAACTCACTTATGAGCAGCTACGAAGATCAGCAATATTTCAGTGACGTCATGATTCAACTGGGCTGGGCTTCGTCTGCAAGCTGGGATAGACAAGATTGGTATTTGCAATGGACAGAACTCGGAAAAACCAAGTTCGATGATTTCATGAATCATGTTCGCACATCTGGGCATCCCTGGACTCCAAATCAGCTCGCATTTATCGAAAGCAGCCTCTATTACATTGGTGTGAAGACGCGTTCGGCCCGAGAAATGTTGATATCCGACTATATGACCGAGCTAAGCAATCAACGCCTGACGGTTGTTATCAACTGGAATGCATGTCGGTCCGCGAGAATATTTGCAAATGGCGATCATGAACTCATGGCCGACTTCGTTCTGTCAAATAACATGGATGAAGTACGAGTCTATAAAGGCGACCGCATCGGGGACGATTGGTGGGAAAGAATACCTCCCCATGCATTCTCGTCCCTGGTCTAACCAGCCGATGAACGGGAGCGAGCTATATATCGGACTTCGTTGCGATGGCGTTGTGTGGGTCTAACTATGCGGTCAATCGGATGTCCGGGAGAACGCGGTGAGGTCTCGCGGTAATGTCCGTGGCCGGCGCGGTACATCAACACAATAGGTGCTAGAAAGCGCATGAGCTATAACGTTGCTATCGTCATCCCGCCTGTCCCTGCAGCTGACGCTGCAGCATGGGCCATCGTTAACGAGCTAATCGAACAACAAGGGCCTCGACCGGCTGTATTCCAGGAACTGCACGACCGGCTCACCGCCCGCTATCCCTGCATGTGCGCGGTACCAGACGACGAGATCGATGATACGGTCTGGAGCGACGGCCCTCTCATCAACAACTTTCTGCATCGAGCGGCGATCCTTGGCCTGTCGTACTCACGAGTGAAGGAAGTATTGCCGTTCCTAGTCGAGACAGCCAACGCTCTGGGGCTGGTCGTGTTCGATTGGGCAACCGAGAAGGTGTACCGCGCTTAACTAGGCGCTGGGGAAATAAGGCCGCTAAGTCATTAAATCTGCTCGGTGTCAATAAGTGAGAAGATCTTGAGCGGAATACGAATCTATAAGCTGACCCCTCAGAGACTGGCCAGTGGGCCCAACCTGCCGATCCGCGACATTTCGATACGATCGATGCCCTTGGCAATGGTATACCCATAGGTGGATCATGGAGTCCGATGGACTTTGTTCTGATAAACGAGGACGAGGGGCAGCAGTTTCACACTGTCGACATGCCGTGGCTTGGTTCGCACGCGCTTGTGCTCAAAGAACGAGCCGTGGAAGCGTTGAAGTCGATTCTGCTCGCGCACGGTGAGGTGCTTCCTCTCATCTGCTGTCCTGAACTCTGGCTGTTCAATGCAACCTGTGTGATCGATGCGCTTGACCACGATGAAAGCGACATCGTGCGGTTTCGCAACGGTCGGATCATGGATGTTCGTCGGTATGTATTCAAACCAAGCTGCATTAGCAAACTGCAGGCCTTCAAGATCTCGGATTTTCGAGTCTCGCCTATCTTCGTATCTCAAGAATTCGTCAATCAGTGTGCAATTGCGAGGCTCAGTGGAGTGGAGTTCGAACTGATATGGGAGTCCGGGGAGTGATTCGGCGAGCGGTAGTCATTCCTCCTCCGCCAAGCAACTCCCGTCATCTTGAGAGGATGAGCATGGAGGCTTTATTTTTCAAGAAAGTGGGCGAGGACAGATCATTGATGAGCCTGAGGGAGGAACGAGGTCTGACGTCTAGAACCCGTTCAGAGACCATCGTGCGTCATGGCTGAGAAATACACGGATCGAATCAAAGAATATTGCGAGGCGTCAGAAGTCGAGATTCCGGCAGGGTTTTATCGCCATCCTGCGAGCCGGTACGCGATAATTGATACTGAGCCCATTCCGCCGAAGCTCGTGGCGAAGACCTGGTTCAATCAAGAAGACGTTTTGTACTTTCTCAAGACCATAGCTGCCGGGAGGCGATTGCGCATTCTTGACTTCAAGGATCGCCAGGAACTGGTACTTGAAGGTGGAAAACGTTTCAAACATGGCAATCAGTTCTAACGCTGTGATCAACTGGATCGCCAGCACGCTGCGCTCGCTGGGTTCCAAGGATGATCGGTGAGCGCGCGAGGCGTACATTTTGCTGTGACTGCTGAGCAGCATGCCCGATTGCTTGATGCCGCGGGTAATGATGACACGCTCATGGCAGTTGTGGAAAATATCGAGGAAACGTGGGACGAGGAATTCCTTGCCGAGTCGGACAAAGCGTGGGATGCCATGCACCGATGCCTGACCGATGGTTCCCTTCTGTATGAGAGTGGCGAATATCCCCTCAATCACGTCATCTGCGGAGGGCGGCAACTGTTCAAGTGCGATGACCATACGGTCGCGCTTGTCACATCGGAGCAAGTGAGGGATGTCGCATCCGCCCTTGAGCCGGTGACGAAAGCCTGGTTCCGAGAACGGTATTTCTCGCTCCTGAGACAAGATGACTACAACGGTGAGATTGGGGATGAAGATTTTGAATACACTTGGGATTGGTTCGAGAATGTGCGAGGCCTGTATAAGAAGGCGGCTGCCAGTGACCGCGCAGTTATCTTTACCGTTGATGCATAGCTGACCTCATATGCCGATAGAGTTCCAAGAACTTCCTGGCTGGCTATTTGATGCTGATGAAGTGTCCGCCGGTGTATACACAGCGGTTGGCCGTGACGGTGCCGGTCGAAAGGTGGAAATCACAGGCCTTGACCCGGACGCGCTGATAGAGAGGTGTAAACAGGCAGCGATTCAAATGAGTGGAATCAAAGGGGTCTGACCGTTTAAGGAAGTTTCAATCATGCAATTTACAAAGAGAACTTATCAACTCATCGAACTGATTTCCGATCGAGCTATTAAAGCTCGAGTCCTCGCACTCTTTGAGAATGACGCTGCGTTGTTTGGCCCGCCCACCCTCGAGGTATTGGAGCGCGTCAGTTTTTCGGTGCTGAAATTAGCGATGCAGGGTCCGGAACAGCTGAAAGTAGCCGAAGAGCTCTATCGCATCGACACTAGAGATCTTTTGATGAATGCTGAGTTCGCCAATGACGTCAGAGCGCACGAGAAGTGGTGTAAGTCCCTACTGGACGACCCAGATGCATCTATGCATGAATCCTCTTCGCCAGAATCGGTCGTGACGGCGTTCATTCATGCCATGAACGAGTGGGAGGTCAGTGCGTGGGCTGCGAGGCGCCAGGCGCGCGACACATCGGATCCGGAGTCGTACTGGCCGGAGGTCAGCGCAAAGGTTGAACGGATTTTTACGAAGTTCTGCACGCCGCGTGAGCGTCCATATGGTCGCCAGGCATCTTTCCAACGACCTCCGGAGTACGAACCCAAGACTGAGCAGATTGTGGGGAGCGAGATCGTTGGCGCCAAGGCCCACGTTGATACTGAGAGGCAGGCACCTCTTGGCGGCGGATCCCTCCGGTATGTGCTGCATCGTCACGATGACAGGTGGCGGATCGATAATGTGAAACAAAAAGACAGGGACAAGTGGATAAAAGCAATTCTGTGAGTGGACGTCCAGCATGGCGTCGAATATCAATCATCAAAGCGATGAGCCGGTGGAGAGAATTTTGAATGCATGTCCTGACAGGGCTTATCGTGCCACGTGATCGAGATCGGCGGCGCTGTCGTAGCAAGTGAAGAGGTGAAGGGTACACTTCGGTACGTTGAACCACAGAGTGACGTGGGGACAAATCTGGCGAACTTTTCCCGCATCCTAGTGGAAAGGAACGAGTTCCACAGCCGAGCAGATGAGAGGCTTAGTGCGGTTGAGCCGAAGCGTTTGAGCAGGGCAGAAGTGGTCACCTGCGTGGGCTAGAAAGGCTTATGGCCGAGGATGGTTAGAGGAGGCGAGGACTAATCGGCTTCCGGTTCTGCACTGCCGTGTTGGTGACTTACCCGGTCTTCGTCGAACATCTCCGCCATTTCTTCGGCGATCATGTCGCCATCGTCTTGTATGGCCATGAGCGGAATTTCTTTTCTTACCTTAGCCACTGGCTCTGGCGCAGGAGCTTCTGGTGCCGTGGGGGGAGTTTTTGGAGTTTCACTCATGGGGAGAGTATACACCAGGAAGGGGGTGAAAAGGGGAGTTATTCAAACGCTTCGAGGGAGGAACGCTCCGGATATGTTTTCTGGCACGCGTTGCAGGTCAGGAAATAGATCGACTCTCTGACGGACATGGTGATGCGAAAATTGAGGCTTACGCCTCGTTGATTGCAGGTCGGACAGGACATTTCTTTGAGCCGGTAAGGGATATCCGGCTGTGTGCGCTGGTAGAATTCCATATCCGTGTAGATGGGGAAGGTGTAGTAGCATTTTCTGCAGATGCCGCGCCATTCACCATCTGCCTGCATAGAGCGCTCATCGATTCCAAAGCTTGATTCTTTGCAAATGGCGCACTGGACAGTTCCAAGCCTGGTTTCCACTTCTTTCACGGTCAGGTTCGGCATCGGGGAGGCTCCTTATGCGAGGTTTCTCCAGTATAGCGGCCACATGGAAGTGACTGCAATGGGACCGGATTGGCTCGCAATATTCATGAGCGTTTCTGCTGCATCGCCGATCCGCTGCTACGACGAGCCTACGGCCGGTGGGCTCGCCCCTCGGCCCCTCTCCGTACTACAAGGGTACGCTTCGGGTCCTCAGGGCTTCGTGTGCCGGTCTCGCGACGCAGCTCAGGAATTCTGCGACGAACCGTCATGAATAATGCGGGCTAGATTTTCCCTTGACCTGGCGAGAGTGCCGCATATACTAGACCTAATATGCATCAGATTACTGGAAATCTGTTGGTTGGGAATATCAACGACGCAAGGGAACCGCCGGTAAAGGTCGGCGCCCTGCTCCTCGTCGCCTCTGAATATACGGTGGAATCCCCCGGATGGTTGGTCTCCGGCAGGATTCCATTTTCAGAGTATGCCGAAGCCGAACCGCATTTGCTGGACCAGGCCGTGAGCTGGGTCGAACAGCATATTGCAGACAATCGGGTCATGGTCTGTTGCCGTGCCGGTATGGGCCGATCCGTGTCGGTGGTGATGGCCTATCTCTGTTGTGTTGAAGGGATGCCATATTCAGACGTGATGCAGTTGGTCATGACGCGTCGGCCTGGCGCCATGCCTCTTTCAAATATCAAGGAAGCGATCAACAAGGTTCGGTTACTTCGTGAGGCACGTGCAAAGGGTGAAAAGAAACCTGCTTCACGGCCAGCCTCCGGCGCGTAATCATAAAATCGAAAGTGTATGTGCGAGAGGCGGGGGTAGGGGGAGACGACCGCTTCTCCGAGGATCTCTCTTTATGCCGGAATTGCCGGAAGCCGAAGTGGTTGCGCAGCAGGTACGGGCGCATCTCCTTGGCGCTCAGCTGAACGACTGTTGGGTGGGACGAGCGGATATCGTTCGAGAAGGGTTGCTCACGCTTCCCTGGTACCGCGGCGCACGGCTGGAAACGGTGGAGCGATACGGCAAGAGCGTCGCACTGGGGTTTCAAAAAGAGGGCGAACTCAGATATTTTGTCGCAGAGCTCGGCATGACCGGCCTCCTTCTCTTTCGCGCAACAGAGACGAAACATCCTCAACATGTGCATGCCCGCCTGTCGTTGACGGGAGGCCGTGAGCCGGAACTCCGCTATTGGAACCCCCGGAGGTTCGGGCGTCTTTCCTTGCTCGATCAGGCAGGCCTCGACCGCTATCGCGCTCGTCGCTTTGGGGCCGACCCCCTCACGGCGACGCGCGATGAATTTCTCCATCTCCTGCAAGGCAGGCGAGGACGTCTGAAGCCGCTGTTGATGCATCAGCAAACGATCGCAGGGATTGGGAATATTTACGCGAACGAAATACTGTTTCGCTCCAGACTCCATCCCAACCGCGAGGCCAATCGGCTGCGCGCAGCGACGATTGGCAAACTCTATGACACGATGCGGACGGTGTTGCGCGAGGCGATCTCAAATGGAGGGTCGAGCGTGAAGGATTTCTTTGCACCGGACGGTACCGAAGGGCGGTACAAGCAGCACCATCTTGTGTACGGCAAAGAAGGTCAACCCTGCCCTAACCGTTGCGGCCGGATCATTCGCCGTCTCCAAAGTGAACGCAGCTCGTTTGTGTGTCCATCATGCCAACCTTACAAGTCGCTCAAACCATAAGGAAAGGAGATGGAAAATGGAGAATCGTCCGAAGGTCTGTATCGATCGGATTTTACCGAGAGATCTTATGCGGCTTCAGTTTACCAAGCCGATGCGAGACGGCGGGAGGCGCGCAATTGCTCCCATCGGGAAAACCTGGATGAATGGCTCGACGCTCAGGGTGCGTTTTATGGGAGGCACCCCAACCGAGCACGCCGTGGCCAAGCAACAGGCCGAGTGGTGGTCTCAGGTGGCAAATCTGAAATTCGATTTCAACAACGCGTTGAATGCAGAGATCCGCATTGGGTTCGACCACAACGACGGCGCCTGGTCCTACGTCGGCACCGATTGCCGTGGTATCCCGTTGGACGAACCGACCATGAATCTGGGGTTTCTAGATGGAGGGACTGCGGGCCATGAGTTTGGTCATGCAATTGGGTTGGCCCATGAACATCAAAATCCTGCAGGCGGAATCCAATGGAACGAAGCAGTAGTGATTCGCGAAGCAGCCAAATCGCCGAACTTCTGGGATGAGGCAACGACTCGTCACAACATTCTTCGAAAGTATACCGCCGCTCAGATCAATGGGACATCGTTCGACAAGGATTCCATCATGCTGTACTTTTTCCCTGCCTCCTGGACCCTCAACGGTATCGGGACAACAGCGAATGAGGTTCTTTCTGCGATGGACAAGGCCTTCGTCGCTGGAGCCAAAATGTATCCGAAGACAGGCGGCACGACAGCTAGCGCCGTCGAGCTGCTCATCAATCCCAAGCGCCGTAAGCAAGCGTCAATCGGGAAGGCCGGCGAAGAAGATCTGTATCGGTTTAGGGCAACTGCGGACGGACGATATGTGATTGACACTCGGGGCGAGACGGATGTGGTGATGAAGCTCTTCGGGCCGAACAGCGAAACATCGTTAATTGCTGAAGATGACGACTCCGGACTCGATACCAATGCCAGGGTCGCGGGAGACTTAATCTCCGGGGAGTATTTCGTGCAAGTCCGTCACTATAGTCGTCAGAGTGGGACAGGGAAGTATTCGATCAAGGTGCAAAAACTGTAGCAGGATGCTGGGAAAGCCCGCCAGCGTGAGAAGGCCGTTTATTTAGTTTATTTGGTTTGTCTCGTTTGTTTGGTTAAACCAGATAGACCAGATGAACCAGATAAACAAAACAAACCAGTTTGAGCATCCTGCTAATGGTGACCGGCCTGTAGTACTCCGCCATGAACCGGTATGAGTAATGAGGTAGGACGGAGACCTGTGAAGTGGTGAGTGGGACAGAGGGAAAATGGAGGGGCCATGCTCATTTCAGTCATTAATCACACAAATGGGAAGATTCTGGATGAAGAGGTGCAGGTTGCGTTGCGCGCGATTAACCGACAAATTCGAGAAGACTATGAGCCCTATTGGCATATCGGAGGGGAGTTGAGGCTGGAAGGTCGCAGCGGAACGAAACCATCGAAGCAAAGTCTTGCCGACATGCGAGGCGATGCGGTGTTGTACCTCTGGGACGCGGTGGACGTCGAAGATGCGCTCGGTTATCACGACACCAATAACGCAGGGGTGCCCTATGGTTTTGTCTTTACCGAGTTGGCGAAGCAGTTGAAAGAGGACTGGACGGTCACCCTGTCGCATGAAGCGCTGGAGCTGGTCGGCGATCCGGAAGTCAATCTGTTGGTGCAGGGGCCGCATCCGGTTGATTCAGACCGGGCCGTGTTCCATTGGTATGAAATGTGCGATGCGGTGCAAGCGGAAGTCTATGAGATTGATGGGACGAAGGTTTCAAATTTTGTGTTGCCGTTATATTTCACTGGTGGAGAGGAAAGGGGCGGTCGAAACGACTTTCTTGGACGTGCCTATAAGGGGAAAACCTTGCGCTCGTTTGGCGTGAATCCCGGAGGCTATGTCGGATTTTTCGACCCTGAAAAGGGAGACCATGATACCTTTTCGATAAAGGGCGACGGTGTAGCAGCAAAGCGGTTGAAGCTGAAGTCGCAGGCCAAAGGGGCAAGGCGTGGAATCAGGTATAAACGATATGCGGAGCAGTTATCCAAGAAACGGAACTGAAACTGTGAAAGGTAAAATGTGAAAAGTGTAACGCGGGACAACCGAGAGCTTTTCCTTTGAAACGATTTACGTTTAACGATTCACGTCTCACGAATCACTGAGGGAGGTCGTTCACTGTGGCGCGTAGAAAGTCTTTGAGTAGACGCAGTACTCCGAGGAAGAAAAAGATAGTAGAAAGAACATCCGCGGCACGTAAGGCTGCCACAGCGAAAAGTTCAGCTCTTACCATCGTAGACGATTTGCTTATCGGGCCGGGCGTCTCGTTCGTCGAGACTCCGAACAAGGGAGGCGATCTTTCCCCCCGCTATCTCGTGTTCCATTATACGGCCGGGAAGAGTGCCGCGAGTTCGGTCAGCTGGCTGACGAACCCAGAGGCAAAGGCTTCTGCGCATCTGGTATTGGCCAGGGATGGCACGATCACCCAACTCGCACGGTTCAATGTGAGAACCTGGCATGCCGGCATCAGCCACTGGGACGGGTTAAGCGGGTTGAACAGCCATTCCATCGGGATAGAAATGGACAATGCCGGCCCATTGAAGAAGGTCGGCGAGAAGTATCAGGCTTGGTTCGGAACATTGTACGGGGTAGCCCAAGTGATTCATGCCAAACACAGACTCGACGACGAGTCGCGCTGGTGGCATGTCTACACGGAAGCGCAGATACAACGGGCTTTGGAGCTGGCGCGGCTGCTTGTTCGGCACTATGGCCTCAAGGACGTGGTGGGGCATGAAGATATCGCTCCCGATCGAAAGAGGGATCCAGGCCCGGCATTTCCCATGGAGCATATCCGTGCCATGGTGCTGGGTCGCGAAGAAGAGGAACGGGAGCGCTACGAAGTGACGGCTTCGGCGCTGAATATTCGAAGTGGCTCTGGTGTCGAATTTCCGCCCGTTGCCGATCCGCTTACGAAAGGGACCATAGTCGCGCTTCTGGAAAAACGCGATCGCTGGAGTAAAGTGGAATTGCTGGAGAACAGTGATGTTGAAGGGTGGGTGCGCAACCAATTTCTGAAAAAGGTCTGACGCCAACTTTTCCAGGAAGAGGATTCAAGACGCTCTATGCCGGTGTAATCCGAATACAGCCGCATTTTCATAAACTTTACCTTACATTTCATTCTGTTAGGCGACCTGCTCTCTCGTCAGACGTCCATCCTAGGCCTTTTGAACCATCTTTGCTTAGTCCCTCTGACGGCTTGAGTCCCCCAGCTGATTTCGTTAGAATCCTCCTCCTTTACAATTGTTTCTCACCATCTAAGGAGTCGTGTTATGGCGAAGGTGCTTGAAGGTCCAGGGATGGGACTGATGAAGAAGTGGGGTATCACGGTTCCCCACTATGTGGTTGTCACCTCGGTTGATGAATTGGAAAAGCTCGGCCATGTCAACGAGTGGCTCAAGAAATCCAAGTTGGTGGTCAAGGCTCATGAGGCCCTTGGCTCTCGGTTCAAGCTCGGTTTGGTCAAGGTCGGTCTGGATCTCAAAGGAGCGGAAGCAGCGACCAAGGAGATGATCGGACGCCAAGTGGGCAGTATCACCGTTACGCAAGTGATCGTGTCCGAAATGATTCCGCACAAGGATGAATATTATTGCGCAGTGAAATCCACCCGCGAAGGGACGGACATTCTGGTCGCCAACTGTGGCGGCATTGAAGTCGAATCGAACTGGGATCGAGTGAAGCACCTGGCAGTGGAAGTCGGGCAACAGCCTACTGAAGAATCGCTCGAGCGGTTGGCCAAGGACGCCGGCTTTACCGGCTCGACCCTGAAGAAGATGGCTGAATTCGCGGGCAAGATGTTCATCTGCTTCGATAACGAAGATGCCCAGTATTTGGAAGTAAACCCCGTGGTCTTGCGCGAGCACGATCACAATCATGAACTGATTGCGTTGGATGCGGTGACGCTGCTCGATGGCGACGCCAAGTTCCGGCATCCGGATTGGAACTTTGCTTTTGCCGCGGAATTCGGCCGGGCCTATTCCAAACATGAAATGGAAGTGATGGCGGTCGACTCTAAGATCAAGGGCTCAGTCAAATTTATCGAGATTCCTGGCGGGGATACGGCTATGCTTCCGGCTGGTGGTGGGGCCAGCGTCTATTATTCCGATGCAGTCGTTGCGCGCGGTGGCAAGTTGGCCAATTATGCCGAATACTCCGGCGATCCCCCCGACTGGGCGGTTGAAGTTCTGACCGATAAGGTCTGTTCGTTGCCTGGGATCAAGAACATCATCGTCGGCGGTGCCATTGCCAACTTCACAGACGTGAAGAAGACGTTCGGCGGCATCATCAACGGATTCCGCAAAGCGAAGTCCGAGGGCAAGCTTAAGGATGTGAAAATTTGGGTGCGCCGCGGTGGCCCGCGTGAGAAGGAAGGGCTCGATGCCATGCGCGCGCTGAAGGACGAGGGATTCGACATCAACGTCTTCGACCGCAACACGCCGCTGACCGATATCGTCGATAAGGCGCTTCAGAAGAATTGATGAATTGGTGATTGGGCGATTTTGTGACTTAACGGGGTGAAATCACCAAATCTCTAGATCGGTAATTCACCAAATTCGGTTGAGAGGGAGATCCCGATGAGTATCCTGGCAAACAAAGATACCTATGTGGTCATTCAGGGCGGTGTCGCAGGCGTGAATGCCGCGCGCCGGATGGCCGAGTTCTGCTTCCTGATTAAACGCTCGCTGAACGTCCTGGCCTTCGTCTATCCGCCGGACGCGGGCAAGACACACGAAATTCCCTATGGCAGCGGTCTCGTGGCTGTTCCCATCTATAAGAGCGTCGGGGAAGCGACAAAGAATCATCCCCAGATCAACACCAGCCTGGTCTACATCGGTGCGGATCGGGCTCTGAAGGGCGGGCTGGAAGCCTTGGACGATTCGCACATCAAGGTGGTGTCCATGATCACCGAGGGTGTGCCGGAAAAGGATGCCAAGATTCTCGGCCGTCATGCCACCAAGTTGGGCAAGGTCTTCAACGGCCCTTCGTCGATCGGGATTGTCTCAGCCGGTTCTTGCCGTTTAGGGGTCATCGGCGGCGCCTTCGACAACTTGGTATTGTCGAAGCTCTATCGGGAAGGTTCGTTCGGGGTCATCACGAAGTCGGGCGGGCTCTCCAACGAAATTATTTGGATCTGCTCGCAGTTCGCCGACGGTATCACGACGGCCATTGGGATCGGCGGCGATACCTATCCGGGAACCGACTACGTCAGCTATCTCGAAATGTTCGAGAGCGATCCCCAGACGAAAGCCGTCGTCATCGTCGGCGAAATGGGGGGCGATCTCGAAGAGCGGGCAGCCGAGTGGTATGGGGCGAAGAAGCGGCGGGTGAAGTTGATGGCTGTCGTGTCCGGTTTCTGTCAGGAGAGTTTGCCGAAGGGCATGAAATTCGGCCATGCGGGCGCGAAGGAAGGTCTGAAGGGCGAAGGGTCGGCCCGCGCCAAATCCGATGCCCTCAAGAAGTCCGGCGCCATTGTGCCGGCCACATTCGGCGCCCTGGGCCCCGCCATTAAAGAGGCCTATCAAGAGATGCTGAAGTCCGGCCAGGTGAAGGAGCCGGTTGAGCCGCTCGTGTTGCCGAAATTGCCGAAGACGATCGAAGAGGCGATAAAGGCAGACGAAGTCATGGTGGCTCCTCTGATCCGCACAACCATCAGCGACGACCGGGGAGACGAACCCTGCTACGACGGATACCCTGCTTCCGAACTCATCAACAAAGGCTACCAGATTCCTCATGTGGTAGGCCTGTTGTGGGACAAACGGCTGATCTCCCAACAAGAAGCTGAAATCATCAAGCGCATCATGATGCTCTCCGCCGACCATGGCCCCTGCGTGAGCGGAGCGTTGGGAACGATCATCGCAGCCTGTGCCGGGATCGGCATGTCCCAATCGGTTGCAGCAGGACTCATCATGATCGGTCCTCGCTTCGGTGGCGCCGTGACCGATGCAGGCCGGTTCTTCAAGTATGCTGTCGATAATAAAATGTCGGTCGATGATTTCTTGGCCTACATGAAGAAGAACCACGGGCCTGTGCCTGGGATCGGCCATCGCGTCAAGAGCCTCCGCAATCCGGATAAGCGGGTCAAGGAGCTGGTCGGGTACGTGAAGAGTTTGAACATTAAGACTCCCTGTCTGGATTTTGCGCTCGAAGTGGAAAAGATCACCTCGGTGAAGAAGGACAACCTGATTCTGAACGTGGACGGCACGATGGCGGCTGTGCTCGTCGATATCGGATTCCCGGTCGACAGTTTGAATGGGTTCTTCATCCTCTCACGCACGATCGGGTTGATCGGGCATTGGGTGGATCAGAAGCGTCAGGATAGCCGCTTGATCCGGCTGTTCGATTATCTGGTAAATTATGCGGCGCCCAAGCGACGCGAAGTGCCGCCGCTGAAGTAACAACAATTTCTAATTTAAAATTATTAATTTTGAATTGAGGCCATCATGTCTATCGATCTTGCGAAAAATCTCTACGCGAAGATGCCGGATGTGTTCGCGAAGGCTAGGAAGAAGTTTGGTCGTGGTCTGACTCTGTCGGAGAAGGTGTTGGTTTCACATGCGGACGATTTCGACAGCCAGGTGTGGGAGCGTGGCAAGGCGATGTTGGCCCTGAGGCCAGATCGCGTCGCGATGCAAGACGCGACGGCCCAGATGGCCATTCTGCAGTTCATGCAAGCTAATAAGAAGCAGGCGGCAGTGCCGAGTACCATCCATTGCGATCACTTGATTCGCGCCGAGATGGGCTCTGAAAAGGATCTGCTCCGTGCGGTGGATGAGAACGCGGAAGTCTATAACTTTCTCGCTTCGGCAGCGAAGAAGTACGGCATTGGTTTCTGGAAGCCGGGCGCAGGGATCATTCACCAAGTCGTGTTGGAGAACTATGCATTTCCCGGCAGCTTGATCATCGGAACCGACTCTCACACGCCGAACGGCGGTGGGCTTGGCGGATTGGCGATCGGCGTCGGCGGCGCCGATGCCGGTGAGGTGATGGCGGGCCTGCCATGGGAAGTCCTCCATCCGAAACTGATCGGCATCCATTTGACCGGCAAGTTGAGCGGTTGGGCTTCGCCGAAGGACGTGATTCTGTACCTCTGCGGCCTGCTCACGGTAAAGGGCGGAACGAACAAGATCGTCGAATACTTCGGCCCTGGCGCCGAGACCATCAGCGCGACCGGGAAGGGAACGATCTGCAACATGGGCGCAGAGTTGGGCGCTACGACATCGGTGTTCCCATTCGACCAGAAGATGGTCGCCTATCTGAACATCACGGATCGCGCTGACCTCGCCAACCTGGCGCTCGCCAATAAATCATTACTTGTTCCCGACCCCGAGGTTGCCCAGTCGCCAGAGAAGTACTACGACCAGATAGTCGAAATCGATCTGTCGAAGCTCGAGCCCCATGTCGTCGGACCCCATACGCCGGACCTCGCCAGGCCTATTTCCAAGATGGCGGCGGAAGCCAAGGAGAAGGGTTATCCAGTCGAGCTCAAGGCGGCGCTCATCGGCAGCTGCACCAATTCATCCTATGAAGACATCAGCCGGTCTGCTCACATCGCTCAGCAGGGCTTGAAGGCTGGGCTGAAGGCGAAGACCTCGTTCCTCGTGTCTCCTGGCTCCGAGCGCATTTACAACACGATGAAGCGCGACGGGTTCTTGGACACATTTGAAAAGCTGGGTGGCACGGTGCTGTCCAATTCTTGTGGCCCCTGCATCGGACAGTGGAAACGAGCCGATGGTGTGAAGGGGAAAGCGGATTCAATTGTCAGCTCCTTCAACCGCAATTTCCCTGGCCGTAACGACGGCATCAATGAAACACTGTCGTTCCTTGCGAGCCCGGAAGTCGTGACGGCCTATGCCATCACGGGCGATCTTGGATTCGATCCAGTCAATCAGACGCTCAAGGGGGCGGATGGGAAGGAATTCAAGTTCCTGCCGCCGGTGGGTGAAGAGCTTCCCGCCAAGGGGTTCGCGAAGGGTGAAGAGGGATTCGTTGCGCCGGCTGCCAGCGGCGAGGGCTTGACCGTCGAAGTGCCACCGACCAGCGAACGGCTGCAACTCTTGCAGCCCTTTCCTCGTTGGGGCGGCAAGGATTTCGAAAAACTTCCGCTCTTGATCAAGACCAAGGGCAAGACGACGACCGATCATATTTCCCCAGCCGGCCCCTGGCTCAAGTTCCGTGGCCATTTAGATAGGATCAGCGATAACATGTTCCTGGGCGCGAACAATGCGTTTTTCCCCGAGCCAGGCAAGGGGACGGACGTGTTGACGGGCGAAACGGGTCTGACCATGGCCCAGATTGCTCGCCGGTACAAAGCGAAGGGCATCGGTTCGATCGTGGTCGGCGACGAGAATTACGGAGAAGGCAGCAGCAGAGAGCATGCCGCAATGTCGCCGCGATTCCTGAACGTTCTTGTCGTGATCACGAAGAGCTTTGCCCGTATTCATGAGACCAATTTGAAGAAGCAGGGGATCTTGGCGTTGACCTTCGCTGACCCGAAGGATTACGAGAAGATCGAGCAACAGGACCGCATCAGCGTGACAGGGCTAAGCAGTCTGGCTCCTGGCAAACCGGTGCAAGTGACCATCCATAAGGCGGATGGTAAGTCACTCACCATTCAGGCGAACCACAGCATCACCGAACAACAGATTGCGTGGTTCAAGGCCGGTTCAGCGTTGAACGCGCTGAACTAACAAGGAGTTAGGAGAGAAAGCACCATGACGACCAAAGCGGACAAAATTATCTATACGAAGACCGATGAAGCGCCCATGCTGGCGACCTATTCGTTCTTACCGATCATCAATGCCTTCAGCAAGGCAGCCGGTGTATCGGTTGAACTGCGGGATATCTCACTGGCCGGACGCATCCTCGCGGTATTTCCGGATTACCTGACGCCACAGCAAAAGCAGGCGGATGCCTTGTCAGAATTGGGCGAGATGGCCAAGACGCCGGAAGCCAATATCATCAAGCTTCCGAATATCAGCGCGTCGCTTCCTCAGATCCAAGAGGCGGTCAAGGAATTGCAAAGTCAGGGCTATAAGCTTCCCGATTATCCTGAGAATCCGAAAGACGATAAAGAGAAGGACATCAAGACCCGCTACGACAAAGTCAAAGGCAGCGCCGTCAACCCGGTACTGCGTGAAGGCAACTCCGATCGTCGGGCACCGCTCTCCGTCAAGGCCCACACCAGAAAGCATCCGCATAAGATGGGGGCTTGGAGTCCCGACTCTAAGACGCATGTTAGCCATATGAAGGGCGGAGATTTCCGGTCCAACGAAAAATCCATGACCACGACTGCGGCGACCGATGTGAAGATCGAGTTCGTCGGTCAGGATGGCAAGACGACCGTGCTCAAGCCGAAAGTGACGCTGCAGGCCAATGAGATCATCGATGCCACGTTCATGAGCAAGAAGGCTCTGCGCCAGTTCCTGGAGGAGCAGATCGAGGACTCGAAGAAACAGGGTGTCCTGTTTTCGCTCCATATGAAAGCCACCATGATGAAGATCTCGGATCCCAAGATCTTCGGTCATGCCGTGACGGTCTATTACAAGGACGTATTCGAGAAGCATGGCGAGACGCTCAAGAAGCTAGGTGTTGATCCGGACAACGGGATCGGCGACCTCTACACGAAGATCAAGGCGCTGCCTGAAGATCAACGCAAAGCCATCGAAGCCGACGTTCAGGCTGTCTACCAGAAACGGCCTCCCATGGCGATGGTGAATTCCGACAAGGGGATCACCAACCTGCACGTGCCCAGCGACATCATTATCGATGCCTCCATGCCCCCGGTCATTCGCGACTCGGGAAAGATGTGGGGCCCCGATGGCAAGGCGTATGACGCGAAGTGTGTGATTCCGGATTCCAGCTACGCGCCGGTCTATCACGAGGTCGTTGA
The DNA here is from genome assembly GCA_005116835.1 of Nitrospira sp. Classification (GTDB taxonomy): domain Bacteria; phylum Nitrospirota; class Nitrospiria; order Nitrospirales; family Nitrospiraceae; genus Palsa-1315. Next base: position 35,221 of record SWDM01000002.1, on the reverse strand, counting down.
GTTCTGTAAGAAGCACGGCGCGTTAGATCCGAAGACGATGGGCAGCGTGCCCAATGTCGGTCTCATGGCTCAGGCGGCAGAGGAATACGGCTCGCACGACAAGACCTTCAAGTCGCCAGGCAATGGCACAATCCGGGTGGTGGATGCCTCAGGCAAGACTCTGTTGGAACATCAGGTCGAAGAAGGCGACATCTGGCGCATGTGCCAGGTGAAGGATGCGCCGATCAAGGACTGGGTGAAGCTGGCGGTGAATCGCGCAAAGGCCACAGGAGCCCCGGCAGTTTTCTGGTTGAACAAGGATCGGGCGCACGATGCCCAATTGCTCGCGAAGGTCGAACGCTTCTTGAAAGATCACGATACCAAGGGCCTCGACATCCGAATCATGCCGCCGGCCGATGCGACGCGCCTATCGTTGGAGAGGATCAAGGAAGGGAAAGATACGATCTCTGTAACGGGGAACGTGTTGCGCGACTATCTCACAGACCTGTTCCCGATTTTGGAAATTGGGACCAGCGCAAAAATGCTCTCGATCGTTCCTCTGTTGAACGGTGGCGGTCTCTTCGAGACCGGCGCGGGCGGTTCCGCGCCCAAGCATGTGCAGCAGTTCCAGGAGGAAGGGTATTTGCGATGGGATTCGCTGGGCGAGTTCCTCGCGCTCGCCGCTTCATTGGAACATCTTGCTAAGGTGGGAAACAACCAAGCGGCAAAGATTTTGGCCGATGCGCTTGATCAAGCCAATGCGAAGTTCCTGGAGAGCAATAAGTCCCCCGCCCGCAAGGTGGGTGAGATCGATAATCGCGGGAGCCATTTCTATCTGGCTTTGTATTGGGCCCAAGCGTTGGCGCAACAGACTCAGGATAAAGGTCTGGCAGCGCGATTCGTCAAGATCGCCAAGGAGATGGCGGATAATGAAGCCAAGATCACGGGTGAATTACTCGCAGCTCAAGGCAAGCCGGTCGATGTCGGCGGGTACTATCATCCAGATGACGCCAAGGCGTCAAAAGCGATGCGCCCCAGTCAGACATTGAATGCGATTGTGAATGCGATTGCTTAAGAAAGCCATCAGCGGTCAGCTGTCAGCGATCAGTCGACGGGATATCCGAAGGCTGAAAGCTGATGGCTGAGGGCTGATAGCGGATGTTGGAGAGCATGGCCCAAGAAGACAGCAACGTCATCGATCAGCCTGAAGTCATTCGGCACAAGATGGTCACGGTCGAGATCGCCGGCAAGAAGTACGAGGTGCCGGAGGGGATCACGGTCATTAAGGCCCTGTGGTACTCGGGTCAGGAAGTCGTCCGTGGGGCCGGCTGTCTCGGCGGGTTTTGCGGCGCTTGCGCTGCCTATTATCGGACGAAGGACGATCCAAAGGTAAGAACCTGTTTAGCCTGCCAAATGGCGGTGCAAGACGGCATGTCGATTACGATGATGCCGCCTTTCCCAGCCCGGAAGGCCACCTATGACATGCAGGCGCTCAAGGATCCGAAACAGGATCTCTTCAATCTCTATCCCGAAACGCCGCTCTGCAGAAATTGCAACGCCTGCACTGAGGCCTGCCCGCAGAGCATCGATGTGCGCGAGGGAGTCTGGAAGGCCGTCTTCGGAGATTTCAAGAGTGTGTCCGAGATGTTCATGGATTGCGTCATGTGCGGGATGTGCACACCGGTCTGTATCGCGGACATCGCGCCTAATCTCGTGGCCCTCTATGTGAGTCGGGCGCAGGGGGCTCATTTCACCGAAAAACCCCCGGGCCTGGATGTGCGTATAAAAGAAATCGAGGACGGACGTTTCAACGATGAGTGGGCCAAGATCCTCAAGATGAACGAAAAAGAATTGACCGATCACTGCGTAACGGTGAAATAGCACGACGAGCAGTCAGCTGTCAGCTCTCAGCTTCTGAATGAGAGGCTGAAGGCTGAAGGCTGAAGACTGAAAGCTAAAGAATGGATGTCCACGCTCTCCAACAAATCGTGCATAGATCGCGGGATGCTCGGCGTAAGCAGACCATTCCCAAGTTCTCTCAAGCAGGCTGCGACCAGCTGATCCATAAATATCATCCCGATTATCGCGAGCGCGCCTATCGGCCGATCCGTTTTGGTCCCAACAGCGGGGATAAGACGGTCGTCGAGCTGGCATCGTTGCTGGAGGGCGATAGCCCTATCGCCGACGAGTTCGACCTGACGGCTGACTACACGACCGACGTGTTGGTGGTGGGCGGCGGCGGGGCCGGTTGTGCGGCGGCGCTCCATGCCCATGCGGCTGGCGCCAAGGTTATGCTGGCGACCAAGCTCCGTCTCGGCGACTCCAACAGTGTGATGGCGCAAGGGGGCATGCAGATCTCTGTCGCGTCAGGGGACTCACCGGTCACCCATTTCCTGGACACGCTGAAGGGCGGCCACATGCAGAACGACCATCAGCTGCTCAAGGTGATGGTCGAGGAAGGCCCCTCGATTGCGAAATGGTTATTGAGCCTGGGCGTGCTGTTCGATCGCGATGGGGACGGCAACCTCCATGTGAAAAAAGGCGGCGGCAGTTCGAAGCCGCGGCTCCTCACCTGTTCAGACTACACAGGCCTTGAGATCATGCGGGTGCTCAAGGATGAGGTCCTGAATCAGAAGATACAGCTACTTGAGTTTTGCGCCGCGGTCGAGCTGACGAGCGATGAGAAGGGGAACTGCACCGGCGCAATCTTCAAAGACCTCGACAACCAGCGCCATGTCGTCGTGGCAGCCAAGTCCGTCATCCTGGCGACCGGTGGGATCGGCAGGCTTCATATTCAGGGATTTCCAACCAGCAATCACTACGGCGCCACCGGCGACGGTCTCTGCCTGGCCTATCGGATGGGCGCCAAGCTCATGCACATCGATACATTCCAGTACCACCCATCCGGAGCGGTTTACCCCGAACAGCTCATCGGGGCTCTGGTGACGGAGGGTATCAGGTCCGAAGGGGGACATCTGGTCAATGCGAAGGGAGAACGGTTCGTCAACGAACTGGACACCCGCGATGTCGTGTCGTCTTCGATTATCAGGGAGTGCGAAGAGGGGCGCGGTATCCGTACGATGTCCGGGCGCATCGGTGTCTGGCTCGATACGCCGTTGCTCGATGCGGAACATGGTGACGGGACATTGGAGAAGCATTTTCCCGCGATGATGCTGCAGTTCGAGCGGTTCGGCATCGACATCAGCAAGGATCCGGTGTTGATCTATCCGACGCTGCATTATCAGAACGGCGGGGTGAAGATCGATACCAACTCGGAAACCAACGTGCCCAATCTCTTTGTTGCGGGTGAGGCATCCGGCGGATTGCATGGACGAAATCGATTGATGGGTAATTCGCTTCTCGACCTGATGGTCTTTGGAAAGCGATCTGGGATGACGGCTGCGGCTCGCGCCGCTGCCATGCCGCAAGGGAAGTTGACGGTCGGGCATCTGAAGGGATTCCGCGCCGAGGCCAAGAAGCACGGCAGTTCGAACGGGATCGTCTCCCCCATGATCCTGCCAGCGTACACAAGGAAAGGGTAACGCAGTGCTGAGTGCTGGGTAATAAGTGCTGAGTTAACGGACGAAGAATCTCTGCTCAGTTCTCAGCACTTTCTACTCAGCACTGAAACGACAGAAGGAGCGACGATGAACGTTCATGAGTTTCAGGCGAAGCAGTTATTCGGGCAGTTCGGGGTTCCGGTTCCGCGCGGGAGAGAGATCACCTCGCCAGAGGCAGGAGCTGCATGGGCCGCAGAGCTGAATACCCCGGTATTCGTCGTCAAGGCGCAGATCCACGCAGGAGGCCGAGGCAAAGCCGGTGGCGTCAAGATTACGAAGGACAAGGCAGCTGTGCCAGGCCTAGTCAAGGAATTGATCGGCAAGACCCTCGTCACTCACCAAACCGGCCCTAAGGGGCGGGAAGTACGACGCTTGCTGGTCGAAGAAGGGGCTGCGATTGCCAAGGAATTATATGTGAGCCTCCTCGTCGATCGTGACAGCGGGTGGCCCGTATTTATCGCCAGCACCGAAGGTGGGATGGAGATCGAAATTGTGGCTGCCAATACCCCGGAAAAGATTATCCGGGAGGCGATTGATCCGGCAGTCGGGTTTCAATCGTACAACGGGAGAAACATCGCCTTCGCGCTTGGACTTCCTGCTATAGAGCCGGCCGTCGTCAATCCCTTCATCCAAATGCTCGGGAACCTCTATCGTCTGTTTATGGAGAAGAATGCGGCGATGGTGGAGATCAATCCATTGGTCGTTACCAGCGATAAGAAATTGATCGCGTTGGACGGGAAGGTTTCCTTCGACGATAACGCCCTATTCAGGCATGCCGATGTGCAGCAGATGCGCGATCTTAATGAAGAAGATCCGCTCGAGATCGAAGCGGGGGAAAATAATCTGAACTACATCAAGCTGGACGGCAACATCGGTTGCATGGTGAACGGAGCCGGCCTCGCCATGGCGACGATGGATGTCATCAAGCTGGCGGGCAGCGAACCGGCGAACTTCCTGGACGTCGGAGGCGGCGCGACAAAGGAAACGGTGGCGGCCGGCTTTAGGATTCTACTGAAAGATCCGAACGTCAAGGGCATCTTCATCAACATTTTCGGCGGGATCGTTCGTTGCGAGCGGATTGCCCATGGTGTCATCGAGGCGGCGAAAGAAGTGAAGATCAATGTGCCGTTGGTCGTCCGATTACAGGGCACCAATGCAGACGAAGGCCGCAAACTGTTGGCGGAGTCAGGATTGAAATTGGAAGTGGCGAATGATTTGTGGGAGGCGGCGCAAAAAATTGTGAAGCTGACAGGCAAAGCGGCGTAGGAGATGAGGGAGGTGCGGGGCCAAGTCCCTGTGCTCGCGCAACGCGCGGCCTCAGAAGGCCCTCGTTGGACGCGCGCAGTGGGGACTTAACCCCGCACCTCCCAAAGATCGCTTTCCAGTCATGGGGAAGATGGAATAAGAAAGAAAAGAGGGTATCGTGAGCATTCTCGTTAACAAGCATACGCGGGTGGTGGTGCAGGGGATTACTGGTAAGGAAGGTTCGTTCCATGCGACCCAGTGCAAGGCTTATGGGACGCAGGTTGTGGCCGGCGTCACGCCTGGCAAGGCGGGGCAAGAGGTCGAGGGTATTCCGGTCTTCAACACTGTGCGGGATGCAGTCAAGAAAGCCCAGTGCGACACCTCGCTGATCTTTGTGCCTCCGCCGTTTTGCGCCGATGCGATTTTGGAAGCAGCTGAGGCCGGAGTGAAGCTGATCATCTGCATTACCGAAGGCATTCCGGTGAACGACATGGTAAAGGTCAAGCGCGCGCTGCGTGGCAAGGATGTTCGCTTGATCGGACCGAACTGTCCCGGTGTTATCACCGTCGATGAGGCGAAGATCGGGATCATGCCTGGCTTTATCCATAAGAAGGGTGTGGTAGGCGTCGTGTCTCGTAGCGGGACCCTCACCTACGAAGCGGTGCATCAACTCTCGACGCTTGGGCTAGGTGAAACAACCTGCGTCGGGATCGGCGGAGATCCGGTCAATGGGACAGGGTTTGTCGATATACTGGCTTTGTTCGAGAAAGATCCCGAGACTCAGGCCATTGTGATGATTGGTGAGATCGGCGGCGATGCGGAGGAAAAAGCTGCTGAGTTTATCAAGAAGAATGTGAAGAAGCCGGTCGTCAGTTTCATCGCCGGCATCACGGCTCCCCCAGGACGGCGCATGGGCCATGCCGGGGCCATCATTTCTGGCGGTAAAGGCACTGCGACAGAGAAGATGAAGGCGCTCGAAGCAGCCGGGGTACGTGTCTGCAGCAATCCAGCCGAACTCGGCGCCACGGTGAAGCTGGCTTTGGGCCGCTGAGCATTTGCTTGTCTCGCCAATGGTGTATTGTCGCTTGCCAAACAGTTTGGCGTAAATTCACACTCCCGAGAGGACGTTGAAAGCGGTGCTGGGCCGATAAATAAGAGTTCGGTTTTGTTGAATCGGACAATCACGAAGTGGGAATGCGGTGCTCAATCGATCACCCATCCAGCACGAAGAAGGTTGAGGTTCAGGCTAAGGTTGAGATAAAGAGAGTCTGATCTTCGCTCAACCTTGACCTTGACCTCAGCCTGTTTGGTCTCCCCTCCTGTGAACCAAGTTATTTCCCTTCTCCTGCCATGTTATTCATGTTAGGCTGACGCCATGCGGATATTTCTCATCCACGTTCGCGACCCACAGTTTTACGCCCTCCCAGCGAAAACACGCGCAAAGAATGGCCGTATCAGGGTCATGGGCTTCCCGCCCATCGGCATTATGTCCCTCTCGTCGGTCCTCAAACAGGCAGGCCACGAATGTGTGATGTTCGATCAGGCGAATCCCGACACGCCGAACGAGGTGATCCTGGATGAAATCGACCGGCAACAGCCGGCCCTGATCGGACTCAGCTTCCTCAGCACCACCAGCTATCCCTACGCAAAGATCCTGGCCCGTCAGATTCGTGCCGCTAACTCGAAGGTCAAACTGGCCTTTGGCGGTGTCTTTGCAAGCTTGAATGCCGCCCTGGTCAAACTGCAGTGTCCTGAAGTGGATTTCATCTGCAAGGGAGATGGTGAACAGTTGCTCCTCGATCTGCTCGAACGGATCGATGACCCAGCCGATGTCGCCGGGCTGACCTGGGCTAAGGATGGCAAGGTTGTACAGAACTCCGGCAGGCCGATGGAGCGCCATCTCGACCAGTGGCCCTTCCCAGACCGCGAAGGTCTTCCGCTCGACTTCATCGAATCAATGCCGCTCGACGTACCGGCTGTGCTCTCGATGGAGCGGTTCACGACGATGCAAACGTCGCGCGGCTGCCCCTGGCCCTGCGTGTTCTGCGATATTCCGATTTTCAATGAAGGCAAGTGGCGCGCGCGGAGCGCCGCGCATGTGGTGAAAGAGCTCAAGTACCTCGAAGAATGTGGGTATGGATCAGTCTATTTCGTCGACGACCATTTCCTGCTGCAGCCCAAGCGGATCGAGGCGATTTGCCAAGGTGTGATGGACGAGAAACTCACGATTCAATGGGGCATCGAAGGGCGTGTCGACTCGGTGGCCCAGCATTTGTTTCCCGCCATGGCCAAGGCCCATTGCCGGACGGTCATGTTCGGGATTGAAAGCGGAAGCCAGAAGATTCTGGATCGCCTCAAGAAAGAACAGACGTTGGAAGAAGTGGCCACGGCCGTTAAGAATGCCAAGCAGGCCGGCATCGAGATCGTGCATGGTTTCTTCACCGTGGGGAATCCCGATGAAACGGTCGAAGACATGAACGCCACGTTCGACTTGGCCTCTAAGCTGCCGCTCGACACATTCGGCTTCAATCGGCTCTGTGTGTATCGGGGAACTCCGCTTTGGCAGGAATATGTGAAGCGCGGGTTAGTCAGCGAAACCGCTGATTGGTACAAGTACTTCAAATGTTCCACGATCGATCCGACCTGCTTGCCCGGTGAGGTCATCAATGAAGTTCGCCGGCAAGGGCTCAAGCGACTGTTCATCTACAAGATCCTGCATTACCCTCTCCAGACATTCCGGTTGATCAGGAGGTTCCTCCGATTCATGCCGGCTCGGGACGTGGCCTACCTCATCATCAAGCCGTTCCTGGGCCAAAAGAAAGGTGCCACGAAGGCTGAAGTGTTGTCCCGCGCCGTCGAGCATGCGGATATAAAGGATGCGGCGGCAGAGCTGACTCAGATGACGGACGACATGCTCGAGAACGTGATGGAAGAGTCGCGGCTGGAACGGTTACGCATTCAACAGGAAGCAGAAGGTTCTCGCGAGCTTCCTATGTTCCAAGCCCGCTAGTTGAAAATCGTGAAAGGTGAGACGTGAAAAGTGAAACGTAAGATTGCTGATGGTTGTTCCTCAGAAATATTTCACGTTTGACGATTTACGTTTCACGGATCGCGGACGAACCTTCTGAGCATCCTGTAAGCCGAACTTTTTCTAAACCTCAATCCCTAAACTGCAATCCCCCAAATTTCTTTCGCCGCTAATCCGATCGCAAAGCTCACGCTGACCGCTACTGTAATGATGACCAGGTTGAGGGCAATTCGTCGTTTGACGTCCATGCCGGATAGGAATGACAGGACTGTCGAAACGACGATGACCATGAGACCTGCGGTTAAGACTGAGAAGAGCGCGTCCGTTGCGCCGAGCAAGACGGGCAATACCGGCACCACCGCGCCAGCGGTATAGGCAATCCCCACTACCACAGCAGACCCCAGCGGCGACTCCTCCATGGGTGTGACATCCGACTCTTCGCCCAGGAAGATTTTCCTGGCGATTTCGGTCGTCTTTACTTCCTTTTCGCTGTTCAGGGCTAGAAATGAGCCCGCGGCCATCGATAACGCGCCGGCCGCGGCGGTCGTCAAGGCAGCAATCAAGACTAAGCTGGCGCTGCCGAAGGCGCCGAAGAATCCGCTTACTGCGCCGAGAATCTCCACCAAACCGTCGTTGAGTCCCAGGAAGATATTTCGAATCCTTTCCGGGTTGATTCTCCGCTTCGTCAGTTCGGTGACAAGCACGTCTTCGTGTTTGAACTCGTCCAGCAAGATGCCGCGCAGGGCTTCGCCGAGGGCTTTGCCTTGATACTCGCGCCACAGAGCCAGATACTTCCGTACGCCGTGGACTTCGATGGCTTCGAGCACCAGATGGACGGCGGTCGAGCCGAAGATCCGGCAGACCAGCATCATGAAGGAGAGTTTGACCTTCCTGCCGAAATTCAATTCGTTGAGTTTAAGATCGAAGAATTTCTGCCAGAAGGCCAAATGGCCGGTTTCTACCTTGATCAGTTCGTCGAGGGTGTGATGCACGTCAGGCTGGGTCACGCTGCGAAGCGCTTTGTAGAGCGAGAGATCGAACAGCTCGTCGAGCACGAGCTGTTGCGCAAGCTTCGGATCGTGTTGAGAGGCAATCGCCATGCGAGGCCCCCATCAGGGCAGTCACCGAATAAGCGGAGAGGATTATAGCAGAAAGTGACATAGCGGGAGAGACAAAGAGCCCTGTGTACGTCGGGGACGAGGCTGGTTAGTTTTGTTCAACCAAATAAACAAGACAAACCAAACAACCCAAATAACAGTCTTCTTCCGCTGACGGACTTTTTTAGCCTGCTGTCAGCAGTTTTCCTGCTTCGTCTGGAGTCAATGGCTTGGAGAAAAAGTAACCTTGGGCATATTGGCATTTCCAGGCCTTGAGGAGGGCGACCTGCTCCGATGTCTCTGCTCCTTCCGCGATGACCTTCGCTCCCAGCGTTTGGGCGAGTGAAATGATGGTGTGGATGATCTCAAGACTCTTGGGGTCGTCGCCCATGCGGGCGACGAACGACTGGTCGATTTTTAGATAGTCGATGGGGAATCGTTGGAGATAGCTCAGAGACGAGTAGCCGGTGCCGAAGTCGTCGATGCAGGTCTGAACATGATGAAGAGACTTCAAATCCCGAAGCAGTATGGCGGCGGATTCGACGTTGTCCATCATGACGGATTCGGTAATCTCGATCTTCAGCGTTTCTCCGGCAAGGCCTGTGTCTTTGAGCGTTTTTTCGATGAAGAGGAGAAGCTCCGGATCGTTAAATTGCTTGCTGGACAGATTGACACTCATTGTCACTGAGGCGGCCGCCTGGTATTTTGCCTGCCAGCTGCGCAACTGGCGGCAGGCTTCGTGGATAATCCAGCGACCGATCGGCAGGATCAATCCGGTCTCCTCCACGACGTGAATATAATCGATCGGCGAGATGAGTCCCCGCTCAGCGTGCTGCCAGCGAAGCAGCGCCTCGAATCCTGCAATGTGCCCGGTTTCGAGCGACACGATCGGCTGGTAATGGAGCTTGAATTCATCACGCTCCAGGGCTTGCCGAAGATCCGCTTCGAGTTTGAGGCGCTCCATGGCCTGAGCATGCATGGTCGCATCGAACATTACGAAGCTCCCCTTCCCCAGCGATGATGCCCGGTTCAGCGCTACGCCGGCGTCACGAAGCATGTTTTCCGGGTTATCGTAACCAGTGAGGCTCGCCGTGATGCCAAGGCCGGCGGTCAAGATGATTTCGCGGCTCTCAAAGATGAGCGGAAGGGCGACGGCCTGTTGAATACGCGTGGCTACACGGCCTGCATTCGTGGCGGTTTTCAAGTCATCCAGCAAAATCAGAAATTCTTCGCCGGCCAGCCTGGCAACCGAGTCAAGAGACCGGACGTGCCTGGAAAGCCGTTGGCTGGCTTCGATGGTCAGCTGATCGCTTGCGGAGGGGCCAAGGGTTTCGTTGATCGTCGAAAGGCCTTCTAGCTTGAGTAACAACACGGCGAAGACATAGGTTCGATCCCGCTTGCTCCGCAGCAGCGAGCGATCCAGCCGTTCGAGGAACAGCGCGCGATTGGGGAGACCGGTAAGCGCATCGTGAAAGGTTTCGTGGAAGAGCCGTTCTTCTATTGCTTTCTTTTCCTTCTGTAGGCGTATGCGCTCCAAGGCCTGTGTGACAGAAGGTCCCAGGCGAGCCAGGCGGTCCTTCAGCAGATAATCGCTCGCGCCATCCTTCATACATTGCACGGCCACATCCTCGCCGATACAGCCGGAGACGACGATAAACGGAATGTCGAGCCCGTGGTCTTTCAATAAGTGGAGGGCTCGCCGCGCATCGAATTGCGGCATGGAGAAATCCGACAGGATCAGATCGGGGCAGGAGTCCAGAGCGGAAAGATAGTCCGATTCCTTATCCACCCTCGTCCATGTGGGGTCGAGGCCAAAGTTGTGGAGCGTCTCCACCATAAGATCGGCGTCGAGGGCAGAATCCTCAAGTATCAATAAACGAAAGGAACCAGGCATAGAGTCCTATCGGATTGAACCTGTGCACAGGTCGGACAGCCTCAGGACCGATCGACCAACAGGTATGGGGCTATTGCAGATTGTGATAGAGCGCTGAATCGTACTATAAGCTTGAAGGGAGGAGTGCTCAACGAAATGTGCTGATGATGCAGGTAGGCTCATCATCAGACAGGTGTAGGAGAAGTACTGCGACAGACGAAACCCTCCTGCCATCGAATCGCCATCCAGCTGAACTATCGGGATAACGCGCGGTCAGCCGATCAGGAAATAGGCTCCAAGGCCGAACGCTGCGAGCAGGGCAATGCTCAGCATCGCCTTCTCGTGTCCGCACATTCCTTCCTGTACCTTACAGACCGCCAGAGAACACATGATCGCCATCGTAGCCTCCTCTTGGGGCTGATTGTGAAGCGTCGTTCGTGAAGCGTATCTCGTTGAAGAATTTCAAGTTGTCGCTGGGAAAACGATACGCCGCTTACCAATCTTAGTCAACGGCGATTGTGTCAGCAAAATCCAGTAGCCGATCGGGAGGTAAGGGGGGCAAGCAGAGGCTACTCGGTGATGGCCTGCTTGGTTTCATCCAAGTGCTTTTGGAGGTACTGCATAAACGGCGTCCCGCCCGTTCCTACGGCTGTGGGGTTGCTGTCGTGGGACTGGTGCTGACGGTGGATGTAACTGTCGGCATAGCCGATGTGAATTTCACGAAACTTGGCAAGGAGATCGACGCAGGTGGAATAGGCAACCCAGAGATCGGGGTTGTGGACTTTTCGATCCCGCACATATCCGGTGAGCATCGGACGTCCCAAATTATCGGTGGCCTTTTCCAGAGCTTGGAGGAAAGCGCGGTGGCGCGGAGGCATATAGTCGCGCATTTCTTGTAAGTAGAGGGTCAAGGGATCTGGCGCATGGGCGATTCCAAGTCCCGCGTCGAGACAGGGCACGATCGTGCTCTGCGCGCCGGTTTCGCCACGGAACTGTTGAGGCTGCCCGGCATAGGGTTCGACGCCTTCGTAGGTGAGCCCGTGCGGCATGGAAGGGCTGTTCTTCCAGCCATGGATATAGGGCCGTACGCGGTTGTAGTAGACATAGGGATCGCAACGTTCGTTCATTCTGAGCAGCGTGTTGCGCATTGCCGTCTGTGCCGAAGCCAACGAATTGAGCCCCAGCAGGACCTCGTCTTCTTTGCCCTCAGCCGCGCCTGTCATCGCGCGCAGAAGTCCGGCCAGCCCCGGTCCTGCTTCCCGCTCGATCTGGATGTGGACGACGACAAACCACTCTTCATCCAACCCACCGAGGAAATTTTGCAGCAGCACGATGTTGTCGAGCTGAACCGGCTTCGTCTTGTCGAGTCGCCGCCAGTTGTCGAGTGCATAGGAGGCGTAGGAGAGCACCGGAGGTCGGCCAAGCCGTCGAGCGACTTCGTGCCATGGTTGCGCCAATTGCGGCGGCAATTTCGCCGTCGGCTGGTCCGGCACTTCCCAGACATAGGCGTGACCGGCGAACGAAAGGGTACGCATCGCAGCCCGATAGTCTTCTGTGCGCCAGTTGGCAGGGATGGTTGGGAGCAGTCTTGGTTGCTCGTCGATGAATCGACGGACCGTTCGAGCGCTCAGTAATTTCGGCAGCTCGTGACCGAGATCGTTGAGCGTGGGGGAATCGGGCAGCTGGCCAAGGGGGTCTTGTGGGAGAAAGCCCTGTTCAGGGGAGAACTCGGAATCGGAGAGATAGAGAGGAGCAAAGTTCGTTGATCCCATAGGAGCCTCATGTACTTACGACCTCAGCGCCGGTTCACTTTACCACACATCGAGTGAATCGCGACTGGGTTGTGGACTGGGAAATCAGAAGGTTCCTGTTCCTCGTGTCAGTCCAACTCGCCCGCATTATTCACGAAGACTTCTACTGCAACCGTCGATACGCCGCTGCGACAAGCCTGACGGCGGGCGGGCTCGCCGCTCAGTCGGTCAACATACTGTTCAAGTATGCTTCCCTTCTTCGCGGCTCCGCGCGCCCGTCTCGCGTGGCGTCTCGGCGGTTTCGTCACGAACTCTTGTGAATAATGCGGGCTAGCTGCCGTTGCTCGGCAGAGCGGAGGCGAATCTTGAAGATCACCCGACGGCTTTTCTCGCGGCTCACCGTGGCAATGGAGTCATAAATTAGGTCCTGTTTTCCGCGCCCGGCTGCCGACGTGATTTCCTGAAAGCACTGGTACGAAGCAGGCTCTGTGGCTTGAATGACCTCTAGCCCCTTTACCATCACTGCCAGTGACCGTTCTTGGCTCAACTTTAAATTAAACGCATCGCTGCCTTGATCGTCGGTGTGGCCCTCAATGGCAAGCGAGTCGATCTTGTCGCGCAGCGGCCCGCACAAGGCTTCCACATAGAAGGGCAATGCATCTTCAAGAAATTGATCCGCAGTAGGGGACAGCGTGCTTTTCCCCAAGTCGAATGTGAGGAGGTTCTCGGGGACCACGATCATGAGCGCAAGCGGATCGCGAGGATCCGCATCAAGGGAGAGACCCAGGCGCTGAATGTGGTCGCTAAGCGCCGCCTGCACGTTCTCTTTGTTTTCTTGCAGCTCAGACTGTGGTGCGGAGGATGTTTTGGTGAGCTGAACTGCGAAGAGCAAGATAAATATGACTGCGAGCGATGTCATGAGATCGGTGATGCCGATTGCCGTATGGGAAGAGCCGGCGCTTTGTGTTGTTGCCTGTATCATGCGATTGGCTGTTGCGAGGATGGCACCGATCGTTTGGGCCAAAAGCGGCGCCCCTCAGCGCGCGAGAGGCCCGATGCTGTTCGCTGTTCAGCAAGCCTATCCGTCAGGCGCTCCATAAGATCGTCGAGCGTCGCGGCCGTCTGCGTCCGATCGATGCGCAGATCCTTTAGCGACGCGGTGAGGTCATGAATCGAGTCATTCAACACTTTCATCGGGGTCGTGAATTCTTCACGGATGACTCGCGGTAGTTCCGTCGCCGTACGTTGTGCCGTGGCTTGCTCGCCTTGTTTCAATTTTGTCAAGGACCGAACCGCTTCGGTCAGCTCGGCAATGGGCCCCGCTAGGCCGTCTGTTCCCATCCCTTCGATCCGCGACATGAACTCTCCGCCGGACGTCCGGCGGGGTTCGCCGTGCGAACGGCGCATGGGCGTCAGTTGCTCTAACATCTGCTCCATGGTTTTTCGGGGAAAAAGTTTGTCAATGAGGCTGAGGAAAGTATGGTGTTCGTTCATGAGCCGAAAAACCATCGGTTTTTCGATAAGCGTGAAGAGGTTGGCGGCAATCAGTCCGACGATGGACGTCAGAAATTTTCCAGCCAGTCCGTTGATCAGCCCCTGAATCCCGGCAATGTCGTGTCCGTCCATGTGGAGCTTACTGAGGCCGATAAATAGCGCCAGAAAGGTCAGCAGCAACCCGATGCCGGTTACAAGAGATGGCAGTTGGCTGTAGAAGGCCAGGTTGACACGATGGCTCAGGAGCGTGTCCTGCGTAAAGATTTCCTCCGCGCGCCGCGTGCTGAAAATGCGCGGTTCCATGAACCACGGGACATGTTCCAGAACCAGCGTCTTGCGGAATTGCGCCCAGGGTTGCCGAAACATGGGCTCTTTTTGCATCGACGTTTCGACAATCTGGAGGTCATCGCAGTCGATACGGGTTGGGGAGGATGCGACCTGACCAGCCGGAGGCGCGAAGCCCACCAGCGCATGACTTGTGAAACGCTCACGATCGACGTCGCCGCGCTCGTCCGCGAGGGCGGTCAGCGTGGGGCCAACGCGATGAAAGGGTCGTTGCGCGCGAGACACGTCTATCCTCAACCGGATAACGTGCCAGAGAAAGAACAGCACGATTCCAAAAGACCCAATCCAGCTCAGCATCGGGCTTTGGGGCCCTCCGAAAAATGCCTCGTCCCGACTCAGGAATTCCCATAGGCTTGATATGCCGGTCATTGCTTCCTCACTTCCTGGTAACGACATGGGTATGTAGGCTGAAGTGAGTTTCTACAATCATGGGTTCAATCAGAGATGAATTCTCGTTGTGCAGTACTCCAACGCCAGGGAAAGTCTTCTCAACTTTCGTGCCGCGCACAACAAAGGAAAGCACTCTCAAAATCCCAGTGATGTTTGTATTTATTGGAATCTCCGCATGGCCTACTCGGCATTCTTTGCTCGGCAACCGGCATAATAGGCCGTCCTGAGCATAGAGCTGCTCGATTCACCCCACGCAGGGACGATAGTTCCTGGAAAGTAATGATTGTTTGGTTGAGGATACGTCGTGGCGTAAACTTGGTGAGATATCACCCTCTATCCGACGAAGTTTCGCGTGACTCTGGCTCAAATCGGTGGGGATAGTCTAATTGCTCTTGAATGCAAATATAAGGAAGACATCCATGAGAACTCATGTTGCCCTCGTCCTCACTGTGGGGTTACTGGCATTTGCCCCGATACTTCCGGCATGGGCTGAGCCGTCATCGGCTCCAGGGCAACCTGTACTCGACCAGGTCATTGAACAGTATATTCGGTCGCATCCTGAGGTCATCGAGCAAGCCCTGCAGTCCCTTGAGGTCAAGCGGCAGAGGGATGGAAAATTACGAGTGAGACAGGTGATTGCGACACACCAAGAGGAGTTATTGCGGGATCCGGCATCTCCCGTCAGCGGCAATCTGAATGGCGACGTGACCGTCATTGAGTTTTTCGACTATCGCTGCGGATACTGCAAGCGGGTTGCCAATGCCGTGACGCAATTGCAAAAGGATGACCCCGGCGTGCGGGTCGTGTACAAAGATTTTCCCATTTTGGGAGAGGTCTCGGTCTTTGGAGCCCGCGCCGCGCTCGCTGCGCGAGAGCAAGGCAAGCACCAAGCGTTTCACGAGGCGATGTTGGCGTCTGAAATAGAGCTGACCAAGGAGGAGGTTCTCGCAATTGCCAAGCGGGTTGGATTGGACGTCAAAAAACTCGAGGTGGACTTGAATGCGCCTGGGTGGGAATCCGCGATCGATCGTAATCACACTCTGGCCAATCTGCTCGATATTTCCGGAACGCCGGGGTTCGTCATAGGCAGCGAAGTCTATCTGGGCGCGCTAGAACTGGCGGGCCTCAAGGCGCTTGTGGCCAAGGCGCGAACGAAACGGTAGTGTTGTAGGCAGGGCGTTGCTCACTCCGATGATTTCCCCGTCTTCCCATGCCTCGCTTGTTGCCCACATTATGAGTCTGGAGCGCGCAGTCTCTTGGGGTAGGCAGCGGGATCATGAATCTGCCCGCTCGATGTGGGCTGGTCCTCGCTCTGGATCGCTGCACTCATGTCGGACTGTCCGTGGAACACTGCTCCCACTTCAATAGAAATCGACGGAGAGCGGATATCCCCGATCAAGACCCCCGGCTTCAGGATGGTGATCTTTTCCGACGCAATGATAGTCCCCTTGATTTTACCGCTGGTGACCAAGATGTCGGCTCTGATATCGCCGGTGATCACAGCATGTTCTCCGATGGTCAGGGTGCCGGTTGATTGGATTTCTCCCTCTATCTGGCCATCAATCCTAACATCTCCCTCCAGGCTTATTGTGCCTCGGAAGACCACGCCCCTTGCCAGGAATGTAAACCCTTCTTGTCCTGTCATTATCTCGGGCTGAGTATTTCCACGTGCCCACATGACATCCTCCTTATCGCGGCGGTCCCGAACCACGCCTCCACGTTTTTCACGGTTGCAGGCTAGGCCATTAGGTTAGTCGTCATGGAGTCTTAGGCCGTGGCTTGCCTGAGCGATGAGTCCTCTCGATCGTCGGTGGAGCGGAGCGGCATTTCGCGGGTCGCTTTCCGAGCTGCTTGCGTCATCTGGACTGTTCCGTTGAAGAGTACTCCATCCTCGATCGAGAACTTTGGCGTCTTCACACCGCCATTGAGAACGGCGGGGGCGAGCAGCTTGATTTTTTCTTTTGCCGTAACATCACCGGTGATCTTCCCCATGCAGACAATGGTTCCGGCGCTCACCTTTGCGGTGATGATGGCTTCCGGCCCGACCAACAGGGTCCCGTCGGTCTGAATCTCTCCATCGAGGGATCCGTCGATCCTGACGGTCCCGCTGTAGGAGATCGCACCGTTGAATGCGACGCCTTTCCCGACGAAGGCCACGATGGCATCTGTCGATTCCGGCTTGGTATGAGGGGACAGAGGGATGCTGTCCCCTATGGCTGATATCGATTGCGCTGAACGTTTGTAATCCAGTTTCTCCGGCTGCCTCATGACTAATCCTCCTGTATTGAATGGGGCAGGTATGGCAGATGTTGTGTCCATTAAGATGTGTATCGGACGATAGGAAGAAATAATTGAGCATGCAAGGCCGGTCAGGCCACAGCCGATTTATCAAGTAGTTAGGCTGAACTCTGGATCTGACTCCCTGTTCTTTCCATATAGGGCTTTTCTTCCTTTCTAAATCTGGCGGGGCCTCGGCTGGTATCTGCGCTTCAGGGGGCCTATGCTTCTTCCAGGCACCACCGCTTCACCAACCCTTCACGACCGCGGCGACAGGGAATCTGACCGGAGAACCGAAATTAGGCGGAGCCACGCATCTCTTTAAGCTGGGCGTTGCGACTACTTGGAGAAACCCATTTCATCGGAGAAACTTACGCAGGTTGTGAGCGAGTCAATCAAGGGGAATGTTTTTAAGAAATTCAGGAATATCTCTCTGCTCACGTTCTTTACCCACTACTAGGCTGCTATGCGACTTTGAGACGAACCGTCATGAGTCATGCAGGCTAGACGCGAAGTGTTAAGGATGACCCTATTCCTCTGCCCACGAGGGCAACAACCACAGCAGGCGAGTCAGCGTTGCCGATTCGAGCTCCGGCAACTCTTTGAACGCAAGACCAAAAACGGAATCCTTCTCCCAACAGACCACTGCACCGGAAACATACACGGGGGCATGTTGATCGGGCCGAATATGAATTTCTATGGGGACATTGGAAGGAATATGAACGGCGCTTGTCAACCGACAGCCTTCGAGGGATAGGTCCGTGACAACACCGTCCTCGATATGCATCCCGTCAATGGAGAAGATACTTTTGAAGCGGACAGGATAACGTTGGGACTTGCGGAGTTCCATTATTGTGGCTGCCATGGCCCCTCCTTGTTTCGTTCGGATTAAGGGAAATAGAACGGGCGTCTAACGCGGTATCCCATCTTGATCGATGTCTCTCACTCGCCTGGCTTCGAAGCACATTCGCAACTGAGTCATGAATAATTCCGGCTTTACGAATATCACGCAAGCCATGTGCCCCATCTATAATGCGCAGGCTATCTGTTGCAGTCTGAGGTATTTCCTAGGGTTGCGCCCCCGGACAAGCTCCATGTGGAACGAAAACGATTCGGTGCTGAGACAAATTTGCCCGCCGTCTCGGCAGGGATCGACAGACAGACGGGACAAAGCAGTGAAACGCTGAGGTGCTGGGGCCTGGCAGGTGCTCGGCACCTCCCGGCGCGACTCTCACGGGCTTGGCCAGGCGGAACGCCTTTGGAAATTTCCTCGAAGACTCAGTCGTTTTCGCTTCCCCACGGGCATAGCCTCGGTTGGTCCTTGAACCTCCGGTGACCTCCGCTCCTGCCAGCCCCCCCCCCCACCTGCGAGATCAGGAAATTCAGAATGTCCCTGTTTCCTCCCCCTGACGTGAATGCCCTCACACTCTCCTCGCGGCGTGACTTTAGATTTGCTCGGTGCTACCATCCTTTCGTGCTTCTGCATGGTTGCCATTCGGAGTGAATGTGTATGACAGTGGAAGAAAAATTAAGCGTCTCCAAAGAAACGATTGCGGGGTTCTGCAGGAAGTGGAAGATCGTTGAGTTTGCGCTCTTCGGCTCTGTCTTACGCGACGACTTTCGCCCGGACAGCGACGTAGATGTGCTGGTAACGTTCAGCCCCGATTCAGACTGGGGGGTTGAGCATTTGCTGGACATGAAGGAGGAGTTGGAGTCACTGTTTGGACGAGCGGTTGATCTGGTTGAGAAACGATTGGTGGAGGAAAGCCGCAACTACATCCGGCGCAAGCACATTCTCTCCCACATGGAAGCCGTGTATGCAGCGTGACGACTCGCTTTTGCTCGATATGATTCAGGCTGCGAGGCAAATACGGGAATATACAAGTGGGCTTCAAGAGAAGGAGTTCCTCAAGAACCGCCGGGATCAGGATGCCGTGTTGCTTCAGTGTACTGTGCTCGGTGAAACGGCCAAGCGCGTTTCTTCAGAATTCAGAAACGCTCATCCTGAGATCCCTTGGAGAAAAATTATGGGCTTTCGGAATGTCGTGGTCCATGACTATTTTCAGGTCGATGTCCACCGGGTATGGAAGATAGCGAGCCGTGACATCCCTGAGCTGATCAACACTCTAGAGCCGCTCGTCCCGCCCGATTCCTCACCATAGCGCCATACGGCTTTTCTTCATTTCTGAGCCTGGCCGATCCTCGTCCCCGCGTCTCCGGTGACCTCCGCTCCCGCCTGCTCCCACCGTCTGCGACAGTAGGAATTCAGAATGTCCCTCTTTTCTTGCTTCCCTACCTCTCTGTTTCGATTTCTCGATTTTCTGCGGCTTTCAGCGTATCTTCTCGAAGGCGTGAGAAACGATGTCTTGGACAGCTGAGCAAAAGGTGGAGCGATGGGGTTCAATGAATCTATACTCGGTGTACTAGCCAGGTTGCCACTGATCCGTCTGCTCAACCTCAAGGGATATAACAGGCAACTGCCAGCAGCCTTGGAAGAGCGGCTGGCGTCCACTGGCAACGCGGACGATCACCTCGCGGCGGCCAAGGTGTATCAGAACAAGGCGCAAGAGTTGGAGGCCGAAGCCGTCGAATTCGAGACTGCGCTATCAAAGATCAGGCCCTACGAAGACACCAAGGGGTTTCGGCGGGGAGCATTGATGACCGCAGTGCAAGAAAAGCGGCATCGTGCAAAGCAGATGCAAGAGCTTTATGCCGCACATCTCGGAAAAGCGCAGGAACTGGGCGGAACAGTACAATCCGAACGATGAACTTTGAAAGCGAGGATTGTGTCTTTGCACTGAAGGGCCGCACCTCCGGTAACTTCAGATTCTCCCAGCCCTCTGTGCCCCTTGCAGCTTTTCTTCATAGGTGAACCTATTTTCTTGCCCTCAAGCCGTCGAGATGAGCGATCCCTTACGGCATCAAGATCAAGGTAAAATCCTGGGGTGTATTCACCGTGGAAAGGTCCGGGATGTTGACCGACTGAGGTTGGTAAGCAGCTGCAGAAGTCTGGATCGTATAGTGAACTCCAACCGCTGTAGGTTGCGGAGTAAACAAGATCGGGAGGCTTGTGCTGTATACGCCGAGCGAAGGCGCGCCGATGGGCAGGGTCAAGTTGTAGCCGTAATCACCGGTCTGGTCTCCTGGACTGACGGTTAAGAGGGTGGCAGGCAGCGATTTTACGGTCACGGTCGGCCCGCCGTCGAGTGTTTGTTTCGCTGCAACAAAGACGGTTGGTTCATCGGTCGGCGGGCTCAATGTTACTGTGCCGCTGATGCTATGGGTCGCGGAGGAGTTCAAGGCAATTGGCGAAGTAGGGGATTCGTTGGTGCTCACCGTGGTAATGCTGGTATTGGTTGGAACTGGGACTCCGGTGATCACTGCTGTCGCATGGTTGTCGGCGGTGATCACAACGTCGTAGGTTACCCCCGGAGTAAGGCGGGCTAGGAAAAATTTCCCTCTATTGGGGTTAGGGGCGGGGGTTGTGTTAGGCACTGTCGCGCGAACGATTTCACCGTTCACCTGGGCCGACACGACGACATGGTTGCCAAGCAGGTTTGTATCGACAAAGCCGTCTATGCCGTTCAATACGAATGGGACGACCTTGATCACGGGTTTGAGTATGTACTTATCGTTGCCGGTCCGCACAACGGAGCGGCAAGCATCGAAGTCCAGCAACAGATCGACACGTTGTCCGGACCCCACGTCGAACTGATGGATTAACTTGATTCCGCTTTGGACGGCACTGGGCGTTACGAGCGGAATCCTGTTGCCGATGATTCCAGGATCTTGACCTTCCAGGACAACCCAATTGGCAGTGGGTGAATGACCATTGTTGTCCACCAAGACCAGACGCACTTGCGTGTAATGGCCTGCTGCTAACGGCGTCTCGCCAAGACTGTCAAGCGCGAAATTGGGTTGCGTTGGATCATTGAGGTTGAGTAGGTTGATTGTACGTGCGGGGTTGAGAGTGATATCGGTCCAACCGGCGGCTTTGTCATCTGCCGAGTTGCTCTGATGCACGCGCACCTTGCTGACAGTGACATTCACTTCCTCGAAGCCGCAGGCTGGTGCATCGGTCAACGACACACCGAGCACACCGGCTTGTGGGGTACTACCACCACCGCTACCGCCACTGTCGCACCCGGCGAGCAACAGTGTGGCCACTAATCCCAGAACCCAAACCAGGTGGTTAGAACAACTCCAGAACTTCTTCATATGAGATCTCTGCGTTTCTGACAAATTTTTAGCCCATCCATTTTCAGACCATCCCCCGCAGCTTGCGCAAATGTCATCAATTCAACCTGCGGACTGCAACGCAGCTTCTCAGGATGCATTCCTTGCGTGCAATTCCCCATTCGTAGGTCCAGCTGTGTCGGCATCCCTCGCAAATCCGGTGACCTCCGCTTCAGCGGGTCATTCCGACCAAGAGAAATAGGAAACTCAGAATTGTCTTTTTTTCACCCAGAGCCCATTTCTTCAAGATTCTGAGTGACGAGGCAGTGAAACGCTGAGGTGGTGGGGCAGGCAGGTGCTCGGCACCTCCCGGCGCGACCCTCATGGGCTCGGCCAGGCGGAACGCCTTCGGAAATTCCCTCGCAGACTCGGTCAGTTTCCGTTTTCTTGGGAACCTATCCGACCTTGGCCGTTCTACTGCGGCGAACGATCTGCAATCATCTGCATCGTTCTCAGCCCGAAAAAATCCTCAATGTATTCCAGCGAATACACCTCCGGTTTCTTCAGGCCTGCGGCCTCGCATCTGACCGCACCTCCTTCGCCTCGTCGCGAACGGCAATGTCGGACAGGTTCCTTCTGGCCAAGCCTCGGTTGGTCCCCGCGCCTCCGGTGACCTCCGCTCCTACCGGCCCCCCCCCCACCTCGGTAACAGTAAATTCAGAATGGCCCTCATTGCCTTGTTCCGCTCACGATTGCAATAAGTCCATACTCATGCCAGACCCCAGTTTACGACCCTAGTTTACTGGCCCGGAGAGGGGGAGGATTTCAGATGATCACAGAAGGGGGCGTTTCACATGATTGCTGGCAGTGGTATGCTGTCCGACATGGAAACCTCTAGGGCATTCAAGTCTCTCGCTCAATGGTCTATCTGTGTTCTCGCCGTACCTCTGCTCACCAGCACCTTGGTAAATTCCGTTCAAGCACAGTCGTCCCAGCGTCCCTTCTGGACAGAACAAGCTATGTTTCGATTCGGGGGAGAACTCTACTTTGTCGGGGTGGCGTCATGTGCCAGTACGGCAGAAGAAGGTCGCACAAGCGCGTTTGATGCAGCCATCAACGAACTGCGGAGATATGCTCAAGATCGGGATACATCACGTCTTCTCGTGGATACTCAGATGATCTATGAGGAACCGAACTCTCCCGGTTGCCGGCAAGGATCAACGTCGGTGTGGCGCCTGCTCCGCGTGGATCAATCAATACTGACTCATTTACCAAGGCAACCCAGAGAAGAGGCCCGGGGACCTTCTTCCTCCTCTTTCCCTTCCGATCTTCCTCCTGCTCCTCAACGTCAGGAACCACTCGTTCAAGACTTGACTCCTCAACTCGGGACGAGTCGAGCCGACATCGTGCAGAGATTCGGCACACCTCGAAACATCAAGAAACGAGGACGTGAGGAGGTCTGGGAATACTCCGATATCGGACTCACCATTACGTTCACTCCCAAAGAAACCCACATCCACTGGAAGTACGACGGCGCACGGACGCCCGTAGTGCCCTCATCTACGCCCCCGCAGATGACGCTGCATAAAGAATCCGAAATCGCTTCTCCTCAGCCGAGCGCGATCGAGGAGGTTACACCGCCACCCCTCGTGTTCCCCAAGAATCCTATCACCGATGGTCGCAATCTGTTTAACGGTAAAGGGGGGTGCAACACATGCCACGGCCGCGACGGGGATATGTACACAGATATCAAGCAGGACCTTCTCTTCGGAAGCCCACCCGGATATGCGCCTTCCCCATTCACGGCATTTGCCGGTCCTTTCGTCCGTCGAGTCCCTCCAAATCTTCGCGATTGGTCCGTCTTGAAACGGCGAACCGATCTGGAGATGGCGCGAGCGATCAAAGATGGCATTGCCGGAACGACCATGTCGGCTACCCGGCACCTCAATGACGAAGAAATTTCTGCTCTGGTTTCTTATCTGAACTCTCTCCGTTGACCCAGACTCCAACGTATCGCCCGTTTCGGTTCCCCAGGGGTGGAGGGAAGGTGTCAGACACCCTCCCCTCGCCCTCTACTGCCGAATCGGTTCCAATTGGCTGGCTGTGCTCTCTATCGAACTGCGCAAAGACGTCTAGCGGTAGGCGAAATGGTCCGGCCTGCCCTCAACGAATAACCAATTTGAGTATTCTGAGTGACGAGGCAGTGAGGTGCTGAGGTGGTGGGGGCCGGCAAGTGATCCGGCACCTCCCGGCGTGACCCTCACGGGCTCGGCCAGGCGGAACGCCTTCGGAAATTCCCTCGAAGACTCGGTCAGTTTCCGCTTTCCTTCCTGGCCAAGCCTCGGCGGGTCCCCGCGCCTCCGGTGACCTCCGCTCCTGCCAGCCCCCACCGCCTCGGCAACAGGAAGTTCAGAATGGCCCTCATTGCCTTGTTCCGCTCACGATCGATAATAAGTCAATAGTCAAGCCAGACCCCAGTTTACCGCCCCAGACCCCAGTTTACCGCCCCAGACCCCAGTTTACGCGCTCGAGCCACACCTCCGTCAGGAGTCCGTATACCCGAAACACGCGGCCCTGTCATCTGCAAATTCCCATGGTAGACCCTCAATGCTGACACTCGTTGTAAAACAGCCATATGCACGCACTTCTTCGGCTACAAGAGTGTTTAAGCGGCAGCTTGTGTTGTCAGATCCTCGATTTCTGATAGGCTTTTCTCCACGAGGAGTATCTGTACTCCCACCGTTATATTTTCACAATGGAATTAGGAGGTTGAAAATGAAGATCAGTGCCCTACTGGTCATCATAGGACTCCCTTATGTTTTAAGTATCGCTCCCACGCTCGCGACACCCGAGTCAGCAACCATCGGCGTCACAACGTCCACAGAGGACAAGTCAATATTTTCTAATATTGAACACGAAGCGCATCTACTTTCTCTACTAAGAGCAGGAGATTTCGTAGCGCTAGAATCGGCCACTAGGCAGATCCAGGGTAAATTTGAAATCGGGTCACTTTCGGACATTGAACTACGAAACACATACAGACAATTTCTCAAGATAGATACACAAGACTTAGCGAGAATCGAGGAGTGGAAGAATACGGTTCCAGACTCTTATGCGGCACACTTGATACCAGGTGTCTATTTTAAAAGAAAAGGCTTTGATGTCAGGGGAGACAAGTCCATCAGCCAAACGCCACAAGAGAATATAAATAAGATGCGGCAATATCATAAGATCGCGAGAACTGAACTCGAGAGGTCTTTGGAGCTAACTAAAAAGCCCTTCTTAAGCATTTTCCATCTGCTCGATATAGCCAGATCAGAGGGAAGCAAGGAAGATTCATGGGCTTTAATAGCCGCTGCAAATAAAATGCTTCCGAGTAATTCTCTGGCTAGGAATCGCTTCATGGACAGTCTTAGCCCTCGCTGGGGTGGCTCGTATGAGGAGATGAGACAATTCATCTCTCGGTCAAAGGACGAGGGGGTCAGCATGATCGGGCTTATCCAACTTGAAGCTATAATGTATGACGATATGGCGGAGACTTATCTAGCACGTGGAGATAGGCAAAGCGCCGCGAAGTATTATGATAGAGCGGTAGAACTCGCAGAGCGCGTTGGAGGGGACTTTCGAAAAGATTGGCTACCATTTTCTTATACACGTTGTGCGCAAGGACTAGAAACACGGAAGTATTGTTAAAGGGTAAATCTCTTCTAAGCGGTGGTTTCAGCTTACACCTCTGGCTGAGGCATTACTGATCATTTGGGTTACTTGCCGCGTAGTCCCTGCTACTGGGGTTTCCCATCTGCAGTTCGTTATTTAATGCTATGAGTTTTCGCGGAGATAAAATATGCAGCACGGTGCGCTGTGCTTTCATACATAGCGACACATATATTGCCGGCTAAATAGACATGAAGCCCAGTATTAATGCGGTGCTTAGGTTGTAAATGCGACAACACTTAGCACGTTGTGTTTAGTGTGCTTATCCCACGCATGAGCCTTACCTGCCCGGCCATTAACCCATTTGGGTTATGACCATGTTTGCGACGATTCCTCGTGCCCACTGATTTGACGGTCACTTCGACACCTTGGCTTGGTCGATGCCCAACTGAGTCGCCGCCTCAACCTGTTTCCATTCCCGCTCTTTGATCGTTGCTTGAAGGGCCTGAAGCAGGCTGCTTTTTAAAGTCAGTTCAGCGGACTTTTCTTCAGAGAATCCCAAATCCAGAAACATATTTCCGCTGCCCTTGGTGACCGTAGCGCGTGTCATAGGTGTTGCTCCTTCCTCCACTTAAGTAAGTCGGCATATCAAACCTTTCGCTAACTGTACATCGCCTTTCGCCGTTTTTTCCCGTTCGATCCTCGGCCAGTCCCCGCGCCTCCGGTGACCTCCGCTCCTGCCAGCCCCCACCACCTGCGAGATCAGGAAATTCAGAATGTTCCTGTTTTCTTGTCAATGGATTGCTGAGATTGCCTTGCGATGTTGCAGGCCGCTCTGGTAGACCTACCGGGCTAGGTTGAACATCTTCTCGCTCGCAAGAGACATATGGCCGTGTCTTCGTCTACATCAATCCCAAAGACTGTCTTTATTATCGGCGCGGGTGCAAGCAAAGAAGTAGGCTTGCCCGTAGGATCCGAATTAAAAGAGTCGATAGCTAAGGCTCTAGACATTCGGTTTGAAAAACTCACCCGAATGATTAATGGCGACCATTTCATTTTTGAAGCGTTTCGCCTGGCTGCTGCCAAAGACCCCACACATAACGACTTGCTGCCTTCCTTTCAACGGGCGGGTTGGCGTATACGTGACGCAATGCCTCAGGCTATCTCAATCGACAACTTCATAGATACCCATAGCGAAGATAAACAGATTGAGCTATGCGGGAAGCTTGCAATCGTTCGTACAATTCTTGAAGCAGAGTCCAAGAGCGTGCTGGTTATCAAGCAATTACAGGGCAACTGTCCCCTGAGGTTTGATAGGCTTGAAAACACGTGGTTCAATAGTTTCTTTCGGCAACTTACCGAGAACTGCAAACCCGCTGATATTAAAAAACGTCTAAGCTCTGTTGTTCTCGTGATTTTCAATTATGACCGCTGTATCGAACATTACCTATACCATGCACTCCAGAACTACTACTTCATGAGTGCCTCCGACGTGGCCTCACTACTTCAGAGTCTTGAAATCTATCATCCGTATGGCATTGTCGGGTCACTTCCTTGGTTTAAACAGAATGATGCCATTGAGTATGGCGTTACCCCAAACTCTGAACAACTTTTGAGGTTATCCAATCGAATTAAAACCTTTACGGAAGGCACGAACGAATCGTCGAGCGACGTGACCGCCATCCGCTCACACATGAAAACGTCTCTCAGGCTTGTCTTTCTAGGCTTTGCATTTCACCGCTTGAACATCGAACTTTTGTTACCCAAGGCTAGCTCCACGAGCCCACCGACAGGACGAAGTGTTTTCGCCACGGCGCATGGCATATCGGATAGTGATACCAAGTCTATCTCTGATGAGTTGGCAACCAGGGGCGTGCTTTCCGCGAGGGATATTCAAATCCGCAATGACCTTACGTGTAGTAAGTTGTTTCAAGAGTATTCGCGTAGCATGTCTTTCACTTGAGAGGGGGTGAGGGGACGGTGGCAGACACCGTTTCCTTGAGCACAAACAGAAAGGCCGCCTTTGTAGGCGGCCTTCTTTCTTCACTCCCCACGAAGCAGACTGGGTCATGAGTTTAATCGCGGGTGGCGCTGACCTGGGCGCCCGTCCGCCCGCAGCGGGGTCCCTACACCGGGCGGGGTGCGAGGACGGACGGGCTGGTCAGCGACAGGACCCGCGATTAGGTGCCCATTTCCCAAGACGCCAAGTATTTTTTCTGTTCCTTCGTCAACGTATCAATCTTCATCCCCATCCCCGCGAGTTTGAGCCGCGCGATTTCCTTATCGATCACCGGGGGAACCGGGTAGACCTTCTTCTCCAGATTCTTATAATTCTTCACCAAATACTCAGCCCCGAGCGCCTGGTTCGCGAAGCTCATGTCCATGACGCTGGAAGGATGGCCTTCCGCGGTCGCGAGATTGACCAACCGTCCCTCGCCGAGGAGGCTGACCCGATTGCCGGTCTTCAGCGTGAATTGCTCGACACCAGGTCTGATGAGCAACTTCTTCTTGCTCAAGTTCTCCAAGGCCGGAATATCCAGCTCGACGTTGAAGTGGCCGGAGTTGCAGACGATGGCCCCCTCCTTCATGACGGCGAAGTGCTCGCTGCGGACGACCTTGAGGTTGCCGGTGACCGTGACGAAGAAATCTCCTATCGAGGCTGCCTGTTCCATCGGCATGACGCGGAATCCGTCCATGACCGCTTCGATCGCCTTGACCGGATCGATCTCTGTGACGATGACATCGGCGCCCATGCCCTTGGCGCGCATCGCGATGCCGCGCCCGCACCAGCCGTAGCCTGCGACCACGAAGGTGGTGCCGCAGATCAATCGGTTCGTCGCACGGATGATGCCGTCGATGGTGCTCTGGCCAGTCCCGTAACGGTTGTCGAACAGGTGCTTGGTGTCGGCGTCGTTGACGGAAATCACCGGGAACTTCAGCACTTTCTTCTCGGCCATACTGCGGAGCCGGATGACGCCGGTGGTGGTTTCTTCCGTGCCGCCGATCACGTGCTTGAGCAAATCTTTGCGCTTGGAGTGGATGAGCGAAACGACATCGGCCCCGTCGTCCATCGTGATTTGCGGCTTGTGGGCGATGGCCGATTGGATATGCTGATAGTAGGTCTTGTTGTCCTCGCCCTTGATGGCGAAGGTCGGAATACCGTCATGCTTGACGAGTGCCGCTGCGACTTCATCCTGTGTGCTGAGTGGATTGGAGGCGCAGAGCCGGACATCGGCTCCGCCGGCCTGGAGGGTCTTCATCAGATTCGCGGTTTCAGTTGTGACATGGAGGCAAGCCGTGACGCGGAGCCCTGCGAAGGGTTTCTCTTTCAGAAACCGCTTCTTGATGAGGCGCAGCACCGGCATGGTGGCTTCGGCCCATTCGATCTTGAGTTTGCCCTGGTCTGCTAGCCCGATATCTTTCACATCGTATTCCACAAAGTCCTCCTCGTTAGGCGTGAAACGTTAGGTGCAAGGGGTAATGGGGTATCAGGAAAAGGGGGACGGTTATGTGTCCCGCCCCCCTTCATGTCATGTAGCTCGCGTATTGTGTCGATTACAGCCCTGCGTCTTTGCGCAGAATTTTGGCCTTGTCGGTCTTTTCCCAAGTGAACTCCGGCTCTGTCCGTCCGAAGTGCCCATAGGATGCAGTCTTTCTGAAGATCGGCCGGCGGAGCTTGAGGTAGTCGATGATGCCGCGCGGGGTCAGGGGGAAGTGTACCCGTACGAGCTTATCGAGGTTCTCGACATCGACCTTTTCTGTGCCTTTGGTATCGACCAGCACTGAGACGGGATCGGCGACGCCGATCGCGTAGGCGAGCTGGACTTCGCACTTCTGAGCCAGCCCTGCAGCGACGATATTCTTCGCGATGTAGCGGGCCATGTAGGAGGCCGAGCGGTCCACCTTCGTCGGATCCTTGCCGGAGAAGGCGCCGCCGCCATGGCTGCCGTGGCCGCCATAGGTATCGACGATAATCTTGCGGCCCGTCAATCCCGTATCGCCCATCGGCCCGCCAACCACGAAGCGGCCGGTGGGATTGATGTGGTGCTTCACGCTGGCCGGATCGTAGAGCCCTTTCGGCATGGTGTGCTTGATGACTTTTTCCATGATGTCGCGTTCGATCTGCTTGTTCGTCACGTCGGGGCTATGCTGCGTGGACACGACGATGGTGTCGATCCGCACCGGCTTGCCGTCCCGGTACTCGACGGTCACTTGGGATTTTCCATCGGGGCGGACCCAGGGAAGAATGTTCTTTTTCCTGACTTCAGCTAGCCGTTTGGTGAGGCGATGGGCGAGTACGATCGGCATCGGCATCAGTTCGGTCGTTTCGTTGGTCGCATAACCGAACATCAGTCCCTGATCGCCGGCGCCGCCGGAATCCACACCCATGGAGATATCCCCCGACTGCTGATGAATGGCGGTGAGGACGGAACAGGTGTGGTAGTCGAATCCCCATGCAGCGTCGCAGTACCCGACATCCTTGATGACCTCACGAATGATATCGGGAATCTCGACATAGGCCTTGGTGGAGATTTCGCCGGCCACGAAGGCAATCCCGGTGGTCAAAATGGTTTCGCAGGCCACGCGGGCATACTTGTCTTTGGCGATAATGGCGTCGAGGATCCCGTCGGAGATCTGGTCGGCGATCTTATCCGGATGTCCCTCGGTGACGGACTCAGACGTAAACAAATAATTGTGTCTCATAGGTTCCTCAAGGTTCGGTGGCGGTAACCTAACGAATAGCCGCGCGATATTAGTATGAGCGCAGGCTCTTTGTCTAGCCTACATTGCTCCTGATGGTTTGCCGTACGTTCGTATTGAACCTGGCGAGCGGTGTGGGGCCAGAGGCAAGAGGTGATCGGAGAAATATCTTCCCTCTCGCCTCATGCCACTTGCCCCTCGCCCGGCTTGCTTGACTCCACTTTTCCGGCACTTGTAAGATGATCGGATTCTGCTGGTCTCGCCTTGGTTGACGCGTTACGATCATGATCTGGCTCCCTTTTACTGGCCTTCAGAGTCATGCTTGGGGCGGTGGGGGCCAATTGTGCCTTGGCGGTTGATTTGGAGTATCGGGTTGCGGAGCGAGAAAGAGATGCTGAGAGTCGCGATTGTTGGAACCGTGCTCTGTCTGATGGCTGCGATGGTGGGAATTGATGGTGCAAGAGCATCGGATATTCTGCCGGTCGCTGATCGCAACACGGTCAAGCTGGGTGAACCGGCTCCCAATTTTCAGCTCAAGGATCTGGAGGGCCGGCTCGTGACTCTTTCAGACTTGCGCGGGAAAGTGGTGCTCCTGAATTTTTGGGCGACCTGGTGCGGCCCCTGCCGAGTAGAGATGCCTGCGATGGAGGAGCTCTACCGCATGTTTCAGCGGAAGGATTTTGAGATCCTCGCCGTGTCTACCGATGCGGAGGGTGTGTCGATCACGAGACCGTTTCAGAAAGAGAATCGCTTGACGTTTCCCATTCTTCACGATCCGGACTATCGCGTGGGGTTGGTCTACGGTGCCCGGAGTCTTCCGATGACATTCATGGTCGATCGGCAGGGGATTGTTCGCCACCAAATCTTCGGTGCGAGGGACTGGGGAGCGCCTGAAGCGCAACAGCTGGTATACATGTTGATGAAACCGTAACAAGACCGTTATTTGGTTTGTTTCGTTTGTCTCGTTTGTTTGGTTGAATGAAGGAGTCCGATGTACCAAATCAACCAGATAAACAAAACAAACCAGACAAACAGGGCTTGGCCCTAGGAGCCTGTCCGACATTGTCGCAATCGATTACGAATATCTCACTTGTGGCGGCCTTTTCTGCCGGGTTGCTGTCGTTCGTCTCGCCCTGCGTGCTCCCGCTGGTTCCCTCCTATGTTTCGTACATCACCGGGTTGTCCATCGAGCAACTCACCGACTCGACGGTGCGGTCGAAGTTCAAGAAAACCATCATCCTCAACGCCCTGCTGTTTATCGGCGGTTTTTCCACAGTGTTTATTTCATTCGGCGCATCGGCCAGTCTGATCGGACAGGTGTTCATTACCTATCAGGATGTGATTCGGCAGATCGGCGGGATCGTGATCGTCATCTTCGGCCTCTATTTGTTGGGGGTCTTGAATATCAGTTTTCTCAAAATGGAGCATCGATTTCAATTTAGAAACCGACCGGTCGGGTATGTGGGATCGTTCCTGATCGGCATCGCGTTCGCTGCCGGTTGGACGCCTTGCGTCGGGCCGGTGCTCGGGACCATCTTATTGTATGCCAGCACGACTGAGTCGATGATGAACGGGGTATTGTTGCTGACGAGTTATTCGTTGGGCTTGGGGCTGCCGTTGTTTCTCACGGCTTTGGGAGTGGATCGGTTCCTCGCCTATTTCAAACAGGCGCGTGTGTATTTGTGGGGAGTCTCCACTGTGAGCGGCGTGATGCTCATCATCGTGGGCGTCATGATTTACGCCAACAGCCTCACGATGATCACCGGGTTCCTGGAGCGGTATGGGATCGGCTGGTATCTGGGGCAGTGACCGAAGCTCAGACTGCCCAAGTATGAAGTGCTGAGTGCTGAGACAGAGAGTCTCCATTTTTCAGAACTCGTGCACCGGAAAACCTAGTCCGAGTCTCAGCACTCAGGACTCAGCACTTAACGTCTAAACCCCCGATGTCCATTCTGCCTGACGTCAAAGTCTGCGATGCCTTGGTGATCGGCCTGGGGCCTGCCGGTTCCACCGCTGCCTATCAGTTGAGCAAAGCCGGCCTGTCTGTGCTCGGGATCGACAAGGCTTCACATCCACGATACAAAGTCTGCGGTGGTGGGTTGTCCGCCCGCATCGACCTCATTCTGGAGGACGATTACAAGTCGGTCGTCGAGCATACAGTCTACGGCATACAGTTTTCCTACCGAGGGGCGGATCCCTTCTGCCTCGATTCCTCCAGCCCGATCGCCTACATGGTCATGCGCGATCGATTCGACCATTTCCTTTTGGAGAAGGCGAGGCGAGCCGGTACCGAAGTGCATGAAGGTGAGCAGCTGAGGTCTTGTCGGGAGCTTCCTGACGGCATTGAAGTGACGACGGATCGCAGCCGGTATTTGGCCAAGGCTCTGATCGGAGCAGATGGGGCGAATAGCCTGGTTGCGCAACAGTTGTTCCCAGGGCGACGGAGCCGCCGGATGGCGACCCTGGAAAGCGAAGTCCCGATTGGCCTTGTGCCCCCTTATCCTGGTGTCGGCCGGGCGCTCATCGATATTGGCGCGACACCAGCCGGCTATGCCTGGATTTTCCCGAAGCAGGAACGGCTTTCGATCGGCGTGGGGGATCTTCGTGGCGGCCTCGCGAGTCCGAAAAAGATTTTCGATCGATTTGTGCGGGATGAGAAAGGGTTGGATCCTTGGAAAGTGCCGCAGCCGGTCGGCCATCCACTTCCGGTCTTCAATGAGGAAGATTTGGCCAGGGACGACCGGGAGTCAGGCGGATTGGTGAACGGCCGGGCGTTGTTGGTTGGGGACGCCGCGCACCTCGTCGATCCCCTGTTCGGCGAGGGCATCTACTATGCGGTGAGGTCCGGGCAGTTGGCTGCCGAATCGATTCTGAACCAGGTCAACGATCGGTGCCGGTCACTGACTGATTACGACGAGGCCGTTCGGCGGGAGATCTATGAGGAATTTCGGGTAGCGGCCCGCATGGCGAGTATCATCTATTCCTATCCCTACCTCTGCCACCGCCTGCTGTCTCGCTATCAACATATCGTCATGCTCTACTACGACATGCTCCGTGGGTGTGAGACGTACCAGACCTTCTATGCTCGCGCAAAGAGCATAGCGAAATGCTCCGCCAAGGAACTGCTGCTTCAGGCCGTCTCGTTCCGTTGAGTCGGAATAGCCTTCAGCAGTCAGCGATCAGCTTTCAGTTGAAGAGATTACGAAGAGGTTGCGGCGGGGGGGCTACTGACAGCTGAATGCTGATAGCTCCGACGCAGATCTAGCAGGCTGCGGAGAAACTATTGTGATTGGGCAGAAACTCAATGGTTCGCACAGCTAAGGTAACAGGAGAAGATCTAGCAGGCTGCTCAAAAAGGCCGTCCAGCAAGGCCGCAGGCGAGTCGAAACCGGAGGCGTACCCTCTGGGGTACGTTGAGGATTTCGATAAGCTGAGAACGAAGCTGGCGGGCTTTTTCAGCAGCCTGCTCGCTGATCAGCACCAGGCGCCAAGCCGACAACTCACGAACGACTGGCGTAATGACGTGGCGGAAGGAAGGCTGAACGATCCAGTCGGGATGGAGGGGATCAGCCCAGCAGCAAGACTCGGCTGATTTCCCGATGATGGCGCGCTTGGACGAGGAGAGGTTGGAGCTGGTTCTGTACTTTTGGCTATCAATGTCACAGGTTTTGCCCCTCCGATTTTTGCGAGGAGGCTCTTCCCATCCTTCGATGTCGAACTGTCCGGGTATTTCTCTGCCAACAGCGTCAGTTTTTCGCTAGCCCAGTCGTCCGCTCCCAGGTCATGGTAGCTGAGCGCGAGAAAGTATAGGGCATCGGGCGCAACCGACTTGTCCGGGTATAGTTTCACGATTTGTTCAAAGCGATGGGCGGCGGCCAGATACGAACCCCGCCGATAATAGAATTGGCCTACGAAGAGGTGCGTCTGTGCCAGGAGATCGTGGCATTCTTGAATTTTCTGAAGCGCCGGGCCGTCGTACCGGCTTCCTGGAAATTCCTTCCGTACCCGTTCAAAGGCCTCAAGCGCTTTCTGAACAGGGCCTGGATCGCGCTCGAATCCCTTGGTCAGTTTCAACTGGGCCTCTCCGGTTCGGAACACCGCATAGGAGGCGAGGATGTGGCTTCGATGGAGATCGAGGAAATGGGTATATTCGACGATAGCTTCCGCGTACTCTTCTTTTTCGAAGAAGGCTTCTCCACGCTTCATGATGACGTTGGGGTCGTAATTCTTTTTGATCCCGTCGCCTAAGAAAATCTGCTCGTCAGTGCCGCTGAGCGATTTCTTCGCAATTTCCTGTTTCTTGGGTGCGCTGGAACAGGCGGTGAAGACACAGAGCATCGCGACACAGAAGCCAATAGCCGCTGTAAGTCGTGGCGCAGAAGTCAAACTGGAGGAGGCTCGTACCATAATAGTCTAAAAACTTAGCAGGAGCTCCGGCTGAATGCAAGGTTTCGACGCCGTTAAGTTGACCCTCTCTAGCGCCGAGACCTATAATTACAGCCAACCATAGATAGTATGTAGAAAGATGATTCGAACGAGAATAATCGGAACCGGCTCGTACCTCCCTGAACAGGTGGTATCGAATCGTGAAGTAGGGGCATCGTTGGGCATCGACCCGGCGGCTGTTTTTCGTTTGACCGGCATACAGGAGCGGCGCAGGGCTGCTGCGTCCCAAGCCTCTTCCGATCTTGCCGCGGAAGCCGCTCGACCGGCGCTTGCGGCGGCCGGTATTTCGGCGTCTGACCTGGAAGCGATAGTGCTGTCAACGACTTCTCCCGACACAGTCTTTCCCGCTACAGCCTGCCATGTTCAACGGATGCTCGGGTGCTCCACGATACCGGCATTCGACGTGGCGGCTTCCTGCTCGGGTTTTCTCTATGGACTCTCGATGGCCGATGCGATGATTCGAAGCGGACAGGTGAAAACCTGTTTGGTGGTGGCAGCGGAAGTGAAGTCTCGTTCCATCGATCCTGCCGATGGCGATACGGCGCTCTTATTCGGCGATGGAGCCGGCGCAGTGGTGCTTCAGGGCGAGCCGGACTCCGATCAACTGGGCCGGGGTCTCCTGGGACTCCGTCTCCGTTCTGACGGGGCCCAGCATGGCCTCATTTCGATTCCTGCAGGCGGATCCCGCCGGCCAACCACGCTGGAGACGGTGGAGGCAAAGGGCCACACCTTGCGGATGAGCGGGGCGCCGCTCTTTCGTCTAGCGGTCAAGCGATTGGAGCAGGCCATCCGGGAGATCGTGAAGGAGTTCGGTATCGATATGCATGATATCGCACAGCTGGTCTTACACCAGGCCAACGGACGGATTCTCGATCAACTCACGAAACGGCTTGGGGTTTCACCGGAGCGGGTCTGTTCTGTGATCGGCCGCTACGGCAATACGTCGTCTGCGTCATTGCCGATTGCACTCGACTCGGTGGCCCGTTCCGGAAAAGTTCTGCCCCACGACATCGTCCTGCTGGGCAGTTTCGGCGGCGGCGTGACGTGGGGCGCGGGCTTGGTTCGGTGGTAAGAGCCGTGAACCTATAAACGGCAGTTGAAGCAGCGTACTGCTCCGTTATAGCCTTGGTGGAAGCGGATTGGCGGCGTATTTCTTGGCACGAAGGGAGTCACCCAATGGGTGAAGCACCACGCAAGGCATTGGT
>SWDM01000019.1 GCA_005116835.1 Nitrospira sp. | reverse complement strand
CCACTGAATGATCCCGTCAAGCTCTGGTGGTCGAAGAACACGCGGTCACCGACCTGCGCGGTAAAGCGGTACAGATCCGTCTCATTGCCGGGACTCAACGTGCCACTCACTGGAGTTCCAGGAGTCAGAACCGTTGCACCGGCCAGGTCCGCGAGCCTGAACGCATAATTGCCCGTCGTATCACCACTGGCATCAACGGTCAGGATGTACGCACCGGCTATCAGGTCGAGGACCGGAGCACCGCCAAAATCAGCAGAGTCGCTGCTCGTGAAATTGCGCGGGTTGACTTCGAGTCCCTTCGGCCCGCTCAAACTCCAGTTAAACCCACTGTCGACAGTCAGATTGTCGAAATACAGTCGGCTGGCTTGGCTCAGCGTGAAGGTGTACCGGTCCACTTGACCGGGACTACTTATCGTGCCATTGGTGATGGCATTCAATGTAAAGGCAGCGATATCTTCAGTTGCTCTATGTGCCGTAAAGGCATAGCCAACGGGTGTCGTGTTGCCGATGGCTCCTTCGATCAACAGCAAATAGGCGCCAGTCTGAGTAAGCGTCACCACATCCACGTCTGTTGAAAGATTGGTCGGCCCGAATACCTGGTTTCCGAACGGATCGATAAGTCGCCAGGTCGCATTGACGAAGCCGTCCGGGCCTTGCCAATTGAAGTACAGCTTGTCTCCCACTGCGCCGTCGAATTGATAGAGATCGGACTCATTGCCGGGATTGAGTGTATTCGCAACTTGGGTTTCCAGCGCGAGAGGCTTGGCATTCTTGACATCAAGCATGCGGAACTCGTATGACCCGGTCGCATTCCCGACCCCGTCCACTATAAGGATATAGTCCCCTGCCTGCGCAAAGATGACGGGAGAGGAAGAGAGATTTCCGTCATCCGAATTGGAGAAGACCCGGCTGCTCACCAGCGTCCCGGTCGGGCCGGTTAACGACCAGGTGAAGCTGCTGATGTTCGTGAAGGAATCGAAGTAGAGTCTGGCGTCGTCTTTCAGCGTGAATGAATAGAGATCCTTCTCGCCGGCCTGGCCGATCGCCGCAGTGACGCGGTTGCCGCCTGACAGCGCATCTCGTTGCGTGAGCAGGTTGCCTTTGGCATCGTAGGTCAGGACCGTGAGGTTCCCAGCAGCATCAGTCGAGCGGATGATCAAGTTATCCGCATTACGCTCCACCGTCGGCAATGAGCCCAGGCTATCAAAAGACACCGTCGCTTGGCCGGCGCCGTCCAGCTTGGTCGTGATCACATTCCCGTTGGCAGCGATAAAGATTGAATCGGCATCCGACTTTACTTTGGCTGTCGGAGCTGTCTGCCAATCGGTTGTCAGTTCTGGGTTGAAAAGCGCTCGTGTTTCAAAGGGCGAGACTTGAAGGATCGTCCCGTCTTTTCGAATGGATTGAGTGATCCGTCCCGCGAAATCAAACAATTCCTGTTCCCGATTCCCGCGCTGGTCGATCTCTTCCACCATATGGTGCTTCGCGTCGTAGGACCAGGTTCTCTGAGAGCCATCCGGATCGGTGATTTGGGTCAGGTTGCCTGCTGCATCGTATTGCAGCTGCGTGATCTTTCCCGCCGGATCGGTGATCGTGGATACTTTCCCGCCGGTATAAGTAAATATCGTTTCCAGTCCAACCGGATCGACAATTTTCACAAGATGGTTCGCTGCATCATAGTCATACCGCGTCAGATTCCCGTTCCGGTCCGTCACGCTCGTCAGCCGCCCGTCCAGGGTATACCGGGATACTGTATGGTCTGGCATCGTGCGCAAGAAACCGTCCAAGAAATAAGTAGGGCCGGGGGGCTCCGGCTCCGGGACAGGAACACCGACCGCTGCGAGGAATGGTTGAGAAAATGAAACTCGATAGAGGAGTTCAAATACAGAAAAATCACCGACCGGTGAGGCATAACGATGCGCGATTACGTCAGGCCCTACCTCGGTGGCCGAGCGAACCAACGGCGCCGTACTACGATCCGCAGCCGTCCCGCCTTGGCGATACACCAACTGACTTCCGTCGCCGTCGACCAAGATAATCGGCTGCCACAACACCGCCTTGCCAAAATCGAATTCGAAGTTGATACGGTCCCGCGCACGAAAAGCTGTTGGGAGCGCATTCACCGCTTTCTGCAATCCTGCTAGTCCCCAGCCAGCGCCAAACACACTATCGATTTCATTCACGGACAACACTTGGTTAGTAAATGTCGACAAGGATCCGACAAACCGCTCCGATAGTTCGGTTTCCCCGACCGTCTCTGCTGGGCGATAGGTCTGTAATCCATAGGTGGCTGAATAGCTATAGAGCCCCGTCGGAAGTTGACTGAGGTCGGCTTGCATTGCTGCCTCAATCGATCCGAACGGTGTGACAAATCCGGGAGGAATGTCGAACTGAGGAACTTTCCAAAAATTCCAGCCATCGGGATCCTGTCCAGGCATTGCTCCGCCTGGCGCAACGATGCTGGAGTTGCCATTTTCAATCACTAATCGTCCCACCAAATATCTGTCAGGCGCCGATTGGGCATTCTCAAACCCGATTTGTACGATCTGGCGGGGATCGGCCCGTAGAGAATCGTACGCTAGTGTGAACCCACGCTGCACACCCTGTGATTGGTACCCCACGAGGTCGTGCGCTTCCAGGAGTCCTCCGCTATAGAGCTCCACTTCAGATCCCGTTGAGTGAGTCGCTTTACAGGAGTTACACTGATCATCTGGTGTTGTCGGTGGCGGAGGGTTTTCAGGCGGCGGCGCAGGGAAATGCCAACTGCTGTTCCGAATGCCTCCCTCAATCGTATCGATCGACCTACCGTCGTCGCTGACCTGCATTTTTCCGACAATGTCGAATTGGCCTGAGAGTGGGTTGATGGACCACAGGTCTAAAATTGCGCCAGGTGTGTAGCCTCCGGTATTCGGGAACGAGATCGGGGCCGGCGTCGAGAGCACCATGTCGGCCGGCTGGATGGTCACCACGAGATCGGGATTGAGATTCGGGGGCAGGCTTGCCGGCGTGAGCAAGGTGGGCACCTGCGTGATACTCAGCAAACCTGTGAAGGCATTTCCTTCTCTGTCTTGTAACGTCCCGGCGGCAATGTTGACCACAGCGCCGGGAATGGCCGCCGTATCGACTGTCGTGTTCTGGGTGAGGCTGACAAGGTCGGCATTGGCCAAATCAATCGCGGGTAAAAAGATCGGCCTGGCAATGATGTTGTTGAGGCCTGCGTAGACATCGTGACCCAGCATCAACGGCAGCTTTTCGGCCACGAAGGGATAGGTTCCTGCCGGAGCGGCCTGATCCCCGTGGATCTTCATCGTGTCCGTGATGCCGGTCGCGGTGAGACTCAGATCGTGCGAGAGAATCTGGCCGAAGAACACAGCCAATGCGGTGGCGCCTTGGGTATTCGGAATCGACCCCGTCTGCGGAAACAC
This sequence comes from Nitrospira sp., assembly GCA_005116835.1. Classification (GTDB taxonomy): domain Bacteria; phylum Nitrospirota; class Nitrospiria; order Nitrospirales; family Nitrospiraceae; genus Palsa-1315. The sequence goes on along the minus strand of SWDM01000019.1, from coordinate 194,176 downwards.
GGCGTTGCTGATCTCCCGCGCGCCCGGCCGGTCGGCGCCGCCCGGCGTGCTGATCCCATCGCCGTAGCTCTGCGTGAAATTGGCTATGAGATTTGTGCCGGTCTGCCCCAACGTCGGCTCTGTTTGGTGGTTCCCCGATCCATCGGCAGACCGGAAATCTGTCGGCGTGGTTGCCGCCGCGGATCCGGCAGGAGCCGGACCCGTCGGCGGTACATTCGTGGTAAACACGTTCGTCGGCAGGTTGGCCAGCCCCGTATTGCGGACAATGATATCAGCGAAGGTGGTGCTACGAATCTCCGTCAATTCCGTGACAGTGAACTGGCTATTCTCGTACCAGAAGCGGTCGGCATCGCGGGTGCGGGTAAATTGCTCGGCAATGATCTTCTGGAACAGCGGTCCGATGAGCGCGCCGGTTGCATGGTCTTCAGCGATACCCCCCACCCACACATCGATCTTATCCACTGTGCCATAGACTGACTGGAGCATCTGCTGGGCTGCGACATCACTCGTAATCTGACTGAAGCTCGTAATCGGAGACAGGCCGAAGTCGAGGCGCGCTTGCGCATAACTGGGCAGTCCCATGTCGCGACCCCGTTGGATATTGAGCGACACCAGATCCATCCCGCCTGATCCGGGAGGGCCGAAGAGAAAGTTCCGGAGTTCATCCACCACATGGCTGTCGATTTCTTGAGCCTGTTGTGCGAGCAGGCCCCGCAGAATCGGATCGATGCCGTCGGCGGTAATCGGCGCGGTGGTGAAGAAGGCATCACGGAGGTTGAGGGGTCCGGAGGCGAGCGGATTGCCCGCTGCATCGAGCCTGAGCAGTTGCGAGACCATTTGACTGTGGCCCAGCCGAAAGGCTGCAGTGGCAAAGACGGCGCTCGTCGCGGGATCGACTGTATCGTTGTACCCCGTGTAGGCCGAAAGGGCATCGGCCCCAAGCAGCACCGGGAGATATTCGCTATAGACGATGTGCTGCAGTTCGCCCACCAGCCATCGCCTCGCCTGCTGATATAACTGTTCGTCCGTGAAGGTGGGATTGGCTGCGGCGATCTCTTCCGCAAGGCGATTGTGCTCCCGGAGCAAGATCGTATGCATGGCCTCCAGCGCCACGTTCTCGCTAGCACGCACGTCGCCTGCGACAAAGAGCGAGCCTGGAGTCGCGTTGCCGCCGTTGTCATTGTCTAGAAGACCATTGGAGAAGAAGGCGGTTGTATTAAACGGCAGAAGATTGCCGGCACTGGTCTTCAGCTGGCCCCCCTGGAGGGTGCGCAACGCCAGGGCTCGCTCTGGATCGCTACCATAGACGATGTTACCGTCCAGGAAACTGGTTACCAAGTTCGGATGCTGGAGTGGATTCGCGGTGCTGGTCCCTGTCGCGGGGTCTGATCCGGCGCGGCGCATGGAGATGAATTGGGTGCCGGTATTAAAGGGGTCGAAGAACACATCACCGGTGGGAATCGTAATGTTGAACGAGGCCGTTGGGACCAGAATCGACGGCAGATCCAGCGTAAACGTCCCATCCGCCGCGGTCAGGGTAATGATGCGCCCGACCTCTATCGGGACACCGGCCAGTGGTTCGCCGGTTGTGCCCACGACTCTGCCGGAGATCCGCGTGGTGGCAGTCGGATCTGGCGCCACCGTGAGCGTGATGGATTGGGTGCTGGTCAACGCCCCGTCGCTGGCGACCACTGTAAAATTATAAGTGCCTGTTTCTCCAGGCGCAGGGGTGATGATGAATGTGCCATTGCTTGTAAGCATGCTGGTGGGCAGCGGTACGGCGCTCGTCACAAAGAACTGCACGCGGTCGCCGTCGGGATCGATTGCCGTGAACGGCACCTCTAGATGGCCACCGGGAAACACCGTCAGAGGCGTAATCGGCGTGATTACCGGAGCCTGGTTGGCTGGCCCGACCAAGACTTGCGCGGTCAGCGCAAACTGGGTGAAATTCGGATTGTCGAATTCCAGCAATACCGAGTCTGACATCGTCATTGGCCCGAGCCCACCGCTTGGGATGGCCGGCGTGAGATTCAGATATGGATGGCCTTGGGCATTGACCCCTGAGGGATTGCGCAGCGTGACGCCGACAGGCAAATTTGAGAAAAGCACGACCGCCTGGCGCCCTATGGCAGACCCAATATTATGGAGCAAGAGTTCGGCGGCGTAGCGGCCAGTCGTTGGATCCACACGGACGTTTCCGACATCGACATGGGCCGTAGCGGTCACGCTATAGCCGCTCAAGTCCACGACCCCGCCCCGGCTGATGAGGGTGGTGTTCAGTGGGAAGAGCGTTGGGGGCGTCCCAGTCGGATTGATGGTGTTCGTGAGGGTGCGAACTCGGACCTGACTCCCAGTATCGGTGTCATGGTTGAGAAGTTGCAGCCGCAGAAGCCCCGTCGTCTGCGCCCCCAGGTTGGTGAGATCAATGGTGACGTCTGTGCCGTCGAAGGTGACGAGGCCCGCCTGAAACTCCGCCGTCGTGCCGTGCAAAGCAAAGAGTGCGGTGCCATTCTGGCCACGGTCGAGCAACGTATCCGACAGATCGGCTGGATTCACGAGCGAGATCAGGAAGGTATCTTCCGCGATCGCCGTTGTGTCCGTCGTATCGAACTGGGGATCTAACGTTAGCCGAAGGGTGCGAGTTCCGGTCGCGGTCGCCAAGTCGATCAGCATACTGACGTCAACGATCCAGGCGCCGCTTTCCTTCAAGAGAATTGACCCGTCGGCGCTCTGTCGAGTAATGGTCTCAACTACAGAACCTTGGTTACCTGCAGGGTCGGTCATGGTCAAGGAAATCTGGTTGGCCCCTTCAGCGAGTGCAATTCCAGTGAAGACGTAGAGTCCTGCCGCATCTGCTGTTGCTGTTGCCCCATTGTTGGTTAGGACGATGCTTGTGAATGGATCCGTCTGACCGGTCAGCGTCACGACATCCAGCGTTGTCAGTCGATCGCCTATCGTCCCAGTGTCCGAGCTTGCGGCAAGGGTCACGCTACCGACGGGATTTATCGTATCTAACGTGAATGTACTGTCGATCGTCGCCACATTTCCTCGCGCATCGGTTGCGCGCAGATGCAGCGTATGACTGCCATCAGCCAACGTGCCTCCGGCGATCTCATTCAGTCGTACCGTCGAAAGTGTGAAAGTCCCATTGCCCTGAAGGTCGGCGAGCACGTCGGTAAAATTAGCCAGAGGAGTGGCATCGAACCCGGCGGTGAACGACGCAATCTGATTGATATCGGCGATGGTGCCGGTGATCGTCGAATTGAATGTGATGGCGTCCGTCGTGCTGATGCCGGTGTCTTGTTGCAAACCTACGGTGATGAGCGGTGCGATCAATTCGCGTTGCGGATTCATGTTATCAAGGAATGAGGCGATGTCGGACGGATCGGTTCGTCCCCCGCCTGGATCGACAGCGCCGTCAGTGAGGGCTGTGTCGGTGAAGCCGAACAGACTGCGGATGATCATGATGCCGTCACTAAACGCATCGGCATTCTGATTGAGATCGACATCGAGCGCCGTCGTCCGGATCGAATCGAGATAATTGGCAATCTCTGTTGGGTCGGTGCGTCGCCCGTCCGGATCAACTGCACCATCGACGAGCGCGTTGCCGGTGAATCCGAACAGATGACGAATGATGACGATGCCATCAGAGAGGGCATCGGCCTGGCCGTTCAGATCGACGTCGAGGCTCGGCAGCGAGCCGGCGGGTACCGTGATCGCTGCAGTTGTGAGTTCTTGTGGCGTAATAATTTCCGTCGGCGTGGCGGAGAGGAGAAGGCGCGGTTCGAGCGCTTCGAGCTGGAAGTTCTGAGTCCTGAGTGCTGAGTGCTGAGTGCGTCGGCGGAAGCAGGCCTGCCGCCAGCGGCGGACGCTTTCCCGGAAGGTCTCTTTCATGTAGAAGAGTTTTGCTAGGCTCATCGCTCAACTCCCTGGCCGGTTCGTTGCTGACTCATGATCGCCAACTGTGCCTGCCGCCATTCACAGCGGAGAAATTTCTGCTCCGTCGCGAATGAGACAACTCATGCGACTGCACCGGGCTGCATAGGGCGGGACTGTAGCGAAATTTCTAGGTCTTGACCATTCGCCGAACGGCGTACGTAGTTTTCATAGGGTCCGGTGGCTAGGATTATCGGAAACCAGAGAACAAATCAGGCATACAGGCTGAAGGCTTTTAGGGGGTACGGTCGTAGAAACCGAGAAGATGTTGAATGGCTTGGTTCGTATTTTTTGAGATCATTTATAGCCTTCAGCCTGAACACCTCAGTAGTTGCTTCTTGTGAAGAATCACTGGCCATTCCATCATTTCCCTCACATCCAGCTACCCCCATCGCAGCACGGCAAGGTAAACGATTGTTTTCATTGGCTTTCCAGCGCAGTACCCCCTCGAAAGTAGGGGTAGCTATTCTACGTGCATTGGCGTAGAAGTACCGCGCAATCTCCTAATGTGCCGGGTTTCAAGTTTCTCGTTTCACGTTTTGGGATGGATGTTTCCTGCTGATTAGGTCCACTGTTCTTTTGGGCTCATCGTATGGCGAGCACCATCCTCCAGTCTCATACCACGTTCCAGGAATTTGCCGCCGCGTTGCATGGACATCGAGAGCCGGTAGCGTTAGTGTCCCATCTCCTGTCCGGACTGCAGGCCTTGATCCCCACGGACTACAACTCGTGGAAGGAAATTACGGTGCAGGGACGCCCACAGGTCGCGGCAGTGTTTTCTCCCCATAACCCCACTGCGGCCTCTCTCCTGCCAATGTTTCAACGCCATTTTGGACTGCATCCTATCTGTAATTACTGGCGGCGTTCCGGCAAGCACAGCGGGGCCCTTTCCTGGGCTGACGTGGCCAGCAAGTCAGAATTTGAAACCTTGGCCTTGTACAAGGAGTTCTACGGTCCGCTCAGTGTCCATCATCAGCTCATAGTGGCGCTGGAGGCTCGTCCGTCACATCTGATCTACATCGCATTGAACCGCAATCGTACTCCCTTCACCGAGCAGGAGCGGTACCTGCTCACGGCGCTTCAACCCCATGCCTCGCAGGCCCTCCAGCAAACCCGTGAACTGCATCGACTGCGGTCCACGCTCGCCTCATTTGAAACTCTGGTGAACCACATGAATCAAGGGATCATGTGCCTTTCAGCCCGCAATCGGATCAGCTGGGCGAGTACACGCACCCGCAGTTTCTTACACAGGTATTGGCGCAGTGCGCCGGACACAGTCTGTCTGCCTGACATGCTGCTCGCGTGGCTCCTCAAGAGCCTGAAGGATGCAGGAACCGTTGGAGTTAGCAGAGAACCGCTTATCGTCCAGAACCAGACCAGCCGTCTCGTGGTTCGGCTATTGGTTGAAAAAAAAGAACGGTACCTCTTCTTTGAAGAGACGACGATGCAGCGTACCTTCGAGCAATTCAAGCAGTTCGGACTGACTGACCGAGAAGCCGAAGTGCTCGGATGGGTGGCTCAAGGCAAATCCAACGACGAGACGGCCTCCATTCTCAACGTCTGCTCCCAGACCGTGAAAAAGCACCTGGAACGAATTTATGCGGCACTTAACGTGACGAACCGGACGGAGGCGGCCCTGAAGGCGCACGACATGGTGCACCCGCAGCCGTGAGGGGGACCGTGCATCGATTTCTTCTCACCGTGCTTTGCGTGCTGGGGCTCGCGCTGCACACGCTCGATATCTCCGCTGCATCGAGCCCCCAGAGCTTCTCGCTCGGCGTCCCACCAGGTCAGTGGAAAATGGTTCGCTTGCAAAACCTTCCCAAGGATGTCCTGATCGCCCTGGCCGTGAAATCAGACGGACCACTCACTGTCGGCTTCCTCGATGCACCGGATCAGAAACAGTTTCCCCGGATCGCCCATCCGCTCTTCTGGGGCCAGCTCGAATCGAAATTGGGATTTTCCGTGACGATCCAGCAACAGGGGGATTACTACGTGGTGCTGGATAACCGGGAAGGGGCAATCAAACGACAGGTGAGTCTGACGACTCAGGCGACGCTGGGCGGGGCGGCTGCACAGGCTCTGATGAATGCGCAGTTGAGAAAGGTGGAACTACAGCTACAATCACTTGTCCAGAAACTGAACCAGACGTTTGTGTTCGATTCGGTTCCCATCCAAGTCAAACTGTGCGACCGCCCGCAGCCATTTGAGCGAGCGAGCAGTTTGACACTCTGTCTGCAATATGCCAGGCAGCTCATGCAGACCTTTCAAGACAAGACGCAGGCATCCGACGCCCTCGTCTACTCGCTGTTTCAGGAAATGTCCCAGCTCTCCCAGTCTCAGTGGGGCCTCGAATCGTCCGAACCCTCCACGATCCTAGACGAGCTGACGACCGTGCTGATGCTCTCGTTTCGCCTGGACGCGAACGTGCGCGCCTATGCTCAAACCGTAATCAATCACCCGACGCTGACCGCCTCCCTCGGAGACACGTTCAATGATCCGCTCCATCCATTGACTGTCGAGCGGGCCCAACGGGTGCTGAAATGGACGGCGGATCCTACGCTCGTTCACAGGTGGCAAACACAGTTGGTTCCCCATATGCAGACCAGAATGCTCCAGCACCTGACGGACCATCCTCAGCCATGGTCGGATCAGTCAGTGACGGACAAGGAACTGTCTTCCCGCATTCAATCTCCACCAGTGACGCCCCCGGTAAAGAAACGCGAGACTCGCGCCTGACGACGGCGCAAAGAACGTTTGAGGGAAAGGTCTCATAGGAAGCTGCTGGCTCCACAGCCGACATGAAATGTGGTGTGATCATGAGCTGGCATCCATCCTGAAAAAATCTCTCTATTTCGTTTACGCCAACGCAAGACCATCGTCTAACCTAACAGGTACGTATTTCCTCTCTCTTGACGGAAGGGATCCACGAGTATTATGTACCCCCTACATAAGTATTATGTCTCCCTACATTGGCATTATGTCCCACTACATCACTGCACTAAGGACGGATAGCCCTAATTGACCACCCCAAGAACCGATTGCTCGACGAAAAGGAAATTAATCAGACGTTCCCTAACCAAAGCTATATCGAACTATATCGGAGTCTAAAAAATGCGCACCATCGATCCCCCATCATTCTTACAGTCGCTTCGAGTCTACCTGGCGGGCTGGCGCCGTCAACGGGCAAGAGCATCAGCGCATCGGTCTGTCAGTGCCTTTCAGCTTGAGCCGCTGGAATCACGCATCTTACTGGCTGCCGATCTGAGCGGCGTCATCCAATCTTCCGTTCTGCCGAATCCCGCGCTTGAGGGGAGCGCAGGCTCTGCCATCGTCCAGGTGGTGAACCAAGGCACCCTGGACTCCAATGGTATGGAAGTCGGGGTCTACATTTCACAGGACTCGACACTCGATGAGTCCGATATCCTGATCGGTACTGCCGTGAGTGGTGGCGGGGTCAGTGCCGGACAATCGAAAGATTTTACTGTTCCATTCACAATCTCAACCCAGCTTGACCCTGGAACCTATCAGTTGCTCGCCAAAGTCGACGACGCCAATACGACTGTCGAAAACAGCGAAACGAACAACGTCGCTGTCGGTGGTACCCTCAACGTGGCCTGGCAGTTCGGTTCCGTGCCAGGCAAGACCGGCCAGACGCCACTGACGCTGCGAGACGCAGACAGCACCGTCGCCACATTCAGCCTCACCGGACCAGGCACAGGCGAAGTCGTGAAGAACGGCGAGCTCTGGGATGTGCATCTGACCGGAACGGATGCGACCACGGCACTGACCATTACGACGAACGCCGATGGAAATGGGCGCCTCACGCTCAATAATATTAACGCGGCAGGTTCGTTAGCCTCGTTCACGGCAATAGCGACCGATCTGGTCGGCGCCTTGACCGTCAACAATGGGCCACTCCCTATCGTCAATGCCGGTTCCATCGCAGGCGGTGTCGTCTCTGTGAACGCCGCGCCGGTCGCCGTGGCTGATACGGCTTCGGCGCAGGAAAACGGTCTGGACATTGTGATCGATGTGCTCGCGAACGATACGGATGCAAACGCCGGCGACGCGAAGACGATCGTGGGGGTAAGCAGCCAAGGCCTGCAAGGGACTGTATCCATAGCCCCAAATGGTACTAGCCTGCTGTACTCAGTTGGGCAAGCGTTCAATTCATTGACAGCCGGAACCACCGCGACGGAGACCTTTAGCTACACGATGCGGGATACGGACGGCGCCACTTCGACTGCGGTGGTGTCGGTAACGATCACCGGCACGAACGATGGTCCGGTGGCCGTCGCGGACAGCGCGTCGGCTCAAGAACATCAAGCCATTCTGATCAACGTCCTGGCGAACGATACGGATCCGGATGCCGGCGATGCGCTGCGGGTTCTGTCCATCGATAGGACCGGGACGGTTGGAACGACGGCGTTTGCCTCCAGCGGCGGGGTTCCGATGATCTATTACTCGCCGAATCAAGTGCTGCCAACTGGTGAAACGGCGACCGATCAGTTCCGCTATACCGTCGTAGATAGCGCCGGCGTGCAGTCCACGGCGACCGTGACAGTCATGATTACCGGTGTCAACGATGCGCCTGTGGCCATCGGCGATCGCGTGTCAGTGTCTGAAGATACCGGGGCCATCACCGTGAATGTGCTCGCCAACGACCAAGATCCCGATGCGGGCGACACGAAGACCGTGACCGCCGTCGACGGCAACGGGCGTCCGTCTCAAATTGTGATTACGTCGGCTAATACCTCGACATTCACCACGTTCGTTGTCACCCCTGCTATTCCGGCAATCCGAGGCGCCGTGTCGATCGCGCCGGACGGTCAAGGCGTCGTCTATACGCCGACCCAGGCCCTTCAGGCGCTGAGGGCAGGTCAAGTACTCACCGAAACGATTTTCTACACCATGCGGGATGCAGCTGGAGCTACATCGTCATCGAGTCTGGTCGTGACCATCACGGGTGTGAACGATGCACCCACCGCGGTGGCGGACCAAATCACCATCGGAAAGAACGCCGCGCCGGTGTCGATCAATATGTTGGCGAACGATACGGATCCCGATGCTGGGGATACCAAGACAGTCGTGGCGCTCGATACGACCGGCTTGCAGGGCACGGTCGCGCTGGCGCCAGGTGGCGCCAGCCTCATCTATACGGTGGGTGACGCATTCCTGAATTTACCGCCGGGTGAAACGGCCACAGAAACGTTCAGCTACACGATTCAAGATTCGGCCGGTGTGCAATCGACGGCGACGGTCACGGTGGTGATCGCCGCCGACAATATCGCGCCGGTGGCAGTGGCCGATGTGGCCACCGCCACGGAAAATGGTGGACCGGTCACGATCGATGTATTGGCAAACGATCTCGACCCGGACGCAGGTCAGGGCAAGTCGGTGCACAGTCTCAGCAATACAGGCCTCCAGGGTAAGGTAGCGATCGCACCGGGCGGCACTGGTATCATCTACACGGTGGGCCAGGCATTCCAGCAGCTGCGCGCAGGCGAGACGGCGACGGAGCAGTTCACCTACACCGTGGTTGATACCCTTGGGGCTCAGTCAGCCACGACGGTCACGGTCACGGTGACAGGCGTGAACGATGTGCCGGTGGCTGTGGCGGATAGTGCGGCCGCCTCTGAAGACAGTGCGCCGGTCCTGTTGAATGTGTTGAACAACGATCGTGATGCCGATGCCGGCGATACGAAGCGGGTGCTGTCGCTGAATACCACTGGGCTGCGGGGCACGGCCACGATTGATGAAGGCGGCCAAGGTGTGGTCTACAGTGTCGGCAATATATTCCAATCCCTCCGGACAGGGCAGACGGCGACGGAACGATTCAGCTACACCGTGCAGGACGGCAACGGCGCTGTTTCGACAGCCGCCGTGACCGTGATCGTCACGGGCGCGAACGATGCGCCGGTGGCCAATGTGGATACGCTGACCGTGACGGAAGACGCGAATAACGTGTTGCTGAGAGTGTTGGCGAACGATACGGACGCAGATGCGGGCGATATGAAGACGATCGTGTCGGTCAACGGCACTGGTTTGGCCGGGACTGTCAGGGTGGCGACGAATGGGGCGGGGATTCTATACTCAGCGGGGTCGGCCTTCCAATCATTGATAGCGGGGGAAACCGCTACCGAGACCTTCACCTATACGATGCGAGATCGCGCCGGAGCGCAATCGACAGCGACGGTGACCCTAACGGTCACAGGCGTGACCGATGGGCCTAAGGCGGTGGCCGACCATGCGGTGGCTGCGGAGGATGGCGGAGCGATCACCATCAACGTGCTGGCGAACGATACCAACGACGCGAACCCCGGCGGCGCCCTGACGATCGACTCGGTCGACGGCAGCGGTCAGTTCGGCGGTTATTTCGTGATCGGCAGTGCAACGGGCAACACCCAATACGGGTTCGCGCCAGGCTTCCCGCGTTTGCTCGGCCAGGTGTCGATCGCCGCGGATGGGCAGAGCATCCTTTACACGCCATTGCAAAGCCTTAACCAGGGCGAGGTCGGCGTCGACACCTTCCGTTACACGCTCGCCGGCGGATCAACTGGTGTGGTGACCGTCACAGTGACTGGCGTGAACGACGCGCCCTCTGCGGTGAACGACAGCGCAACCGTCGTGGCCGACAGCGCGCCGCTCACCATCGACGTGCTCGCGAACGACACGGATCCCGACAAGCGCGTCGTCCCGCCACAGCCGCCGATCGTCGATCTGCTTGACGTTGTCGTTGACGCGACGCCCGTGGATATCCCCGACACCAAGACCGTTGTCGCGGTCGACGGCAGCGGCCTGCAAGGCTCGGTGGCGATTGCGGTGGGCGGGGGTGCGGTGACGTATACGGCTGGTGGTTCGCTGCTCAATCTGACCTTCGGCCAAACGGCAACAGAGACGTTTACCTACACCATGCAGGATAGCCTGGGCCTGCAGTCGACCGCGACGGTCACGGTGACCGTCACCGGGACCAACCAGACGCCAGTCGCCGCAGCCGATAGCGCCACGGCCACTGAAAACGGTGCGCCGGTATCGATCGATGTGCTGGCGAACGACAGCGACGCAGACAGCGAGGCTGGCGATAGTTTTAGCCTCGTGGGAATCAATACCGCCGGTCTGCAAGGGACAGCATCGGTCCAGGACGGCAACATCGTCTACACCGTTGGCAACGCATTCCAGAATCAGAAAGCGGGGGCACCAGCGACCGAGAGCTTCAGCTACACGATTCAGGACAGCAAAGGAGCCCAGTCCACTGGGACTGTAACGGTTACCGTCGTTGGCGCCAATGATGGCCCAGTGGCCGTGAACGATGGGCTCACGATCTCCGAGGATGCCGCGGCCTTGGCTCTTAACGTCTTGGCCAACGATACGGATCTGGATGCCGGCGATACAAAGACGATCGTCTCACTGGATACAACAGGCCTGCAGGGGACCGCAACCATCGCAGCCGATGGGTCTGGCGTGGTCTATACCGTCGGCCAGGCGTTCCAATATCTGGACAGTGGAGTAGCCCTCGACACGTTCACCTACACCATGAGGGACAGCAGCGGGGCGCTCTCGACGGCACGCGTCACGGTGACGGTGCTTGGCGCACCGGAAGCGCCTCCGGCAGGATCGATCATGGGAACCACCGGTGATGACATCATCACGACGGCCGATACCAACGATACGATCTACGGTCAGGCCGGTGACGACGACGTCAGCTCGGGCGGCGGAACCGATACGATCTTTGGTGGCGCAGGCCAAGATACGATCGACGGCGGGGACGGCAACGACATCCTGGCCGGCGGCGCAGATCGAGACGATCTGACAGGCGGCGCGGGTGCCGATACCTTCCAGTACACCCTGGTCTCGGACTCCACGGTAACGGTGCAGGACAAGATCAATGACTTCAGCGTGTCCGAAGGCGACAAAATCGATCTGTCTCAGATCGACGCGAATACCGCCGCCGTCGGAAACAACGCCTTCGTGATCGTGTCTGGGTTCAGCGGGGTCGCCGGCCAGCTCGTCCTGACCTTGAACGCGGGCGGATATCTCGTGCAGGGCGATATCAACGGCGACAGCGTGGTGGACTTCCAGATCGAGGTCAAGACCGACGACGTCCTGAGCGCCACCAATTTCCTGTTGTAGACGATTGCAGACTTACAGGGTCATGAGGATACTCCTCTTGACCCTGTAAGCGAGAGACTTGTTCGTGAGGGGCTGCTTTAGTCAGTACGCTTCTTGTAAGGGAAATTAACGCAGTTCCACCAGCGCGAACTTTCTGCGCCCAACCTTCAGACGATACGCTCTTCCTGGCACAATCGATAACAGGGCATTCGCGTCGCTCTGCTTCTGGTCATCGACCTCCAGACCCCCTTGAATAATCAGCCGTCGGGCCTCGCTTTTACTTGGCACAAGTCCTGTTTTGGTCACCAGATCGACAAGACCGATGGTCTGCCCTTCTCGTAAGTCTGCTAGGGTCAAGGTCAACCGCACGTCCGGCTCGCTAGGAAATTCCCGTTCCTGGAATTTCTGCTGAAACGCCGCCCTCGCTTGTTGGCCGGCTTCCGCCCCGTTATACCGAGCCACGATCAACGCTGCGAGGGCTTGCTTCGCCTCCATCGGATGGGCCGCCTTGATTCCGGCCAAATCTTCCGTCGTGAGCAGCTCATAGTACCGAAACATCAACGTGTCACTGATCGACATGAGCTTGCCGAACATCTCGTTCGGCGCCTCTTCCAGCGCGATGTAGTTCCCGACGCTCTTGCTCATTTTCTTCACACCGTCCGTCCCCTCAAGCAGCGGCATCGTAATCACCACTTGGGGTTCTTGGCCATAGTCCCGTTGCAACTCACGCCCCATCAACAGATTGAACTTCTGATCGGTACCCCCCAGTTCGACATCGGACTTGAGCGCGACGGAATCGTAGCCCTGCACGAGAGGATACATGAACTCATGGATGCTGATCGGTTTCTGCTCGTGATAGCGTTTATGAAAATCGTCCCGTTCAAGCATCCGCGCGACACTGCTATGCGCGCTCAGATGGATTAACCCTTCCGCGGTCATCGTACCCATCCACCGGCTATTAAATTCAACCAGGGTCTTCGCAGGATCCAGGATTTTAAAAATCTGCCGCTCGTAGGTCTTGGCATTCTCCAGTACCTTCTCTTTAGAGAGCGCAACGCGTGTTTCGGATTGGCCGGTTGGATCGCCGATCATGCCGGTAAAATCGCCGATCAAGAAAATGACTTGGTGGCCCAGTTCCTGGAAATGCTTCAGCTTGTGGATCAAAACCGTATGGCCCAGATGGAGGTCCGGCGCAGTCGGATCGAATCCAGCCTTCACACGCAACGGACGGTTCTCCTTCAAGGAACGCGTGAGCTTCGATTCAAGTTCGGCCTGCTGGATCACCTCCACGGCGCCGCGATGAATTAATTCAAGTTGGCGGGAAAGCTCGCTCATGTCGCCTGTTTCACCCTCTCTACAGACTGATCGCTTGGCGTCACCGTGACCAATGGACGAATGCGCTCAAACGTCTTTTTCCCGATACCCTTCACCTCTAGCAAATCGTCAAGCGATTGGAAAACCCCGACCGATTGCCGATGCTTCAGGATCCGCTCTGCCAACTTTGGGCCGACCCCAGGCAATGCATCGAAATCTTGCTTTGTCGCCCGATTCAAATCAAGTCGCCCCTTGGATGGCCGTTTTGGAATCGCGGCAATCGTCTGACGCTCTGACGACATGCCTGCAGGAGATGGGCTCGCCGCCGTCGCACTCTCCTCGTTGAACGCCATCTCAGCCTGCCTATCCTCAGACGAGTCGGCAGTGACCTCGTGCGTTCGATCGAATGAGCCAGGCAGGGTCCACCCAATCCAGAAGACGACTCCCATAGTCGCCACGAACATCCCGAGCTTAATGAATAAAGAATACAGCATAGTCTTCAGGTCAAATGTCAAAAGTCGTAAAGTCGAATGTCGAACATCGAATGTCCAAAGTCGAATGTCATCAAGTCTAATATCCGAAGACTTTATGACCTGACGACTTTCAGACTTGACGACTTGATGACTTTACGACCTCTTTTCTTCTTGCTTGATGAATTGCTATCCCTTCGACATCTTCTGCTGCCTCCATCAGACCCTCGGACAACGTCGGATGGGCATGGATCATCTCCGCCATTTGCGCTACTGTCGCGCCCACTTGCATCGCCATGGCCGCCTCATGCACCAGATCGGCTGCATGGGCTCCGACGATATGCACACCAAGAATTTTGCCGCTCGGCGACTCGGCAATGACCTTGAACAACCCTGTCGTATCCCCAGTCGCTTGCGCCTTCCCCAACCCTGCATAGCGAAAACGTCCCACTTTGATCGTCATATCTGGATTCTGCCCGGCAGCCTGAACTCGTTCACGGGCTTGCTGCTCCGTCAAGCCCACACGACCGATTTCCGGCAGGGTAAAGATTCCGGCTGGGATGACATCGTAGCGAACCGTCGCCTGATGCCCCATGATATTCTCAGCCGCGACTTTACCCTGCGCCGAAGCCACATGCGCCAACATAGCCTTGCCGACGACATCGCCGATGGCGTAGATGCCAGGCACAGTCGTTTCCATCCGCTCGTTAACGAGAATCTCCCCTCGTCGTCCCGTCTGTACTCCCACCTGTTCTAGCCCGATACCTCTGCTGTTCATTCCTCGACCCACGGACACCAGCAGTTTTTCAGCCACCACCTGCGAGCCATCTTTGAGGTGAGCGGTCACCATCGTCGCCGACCGTTCGAGCTTTTCGACGGTCGTCCCAGTCAGAACCGTTACACCACGTTTTTTCAGCTCTCGCTCCATCGTGGAGGAGATGTCCTCATCCTCCAGAGGAAGCACGCGCGGCATCAATTCGACCATGGTCACTTCCGTCCCCAGACCGCTATAGAGTGCCGCAAACTCGCACCCTTCGACTCCCCCACCGACGATAAGCAAACTGGCGGGAATACATTCCAAGTCCAGGAGGTGCTGACTCGTGAGGAGCTGTTGTCCATCGATCGGAAACTGTGGAAGGTTCGGCCAGGACGACCCTGTGGCAATTACGATAGCGTCAACCTGAATGTCCTGTACTCCTCCATCTGATGCCGTTACCGCAACAGTCCGGTGATCCCGTAGCGATCCGGTTCCTTGCACTTGTTCGATATTCCAGGACTTAAAGAGCGTCGCAATGCCCTTCACGAGAGTCGCCACCACCTTGTTCTTCCGCGCAACCATCCGAGCAAGGTCATACGTGACCGGTCCTTGGACCATTAGGCCCATGTCCGCTGCTTTGTTGACCTTGTCTCCGAGTTCGACGACCGACAGGAGGGTTTTGCTGGGAATGCAACCCCAATTCAAACAGACGCCGCCGAGCGCATGGGATTCGATAACGGTGACGCGGGCGCCAAGTTGAGCAGCCCGAATGGCTGCGACATACCCGCCAGGCCCTGCCCCAAGAACAGCGATGTGCTTCAGGGAAGTCATTGAGTCACCGGCTCATTGCCGAGTGATTCATTGCGAAATGCACCAAAATTCCCCACACACAAGGGTTCAATGTTTCTGGCCGGCAAGAAAGGTTTCGTACTGGGCAGCCGTCATGAGCTTGTCTATCTCACCCGTATTCGACAAATCGATGACCACCATCCAACCTTTGCCGTAAGGATCTGAATTCACCACTTCCGGGTGATCCTTCAAGTCGGCATTCACCTTCACAATGGTGCCGCTCACGGGCGTGTAGATCGTGGAGGTTGTCTTGGTCGATTCGACTTCACCGATCTGCTGCCCTGCCGTGACGACAGAGCCTGGCTTCGGCATATCGATGAAGACGATATCGCCCAATGCATCCTGGGCAAAATGACTGATGCCGACGGTCGCTTGTGTACCGCTCACTCGCACCCATTCATGCTCTTCGTGGTAACGAAGCTCTTGAGGAATCATGCTCTCTCCCCTCGGTCGTCCTATCCGACTAAATCCATTTCAGCGAAGAAGTATCCGATCTCGAACTTGGCGGTCTCCGGCGAATCGGAGCCATGCACGGCGTTGAATTCAATGTTCGCCCCATGGGCCTTGCGAATCGTGCCGGTCTCTGCCTTGGCCGGATCGGTCGCTCCCATCAGCTCACGGTTCTTCTTGATCGCATTGTCACCCTGCAGGACCAGCACCACGA
The DNA here is from genome assembly GCA_005116835.1 of Nitrospira sp. Classification (GTDB taxonomy): domain Bacteria; phylum Nitrospirota; class Nitrospiria; order Nitrospirales; family Nitrospiraceae; genus Palsa-1315. The sequence goes on along the minus strand of SWDM01000019.1, from coordinate 178,074 downwards.
CCGGGCCTGATACCATGAACGTGCAAAGGCTATCGAAAAACGGACGGGCTTTATGCACGGCATAAAACCCTTCGGCCGTCGATTTGGAGAACTGCATCATGCGGATGGCCACAGGCTTCAGGCCGGCTTTTTCATAACGGGAAATAATATCGCCGATCGCGTTCTTCTTCACCGCATCAGGCTTGATAATGGCTAAGGTTCGTTCACTCATAGGCTCTGAGATTCCTCCAGACAGTTAGAAATAGATTGAACAGCGCTGGCGCATTATAAGTGGCTGATAATAGGCTTGCAAGAGCCGAAGATGCGACAAATTCCTCGACCTCGCTCCATCAGTGTTCTGCGTTGGAAGTGTATAGGTGAAGTGGCTCGTCGCCAGGAACGACTCAATTGACAGGGCGCCCATATTGCCGTAAGGAGATAACGTGGAAATAGGTCGATGGCGGGCCATCAGAGAAGGCAAGAGATCAGGCCAGCCTTGTTGACATCATTGCTAGAACCGTTACACTGGGCACATGCTCCACGAAGAACTCATAGCTCGGCCTCGACAGATCGCGCAAGAGGTCGCCCATCTAGCCAGACTCGTCCTAGGCACTGACATCGAGGTGATCTGGTTTGGGTCCTGGCCAAAAGGCACAGCCAGGCCCCACGCCGACGTGGACATCGCAATTTCCGGTTCCACGGCTTTCCCACCTGAGCTACTGGCCGAGCTCCGAGCACTTGCGGACAACGTGGCAACGCTTCATGAAATCGACCTCGTAGATCTCCACACCGTAGGCGAGGCGTTCAGAAATGAAATCATTCGTCACGGAGTCCGCGTATGACCACACGGCGCGACAGTTTCAGCCACGCCATCGTGCGCTTCAACGAAGCCCTCATGGCTCCGGAAACAGACCTCACCCGAGATGCCGCCATCCAGCGCTTTGAGTTTTGCTTTGAATTGGCCTGGAAAGTGATCCAAGAACAGGCGCGTACTGAAGGGCTAGACTGCCAATCGCCGAAAGGTTGCCTCAAGCTGGCATACAAGAATGGCTGGATCGGTGACGAAGCCGGGTGGCTGGCCATGCTCGAAGACAGAAATCGTACTGCCCACACCTATGACGAAGCGCTCGCCAAGGATGTGTATCGCCGGCTCTCCTCGCATCTCCCCCTGCTAAAAACCCTGGATGAACACCTACGTAACGCGCGCGCGTGAACCATCGGTCGTTGGGTGACGCCCTCCGAATTGCTTCATTATTTCCTTCTCAAACTTCGGCAGAGTGTGATCAGGTCAAGAGTCTTGATTGGAAAGTCGACGTTGGCTGGAAGATCATTCAGCGGGAACGATATGGGAGCGGCAAGTCATGACCGAAACTGGTCGGCCAATTCGCCAGGCTTGAAGACGCCTCGTTCTGTGATGATACCGGTGATCAACTCTGCCGGGGTCACGTCGAACGCGGGATTGTAGACTGCGACTCCTTTGGGCGCCACGGGGTGGCTGCCGTGGATGGTGGTAACTTCTGAGGGATTCCGTTGTTCGATTGGAATATCTTCTCCTGATTTGGTCTTCAGATCGATCGTGGAATAGGGTGCGGCCACATAAAATGGAATCCCATGAGCGTTCGCCAACACAGCGACTGAATAGGTGCCGATCTTGTTGGCTACGTCCCCATTTGCCGCAATCCTATCGGCCCCCACGATACAGAGCTGAATCTTCCCTTGCCGCATGAGTGAGCCGGCCATATTGTCCGTAATGAGGGTCACGGGAATCTTGTCCTGCATCAACTCCCAGGCTGTCAGCCTCGCGCCCTGCAGCACCGGCCTGGTTTCATCTGCAATGACTTGAATTTTCTTCCCCTGCTCCCAGGCTGCGCGAATGACGCCCAATGCCGTTCCGTACCCGGCGGTCGCCAACGCGCCAGCATTACAGTGGGTCAGCACCGTTTGACCAGTCGCAATGAGTTTCGCTCCGTGCTGGCCCATCGCCTTACAGAGGGCGATATCTTCATCGAGAATCACTTGAGATTCCTTCAAGAGGGCGGCTTTGATAGAGGCAATGGGTTGCGTGTGTAAGGAGGTAAGCAGGCTTTTCATTCGTTCGATGGCCCAAAACAGGTTCACCGCCGTCGGCCTGGTGGCTGCGAGGTGACCGCAGATTACCAGGACCTCCTTCGTGAAGGACTCATAATCGGTAGCTACGACCGATTGAGCGCCGAGTGCGACCCCCATGGCCGCGGTCACACCAATGGCCGGGGCTCCTCTGACCTTGAGGCTGCGAATAGCCTCGGCGACGGTCTGATAATCCCGGCAGTCAAGAAATTCAACGAACTCCGGCAAGCGGCTTTGGTCGAGCAGCCGTACTGCGCCATCTTTCCATTCGACGGTAGGAACCATGAGGAATCTTGTAGCGGGAACTGCGGCTGAGTGCAAGCCCCCGGCAGAAAAAACGTTATTTGGTTTGTTTGGTTGTTTCGGTTTGTCTGGTTAGTTTCGTTCAACCAAAAAAACCAAACAAACCAGTATCACTCGCGCCATCGTTTCCATACACGTACCCAGTTCGCTTGTTCACAGCTCCAGAAGCACGACGCAGGGTTTGTCGGCTGTGCCACTAGCTCCCGAGCGCGATGCACTTGAAGCACTGGGTCGGAGACTGCTCCGGTAAACCATACTCCACCATCATGATCAGTTCTCAAGAGCATACTGCCCTCCGCCCGATAGGCATCGAGTACGGCAGCCGCCGGATGTCTGTACCGATTATGGCGCCCTGCTGAAAATACCGCATACCGAGGATGCACTGTTGTCAACCAATCACGATTCAACGAACTCAATGCACCGTGATGAGGCACCTTCAGAACCTCGACCGGACCATGAGACAGTGCATGGGCCATCCGTGCCAAGCCATCTTGCTCGACATCCGCAGCGAAGAGCATCCTGTGATCACCACAAGTCAGCCGGGTCACCACTGAACGATTGTTCAACCTATGTCCACTCACATTGCTATCGCGTTGTGCCACGTTGAGTGGCGCATCGTCCGACGGGTTGAGCACTGCCATCCTGCAGGAACCGACCGACAGAATCTCCTGTCCCTCTTTGGCCACCTGCTCTTGTAACCCTCGATCGGCCAATGACTGCTGCAATCGCCTATAGAACAATTCTTCACGAGTCTCTCCCGATCCCCAATAACGGTTCACGCCGAAATGGCGTACCACCCAAGCCAGACCTCCGACATGATCGAGCTGGGGATGTGTGCCGATGACCTGATCGATAACACGTATTCCCCGGTTCCAGAGAAAAGGAGCCACCACCCCACGGCCCATGTCGAATCGCTCATAGGTCGCCCCTCCATCGATCAAGACCACCTGTCCATCAGGCAACTCAACGACCGCGCTATCGCCTTGTCCCACATCCAAGAACGTCACTCGGAAGCGATCCCCGTCAAGAAACACACGCGGCGACCAGGCCCACCAGAGTAATACCAACAACGCTCCGGCTCCCGCAGCACACCGGAATACCGGTCGCCCCTTGTGCTTCCAGATGACGACTAGGCAAGCATAAAATAACAACATGGTAGGAACGGAGGGGGCTGCGACATGCCATTCTCCTCCAGGCAGCATCGACACAAAACGTATCGCCATAACAAAGTATTCGAGCAGCCACTGATTTAGTGAAGCCAGAGGCAAGGTGCTTGCCTCACCCAAAATCTGCCAAACAGCAGCGCATAGCCCGACTGGAACCAACAGAACCCCCATCACAGGAACTGCCATAATATTGGTGAATAGGCCAAGCCAAGGAAATTGATTGAAATAATATGCAACAAGCGGAAGGGTCACCAGGGTGACAACCCCGCTCATGACCATGGAGTCTTTCCCCCATCGAAGGCAGGTTTTGATGGTTGCCGTCTTCTCCGGCGCCTCTTCCGGTTCTGGCTCCTTCGTAGCAGGCCAGGAAATCCACACGACAATCGCCATGACGGACAAGAAGGAGAGTTGAAAGGAAATATCGAACAGCGCCTGAGGATCATGCAGCAACATCCCCATTGCGGCGGCAGAGAGGGCATGGAATAGACGACGTTCCTGGCCGAGCCAGATCGCGCCCAGCCCCACAGCCATCATCAGCAACGACCGCATCGTTGCCAATTCCGCCCCTGCCAGGCAGGCATAGGCTGCAACCGGAGGGAAGGTACAGAGAACGGCCAGGCGAGTCGGCGTGATTCTCCGAGACAGCGTTAGAAGCCAATCCGCAGGCAATAACAGCGTGGACCATCTGACGACCGTAAAGATGAGCAGCGCAACGAGACCCAGGTGGCTCCCTGAAATAGACAGGAGATGGACCGTTCCGGTCACCATGAATTGATCGCTCAGATCTTGATCCAAATAGCCGCGATCGCCGATGATAATGCCCAGATAGAGCCCCAGCGCCGGCTGGGAAATAGTCTGTATTGCTGCGAGACGGATACTGCTCCGCCACCGATCGAATCGATTCCAGACAGACCACCAGATATGCGTTTGTCCTGATTCAATGAACCTCACCGTCTCTGGTCCGGTCACCGTGGCAACCGCATCGATCCCCTGCCGTTCCAGATAGGCTTCATAGTCGAATCCACCTGGATTCAAGGATCCGCTCGGACGGCGCAATTTTTCACGAAAGGCGACCACATCGCCCTGAAAGAATATTCGTTCATTCTCGCGCCAGGTCAGTTTGACCTGTCTGGACTGTCCCGACTCATCGATTCGATCGTCCGATCGTATGATCATGACAAGACGTTGCGGCGCCTGTTGAACTGGAGCCACAATACGACCGGTAATCTCCCTTATCGAATCGGGCGATGACTCGTTTATTGGAGGTTTGGCAGTCAAGTTGACAGCCACTGCCCAATAGACAACGCCAAACAAGACTGTTCCGTAGAGCCATGTCGCCTGACTGGCAGAATAACGATTCAACCGTTCGAGGAGGAAAGCGCCAAGCGCAGCGAAGAGAAGCAGGAATGAGGCGGACAGAGGGAAAAACTGAATCTGCGAACCGACGAATAGTCCGACAATGAAAGTAGCGGCGAGGGACGGCAGCATCAGCCTGCCTCAGGGAGGATGAGAAAACCTAACCGAGATGCGTCTTGACGACTTCTACAAGATGATTGGCCACTTCACGAATCAAGCTATCGCTTTTCCCCTCGACCATCACTCGCAACAGAGGTTCGGTCCCGGAGTAGCGCACCAACACGCGTCCACTCCCGTTGAGCCGCTGTTCGCTTTCTGAAATCGCGCGTTGCAATTCCGGAACCCTGTCGAGGCTCGGCTTCTTCGTGACGCTTACATTGAGTAACACTTGAGGTACTGCCGTCATGGCTTGAGCCAGTTCGGACAAGGGTTTCCCTGTGCGCTTCAGCAGCGACAGGACTTGCAATGCGGAGATCAAGCCGTCGCCGGTTGTATTATGATCGAGGAAAATAAAATGGCCGGATTGTTCGCCGCCGAAGTTGTATCCCTCCGCCAACATCCGTTCTAGCAGGTATCTATCACCGACTGCAGTCCGCTCAAGGCTAATGCCGGCTTTCGTCATCGCCAATTCCAATCCGAAATTGCTCATGACGGTCCCCACCACCGTCTGCTTTGCCAATTGTCCTTGGCGTTGAAGATCGAGCGCCAACATCGCCATAATATGATCACCGTCCACAACACGCCCCTGCTCGCAGACAAAGATGGCGCGATCGGCATCCCCGTCCAACGCGACCCCTAGATCAGCTCCATGCTCGTGTACGGCCTTCTGCAATAGTTCAGGATGCACGGCGCCGCAGCCGGCATTGATATTCATTCCGTCAGGCTTATTCCCAATCACCTCAACCTTCGCCCCCAGCTCACGCAATACGGTCGGCGCGACCTTATAGGCCGCGCCATTCGCGCAATCCACCACCATCTTAATCCCCTGGAAATCCAGCTCTTTAGGGAGAGATCGCTTGACGAACTCGATGTAACGTCCCTCGGCGTCGTCGATTCGATGGGCTTTCCCGATGTCATCAGCCGTCGGTCTTAGATGGGCAATTTCGTTTGAAACAATGAGCTCCTCAATGCGGGCTTCCATTTCATCCGGAAGCTTGAATCCGTCGTTGGAAAAAAACTTGATCCCGTTATCCTGATAGGGATTGTGCGAGGCTGAAATCATAACCCCTGCATCCGCCCGCAAACTCCTCGTCAAAAACGCAATCGCCGGCGTCGGCATCGGACCGACCAGCAACACATCCACACCCATCGAGCAAATCCCAGAGGTCAGCGCCGACTCCAACATATAGCCGGAGATGCGGGTATCCTTACCGATCACAATCTGGTGGCGTCCAGCCCGGCGCTTAAACAAATGCGCGGCAGCTCGCCCCAGTTGCATCGCTATCTCGCTGGTCATGGGATCGCGGTTGGCGACCCCGCGAACGCCATCGGTACCAAACAATTTACGCATGTTGAGCTTTCCTCGATACGATTGTTTCTCGACTCATTGCCGCTGCCACTTGAACCACATCTTTCATGGCCCTCACATCATGCACGCGCAGGATCTCAGCTCCGCGATCGACGGCCATGGCCACTGCCGCCGCAGTACCCCATTGACGTTCCTGGACCGGGCGATCGAGGATCTGACCCAGGAACCCCTTTTGTGAAACACCGACCAGTAATGGACAGTCAAACTGATGAAACTGAACCAATTGGGCTAACAACGCTAGGTTATGTATGAGCAGCTTACCAAATCCAATCCCTGGATCAAGAATGATCTGCCTTCGCGCAATGCCATGCGCTATTGCAAAACGAACCCGATCCTCGAAAAACGCAGAAACCTCACCAAGGACATCATCGTAATGGGGAGCTTGCTGCATGGTACGAGGCATGCCCTGCATGTGCATGAGGACGATTCCAGCCCCCGCACGGGCAACGACCTCGACCATCGCCGGGTCGCCTCGTAATGCCGTCACATCGTTGACAATGACCGCTCCTGCGTCGAGGGCCGCTTGCGCGACCGCAGCCTTCGAGGTATCGATGGAGATGGGAACGGTGACGACTTTTGCCAATGCGGCCACAACGGGAATCACACGACGTAGTTCTTCGTCTTCGCTCACGATTTCAGCGCCGGGCCGCGTCGACTCTGCGCCCAGATCCAAAAGATCCGCCCCTTCTTCCACCAAGCGAACGGCATGGGCCACAGCGGCATCTGTATCCAAGTAGCGGCCACCGTCAAAGAAGGAATCGGGCGTCACATTAACGACGCCCATAATCAACGGCCGATCGTGAAACTCAATCAGCCGATCCTTTGCCTGTCTGGTCAATAACTTAGGCTCTCTCACCACACGACTGTGCCTCCGATTAATTAACATGTTATTTGGTTGAATTGGTTTGTTTAGTTCATCTGGTTGTCCAGAGAACCAAGTAAACAAGACAACCCAAATAAACCAGATCAACTAGACAGCCGAGACTGATGCGTCACTGCCACCTACACGTAACCGTATAGAGGCAGGGCAGAGCCCAAACAGGAGAAGGCCGCCTTCTCGGCATTGTCGGTCAGATGTACTGCCCCGGGACTCCAATGCCCTGAAATGGAGTCCCGGGATCAGGTATGCATGATTAGGCAGGAACTGCTTGCGATGAGGACTGCAAGAGAATATTGTCGATGTCGGATCCGTCAAGCACTTCTTTTTCCAAAAGAGCTTCCGCCAACCGCTTCAGACTGACCATATTTTCTGTCAGCAGACGCTTGGTGCGATCATAGTTCTCCATCACAAGCCGCTTCACTTCTTGGTCAATTTCCATCGCGATCGATTCACTGAAGTCCCGCTGGCTCCCAAGCTCACGTCCAAGAAACACTTGTTCGTTTTGTTTGCCGAATGTCAGGGGCCCCATCTTTTCGCTCATGCCCCATTCACAAACCATTTTCCTTGCGAGGTCGGTCGCCCGTTCGAGATCGTTGCCTGCTCCGGTCGTCATCTCATTCAAGACCAACTCTTCAGCGACACGTCCCCCCATGAGGATCGCGAGCTGGTTATACAGGTACCCCTTCGAATAGCCGTGCCGATCGTCGACAGGGAGCTGCATCGTGACGCCCAAGGCGCGTCCGCGAGGAATAATCGTGACCTTATGCACCGGATCGGTTCCCGGAATCAGTTTAGCAATCAAGGCATGCCCTGCTTCATGATAGGCCGTTGTCCGTTTCTCCTCATCGCTCAAGACCAAGCTCTTTCGTTCGGCACCCATCAGCACTTTGTCTTTCGCCATTTCAAAGTCGATCAGCTCAACCTCTTTTTTGTTGAGCCGTGCAGCCCAGAGAGCCGCTTCATTGACCAGGTTCTCCAGATCGGCCCCTGAGAATCCAGGCGTTCCGCGCGCGATCTTGTCCAGCACCACATTCGCCGCAATGGGAACCTTTTTCGTGTGTACCTTGAGAATTTCAGCGCGTCCGCGCAAGTCGGGCCGATTCACCACTACTTGCCGGTCGAAACGGCCAGGCCTGAGCAAGGCAGGGTCAAGGACATCGGGCCTGTTGGTCGCCGCAACCAAAATCACGCCTTCTGTCGTATCGAACCCATCCATCTCGACGAGCAATTGGTTGAGCGTCTGTTCACGCTCATCGTGACCGCCACCCAATCCCGCCCCACGAAGCCGACCCACCGCGTCGATTTCGTCGATAAAGATGATGCAGGGAGCGTGTTTCTTCCCCTGCTCAAAGAGGTCGCGAACACGAGAGGCCCCGACCCCGACAAACATCTCAACAAAGTCCGATCCGCTGATGCTGAAGAACGGCACATTGGCCTCGCCGGCAATGGCCTTGGCCAACAGAGTTTTCCCTGTCCCAGGAGGACCGACGATTAAGACACCTTTGGGAATGCGACCGCCGAGCTTTTGAAACTTGCGAGGATCCTTGAGGAACTCGATGATCTCAAGGACTTCGTCCTTGGCTTCATCGACGCCGGCTACGTCGGAGAACAGCACCTTCTTACGCTCCTCCGTCAACAGACGAGCACGGCTCTTCCCAAACGACATCGCCTTGTTGCCACCCATCTGCATTTGTCGCATCAAGAAGAACCACAATCCCAGGAACAGGACAAACGGGCCCCAGGTCACAAGGAAGGTGATGTACCAAGGGCTTTCATCTGGTGGCTTGGCCTCGATCTGCACGCCACGCTCCCGCAAGACTTGCACCAACTCGGGATACTCCACCGAGTAAGTCCGGATACGAGTCTTGTCTTTCATGACGGCGCTGATGTGGCTGGCCTTGATGATGACCCGCTCGATCTCTCCCTTGTCGAGTTTAGTCATAAACTCGCTGAAGATCACTTCTTCTTCAGGTTCATGGTGCGGGACACTGAAGAGATTAAACAGCAAAATCATGAAGAGGCCGACGACGACCCAGAAAAGTATATTCTTCGTCCTGGAATTCATCCGGATCTCCTTATGGATGGTACGCGCACCCCGTCAAAAAACTCGACTGTGCGTGATGTTACCATATGCGCATTCATACTGACAACCGTGCAACCAACGCCTTACGCTCGATCTTCTTCCACATCCAAGACAGCCAGATAGGGAAGGTTCCGATACTTCTGCTGGTAATCGAGTCCATACCCGATCACATACTTATTCGGAATCTTGAACCCCACATAGTCGATCGTAACATCGGTCACTCGACGATCCTGCTTGCTCAACAAGGTGCAAACTTTAAGCGACTGAGGCTTCTTTTTTTCTAAGGCCTTAAACAGATACTGGGCCGTCAGCCCTGAGTCCACAATATCTTCCACCAACAAGACGTCTTTCCCTTTAATGTCTTCGGTCAGTTCGGTCACCATCTTAACTTTGCCGGATGTTTTTGAGCCGGACCCGTAACTCTTCACCATAAGAAAGTCCACCCGCATGGGGATTCGAATTTGGCGAGCTAAGTCTGCATAGAAGGCATAGGCCCCCTTCAACACTCCTACCAACACGAAATCCTTACCCGCATAATCGATTGTGATCTGCTTGCCCAACTCCCGGATCCTAGCGCGCATTTGCTCCTGTGTCACGATCGGCCGGCCAAAGATCCGCTCCATACGTCCTCACTCCTTCTCAGATGCCCTGTCGCTCACCGAGACTACCACACAATGTGCCGTCTCACTACGAACCATGAAACGTTCGTCCTGCCGCATTCCCACCACCCAGAGAATGCCTTCTGGCGCCACCAGCAATGGAACCCTATCACGTTCCTGGCGGGATACCTTGCAGTCTGTGAAATAATCTTGCAGTTTTTTACTCTTTCCCTTCATCCCGTAGGGAACGAATCGATCGCCGGCCTGCCAAGTCCTAACTAGCAAGGGCGCAGAGAATAGGGCAGCATCGAAGGATACTTGTCTCTTCGAGGGATCCCTGCCCAATGTTTCGGCAGCTCGACGACTCATGAGTTGTACATGAATTTGCTGATTCGTTCTAGCCCAATACACCGTTGAAGGCACAAGAAGGGGTAGAGTCTCTCTCTGCTCAGGCCCTGAGCCGGCCCCGGGACCGTGATCAGGGTCTCTCCTTGGGCTAAATTCCACAGATGTCCGATCTAATCGCACGAGGGCCTGCTTCAGCCGTAGCCAAGCCCCGCTCTTTCCCTTCAGGAAGAGACTGCGAACCGACTCCACGACCTGAAGGCTGCTGGCCCGCTCTTCTTGGTCGTAGGTCCGCAGAATCTGCCGAACGAGACGCCGTTGAAGCGCGACCGGCAACCCCAAGAAGGACTGGCGATCGACTCGTTGCTCACCACCTGGACATTGGCGAACAAGTACGCCTGCAAGTTCAGTTGTCACCCCGGCTAAATATCGTTCATCTTCACCCAGCACATCCGCCTGCCGCTGCAACACACGAACGGCAGCCGGCGCCAAACCCAGAATGACGGGAAGAAGTTCCATCCTGATTCGATTACGACGATACAGCGGCTTCTCGTTACTCGAGTCGCGACGATAGGTCAGCCCTTCATGGTCCAAGTATCCCTCGACCTCCTCACGGGTGGCTGCGAGAAGCGGGCGAATAATCCGATCTTCACGGACGTATCGCATCCCTGCTAACCCTGCCAGGCCTGCGCCCCGCATTAACCACATCAACACCGTTTCCGCCTGGTCATTGGCGGTATGACCGACAGCAATATGGTCGGCCCCGATTTCCTGAGCCAATTGCTTCATGAAGTCATATCGTGCATCGCGCGCCGTTGCTTGAAGCGACGAACGCTGTCGCCGCTTCACCAGCAGGGGACGATGGACGATCAGCGGCAAGTCTCGTTCTCGGCAGAAAGCTTTGACAAACGATTCGTCGCCGTCGGACTCCGCTCCGCGTAACCCATAGTTACAGTGGACCACCGTGAGCTTGAGCTGCCAGGACCGAACCATGCGATAGAGGAGAGACAACAAGGCAATCGAGTCGGGCCCGCCGGACACCGCGACCAACAAGTGCTGACCGGGAACGAACAGTTGTTGTTGGCGCACTGTTCGAAGCAGATTGGTCACCAGCGCCGGTCGAGTGGCTCGCTTGGTCGGTTGCTTCATGATCATCGTCTCAGCAGCCATTGCTACTGAACTCCCTGCGGAAGATGCCTCAAGCTGATACGGGCCTGCTCCACATCGCGGGCAATTTGCTTCGACAGCTCTTCGGCAGAGGCAAAGGCATGGTCGCCTCGCACCCTTTCGACGAACCGTACGGTGATCTCTTCACCATAAAGATCGCTACTGTAATCTAGGAGATTAACCTCGATCAGCCGTTCACCTGCGCCAAAGGTTGGCCTGGTCCCAATGTAGGCAATCGAATCGTATAACTGGGAACCGTGGAGAGTCCTCGCGGCATAGACTCCATCGGGCGGCACGACTCGGCCTGCCGGAATGCGCAGATTGGCCGTAGGCCAGCCCATCGCCTTCCCCTGTTGCAGGCCCTGCACCACTGTGCCCCGAATACCATAGGGGCGTCCCAGCAACTTGGCAGCGCGCGCCATATTCCCTTCTTGAATGAGCTGGCGAATCCTGCTTGAACTCACCACGTCTCCATCAAACGTCACTGGTGTCATTGGATGCACGAGAAAGCCGTACTCCACGCCGAAGCGGAGGAGATCCTCGATCCTGCCGGTCCTGCCCTTTCCAAACGCAAAATGATTGCCCACGAATAGTTCGGACAGGGTGAGAGAACGATGGAGAACATCTTCGGCAAATTGCTCCGGGCTCATCGCGGCGAAGGTTGGAGTAAAGTCCAGGAATACGACCTCGTCGACCCCTGCGGTTTCGAAGTGCGCAAGCTTCTCCTCCGGACTGGTGAGAAAGCGAAGGTCGACATGGGGCGCAAGAATTTTCACCGGATGCGGCTCGAATGTGAGCACAAGCGCAGTTCCCTGTGCTTTCCTGGCCGTCTCGACCACCGTCTGCAGCAACGCTCGATGGCCTAGATGATGGCCATCGAAATTGCCGATCGTGGCGACCGGGCGGGCACGTGGATACTCTCTCGACAGTCCACGCGTCACTTTCAGCATGGTCGTCAGCGGAGGAGACGCGCTGCGTCTTTGGCAAAATAGGTTAGAATGAGATCTGCGCCGGCGCGTTTAATCGAGAGCAACGATTCCATCATCGCCCGAGATTCATCCAGCCAGCCGGCTTTGGCAGCGGCTTTGATCATGCTGTACTCCCCACTCACTTGATAGGCTGCCACCGGCAATAACATCTGCGCTCTGGCTGCGGCAATGATATCGAGATAGGGCAACGCCGGTTTCACCATAATAATATCCGCACCCTCTTCAACATCTAACGCAATTTCTCTAAGGGCTTCCCGGCGGTTAGCGGGATCCATTTGGTACGACTGCCGATCGCCGAATTGCGGGCTCGAGAAGGCCGCATCCCGAAAGGGCGCATAGAAACAGGATGCAAATTTTGCGGCATAAGCCATGATCGGCAACTCCGGAAAACCTGCCTGATCCAATTCCGCCCGAATCGCCGCTACCCGGCCATCCATCATGTCGGACGGCGCCACCATGTCGGCCCCTGCTTGCGCGTGGGTTCTGGCCATCGCGCGAAGGCACTCCAGCGTTTCATCGTTGAGAATTCGACCATCCTTGACGATTCCACAATGGCCATGATCCGTATATTCATCGATGCAGACATCGGTCACAACCATTAGATTAGGAACATGGTCCTTCACTGCCTTGACGGCGCGCTGGATGATACCGTTCGGATCGAATCCGGAACTCCCGCGATCGTCTTTCCGATCAGGAATCCCAAAGAGGATGACGGCGGAAATCCCCAAGGCCGCAACCTCACTGGCCTCTTTCAACAATAGATCGACCGATACCCGGAACTGGCCCGGCATCGACGCGATCTCCTCCCGCCGGTCGCGCCCTTCGACGACGAACAGCGGATAGATGAAATCGGACGGGGCAAGGCTCGTCTCCCGTACCATGCGACGAAAGGCTTCATGCTGCCGCAGCCGACGGAGGCGCTGAATCGGAAAAGCCATCGGTCACTTCCTCGGAAGATTGGTCAAGAACAAGACGAGGTCGCGCACAGAAATGAGGCCGACCAATTTCCCGTCCTGCGTCACGCCGAGATGGCGAATATGAGTTTTGGCCATGAGATCGTTGGCGTCCAAGAGAGTCTTGTCCTCTTCGATCGTCAAGATCGGAGCCGACATGACCTGCTCTACCGTCGTCTTCTGGGTATCGGCTCCCGCGGCAACCACACGGCGAACCATGTCGGTATCCGTGAGGATGCCGATGATTTCCTTTCCATTCGTCACGAACAGGCTCCCGATGCTCCGATCGCGCATGATCCGCGCCGCTGTCTGCGCATCCGTCTCCCGATCCACCGTAATAAACTTCTCTCTCGGAACCATGAACGACTTGACTGCAACCATAACTGTGCCCTCCTTTGCCTAATATCGTCCGTTATCCTGCCGGACCTCCAGCCTAACCGCCTGTAGACACTGCCACCCGATCCCCTCCCTTGAAATGCTTTACGATCGCCTCTGCCAAAGCAGGGACAGTATTCTCAGCCGACATGACCGTAACCGTCAACCCATACTCTTTTGCCGTGCCTGCCGTAATGGGCCCGATGCAGGCAATCACGACCTTGGCGACAAGCGGCTTCACTACGTCCCGCCCCCCGAAGAGTTCTACAAAATTTCTAACTGTGGAGGAACTCGTAAACGTCACAGCCGCGACCCTCCCGTCCTGAAATTCTTGCGTCAAGGATGCGACATCCACCGCCGGGGCGATGGTGCGATAGACAGGAATGACATCGACGGTTGCTCCTAACTCACGCAACTGTTCCGGAAGAATTTCGCGGGCAACCTCGGCGCGTGGGATCAAGATGCGGCTCCCGCGAACTCCGATCCGAGTCAAAGAGTCGATCACACCTTCTGCCTGAAACTCGGCCGGAACGACGTCCGGAGTCAACCCATACGCTCCAAGCTCCTGCGCAGTTCTTGGTCCGATCGCACAGAGGCGAAGTCCCGCCAACGCGCGAGCGTCTTTCCCGGCTCCATGCAGTCGGTCCATGAAGGGCTTCACGCCGTTGACACTGGTAAAAATAAGCCATTGATAGCTGTTCAGTCGAGCCACCGCGTCATCGATCGCCTGCCAACTGGCAGGAGGCACAATCTGAATCGTCGGAACTTCTACCGGTTCTGCGCCATAGGCTGCCAGCAGCTGGGAAAACTCCCTCGCCTGTTCCCGTGCGCGGGTCAGCACAATCCGTTTTCCAAAGAGGGGTTTGGCTTCAAACCAATTGAGCTGTGTTCGCAACCGTACGACCTCACCGACCACGATCACCGTCGGCGGTTCAAGCCGCACAGCCTCGGTCTTTTCGACAATATCGCCCAATGTCCCTACAACGGTCTGTTGATCGGCCCTGGTTCCCCAACGGATTGCCGCAACCGGCTGGTCGGACGATCGCCCCTCTGCCAATAACTGCCTGACAATCGAGGGAAGATTCTTCATGCCCATCATGAATACAAGAGTCCCGGAGCTACTGGATAATTTTGGCCATTCCAACTGAGTGCCGGGTTTGGTGGGGTCTTCATGGCCGGTCACAAACGTCACCGTGGAAGCCAATGTTCGATGGGTAACAGGAATCCCCGCATAGGCAGGAACCGCGACCGCTGCCGTCACACCAGGCACCACCTCGAAATCGACTCCCATTGCCGCCACCGCTTCAGCCTCTTCTCCTCCCCGTCCAAATACAAAGGGGTCGCCGCCTTTGAGCCGAACCACCACATTGCCCTCTTGGGCGAGTTCGATGAGCAACCGATTGATATCGGCTTGATCTTGATACTGTCCGCGTCCCCGCCGACCGACATAGACCCGCTGCGCTCTGGCCGGAGCATACTGCAATAACGCGGGATTGGCGAGATAGTCATAGAGCACGACATCGGCTGCCTCCAGGCATTCCTTTCCTTTCAGCGTCAGCAGCCCAGGATCTCCCGGCCCTGCTCCGACCAAATAGACCTTCCCCGGTCTTTTCAGTTTTGTCATGCGCTCCCGTAGATCTCCCGGAGTATTCTATCGCCACCGCGCGCAAGCAGCCGTTCTGCAAGTTGAATACCGATCGACTCCGGATCTTCAATGGTTCCGTCAGCAGTTTCGCGGAAAAGCTCTTTGCCGTCCACGCTGGATACCAATCCTTCCAGCCTGACCCCTGTCCCCGTCACCGTCGCATGAGCAGCGATCGGAACCTGACAGCCCCCCTGAAGCCGGTGAAGCAAGGCGCGCTCGGCAAGAACCGCAGTCATGCTCGAGGCATGATTCAAGCCGCTCAGCAATGAACGAATAAAAAGATCGTCCCGCCGGCCCTCGATCCCCAGCGCCCCCTGGCCAATGGCAGGCAAACTGATCTGCGGCGAAAGATATTCCGTAATCTCATGCGCCCAGGCCAATCGCCGGAGCCCGGCTGCAGCGAGCACGATGGCGTCGTACTGTCCCTCTCGTAATTTCCTGAGACGAGTATCCAAATTTCCGCGCAACAAGGCAATCGTCAGATCAGGCCTGGCATGCAGGAGCTGCGATTGGCGACGGAGACTGCTGGTCC
Organism: Nitrospira sp.; assembly: GCA_005116835.1. Classification (GTDB taxonomy): domain Bacteria; phylum Nitrospirota; class Nitrospiria; order Nitrospirales; family Nitrospiraceae; genus Palsa-1315. The sequence goes on along the minus strand of SWDM01000019.1, from coordinate 162,068 downwards.
CGATTTTGGCTCCACGAGGGAGGTCGTGAAATAGCAGCCCATCACGGCTAATCAAGGCATCCCGTGGATCCTCGCGTGGCGGCACGCAGAGAATGGCCAAGCCCTCGGGCAACTCCGTGGGCACATCTTTCATACTGTGCACTGCCAGATCGATCTCGCCGCTCAATAGGGCTTCCTCGATCTCCTTCACAAACAGCCCCTTCCCGCCGATTTGAGCCAGCGGAACGTCGAGAATCTTGTCTCCCGATGTTTGGATCCTCTGTAACGTCACCGTCACGTGCGGAGCCAGTTTGTGCAACTGTGCCTGCACCCACTCGCTCTGCTGCACTGCCAACTTACTTCCACGAGTTCCAAGCACAACGGATGATCGCTCATTGCCTGTCTGGTTCATCTGGTTTCTCTGGTTGATCTTGTTTGTTTTGTTTATTTAGTTGATTTGGTTCATTTGGTTAGTTCATTCAACCAAACAGACTAAAGAAACCAAACAAACCCAATAACAATCTTCTACGGCTCAATGATCCGGCATCTTTGACCCAGTCCTTGGTGCGACGGGGTCGACGACCTGATTATCCCCTTGCGACGAATGACAGGCTTCCGAGTCGGAAGACGGACTCCCATTCACATTCGAAGGCGCGGAGTCACCGAGGTTGAAAAACCGCCTCGCCGCCTCGATAAAGGCGCTGCCCTCCGAAGAATTCACCTCAGCCTTGAGTGTCACCATCGTATTATGAATAAGCTTATTGACGATAGATGCGGCCATCGCCTCGACCAATTCACGTTCCGGCGTGGAAAGATTCGTCAAGCGCCCCAAGGTCTTGTCGAGTTCTGCCTGTTTGATATCTTCAGCCCGCGCGCGGAGAGCCACAATGGTGGGAGTGACTTCCAGAGACTGGAGCCACTGCCTCACAATCCCGACTTCATCCACCACCATCCGCTCGGCTTTTTCAGCCTCGTTTAAACGAGCGCCGCGATTCTGTTCGACCCTGGTCTTCAAATCGTCGATGTCGAAGAGAAAGGCATTGTCCACATGCCGCACAGCCGGATCGATGTTCCGCGGAACGGAGATGTCGATCAAAAACATCGGGCGATTCATCCGCTGCTTGACCGAGCGCTGCACGTCATCCTCGCTCACAAGATAATGCGCAGCGCCGGTCGAGACCAAGACGATATCTGCGGAAGCCATGTCCTCCCGAAATTCTTCAAAAGGAACCGGCGTGCCGCCGAATCTATTCGCCAGTTCCAGCGCATGCTGCGGACTCCTGGTTGTGACCCGCACATGGCGGACACCGCTCGCAATGAAATGCTTCGCCGCCAACTTGGCCATCTCCCCCGCCCCTACCAGCAACACCGTCTTCTCGCTTAAATCCGAGAAGATCTTTTTCGCTAATTCGACCGCGGCATAACTGACCGACACCGCCATTTCTGAAATTTTTGTTTCTGTCCGCACACGTTTGGCGACGGAGATTGCTTTCTTCACCACCTTGTTCAAGATGATACCGGTCGACTTGTGTGTCAGCGCAACCTCAAAGGCATCCTTAATCTGACCGAGAATCTGCGATTCGCCCACGATCATGGAGTCGAGGCTGGAAGCCACCCGAAATAAATGGCTGATCGCCCGGTCTCCCTCGTGCCAGTAGAGATGGGGAGTCAACTGCTCCGAGGACAACGATAGGTGGGCGTCAGCCAGAAAGTCCTGGATTCGTCCATACCCCGACTCGATCTCGTCGACGACGGCATAGACCTCGACGCGATTGCAGGTTGAGAGTAAAACCCCTTCCCGCACCCCCTGATAGGAGCAAAGGCGGGCCAAAGCTTCGCCCATCCGGCTCTCCGGAACCGCGAGTTTTTCCCGGATTTCGACCGGAGCGGTCTTATGGCTCAAACCGACGACAATAATGTGCATATCAAGATACCGGGCCGTGACTCTTAAGGACCACACCAATGAGGGTCAAAATAACTCCGGCAAATCCGATAATCGTGAGATAGGCCGCGCGTTTGGCCCTCCAACCCACCGTCAATCGTCCTGTCAATACGACAGAATAGAACACCCAGGTCACCAACGCCCCAGTTTGTTCGGGATTCCAGCTCAGATAGGACCCCAAAGACAACTCTGCGTAAAATGCCCCTGTAATGATGCCAAGCGTAAGTAGTGGGAATCCTGTGACGATCGACTGTTGATTCAAGCGGTCGAGAAAATCCAAGGCAGGCAGTTTTGAGTAGAGGACATTGAAACGTTTAGACTTGAGAAGTCCATCCTGAATCAGATACATGACACCAGCCACGAAGGCCACGGCAAACCCAACGGTCCCGAGCATGCTCAGGGTGACATGGACCCACAAGGTCCGAAACACCGGAGTGAGAGTCGGAGCGGTTTCCGGCAATGCGGCGGCAGAGACCAGCGAGACCAGCGCCAGAGGGACAATGAACGACCCAAGTACGTGCAAATGATGGCGGAACTCCACGGCAAGAAAGACTAAAATCAAGACCCAGGAGAAAAACGACAAGGCTTCATGAAATCCCGGCGCCGAGGTGTCTGTGCCCCCGAGCATCCCTGCGCCCAACGCGATTGTGTGTGAGGCAAACCCCGTCGCCGTCATACCTAGAGAAACATTGGCCAGGGTTTCAGAAGGCCAGATCAGGTAGGCAAGAAAGGATACGGTAGCCGCAAAATACAGGGCCATCGTCACCACAAAAAACATGGCGGACATAGATGTCTATCCTCTCAACTTCTCAGGGGAAACAGACAGTCATTAAGCGAGGAATTATATCGATGGCGCGCGATGGGAGTCAACCGAACGGTCGTGGAGGGGAAAGCCGGACTGCCACGCCCGGCCACCGAGGCACACTCTATGTGGTCGGCACACCAATTGGGCACCCTGATGATATCACGCTTCGAGCCCTTGCCGTGCTGCGACAGGTCGCCATTATCGCATCTGAGGATCCTCGTGCGACCCAGGCTCTCTTGGCCCACCATGGCATCGCCACGACCATCACCAGCTACGGCTCGGCAAATCGCCATGAAAAAATGCTGATCCTTCTCGATCGACTTAAGCAGGGAGAGGACATCGCGCTCGTCTCAGACAACGGTACCCCGGTCATCTATGACCCAGGCTGTCTCTTTGTCGCTGCCGCCCATCGAGCAGGATTCCCGGTCAAGACCGTTCCCGGACCCTCTACTATCACGGCAGCGATAGCGATCTCTGGGTTTCCCGGCGATGCGATCCTCTTTGACGGACACCTTCCCTCAACCAATCACCGGCTAGCACAACACCTCGTTGCCCTTTGTAAGGAGCGAAGAACCCTCGTCTTTTATGTGGAGCAGAAAATCCTGGGTAAACTGCTGAAAAATCTGGCGCAAGCACTCCCGACCAGACAGATGGTTATTGCTACGGATCTCACGACGGACAAGGAAACGCTCTTCCGCGGACGAGCGGATGAGTTACTCGATCAGATAGGATCTGTGCCAAAAGAATCGGCGGTAACGGTTGTCATTGAGGGGCACGGGGCAGGATCGCGACACTACTCCTCTTCATCTTCACGGCGGCGAATAAGCACTCGGTAGGATCCCTCGACGCAGTCCTGCGAAAGAACTGTGTGCCCTTCATTTCTCACACTCTGGGGAACGTTTCTTATCGGATCCCCATCGTCCAGCAACACTGCAAGAACCTGCCCCTGCTCCATTGCTTCCAATTTTAACTTCGTTTTGACGAAGTTATAGGGACAAATCACACCTCGCAAATCCAATTCTGCATCTGGTTGAGCAGTCACTGTGGCATCCCCCTCCTCATTTCTGGCTACGTAGCGGTCCTCCGCAACCGTCTTGACTGTTCGCCGTGCGCTAGCTCGACGCTAATCCTAACAGGGGGTCTGCGACCTCGCCAGCGCTGCAGAAATTGTAGTGACAGGGTGAGTGAAAAAAGAAGGGGCAGCGAAACGCTGCCCCTTCTCACACGCTCACGGAATACGTTGTGATTTAGTTCAAGCCCTTGACCAAGTTTGGTTTGCTGTAATCCGCCCCGTAGTCTGACTTGTTGCCGACTCCATTGCCCCATCCCGGCTGTGGCTCACACTGCCAGCAGGGAGCGGAACCGGTATATTCACCAACCGGGCTGGTGATACCGGAATCGATCTTTCCTGGTAACACCGATCCAGCGATGCCACCGGTGATGCCGCCACGATTCGTATCAATCGAGCGCTCATTCTGGGGATCTGGGCGTTGTCCAAGTCCACCGAACCCCTGCCTGGTATCAGCAACATGAATGACAGACGCCTCCAGCACAAGTTTTTGCCCTGTGCCAAAGGGATGGTCAGTCGTAGTCTGTTCCCTGACTTGGATACTGACGTCGTCCCCAACATTGATTTCTTTGAGGCTCTGAATGTTCGAGTGTTCATCAATGACCAGGGCAATGACTGTCCGAGCCCCGTACCCTGCCTTGCCTTCCTGCCCTTGGTCGAATATCTTCCCTGCCCCGCCTGTTTCAATCATCAATCTGTGCTGCGCCATGTCAAGCGCAAATACCCGCCCATACACCGTCTCCGGCTGAGACAACCGATCGAGAAATTGGGTTCGATCGAAGGTGGTCACACGAGTGCTTGACCCAGACACATCGCCAACTCCTTCGCCCACACCCATGCCAGATTGGTTGGTCTGCAAGCGTTCCTGAGCGATTGACGCACCGGCCGAACCGACAAGTAGTATTGCCGCTCCCAGTGCCAACACTTTACGCATGTGCTGCCTCCTTGGTGAGATTGAGAGAACGAAGTGCGATGACGAATAACAAGATGGGACCAACAGCATGGCTGCAAAGCTTGTTCATCACTCTTCTCCGCGAAATATAGGCTACCCATTCAGACATGTCAACAGAAGGCATGCGGCTGAAAATCGAATCGGTTTCGCCCGCAAGTAGATCATCCTCCAAACTGGTAAAACTCCTATGTCGAATTTTTCAACGCCTTGTAAAGCGTTGGTGCCCAGAGGGAGGGTCGAACTCCCACTCTCTTGCGAGAACCGGATTTTGAGTCCGGCGCGTCTGCCAGTTCCGCCATCCGGGCATGCTCACCCCTGTTCAATATTGAGGGCGAATCTTCTTAACACGAAGCCATGTGTGGGTCAATCCGTTTAGCTCTTTATCTTCGCTCGATCGCAATGTTAGAATTCCCTCTCGCGATCACTTCATCATTTAGGCGGGAGGATTCTCACACTATGGCAGATGTCCAGTGCGTTACATGCGGACAAGCGGGAGAACCTATCACCGACCCCCTTTTCATGGGAAAGTTGGAGGCCGATATTAAAACCAAGGTCTGCAAGCCCTGCTGGAAAAAGTGGGAAGGCATGCGGGTCATGGTCATCAACGAATACCAGGTCAACCTGGGCGACGAGAGCGGCAGAGAACTCGTGAAGAAACAGATGAAGGCGTTTCTCAAGCTTGGGGAGCAAACCGATACGGGAAAACTCGATCAGAACTATCGCCCACCGGCCTAAGAAGATCGTTGTTTGGTTTGTCTGGTCTGTTTAGTTTGTTTGGTTTATTTGTTTAAACGAAACTAACCAGATGAACCAAATCAACCAGATAATCAAAACAAACCAGAGGGACCAGACAGACCAGGCTAGGTCATTGATCGCTGTGATCTTCCGTGAATTTCTTCAGCGATCCCGCAGGCTTCGTTGACAGGCTGATTTCAGAAGTGCTAGATTACGCACTTCCTGATCCGTCCACAGGGACAACGTTTCCCCTTGCAGTTGAGTAGAAAGGGTCGGTTCGCGTGATTACACAGATGCACGTAAAGGGGTTGATGTTCGACCCCTATAATAACGCGTACATCGTGGTGCTGCGCGACGAGGAAAGTTCCGACATGCTTCCCATCTGGGTCGGCAAGTCGGAGGCCGGCGCCATCAGCATGTCGCTGGAAAATGTGACGCCACCCAGACCGATGACCCATGACTTCATGAAGTCTTTTCTCGATGCCTACAATGCGAAAGTCATTAGTGTGGTGATTACGGACCTGACGGAGCATACCTATTTTGCAAAGGTCCATTTGATGTACGAAGATTCGGAATACACCGTCGACGCCAGACCCAGCGATGCCATTGCGCTGGCTCTGCGAAGCCATGCGCCGGTGTTTGCCAACAATTCCGTCATCAGCAAACAAAGCTCTGAAGAGCTCGAGCAATGGTTGGAAAATCTCAAGCCGGAAGATTTCGGCAAACTTGATTCCTAATTTTCATCACGACACCCTATGAGCACCGCAGATCTCCCCAAAGAACAAGACCTCGTTGAATTCCGAGTCGACCGCATTCTCGATGAGGCCAATACTGACACGAAAATCGTGGTCCTCATACGGCAGGACGACGCTCACGATACCTTTCCCATCTGGGTCGGGGCCTCAGAAGGGAACGCCATAAAATTGGCGCTCGACACCATGATCACTCCACGGCCGATGAGTCACGACTTGGTCAAAAGCTTTGCGGAACATTTGAACATTAACATCCAGCGTGTCGTGATTGCAGACGTCAAAAGCAGCACCTATTACGCCCTGGTCCATGTCTCCAACAAGGGTTTTGAACGGGCAATCGATTCCAGGCCCAGCGACGCCATTGCATTGGCTCTTCGGGCTCCCTGCCCGATTTACGTGACCCAAGATGTGTTGAAGAGGCGGAGCACGACCAATCTCGACGCCTGGCTGGCAAAACTGGAAACGAAAGATATCGGCACTCCGGAAGTACAAGAAACCTAACGCATTCGACAGTGAAGGAGCAGGAAGAACGATGTTGACTTATATGCAAAAACCGTTGGACGTGCAGGAGAAGTGGTACCTCGTCGATGCGGAAGGGAAAACGCTGGGCCGATTAGCCGCCCGCGTTGCCGGGATGTTGCGTGGCAAACATCGCCCCACCTTTACCCCCCATGTCGACATGGGCGACCATATCGTGATCGTGAACGCGGAAAAGATCCATCTGACCGGCAACAAGATGGTCTCGAAACTCTATCGCCGTCATAGCGGGTTTCCCGGCGGACTCAAGACCGCAACAGCCGAACATGTATTCCGAAAAGATCCGACAGAACTCTTGACCAAAGCGATCGAAGGTATGCTCCCCAAGAATCCCTTGGGGAATCATATGACAAAGAAACTCCGCGTCTACGTCGGGCCGACCCATCCACACCAGGCGCAGCGACCGGAACCGATTACCCTATAGACTTCACTGTGCGCGAAGAAGGAGACATTGCGACATGGCAGTAGCGACTCAATATGCGACAGGACGACGTAAGTGTGCAATCGCCAGAGCCTGGGTCACTGGGCGGGCCGGCGAGATTACGATCAATGACCAACCGCTGGAGAAGGCTTTCCCACGCCTGACCTTGAGGCAGATCATTCAGTTCCCGCTCGAAATCGGCGGGGTCATGGGACAGTACTCGATCAAAGCCACGGTGCAAGGCGGCGGGCAGGTTGGCCAAGCCGGCGCCTTACGCCATGCCATTTCACGCGCATTGGTGGAACTCAACCAACCCCTCCGTATACCCTTGAAGAAGGAAGGGTTGCTGACCCGCGATTCCCGCGTCAAGGAACGGAAGAAGTACGGACAGAAGGGCGCGAGAAAGCGGTTCCAGTACTCAAAGCGCTAGACATCGGAGCCACAGTCGGAAAAAGGGAAGGCTCCACGCCTTCCCTTTTTTTGTGCCTGTGGAACACATGGCAGGTGATACACATGAAAAAAGTACGAGTCGCCATCGCAGGGGCCAGTGGATATGCAGGAGCGGAGCTGGTTCGATTGGCAGCCCTCCACCCGCACTTCGATCTGCACGCGGTCACATCGGAGAAATCCGCCGGGGCCGCAGTCGGATCGGTCTTCCCCAGTCTAGCCGGTCTCGTGTCTCTCTCGTTTCAAGCGCTTTCACCGGAAGCCCTGGCTGAACAGGCAGATGCGGTTTTCTTGGCCCTCCCCCATACCAAATCGTTAGAGCCGGTTTCGGCCTGTATCAAAACCGGCAAACTGGTAGTGGACCTCAGCGCCGATTACCGCCTCACGGATCCTACCGTCTATGAACAATGGTACAAAACACCACATACCTATCCCGGTCTGCTGAAGGATGCAGTCTACGGACTCCCTGAATTGCATCGCGCCGCCATTGCCAAGGCGAAGTTAGTGGCATCGCCAGGTTGCTACCCTACAGCGGCGATTCTGCAATTGGCTCCGCTATTCGCGCAGGGTCTCGTACAGCCTCACACCGTAGTCATCGACGCAAAATCTGGCATATCCGGAGCTGGGCGAAGTCCGGCTCTCCCCTATCACTTTCCCGAAGCCCATGAATCGATAGAGCCATACAAACTCGGGGGGCATCGCCACATACCTGAGATCGAACAGGAGCTGGGCCGCTTGCTTCAACGAACCTCTCAACCGTCAGGAAAGGCAGCCCCTGAACCCATCGTGACATTCACCCCGCACCTCGTCCCGATGAACCGAGGCATCTTGAGTACCGCCTACTGCAAGCTAACGAGTCCGATGTCACTGCCAGACCTACGCGCCATGTATCGTGACTTTTATAAGGGTGAGCGGTTTGTGCGGTTCCAGGAAGAGACCATCCCGAATCCGCGTTACATCAAGGGCTCCAACTATTGCGACATCGGGGTCTATCTCGATCCCCGTTCAGGATCGGTCATTACAGTGGCGGCGCTGGATAATCTAGTGAAAGGCGCCGCAGGCCAAGCCATTCAAGCCATGAACCTCATGTTGGGATTCCCCGAGGAGACGGGCTTGACGGCTCCAGCTGCCTATCCCTAACTCAGGCGAGACGAGCGGGACTGGCGAGAAAAGCGTGACTGGTAAGGGACAGGACTTACACGTCACACGAGTCGCACTCCTACTACCGCTTGTCGCGCGGCTCACACGAATATGACTATGGTCAAAAAATCAACAATCGCATCTCTTCGCCGTGGAGTCACAGCACCGCAAGGCTTCCTCGCAGCCGGCATTCATTGCGGCATCAAGAAGCCAGGCCTGCTGGATCTCTCGCTCATCGTCTCTGAAAAGAGCGGTCCCATCGCCGGCGTCTTCACAAAAAACCAAGTAGTCGCGGCGCCGGTCATTGTGGATCGTCTGCACTTACGCCAGGGAATCGGGCGAGCCATTCTCGTCAACAGCGGCAACGCCAACGCCTGCACTGGCGCCAAGGGATTAGCTGCCGCAAAAACAACTGCGACCTTGCTTGCACGGCAATTACATGTTCCCTCCCATCAGATTTTTGTCGGGTCCACAGGTGTGATCGGTCGTGTATTACCTGTCGATCGAATCGTCAAAGGTTTGCCGCAGCTGATCACTCAACTCAGTGATCGTGGAGGGCCTGATGCCGCTCGGGCGATCATGACCACCGACCTTCGCCCAAAAACCATCGCCCTCCAAGACACCATCGGCGGTCGCTTGATTACTATCGGCGGAATGGCCAAGGGCTCAGGCATGATCCATCCCAACATGGCCACGATGCTGGCCTACCTCACTACGGACGCATCCATCACGAAGGGCGCTCTCCAACGGGCTCTCAACCTGGCGGCCAACGAGTCGTTCAACTGCATCTCGGTCGATGGAGATACAAGCACCAACGATACAGTCCTCTGTTTGGCGAACGGCATGGCAGAGAACCGTATTATTAAAGAAGGCACTCCTGCCTTTCAGCGATTCCTGCTGCTCCTGACAGAAGCCTGCCAATCGCTCGCGCTGGCGATTTGTCGCGACGGGGAAGGCGTGACCAAAGTGGTGAACATTGAGGTGAGTGGAGCAGCCTCCGTGGCGCAGGCACGGCAGGTAGCCCAAACCATTGCCACCTCGAACCTGGTCAAGACCGCCCTGTTCGGCGAAGATGCCAATTGGGGTCGGGTGATGGCGGCGATCGGGCGAGCCGGGGTTCCGATTACTCCGTCAAAGCTGAGCCTCTCGTTTGGCGGGGTTCCGATGGTCGCAAAAGGAATGGGACTTGGACTGGCTGCCGAAGCCCGCATTGCAAAGGTCTTTCGCCAGAAAGAATTTACAATCGCGGTAAGCCTAGGACAAGGCCGCCACAAAGCCCACATCTGGACGACCGATCTGTCGTTCGACTATATCCGCATCAACGCAAGCTACCGATCTTAGCGGATGCTGAAAAAAGAGACGGGGTAACTGGGACAATCCCCTTGCTCGCGCAACGCGCGATCGAAGACTCCCCTCGTTGGACGCGCGCAGTTGGGATCATCCCAGCCACCCCATAATAAAAGTGACAATCCGCTGCGGCCTTACTTGGGAAAAGGCGCGTCTCGGCGCGCCAGGGTTGGGCGGGTGAGAAGTCCGGCCTTTTTGAGCATCCTGAGTATTGAGGCCTCAGCACCAACTGTAATATTTCAGAGCAAGGCACTATCGCCTCTTTTCTAAGCCGACCTCACCGCCTAGCTGACTGGTGGACTCGAATCAATAGAAGATCGAGAGCATCCAGATGCCTTCCTTGCTCGCAGAACAGAGGATGGGACGGAGCCTGATGATCTTCTGCGCTCATGCAACGCGCGGTCCCAAGCTCCCCTCGCTCGGGTTAATGGCATGTCTCGGAATGCCATAGGGTGGGCGTGTAAGGAATGGCATAAGGAATCGGAAGGCCCTCGTCAGGGAAAACGGCACGTCCACGAGAACTCGATTGGGAAGCAATCGGAGGGTAATGCGGGGGGGGAAATATTTACCCGTGGATGAGCAGGTGAGGTAGTTGCCTGTGCGAAGGGAAAACGACAGGTCGCTCCGGTAGGGTTAAGAAAAACTAGGGATTACTCAACATCTTTAGAATGCGTTTTGCCAGGTGTTCCTTGATTTCGGTGTGGCGAGGGATGGGCTGGGAAACCTTCGTGATGGGATTGTGATACCAATCATGCTTTCCGCCGTGACGAACGAGCACGCAACCGTCGGCTTCAATCTGTCGGATCAGATCTTTGCGTTTCACCGGAGTGTTAGCTCAGCGAGCTTCCGCACTCCGGGGATTTCGCCGCTGGTAAGGTCCAGGTAGAGATCGCGAAGATGGGCTTGCAGGTCATCAAGCGACTCTCCCTGCGTCCAGTAATCGGGGTAGTCCTGCAGGTAGCCGAGCCAGTGGTCTTGATCCTGCCAATAGATATATTTGGTCGATTCCATGGTAACCATTATAACGGTAGGCAGTTTACTTGCAAAGAGGCAACCGGAATTTTCCTAGTTTGACGGGTGCCCGCAACAGGGGGATCATGGTCTAGGTAGCTTCATCAATGCCCAATGCTCGCAGAACGCGCGGTCTAGGAAGGCCCTCATTTCGAGGCGCGCAGTCGAGGGCAACCTTGGCCACCCCCTTATAGAGAAGGTGGAGAAAGGAAGCGGGCGAGAGAACATTCACGTTGGTCCTGTGCTCCCTAAACACGCGCCCTATGAAGGGTAGGAGGCGAGAAAGCTGGCACAGTCTCTGTGCTCGCAGAGGCCCCACGATTAAACAATGGTCCCTCGATGCGCGCAGTGTAGACTATGCCTGCCCTCTCGTTGAGAATGCATATATGAGGATAAGCTTTCGAGGCTGCACGTAGACCAACATGGGTGCTCTTCCAAGAGTGGAGAAGCAAGTACGCTTGAAAGAATCATTTTAGGCCTACAGAAAAGACTCTCAGTACATTTTCTGTGCCCTTCAAGATTCGCAGCACAGCCTGATTAAACGACTTGCGGTCGTTGGACTGCGCCAACAGGTCGTGGAGCACGGGGGCAGGTCGGTGGGAGAGTTCTTCCGAGGCATGTTCGTGCCTCCTTGTCCATTTGCCTGTTGATGTTGCCGAACATACAATTGCGCCAGGACAGGTGACAAAAGTTGGACTGGCAAGGTGCCTTTTTATTGAGGTCTAATCGTTTTCTTGATGAGAGTGAAAGATCGAATCGACCAGCCTGGTGCAACCAGAGGTTATACGTGCAAGAACTTTTATTTGCTCACGACAGGACGAACGATCAGTGGGGTGTGGATAATTGATTTTGTGATCAACTTCTCCCCAAAGCTCTTCAGCAAGGGTTCGCACCTGTAACTCAGCGGCGCAAGCCTTCTTTTTGTTCGCCGTGAAGACATAGTGCACGCTCGTATACATGCGTTCGCTGTCGCGTGTCTTTATGCCGAGAGTGTTAAAATAATCGCGAGACTCATCATCCCAAGTTCTTGCCGTAGGCTCTTCGATAATCTCCCATTCCTCTTCCTTGATGAGATCTAGGACGATCTTGTTAATTGATTTAAATTGACTGGTGTGGAGGTGGAGTATTCTGAATCCAACAAGATCAGTTATGCGCTCGAAAAGATTTTCTTCTGTTATGTCAAATTCCATCCCGGCTGATTTGAATTCGACTGCCTTGCGAATTAATTTATCCTTCAGATGATCAGGCTTCTTGATGCGCCATTTCGTAGAGTGAATATGGGGTGCCAATCTGTCAGAGCTAAAGAGCGCTCGAACGTTGTCGGAGAAGCGAATAAAGAGTTCTTGGTTGTTGTTGTAATGGGTAACGAGTCGATCTATTTGTCTAAGCTCACTTTTCGTAATAGGTGATTTTGCCATCACGTGTTCGCATTCGCTTCCGCATGGGAGGTAAGTCGGATGATGTTCTTGGCGATTGTCTCGAAAAGTTTTCTCGCTTCAGTCTTTTGCTCTGGGGTTCCTTCAGCCACGTCCCATATTGGGAGACCCTGAGACTGTCCTGCATTTGCCAATTGCCCTAAATCCTTAACCGTGCCAATTCGTAAATCTCGTATTGAACGTGATGCCAGCTCAGGATCCTCTTTGCGGAAAACTGAAACAATTTCAGAACTGATGCTCCGCTCTATCTTCGAAAAGTAGGAAGAATAGCCGCTTGATGGTAGCCCTCGGTAGACCCTAAAACGCTGAGGAATATATCCGAGAAATTTCGGCTTCCCAGGCAACAGATAGATCCCCTCTGGCGCAAAGCGCACAGCACTTTCCCAGTCCTTAAGCCATCCCGAAAGTGTATGACCAAGAGTCTTTAGAGCACGGACGGAAAACTGATCGCAGGCTGCCGGAACAATAAAATGGTCACAATCCAGCAGAATGGCTTTGTTTAATGGCCCTATATTCGGTCCACAATCAAATAAGACATAGTCGATATCGTGGTTCACACAGGTTTGGTTTACAAGAACACTCAGAGCGGAAACGCCACGAAAGCCTCTGAGCCTTCGCTGATCGCACTCTCTCCATAGATCATTAAGCACTTGCTCGAACTCAGAAAGTCGAACATCTCCTGGCAATAAAAACAATCTTCGCCCATGCTTGATAGGCTCAATTTCGTTGAGACCACCCTCACCGTCTACGATTGGCTTAAGCGACGACCAGATCGTCTCTCCATCATCACCGTCAGACTTATCGAGTAAAGCATCTAGGGTCATATCATCAACGAGATAAGATGTGATATTGCATTGTGGATCAGAATCAACGAGCAATACATTCTTCCCAAGCGAAGCGAGTTCATAAGCGATGTTAATGGTTAGCGTGGTTTTACCCACGCCACCTTTATGGTTAAAGATGACAAGGCGTTTCGAAGAATGTCTTTTAATTGACTTATGAATTCCTGGCATGGGTCAGCTTTCTGATTCAGGAGCATTTACCTTTCGATTAGGCCGACGAGGGCGCGCATTGCTCATTGCCTTCTTGGCAGCATCCCTGTCGGGCAAGGCCTGAACAAATCGTTCACCTGCAGCACTGATTTGCTTTTTCCCCTGCGGAGCTGGGGCCAGATAGCCGGATTGGACAGCATTGTTCACTGAAAAGGCTGCGTTCGAAAACTTAATTTGCGCTGCGTCCGTGTTCAACTTACTTATATCAACTGTCTGAAAATGAGGAGTACTGGCGTAATGTGTTAGATAGAAGGCCAAGCAGACCACTTTCTCAACATCTGTTCGAGGTTGTTTGTCCGACATGAAATCTTTGGCTGACATGGAACGATCTTCAGAGAAACTCCCTGCACGTGAAAATGTATGCGAGGGGCTGGAGGAGCTTTGTGAGGGAGCTTTAGGTAATTGTGATCCAGGAGCAAGGTTCAAGAATGTACATATGGTTTGAATCATTCTTTCTTGCCCTTCATGATCCAACTTTCTGAGTGCAGTTAGAACTTCTGTCAAAACTTGCAGATCCGCCACTTCTTTTTCGCTCATCGGTACTCCTTTCGTTCCCTAGTTTGGTGACAGACCCTACAGCTTGATGGGAATACTGTCAATATCTTAGGATTGATACAGGTGCCTGGGGTCATGCTCTTAAGGCCTCTGGTCACCCACCCCGTTTGGCCTCTTCAATTCGACGCCGAGACGCAAGCGCGGGAGGGGCGCAAAGGCTTATGGGCTGAATCGCAGCCGGTTCCCAAGAATGAGGATCTGGTCTTGCAATTCAACATTTCGCGTTGCGGGGCAGTCCGGCTATCGATACACCTCATCGTGGCTTCCGATATCGAGCAGGTCAATTTCTTTCTTGGTTACACGAAGTGTCAGGGTAATGCGATAGGCATGAGTGACGCTCACGGCGTGAAGCCCTTCAAGTAGGCCGCTGAAAAGCTCAGTTTCTGCTCAAAATTCACTAGACCTTACGGATAGTGATGTCGCAAGACCTGCTCGCAGGATGCTCAAAATGGCTGTCCAGCGAGGCCGCAGCGAGCGAAGAGGCGAGGCGTACGCTTCGGTACGTTGAGTCTCTGAACGATGCGAGAACAAAGCTGGCGGACTTTTTCAGCATCCTGCTAGTTCTCTGCTGAGCAGATGCAATCGAAGTGATAGCAGAAAGGGATTGACTTCGAGGTTTCTCGGCGCCTTGGCGAGTGGCTTTTTGATTTCCCGGTGGGATCGCGTAACTTTGACGACACGCCGATCAATATGGCCATTCGTCAGCAGCACATACATCAGGCATCGAAGGGAAAATCAAAGGGGTCGGGGAAAATCAAAGGGGTCGGGAATCTTTTTTGATTTTTCAACCTGAAAGCCAGTTCTAATACCCTACTTCGCTCCCCTCTGTTTCTTACGATTTACCCCTCACGCCTACCGCGGGGCATAACAACGATTGCACCATTTGATAACTTCTCCGACAACCCTCCTCGCGCGGCGGTCCAGCGCTTTCTTCGCCCCCTACCCCTCCCCCGCTCATCCCCATCATTCCACATTGATCATTCAACATGAAACACTCTGCCATCACATCCCTCGCCCCTCCCGCCCACCATTCCACATTAATAATTCAGCATTAACCATTCTGCTGCCCTCACCCCTAACCCCTTACGCCTAACACCTCACGCGTTTCGCGCCTCACCCCCTTACTGGTCCCAGTTTGACTTCCCGCTATGAGAAGGCGCAGATTGATCGTTCTTATCCATACGACACAGGGGTGTATTGTGACTCCTTGCTAGCTTCGCCCAATCCAGCCACTCAGCATCGTTCACGTAGAGAGTTACGCCCTCTTGGCAAACTTCGCCATGAGGGCGTTCTTGTTTGTGCAACAGTACCAGCCATCGACAGCGAGTCTTGTGTCTTCACCTCATCGAAACGGAGATTGCGATGAAACGATTAGCAGCCCTTTTAGCCGGACTGATCCTGGGGTCGCCCACCCTCGCATTGGCGGCGGAACATAGCGCGGGATATCGGGGTATCGGACAGCTCTATTTCTTCTTCATGGGCGCAATCTTGATCTATGGCGTCTACGATAGCTTCGGCAAGAAGGCGATGTATGTGGCGGCGCCATTCATTGTGGTCGGGCTGTATATGATGTTGCCCCCGAGCTAAACTTGGTAGCGGGATAGAATGGAAAAAACGGGGCCGTCTTAGTCCAACCAGTCCTTTTCTTTCAGTTTTCGTGGCAGATACTTTTTCGTGAGGTACTGGAAGTCTTTGTTGGCGAGGGCGTCTAGTTCATACTTCAGCCCGCTTGCGAGCATCCGCTTGATTTCCGCCTGCCAGGCCGGTTTCTGGAACCACTGATAGTTGAGTAACTCCTTCGCGCGGGCGATATCTTTCTCATTGAGTTTGATCCCGACGTTGCGCGGAAGTTCGTACCGCTCTGGATCGGCGCTGGAAAGGCCGATGAACTTGGCCTTGGGAATGGCCATCCGTTGGCTCTCGAAGGCCAGATTGATCGAGCCCTGCTTGACGACGGAATAGATATAGTACCCCCAAGGATCGTTATCGACCAGGACATAGACCGGAAGCTTGTATTCTTCGTGCAATCGCCGAGCTAATCGGCGGACCCCACGGGGCGGCTGTCCATTTCCAGTCAGCAACACGCAGTTATACCGACGCCAAAACTTGTCTTCAGAAAGGCGATTCCACTGCGTACCCTTTTCGACCAGCAGCACGAAGTCTGCCGTACAGCGGCGGATCTCTACATACTCAGGCTCGACAATCGAGGGAACTGAGTAGCCACCCTTTCCCAGCTTGGCGCAATCCACACGATCGCCGTCGTCGCCGAGCACGAGAGGGCCGACTACGCTTCCGCCGTTCTCCGCTCGCACGTGCAACTCTTCGCGAAGCGCCGTGAGCGACACTTCCAGATCCTCGATGATCGGATCCGATTCGTCTTGGGTATCGAACGTATTCTCGTGCGAATCCTGAATGGTGTGCTTGGTTCGGTAGTAGATCTCTCTGAGCGACGTCGTCAATTCTGCGCGTTGCAATTCTGAAAGGGCGTCTGCGACCAATATCGTCTGCATAAATTTCTTGGCCATGCCGACATTGAAGAACGAACGAGACTGTTTTTTGTCTCCCATTTCGAGCAGGCCCTTGCGTTCGTTGAAGGACACATTCGAAAGGGCGCGGATCGGAATCGCCATCGTCGGATCTTTGGCCTTCTGCGCGGCCGTGATCACCAGATCGGCCAGCCCGATTAGTTTCCTCTCGACTACCCCGTTCTTCGTTATCTTCGTTTTCGGCATACGTCGTCCTTACTTTTTCTTCCCTGTCAGGTGAACCTTGCTGCCCTTGCGAACCTTGCCCGCCTGCTTCTGTGAGGATCCACCCTTCGTAGCAATCGAGGGGACTGTTATGGGATTGATCTTGGCTTGCTTACCAACCGCCTTCTTTGCTGGTTGCTTCCGTCCCTGCTTTGTGGAAGGCTTCTTCACTTCTTTGTGTATTTCGCCGGAAACATCAGTCTGCGGCGCAATAACATGAGATCCTTCAGGCAACGATGGGACAGCGCCGTCAACTCCTTCAGCCGTGACAATGATCGAGTGCGGCAAACCCTCCGGTCCGGCGCCGGTCTTGCCGAGTGTTTCATCGGTCTTGATGCCGCCGGTCTTCGTTGAAGCAATCTTCTGCAACTGCGCTTTTAACTTCTCGGTCGACAGCTTCCCGCCTTTCAACCGATTACAGGCTTCGACGACTTCC
Source organism: Nitrospira sp. (assembly GCA_005116835.1). Classification (GTDB taxonomy): domain Bacteria; phylum Nitrospirota; class Nitrospiria; order Nitrospirales; family Nitrospiraceae; genus Palsa-1315. The sequence continues at coordinate 144,702 of SWDM01000019.1, read as the reverse complement.
TCAATGTATAGTTCGAAAATATTCCGCCGCCGGAACTCACTCGCCGCCCGTTCGCGCCGACGCAGGAAGAGTCCAAGCCGCCGACCGCACTCACGAAGCGCCAGGGTAATGTCCTTGTGGATCTCGTCGTATTCCGCAATTGCTTCCTTCGACTCGCTGGTAAAGGGAACCCAGACGGAGGCAATGTGCACGAAGATGACCATCGGCCCTGCCGGCAAGGCTCCTCGCGACTGGGAGATTCCATAGTTACGCCACGTCGTGGCCAACACCGCCTTAAACGTGGCACAGGAGGATTGCTGATACAACAGGGGAACCCGGTTCGCGTAGCGAATCACTCGCGCAAGCTCCGAGTCTCCTTCTTCCTCTTCCCCCTCAGCCAGGGGCTGGGACGGCTTTTCAGGTTTCGCCGCGCTATCCGGCGCTTTTCCGAATGCCAACCCTGCTTCGATGATGAAGGGATTGCCACGATACACAGAGGGCGGACGGCTCACCGCTGTATAAAACTCCCCTTTGATCTGCCTATAGAGGCCTGAGAGGATCGCCTTCTCGCCGATCGGAGAAAGACAGTTGGTCGGCGGAGCCATGATCTTTGTGGCCTGTATCGTGTGATAGAGCGTTTCAGCGATTGCCCCGCGAATGTCGCGCGGCTTCGCCTTGGGCGAGACCTTGGCCGCCTTACACATCTCATCCGCGAGCGCCGGCGTCACCCGGCAAAAGTCGCTTGCCAGAAACTCGGACAGGGTGTGGCTCTTGGCATCTTGGAGCATCTTGAGGAGCATCCCGAACTCGATGCCGTAGGGATGGGGCTTGATCTCTTTCGGCGACGGCGGGAGTTCGTGATAGGCCCGAGGATATTCCTTTGTCTCGCCTTCCGGCGTTCGATAGGTAAGGCGCACGTGTGGATTGGCGATAGACGTTTGCTCGAGATACTCGTCGACCGACGCGCGGCCCTTCTGGTAGCGACCTTCGACTTCGATCGCCACCTGAGTGCCACGGGGCTGATCCCATTCGATTTGCTTATTCTCATGGACTAGGGGTTCATTCTTCTTCGTATCGATCTGCACTTCGAAGTAGTGAGCCGAGGTTTTGGGACCGGTGCGCGAGATGATCTTCACCGGTTTGCCGGTCGTCAGTTGGCCATACATGCCTGCCGCGGAAATACCGATCCCCTGCTGGCCTCGGCTCATGCGCAGACGGTGGAACTTGGAGCCGTACAAGAGTTTCGCGAAGATTTTCGGAATCTGCTGGCGTACGATCCCGGGGCCGTTGTCGGCTACGGTCACTCGAAAACGGGTGGCCTGGCTTGCAGGGAGCAGGGGCGAAGATCCGACGGCCACGACCTCAAGCTGCACCGTGACGTCGGGAAGTATTCCTGCCTCCTCGCAAGCGTCCAGCGCGTTGTCTACCGCTTCCTTGACACAAGTCAGCAAGGCTTTTCGCGGGTTATCGAACCCGAGTAAATGCCGATTCTTGGTGAAGAATTCGGAAACGGAAATCTCACGCTGTCGCGCGCCCATTTCCACCGCCGTAACTGCCGGAGCTGGACGGACATCAGATTTCTTTGTCGCAGTTGCAGTTGCCTTATGCTTGGCCATTCATCCTCTCACATCAATTATGTGACAACACCCGACCGGCACTGTGCCAAGACTGTTTCAATCGTCCCCCTCTTACAAGCATGTCTTACGATCGATAGCGAACCTCTTCACGGTGGTGAGAGGAGCGCGACAGCCCATGGCGGGGTGGTGATCGGGGGGAAACCGCCAACCGGAAAACGCAGGAGATTAGGGTGGGAGGGGCGCGCACCTACCGAGGACAGCTAGGTACGACGGAGACCTTGGTGGGACTTTAGGCTTCCCGGTAAAGCCGGGCTTGCACACCATCCCAACGCTCGATCCCCTTATGAACCATATTCCCTCGGGGCGTTAAGCCCCCCCCACGGGCATACGATATTCTTCCGATAACTCTCAGTCAAGCTTTGCTGCATTTACCCACGCGCGGATCCTCACGCAGAGATGGAACTCACCGCTGCCGGAGTTTCAGGATCTTGCCGTCGAGCGTGGTGTCTGCCGCGAACTTTTCAAAATTCTTGCTATAGAGTTCATTAAGCAACTCTTGGGCATCCTCTGGGTCGAACCAGAATACTTGGTTGGTTCCAGTGCTGCTCAGGGTCTCTCGAACTTGGCTGCCATCGGCGAGACTGTTCACATGGACGACCATTCGGCTTTTGGCATTAAGCGTGGTTTGCCCGATACCGCTTCTGGCATCGACGCTGAGATCGACAATCTTGCCTGAGATGGTGATGTCTGCCCCGGCTGCTTCGGTCCCTTGCGTGACTGTCGCATTCCAGCCTTTCCCTTTGAGATAGTCGGCGAACGCCTGCGCCGTAGCCTCACCGAGTGTACCGCTGGGGACATTAAAACGGCTCTCCCCGCCCCATAAATGATATCTGGCGCCGAGATGTGATCGGTCCGTCCGTTGATCTTCAAAGGGCTGAACCGCGACGGTCGCGGAACTCATCGCAGCGGCCTTATTGCCGGCCATGCCCGCGATGGGAACCTTCAATTCGATGCGCTCGCCCGTGCCCGCACAGCCGGCTGCCAGGATACTTGCGAAAAGCCCGATTCCTACGATGCGATAGTGTTTCACAACGCCTCCTCTATACGCGATGGTTTGAGATGCGACGTACAGTTTCCGCTAGAATCATCTGTCGTTATTTTGCAGCAAAATGCGCGCGGCGATTTTGCTGATAACAGATTTCATTCTGCTGCTTGCAGAAGGGTCTCGCTTCTCCAAAACTCGCGATCTGAAGTTGCTTAGCCTGGACGCCGAGGTCCACCAGATACTTTTTCACAGTACGCGCGCGCTTCTCGCCCAAGACAAGGTTGTACGCCGCCGTGCCACGCTCATCGCAATGGCCTTCAATGACGATGTGTTTGCTTCCATTGGCGCGAAGCCATCCGGCATTCACGTCTAAGAGCGGCATGGCATCGACGCGGATGTGAGACTGGTCGTAATCGAAGAATACATCGCTCAGCGCGCCATCGGCGGACACGGCGCTCAGAGGAATTGCAGGATTGGATGGTCCGCTGCCGGCCGGCCGATCGAACGAACGCTCCAGCGGAACCGTCTTGATCGCATCCGGCTGAATCTGTTCGGTCTTGGCCTGACCTGCCTGCGAGGCCGAATCTCCGGACGAGGAAGAGACGTTCTTACCAGCGCAGCCTGCGAATAGAAGCACGAAGCTTAGACTGAGACCCAGACCAATTACTCTTGCATTCATGGTGTAGCCTCCTAATGTATCGCGATCACCGCTCGTACCGCGTCGTCAGCGTCAGGGCTGTCCGACAGTATCGCCTCACGCCGCTATTTCTCTCTTCACGAGGGCGCAGAGGCGGGAGTATCATTACTACTTATATGTGCTCACAGGAGGTCAGTCAACCTAAAATCTCTCGCTCCGCCACCGAGGCATACGTGCCAGGAGATCGTAACCGAACAGAAAGTTGCATCCAACTCCGGCTTTCGCTAAGGTGCGACTCATGACCCATTCCCTCGCGCGTTCACTCGTCCTTGCCGGCGCGAGCGGGCTTTTTCTCCCGCTGAGCTTCCCAAATTCAGATCTCGGATTCTTAGCCTGGATCGCCCTCGTGCCGTTGCATTGGGCGTTGGACGGCAAGAACAAAGCGCAGGCGTTCTGGATTGGATGGCTGTCCGGCACGATCGCTTTTACCGGCATGATGGCCTGGGTGGTCACAGCCATGACCACCTACGGCAAAGTTCCCCTGGTTGTCAGCTATGGCATCCTGTTGCTGCTCACAGGCTATCTCGGCCTCTATGTCGGTCTTTACGCAGCCGGGGCTGCGTGGTTTCAAAGTCTGATCCCTCGCTACGGTTACTTTGTTTTTCCCTGCCTCTGGGTGACCCTCGAATTGATCCGCACCTATGCTCTGAGTGGAATGCCTTGGGGCCTTCTCGGGTATTCTCAATATCGTCACATCGAGATCATTCAGATTGCTGATCACATGGGGGTATACGGTGTCTCATTCCTTATAGTACTGGTCAACGTCGCCCTGGCGGAATTTTTGTCCTGGCTGATGCCGTACTTCCGGAACTTCCGTCCCGCAAGACTCCCATGGGAACTTGCGGCGATGGCAATATTGCTCGTCACGCTCTCGTGGCAATATGGCCTTGCAACCTTGTCCGATGTGCCTTTCTCCGATGTGCCCCGAACGTCCATCACGGTCGGAGTAGTGCAGCCCAACATCGATCAAGCAGTGAAATGGGATACGGCCTATAGAGAGGAAACCCTCGCGCGGTTCGACCGGCTGACGGAAAAGCTGGGCCGCGCCACAGATTTAGTGGTCTGGCCGGAGGCGGCGACCCCCTTCGTCTTCGAACGTGAACCGGGTTATCAGCTCCAACTGATTGCGCTCGCAAATCGAGTCCGGTCACCGATCTTGTTTGGAAGCCCTGCCCTGCGCTTCTATCCCGATCGTCGACCCTATCTCATGAACAGCGCCTACCTCCTTTCCCCAGACGGCCAGGTATTGGGCCGTTACGACAAACAGCATTTAGTCCCCTTCGGAGAATATATTCCGTTCAAATCGTCGCTTCTGTTTTTCCTCGACAAACTCGTGGAAGGGATCGGCGATTTCGAAGCGGGGACCGGTCCGACAGTCTTGGCCCTGACGCCCAACCCCAAGTCTGCAACGACAGGCACCGCGGCATCGACGCTACGCCCAATAAATTTCGGGGTGGCCATCTGTTACGAAGTGATCTTTCCCAACCTGGTTCGGCAATTTGCCGCTAATGGAGCGGAGTTTATGGTGACCCTAACCAACGATGCATGGTTTGGCCCTTCAGCTGCCGCCACGCAACATTTTTCCATGGTGGTGTTTCGTTCAGTCGAGAATCATTTGGCCTTCGCCCGCTCAGCCAACACCGGCATCTCCGGGTTCATCGATCCGTTCGGGCGCATCATCGAAGCCACACCGATCTTCACGGAACAGGCGACCAAGGCGACGATACAAGTTTGGCGCCCCCATACGTTTTACAGCCGGTACGGCGATGTGTTTGCCTATGGCTGTGTTATAATCTGCGCGCTTTTGTTCCTATTCGGCATGTTCCGCACCAAAGAACCTGAGCCGGACGCAATCGCGGCTACTCCTGTATAGAGAGAAAGGATCGCTCCATGTTAGACGACATTAAGAATCGGGTGAAGGCAGTCGAGCAAATGGTATCTGAACTACGGGGGCATCTTTGACTTCTCCCGCATGACTGCCGAATTAGCGCATCTGGAGCAACAGACCTCGCAGCCGGATTTTTGGAACCACGCGCAGAAAGCCGCCCAGATCAGCAGAAAGAAAGCCGCGATCGAACGCGACCTTCAGCAATGGCGTGATATCGATACAAAGAGGAACGATCTGAACGCGTTGCTTGAATTGGCGGAGGAAAGCGGGGACGAGGGGCTCACGAAGGAGTTGACCTTCGAGCTGGACCAATTTGAGCCTAAGCTCACAGCCCTTCGGCTTGAGCTTCTGCTCTCGGGAGAGTTGGATCTCAACAACGCGATTGTGGCCATCCATCCCGGAGCCGGCGGAACGGAATCGCAAGACTGGGCGCAGATGCTGCTCCGCATGTACGTCCGTTGGGCCGAGAGTAAGAAATTCAAGGTTGAAACGTTGGATCTCCTTCCGGGGGAGGAAGCGGGCATAAAGAGCGTGACCCTGTCCGTGACAGGACCCTACGCCTATGGCTATCTCAAAGCCGAAGCAGGCGTGCATCGGCTGGTGCGCATTTCACCTTTCGATGCCAACAAGAGGCGGCATACATCCTTTGCTTCGGTCTTCGTCTATCCCGAGGTGAATGAAGAAATCGATCTCGTGATTGAAGACAAGGATCTCAAGATCGATACCTTTCGGGCCGGCGGCGCCGGCGGCCAAAATGTGAATAAGGTCGAGACGGCCATCCGTATGACGCACCTGCCGAGCGGGATCGTGGTGCAATGTCAGAATGAACGGTCCCAGCTCCAGAATCGCAATGGCGCAATGAAGGTGTTGAAAGCGCGTCTCTATGAACTTGAGCTGAAGAAAAAAGAAGCGGAATTCAACGCAATCGTCGGCGAGAAGAAGGATATAAGCTGGGGCAGCCAGATTCGGTCCTATGTATTCCAACCCTATCAAATGGTCAAAGATCTCCGAACCGGCTACGAAGTGGGTCAAGTCGCAGCCGTCATGGACGGAGGCCTGGATGGGTTCATCGAGGCCTATCTGAAGATGAAACAGCTTGGGGTCACCGCTCTCAGCTACCAACAATCCGGCACGGATGAGTTCGACAACTGATCACGGATAGATACTCGAATAGGCCACATCTATGGATGAACTGAACGAACAGCAGCAGCAACGCATTAAAAAGCTCGACATCCTGCGTGAGGCGGGCGTGGCCCCCTACGGCGCGCGCTTCGAAGTAAAGGATCGCGCGGGCCAATTGAGCAAGCTCCACGGAGAGAAGACGAAAGAGGTACTGGAAGAACAGAAGATATCCTGCACGCTGGCAGGGCGGATCGTGGCGCTTCGGCGCTTCGGCAAGGCAGGCTTCGCAGTCCTCCAAGACGGGTCAGATCGCCTGCAGGTCTATCTCAAGAAAGACCATCTTTCGGAACAGGCCTATCGTGTCGCTGAACAGCTCGATCTGGGCGATTGGATCGGCGTGACCGGTATGCTCTTTCGCACGAAGACCAATGAATTCACCGTCGAGGTGACGCAGCTGACCTTCTTGAGCAAGGCCCTCAGACCGCTTCCGGAAAAGTGGCATGGCTTGACGGATGTGGAGACCCGCTATCGGCAACGTTATGTCGACTTGATTGCCAACCCTGAAGTCCATGGCATCTTCGCCACCCGCAGCAGAATCATCGCCGGCATCCGCGCCTTTTTGATCGAACGGAGTTTCCTTGAAGTCGAAACGCCGATGATGCACCCGATTCCCGGTGGCGCAGCGGCGAAACCCTTCGTCACCCACCATAATGCCCTCGGGGTCGATCTCTATCTCCGCATTGCGCCGGAACTGTATTTAAAGCGATTGATCGTCGGCGGCTTTCCCCGCGTCTTTGAAATCAACCGTAATTTCCGGAACGAAGGCATCTCGACGATTCACAACCCTGAATTTACGATGCTGGAATTCTACGTGGCCTATGCCGACTATCAAGACTTGATCGTCCTCACAGAAGAACTTGTCTCTTCGTTGGCCCAGCAGATCCTCGGCAAAACGGTCATTACCTATCAAGGCAAGGAAATCACGCTTACGGCTCCCTGGCGCCGCTGGTCCTATCACCAGGCAATTCTAGAGGTAAACAGCCTCGATCCTGCCGTCCTGCAGGATAAGGATCAGGCGATCGCAGCGGCGAAACGGCTGGGGATCGCGATCGACCCAAAGTGGCCGCTCTTCAATATCGTGAACGAAATTTTTGAAGAAACGGTCGAGCCGAATCTGATCCAGCCGACCTTCATTACCGACTACCCGATTGAAATATCTCCGCTCGCTCGGCGGAAAGATTCGAATCCGGCCTTAACCGATCGCTTCGAGCTCTACATCGCAGGCAGGGAAATCGCGAATGCCTTTTCAGAGTTGAACGACCCTCTGGATCAACGGGAACGGTTTGAAGGACAGGCGGCTCAGAGGGCGGCGGGAGACGAAGAGGCGCATCTGGTCGACGAAGACTTCCTGCGGGCCTTGGAATACGGCATGCCGCCGACTGCCGGCGAAGGTATCGGCATCGATCGCCTGATCATGCTCTTTACCGACCAGGCCTCGATCCGCGACGTTGTCCTCTTCCCACAACTGAGACCTGAGAAATAACGGTGGCCCTCCCCTACGAAATCTTTGTCGGTCTGCGTTACCTGCGCGCCAAGCGCCGGAACCGGACCATTTCATTCAATACCGTGGTCTCCATTGCCGGAATCACACTCGGTGTGGCTGCCCTGATCGGGACGGTCGGGATCATGACCGGCTTCAAAGAGGACATTCAGGCGAAGATTCTTGGAACAACGGCCCATATCATCGTGCAGGATCGGATGAAGGACTCCATGAGCGACTACGATCCTGTCGCCAAGCAAGTCGCAACTGTGCCCGGTGTCGTGGCTGCAACCCCCTTTGTGCTCAAGCAGGTTCTGCTCACAACCCAGAGCGGCGTACAAGGTATTGTGATCCGCGGTATCGACCCGGAGCGAGAAGCGACGGTGACTGAGCTAGCGAAGAATCTCTCGACTGGCGAGTTAGCTGACCTCGGTAAGCCGGTCAAGGTAAAGCAGCCGGCAGCCGACGATCCGAACGGCCCCCTAGTCGAGTCAGAAAAGCCCGGCATCATCTTGGGTAAAGAGTTGGCACTGCGATTGGGCGTCTTTGTCGGAGATACGGTCAATGTCGTGTCCCCTCCGGCCGGTCCGATCAGCGCAATCGGTATGGTGCCGAAGATCCGCACCTTTGTGCTGGTCGCGCTGTTTCAATCCGGCATGTACGAATACGATTCGTCGTTGGCCTACATCGACCTGGCCGAGGCCCAGAAGTTTTTCAATATGGGGCACACAGTATCGGGCATTGAAATTAAGGTTGCAGACGTCTTCCACGCGGACGAGACAGCCAGGGCTGTGGAGCAGACGCTCGGCTTCGCCTATGGGGCGCGTGACTGGATGCAGATGAATCGTAATCTCTTCTCGGCCCTCAAACTCGAAAAGACCATGATGTTTCTGTTGTTGGTCTTGATCACGATCGTGGCCTCCTTCAACATCGTGAGCACCCTCACCATGATCGTGACGGAAAAGCAAAAGGAGATTGCGATCCTCAAGGCCATGGGCGCGACGAGAAAGAGCATCAGGCGCATTTTCATGCTGAACGGGTTGATCATCGGCCTCTCCGGAACCGCCATCGGTATTCCACTCGGCTACACCTTTCTCTGGCTGATCCAGACATTCTGGACCTTCGATGCCTCGGTCTATTACATCTCGAAGATCCCGGTCCATGTACAGGCGATGGATGTCGTCCTTGTGGCAGGCTCTGCAATCCTGATCAGCTTTGCCGCTACGGTCTATCCCTCGCTCCAGGCAGCTAAACTCGAACCGGTGGCAGCGCTGCGCTACGAATGATCACGCAAACCCCTTCAGCATGTTCCTTCCAATTGGGAGTTCCTGCGTGATCACCATCACCGATCTGACCAAATCCTTCCCCATGGGCGAACGAACCCTCACGGTGCTGAAGGGTGTGAACTTGCAGATTCAGAGCGGCGAGTTAATCGCGATTGTCGGGGCATCGGGAGCAGGCAAAAGCACACTACTCCAAATTATCGGCACGCTCGATCGCCCTACGACAGGAACAGTTCACTTCGACGGCCAGGACATCTTTCAAATGTCAGAAGGCGAACAGGCGGACTTTCGTAATCGGCGGATCGGGTTTGTCTTCCAGTTTCACCATCTCTTGCCGGAATTTACCGCTCTTGAGAACGCCTGTATGCCGGCCCTAATCCAAAGACGAACCCAGGCAGATATTGAACCGGAAGCAGTCAAACTGTTGCAGGAAGTGGGGCTGGGAGCTCGTCTGCATCATAAGCCAGGTGAGTTGTCAGGCGGTGAACAACAGCGCGTCGCAGTTGCGCGAGCCCTCTTGCAGAAACCAGATCTCGTGTTGGCAGATGAACCAACCGGTAATCTGGATACTCATACAGGTGAGGCGCTCTTTGCGATCATGCGCGAACTGAACAAGGCCCGTGGGACGACCTTCGTCATCGTCACCCACAACGACAAACTATCTGCGCAAGCCGACCGGATCGTTCATATGCAGGACGGCCAAATCGTTTAGCAGGATGCTGAAAAAGTCCGCCAGCGTCGTTCTCGCCTCACTCAGATCCTCAACCTACCCCACTTGGGAAACGAGCTGTCTTGGCAGCTCGGGATGGGCGGGTGAGGAATGCTACGCCTCCGGTCTTCGCTCGCTGCGGCCTTACTGGACGAACATTTTGAGCATCCTGCGTGGTTTTCTCCTGTTGGTTCAGACATGAAGATCCCACCCCCTCGGTTACTTTCTTGATATTCGCACGTCTAACCTTGACGAGAGCCATTTCATCCAATAGACTCAGCAAAGTCTCGCGAATAAATAGGAGGTGTCCTTCTATGGCCCATCACAAGCCTCTTCGCGCCATTCTGATCTTGCTAGGCTTGATAATTCCTGCTCAAGCAATGGCCCTTGAGTTCGTTTCAGTAGGGCCTCGATCAATGGGTATGGGTGGGGCTGGTGTAGCTATCACGACTGACTCCTTGGCCACCTATTGGAACCCTGCCGGGCTGGCGATGACCCAGACCGTGGACATCAGGGCTCAAATCGGTGGGCAGGTGATCGATCGCCTCGGCATCGCCGATGCCATCCATGATCTTGAAAATTTCAAGGATCCCTCCCCTGCTAACCTAGCCAAGGCTCAAGAGATCGCCGATCGCATTAACCGCCCCGGCGCAACAGTATCGATTAATGGGTCCGCTGGTCTCTATATCAAAGGCCATTTAGGAGAGCACGCATTCGGTATCAATATTTCTGACGTTGCAACTGGAGGTGGGTTCGTTTCAGACCCCGCAAGAGCATTCGTTAATCCCAACCCCAATTGCGCAGACACAATATCCGTTTCAACACCTACTGCGTGCTTGACCGGCACAATGGCTCTCCGCGCATTGGAGGTCAGACAGGCAGCATTCTCCTATGCCTATGCCTTTTCCGATAAGATGTTTTCTATCGGAGTGACGGGAAAGTTCCTTCAAGGCGCAGCCTACAATGGAAGCATGGGCCTCAACGGCGGGACCGATGTGACCATTACGGACAACTTTGGGAAGGGCACCCTCTCGACTGCCTTCGGCATCGATGTCGGCGCCATCTATCGCCCATCTTCATGGCTCCGCTTCGGCCTTGTAGCGAAAGACATCAATCAACCGACCTTTGACGATGCAGGCGGAGGAGAGCTGAAACTGACTCCCCAAATCCGTGGCGGTGTAGCGGTCAACCCCTATTCCACATTGACCTTGACGGCAGATGTAGATGCCACCTCGAATAAGACCTTTGTGCCTGGCGTCAAAAGCCAGATATTGAGTCTGGGCGCCGAGCAGACCATTTTTTCTGAATTCCTGTCGTTTCGCCTTGGCGCCTTCAAGAACATGAAGGATGCCGGGACCCCCTTTACCCCCACTGCAGGGTTGGGCCTACGCCTCTTTGCCTTCCGTGCCGATGTGGGAGGAGGCTATGATTTCCGGGAACAGGGCGCTCTGGTGTCAGGCTCTCTCTCTTTGACTTTCTAATGGTATACTGCCCCATGTTCATATCCAAAAATCTTCGACATGTCATCTCCCTCTGCCTCCTTTCTTTACTCATCGCCGGCTGTGGCGGCTTGCAGGAAGTATGGGAAGGACCAGGCGCAAGAATATTTAGACCTCAAGCCATTGCGGTGCTTCCCCCCATGGCGAGCCAATACGACAGCGCTCGTGAAGATATCCAACAGGTCTTGTCAGACGAGATTAACAAGACCTCCGGTATCGAGCGGGTCGTGTCTCCCGAAAATGTGACGGATATCTTCCAGGCAACAAAAGAAGCGTTCGACGCACTAGTGTTCTATTTCTCCAGGCTGGAAATGACAGGCCAGTCCGATAAGGACTCAGCCGTGAAATTGGGGAAAGCGCTAAACGTGGACTCGTTCTTAGTCGTACGAGTGAATTCCTGGGAATACATGCGTAAGGAAGGAGACAATGTCGGCAGGGTCGGCCTGAGTCTCCGTCTGGTCGATGCCACCACCGGCACCACCGTGTGGAAGGCGCGACATGAACGGTCGAGCAGCTATATGTTCTACCGGCCAAATCTAAAGGATGTCGCGAAAGAGCTGGCAGCCGAGATGATTAAGGCCATGCCTCCTCAAGTGAAACAATAGTCCCCTCCTCGGCTCTCGTTCATTTGGTCTAACTGGTCAATCTCGTTTATTTGGTTTATTTAGTTTGTTTGGTTTTGTGGTTGGAAGAAACTGGCCAGATGAACCAAATCAACCAGACAAACCTGAATTACCTCTGAAGTGCCTGCCATCGAAGCTCTGCCGTATTAAAATGGCCAGTAGCCTGCCAGAACGAACGACACGTTATGAGTGCCACCTTCCCATACTCATCAATCACCTGCGCCAAACAGCCCAAGTCGGCATAGATGTATTGCGGCTGGTCGTCAACCTCTGGCATCGGCGCCAACGCACAGAGCACCAGCACACTGGCACAACTGAGATTAAGAAAAGGGGACAGCAACCGTACCCTTTTCAAGTTTTTGCCTTCGTAGGACTAGCTGGATGTACCGAATCGGATCAAGGGACAGAGTGATGTCATCTCTGGCGAATTAACATTGCGTGACCCCGATCGTTCACCTTCGCCTCGAGGATATCTCCCTTCTTAATTTGTCCGATCATCTGGGTGGTTTTGTCTGTATGCACACTTACTTCCTTACCATCCTTTGCCTTTACGATGAAGTTTGCGTCTTCGATGCGAAGCAATTCGCCCGTGATCGTAGTAGTAGCTGCCTGTACGGGGACGTTCTCTGCCTGCACTGCATATGCCAATCCGAGACACAGCACGAAACCACACGACAAGACACCAACAAATTTGTGAACAGATATCATAAGAACCTCCTTGTTTAGATGTCACTCAACTCAACACCGCATACTGCGCTACTGGAGTCTTGCGGTCTGAGCTGTTTTGACCACTTTTCACAATGACCTGGTTGTTGCGTGTTACGTTTCCTATCCCTGGTTGGGGATATGGGGATTGGCATGACCATTGACTTATTGTGCAGAGTTCGTGTGCTTCAGGGACTGCGACGCCCCCAACGGGTGAAGACGATCACCGACCTGGGCGGTTATCCTGACGAAAACGAATCTGCGTCCGCAATGGCAATGGAGCAGTCACAAGGATGTGGGGTCAGGCTCGATTATGGACTTAATGGCCATGATCGAGGGATCTGACTGGGCGCATGAAGAGTCCATCACACCCCAACTTACAAGGCCGTCCGGTGACGTGCAAGATGGATGGATCAGTCAGGAGGTTTCGAGCAAAGAGATGCGTAGAGAAGAACAGACGTTGCGATCCGACGATACCCTACCCTCTGACAGCGAGGTCGCGTCGGCTTACTGAAGTGAGATGTTCTCGGTGAAGCAAACCACCATGCCCTGCCGGATAGACGGATGAAATATCGCCAGGTGTCGTCTAGCGATTTTTGAGCGAGGCCGCGTTCATAGCGGTTTTCAGGGAGTGGACGAACTCTGCCACCTGCCTCACCATATCCGGCTTCTGTTGGTATGCGGCGATTTGCTTGACGATGGCGCTGCCGACAATTACTCCATCGGCAATGGCCGTGACCTTGGCGGCATCTTCCGGCGTCGCAACACCGAAGCCGACTGCCACGGGAACCTTGGTGATCTTCTTGATTTTCTCGACGTTCTTCGCCACGTCGTCCAAGTTGACCAGTTTCGCGCCGGTGATGCCGGTCAAGGACACGTAATAGACGAAGCCCTGGGACTGGCGCGCCACGAAGGTCCGCCGTTCTGGCGTACTTGTGGGGGCAAGAAGAAAAATCAATGGGAGCCCCGCCGCTGCTGCCGGCCCTCTAAGCGGGCCAGCCTCATCCGGCGGCATATCGGGCAAGATCAGCCCATCGATACCGGCCTTGGCTGCCTCATGGCAGAACCGTTCAGGACCGAATGCGTGAATATTATTGTAGTAGGCCATCAGAACCAGAGGAATCTGGGTCTTAACCCTGAGGCTTGTGACCATGGAAAGGATCGATCGAAGCGTTGTCCCGCTACGCAAGGCTCGCTCTGCCGCCTGTTGAATCACGGGGCCATCGGCGATGGGGTCTGAAAATGGGACGCCCAACTCGATGATATCGGCCCCGGCCCGTTCTAACTCCACGACAAGTTCTTCGGTTGTTTGCAGTGAGGGGTCGCCTGCCATCACATAGGTAATAAGAGCCTTTTCTCCTCGCTCACGAAGCAGTGCAAAGGTACGGTCGAGCCTCGATGTCATAGGCTGATCCCTCGCATCTTCGCAATCTGCTGGACATCCTTATCGCCACGGCCGGATAGATTCACGACCAGCAGCTGGTTCTTCTTCATCTTGGGCGCGACCTTCATCGCGTGAGCAATGGCATGGGCGCTTTCGAGGGCCGGCATAATCCCCTCTTCTCTGGCCAGCACATCGAATGCAGCCATCGCTTCGTCGTCGGTCACCGAGGTGTATGACGCTCTGCCTTGATCCCGCAAGTAACTGTGCTCGGGACCGATCGCGGCATAATCCAACCCGGCTGAAACAGAATGGGTTAGGTTCACTTGTCCATCCTCACCCTGGAGCAAATAGGTCATGGTGCCTTGCAAGACGCCGGGCTTTCCTCCTTCGAATCGCGCGGCATGTTTTCCACTCGCGACTCCCAGGCCGCCGGCTTCGACGCCGATCATCTTCACTTTCTTGTCTTTGATAAATGCATGGAAGAGGCCGATGGCATTGCTGCCTCCGCCGACGCAGGCAATGAGGCAATCAGGCAAGCGGCCTTCTGCCGCCAAGATCTGCCGCCGAGCCTCGCGCCCGATAATGGATTGGAAATCCCTGATCATCATCGGATAGGGATGGGCGCCGAGCACTGAACCGAGAATGTAGTGGGTCGTGCGGATATTCGTCGTCCAGTCCCGCATGGCTTCGCTGATGGCATCCTTGAGTGTGCGGCTTCCTGCATCGACTCCTGTGACGGTCGAGCCAAGCAGTCTCATGCGGAAGACGTTCAGCGCCTGGCGCTGCATGTCGTCCGTCCCCATGTAAATTTCACATTGAAGCCCGAACAGCGCCGCGACGGTTGCGGTCGCCACCCCATGTTGTCCAGCCCCGGTTTCCGCGATGATGCGCGGCTTCTTCATCCGCCTGGCCAGAAGCCCCTGCCCGATCGCATTATTGATTTTGTGAGCCCCGGTATGACAGAGGTCTTCGCGCTTCAAGTAGACCTTTGCCCCACCCAGTCGCTTGGTGAGCCGTTGCGCAAAGTAGAGCGACGTAGGACGTCCGGCGTATTGTTTCAAGTAATAGGCGAGCTCAGACTGGAAGCTCTTGTCCTTTTTGACAAGAGCATATTCCTGCTCCAATTCCAGCAATGCCGGCATGAGCGTTTCAGGGACATAACGCCCGCCATAGGCGCCAAAACGACCTTGTTTATTGGGCACAACACTCATCGTTATCCTTCTGCCTGCTTAGGCCTGGTGCAGTATAAACGGGGTCATGTTGGAGAGACAACTCTGGCGGCGTGAATAAAAGCACGCACTTTCTCGTGATCCTTCTTCCCCGGTTCCCGCTCGACACCGCTGCTTACATCCACGCCATAGGGCTTGACTGCTTGAATGGCCTTCTCCACATTGTCAGGAGTCAGCCCACCGGCCAAGAGCACACTGGCGGCCTTGGCGACTTCTGCCGCGAGATTCCAATCGATCACCTGCCCAGTGCCTCCGTAGGCCTGATCTGAAAAGGCATCCAGGACGAACCCTCGAACACCGGCCCGCCCACGATACTCGGCTAAAGAGAGAAAGGTGCTCCGATCCTTTACCCGAAGCGCTTTCAAGACCGTACGGCCTAACTCTTTGCAATAGATCGCCGATTCGTTTCCGTGTAACTGCGCAATGGTGAGTCCACAGTCGTCCATCAGGTTTCTGACCATTTGTTGTTCTTCATCCACAAACACTCCCACCGGTATGACCAAGGGAGGGAGGCTCATCACGATCTGACGAGCGAGAGCCGGCTCAATAAACCTGGGACTCTTCCGATACAACACGAACCCCAGGGCATCGGCCCCGGCTGCGACTGCGGCGGCGGCATCCTCGGCATTGGTGATGCCGCAAATTTTGACTTTGGGTATAGCGGCCATCTTATGCGGTTGCCTGAGCCGACACTCCTCGTAACTCGCGAATTTTTTCCCCGATATCGTCGGCCCGAATCAGCGACTCTCCGACCAACATAGCATGGACGCCGGCTTCGGCCAGCTGTACAACGTGGGCACGCTGATGGATGCCGCTCTCGCTGACAATCAGCTTGCCGGCTGGGATCCGGCTTGCCAAACGGATGGTGACCCCCAGATCGGTCGTGAATGTCTTGAGGTCACGGTTATTGATGCCGATGAGCCTTACATCCGGGAGCCGTTCCAATACCCTGTCGAGTTCACGCTCGTGATGCGTCTCCACAAGCACATCCAAACCTAGGCCCTTGGATAGAGCATAGAAATCGATCATTTGCTGCCGTTCAAGCGCTGCGACGATCAAGAGGACCGCATCGGCCCCGTAGGCACGGGCTTCATAGAACTGGATCTCCTCGACCATAAACTCTTTGTTCAAGGCAGGCATGGGCACCGACTGTTTGATCTCACGGAGATAGTCGAGGCTTCCTTGAAAAAAATCCTTGTCGGTTAAGACGGAAAGGGCTGAGGCTCCGTGCGTATGATAGGTCTTCGCTATTTCGAGATAGTCGAACCGCTCGGAGAATTCGGGACGGAGGAGCCCAAGACTGGGCGAAGCCTTTTTCACTTCGGCGATCAGCGCAGGGCAGCCAGCCGTTCTCGTGGCTTCAAGGGTCACGGCAAAACCAAGTGGGCCCGGTGTGTCCTGAATCCTTGCCTTCAGCTCGGAGAGGTACCCCCGGCTTTGCTTGTGCCGGAGCTCCGCTTTCTTATGCTCGAGGATACGAGAGAGAATCACAGTCAGATCAACCCTTATTGGTATAGGCGATGAGCCGAGCCAATTTCTCGGCTGCGGCGCCGGAGTCGATGGCCTGGCCAGCCAAGAGGAATCCATCTTGGAGCGTTGCCGCTTTACGCCCAGCAACCAGAGCCGGCGCAGCATTCAAACAGACGATGTCCCGTTTGGGTCCCTTTCGCCCATGGAGGATCTCGCGGGCAATCAAGGCATTCTCTTGAGGAGTCCCTCCCGCCAGCTGTTT
This sequence comes from Nitrospira sp., assembly GCA_005116835.1. Classification (GTDB taxonomy): domain Bacteria; phylum Nitrospirota; class Nitrospiria; order Nitrospirales; family Nitrospiraceae; genus Palsa-1315. The sequence goes on along the minus strand of SWDM01000019.1, from coordinate 127,690 downwards.
CGCCGGAACCAGTGCCAGCCCAAACTCCTCAGGATCCAGCAGATAGTTCGAGAGCAAGCCCCCTTTGGCTTCAGATACCTGAGTCTTTGCCGTCAGGGTGATCTCGTCGAGCCCATCCATCCCATGGACAACATAGCAATGTTGCGACCCCAGATGCATGAGCACTTTCCCCAGCAGGGATGTCAATCGCTCTTCGTAGACGCCGAGCACTTGAATGGTGGCTCCTGCCGGATTGGTCAGAGGGCCCAAGAGGTTCAGCATGGTCCGGATCCCCATCTCCTGTCTTGGAGCGGCACAATGTTTCATGGCTCCATGATAGAGCGGGGCGAAGAGAAAACCGATCCCAACTTCATTGATACAGTCGGTCACGCGCTCGATCTGTAAGTCGATCTTGACTCCGAGGGCCGAGAGGACATCCGCGCTCCCTGACTTCGACGACACAGAACGGTTCCCGTGCTTTGCCACGGTCAAACCTGCTCCTGCAAGGACAAACGCTGTCGTGGTGGAAATATTAAACGTGTGGGCCCCATCACCGCCAGTGCCACAGGTATCGACGACCAGGGGATCTCCCACCACGATGCGAACAGCTTTGGCGCGCATCGCGCGCACAGAGCCGGAAATTTCCTCGACGGTTTCTCCCTTCAGACGAAGCCCCATCAAGTAGGCGGCGATTTGAGCCGGAGTCGCCGCGCCGGCCATAATCTCAAGCATCACCGATTCAGCTTCTAGTTCGGTGAGGGAGCCACGATCGGCGAGAGTAGCAATCGCTTCTTTAATCATAGATCAAAGACAGGCAGGTCTAAAGTTTAAGGAAGTTACGGAGAAGATCTTTCCCTGCCACGGTGAGGATCGATTCCGGATGGAACTGCACTCCTTCAATGCCCAACGACCGATGCCGCATTCCCATGATTTCCCCCTCGGCTGTTTCGGCAGAGATTTCAAAACAGGATGGCAGCGTCTCTCGTTTCACGATCAGAGAATGGTAGCGTGTAGCATCAAACGGTTTGGGCAACAGCTGGAATATGGTCTTTCCATCGTGCAGGATCTTTGACGTTTTGCCATGCATCAATCGCTCAGCTCGAACGACTTCCCCCCCAAATGCCACTGCCAAAGACTGATGGCCGAGGCAGACGCCCAAGAGCGGTAGACGGCCACCGAAGTGTCTGATCGTCTCGACCGAAATGCCCGCTTCCATCGGTGTGCAGGGTCCGGGAGAAATCACGATACGGCTGGGCTTCAGCGATTCGATCTGAGCGATCGAAATCTTATCGTTGCGAAATACCCGAACATCTTCACCCAATTCCCCAAAGTATTGCACGAGGTTATAGGTGAAGGAATCATAGTTGTCGATCATCAGTAGCATAACAATAGTCCTACAGTCTGAAGGTCGAACGTCGTCAAGTCACAAGGTAGATACGTAGTCTCCGAAGACTTGATGGACATGAAGACTATTCGACTTTCGACTCTTTTTATTCCAACCCTTGTTCCGCTAACTCAACCGCCTTCATCATGGCCTTGGCCTTGTTGCAGGTCTCTTCATATTCGTGTTCCGGATTGGAATCGGCAACAATGCCGGCTCCAGCTTGGATGAAGGCTTGATGTTTTTTCACCACGACCGTCCGGATGTTGATGCACATGTCCATGTTGCCGGAGAAGCTGAAGTAGCCCACTGCGCCCGCATAGGGGCCTCGCCTCGTTGACTCCAGTTCATCGATAATCTGCATGGCCCTGATCTTCGGCGCCCCGGAGACCGTACCGGCAGGGAAACAGGCCCGCAAGACATCGTACGATGTCTTCGACTCATCCAGTTCTCCTGTGACATTCGACACGATGTGCATGACATGCGAATACCGCTCGACATGCATGAGGGAATCCACAACGACCGAGCCTGGCTTTGCGACACGGCCCACGTCATTACGTCCAAGATCGACGAGCATCACATGTTCGGCCCGTTCTTTTTCATCCGTCAATAGCCGCCGCTCCATCTGTTGATCCTCGTCTGGACTCACGCCGCGACGGCGCGTGCCGGCAATCGGACGGACGGAAATGACGCCGTTTTCGCAACGGACGAGGGTTTCCGGAGAAGAACCGACCAATTCTACCCCCGCGATACGGAGGTAATACATGTAGGGAGAGGGATTCACCACACGCAGCGCGCGATACAGTTGCAATGGAGACGCCTGTATATTGGTCTCCCATCGTTGCGAGAGCACCGTCTGCACAATATCGCCGGCCCTTATATATTCCTTGGTCCGCACAACCATCTTTTCAAATTCCGCTTTGCTCATATTCGCCGTAAAGGTCACCGGCTTGCGGCGGCGACGCGGACGTATCCGGCGGAGTGGCCGTTTGAGCCTCGCGATCATGCGCTCGATCCGTTCTGTTGCCGAACGGTAGGCGGCCTTAATGCCTCGCTCCCCCTTTACCGTGACATGGGCGGTCGCCACGACTTTGATCTTCTGTGCGACATTGTCGAAGATCAACATCGTATCGGTGAGCAGAAAAGCGAAGTCTGGAATATTGAGTGGATCCTTCTGCCTGGCAGCCAGGTCCTCGAACGTACGCACCATGTCGTAGCTCAGATATCCGACGGCGCCTCCGACGAATGGGGGGAGGCCCGGCACAGTCACCGGTCGATAACCTTCCATCATCTCTCGCAGGCGTTCGAGAGGGTTTCCACGGCTGGGAATGCGTTTCTTACCGGTTCCGCGAACGACAAGCAGATCGCCCCGGTCCTCGTAGACTACGACAGGGGATCCGCTGCCGAGGAAGGAATAGCGCGCCCATTTTTCACCCCCCTCGATGGACTCCAAAAGGTAGGCTGATGGGCCATGATCGATTTTGGCAAAGGCTGAGACTGGTGTATCGTAGTCGGCCAGAATCTCCCGATAGAGTGGAACGAGATTTCCCTTTCCGGCATATTGACGGAATTGGTCGAGACTGAGCGAGTATTGCGGCGAGGCCACGTGATCGTCCTATTGTTCTTGGCCCACGACAAGCCTCTGTCCTACCTCAATGATGTCGTCAGGCAGTTTGTTCCACTTTCTGACCTTGTCCACCGCAACGCCATAACGCCGACTGATCCGGTAAAGCGTTTCGCCTGGCTTTACGACATGGACCATGGATCGCGCACCTCCCAATGAGCCTTCTGGCGCCACCGGTGCAGCAGATGCCTCCGGAGCGGTCCTGGAACCGGCGGCTCTCAAATCCACCGCATCCGTCATCGATTCACCAGCCGGCGCCTTACCGGTCGGTTTGAGCGCGCGTTTCATATCCGCTTTGGCTTTACGCTCTAGCAGCGCAGACTCCTTCATAGCCTCGGCTTCCTCCTGCGCGCGGGCCATTTGGTCCCGAGTGGCTTGCACTTGCGCCGTGAGCTCACGATTCCTGGATTCGTACTCCATCAATTCATTCTTCGCCCGCCTGACTTCACTATCGAGCTCTCCTGTGCGTTTCTCTTCCTGAGCAAGCAGGCGTTGGAAGTTTAGGCTGCGCGCCTTTTCTGCATCGTATTTCTCTGCCATGACACAGCCGCTCAGTAATAGCCCTCCACAGACGATGATGACGAATCGATAGCTGGATCTGAGCATCAATTTATTCACGCAATACTCCCCTTTCATGGATACCTCCCTGGCAGTCATGACGAATTTCCACCTCTCGCAGCAAGAGGTGGGTGCTGGCTGAAAATAATGCAAAATCGTGCCGAATAGGACTCTAAGAATAGTGTCTATCGCAGCGAAAGTCAAAGCGAATATGGCGCATTCGATGTTTGACCCACTCCCCGGCCCTATGGTACGGTCTGGATCATCGCTTGCCTTGTTTGCCGCCATCCAGTCCTATGGCCCACACCGACATTTTCGCCAAACTGATAGCCCTCCGGGACGAAATCAGACGGCACGACTATCTCTACTATGTCAAGGATCGTCCAGAAGTTTCCGACTCCCAGTACGATCTTCTGTTTCGGGAGCTGCTTGAACTGGAACAGGCTCACCCTGAGTTGGTCACGCCGGACTCCCCCACCCAACGTGTCGGCGCGCCGCCACTCGACGAACTGCTCAAGGTTCCCCACGAACAACCGATGCTCAGCCTTGACTCAATTGTAGATCAGGGTGAGGTTCAGACCTTCGACCAGCGGATGAAACGCGAACTCGAAACGACCTCTGTAGAGTACAGCGCGGAACCAAAATTCGATGGCTTATCGGTTGAACTCGTGTACGACCATGGGGTCTTTACCCGTGGCGCGACCAGAGGCGATGGAACGACCGGGGAAGATGTGACCGTCAATCTTCGTACGATTCGTTCCCTACCGCTCCAGTTACAGGCTCATTCCAGCCTTCCCGATCACCTTGTCGTCCGTGGTGAAGTTTACATGCGTCTCGACGATTTCCAATCCTTGAATCGCCGCATGACGGAACGAGGAGACGAGGCCTTTGCCAATCCGCGCAATGCAGCCGCCGGCTCGCTCCGACAATTGGATTCTGCCATTACCGCAACCCGTCCATTGGTCGTGACCTGTTACGAAATCATGGCTCTATCAGGGTCTGCTCCATCGACACACTGGAATGAGCTGGAAACCATGGCCCAGTGGGGTCTGCCGATACCCGATCATGAGCGCCGACGGCTCTGTGCTTCAATCGACGACGTGGTGACGTTTCACCGGGAAACGGATCTGGTCCGGGATCAACTGCCTTATGAGATCGATGGGGTGGTGGTAAAGGTGAACCGCCGGGACTGGCAGAGTCGCCTCGGCATGAAATCTCGCAGTCCTCGATGGGCCATTGCCTATAAATTTGCCCCTCGCAAGGAAATCACCGTCGTACAGGATATTGTCGTCTCCGTCGGAAGAACGGGAACCCTCACGCCCGTCGCCCTTTTGAAGCCGGTGGAGGTCGGCGGTGTCACCATCAGCCGGGCCACCTTGCACAACGCTGATGAAGTGGCGCGGAAAGACATTCGGATCAACGATACGGTCAAGGTAGAACGGGCAGGCGATGTCATTCCCGCGATTGCCGAGCGCGTTCCAATCCCTGATGAGCAACGTCGCGACCCCTTCTGCATGCCGGACCGTTGTCCAGTTTGCGGGTCTACCGTCGGTCGTGAAGGCGCCTATTTCTATTGTACCGGCCAGTCAGCCTGTGCCGCCCAACTCAAGGGGGCTATCGAACATTTTGCCTCCAAACACGCGCTCCACATCGACGGCTTGGGAAAGAAGACCGTCGCGCAGCTTGTCGACAAGAAATTGGCGCAATCGCTCGCAGATCTGTATCGGCTGAAGATAGACGATCTCGTCACACTCGATGGGTTTGCAGATCGATCGGCCAGACTCCTCTTGGACTCGATTGCAGGCAGTAAGACCGTTCCTCTCGATCGCTTTCTCATGGGACTTGGGATCAGGCAAGTTGGGCAGCATATTGCTAAAGTGCTGGCCCGTGAGTTTGGATCCCTCGATCAAATCATGTCGGCAGATCGCGATCGGTTTCAACAGATTCGTGAGATTGGCCCTGAAATTTCCGAGAGTTTGGTGGCCTATTGGTCTGAGCCGCGCAATCGGGAAGTTATTGCGCAACTCCTGGAATTGGGAGTACAGGTTGCGCCCGGTACGGCAACGGGAGATCGAGCGACTTCCTCACTTGCAGGGAAAACCTTCGTGTTCACAGGCGGGCTGGATCACTTCACACGAGATGGCGCACAACTGGCTGTGGAAGCTGCAGGAGCTCGTATATCCTCAAGCGTAAGCAAAAAAACATCCTATCTTGTGGTTGGGCGGGATCCTGGGTCTAAACTGGAGCAGGCCCGTACACTGGGAGTGACGATACTGACGGAACAGGAATTTGCATCCCTGATCGAAACGGGTCAGAACGTGGTTAGCTGACGAGGTCGAGGTTTGGAGTTTCGACGGGAGCCGGCGCCTTCTCTTCACGAAAGATCTGAACGCTGCGGATAGAGCGAGGCTCGGCTTCATGAATGAGGATTCGGCAGTTGGCGATCCGTACTTCCTCTCCAACCTTAGGAATTCTTCCAAGTTCCTGTTGAATCAGGCCACCGATCGTCACTGCTTCATCGCCAAGGTCGACTTTGAGGAAGTCGTTGACCTTACGCACTTCGGTTCTGCTATGAACGAGAATATGGTTTTTCCCCAAGCGTTTGATCAATTCTTCGGTAATGTCGGTTTCGTCCATGATCTCTCCGACCACCTCTTCGAGAAGATCTTCGAGCGTAACGATCCCCATCACACCGCCGAACTCGTTGACCACGACCGCCATATGCCGTTTTTCCTGCTGAAACTGCTTCATGAGATCGTCCGCCGTCTTGCCTGAGGGGACGAACAACGGAGGATAAGCAATATCCTTGAGCTTCGACTCATGCTGCCCCTTGGCAAGTTCTGTCAAGGCCCTCGTCTTGTAAAGAATGCCCGTAATGTTATCGTGCGTTCCGTCATACACGGGGATTCGCGAGTATTTCGAGTTATAGAGGAGCTCCTGCGCCTCCTTCAGACAGAGGTTACCATCCAACGAGAAGACGTAGAGACGAGGTGTCATCGCGTCCTCAGCTGTAATGTCTTTAAGCTGGAAGACGTTCTTGATCATTTTTACTTTTTCGAATTCAATCGTCCCAGTCTTCCCCCCCTCATCCAGCATGATCTTCAACTCTTCCTCGGTCACGAGAGGAAGCGTGAGACCCTTTCCTCCTGTCAACTTGTAGATCATCGGTACGATCAGAAACAATAATGGTTTGAGAAGCAGCTGAACCCCGTACACAGGGTAGGCCATGTTCAGCGTGACCGGAACCGCAAACTTGGCCGCTAATGTTTTAGGGATCACGTCGACCGCTACCAAGAGGACAAATGTCAGCAGTCCGACCATGACGGCGATGGCCTCGTCAAAAAACGTTTGGCCCCCATAGATGCTCAGGGTCAGAAAGGTGGCATACATCGGCGTTGCCACGCCGATCAGGCGGTCGCCGACCAAAATAGTCGAAAGGAGCTTTTGCGGGTCGCTACGGAGATGGAGGGCTAACTTGGCCCGAGTGTTTCCCGTTTGGGCGAGCGCCTTCAGCTTCGTTGAATTGACAGCAAAGAAACCGATTTCAGCCGTGGAGATCACAGCTGAAAGAACAATAAGGCCTAAGAGAATCAGAACATCCATAGTTTGTAATGTATTAGAGACGACCGACTATATCGGTCGGTCTGGAATATTGGAGAATCCAGTGACTATCCCCTGTGGCCTTCGGCCTACTTTGCAAAGTTTGAGGGAACAGAATGGCTTGATAGGAACCTATCGGACCTGTTTTCATTGAGCTGTACATGTACCATATGGATGGAGGAGCGGGCAAGCATATGCTGAAAACACACCACAATATCAAACAGTTGCGGTGCATGTCCGCGGAAAACATGAAGAATTAAAAACACCGGATAGATAACCCAACCCTATGCTATGAGTCGTCTCGAAATACCACTCCCTGGAGGTCGAGAGTCGATTCCAAGTGAGCGGCGGCGGCTTCTGCTTGAGACTCTTTTGAAAACTGACCAACCTGAACACGGTATCGCCTTCCTTCTGGAAGATCGACAATCTGGATTCTTCCACCGGGGTAAAGAGGCTTCACACGCTCCAAGAGGTTAAGCGCGTTTTGCTGATCGGAAAAAGACCCGACTTGCACTCGCAAAAACCCTATTTCAGCAGCCCGTCCTTGATATCCAACTACCTGTAATTCAACCTCGTCGGTTCCAGATCCGGTCATTCCCAGCGCGTTGGCCCCGGCAAGCGAGAGATCGAGCACCCTCCCTCTGGCAAATGGACCCCGATCGTTAATGCGAACAGTCACCTTTCGGCCGGTACTCATCGATCGAACCACCGCGATCGACCCAAGGGGCAAGGTCCGATGGGCAGCAGTGAGTTGATGCATATCGTACCGCTCGCCGTTTGCCGTCTTGTTTCCATGAAACCCTGGCCCATACCATGATGCGACCCCTCGCTCAATAAATCCAATAGGGTAGCCAGGGAAATATGTAGGTTTGGGAATGCCGCTGCATGTGGTTAGGGTACCGGCTAGGACCGTCGAGAAAAGAAGGATCAGCCAGCGTGGCTGATCCGATTGCGATTTGTTTGACCTGCCTGGCAGGCTGCTGGAAAACCAATTCAGCACAGCATAAATCTCGACGGCGCTGAAAGATACAACATGAAACGTAGTTCGTGTCTGGATGACTATGGCTTCGAGCCAGGACAAAGAACAAAGCGATCAGCAGAACCGATTACTCTTCACGAATACCTGCCTTCTGCTATCAGGATGCTGAAAAAGCCCGCCAGCTGCGTTTTCGCATCGCTCCCAAGGACCCTGAAACGTGAACGAGGGTCAGCCTCGGAACTGCGGGCTTGCTGAGCGGCCATTTAAGCATCCTGAGCTATTGAATTAGCAGCGGCAGTTTATGTAGAAACCGAGTTTCTCTGCAGCCTGCTAGAACTCATCGAGGGATCGATCCTGCAGGATTTTGAGCGCCTTCTCTGTGTTTGAGACTGTTAGGACCACGATTGCGCGCTTACCTTCACGGGACGGGGTGCAATAGCCGCATTTAATGTTGATACGAGCTTTGGTCAACAGATCTGCCACTTCTTTCAAGGCGCCCGGCGTATTTTCAAGGCTCAACAACAAGGCCGTTTCCTCTGTAAACTTGATCTTTGCGGCTTTCAGGACTGAGCGAGCGGCTTCTAAATCGGAAACCAATAGTCTCAGTTTTCCGCTTCCAGTAACTTCCGGAGCTGAGAAAGCCTTGATATTGACCTTCGCCTCACCGAGAACTTGGGCCACTTGAGCCATGACGCCAAGCTTGCTCAAACCTCGGATCACCAATTGTGTCGTTGTAGGCATGGGAATTACTCCGTGGCTTGAGAAACTATGACGATGACAACCACCCTACCTGGCTTTGAGAATTCACATTCCCCTGGTAAGCAGGGTACGTCGAATCTTTGCTTATTCCTGAGTGACTACAGCGGGGTGATTATAAACTGCGCAACACTCCCGATCATAGCCATAGGATTGCATAAGGGAACCGCTGATTGGGAGGGCAGCTGCAGGACACTCTCCCCTTATCCCTTACTTGAAAAGCAGGGAAAAGAAACATTCTGGGTCATGAAGCAGATACAGTTTAGAGCACCTGACATAAACCGTTTACAAACGTGTACTCGTATATACCGTTAACAGGGACCGCAGCAGTTCCTGCCAAGCTCTTTGCCGACTCTTTGAGTCCACGTGGCACGAGCAGATAGAAGGGAACTCCTGGCACAACAGCCTCTTTCCATTCTAAAGCGGTAGCAACATCCTCGATCGAATCATGGGTTTCGACCTCAGCCATCCACTCCATCCTGTTGCCGGATGAACTCACCTGCCACCCGACGATATCGCACTGTTGCCGAGGATCAGCCCAAGGGTTTTGTTCAAGATCCGTAAGGATCGTCACCTTGCAATGAAAGGCCTTTGCCCAACGCTGTGCGACCAGGCTCACGACCTGATCGTGGACCGTGACTATTCCTTGCTCGCGAAGTGCCGTACTCATAGAGTCCTCCCCTACGAACAACCACTCGTGGTGCCGCAGGTTTCACACTTAAGGCAGGTTCCGTTTCGAACCATGGTGAACTGCTTGCACTCGGAGCAGGGATCCCCCTCATAACCCTTTTGGCGCGCCACTTGGATGGCGGTCAAGGTTGTGGTTTCACGCTTCAGTTCGATCGAATGGGCTACATTACCATTGCCATTGCCTTGACCATTGCCCTTATGCCGCGGTATCGCCCCTCGTCGTGAAGGAAACATGTCTGTGCTGATCGAGGCTGAAGCCAACGTTTCTGCAGTGGCTTCCTCTTCGACACATTCAGGATCCTGCTCGTCCATCTTGACGGAATCCATTCTAAGATCCTCTTCCTGAACCTGTGCCAAGTCATAACGATCAAGATAGGTCACGGCAAGTTCTCGGAAGATATAATCGATGATCGACGTCGACATTTTGATACGGTCGTTCAATTTGACGGGACCATTCGGCTCAAAACGGGTAAACACGAACGCCTCGACAAACTCCTCCAGTGGAACTCCATGCTGGAGGCCCAGTGAAATTGCAATGGCAAAGCAATTCATCAGGCTGCGGAATGCAGCTCCTTCTTTGTGCATATCGAGGAATATTTCGCCGCAAGTGCCATCCTCATACTCACCGGTGCGCAGGTAGAGCTTATGTCCTCCGACAACGGCTTTCTGTGTGTACCCGTTGCGTCTGGCCGGGAGTGGGCGGCGCTTGGCTAAATACCGAACCAACACCCGCTCTGTGATCTTCTCCGCTATCGACAGTATTTCCGATGAAGCTTCGACAGTCTTACCGCTGTCGGTCGAGGCCGATAGCGGCTGGCTCAACTTCGAACCATCGCGATACAAAGCCACGGCCTTGACCATGCTCTTCCAGGCAAATAAATAGGCGGACTTCACTTCGTCCAATGTGGCATCGGCCGGCATATTGATCGTTTTGCTGATGGCGCCGCTGATGAATGGCTGCGCCGCAGCCATCATACGGATATGCGCATCGACAGCGATATACCTCTGGCCTATCCTGCCGCACCGGTTGGCGCAATCGAAGATCGGAAGGTGCTCGGCTTTGAGAAATGGCGCCCCTTCCACCGTCATGGTGCCGCAGCAGTAATCGTTGGCAGCGGCAATTTCTTCCTGGGTAAACCCAAGTGTTTTTAGCATGTTGAAGTTGGAATCATTCAATTGCGCGTCGGTCAATCCCAGCTTTTCTCGGCAAAAATCCTCACCCAGCGCATATTTATTAAAGGCAAATTGAATCTCGAATGCCTGGGCCAACCCGGACTCCATTCGCGCAAGGGTGGCATCGTCGAACCCTTTCTGTCTCAGGGTCTCATGGTTGATGAATGGCGCGGTCTGCAAGGTATGCCGTCCGACACAATAGTTTACGATGTCCTGAATCTGAGACTCGCTATACCCCAACGTTCTGAGGGAAGCAGGGATACTCTGATTGATGATCTTGAAATAGCCCCCACCGGCCAATTTCTTGAATTTGACTAGCGCAAAGTCTGGTTCGATGCCGGTCGTGTCGCAATCCATGACAAGTCCGATCGTCCCGGTAGGAGCAATCACCGTGACCTGCGCATTGCGATACCCATAGGCTGTTCCCAATTCCAGAGCACGGTCCCAGGCTCGACGTGCCGCCACGAGCAGCTCAATAGGGCAATGTTCCGGCTGGATGCCGACCGGTGCAATCGACAAGCCTTCGTATTCTTCCGGAGCAGCATTGTACGAGGCGCGCCGATGATTACGGATGACGCGCAACATGGCTTCACGGTTTTTGGCATAGCCGGGGAAGGGCCATAGCTCTGCCGCCATTTCAGCCGACGCGCCGTAGGCCTCGCCCGTCATGATGGCGGTCAAGGCGCCGCAGATGGCCAATGCTTTAGGAGAATCGTAGGGAATGCCTTGCCGCATCAACACAGTGCCCATATTGGCATAGCCGAGCCCCAGCGTTCGAAACTGATAACTCTTCTCGGCAATGGAACGGCTGGGAAACGACGCCATGAGGACACTGATTTCCAGTACGACCGTCCAAAGGCGTACGGCATGGCGGAAATTCTCCAGCTCGAATTGGCCGTCTGTGGTGAAGAATTGAGCGAGGTTGAGCGAAGCCAAATTGCACGCCGTATCGTCGAGGAACATGTATTCGGAACAGGGATTGGAGGCATTGATTCGGCCATCTTCAGGGCAGGTATGCCATTCGTTGATGGTGGTGTCGTATTGCGTGCCGGGATCCGCACAAATCCAAGCGGCCCAAGCGATCTGGTCCCAAAGATCCCGTGCCTTGATGGTCTTGGAGACTCTGCCGTCGATTCGCCGCTTGAGCTGCCAATCGCCGTCCGCCTCCAACGTTTCAAAGAAATGGTTGGGAATACGCACACTGTTGTTTGAGTTTTGACCGGACACAGTTTGGTAGGCCTTGCCGTCCCAATTCGTGTCGTACTCATGAAACACAAAATGAGTGAACCCTTGCTGCGCATAGGAAAACATCCGCTGAACATAGGCTTCTGGAACCGCATCCCGCCGAGCAGCCGCCAAGGCTTCCATGAGGATCGGATTCTGCTTCGCGTCGATCTCGACTTTCATCTGACCTGTGTCATCGACGAGGTGGCAGGCCTTGAGCACGGCGTTGAGGCGCTGCGCGCAGATTTTTGAACCGGTCACCATCGCGGCGACTTTTTGCTCTTCCACCACCTTCCAGTTGATAAACTCCTCGATGTCTGGGTGGTCCAAATCGAGGCAGACCATCTTGGCAGCCCGTCTGGTCGTCCCACCGGACTTAATGGCGCCGGCTGCGCGATCGCCGATGCGAAGAAAGGACATCAAACCGGATGAGCGACCGCCGCCGGACAACGGTTCACCATCCCCGCGAAGCCTGGAGAAATTAGTCCCGGTCCCAGATCCATACTTGAACAGCCGCGCTTCCCGCACCCAGAGATCCATGATGCCGCCCTCGCCGACCAAGTCGTCTTCAATGGATTGAATGAAGCAGGCATGCGGTTGTGGATGCTCAAATGCGTTGACTGCCTTGACGACTTCACGTGTCTTGGGATCGACGTAGTAATGCCCCTGTGCAGGCCCTGAAAGCCCGTAGGCATAATGTAGCCCCGTGTTAAACCACTGGGGCGAGTTGGGCGCGGCCATCTGATGTGCCAGCATAAAGCAGAGTTCATCATGAAAGGCGTCGGCATCCTCCGGCGTCTTGAAATAACCGAAATTCTTCCCCCAAGAGGTCCAACAACCGGCGAGCCGTCCAAATACTTGCCGGGAATCATTCTCTCCTCCCAACTTCGGTTTGCCGTCCGCCCCGATAATCGGAGCACCGGCCTCGTCTTGTTGCGGTACTCCGGCCTTCCGAAAGTATTTCTGAGCGAGAATATCGATCGCGAGCTGAGACCAGGGCTCCGGAATGTCGATATTGTCCAGCTTGAACACGGTCGATCCGTCTGGATTGCGAATCTCCGACGAACGTTTCACGAAAGTCAGACCTTCATAGGGACTTTGTCCACGATGTGTAAATCGACGCTCTATTCTCACGACTTCCCCTCCCCCAGTCCGAGTAATTGGCTCGGGACTATTTACGATCCCAATACAGGAATAATCAGGCTTCAAATCGGGACGGCGATCAAATCCGAACCCCTAAGCGCTCGCTGCTCCACGACGCCCCAACCAGTAAGCCATCTACATATAGCGATCATGAATAATTGTCAATACCAAATGTAGTGGTTAGGCTGGGGAAACGGATGAAAACCTGTGGATGACTGAAACTGATTTGGAAACACCAACTTCCAGGAATTTAGACTGACTTATCCACAGTGGAGGGGTCGAAAACCGAGCCAATTTTGGTGAGTTGGGGATCTCCCCACAGCTAAAAAATTAAAATACTTGGCGGCCGAGGGTTAAAACTGCCTCATCCACTCCTTCGATGGGAATGAACTGATTCCCGATACCGATGACCACAACCCGTGTGCCCAGCACCGTCGTTTCAAACCTACTAAGAATTCCCCAGTTGTTGCGTATCGTACGAGGACGCACCATGGTATCAAGCAGCTCTTGGCTATGCCGGCGAAAAATGTTTCTCAACACAGCCCCTTCCCGCCCAGGTGTGGACTGATCCATTCTATCCATAGCTTTGCTGAGCTCAGCCTGTATAAAGTCCAGATATCGATCCATGGTGGGGTTCGTCAGTGCCAACACGACACTTGCGGCTAATACAGTCACGACAAGGCTCAAACGGAGAAGGCTCATACCGGTTCTCCAGTCGATCGCTGTCGAACGGAAGCCTGTTGCTCCCCTTTGACAATCAACAGCCGGATCATTAGCCTAACACCCCTTGGGTTTGTGGCAGCTGTCATGCTGCTCTCATGGCTTCTATCAGGAGAATTCTCATGTTTGTCTGGAGCAAACGCCTTGTCGCAGCCTTGATAGGGCTATTTATACTGACGCTGGGGATCTTTCTCCTCAATACCGCGCCGGGCAGCATGAGCGACCTCACGATGTATATGACGGGCTGGATGGCCATCAATTACCTTGGCTTGATCGTCTGGGTCTTTGTCTGGATGATCGATCAAGCCCGCATGCGTGGGAAGAATGTCTGGATTTGGCTGGTCCCCTTCGTCCTGGTACCCCTCCCCACTTTGATGCTGTTCGTCTTGTTCCTCCAACGCCGCATACGTCCGTTAAAGACCGGCTGAGCCGACTCGTGCTTGCCCATCGCGGTCGGTTTCTCGATGCAACTGTGTTCGGAGAGCCCACACCAGCCAAATGCCTGGTAACGCGATCAGAAACGACCAGAAGAAAAACTGCGCCCAGCCGACCATTTCAACCAGCTCAGCGGACGGACGGCCTGAAAACACTCGCCCGAGCGCTTCCAGCGAGGAGAGCAACGCGAACTGCGTTGCGGTATAACGGTGGTCGCAGAGCGACATAATCAATGCGACAAACGCGACGGTGCCCATACCGCCGGTGACATTCTCGATAAGAATCGACGCCGTGAGCGCCACGTAACTCTTGCCCATCCAGGCAAGCCACATGAATCCCAAGTTTGAAACCGCTTGTAGCAGACCAAAAAGCAATAACGACCGGACCATCCCGAGCTTGGCCATTGCAACACCCCCGGCCAATGCGCCGATGAGTGTGGCGCCAATCCCGAAACCCTTTACATACCCAACCTCGCTGATGGAGAAACCCATGCCTCCGATAAGAAATGCCGTTTGAAGCGAGGCTGCGACGGCGTCTCCGACCTTATAGAAAATAATCAAGGCAAGGAGCCCTGCCACCCCAGGACGAGCGAAGAACTCTTTCAAGGGACCGCCAATCGCTTCAGCCATACTGGCCGGGGCCGCACTTGGCTCAGACGGTTCCGGGCTCGCGAGAATTGTGGCGACTCCAGCGAGCATCACTGCGGCAAGCAGCAGGTAAGTGTTTTGCCATCCAATTCGATCGGCCAATAGGAGGGCGCCGGCACTCGCAAGCAACAGCGCACATCGATAGCCATTCACCCACACGGCTACACCGAAGCCCCGTTCCGGACCCAAGAGCACATCGGTCCGATAGGCATCGAAGACAATGTCGAGCGAGGCGGCGAGGAATGCTACCATCAGGGCCAAGGCCCCCAGTATTTCCGGGCGCTGGCCCGGCCCAGTCACCGCCATCGCCACCAAGCCGAGCGCAACACCGATCTGCATCACCAACATCCATCCGCGCCGTCGCCCCAGCCAGGGAGGAACCAGACGATCCATCAATGGAGCCCACAAGAATTTCAGCGTGTATGGAAGCCCGACGAGCGTAAAAATGCCGATGGTCTTCAAGTCGAGCCCTGCAACCGTCAGCCAAGCCTGCAGCGTTCCAGATGTAAGGGCCAATGGCAGCCCCGAGGCGAAACCCAGGGGCAGCATGACGGCGATCCGCCGATTCGCAAGAGTCTGTACAAACGATGGTGTTTTCATCGAACCGATTTAGCACACATGAGAGAGCAGCATATCATCGGAATGGAGAGGCGGCTCAGACATTCTCGAAATCGAATCTAACAAGAGGAAGGAGGAATAGGTCGAAGCGGCACCGAAGAACCACCTCGCACAGCCGCGAACCGAGTCTCAGCAGAGCTGTCCGTTGAACGTACAGGGCTTGTAGCGAGAAATATCGAACTCGACGTTCTCTTGATAGACCCGTTCGTTTCCGTTCACGCCATCCTGTTCCGGATCGTTATACATGGTGTGGTTCCACCAGTAGAACAAGGGATAGGCCTCTGTCCGGTAGACAGGGTTGCCATAACTGCTCCTGGAATATTCCTGAACGAGACGGCCGGTCACATAATCGATTTGGCCGTTTCCGTACAGAGAGTAGAGTGTTAAAAAGAGTCGGGCTTCGTGGTCGTAATGTTCTTCGATTCTGGTCTCTAGGTCAGGTTCAAGGGGGAGAAGATCCTTCGTCCACCCTCCAGACTCGGAAAGGAAGAGAAAAGATACTGTGAATAGAGCCGCTGACAGCTGTGAACGTATCACAAGAGACTCACGATAATCAGGCGGGCGCAAGCCCGGCGGACTTTACCATGAGTATCTAAGCCCTTCAAGCGAGAGCAGAATGCAGCCCAACCAGCCGGAGATCCTTGCGCCCATTGATCGGATCTCCCTATAATGCCCGACTGCCATGAAACGAGCTTCTCTCCATACACTCGGCTGCCGACTCAATCAGGCAGAGACAACAGTGCTTGCAGCACGTCTGCAACGCGACGGCTATCGCATGGTCGAGTTTGGAGAGCCGACTGACTTGCTGGTCCTAAACACCTGCTCCGTCACTGAGGAAGCAGAACGGACTTGCCGATATGTCATCCGCAAGACCTTGAAACATTCCCCCGACGCCTTCATAGCAGTGACCGGCTGTTATGCTCAAACCGGCGTTCAGGAGCTTCGCACCATTCCCGGAATCGATCTAATTGTCGGTAATCAATTCAAATGGGACTTACCCTCGTTTCTTCCAGCTCCACAGGCCCTGAGGAAGCAGCCGGACCCGGAAATTCTCCATACTCGCGCCGTCAGCAGAGAAGATTTCACCCTGCCTGAATATGGAGAACCAGACTCCACCAGAGCCCTGATCAAGATCCAGGATGGCTGCAACGTCATGTGCAGTTTCTGTCTTATCCCCTTTGCTCGCGGACATGAGCGGAGCCGCCTCCGAGATGACGTGCTCCGAGAAGCCGAAGCGCTAGTCGCGAATGGCTACAAGGAAATTGTGCTGACTGGGGTCAACATCGGGCAATATAGCCAGGGCGGAATCGATTTAATCAGTTTGATTGAACAGTTGGAGGGAATCGAAGGGCTCCTGCGGATCAGAATCTCATCTATTGAACCGACGACGATTACGAACGCCCTATTGGAATTGATGGCTTCTTCGGCAAAGCTGTGCCCCTATCTCCACGTTCCTTTACAAAGCGGAGACGCCAATATCTTATCGGCCATGAATCGGCCCTATCATGTGGGAGAGTATGTCCGACTGATCCAGAAAGCTGTGGCGGCGATTCCTCACCTTGGGCTGGGCACGGACCTGATGGTCGGGTTTCCAGGAGAAACAGAGGAAGCATTCGAACATACTCTGGCCATTGCGCGCGAGCTTCCCTTCTCATACTTCCATGTCTTTACCTACTCGCCACGGCCAGGCACCGCCGCGATGAAGCTACTCGACCCGACACCGATTGCGGTCGCTCGGCAACGGGCAAAGAAACTTGCCGAGCTATCGCGCCTTAAACGCCTGGCCTTTGCGGAGCGATATATCGGATCCACCATGTCCGTGCTCTTCGAGTCAGGATCGACAGATGGATTCAGGTTCGGAACGACCGCAAACTTCTTGAAAGTCGGTGTCCCCTCAACCACAGACCTGACCAATCACTTGAAAATGGTACGTATCATCGGAGCATCCGACAGTTGGGCGGTCGGTCAGCTGGCCGCAGAGCATCAGCCTGCCAGAAGGGTTCCAGTCCTATGAAAACCACATCCACCCCAGCCCATGTACATTTGGAAACCTTTGGCTGTCAGATGAACGAGTACGACTCGGAACTCGTTCGCTCTTTGATGAAACAGGATGGATTTGTCTTTACCGAGGACCGCGAACGGGCAGACGTGATTCTCATGAACACCTGCGCGATTCGTGAGAATGCCCACAATAAGGTCTATCTGCACTTATCAGAGCTGAAGAAACTCAAACGGCAGCGCCCATTGGTCGTAGGCGTCTTGGGTTGCATGGCGCAAAACCTGAAAGAAGAACTAACGGATATTCAACCGCTGGTCGATGTCCTCGCCGGGCCCGATGCCTATCGCCAATTGCCGATGCTGATCCGCACCGCGATGCGTTCTCAGGAGGAGGGGCTAGATCAGAAGGGGCTCGCGGTCGACCTTTCAGAATATGAAACCTATCACGATGTGGAACCGGATCGAAATGACGGGGTGAATGCCTGGATTGCCGTTATGCGAGGCTGTGACAACTTCTGCAGCTTCTGTGTTGTCCCCTATACTCGCGGGCGGGAGAGATCCCGCGATCCGCAAGGAATCATTCAGGAGGCCCACCGGATCGCAGCACAAGGATTCAAGCAAATCACGCTCCTTGGGCAAAACGTCAATTCCTACCGGTTCGATGACTGGGATTTTGCGCGCCTCATCACGGCGGTCGCGGATGTGCCAGGCATCCTACGTGTACGGTTCACCTCCCCACACCCCAAGGACTTTCCCCTTCCACTGCTGGAGGCTGTCGCGTCTCACCCCACTATCTGCAAGCAAATCCATTTACCCCTCCAATCCGGCAGCGACCGCATCCTCGGCTCGATGAACCGAACCTATACCAATCGCGAATATCGAGCCTTGGTCGACCGTATCCTCACTCTGCGATCGGACATTGTTCTCAGCACCGATATCATTTGCGGTTTCTGCGGGGAAAGCGATGCGGACTTCGAGGAAACGTACCGGCTCGTCGAGGAAATACGGTTTCACTCCGCCTTTATATTCAAGTACTCCGAGCGAAAGAACACCATCGCGGCGCGCAAATACTCAGACGATGTTACCGCGACGGTCAAAACCGAACGGGTCACTCGGCTCTTCGACCTCCAGCGAAATATTTCCTGCGAGCGCAATCGAGAATATCTCAAGACAACAGTTCCCGTTCTAGTCGAAGGGGATGCCAAACGATCCGCTGCACAAGGAATGGGAAAGTCGGACGGCAACATTACTGTGATCTGGGACAAGAGTGCCGTATCCTCTAAACCGGGAGACATGGTCTCTCTTGCCATCTACGACACGTCATCCACCACGCTATACGGAGAAAGTCCTCAATTAAGCTGAATCGTTCGTAGCCCCGCCGACGTACCCAAGACTCCTATTCTGTATAATATGACCATAAAAGCGGTCACTTCTGAACAATGCCCTGATAGGGATTCAGGCGTTCAATATGGCTATCAAGAAGTGAAGTGGCCCTGATATCTACATAACAAGGGCTTCCGTTCTGATTTCAAAAATCTCTATATGCGACATTTATGAAGTTAAATTATTATCTATTATTCACTGTTAGCATTATCATTTCTCCCGCCGATATAGCCATTCTCTAATAAGTCAAACTTATCAAGGTATTGGTGAGACATAACGGAGATTCTCTTGTCTCTGCGATGGGCATAGTCCTTGCTGTGCATTAACGCCTGGTTACACCACTCACTCCTGGAGACGAGACATGATCGAGAATCAAGACCAGGCACAAAAAGAAAAGAAGGGGATATCCCTGAGCTTGGAGACCATCATTGCGCTGGGACTCTTCGGATGGATTGCGTTAAGCATGGCACTAATGGGGTTAGGTATTTGGTAATCCTGGGCACTGCGAAATGGCGTTTTGCCACGAGGCATCAGGGCCATTCCAGCCCTGAACGAAGGAGAGTCACAATGAATATCCACCGATTGCGAACCTGCTTGCTGAGTCCGGTCGTACAGAGCCTAGTCGGGATTACGATAATTGCCTTCGTCACCGCAGGCTGCGCAAGCGGAACAAAGATTACTCACAATACAAAAAACAACGTCTTCTTGGAGGAAGTAACCGATTGGTCATATGAAGCCAGCCATCCGGCGGTGATCGATCAAATGACAATCGCAAAGATCATCAAAGGGTTATACGGCAATGACGGTGCGAGCGGATCTTCGAGAATGTCCGCTGGTGGCAGCAAGCCGATGAGAATTTTCAGCGATGAGGATGTAGAGTTTCTTTCTCCCCTGCTCACCCAAGGTTTATCAGCAGCGAAACCCGAAGAACTTGTTGGGTTTCGCCTGTCCTCATCGGCAGGGTCAGGCTCTGAACCCACCACGGGCAGTATTTATGTCATGAACGGCTCCGTCTACTTGACCATTGGTAAAGGCGCCAAACCGACTGTTTTCATGCCTGAGTCGGCGGCGCATACGGAGCCGACCCCGGCCTATGCAGCCGGTGGCGCGCACGATGCCGTGACAATGGTCATCGACCACAATCAAGTGGCCAAAGCCTCGATGCCCGCACCCCTCGCAATAGTAAAAACTACACCGCCCACTTCAACTGCCACGATGACAATGGCAGCGCCACCAAGGACACCTGAAATCTCCGACAACATGCTTCAGGAGTCGGGAGAGGGCACGTTAACAGCCCAACAACTGAGCGAATTGAAGATAGCGAAAGACATACTAGCCAAAAAAGAAATTGAAATTAGTATGCTGCGCAAGGAAGCAGACTGGATGAAACGAGAACTCCGGAACCGTGCCGAGGAAATGGAAGCGCTCCGGTTGACCAAAGTATCTGCAAAACCGACAGCGAAGAAGAAGCAAGCGCAGGCTGCACACAGCCGCTGAGCAGTCTTATTCGACGGCCAGTAGCTCAGGCTGGAGCAAGACCACTTCGCTGGACAGGGGTTGACGAAAATTCATCCGGCAATAACAGGCATACGTCACATAGGTATCTTGTAAGCAGTACCGGGCCAACTCAAGCCCCTGTCCCTTTCCCCACATCTCAGCGACCTGGGCTCCACTCCCCGATTTCGTTTCAACGTTGAGAGCCCGTGCCAGCACATCGAGCTTGACCCACCCGCGCGTATCCCAATTACTCCAGATCGCCATCGTGTCATAAACAGGTTCCGTGCGAAACTTGGCAAGGTTGATGTCCAGGCTCGGCTTCACTTGATGCACAATCGATCGCTTCTTAAGGAAAGGGAGATCAAAGCCCAACCCGTTATGGGTAATGAAGAGCGCCGGGCGATTCTGAGCCAGACGGCTCCAGAATTGTTTCAGGAGTTCCTTCTCATTGCCGCCATACCAGGCCACCGATCCACGAGGCTCAAGCTGATCGGAAAACTCCAATAGACCGATACAGACGATCTGGCTATATGTAGCGTCGAAGGCAGACTTCGCATATTGTTCATCCTCGGCGCGTCGTTGAACTTCTGCAGCCCCTGCCGTAAATAAATCATAGGCCTCGCCTGCCGTCTCGAGTTCGGCAGAAGGCGGGAGCTTCCCACTCAACCGCTCCCACTCCCCCCTGGGCGTTTGAATGGTCTCAATATCCAGGACAACCTTCATAACGTCTACTCCATGCTCTGTCGCAGCAAAGCTTCGATAATGGGACGATCCGCCGGAGGAAATTCAAAGTTGCTTAATTCCTGAGGTAATACCCATCGAATTTCAGCACAGTCGATAGCGGTAGCCTGCCCAGATTGGATCCTACAATGGAAAAAATGCAGCTCCACCGTCTTCTCCGCATACTCGTGCCGAATACTCTGAAACGGTGTCGGCTCGTCGATACGAATGCCCAATTCCTCGAACAACTCGCGCTGCAAACATTCTTCCAATGTTTCACCGGACTCGCGCTTTCCTCCTGGAAACTCCCAGAAGCCAGCCAAATGCACACCGGGATTCCTTCGGGCAATCAGGTAGCGGCCCTCGCGATAGACAAGACCGGCCGCAACCTCAACGACCTTCATGCCGTACCGCCGTATTTCGCAATTTCCGGTCAAATGGGTATGTCTTGCAAAAGGATTTCATCGGACATTGCTGACAGGAGGGATTTCTAGCTGTGCAGCAGGTCGCTCCAAAATCCATGATCGCCTGGTTGAAGTCATACCCCTTCCCGGTCGGAATCAAGGCTTCCGACAAATGCCAGAGCCTTGCCTTCTGAGTCTTGGAATCTCCCTTGGCTATGAACACCCGATGAAGAACCCGAATGACGTTAGTATCCAGGATCGGCGCATCTTCGTTGAATGCAAACGACCGAATTGCCCCAGCCGTGTAACGACCGATTCCCTTGAACGACAGCAATTCGTCCTCATCGCTCGGCAGTTGGCCCCCATACCGCTCCACTGTCTCGCAAGCTATGCTGTGTAACCGCTCGGGCCGAATATTGTAACCGAGCGGGTACCACGTCTTCTTCACGTCAGAGACCGGGGCATCGGCCAATTCCTCGAAACTTGGATAGCGGCCCAGAAACTCGTGGTACTTTGGAATCACCCGATCAACTTGCGTCTGTTGCAACATCACTTCCGAGACCAGAATATGATAGGGGTCAGAGGTCTTTCGCCAGGGCAAATCGCGGCCGTGCTTCCCATACCATTTCAGCAACCGGGACTGAAACCGGCGCTTCAGCGAGACGTCAGGGCCAGGAAACTTCTTTGTGCTTTTCTTGCGCTGAGAAGGCGTTCGAGAACCAGAGGTGGTGGGCATCACTAAAGTCAATCCAAAGGGGGCATTCTAGAAGCGGATCTGCCAAAAATCAAATGCGACCGGAAGAAATGGGCGCTGGGCCGCCTACCCTCTTTACCCCGCCGCTCGATGCCCTCTATGGTTTGGCCCTACCACGTCATCTGCATGAACCTGCCATTTTCCTCGCCTGCTATTGAGCCTCAATAACTTCCAAGGATCTCAATTTCTTTGACAACTCTTCTCTCACCAGCTAGCGTTGCAGAAGCGAAGGCTTCAACAGTGAGGTTGCATCGGAGAGTCTACTTGTAAAACAGTTCCCCTGAGGCCGCAACCATGACGGAACAGAGGCAGCACGTTCGCTATCAGGTAGAATTCCCCGTCATCGTAGCCGGAGATTGTGCCGGGATGGGAATCGTGTACAACCTCGGCATGGGGGGCTGCAAGGTCGTCAGCGACCTTGAGGTGAGGACCGGCGCCCTTCTCACGATACATCTCAAGGTTTCGGATCAGAGCAGCGCCATCGTCATTCAGACAGCCAGAGTCCAGTGGACAATGAACCTCGAGTTCGGCGTAGAGTTTCACGAGATGCATGGACAGGAACGAGTCCGTTTGGAACAGTTCCTAGCAACACAGGTGAGCATCGCTGCATAGGGATCGCTTAAAGGACAGCTATGGTCACTAGAAAACATCCAAGATTTAGCGTGTCCCTCCCCAGCACCCTGGTGCATAGGAACCAATTCCGCCATTCAGGGTCAATCCAAAACATTTCTGCCAAAGGATGCTGCGTCGAAAGTTTGATCAAGCCATTTACCGGCATGCAACTTACCGTTCACCTGGATATGCCAGGTGAATCACAGCCCATCTTGATCGACAATGCCGCAGTCCGCTGGTCCGGGTCCGCCGGCATCGGCATAGAGTTTCTGACGATTTCCCCTCCACATCAGGACCGACTGAACCGCGTGCTCGAGCAGCTCCAACCCAAGTCTAGCCCCCAATAGGCAAACGCTTCCCTAGCCCGCATTATTCATGATGGTTCGTCGCGAAATCGCTGAGTCGCGTTGTGAGACCTGCGCGCAGAGCCGTGAGGACCCAAAGCGTACTCGCGCAGTACGTGGAGGGTCCGAGGGGCGAGCCCGCCGCACGACGAAAAGTCCAGTTGCATTTTGGGCAGGCTCCTTCGTATCCTCCGCATGTATGGACCTATCCCAGCTTTCCCAAGATCAATTCAAAGAACTTCTCCGTGGAATTGTGGACGATCGGCTGCGGGAACTACTCGGCGATCCAGAGCTCGGGCTCCAGCTCGGCGATGGGCTACGCGTTCGCCTGAAAGAGTCTTTGGCCAGGAGGGAATTCCTGTCCGGAGAAGACATCGCAGACCGACTCGGTCTCCGTTGGTAAGGATAAGATGGCCTGGTATCGTCTTACCTACAGCTCAGACGTTCTTAAAGATCTGACAAGCCTTGATCCATCCATGGCACAGCGGCTACTCGATAAAACTAAATGGATTGCGTCTAACGTAGACAACTTGCGTCACGAGCCCATCGCGCCGGACCTGCCAGGGCTTTCGAAATATGCCGTCGAGGACTGGCGGGTATTCTACTCCATCGACAGAAACGATCACCTCGTGGAGATTCATGGGCTCGTTCACCGCAAGGAGTTGCGTTCATGACGATCAAGATCACTGTTGCCGCCATCGCACAACTGAAAGCGATTCAATTTCTTCACCCAGCCGATCCGGTTGTCCGGATCTCCGTGCGCGATCTGGACGAGTCACGTTTAAGCTTCAGTATCACATTGGAAGCCACTTCCCAGTCCGACGACCATATCCAACAGGTCGATGGCCTTATGATAGCGATGGATCGACGGAGTGCCCCGCGAATGGAGGGTGTGACCGTGGACTACACTGAGGCAACAGGCTTCCGTTTCCTACACGATGACCATGGACGCAGCTTGCCGCTCCTGACGATTCCCACGCTTAATTGAAGGACAGCAGCACCAAACCCGTGAAGCGTATCTCGTGAAGCGTCGTTCGTTTCCGGACTCGGACGTTTCACGCTTCACGTTTCACGAACAACGTGGCTGGTCTTTTTGAGCATCCTAGGGGTTAGGTGAGTCGATGATCCGGCAGGGTAGCCACATGCACCTGGAACGCACCACGCGCGTTATCGTCGACATAGCGGCGCAGGGCTTCCTCAACCACGGGAAATGCGATCTTGTCCCATGGAATCGCGGAGGGTGAAAACAGCTGCACCTCGAGGCTTTCCTCGCCCGCTCCGAAATCCGGCGAACTCATCGGCCCGCGGAACACCAGGTAAGCCTGGCCGATGTGCGGGATACTCAGTACCGCAAAGAGGCAGATACCTTCAACCTCGGCCTGCGCTTCTTCCCGTGTTTCGCGAACGGCAGCCTGCTCGATACTCTCGCCGATTTCCATGAAACCGGCAGGAAAGGTCCAGAGACCGGACTTGGGCTCGATCGCCCGCCGGCAAAGGAGAATATGGCCGTCCCACTCCGGAATACAGCCTGCAACGATTTTTGGGTTATGGTAATGAATAGCCAGGCAACTGTCGCACACGAACCGGGGCAAGTTGTCGCCTGTGGGTATTTTCTTCGTAACCGGGCTACCGCAGCCACTGCAAAAGTTCATGACGAAATTGTACCTCTTAAAGCGTATTTCATGAAGAGAGATATGAGCGACACCTCACGAGCGATCATGCGATATCGCCATGGATAGCACAAAACTACGGTTCTTTGCACCCTGCCCGAGTGGTCTGGAGGGCGTTCTCGAACAGGAACTCCACGATCTTGGCGTGCCGATGACCACGAAGACAGACGGCGGAGTCGCCTTCCTGGCTCCCTGGGCCACGATGTATTGGGTCAATCTCAAGAGTCACATAGCCAGCCGCGTGCTCTGGGAAGTCGGACAGGCCCCCTATCTCTCGGAAGACGATGTCTACCACGCCGCCTATAGTCTTGCCTGGCCGGACTGGTTCACCTCCTCACAAACCATCAAGGTGAAAGTAAGTGCGCGCCGTTGCCCCCTCACCAGTCTGGACTTCATCACACTGCGCATCAAAGACGCCGTTTGCGATAAGTTCATGGCGGTGCGGCACAAGCGACCGAATGTCGACACCCATAACCCGAACCTCCGGATCGACGCGTTTCTCGATGAGTCCACGGTGACCTTCTATCTGGACACCTCCGGCGACCCGCTCTTTAAACGAGGCCATCGTGTGGTGTCCGTCGAGGCCCCGTTGCGAGAGAACCTGGCGGCGGGCTTGCTGCGGCTCGCTGGGTGGACGCCCAAGGAGGTGTTGTTCGACCCCATGTGCGGCGGCGGAACGATTCCGCTCGAAGCGGCGATGATGGCACGCCGAATCGCGCCGGGGCAGTCACGGACATTCGCGTTTGAGCGCTTGATCGTCCACGACCCCAAACGGTGGGGCCATCTGCGCGAAGCCTCACGGGTGAAACAACTGGCAGAGGTACCGGCGGCCATCTATGCGTCCGACCAGGACCCCGCTGCGGTGAAGATCGCCCAGCGAACCTTTCAGGGTGCGGGGGTCGCGTTCGATATCCGCCTGCGACAAAGCGACGTCCTCGCCCTCGAGGCGCCGGCTGAACAGGGCGTGATCCTGATCAATCCCCCCTATGGAGTCCGGCTCAGCCGGCCAGAAGAACTTGATGCGTTCTATCCCAAGCTGGGCGACTGGCTGAAGCAACGCTTCAATGGGTGGCGCGCCTATATCTTTACCGGCGATTTGCGAGTCCCGAAGTTAATCGGCCTCGCACCATCGAAACGCATTCCGCTCTTCAACGGTCCGCTGGAATGCCGTCTCTATGAGTTTCAGATTGTGTCGGGATCGATGCGCAAAACGAGTCCATTACCCGATCATCACGCGTGATCCCTCTTTCCTTGCAGGAGACAGAAACAAGGGCTCTTCGACATATTAGAAGCCGGCATGGATCGCACCTCCACTTCTCTTTCTGCATGCCGCATCGATGGCGAAACACTATATCCCGAAAATTTCGAGTCTGTCGGAGCAGACAGGCGCTCGGATCAAAGAAGGCTCTTCATCGACGAGGGAGGCGTCGACCAGTACCAGGCCAAATCCGGGTTTGGAGATTCCTCGGAGAAGAGTGCGGCAGGATTCTTTGACCTTGAGGGCCACGACAGCTACAGGCTCTCCGATCCTTCGATATCGGCCAAGACTCGTCCCGGCGATGGAAAACTGTTTTTCTATCCAGAGGGAGGCGTCTTCGTCGATCGCTGAAGATAAACTAACCATAATCTCCCTCCAAGATTTCGACGAGTTGCCGCGACTTCCTCATCCCTACTCTTGACTTCATCTCGACCGAAGCTATCTACGCCTCATACATTCATTTCCTTTCACCGGCCGAGCGAAGGGATCATGTCACATGCGTAACGAAACATTGACCGTACAACTACCTGTCCTCCCCATTAAACGCACCGTGCTGTTTCCTGGAATCATGATGCCCTTGACCATCGGACGCGAACGGTCGATCGTTGCCGTAGAAGCGGCGATGAAAACAGAAGACAAGACGATTCTCGTGGTCGCACAGCGCGATCCTCAGACAGAAGAGCCGGGGCTCGAAGACCTCTACACGATCGGCACCAAGGCCATCGTGAAACAAATTGGCCGGACTGAAAACGGCACCATCCATGCACTCGTACAGGGCCTGGAGCGTGTTGCCTTGATCAAGGTCGAGCAAGCGACGCCATTTCTGCTCGTCCAGGCCAGGCAGATCGATCGCCCAACCGATGAAGGCACCGTAGTCCAAGCCCTGCATCGGGCCATCCAGGACCTGGTCACGGACCTGCCTCGATTGATTCAAGCTCCTGGCATTCAGGAAGCTGCGGCGGCCTTCAGCAACGAGGACAATCCCGTCGCATTGGCCTATCGCGTGGCCTCGCTCATCAATCTCACGGTGCAAGAGGAACAAAAGCTGCTCGAAAGTTCCTCGACCATCGAGCTATTGCGAGCCCTCTATGGCGCGCTCTCGAAAGAAATCCAGATCCTGCAATTGCGGGACAAAATCACCAGCGAGGCCCAAGCCAAGATCGGCAAGACGCAGCGGGAGTACATGCTGCGGGAACAGTTGAAGACGATTCAACAGGAACTCGGCGAAGGCGAGGGAGAAGAAAACGAAGTCTCTGAACTGAAAAAGAAGATTCAGGAGGCCGATCTTCCCGACCCTGTGCGCAAGGACGTGGAACGGGAAGTCGCCAAATTGGCCAAGGTTCCATCCTCCTCGCCCGAGCATCAGGTGCTACGGACCTATCTTGAGTTAGTGCTGGAACTCCCGTGGAAGAAAACATCGGAAGACCGGCTGGAGTTGAGCAAGGTCCGTCAGGTGCTGGAGGAAGATCACTACGGCATCAAAGAAGTAAAAGAACGGATCGTCGAGCAGTTGGCTGTGTTGAAATTGAATCCTACGGCCAAAGCACCCATCCTCTGCCTGGTCGGCCCTCCCGGCGTGGGCAAAACCAGCCTGGGCCAATCGATTGCCAGAGCCATGGGAAGGACGTTCGAACGATTGAGTCTTGGCGGCGTGCATGATGAAGCGGAACTACGGGGCCATCGCCGGACCTACGTCGGAGCCCTGCCTGGACGAATCATTCAGGCCATGCGTCGCGCCGGCGTGAATAATCCCGTCTTGATGTTAGACGAGGTCGACAAGATGGGCCGCGACTTCCGTGGCGATCCGGCCTCGGCTTTACTGGAAGTCCTAGATCCGGCGCAGAACCACACGTTCCGCGACCATTACCTGGATCTGCCGTTCGATCTGTCGAAGGTCTTCTTCATCACGACAGCCAATACGTTGGATACGATCAGCCAGCCGCTGCTCGACCGGATGGAAATCATCCGGCTTCAGGGCTATAGCGAGCGAGAGAAAGCGGAGATCGCGATTCGCTACCTCTGGCCGAGACGGCTCAAGGAGGCAGGCCTGGATGCCACCCAAGCCCTGATGTCGGATGAGGTCTTAAATCTCGTCATCAGCCGTTACACGCGCGAAGCGGGCGTGCGGCAACTCGAACAGATGCTCGGTCGCCTGACCAGAAAAGTTGCGCTGACCTTCGCTGAACTGCCGGATGGCCAGGAGCGACAGCCCGTCACCATCCAGGCCGAGGTCCTTGAAGACTGGCTCGGCTCCGAGCGTTTCATGCCGGAGGAGGCGCGGAAGGTATTACCAGCCGGCGTGGCCACGGGGCTGGCCTGGACTCCGAGTGGTG
Source organism: Nitrospira sp. (assembly GCA_005116835.1). GTDB lineage: Bacteria > Nitrospirota > Nitrospiria > Nitrospirales > Nitrospiraceae > Palsa-1315. The sequence continues at coordinate 99,190 of SWDM01000019.1, read as the reverse complement.
GAGATGTGCTCTATATTGAAACCACCCTGCTCCCGGGCAGCCATGAGCTGACGATTACCGGTCAATTGGGAGACGTCATGCAGGAATCTGCACGCGCAGCACGAAGCTACCTCTGGTCGCATGCGGAAAGTATGGGGCTCGATATCTCCCGTTTCAAACGGAATGGGTTACATATCCATGTGCCCTCCGGTGCCATCCCGAAAGACGGACCATCGGCCGGTATCACCATGGCCACGGCGCTCGCATCGTCCTATAGCGGGAAAGCGGTACGGAGCGACACAGCCATGACCGGCGAAATCAGCCTGAGCGGATTAGTGCTGCCGGTCGGCGGGATCAAGGAAAAGGTGCTGGCCGCCCATCGCGCCGGTATCCGACGCATCATCCTGCCGAAAGCGAACGAGAAGGATCTCAAGGAAGTGCCACAGGAAGTGCGGAACGAACTGACCTTCATCCTCGCCGAACGGATCGAAGAAGTACTCCCGGCCGCATTCAATCAGGATACACCGGCACCGGCGAGAGCAGAGCGGGACGAACCGCTCGCGACCTCGACAGCTTCATAAACTCAAGAGGCCCCGGCTCACCGCCGGGGCCTGCCTATTTCCTCAATCCTTCCGTTAGAGAATACCCATCTCCCAGACCATTGCAGCCTCTTGCGTATGTCCTAATTTTGAGACACACTGACCCCGTGAGGTCGATCACGTTTTATCCCCAAGGCCCTGGCGTTCTTTCGTGACCAGTCTTCGTCGCTCAAACGGAAAATCGGTGAAGCGCTCCGTGATATTCAGAAAGGTATCCCCTTGGGCCTCCCGCTCAGCAGGCCCATGCCCTCGGTGACATCAGGAGTGCACGAACTCAGAGTACGGAGCACAACGACAACTGTCCGAGTGTTCTACTTTGTCAAACTAGCTGACACAATCGTGGTGTTTCACGGCTCTCAAAAAAAGACGCAGAAAACTCCCGCGCATGAAATCACTGTGGCTCAACAAAGACTGAAGGAGATCACGCATGACTACATCTAAAACCCGTAAACCCGTCACGGTTCGGACAGCTGAAGATCTTGGGCGGGCCCTGGGGTTGTCGGTGGCCGACACGGCGGAGATGGAATTTCGTTCAGAGCTCACCGTCGCACTGGCGAAAATTATTCAAGCAGGACAGTTCACCCATGCTGAGATTGCGAAAAAGGCCGGCACGTCGAGAACCAGGGTGACCGCGATCGCGAATGGAAATACGCACGGCGTCTCAACGGATGTGCTCATTCGAGTGCTCGCCGCGACCGGTCATCGCGCCGAGATACGAGTGAAGAGAGCGGCAGCCTAATCTGCCGAAAGCGAACGAGAAGGACCTGAAAGAGGTGCCGCAGGAAGTACGGAACGAGCTGACCTTCATCCTCGCCGAACGGATCGAAGAAGTGCTCCCGGCGGCATTCAATCAGGATGCACCGGCACAGATGAGAGCAGAGCGGGACGAACCACTCGCGACTTCCACCGCTTCGTAAACTCAAGAGGGCCCGGCTGAAAGCCGGGGCCTCATCCATTGGCTTATGTGCTCCCCCTCAACTTTCCTTCGGTATTCCCCGCCAGGTGGGGAGCGGCCAGGTGCCTCCTTGCTCGCAGAACAGAGGGCTGGATGGAGCCTGATGATCTTCTGTGCTCGCGCAACGCGTGGGAGGAGAAGGGTAGCCTGGGCGTCCTCCTGCTCGCGGAACGCCCACGATCAGAATGTGCTCGTTCGACGCGCGCAATCGAGGATCGACCAGCCCGCCCTTTGAAGAGCGAAACAAGTGAGCTTGGAGGGGGCACGATATCGTTGGACGCGCGCAGTGGAAGATCAATCAGCCCCCATCCATAAAGCGAGGCATAGAGAATCGGAAGACCTGCTCAGCGTGTCACGTCCCGCCCTACTCGCTCAGGACTCAGAACTCAGCACTTCCGATGAGGCATCCTTATGGGGGGGCATGATTTATTGATGAGGAAAGCGTATTCTGCTCTCCCATGGCTTTAGTTGACTGTTATTTTTGTAAATGCCGGAACTCTATAAGAAGGGGCTCAGTGAACGGGATGTCTGCCCCAATTCAAATTCATCGAAGCGTGTCAATTCTTAGGCCACGCCCGGAACTGATGTCATCTGAGTTCTTGGTAATGTTCCTTCGAAGTCCGCGATTGCAGCAGCATCTGTGGAAGTCGGTCGCGTTCTCTGCGCAACCTGAAATCTACATCGGTTTTGTTGGGAACATTCCAGTGCCACCAACCATCACGTCGTCGACGATCCGCTAAAAGAAATCGAAACAAGGGAATTCGAACCATGATTCTCGACCTCAATGACCTCGTCAAAGTTGCCTACAAAAAACTGAAACAGATGGTTTACTTCGAGAAGCATCCACTCACGCTGCGACGGCGCTTGGCTGAGTTTGAGTGCGAAGAAAACTTCGAAGAACGACTCCAGGCTGTCGGAAAGGTCTCAAAATCGAAAACTCCTCACGAAACTGCCCAGTTCAAAATGTGGCTTGAGGACATTCGCTTCGATGTCATTCCAAAAGGTGTAGAAGGACCTAAGAAGCCGGAGGAGGGACAGGGTTCGTTCGTGTCCAATGTCACGAGTGCGCCCTTGCATCGCGTGACAAAGGTGAACTACGTGTTCGACGGTCCGATTGAGTTGCACCTGCTGTCGGTGTTATGGCTGATGATTGAGGGACCGGAGTATGACCACACGCTCTCCGAGCATTGCTCGGGCTCTCGCCTACACCAGTTCGTCGGTAATGACGAAGATCGCTCCGCCTATCTCTTCAAAAAGTATCACGAGCTGTATGCGAAGTGGCGAGACTCAGGCATTCAAAAAGCCCGTGATCTCCTCTCCTATGATCGGCAAAGCGTCTGTGTGGTTGGGCTCGACGTGCAGGAATATTATTACCGCATCCAACTCGACTGGGAAGTATTCCGTACGCAGATTAAGCGCCCTGTGCCGTCAGGGCCGCTTCAGGATTTTCTCATGGAGCGTCAGCTTAGAGGCGGCAACCTCTTCAGATGCATCGAAGAAATCTGCAAGAGTTACCGTGAGAAACTCAACCCAATGCTCGCAATAACGCACCCTGACTTACCGGATACGGCAACGTGTCTGCCAATTGGGCTCAGCGCATCCCCGGTAATCGCGAACTGGTATCTGAAGGAATTTGACGACGCCATCCTCAACATTATCAGGCCCGCTTACTACGGCCGCTATGTTGATGACATTCTCATAGTCGTAGCGATGTCCGAACCGCCGGAAGAAGCAGACCCCATCATGAGCTTCATGGAGCGAGTTCTCGTACGCGCAGACATTCTCAAATGGGACATGGAGAGTGCGCGGTTCGAACTTCGTTCCAAGCCGGGTCTTTTCTTACAGAAGAAGAAGTGCATTTTGCAGTTCTTCGACGCAGAGCATTCAACCGCTGGTCTCGAAAAGTTTCAAAAACAAATCGAGGAAAACGCGAGTAACTTTGCGCTCTTACCGGTGGATAGTGATGAGAATCCCGTGGCGCAGGTTGCCTATGACCTGCTGTATGCCGGCTCGGCAAATAAGTTCCGCAGCGTGAAGGCCGTCGCAGAAAATCGCTTGGAACTTGCGATACATCTTGGGAAGCAAACTCAGCTTCACTTGATGACTGAAGGCTCCATCGATCGGGTGTTAAAAGATGAGCTGTTCCGATTCTTCAAAGGCCGCAACGCGATTGACTACTGGGACATGTGGGAACGCGTTATCAGCTTCTTAGTGATAGCGGGAGACCTGAAGGGCGCTGAAAGATTCAGCAAAGCGATGCGCAGCGAGAGTATGAAGATAAAATACTCATCCCCGAATGAAACCTCCGCGGGCACTCGGTCAAATGTCTCCAGCCACCTTCGGCGAACTTTGTCGGCCCACCTTGATCTGTGCATGGAACTCAGCTTGGCAGTGACAGAAACCACTAGAGATCGCGACGATTCGTCGACGCGACTCTGGAGGCAGTCGAATCTCATCCGACACCACCTGGTCGCAATACCGCTGCTGAACTACACCAGCTTCGACGGGAACCTTGCATCACCATTGAGCGCTTTAGGTCTAGTTATCGACCCTCAAAAGGCGGTCAACGCTCCTCGCTTCGTGCATTTTGACGAGTGCCTTGGGTTCGTCAATTCAGGCTGCGCCAAGGCCAACAAGAGGGATTCGGTAACCAGGGCGAACGACGTCTATCGGCAGTTCCATGGCACGGAACATGGCGGCGTCACCAGTGAACTCGTCGGCGAGGAGGAATGGAAATGAAGGCGTTCCTCAAGATTTCGATTGGTGCTCATACCCCGGATCTACATAGCGGCTTGCGGATCGCAGTCGGGCATCTGATGGTCGATGAAAAGAACATCGAAGGCAGCTTCATGGGGACACCGAATGTTTCGCGACAGCGGAAGAAGGTGCTTTCAGAATTGCTCAACGATGTGGTGAAGCATGGCGTCAGGCACCCAGATCAACGAGTAGACTTGCTGGTTCTCCCAGAAGTTTCGGTGCCGCATAGATGGGCCACGTTTATCACTCAGTGGGCGAAAGACCATCAAGTGGGAGTCATCTGCGGGCTTGAGCACCGTATAGACGCTCGAAACAGAGCCTTGAACGAACTGCTGGCGGCGCTGCCTTTTCGTGGAAAGAACGGCTTGAAGGAATGTGCACCAATGCGCCGTCTAAAAAAACACTACTCCCCTGAAGAGGAATTCCAGCTAACCAACAATCGCCTCTCAGTCCCACCCCTGAGGGCGAGGGGCGACTACCAGCTCTTTCAATGGCGTGGTGCAAGCTTCGCCGTCTACAACTGCTATGAGTTGGCAAGTCTGGAAGACCGGTGTCTCTTCAAAGGCATGGTAGATTTCATCGTCTGCTCGGAGTTCAACAAGGACGTCAATTACTTCTCCAACATCCTAGAGTCCGCCGCCCGTGACCTCCACTGCTACGTGGTTCAGGTCAATAGCGCTCAGTTCGGAGACTCTCGTGTAGTCAGTCCTTCAAAGACTGAAAAGCTGAACCCCCTTCGCATCAAGGGCGGCGACAACCAGACATTTCTGACTATGCGACTTCCTCTCCAACAGTTGCGCACCCACCAACTCAAGGGGTACGGCCTTCAAAAGGACTCGAAGAAATACAAACCGACACCACCGAATTTCGACCCCGTAGAGATTGAGAAGAGGATTCGCCTTGGACGGAGACCACGTAGTTAACCGAAAACTGCAACAAACGAATAGGCAATTAAAACTGTCCGGGGAAACTGGGACATTCTGAATTCTTAGAAGGACGCTACGGGAAAGAAAAGCGGGACATTCTGGATTTTGGAAAGTGCGGCGAAGCCTGAAGCCACATCGCGTCATGGACACAGCCAATGACCGATGAGTACAATCTCCACCGCTTTCTCGACGTGCGAGAGCGCGTCTATGACACCGTTCTTGATGAGCTACGAGCCGGAAGAAAGTTCAGTCACTGGATGTGGTACATCTTTCCCCAGATCAAAGGTCTTGGTCACAGTGGAATGGCACAGACATTCGCCATTGCCTCCCTCGACGAGACCAGCCTGCATTATTCATGACGGTCCGTAACGAAACCGCCAAGACGCCAGGCGAGACGGGCGTGCGGAGCACCGAGAAGCCGAGGCATACTTGAAGCAGTATGTTGAGGTTACGAGGGGCGAGCCCGCCCGCTGGACGCGCAAAGCATGCGGCCACGCTTGTCGCAGCGGCGTATCGGCGGTTGCAGTAGAAACGCTCATGAATAATGCAGGCTAAGGCCTATCTGCAACACCCCATCTTAGGTCAGAGGCTCAGAGAATGTACGCAGATTATCCTCAACGTGGACGGGCGCAGCGCTGAAGAGATCTTCGGCTATCCGGACAATCTGAAATTCCGCTCATGCCTGACCCTGTTCATGACTGCGACCACCGACAACAAGGTTTTCAAAGATGCCCTGCTCAAGTATTTTGACGGCAAGCCCGACACAGTGACGTTCGATATCCTGGCACATCACTAGCAGGCTGTTGAAAAAATCCGCCAGCGTCGTTCTCGCGTCGCTCAGAAGCTCAACGTACAGCGGAGAGTACGCTTCGCCTCTTCGCTCGCTGCGGCCTTGCTGGACAGCCCTTTTGAACAGCCTGCGGAGCGGTGGAGTGACCGTTCGCGACCACTTGAACCTAACGTTTCCTTGAGTCCCAAATCGTTTCTCAACACCCTGCTAGTTTTAGTCCGCCTTTTCCAGGCGAGCGCGGAGACGGTTGCTCCATCTGCGACTTGCATGAAGGCGCGGGGACCACACTTGTTGCTCAGTTGCGACCAGCTTCTTGCTGGCGATGCCGATGTTCGAAGTTCCGTTCAGGCGAAGCAAGGAACGGAACAAGTTTCGGCATCGAGCAGATGAGCAACGTAGCGCGGTCGCGCCGAAGTGCCGGAGCAGATGGGGCAACCGTCTCTCTCCGCGCCCCACGCATGTATATCAACAGACCAGATGGGTCTACGCTGCGCCTTTGCGCGGTTCGCGGTGCAGGGCCTCTGCCACCGCGCGGGGATTACACGCCGCAACACGAAGGAGCGCGAGTGCCGGGCCGTCCGGTGTCCGCCTCCCCTGCTCCCAATTGCGGAGCGTGGCGACACTGACGCCGATCATCAGAGCGAACTCGGTTTGCGACGCCTTGAGTTTTTCACGAACGCTCTTTACGTCAGCTGGTCGAAACGTGGTGACGCGGGCAGGCTTCATGGCGCCTCGACGTATCTTTCCCGCCTGCCGAATACTCGTCAGTAGCTCTTGAAATGCCGGTTCCTTCATGTGAGTTCCTCCCGAACGATCCTGGCAAGCACCTTGAGTTGCGCTGCCGTCAAGTCGCCCTGCTCGTTCTTCGCATAGAGATACATCATATTGAACGTCTGGCTTGCCGGCTCCCAATAGTAGATGAGACGGACTCCGCCTCGTTTGCCTCGACCCGGCACAGCCCAACGGAGTTTCCGTAGCCCCGCGCCACCCTGAATGATGGGGCCTTGTGCAGGCCGGAGCAGAAGCGCAAGCTGGAGCGCGCGATAGGTCTCATCGTCAAGATGCCGCCGAAGCGCGGCAGTAAACGCCGGGGTCTCGACAAACCGCATGGCGCATGCTACGCCAATGGCGCACTACCATGCAAGAGCCGATCACGATCTATGAGCCAAGCCCCTCAGAACAGCTCTTTCGTCCCCCCTTTCCCAAGTGCGGCGGAGACGGTTGCTCCACCTGCGACTTGCACGAAGGCGCGGGCACCACACTTGTTGATCAGATGCGACCAGCTTCCAGCTGGCGATGCCGATGTTCGAAGTTCCGTTCAGGCGAAGCAAGGAACGGAACAAGTTTCGGCATCGAGCAGATGAGCAACGTAGCGTGGTCGTGCCGAAGTGCTGGAGCAGATGGGGCAACCGTCTCCGCCGCACGCACCCTTGTCTTGCCCTTCCCTCACGCCCTATGTAAGGATTACCTGCACGATTCGACTGACCAGCATCATCCACCTCTGCAACCGAGGGAGATCGCCTATGCCACCGAAAGTTGAGATCGGCCAGATTGTCAAAGTCGTGAAGACCGACGAGGAATGGAAAAAACTCCTTGCACCGTTGGCCTATAGCGTCCTACGACACGAAAACACCGAGCGTCCCTTTACCGACAACATGCATGACAATAAGAAAGCCGGCATCTACTACTGCGCTGGGTGCGACCTCCCGGCCTATTCATCGGAACACAAGTTCGAAAGCCATACCGGCTGGCCCAGCTTTTGGCAACCGATCGACCCCAAAGTGGTCGAATCCACGACCGATTATAAATTGATCTTCCCCAGAACCGAAGTTCACTGCGCCCGATGCGAAGGCCATCAAGGACACATCTTTAAGGATGGCCCCAAACCGACTGGCCTACGGTATTGTATCAATGGCGTGGCACTGAAATTTGTCGCTGCCTAATCATCGACCCAGTAGCCCGTCTTTTCTCATGAGCTTGACGGCAAGGAGCGGTGAGTGAGCGAATTTGGTCGCCGAATCCGTCCATCCGTGGAGAGGGAAATTCTTGCTGCATATCAAGCCGAGGAGCAAGGGCAACCGGGCATGGCCTTCTCTCACCTGGAGCGCGCCCACATACTTGGGCAAACATCGACGGTTGAGCATGTCCGCGTACATTGGCACATGTTCCTCTGGGGAATTCGCCACCGCAACCTCGGTGAATGTCTGGGTCAGTTGATCCGAATCGTCGGGGCTGCGATAGGCACTGCTATCGGTCTGGTCCCGCAGGGAAACACAGGCGGTACCAACGTCAAACCTTTTCAGTCCATGCCGATCCCGCCGGACCTTGCCGCATTGATAGAAAAAGCTCGTACTTCAGGGAAATGATCTCCGAGCAGTCTGCCGATCCTGTCAACTTCAAGCTCGCATTATTCATGACAGTTCGTCGCGAAATCGCGCAGGCGCCAAGCGAGACAGGCGCGCGGAGCCGCGAGGGAGGGAGGCATACTTGAAACAGTATGTTGACCGACCGAACGGCGAGCCCGCCTGCCTGGACGCCGGGCCACCGCGTCCAGGCTTGTCGCAGCGGCGAATCCGGTATGTTGACCGACCGAACGGCGAGCCCGCCTGCCTGGACGCCGGGCCACCGCGTCCAGGCTTGTCGCAGCGGCGAATCCGCGATTGCAGCAGAAGCGTTCATGAATAATGCGAGCTGGGCATACATCAATACGAGTCAACCCTTCCACCGGACTACCCTTCTTCAACAATCAATAGCTATCACTCGACCAGCCGGTGGCAGATCTATAAGCCAAGCATGGATGGATGGAGGGGTGAAAAAATAACTTGCAAAGAATGAGCATGCTCGCTACGATTCGCACCATGAAAATCCACCCTTCCGCTCCGAGTCTCCGATGCTTCGATCCTTCGCAGATGATGAACGAAAACGACACAACACCAATCGTGGGCAACGCCCACAAGTCATGACAACCCCAACGAAAGGAGCCCCAATGAAGCAAGCCGTACCGAAAACAGAAATCCGACGGGCAGTCGGAAGTTCTTCTCTGTGGCGCAAGAGCCTCCTCGGAGCCTTGGCCATCGGCTCAGTGGCGATGCTCTCGTCCTGGATCGCCGCGCCCAGCGCGAATGCCGTGCTGTCAACCGAATACAAGTTCAAGCTTCCTTTGGGCTTGGAACAAAGTTCCATGGTCATTCCTCCCGATAATCCCATGACAACCCAGAAAGTCGAGTTAGGCCGGGCCCTGTTCTTCGACAGGCGGTTATCTGCTGACAACACAATCGCCTGTGCGAGTTGCCACCTGGCGCAAAAAGGCTTTACCGACGGCCAACCGGTCTCCACCGGCATCAAGGGCCAAAAGGGCGGCCGTAGCGCGCCGGCATCCTTTAACCGTGTGTTCAGCAGCGTTCAGTTTTGGGACGGCAGGGCCGCCACATTGGAAGATCAATCCATCGGCCCCTTCACGAATCCGATCGAACATGGTTTTGTGAACTACGATGTGATGATTGCGAAGATGAAAAAGATCCCGGGATATAATACCCTCTTCCTGCAAGCCTTCGGCGAAGACATCACGATCGCCAATGTGGGCAAGGCTATCGCCAGCTTCCAGCGCACAGTCCTTTCAGGCAACAGTCCCGCAGACAAATTCGATCAGGGCGGGGAAGCTAACGCTATTTCACCAGAGGCACAACGTGGCCTCCTCCTGTTCCGGGACAAGGCTCGCTGCACAAAGTGCCATTCCGGATTCAATTTCACCGACGAAAAGTTTCACAACCTCGGAATCGGCTGGGACGACAACAAGGTGGATCTCGGTCGTTACATGGTGACCAAGAATGCCGAGGATATCGGCTCCTTTAAAACCCCAAGCTTGCGGGAAATCTCACGAACCGCACCCTACATGCATGATGGCCGCTTTAAGAATCTCAACGAAGTTGTAAACTTCTACAATCAGGGGGGAAACAAGAATCCCCACCAGGATCCCTTGATCCTTCCGCTCGAGCTGACGAACGATGAGAAGCGGGATCTTGTGGAGTTTCTGCGCACGTTGAATGGCGAAGGATGGCAGCATGCCATAGCGCCAACTTCTTTCCCTCAATAGGATAAGTACATACGGGACATCACCGGGGCCGGTTCAGACCATGATGGTCTGGGCCGGCCCCGGCTGCATTCGACCCAGCCTACTAATTATCTAACGGCAAGGCACGCGCAACAGCCTTGAATCACCGCTGGACAAACAATTCATCAAGGATATCGGGAGTAGAAAATACTGGCAGGAAAATAGCTGGCTCAAACCTATTCCTGAAACGGGGCTACCGGTCTACCGAAAACTATCAGGGGGTCAGCTTACGCTGACCCCCTGACATACAACAGAATAACTTTCCGTCATCGGTAGACGATTCCCACAGAGCCCAATCGTCACCGATATCGCTTGCGGGATTACTGATTCACTTTCAAAAGCCATCCACCGACGACTTCACATTGATTGACGCCGCGAGCTTCGATATTAACCTTCGCATACCCTCCCGATGGAATCTCAGGAAGCTTGCCGGTCACCTTATATCCGTCTTTATGAGCCGTCACGGTCACTGGTACGGCTTGGCCTCGCACGGTCACCTTAATGCCGTTTGGATAGGCCGCTCCGGTGGCAAAAAATGAAAATGGTGACTGCTGGGGTACTTCTGAATTGTTGGAGGGTAGGAATTCAGAAAAGTTTAACTTTTGGCACATCCCTGTACCGGATCCGCTATCACCATAAGCAAACGCGTTGGCAGGGACAGCCAATACAAGTGCGACCCAAAACATGTTTTTCAATTTCATCGCTAAACCTCTTATTATTATTGTTGTTATTGAGTCAGCCGACCGGTTTACTCCTGACTGATGAACGGGCCACATTGTCAGCTATTTTTCGATAAAAAACAACCCCCTTTTGATAGAGATCATCGATTCGATACGTCCCACCGATTACACAATACCCCTAACAGAAGGCAGCAATGATCCTGGCAGACTATCGCCCCTGCGGATGTCTATTTCTTTCGACCCAGCTTATCTGCTTAGACCTTCTCGAACCGACAACCTGCGACGGTCCCACCCTATAATCATTGGAGAGATCCCTTCGCTACGACCAAGCCATGTGGCCACGCGATATCCCAATCCCCAACTAGCTGTTCTCAGCTTACAAGGCTCGATGAGCATCTTGACAAGGACCGGGAAAAGAGATTATCACAGGCACCTGGCAGGGCCTCTGTTTGAGGTTATTCGACTCCCCTCACACACCGGTCCTCTCACCCAGATAGAGGAAGACCATGCGAAAAACATTCGAGCAACTCTTCGAAGCGCTGAGTAATCATGCGAAAGAGGTGTCATTTCAAATCCAGTTTTGGGATGGAGTCAAAAAATCCTACGGCGTGGGAGAGCCACAGTTCATTCTCACCATCGCCACAGAGCGCGCGGCAAAGCATGCGATCGAAAGCGGCTCGTTGGGCTTCGGCGAAGAATATATGGCAGGAGATATTCAGGTCGAGGGTGATTTGACACAATTACTCCGCTTTGGAGCGGACGATGCAATCATCAATCTGCCTATCGGGTTGAAAGCCAAACTCGCCTTTAAGCACCTGCGCCAAACGTCGCTCAACACGCTCTCGCGTTCGACGAAACACGTCGCCCACCATTACGATCGCGGAAACGACTTCTACAAACTATGGCTCGACGAGAGCATGGCCTACTCCTGCGCCTACTTCCGTTACGAAAATGACTCGCTTGAGCAGGCACAGCAGCAGAAGTACGAGCACATTTGCCGGAAACTTCAGTTGAAGGCAGGAGAAACACTGATTGACATCGGCTGCGGCTGGGGCGGCATGCTGATCTATGCCGCGAAGCATTATGGCGTACGCGGCGTCGGTTGCACCTTGTCCAAGCAGCAACTCGAATACGCGGTCGATCTCGTCAAGCGTCAAGGTCTAGCAAAAGAGATTTCGATCGTGCTGGAGGATTATCGAAAGCTTGAGGGCAAATTCGATAAATTCGTGTCCGTCGGCATGTTTGAACATGTGGGGAAGCAATTCATTCCGACATTTATGGAAAAGTTGCGGTCTATCCTGAATCCTGGCGGCATAGGGCTGCTCCACACCATCGGACAAGAGCGTCCGGTGCCTGGCGACCCCTGGACATTGAAATACATCTTCCCCGGTGGATACATTCCCACGCTCGACGAAATCGTGCGAAGCATGTGCGAAGCCAAACTCGTTCCGACTGACATCGAAAACCTCCGCCTGCACTATGCCAGAACGGTCGAGGAGTGGAGCGCGCGATTCGAGGTCCATACCAAAAAGGTCGAGGCTATGTACGATGCCTCCTTCGTGCGCATGTGGCGGATGTTTCTCAACGGTTGTATTGCCAACTTTCGCTATGGTGACATGAGGCTGTATCAAGTCCTCTTCACGAATGGATTGAACAATACCATGCCCTACACACGGGAGCACCTGTACCGCTAATGGAACCGACCACAACAGTCGCCTCACGCTTGCAAGCCGTCCAAGATCGCATTGCCAAAGCGGCTCAATTAGCCGGACGATCGCGGGACGAGATCACATTGCTGGTCGCCAGTAAGACCCAGCCACCAGAGCGAGTGAGGGAAGCTTGGCATGCGGGGCAAAAGATTTTCGGCGAGAACTACCTACAGGAAGCCCTGGCTAAAATGCCGGCCCTGACCGATTTGGCGATCGAGTGGCATTTCATTGGCCCGATTCAGAGCAATAAGACCAAACGCATTACGGAGAACTTCGTCTGGGTTCATGGTGTGGACCGGATAAAAATTGCCGACCGATTGGCGAAAGATCGGCCCGCCTCGCTTCCCCCGTTGCAAATCTGTCTCCAAGTGAATGTGAGCGGAGAAGCGAGTAAAAGTGGCGTAGAGCCAAAGGATCTGGCCCAGCTGGCAGCCCATGTCGTCCGCCTGCCCCGTCTGAAATTGCGCGGATTGATGGCAGTCCCTGAACTCACCACTGCCACGGCTTTGCAACGCAGCCAGTTCCATATGCTCTGGGAACTCTACGACCAGCTCAAGAAAGATGGCTACGAACTCGACACACTCTCCATGGGCATGTCAGAAGATATGGAGAATGCCATCGCCGAAGGCGCAACCACCGTGCGTATTGGAACGGCGATTCTCGGACCAAGGCGCTATCTTATCCCTGAAGAACTTGCGATCCAAGCTGCCAATAAGTCGTAATCCCTCTGGCCATTACTACCTTTCACCTCACAATAAACCCCGCATCCCCTACTCCAACCTGTTTGAGATCACACAGGTGACCTCAATCGCTTTTATCCCTTAACCGCTACATGAACTCGAATCAAGAGAGGCCAATGAGCGACCAGGTGCCCTTCTTGCTCCCAGAATAGTGGAGAGGCCTGAATCACATATCACGCAAGTTGAGTGGCCAGGCGGAATCTCACCGCCAAGCCCTCCAAGAACCGGACCTGAACCTCTCGATTCATCCGGCTCCTATCAGAAAAGGCTTCCTGGAAATCATTTGACTTAGGCCACGATACAGATAGGCTGTCGCATGGGCAATTCAAGTATTCCAAAACAAGGAGCAGCCTGCTGAGCCAATCACCAAATAGTGCCAACCGTACTCGCGGTAATCGCCTGACTTTCCAGAAGAACTCCCTGGTGAGAACAGTCATATACGCACACTTTGAGGATCGCATCAGTACGTAGGGAACTGACTGAACTTTGCTGCGCAGAGGGGCTACCAAGCCCATCAACATGCCGGGAATTCCTGATAGGCGGGAAAGACCGGCTTCATATGGAGGCACTATAGCCTTCATCAAGGAAAGGGAAATGCCATGCGGAAGTCACTTCTTTTTGTGCTACCAGCGATATGTCTTCTTGTTAGTAGTTGCGGACACATAACAGGTGGCGTCGCTCCTTCGACGGAACCTTTGGCTCCTGGTTCGTATAGGGAAATTGGACAGGTCAAGGGACAAGATTGCGTATATTATCTTCTGGGCGTCATTCCGCTGAGCGACGGAAATGAGACCAAGGACGCTGTCGCTGACGCATTGACGAAAGCCCCTGGGGCAACTGCCCTCGTGAAGGTGTCATCCGACACCTATACCCAGCACTTTATCCTCATCGCGCGCGCTTGCACGCAAGTCTACGGGGTCGCAGTAGCTCCCAAGTAGTCCATCTATCATCAAGGCTCCCCACCCCACGAGCGGGCAAAGGTGGGGAGCCGTCCTAGCCCGCATGATTCATGGACACTTCTGTTGCAATCGCCGATCCGCTGCTACGACAAACCTTCGGTCGGCAGGCTCGCCCATCAGACCCTCAACGTACTGCACGAGTGCTCTGCAGGTCCTCAGGGCTCCGCTCTCACGACGCGGCTCAGCGATTTCGCGACGAACCGTCATGAATAATGCGGGCTTAAAGATGCCCTCAATCCCTCTTGAACCTACTAACAGTCTGCGGAAAAACTTGGTTTGTACATAAACCGCAAGTGAAATATTATGTATGGCACTGCTGCCACAATAATCGCAGGATGCTCAAAAAGGCCATCCAGCAAGGCCGCAGCGAGCGAAGAGGCGAGGCGTACGCTTCAGTACGTTGAGCCTCTGAGCGATGCGAGAACGATGCTGGGGGCCTTTTTCAGCATCCTGCTTGTAAGACAGACAAATTGCCCTTGCAACTGTAGCGCCGAACCTCCCGCAGAGCTCAATGCCCACCGCTGAATAGCGCGCTCCAACAAGCCAAGCCACATACCTATTCGGTTTCATTTGGTGCCCCTTGTGCCCTGCTGCTGGCGCTAGCGCATGCTTACCGTATCAACGGAGATGAAAGAGAACGAACCTTTAGGAATGATGCCGATTCTCCGATAAGGTAATTGCAGAAGACAGCCTCACGGCCTGGTTCATTGTTGAAAAAATTCGGCAACGACTTGGCTCGCATAGAGACCATCCAGGAACGCAGTTTGATGAAACGAGTGGTGATCGAAGAACTCTTGCCAGGCATGACTCTGGCGAAGTCCGTAACAAACGCAACCGGTCTTCCCATCGTGGCTGCCGGGACCATGCTCGACGATTCCATGATCAAACGGCTCCAACGGCTGGAGCTGGCATCGGTGTATGTGGAAGGGGATCCAGAAGACAGTGGCGGAAAGACATTGACTGAGCTGGAGGCCGAACTCGATTCACGTTTTCGGCTGGTTGCCCACGATCCTATTCAACAGATGATTCTCCGGACGCTTCGCAATCACTTGCACGCAACCCATAGCACCATACACTTGCCAGAGACACCGGCGCCAGAATGACCACTTTCAATCCGACAGACCTCCGTAACCGGATCGAGAAGCTCGGAGACCTCCCGACTCTCCCCCATGTGGTGCAGAGGCTTGCCTCCATGATCGGCCGTCCAACCGTATCGACTGAAGAGATCGGGGCGCTCATCGAAAAAGATCAGGTCTTATCCGCCAAAGTTCTCCGTCTCGCCAATTCGCCCTATTACGGGTTTCCCTCCCGTATCAGCTCCGTCGCCCATGCGGTGATCGTACTGGGATTCAATGTTGTGAAAGGCCTCACCCTTTGCGCTTCAGCGTTCGGCATCATGAAAGACGCCGGCATGGATCAGTTGTGGCGTCACTCCCTGGGCGTGGCAATCACCGCTCATCTCCTGGCCAGCAAGCTGGAGATCAAGAATCCTGAAGAACTCTTCGTCGCAGGCCTGCTGCACGACATAGGGAAAGTCGTGCTGTACGTCAAATGGCCCGATGTGGCAGGGAGCATCAAAACTGCCGCCCAAGCGGGAGGCGACCGCTCACTCTTCGAGGTGGAGCAGGAACTGATGGGCCTCTCGCATGCAGACATCGGCGGGTGCCTTGCCAATGCTTGGAATTTGCCGGTTACACTCCGCGAACCGATCCTGCATCACCATGCACCCACGCTTGCTACGGAAGCCGCTCTTCAAACGGCCATCGTCCATGTTGCCGATATCCTGGTCAAGGGCCTGGCCTGTGGGAACCCTGGTGACGACCTTATTCCGCCGCTTTCGCGGCAAGCCTGGGACCTGCTCGGCCTCGACGAGGCAGCACTGGCGGAATGTATTGCCAAGGCATCCACCGAGTTTTCTACCATCGACGATTACCTATGAGCTCCTCCCAACCAGGACGGCGAATTCTTCTCTTACACAACGAGCTCGCTCCAAACGTAACCTTGACGGCAGCACTTGATAAAGCCGGCTACCAGATCGCGGAAGGCAACCTCCCGGACCTCGCACTGCATGAGCTCATTCACGATCCCCCCTGCCTCATCCTGGCAACCGAAGGCGCCGGAGGCCACTCAGTGGAAACACTTGCGCGAAACCTCAAACACGATGCCTTCTTGGGACGACTGCCGTTAATCGTCTTCGTCCGGGACAGCAGGCTGAACGACATCGACTGGGGAGCCCTGGGGGTCGACGATTTCATCACCATCCCCTACCGTGCGGAAGATGTGGTACATCGCGTACGTCTCTGCCTGAGTCGCCTAACCCGTTCGCTCGACGCGAATCCCCTTACCCGCCTGCCAGGCAACACCACCATCTTGTTCGAAACCACCGCCAGGATTGAAAGTAAGCAGCCCTTCGCCCTAGCCTATGTCGATATCGACAATTTCAAATCGTTCAACGACCGCTACGGCTATGGCCGTGGAGACGAAGTCCTCGTCGTCGCCTGCCGCATACTCACCACCGTGGTAGGAGAACTCGCCGGCACAGAAGGCTTCGTCGGCCATGTCGGGGGAGATGACTTCGTATTCATGAGCCGGCCTGACAAGATCGACACCATTTGCCAAACTGTCATTAAGCGATTCGACCTCGTCATTCCAGATTTTTACGACCGCGACGATCGCCTCAAGGGATATATCGATTCCGTCGATCGTCGAGGAAACAAAGAACAGTTTCCGATGATGAGCCTGTCGATCGCAGTCGTGACGAACGAACGCTCACCCATCGCACATCCTGGAGACGTGAGTAAAATTGCCTCGGAGTTGAAAAAGCGCGCGAAGGCCATGAAAGGCAGCGTCTACGTTACGGACCAACGCGACCAAGCAATCGATGCTTCCAGTGAACGAGTTGAACCTACAGAACAGCAGAAACTCTGACCAATACCTATCTCGCCGCTCGACCAACCTCCAACATCTTGGGAACATTCTCGCCGATCCTAATCACGTCATAGCTCCACAATCTTGTTGCCTCTTCAACGGCCATTGCTGTTAGGATATGGTTCCGAGCGCATAGTTCACCAACGAGACCGATAGTGGGAAGCTTGTCTTGAACATCACCATCCTCAGTCCTCACCGTTCCCCCCTGCCGGCTGGGCTCGCAGTCGGACTCGCCGGATCGTCGATCGGCGAGATGCTCTTGGGAGCGACGAACAGTCGCGCGCAGACCACCGAAGCGGATGCGCCTGCTCCAGAAACCAACAAACCGACCGAGGATTTTGACTCCGCCGGAATTCTACTGATTCTCTTGCTCCTGGCAGCCGCGACAATCTTTTATTTTCTGAAAATACAACGGCACTCTCTCCCTGACTTTTCCGGGGTCACAGGCCGCGACCCATCCAAGGACAGTCTACCGGCAAGGCGATCCACCGCAAGCAGGCAGAAACTATCGGTCGATAGCATTACCGCCGCCGACAAAGCCGCCTTTCAACAACTCCTGACCGATGTTCAAAAGGCCTGGAGCAAACAAGATATGACCGAGCTCCGGCAGTTCGTCACGCCGGACATGCTGAATTACTTCAGTGCAGCCCTCGCTGACAACAACAGCCAGGGCTTTCGAAACCATGTGGAGGATGTGGTTCTCCTCCGTGCAGAGATCCTGGAAGCCTGGACTGAACAGGCGAGGCAATACGTGACGGCGGGGCTTCGCTGGAGTGCCCGTGACTACAACCTGTCTCTGACCAAGAAGCACGGGGAACCAGGATATCTCGTCGAAGGAAGCGAAGAGATACCGACCGAATCAGGCGAAGCCTGGACCTTCATGCGAATCCAAAATGGGGACTGGCGGCTGTCGGGGATCCAACAATAGGAGGGGATGGAGGCTGATGATCTTCTGTGCTCGCGCAACGCGCAGCCGCGGAAGCCCCTCGCCCGGGGTAATGGCACGTCTTGGCGTGCCAGTGGGTGGGCGGGTGAGAAAGCTGCGCGCAGTGAAGAACAATCTGCCTACTCCCTCTGGGGAAGTAGGAGGAATTAGAAGGCCCTCGCCTGGGCTGATGGCACGTCTTGGCGTGCCAGTGGGTGGGCGGGTGAGAAAGTTGCGCGCAGTTAGGGAGCAAACCTCCTCGCCCTCTAAGGGAGTAGAGAAGGTGAGAATATGCGGTGGATCCCCGCTCCGTCGGATAAACGTTCCACGATTTGACCCATCCCCTAATGGGAAGTAAGAGAATTCTATGCTCCTTGAGCGCGCAGCCAGAAGCACGCCCTCCCCGATACCCTTCAGCTCGTTAGATTGACAGGCTTTTGAACCGTCCCGTAGACTGCCTTCTATGCCATATAATATCAAGATTAGCCTGAAGTGCTCCAGCCGACCGGAGAGCCGACAGAATTGCAACCAAGTCCCTCGGGGTCACTCCGACCGCATTGAGCGCCCGGACCACCTCTCCGAGCGTCACCGTTTCATCCACCACCATCAGTCTGGACTCTTGCTCCTTCGCCTCAGTCTGTACATCCTCAGTCACAGTCGTCTGTCCACCAGAAGGCCCACCAAGCAAGGAAGCGGGAGGCTGCGACACGTTTATCGTGTTCTTGACCGAGATTGTGAGGTTGCCATGAGAGATGGCACAGGTAGAGATACGGACATGTTCTCCGAGGACTACGGTACCGGTCCGTTCATTCACCACCACTCTCGCAGACACGTCCACGGCAACATCCAATCCTTCGATCGTGGCAATGTACTCCACCACTCGACCGCGAAAGCTTAGAGGAATAGTAGCCCGTACCAGCCCTGCATTGACGGCGGTCGCACTCCCCTTTCCGAAAACGCCGTCGATGGCTTCGGTCGTTCTGATCGCCGTCGTGAAATCCGGCTGGCGCAGGAGCACCGAAACGGTTTCCCACGACTCAACGTCGATGGCCACCTCTTTTTCGATGATGGCCCCGCCTGGCACCGTACCGGCAGACTGATGATTTTTCGTCACAGTGGATCCGCCTGCGCCACCGGTTCCTCCCAAGAATCCTCCGATAGAAACCGGCCCTTGCGCCACGGCATACACTTGCTGATTCGCCGCCTTCAGCGGAGTGAGCAACAACGTGCCGCCTTGCAAACTCTTTGCGTTGGCCATCGATGAGACGAGGACATCGACCGTCAACCCTGGCTTGGCAAATGGCGGCAACTTTGCCGTCACCATGACTGAGGCAATGTTGCGCGTCAGCAACTGAATCGGGTCGATGACGAGATTCACCCCCATCTTATTCAACATCGACATCATGGCTTGGATGGTGAACTGACCACCGATGACCTGGTCACCGGTACGGTCCAGACCCACGACGAGCCCGTAGCCGATCAACTGGTTCTCCCGGACACCTTCGAAAGAACCGACGTCCTTGATCCGGACGGCCCAAGCAGGCGTCGCCACGAGCAACGCGGCGAGCAATGAGGCAGAGATTGAGCGTTTCGTCATCATCATGGTCATGTCCTGTACGATGTTCACCGTCAATGGTAGCGCCGAAACAGATACTCCCAGCTCGAAAATATTCTCGCCAACCAACCTGGCTCCTGGATATCGTCATCAAGGTCCAGCGCCCCTTTATAGGGATCGATGCCGATCTTGGCCGAATGCTGACGAAGCAGCGGAGGATCGATATCGGCCCAGCGAACGACCCCGCTGAGGACCATCATCTTGAGATCGCCCGTCACGGCCTGGCGAGGCCGCTGTTTCCACGAAATGCCCGCTGTCCGCTTTAGGGTGCGCCCCACAATCCACTCCTCCGTGACTAGAACGGGTAAACCCAGTCGAGCACTCGAACCAGCCATCCGGGCCGTTGCACGTCATCCACGACACCCAAGCCTGAATACTCGATTTTCGCGTCGGCGATGGCGCTCGACAACACCGTGTTCTTGGTGTCGACGTCTACGCGGCGGACGATGCCGCTGATCGACATCAGCTGCGTCTCACTGTTGACGGTGACTTCCCGCTTGCCTTCTATTCTGAGATCCCCGTTCGGCAAGACTTCGGTCACAATCGTGGAAATCGTCCCGGTCAGTGTATCGGCGCGACTCGTAGCGCCTTTGCCGCCGAACTTGTTCTTTGAACTGGCATCGACCCCCAACCCTCGCATCGTCTCGCCTCCGAGCCGCACTCCGGGAATCCCGATGTATCCGATACCGGATCCGCTTAACGAATTGTTCAAGGTCGATTCTCGCTCTGCCTTCGTATCGGCTGACTTGGAGCCCGCATGCTTTTCTACGATTTTGATCGTCAGGATATCGCCGACCCGCATGGCCCGCAGGTCTTCATACAAGTAGGCGCGCCCATTCTCTTCTTGCCACAGGGAGCCGAGGGTTTTGGGAGGCGGCAAGGGAGGCACCGTCAGTTTATTCGCCACATTGGGCGAGTTATGAAAGTAGCACCCGGTGTTGACGAACGCGGCGCTCAGCACGCTCAGCGCGATAACCAGCCGGACAGACCTGTGACAGAAGCTAATACTCAACACGCACGACTCCCGGCGCGATAATCTTGGCGCGTAACTCTTTGCCCGAATCGACGTTGGCCACCGTAATGGACTGACCGAGCTCTCCGCTCGCCTTGGTCACACCGGTCGCCTGAATCGAAAGACCTCCGTGCCTGGCCTCGATTGCGACACGATCGCCTTTGTGGACGGCATAAGGCTTCTTGATCATCGCCAGGCGAATCGGCATGTTTGCCTGCAACGGACGCGCCGCACTTTTCCCGACGACATCGTTCAGGCTGGTCGCCAACTGATGGTTCAACTCTCTCAGTTTGATGCGCTGAACCGTGAGATCTTCCGCTTCGATCAGATCGTCGACCTTGATGACCCTGATCGGCACGACGGCATCGACGGACGCGCCGATATCGGCGGTGGCATCGATCGTCTGCCACGGCCTGCCGTTCGCATTGATCTGAACATGAAAGGTCCGGCGTCCGAGACCCTCGTCAAGTCCGTGTGGAGTGATCGTCAGTCCCAGACTGCCGGCCGGCACCTGAATCGATTCTTGCGGATCCACCATCGTGGCATGGACTGCGCGCACCTGCCCCGCCATCTCCCGTTCAAGGAAACGCATGATGCTTTGTTGAATATCCGCGGGGTGCAACTGGTGGACTGCCGGAACAAGACTGTGGTCCAGCTTCATGAAACGGGGCTCTGCTCCCTGCGCCGCGCGCGCCGTTACAGGCAGACGATCGGCGGATGCGGCGCTCGCCTGGCTGGGGCCAGCGAGGATAAGGGCCAACAAGACGGCTGGTGCATACACATGTCGTGGCGTCATAGGAAAGCTCCTCTGCCCGAGATCGGCAATTGCTCTTACCGTCTGAGGTTGTTCGCGATGGACATCATTTCGTCCGACGCTTGAATGGTTTTCGAGTTAATCTCATAGCTCCGTTGCGCGATGATCATGTTGACCATTTCTTCTGCCAGGTTGACGTTCGAACTCTCCAGAAATCCCTGCTGCACAGTTCCAAATCCCGTTGAGAATCCACCAGTCCCTTGGAGCGGCGGGCCGGACGCGAAACTGTCGAGAAAGAGATTGTTCCCCATCGCCACGAGTCCCGAAGGGTTATCGAACTTGGTCAGCTGAATCTGGCCGATCTGCGAAGCCTGCGTCACGCCGGGCAACTGAACAGACACTGTTCCGTCCTGCCCGATATCGAGCTTCAGTGCGCCGGAGGGAATGGTGATTACGGGATTCATCAGATCTCCGTCTCCCGTCACCATATTCCCGACATTGTCCCGCTTGAACGATCCGTTACGGGTATACATGATCGTGCCGTCAGAGCGCTGGACTTGAAAAAATCCTGCTCCATCGATCGCAAGGTCCAGCTCATTGCCAGTCTGGCGCATGTTGCCCTGAATCCACTCCTTGGCCACCGTGACGGGACGAACCCCGCCGCCGACCTGAATCCCGACAGGAAAGACTCCAACGTTTGACGCATTCGTTCCAGGAAGCCTGGTCGCCTGGTACATCAAGTCGGAAAACTCTGCCCGGCTTCGCTTGAACGCGTTGGTATTGACGTTTGCCAAGTTGTGGGCAATCGTATCCACGTTGAGCTGCTGAGCGGTCATACCGGTAGCCGCCGTCCACATCGCTCTGATCATATAAACCTCCTACGTCTCTCGTGGTTCGTGAAGCGTCCATTGCGTGAAGCGTATCTCGTGAAGCGTGAAGCGAAGTAGTCGTATACGGTCCTGCGCTTCACGCTGCCGATCCCCGCATCTTGCGTTTCACGCTTCACGCTTCACGTTTCACGTCTTACAACACTCGCCCGACGTCTTGGATCGCAATTTCCGACATACGATCAAGAGTTTGAATCAATTTCTGGCTCGACTCATAGTTCCGCATGCCCTGGATCATCTTGACCATCTCGCCGATCGAATTGACGTTCGACTCCTCGATATGCCCGCTTTGAATGTCAGGGTTCTTCATCATCTTCCCGTTATCCGCTGCCAAAAACCCTTCGATGTTTTTCTTCGGCATGAGGTCGTCAGGAAACTCCACGACCTTGATCGTCGCGACCGGTTTCCCGTCGACATGCACCGCTCCCTCCTTCGTAACCTGCACTGAGCCGGAAGGAACCTTGATCTCTCCCTTGATACCCATCACGGGATAACCAAGATTGGTCACCAGCCGTCCTTGGCCATCGAGCGAAAGCATCCCGTTCCTGGTATAGCGAAGCCCTTGAGGCGTCTTGACCTCGAAAAATCCACGTCCAGTGATGGCCATGTCCAAAGGGTTACCGGTAATTCTGATCCGACCTGCCTCAAACGAGGTATGCATGGCATGGGGAGCCACGAACACTCGCTCAGCAGACCCAGCCGGCCGCACACCAATCTGTTGACCGACCCCAGCCTGGTGGGCAAGTGCCGCCCCGGACATCTGAGCCTGGGCCAAAACAGACGTAAACGCTTGGTCATCCTGTTTGAAGCCGGCCGTATTGACGTTCGCCATATTGTTGGCGAAAACCTGCATCTGGCGTTCTTGCGCCAGCGCGCCGGAAAGGATGGGATAAACAGCTCGGTTCATGTGTGCTGCTCCTTGAGTGACAATGACATTGAACCACAAAGCAACATGCATGCCATCTGTTCGCGGGACAGGTTTCTGCAAATCGAACGGGCCACCAGCCTTTCAGAGCGCAGTAAATGCCGTGCGACACCACGCATCGCGTTCAGGGAAATCCGGCGATCGTTGAAACCGCCTGCGGCATGGATAGGAATCGCTAGGAAAAGATTGCCGGACTGGGAAAGAAATCGCCGGCCGGAATCGGCAGGTGCGGCAGAACTTGTTGTCGCTGTTCGGACGCGAGGTTTCTGGTTTTTAGTATCAGGTTGCATGTTGCTCATTTCTGATTGCTGAATTCCGAGGTCAAGTTTCACGCTAGCCCGCATGGTTCACGAACGCTGCTGCGACGCGCCTTCGGCCGACGAACCGACCGTCACGGCACACTGCGGCACATCCAGCTTCCCCTTGAGCTGAAGGATCGCCTTGGTATGGATCTGACACACACGAGACTCAGTGACTTTGAGGATTCCGCCGATTTCCTTCATGGTCAATTCTTCATAGTAATACAGTGTGAGGACGAGCCGTTCCTTCTCCGGCAATTGCCGAATCGCGTTTGCCACCCGCTCGCGTTCCCGGTCGTTGAGTATCAGCGCGAGGGGGTCCGGGTGCCTTGTATCGGCAAGCATGTTCAGGATTTTCGGCTTCTCGGTCTCCTGCAGGTTGAAGTCGTCCAAGCTGACCAGGACGGCTCCCTTGGACCGCACAAGGAAATCGTCCAATTCGGCTGGAGTCAGCTTCATCTCTACCGCGACTTCCTCATCTGATGGAGGGCGGCCAAGCCTGTTCAACAATGTGGTATGCGTGCGCTGCAACAACGAGACGCGCTCGTGGACCGACCGGGGGATCCAATCCATGGATCGAATTTCATCCAGCATGGCACCCCGAATCCGAAACTCCGCATAGGTTTTGAACTTGGCTTCCCGCCTGGGGTCGTACTTATCCATCGCGTCCATCAATCCAATGATGCCGACAGACACAAGATCCTCCGCATCCATGTAGGCCGGCAGGCGGAAGGCCAGTCGATAGGCCATCGCCTTCACAATGTGCGCGAACTCTTTGATAATTTGTTCGCGTTGCACGTCAACCGCAGGGCCGGTAGACCGGAATGGTTGTGTCGACATGTTATTCATCATCAGTATGCTTTCTGTATTCCTATTAAAAGTTGCCTGTTTCTCGTGTCAGGTTTCACATTGCCTGGAAAGAACCTCCGGAAACGTGAAATCAGAAGCATGAAACTAGAAATTCGAGACTGAAACCTCAAACGCCTGAGCGAGATACACGTCACCCATACGAACTAAGACGTATGGATCAATTGGTTCCAGAGAAATTGCACAGTGCTCTTCGGCAACTGCGGATCGGGCCATGCGGCAATCTCTTTCGCTAACTGGACAAATGTCCGGCTGGCCGGCGATCCGGGGAAACACTCGGTCACAGCCTTCTGCTGGAGGACCGCCATCGGCAGATAATCGTCGAACGGGATATAGCCCAGATACTCCAGGTTGATATTCAAGAAACGATGCGCTGCCGCATCGAGTTTGCGGAATGTCAGGGTGGCATCGCGTTGACTTTTCACCATATTGACCAGCACTTTGAACCGGCGTTCGCGATGCAGCCGGCAGAGCACTTTTATCAACGCATAGGCGTCGGTCAGGGACGTCGGTTCCGATGAAACGACGACGATGGTCTCCTGGGCGGCTGAGGCGAAGTAGGTGACCGTGGGGGACACACCGGCGCCGGTGTCGATCAACAACACGTCCACTGCGTCGGCAACATGTTCCAACTCACTTTGAAGAATCAATTTCTGGGAATCGGTCAAGGACGTGAGTTGCGGCAGGCCGGAGCCTGCAGGCAATACCTGGATTCCGGCC
Source organism: Nitrospira sp. (assembly GCA_005116835.1). GTDB lineage: Bacteria > Nitrospirota > Nitrospiria > Nitrospirales > Nitrospiraceae > Palsa-1315. The sequence continues at coordinate 74,053 of SWDM01000019.1, read as the reverse complement.
GGACCTGGGATGATGATGTCGGATAGGTGGTGCGATCCGCGCAGCACATGCTCCAACGTATATACAGGCACCAATCCCAATAACACATCGATGTTGCCTAGGCCCAAGTCTGCATCCAGTACCAGCACTCGTTTCCCGGCTCGCGCCAACTCGACAGCGAGATTGGCGACCACGTTCGTTTTTCCAACCCCACCCTTTCCGCTGGTCACAGTAATGACATGGGTGCATAGGCTCCCTTGAGCGACCCTCGGCATCGTTGCCTCCACTTCACTGAGCCTGTTCTTCATGCGGAGACTCCTTCTTTCGCGAGTTGTGGCATCGTTCCGGCCAAAGACACAACAGAGTTGCGTCCCATGGATAACGAGAGGCCTGGTGATGTGAAACGGGAAGATGCTCGATCGAGTAATAGATCGGCCAACCGTTCAGGTTGCGCCAGTTCAAGATCTGCAGGCACGCGCTGACCGGTCCCCCAATAGGACAGAGGCAAGGTCGTCTGGTACGCCAGTTCGAAGAGATTTCCATATTCCTGCGTCTCGTCAAGCCTGGTAAAAAGCAGGCGGGACGGCGCACACACGTCATACCGCGCCAGCGTACGGAGGAGATCCTCCATGCGCGTGTTCGAGGGTAAGACCATATGTGTTTCGATAGGGCCGTAAGAGTCTTTGAGTTCGCCAAGATCGGCGAGCCGAGCCGCATCATCCGCGCCATACCCAGGCGTATCGATAAGAATGAGATTGGCCCCGCGATGACGGCGTATGCAGTCGATCACATCGGCAGTGGTTTGCGCGGTTTCGAGCCCAACCCCCAACACATTCGTATACATGCGAAGGTGTTCGACCGCAGCCATGCGACAACTATCCAACGTGATCAGCACGACCGATTTATGCTCCTCCAAGCTGTAGTACGCCGCAAGCTTCACAATCGCCGTGGTCTTTCCGGCCCCGCTCGGGCCGACGAACATTGCCACGTTGTAGTCGTCTCCAGGATTCAGGAGAGGCCCACTGACCCGAATCGGTTCCACAAGGAGCCGGTGCAACATGTCCTGAATCTCGCTATCTGCAACGACACTCTCCGGCGTGAACTGGCGACAGAGCGCTCTGCAGAGACTGTCGGCGCTGGAGGAACGCAATCCTTGGGCAATCAACTGACGATAGGCCCGTGCGATCGGAGCAGGAAAGCCGGCGCTCGGCGTAGATGCGTCGTTAGGAAAGGAAGAGTTTAGGCGCTGACGGAGATCGTGGAGTTCCTTTTTCAAACGATGCAGGTGTTCCGACGCCAGGGAACGCAGTGGCGGCGCTGCGACCGGCGCCGGCATGGCTGCGTGACTCGCGCGCGGCCTGGCCGCGCCTGAGGTACTGAGCACTGCGTTCAGCGTGTCCTGAAAGGCAGCGGAAGATTCCTGTATAGGAGCAGTCGCAGCCTGCACCTCGTCGCGCCTGATCGCAGGCTTGTTCGGCGGAGGAATGGGAACAAACTCCTTCGCCTCGCGATCGACAGCCGCTGTCACTTCAAGCAGCGGACGTCCAAATAGACCGAACGGCAAGCTCCCTTGACGCACACGTTTACTGGACAGGATCACGGCATCCGGCCCCAACTCTGCTTTGATCGCACGGATGGCGTCGTGCATGGTTTCGGCATGAAATAATTTAATATTCATCTTTCACCTCATAACCGCGGGAGTTCGACATCCAATTTGATCGTATCGAGCGATTGCAGCTGAACCATCGCATCGATTTCATTGAGACCCAACACCGGAACCGTACGAAGAATTCGGTCGGTCAAGCGGCGGATATGCCGACGCAAGGCCGGGGAACAGAGCACGATCGGCTGCTGGCCGCGCGCCGCGACACGTTCCGCCGCCTGTTTCAAGGCCATCAACAACTTCTGAGATGTGCCGGGATCCAAATTCAGTAGGCCCCCTTGCGGAAGCGCAGAGACCTGCTCATTCAGCGACCGATCGAGCCGAGGATCCAGTGTAATGACGGCCAACGTGCCGTCCGGAGCCTGATGCTGGCGCGTAATTGTGCGCGACAACGCTTGCCTTGCGATTTCCGTGAGCAGCTCAGAATCTTTTATCGATGTGGCATGATCCGCGATCGCTTCGAGGATGGTGCGAAGGTCGCGGATGGGAATGCCTTCACGCAGCAGGTTTCCAAGAATGCGCACTACCGTCCCCAAGGACAGCATCGTGGGAATCAATTCTTCGACCAATCTGGGGTGAGACTTGGCCGTCTCGTCCAACAACGCCTGCACCTCTTGACGGCCTAACAATTCATGCCCGTGACGCTTGACGATTTCCGACAAATGTGTGGCGATGGCCGAGGTGGCATCGACGACGGTATAACCGGCCAGTTGCGCTTGCTCACGCATCGACTCCGGCACCCATAAGGCTGGTAGCCCAAAAGCCGGTTCCTTCGTCGCCACACCTTGAAGGGCGCCGCGCTGAGCCGTTCCAGGATCGATCGCCATCACGTGGGACGGCATCACGTCGGACTTCGAGAGTTCCACTCCCTTGAGCATAACGGCATATTCGTTCGGTCGTAATTGCAGATTGTCGCGGATATGAATCGGTGGAAGGAGAAAGCCCATCGTCTCTGCAAACTGCTTGCGAAGATTTTTGATGCGCTCCAAAAGCGCGGTCCCATGCGTGCCCTCCACCAAACCGATCAGGCCATAGCCGACCTGAACTTCCATCAAATCGAACGGCTCGACGTGGGGCGCCGTCTCTTCCGCTTTCGCGCCGGCCGCAGCGACCGGCGACGGCGCCGCAGTCTGAGCGTTTTGTTGGGACAACCGATAGGCTAACCAGGCGGCGCCGGCGCCCAGACCGAGAAAGGCCATATGGGGCAGGCCGGGGATAAGTCCTAGCGCCAACAAAATCGCGGCAGCAGTCCCAACCGCCTTCGGCGATACGAGAATTTGCCGCATGATATCGAATCCGAGATCGCCGTCCGACGCGGCGCGAGTCACAATGATACCGGCTGCGGTCGAGACAATGAGTGCGGGGATTTGCGCAACGAGGCCTTCACCCACCGTCAAGAGCGTATAGGTTTGCGCGGCCAGGCCGGGACTCATGCCCTGCTGTAAGATGCCGATCGTCAATCCGCCGATGATATTCACGAAGACGATGATCACTGCCGCCGTGGCGTCGCCACGGACGAACTTGCTGGCGCCGTCCATAGAGCCGTAGAAATCGGCTTCTTCTGCGATCTCCTTCCGCCGCCGCCGCGCTTCCGTCTCGTTGATGAGCCCGGCATTCAAGTCGGCATCGATGCTCATCTGCTTGCCCGGCATCGCATCCAAGGTGAACCGGGCCGCCACTTCGGCCACTCGGCCGGCGCCTTTCGTCACGACGACAAAGTTGATGATGACCAGAATCGCAAAGATCACGAGCCCGACCGTATAATTTCCGCCGACGACGAAGTTCCCAAATGCCCGAATCACCTCGCCCGCAGCCCCGGCGCCTTCGTTACCGTGCAGCAGGATGAGGCGGGTCGACGCAATGTTGAGAGACAAGCGAAGCAACGTGACCATCAACAGAATGGACGGAAAAGCCGAGAACTCGATGGGCCTCCGCACTTGCAACCCCACGAGCAAGATGATGACCGACACGGTAATATTGAAGGCCAGAAGCAGGTCCAAGAGAAACCGGGGCAGCGGCAACAGCATGACCATGATGACGGCCACCACGCCCACCGACAATAAAATATCCGGGTGTTTGATGATCGACCGCGGGGAGAGAACCTGTATCTCGTTTGCCATAATAGGGATGCTTTCTAGCGGGGCGCCTGCTCAGGCGTGAAACCCCGCGCGCGATAGACGAATGCCAGAATTTCCGCCACCGCCCGGTAGAGATCGGCGGGAATCTCCTTACCGATGTCCACAAGCCGATACAAGGTGCGGGCGACAAACTTATGCTCCACCACCGACACGCCATGCTGTCTGGCTACTTCACGGATCCGTTCGGCCAGATAGCCGGAACCCTTGGCGACGACGATCGGCGCGCCAGGACGCGCGGGATCGTATTTAAGCGCGACGGCAAGGTGCGTCGGGTTGGTCACGACGACATCCGCCGTCGGCACCGCGGCCATCATGCGTTTCTTCATCATCTCCCGCTGCATGCTCCGCACACGGCTCTTCAGCTGCGGATCTCCTTCCGAACTGCGATGCTCTTCCTTCAAATCGGCATGCGACATGCGGAGCGAACGTTCCCATTCAAACCGTTGATAGACATAATCGGCTCCTGCGACGACGACGATCGCCCCGGTGACCCAGGCGGCAACTTTGAACGTCAGCCAGCCCATAACGGTCATGAGCCCCCACACGTCATATTGCACGAGTTCCGGGAACCGTCCGATTTCCCCTCGAAACACCAATACCCCGATGCCGCCGATGATCGAAATTTTGAGCATCGCTTTGACGAACTCGGACAGAGACCGAAGCGACACGAGCCGTGAAAACCCCTTGATCGGATTCAAGCGCGTGATGTCGAACGGAAAAGTCTCCTTCCACAAGAACCCCGTCTGCGCGAGCGATGCGCCGGCTCCTGCGAGCGCCAATCCTCCCAAGAATGGAAGCACAAGGAGCATGATCGTGATGCCGGTCTGCACAACCAGGGAATGAATCTGATCGACCGTGAGACTCGCCTGCGCGATTCGGTCGAACGACCGGGACAGTCCCATACGGAAGACCTCATTCAGCTGTTGCACTCCGGGGCGAGCAAGGAAAAACAAGAGCGCGATCCCTGTGACCTGCATGGCTGCAGAGGTCACATCGCGACTGACCGCGATATTTCCCTTCAGGCGGGCATCCGCCTTCCGTTTCTCGCTCCCCGGTTCTGTTTTGTTGTCTCTATCTTCAGCCATGCCCTAAGACCCTCAACAGCCCCTCGATCGTCTCCTGTAATCCGATAAATTCCTGCTCGAACAGCGACACGGTAAACGGCATGGCCGCGCTCAAGACCAGCAATCCTGCTGCAATCGTCAGAGGGAAACTGAGCGCAAAAACATTGATCTGCACGACTGCTCGCCCCAGCATGGCCATCAGAATGTTGATGAGGGCCAGGGCCACGAGGACCGGGCCCGCCAGTTTCACCGCAACCACAAACATGTGCTGGGACAGGCGCAGCACTTCTTCCCCGACGGACGGCGAAAGACTCGCGCCGAACGGCGGAATGGACTCGAAGCTGGAGACGATGGCGGAGACGACCATCATATGAACATTCAGCGAGAGAAAGACCAAGGAGGCGATGATGGTAAACAATTGACCGATCATCGGCGTCGAAACCGATGTCATCGGATCCAATAATTGAGCGATACTAAAGCCCATCTGGGCTCCGACGATTTCACCGGCCACTTCGAACGCTGAAAAGAGCAGGCGGACGGCCATGCCGATCACGAACCCAATCAACAATTCGCTCGCCAGTCCAGCCGTAATGGCGGTTGCATCCGGCGGGAGTGGCGGAAGGTGAATCGCCGGCGCCAACGCCAGGGCCAGCATGAGCACGAGCGCCACTTTAATCCGAGGGGGAACGGTGCGTCCGCTTAACATCGGAAGCGCCGCAACAATCCCTCCCGCGCGGGAAGCCACGATGAGGAAAGACTGAAACTCAGGGAGGATAATATTCAGCGGCGCTGTTACGTTCATAGTGCGATCCGGATCCCCTGTGTCAATGCACGAACTGTTGAAAATTGCTGAATAGCTGTGTCATGAAGGACGTCATCACACCCAGCATCCATGGCATGAAGATCACGATGGCGGCGAACACGGCCAGCACCTTGGGGACGAACGTTAAGGTGGCTTCATTGAGCTGCGTCATGGCCTGCAAGGCGCTGACGGCCAGTCCGACGACCAAACTGAGGAGCAAGATAGGCGCGGACACGAGCAGCGTCGTCTCTAATGCCTGACGGCCTAGCTCTGTCACCATCTCAGGAGTCATATCGCTCGCCCCTCTCGGATCTCGCTCAGTAACTACGCAGGTGTTCAGGCTGAAGTGTTCGGATTTCCGACCTCCAACCTTCAGTCTGTACCCCTTTAGCCTACAGTCCCAGCCTGAACCCCTTCAGCCTATCTACCTGAGCAGTTTCCTCGCTCATTGAAAGCTCTTCACCAGTGATCCGACGATCAGATACCACCCGTCGGCCAGCACAAAAAGAATGATCTTGAACGGAAGGGAAATCATGACCGGCGGCAACATCATCATGCCCATGGCCATCAAAATACTGGCTACCACCATGTCGATAATCAGAAAGGGAATATAAATCAAAAATCCGATCTGAAAAGAGACCCTCAATTCGCTCAAAATAAAGGCGGGAATCACCACGTGAATGGGCACCTGATCGACGGTTTCCGGTTTCGGAAGTTTGCTCAGTTCGATGAAGAGATCCAGATCCTTCTCGCGGACCTGACGCAGCATAAATGCGCGAATCGGCTGAATGCCATTTTCCCAAGCCTCCTCGTAGGAGATCTTTTCGGCGAGTAGCGGCTCCACCGCCTGGCTATAAACCGTTTGCCCCACCGGAGCCATGACGAAAACGGTGAGGAACAAGGCCAGACTGATCAGGACTTGATTCGGCGGCACTTGCTGAGTGCCCAGCGCCTGGCGGAGAAACGAGAGCACGATCACGATTCTGGTGAACGACGTGACCATAATAAAGAACGCCGGCGCGAGCGAGAGCACTGTCAGGAGCGCGAGGATTTGAAAGACGACCGCCGTTTGCTTCGGACCGGTCTGTCCTAAATCGATGGTGACAGAGGGATTGGCCCCGGCCCAGGCATCTTGCCCAAGGCCGATACAGAGACACAGCATCAGTGCGGCGAACAGCACGCGCGGGCGGCACAGGTCCCGGCAACGCAGAACAATGGTCCCAACCGGCAGCCAGCAATTACGCAGTGCCATGACCGCCTTTCCTCTCCATAGAAGCCTGAACAGGAAGCCCAGATGAAAGCCCCGGAGAGACCGCCGGGCTGCCGGAAGCCAGCCTCGACAACATGAGCCTGACCTGTTCCTGATCGGTGATCCGTCCGAACGACACCAGGTCCGTCGGAGTCGCGCCGACAATCAGATACTCTCCTGCCACCGACACGAGCGAGATGGTTTTACGCGGACCGATGTACCCGCTGCCGAGCACCTGGACGATCGGCGCGGCCACAGGCGAGAATAAGCGTGCGCCGGCAAACCAACGCGTGCCGGAGAATCGGCGAACCAGGACCACCAATCCGGCAATAAGAGCCAGAACAAGGGCAAGGGCGGACGCCATCCGCAGGAAACTGTCCCAAAAATCGACCATGCCGTCTTCGTCTCCCCTCTTCCTATCCGAGTTGCTGAACCCGCTCGACCGTGCTGATGACATCGGTCAGACGGATGCCGTATTTTTCGTTCACCACCACCACTTCGCCTCGCGCAATCAGCTTGTTGTTGACCAGCACTTCCATCGCTTCGCCCGCCAGTTTTTCCAGCTCGACCACGGACCCTTGTCCGAGCTGCAGCAGTTCGCGAATCGCCATCTTTGTTGACCCCACCTGCACGGTCACTTGCATGGGAATATCGAGAATGAAATCCAGATTTTTTTGAGCCGGCACTGCCCCCCCATTGTCGACCGGCGGGAACGACGCCGCCTGAAGGGATGGAGCGCTGGATTCGGACTTCGTCATCCCACTATCAGCCATAGACAATTCTCCTCAGCGACAGAGATCGCTTACGCAATGACCTTTGAAACTCGACAAGCATGATTGCCCTTGAATACGCCAGGGCTGCCTTGGAACTTCAGGTATCCCTCGACATAACAATCCAGGGGATCCCCCGGACGTTGATCCAGCACAACGACGTCACCCGGCGTAAAACTCATCACATCTCGCACTGTGACGGTGGCCGTGCCGAGTCGAACGGTGAGGTTGAGCGGGCAGTCTTGCAATCTGTCGCGAAATCGGCCCGCCCACCCTCCGTCCTGCTCGACATGGTCCGAGACCAATCCTGAATAGAGTTTTTCTTTGATGGGTTCGAGCATGGAGTAGGGATAGACGACGAACAGATCGCGCGCCGTTTCGCCGATCACAACTTGCAGGGTCACGACGGCGACGATCTCGGATACGGAGACGACCATGGCGAACTGAGGATTACTTTCCGAGCGCACATGCTGGATCTTGACCGGCATCAGCGCTTCCCAAGCTTTCTCGAGATCGAGGAATACTTGATTGACCAGTTTCTTAATGACGCGCAACTGGATGGGAGTGAAGTCCCGGCCTTCCGGCTTGACGTGTGTCTGCCCTTTGCCTCCAAAAAAGTAATCCACAATCAAGTAGACAAGAAAGGCATCCATCACAAAGAGCCCGTTACTGCGAAGCGGCTCCATATGAAACACGTTCATCGAGGACGGCATCGGAACCTTCTTGAGGAATTCTCCAAATTTGGTGATCTGTGTACCGACGACAGCGAAATCGATGGTGTCATGAAGCGCCGTGCCCCATGAAATCGCTTGGCGGCGAATGAAGCGATCGTTGATGAGCTCGAGCGTCGGCATGCGCCCGCGAATAATCCGCTCTTGATTGAACAGATCGAACTGCTTCGCTCCCGTTGCGGCGGCCGCTTCGTCCTGCGGCTTGGCTTCAACCTCTCCGGAGCTCACCCCCCTGAGAAGCGCGTCGATTTCGTCTTGGGAAAGGATTTTTTCCATATCACGAATCGTCCCTGAGGCTATTGCACGACGAAATCTATGAAATACACCGTGCGGACGGATGGCTTGGAAAGAAAACTGTTGATCCGTTGCGTAATCTCATCCCGCAGCTGAAACTTCCCCTGCGAAGTTCGTATCGACACGGAATCCTTGCTGCTCAAGAGTACGAGCACTGTGTCGCGTATCTGCGGCATGCGACTGGTCAGTTCGACCGACGCCTCCTGAGTCTCCAGTTCCAACTTCACAGTTATTTTGAGATACCGAATTTCCTGGACGTCGGCTAAATTGACGATGAAGGGTTCCACATCAAACATCACGCCAGGCCCGCCGGCCTTCGTTGCGCCGGGTTTCGCTTCGTCTGCGGCAGGCTTGCTGTTAGCTTCGCCATGACTATCCCCCTTCGCCGCAGCTGTCTCCGTTTTCGCCTCTTCTCCCCCATGCCCTCCTGCCATGAGCTTGAACAGCGCAAAGGCCCCTCCAAGACCAAGCACCAGTGCTGTCACTCCGATCATGATGACCATTTTCATGGGAATACCGGGCGAGACTGCTGCCGGTAATTTTTCAGTTTCCCCAGGGGTAGCTACTGCATCTGCCATAAGATCCTCCTCCAATCGAACGGTGACAGGAACAAGGAGTTTGCAATGCGTATGCCACAAGATTTTTTCACGGCAAATGGCACTCCGCGCGAGAAACCTCGCGCCAAATGCGGAAACATCTCATGACAGGGCACAGGAAGGAGGCAGGAAGATACGAGAGGCTGCCAGGCGATTGACGATGTCAACATTCTGACAGGGATCGCCGGACAGCAGGTTGGAGTTTTCAGCGGTGTCTTGTGGGAAGCCTCAGTTCCGTGAACTGGGCCACGCGCGCGACGGCGCATGACCCAGTTCATGGGAACGGTCTACCGTTTGAGGTTGACGAGTTCCTGGAGAATTTCGTCGGACGTCGTAATGACGCGTGAATTGGCTTGGAAGCCGCGCTGTGCCGCGATCATGTCGATGAAGCTTTCGCCCAAGTCGACGTTGGACAGTTCCAGCGTATTGGACTTCAGTTTTCCCAGTCCCGCGCTCTCCGGCACTCCCGTCACCGGCTGCCCTGAACCGCCGGACTCGGCAAATGTATTGTTTCCGGTTCTGGTCAGTCCCAGCGCGTCGGGGAATCGCGCCAACACGACTTGGGCTAACGCTCTCAACTGACCGTTGGAAAACCGTCCGTTGATCACGCCGTTCCCATCCACCGAGAAGGCCTGGAGAGAGCCGGCCGAGTAGCCGTCTTGCGTCAATTGAACAACCGCGGATTGGGAACCGAACTGAGTCGTACCGTCCAATCCATTGCCGCCTTCTGTCGTCACGCTGGAGCCGAAGTTATAGGTGACCAGCTGATCGGCTGTCGCGCCGTTAAAATCGATCAGGAGCTGTCCCGGCACCGTCCCGGCTGCGCCGGCAGCCGTCCCTGTATCGAAGCCAAGGGCCACACTCTCCCGGTCCAACGTGCCGTTCGTGCCGAACGTCAGAGTCCCGGCTCCGACCCGTACGATCCCGAGCGTGGCATCGATATTGGCTGCGTGATAGTTCGCGGTCACGATATCGTTGCTGTTGGCGGTCACATTATAGTTCCAGCTATTGCTCCCGACATTGGTAAAGTAGGTCGTCAGAAGGTGGCTATTTCCAAGTGAATCGTACACGGTCATGGAGGTCGAGAAATTCGAGCTCCCAGTCGGATCGGCGAGGGTGAAGTTGGTACCGGTCGTAGAAGTGCCGGCCAGCATATTGAGATTCGCGGCCAGGGTGTCGGCGCCATTAGCTGTAACGGCGACTGTTCCGTTACTGGCAGTACTATTCGCTGTCGCCCCTGCGAGTCCGGAGGCGAACGTATAGAACCCTGAGGCGTTGACCGTGGCAGTGAAGCCCGTATAGGCAGCGGCACGGAAGGGGTCTGCAGGTGTCAGAGCCCGCACGGCGTTCTGAATCGCGGTGGCAAGGGCCGACCCGGTTAAGCCAGCAGCCACGGTGATGGTCTGAGCTCCGTCGCCGTTCAGATTGATGTTCAACGAGAGATTGCCGACCGCGGAGGTCGTGGCGGACGCCGCGGAGCCGACCACATTGCCTTTTACCCCCGTGACCGCCGTCGCCGAGTTCAGGTTCGCAGCAAGGAACGCCAGACCCGTGGCCCTTGGCGCGGCGGTGGAGGAGGGAAGGGAGACATTGCCTATCGATCCGGTAATCGTCCCGGTAGTATCGGCGAGAAATCCTTGCAATTGAAAGCCGCTGGGATCGACAACGTTGTTGTTCTTGTCCAGCCGGAAGGCTCCAGCTCGGCTGTAGAAGGTGCCCCCCTGGGCATCTTTCACCACGAAAAATCCGTTGCCGTCGATCGCCAGATCGAGGACGTTCGCCGAGGTGGCCAAGGAGCCCTGTGAGAAGTTGCCCTGCACAGAAGTCAGCGCCACGCCGATGCCGGTCTGCACGGATCCGGACCCGCCTGAAATAGAGGAACTGATCAAATCGGCAAAAGTCGCTTTGCTGGACTTGAACCCCACCGTCTGCATATTGGCGATGTTGTTCCCGATCACCGACAAAGCCGTGCCGTTGGCGTTCAGACCGCTCACTCCGGCGAATAACGCGGATAAAATTCCCATGATCTGCCTCCTTGCTAAATCCTATAAGAATAATATGATGTCGTCGTGTCTCTCTGTCTCAGCGAAATTCGATGACGGAGCCGGGATCGATCGTGAGATCGCCGACTGCCAGTTTGGGCTGCCCATCTTCCAACCTGATACCGGTGACCGTCAGGCGCGATGTCGCGGTCACAGGCACTGCCTGATTCTGAGCATCCCGGGCCGTAATGGCATAGGAATAGGTTCCAGGAGGCATCATCGTGCCGTTCCGGTCTCTCCCATCCCAGGCTACCTGTTGCGCACCGGCGCCCTGTGGCCCAAGATTAGCGGTGCGGATCACCTGGTTCGACCCATTCAAAATGGAGAGGCTGACCGACGCTGCATCCTGAGTGAGACTGAAATCGAGCGTCGCAGGCGTCGCGCCCAATTGAATCATCGACCCTTCGACGCGCACTTCTCGCCCGACCAGCGGCAACAACGAATATTGCAGGCTCACGCCCTGCGCATCGAGACTCTTTTGGAGCAGCGAGACTTGATTCGCGCTTTGTTCCAATTGGCTGAACTGAGCCAGTTCCGCGATGAACGACGAGCTGTCCATCGGCTTCAATGGATCCTGGTTCTTCAGCTGTGTCACGAGCAAGTTGAGAAAGTCGTCCTTCCCGAGATCTTTTTGTTTCAGAACCGTCGTCGACGGCGCGGCCGCGGATGCGAGCGTGGCCGAGGTCGCTGCGCTGACTGTGCTCATAAGGCGTCTCCTTCGATAGTGAGTTAGGCAAATAAACTGAGCGCACCGATTCGTTTCTGCGAAGGAACCGGCGCTTCAGGCGAGTGCTCCTGCTGACGAGCATCGCGCTGTTGGTGGGACGTGCCGCCATGGGCCTGCGATGGCCACTCCTGGCCTGACTGGCCGGCTCGTTCCTGATTGACCTGCACTTGAAAGCGCCCTAAGTCTAATCCGGCTGTCGACAACTGCGTGCTCAACTGCTCCTGCCGGCTCGTGAGCATCTGGCCGAGTTCAGCTCGGTCGGTCGTGAGATGCGTATGAACCGTTTGCTCGGACAGGACGAGACGTACCCGTAGCTGGCCGAAATCCGTCGGCGCCAAATCGAACTGAACAGTATGGGTAAGCGGAGCCGGTGCGGTCTCAGTATCCTGGCTGAGCGGATTCGTCTGAGACGTCGGAGGAACCGCCGGCGCGGAAGCGGATTTGATGTTGGACGGCGCGCCACCTTGGACCAGTTGATACGGCAGATTTTGAGCGCCTGAATCGAGGGATTCGGACGCCGGCTCCTGTGATCTACGCGATGAGATGTCTACCGATTGAAGATCGGCATGCGAGAACCACTTCAGCCCCTCTTCTTTTCTCTGGCCGTCCAATGCTGTGTTGAGACCCTGCCCTTCAACTATCGTAGGACCGGACAGGGCTTTCGCTGTATGGGATTCAGATGATTCCACCGGCGTATTTTTTTGACGAAGCGACGGCTCGGCCTCGCTCAGGATCGGTTGCATCGGTGAATTCTCAGGCAATGCTTTACTCTCTTCCCCATTCAGGCCGGTCAGTCGAGCAGGCGCCGGAACGATCGACTGAACCGACTCCTGTCCTTGTGCAATGTCCTGCCAGGATGGAATCGGAGCTTGTCCACTCTCTCTCTCATGCTGCCCCTTAATTGGAACCCCCTGCTCGGGCAACATGCTCTCAGCCGTCACACCCTGCTTCACTATGAGCGGAAGGCTCTTGTCGGATTGCGCCACAACCGGCATATCCGTATCGGTTCGTCCAAGGATAGGCTTCTCCTCAGACACCGGTGGAGACGCAATGGCAACCGTATTGCCCATGGCTGATGCCCTCTGCTGTTCGACATGATCGCCACGTCTGTTCTCCGAAGACAGAAGGCTCGCGCCATCCTCAGCCGATTGAACGGCCGGCTGGCTCATCGGCGATTCGGATAACACGACGCGCCCCTCGACCTCGCTCGTGGGTATGTCCGAGCCAATCACATTCTGCGTGGGATCGACTGTAACGGCCGGCAATACCATCGTGGCCCCGGCGAGCAAGGTCGGCAAGGGACCAGCGCCTACCGTGGATGAAGATTGATCATCACCGCGGTCAGTCTGCGAGGAGTGAACCTCTGTGTCCCTACTGGAAGAAGTTTCGTGCAGCGGGGCCGTCGGAACATCTGACTCAGTCGTGGAGGGCTCGTCGTCGGTCTCTGTGTGAGGATAACGAGACTCGGTCTCCGTCGCGCCCGCGGCCTTGTGCAACAGGTTGCGGGGAACCGCCTGGGTCGTGCCGGAGGATCGATTCTCAGGCTCTGCTTGAGCGGCGGGTCGCTTCGCCCCCCGACCGTCCTCGGTCTTGGATGATCGATCCCGGCGAATCGGCTGCGTCGTGTCGGATGGCCGATGCTCGCGCTCTGCTTGAAAGGCGCGCGACCTTGCTTCCCTCCTGGCATCGACCCGCTGCGATGCGGCCTGCAGGACAGAGGAAAATCCCCTCTCCTGAGAGAATGCTCCAGCGCCCAATGAGTGCAGCTCTCCGCTCGCTGGCATTGCGCCGATCGGTGGACTGAGTTGGTGAAGATCCATATATCCTCGTCGTTCTAGTGGGTCGTGAATGCACAGCTTCGAACGAGAAGCATTTCAAGGCTCATGCCAGATGGAAGGGCTTGACAGGCATCGATTGGCGCGGACTTTCGCGCTATCGCCGGGAGACATACATGACAGAGGAAAAAGATGCCGGTCGGCGGGGCAACAACTGCCGAGAACAATAGGAAGAAACGAATGGGTCAGGGGTTGGAGAGAAGCTGTTCGGTGAGTTTCGCCGCGCGATCGACCTTCACTTGCGCAAGGATCAATCCGGCAGTTTTACCTTTCACGAGCCGGAGAATTTCCAACGCTTTCCGATCCGGCATCCGTTCGATTCGTGCCGCCGCTTCCTCGGCAGGCATGCTTTCATACATCTTCGTCAGCTGTCCGTATTTTTGATTGTGTAACTCGAGCGCCCGTTTCTTCTCTGCCGCGCTTTGCCCTGCAGATCCTTTCTGCTGCTGTTCCTTAAGACGGAGACGCTCGGGGTCTGCCGCTTCGATTTTGGTCAATAACTGCTCAAGTTCGGCCCTGAGGTTCGAGAGCCGCTCTTCCGAGGTTCGAACCGCCTTCTCACGATCGTCCAAATCATTCTGCCGCTGTTGCAGCATGGCGACCACTTCCTCAGGCACAGTGAGCGCAGGGCCCTGGGCCTGCACAGGCTGCGTCGGTGACGATTCAGGCTCCGCCACCCTAGGCTCTTCGGGTGACAGGGCTCGAGCCGGAACAGGCTCAGGAGTCACGGCAGCAGGGCGGGCCGTCCGAGAACCGGGAATTGCCGTCGTCTGAGCAGCAGAATCGTGGTTGAGCTGGACCATCGTCCAGCTCAAAGCCATGATCGTGCCAAGCCATACGACGGCAGACACAATCTTCTTTCCCCACCCAGTGATCGGACGACGAGGTCGTTCCGTACGAGGGTGTGCGATGGTGATTCGATCGCGTCGTTGATCCGCCATATGCCTATTCATAGGAGATTGTGCGAGCCGTTCATCGCGCTTGTGCGACGAGCGGCCTCATCCATTTGCATTTGTTCGACTCGATGCTGCAAGACCCGTTGCTGCAGACGGATTCGATCTGCGAGCCGATCGAGCGTCCGCCGCTCCTGCATCGCGTCCCGCAAGTCGTTCTGCTTCTGAAACCATTCGTCGCGGCATCCGCCTTCAATCTGCTGAGCCTGTGCGAGCATCGCGGCTTCGGAGTCGCAGACCGCCTGCCACTCGAAAAATTCATCCGGCGCCATCCCTGCACTGGCTTTGGCAGAATAGCGCTCGACCGTCGCCCGCATCTGGGTATCGAGCACATGACAGAGGGTTTCAGCATCCTGGAGATCCTGGCGAGCGCGCAGCAAATCCATACGCAAGACGTCTTCCACTTGTGCACGATAGCGTCGTACCGCATCGAGTTTCATGCTGTGCTCTTTGCTAAGGCAAGTAAATCCTGAACCGATGTCCCAAGATCGGCCGATTGCTCGATGTCCTGACGGAGAAAGGTATTGATCCCATCCTGCGCCGACACGGCCCTGTCGAGCGCCTTGTTCGTCCCGGCCTTATAGGCGCCCAGAAGAATGAGGTCTTCCGACTGCTGGTACCGGGCCATGAGTTCGACCATGGTCCGGGATGCGGCATAGTGCTCATGTCCAACGACGTCTTTCATGACCCGGCTGGTGCTGTTGAGCAGATCGATCGCAGGAAAGTGGTTGCGCGAAGCCAATTGCCGCGAGAGCACGATATGCCCGTCGAGGATCGACCGGACCGTTTCCGCAATAGGATCGGCAAGCTCATCGCCATCCATGAGCACTGTATAGAGCCCGGTGATCGTGCCGGAACCGGGCCCCGTCCCGACTCGCTCCAGGAGCTTTGGAAGAAACGTAAAGACCGACGGGGTATACCCCTTTGTCGTGGGCGGCTCACCGATGGCGAGCCCGACTTCGCGCTGGCTGTGGGCCAATCGCGTCAGCGAGTCCATCATCAGGAGAACCTGCTTTCCACAATCGCGGAAATATTCCGCGATGGCGGTCGCGATCAACGCGCCCCGCAACCGCACCAGCGGCGGCTGATCCGACGTCGCAACGATGACGACCGACCGCTGGAGTGCGGCCGGAGTCAGATCCCGCTCTAGGAACTCGTTCACTTCTCTACCCCGCTCGCCGATCATCGCAATGACATTCACGTCGGCTCTGGTATAGCGGCTCATCATGCCGAGGAGCACGCTCTTTCCCACGCCTGCGCTGGCAAAGATCCCGATCTTTTGACCCAACCCGCACGTGAGACAGGCATTGATCGCCCGGACGCCGAGGTCGAGCGGTTTCGTAATACGCGCGCGCTGGAGCGGGTTGATCGGCGCTGCATGGAGCGGATATTGACGCTCGGTCACCAGAGGACCTTTCCCATCGAGTGGTTCGCCGAGCCCATCCAGCACTCGGCCGAGCAACTGCGGGCCGACCGGAACCGATGCACACCGGCCTTTCATCAACAGCCGGCTACCAGGACCGATCCCCCGCATCTCCCCAAGCGGCATCAGCAGCACCCGATCTCCCCGAAACCCGACGACCTCGGCCAGCACGCTCCCCTCCCCGTCCTCGCGCGTGACCTCGCACAGTTCTCCCACCGACGTCATAGGGCCATATCCCTCGATCACAATCCCGACAGCTTGAGCCACACGGCCGGAGACTGTGAGAGGATCCGTCTGTTCAATCAGATCGACGAGCTGCATCGCGTCCTCGCTTCTGTATGGCTTCGCCGAGCCGCAGCAACTGCGCATCCAGCGAAGCATCGACCAGCCGATTCGTCGTCGTTACGACACAACTTCCCCGGGGAAGGGACACGTCGCTTTCAATATGCAGCGTCATGCCCGGTGCTCGATCGCGGATTAAGGCTGGGCGCGCCGCTTCAAGGATTGCAATATCCGCGGGATGCGTTTGCACCCTCACGACACCCGATTCGCGGATCGTGGCCAACGCGGCTTTCAACTGCACGATCACGGCATCCTGACGCTCGGCGATGGTGTCCTGCAAGATACGCCTTGCCAAACTGAACGCCAATGCCGTCACGTCTGCTTCCATCGTCTGGCTGAACGACCTCCATGCCTCATCCAACTGGTCGACTGCATTGGCAAATAAAATCTGATCCTGTCTCTGGGCCGCGGCCTCCCGCTCACACGCTCGTCGTTCGCCTTCGGCAATGCCTTGGTCGTATTCCGAGGGACCACTGGCGTCGCTGAACTGATGGCCTGTGCTGAAATCGGTCAATGCAAGATCTTGAAGACGCATGCCTCCCGCACGAACCACCGCCTGTTTGAGGACGGAATTTTCGACTCGCAGGCGGTAGAGTTCGAGCAACCGCTTGACTGTCAAGAGCACCACATCGCACTGAAAGGGTTTCATCAGAAACTCTGCCGCGCCGGCCTTCATGGCTTGAACGGCCAGATCGACGCTGCCATAGCCGGTCATCACCACACTGATCATGCGCCTATCGAGCTCACCTGCCTGCTGAAGCAAGCCGATGCCATCTTGGTCCGGCAGTTTGACGTCGGTAATCATGACCGAAGCGGGAGCGCTCTTCAGCGCGGCAAGCGCCTCCCGCGCCGACCCCACCGCGCGAACGCGATATCCTTCCGACTGCAACAGCGTCACCAGCAACTCCTGAATCCCTACCTCGTCGTCGACGACTAAGATAGACGCGTCCCGCTGCCTCGCCGCATGCGGCGCAAGACGAGACACGGTGGTTTCCGCACTTACGGGACTGGCCATTTACACCAATGCCTCCCCTGCGCCTGAAATGACAATACGGCCTTCCTCTTCCAGTTTGCGGCATACCTTGAGAATATTCTGCTGCGCCCTCTCCACATCCGTCACCTTCACGGGCCCTCGGACCTCCATGTCCTCTTTCAACATTTCAGCGGCGCGGCTCGACATATTCTTCAGGAACTTCTCTTTCACGTCCGGACTCGCACCGCGCAGCGCCACGGGAAGGTCTTCCTTACTGACTTCTTTCATCAGCTCTTGCATCGCCCGATCGTCGAGCTTGATCAAATCGTCGAACACGAACATCAATGCGCGGATGGCATCGGCTAAATTCTGATTCCGCTCCCCGAGTTTCGCCATGATGCCGCCTTCGGTGTTCTTATCCAGCCGGGTGAGAATGTTCGCAATCACCTGGGATCCACCGATACTCAAAGCGTGAGCGCCAGTGCTGGCAACCAGTATGTCTTGCAGTGAGCTGCTGAGTTCCTCGAGCACCTCCGGTTGAACCTCCTCCATCGTCGCCAATCGAAACGCCACATCCGCCCGCATCTCGGCAGGCAAGCCCGTCAGAACCTGGCCGGCTTGTTCCGGCTCCATGTGCGCCAGGATGAGAGAAACCGTTTGAGGATGCTCGGTCTTGATCATCTGCGTCACGCTTTTTGCATCCACCCACTTCAACGCATCGAGCCCTGGGTAGACTCTGCTATTCATGGACTCCAGAAGACGAGCCGCCTTTTCAGGCCCAAGGGCCTTCGTCAGAATAGTCTTGATGTATTCTTTCCCGTGAAACGACACTTCGCCGAGCGCGCTGGCCCTCTCGAAATCCTCCATCACACTCTCCTCCTCTTCCTTCGAGATATTGGCTGCGTCGCTCATGAAGGATCCCAGTTTACGGATCTCTTTGGGGTCGAGGTTTTTCATGACCATCGCCGCAGCGTCTTCCCCGATCGCTCGCAGGAGGATCGCGGCTTTTTGTTCACCGGATAATTGTACGGCCATCGCTCCAACTCCTTACTGTGGATTGGTCTTCAACCATTGCTTCACAACCACAGCCGTGGAGTCTGGATTGCTGCGAGCCATATCGACAAGGCGCGAGTGCTCTTTCCCTCCCAATGCCGCTTCAACCTGGCTGACCGAAGCCGGCAGCGTCGGCTGCTCTCCCTGGCCGGATGATCCCCCGGTCGTCCCCAGCATGCTCATCAGTGGACGCACGACCATGAAGAGAATCAGGAGAAAAAACAAACCACCGACCCCGTAGCGCAGATAGGGGGCGAAGGGGTTCGTTGTATCTGCCGCTGCTTCAATGCCCTGAGTGGAAGGTTCTTCGGTCCCGATGTCGAATTGCACGTTGGTGACCTGGACTTGATCCTGGCGCTCGGCCGAGTAACCCATCGCTTTCTTGACGATCTCCTCGATCCGTTTCATATCTTCTTCAGACCGTGCGACATACTTCTTGACTTGATCGACCGCAGGTTTGCCGTCTGCAGACGCCTTGGCCGCTTCATAAATGCCGTCCACAAGCACCGCCACAGAGAGTTGCTTAATGCTGCCGCTGGATTCCACGATGCGAGAGACCGTCCGGCTGATTTCGTAGTTCACCGTTTCGTTCTTGGTTTGATTATTGGTCGAACTCGTCTGTGCCGGCTCTTGGTCTGTCGCCGGCGGCAGATTCGACTGGACACCTGGCACGCCACCGGATAGGCCATTGGCGCCATTCGATTTTTCCTGCCCTCGCTGTTCGCTCCGAACGACTTGCCCATTGGGGTCGTACCGCTCTTCCGTCGTTTCAATTTTGCGGAAATCGAGCACGCTGGACACCCGCACCACCGCTTTACTCTGTCCCACAATTCGTTCCAACATCGTCTGGATGCGTGTTTCGATGTCCTTTTCGACCGTCCGTTGGTGTTCCAGCTGCGATCCGGTGAGCCCCGCAGCGTCGTCGCCTCCGGCTGCCGACGAGAGAAGCCGTCCATGACCATCCACCACCGTGACATCCTTGGTTTGCAGACCCTCGACACTGCTCGCCACCAGATGGACGATCCCGTTGACTTGAGTCTTCGCGAGGGCTTGTCCGTTCCGCAACGACACGACGATCGAGGCGCGCGCATGATTTTCGTCGTTCCCGAACAATCGCCGTTCCGGTGTGGCGAGGTGCACGCGGGCCCGCTCGATCTCCGGCATTTGCGCGATGGTCCGAGCCAGCTCGCCTTGCAATGCGCGGCGATAATTGAGCTTCTGGACGAAGTCGGACATCCCGATCGACGATCGATCGAAGATTTCGAATCCCACTCCACCTCCATGCGGGAGCCCCTGGGTGGCCAATTGCAACCGCAACTCATGGACTTGAGCGCTGGGAACCAGCACAGTCGTGCCCCCGCCTGTCGTTTCGTACGGCACCTTCGTTTCTTTCAACTTATCCACGATCCCTGCCGCGTCCTCCGGATTGAGGTTGGTAAACAGCACCTGCATGTCCGGCTGTTGCGTCCACAAGGTAATGGCGATCAGGCCGGCAACCGAGCCAGCCAACGCAATTAGAATGATCATGCGTTGATTGATGGAGAACTTTGAAAACATTGACAGCATAAGTGGCCCTTCTCCTCAGTAACCGACATGGCACAATACGAACAGCTCCTGCAGGATGCTCAAAAAGGCCGTCCAGCAAGGCCGCAGGCGAATCGAAACCGGAGGCGTACCCTCAGGGGTACGTTGAGGATTTCGATGAACCGAGAACGAAGCTGGCGGGCTTTTTCAGCATCCTGCTATATCTGCATCCGTTGGATTTCTTCATACGCCGACACCAATTTGTTCCTGATCTGCATCATCAGCTGAAAGGATACGTCCGCTTCCTCTAACGCCACCATCGTCCGATGGACGCTCTGCGACTGGCCGGTCATCAACGCCTCGGTCGCTTGGCTGGCTTCCATCTGAATGTCGTTGGCCTTACTGATCGCATGCTGCAGCGTATCCATAAATCCGCTCGACCGCGCGCCACCGGGGGCGTGAGATACAGCGGCCCCATCTGGAAACGAGGGTGTCGGGATTGAAATCGCTTTGATCTGGTCCATGGCTACCTCCCGATCTCCAGCGCCTTACTCCCCATGGCGCGGGTCGCGTTAATCGCTTGGACATTGGCTTCATAGGCGCGGGATGCCCCCATCATGTTCACCATTTCTTCCATGACATTGATGTTCGGCATCTTGACGAACCCTTTTGTATCGGCATCCGGATGGCGGGGATCATAGATCACTTGGCCGGGCTTCACGTCTTCCTTGACGCGAAGCACCTTCACGCCATCGAGCGCATGGGCCCCCGGTCCCGCCGCTACCTGCCGAAACGTCCGTTGGAACGGACTGGCGACAGGCGTGGATTGGAACACCACGTCCCGGCGTTTATAGGGACCGCCACCCGGCGTATGGGTGGACTGGGCGTTTGCCAGATTGCTGGAAATCACGTTGAGGCGCTGACGTTGCGCATCAAGGGCGGAAACGGACACCGCCATGCTATCGCTCAATTCCATAGTAAAACCTCCTTGCTCTGGGCGATCAGCTCTCAATCATCAGCTTCTTGCTGACGGCTGACCGCAATTGATTATCGCGCGTCGCGGATTGCCCCTATCAGCTGACGGAAGCGCATCGCCATGATCGTTGCGGCACCGTTGTATTTACCGGCGTTGTCGGACATCTTGGCCATCTCCAGCTCAATATTTACCGAATTGGCATCCAACGGGAGGTCGTCTGCAGGCACGTCGCTGAGCTTCCCAAGAACCCGCTGGAACCCCTCGCCCTGTGGGCCAATATGCCTACCCTGGGTCACCGCGAGCGTGACCGGTCCCTGCCCTTTCTGAGCAGCCTGCAGCGAGTCGAGAAAGCTGAAATCGGTGGCTCGATAGCCTGGCGTTTCTTCATTTGCTATATTCGAAACAATCACCCGATGTTTTGCTTGCCGCAAATCCAGCGTGCGATGGAGTAATTGCATGGTGTGATCGATCAGCGTCATGATACATCCCTCCTGTTATCGTCTCTTACCAACTCAGGGATTCAGACTGAAGGGGTTCAGGCTGAAGTGTTCGGAATTTCGACCTTCGACCTTCAGGCTGAACCCCTTCAGCCTATCCACCTCAATAGTCGCATTTGCCGACCGGCAAAATGTGCCGCCTGATTTCTATCCACACCACAGTGACAGCCGGATTATGCAGAGACCTGATCGTTTACTCCCCGATATTCTCGAAGCTTGTTCCGCAAGGTGCGAATGCTGATACCGAGTTCTTTCGCCGCATGAGTGCGATTCTCCCTCACACGTGCCAGAGTGAGAAAAATCAGATCACGTTCCATTTCCCACAACGACCCGTTTCCGGAAGGCTGGGCTGCGGGTGAGACCGGAGCGACAGACACCGGCTGTCCCCCGGATTCCAGCAATATATGGACCGGGAGGATCGGCTTATTCCCGGCTAAGAGCACAGCACGCTCCATGACGTTCTCCAATTCTCGGACGTTTCCTTTCCACCGTCTTTCCTCGAGCATTGCATAGGCCTCCGCCGATACCGTCGGCAGAGGAAGGCCATTACGCGCAGCGGACACCGCTACGAAATGTCTCGCCAGCAACGGAATGTCGGCAGGCCGCTCCCGCAACGGCGGGACGGTGATGGGAAACACATTCAACCGGTAATACAAGTCTTCCCGAAAACGTCCTTGTTCTACTTCGTGGTAGAGGGATCGGTTCGTCGTCGCAATGACCCGGATATTCACCGAGACTGGTTCCCGGCCTCCGACTCGATCGACTTCCCGCTCCTGGACGACACGGAGCAACTTGGCCTGCAAGCCCACATTCATTTCGCTGATTTCATCGAGCAGTAGCGTGCCGGTATGCGCCATTTCAAACTTGCCGATTTTCTTCATGATGGCTCCGGTAAACGCTCCACGCTCATGCCCGAACAATTCGCTCTCCAGGAGTCCATCCGGTAAGGCGGCGCAATTGACGGCGATAAACGGGCGATGCGCGCGCGGGCTCCTGCTGTGGATAAAGCGAGCCAACAGTTCTTTCCCCGTGCCGCTTTCTCCATTGATGAGGACGGTCGCTTGGCTTGCGGCGACTCCTTCAACGGTACTGAGCAGGCGGACCATCCCAGGATCTTGAGTCAATATGGACCGCTGATCAATCGGCGCAGGCGATGGCGTAGAGGGATCAGTGCCACGCGCTTTCAGATTGGCGATGACCCGCTCCAGCAAATCGGTAGAAAAGGGCTTGAGAAGATAATCGCTCGCCCCATATTTCATCGCCTCCACAGCGGTCTCGACCGTCCCGTAGGCGGTCATCAAGACCATTAACGTCTGCGGCGAACGACTCTTGATCTCCTTGATCAGATCGAGCCCGCCGAGACGAGGCATCTTCAAATCGGTCACTACTAACCAGGGTTTGTACCGACTGACCTGCGCGACGGCATCGGCGCCATCCATCGCAC
The DNA here is from genome assembly GCA_005116835.1 of Nitrospira sp. Classification (GTDB taxonomy): domain Bacteria; phylum Nitrospirota; class Nitrospiria; order Nitrospirales; family Nitrospiraceae; genus Palsa-1315. The sequence continues at coordinate 50,978 of SWDM01000019.1, read as the reverse complement.
CCTGCACATCAAAGCCCAGACGACGGACAGACTCCATTAAGGCGGTCCGCATGGAAGAATCGTCGTCGACGATCAAAATTCGCTCTGCCTGCGCGGGAAGAGCCGTGATAGGACATTCTGTGTTGTGGTCGGTCATGCAGAGGTCTCCTCTTCAACAAGCCGTTCCTCATTGAGGATCTCAGCCGTGTTACGCCCCTCCCCGGACAAGATCGAGGAAGATGAACTGTTTATCAGCCTGCGGTCGAGCCCATGATGATTCGGGAGGACGATCGTGAACGTGGCACCTTGTCCTTCAGCGCTCTCCACGTCGATCCTGCCCCGATGCCCTTCGACAATCGCGTGGACGATGGCAAGTCCTAACCCGGTTCCTTCGTCCCTTGTCGTAAAAAATGGGTCGAAAACCCTCGAACGTTCTGCCGCCGGGATGCCGACACCGGTATCCGAGACCGAAAGACAGACGCCCGGTCCACCGGGAGCCGACTCAGCGGTCAATTTCGCCGTCAGAGTCAACGTTCCACCTTTCGGCATGGCGTGGATGCTGTTCAGAATCAAGTTGAGGAGCACTTGCTTCATCTGGCCCGCATCGCACCAGAGATGAGAGGCCAAAGGATCGACCCCAATACGAATGTCGACTCTGGCGCCGGCCACGGCATGGGCGGCTAGGGTCAAGGCGTCAAGTATGAGGGCTTCCGTCTCATGCCGCGCTCCATGTGAACAATCGGGCTTGGTATAGAGCAGCAGGTTCGTCAATAGACGATTCATCATGTGAACCGACGATGAGATATGCTCGGCATATTTTCGCAGGCCCGGCGCGTCGTGCAAATCGCGATGCAGCATCGACGCAAACAGTTCGATGCTACCGAGGGGATTCCGAATTTCGTGAGCAATACGCCCGACCATCTCACCCATGGCGGCTAAACGATTGCGGCGTTGTAGCCGGTCTTCCAGTTCTCTCACCGCCGTCACATCCTGAATCAGCGCCAAGCTCCCGGCATGGCGTCCGTCACTTGTCTGCAAGGCGCGCTGAGAGAGTGAGACAGCCGCGCCCTGATGCGTGGTGAGGGGATACACGTCGCTATCCAACCGCGCCTCCTTGAGGCACGCGGCTAAAGACCGTCCAATAATGCGATCGTGCGCCAGTCCCAGCAGTTGCGCGCCTGCCTGGTTGCAGCGGGTGATGGTTCCTGATTCATCCATGACGAGCAAACCGGTCGAAAGAGATTCTACAATCGCCGTCAAATGCTCGCGTAACTGTTCGTTCGCACACAAGTTCATCCTCAGTGCTTCGTTGCGATCGGCCAGTTCGACATCGAGCTGCTCCAACCGCGTCGTCAACGTCTGATAGGATTGCTGCAACGTCGCTGCGGCTCCGTCGAAGCTCCGAAAGGCTTCGTGCAGCAGATCGCCATCTATACTTGCCGGAGCAGAATGTACATTCATCCCATCATCCTCCTTCCTTTTCTGCCGTGACGCGAAGACCGGCCTGTATGGCCGCCGCTGCCCGGGGCAACAGCGGGTCTCCAGTTTCTTCGCCGGGCGCCGTCATGGCGCGCGCCGGGCTCTGCAATTTCTGTTCGGCCAGGTTTCTAACGATCTGCAACCGCGCCCATTCCGCCTGATCCGGCGCTGGGTTGGAGACCAGAATCCGTTGATAGAGATCCACGGCCTGCTGATGTTTGTTCACCGCCGTCAATAGATCTGCGAACAGGAGGCGGTCGGTCTGCGACGGCATAGAATTGAGGCGTGCCGCCTCTTCGAATGCCGCCACGGCTTCTCCCGATTGGCGATCATCCAGGAGCGTCTTAGCCAGCGTGAGTTGCATCCAGCCCCGGTCCTCTCCGCGTGGATGCGCCCGAAGCCACTGTCGCATCAGTCTAATCGCGCTGTGGCGGTCTCCTTGCTCGCGCATAGCCGCGGTCAACTGTCTCACGACCAGCATCGACTGCGGACTCTGCGGATACTGAAGGCGAAAACTCTCGAATACGTTCCGCGCCGCTGCAGGCTGTCGTTGGTCCAAATAACTCTCCCCAAGGCCGATGAGCGCTGACTCGTGAAGGACGGACGCCTTCCGATCCCGCACCAACGTTTGATAGATCCGCGCAGCTTCTGCGGAGAAGCCTAGACGGCGATGGGTCTCGGCGATCTCCAGCAAAAGACGCGTGCCTATATAGTGTTCTTCCGGCGCCGGTCCATGGCTATGGAATATTATGACCGCCTGGACATCGTTCTTGCCCTTGAGTGCGGCCTCCAACTGGGGTTTCAACAGGATTGCAAGGCGGCGTTTGGCTGCCTGAGGCCAGGGATCATGCGGAACGACACCTATCCGTCGAGTGACGTCGAGATAGCTCTGGACGGCAGGTGTGGGCGCACTGCGTAATTCGAAATGCTCAGCTAACTGGAAGAGCGCTTCGCTGCCGAGAACATCATGCGCATGTTCCTGAGCGATCGTCTTATACAGAGTCTCGCCTGCCGATGACTCCAGGTAGGAGACGCCGGCCCCTCTGATGATGCCTTCCACCTTTTTCTTCAAGAAGGACTCGCCTGCCGAAACCGCCACCTCCTGTTCCATCCGTGCAAGATGCAAACTGGCGATCCCAGCTTCCAGCGTGCCAGCGTACTGCGCCTGAGCGGCGCGGTAGAACATCTCAGCCTGCGTTCGCAACTCCAGTCGGCGGTGTATGTCTCCGAGACGAACGAGTGCAGCGACGGCATACGGGTGTGACGGATACAGATTGTACAGAAACATATCGACGGCGCGAGCACGCTGCAATTGATTCGCGTCAACGAGGATTTGGCCATACTGGTGCAAGCCCTGGGGATCGCGCTTGAGAAAATCCGGCCAGCGCTGATAGAGCATATCGTACAACGGCTGTGCCTCCCGCCTGCGCTGCAGCGCAAACAGGGTATTGGCCAGGCCCAGTGTTGCCCGCTTGAAGACACGATCGTCGGACGTGCGTTTCCGAACCATCTCGAAAGCCCGCTCCGCTTCCGCCCAGCGCTCCCGCAACTCGAATGTGACGCCAAGACTGAGCACGGATCGGTCTAGGTCAACGCCGGCCAACACATGCGATGCGGCATATTCATATGCGACAATGGCTTCCTGGTGCCATCCCATCTCGGTATAGAGGTCGCCGATTCGCCAGAGCGCGCGTGAGGCATTCGGATCTTTCTGGTACAGACGAATCAAGGCGCGATATTGGTCGATTGCGTCTAACCGCCCATGATTGGTCGGGTCCTCAAGAAGCGTGAGTTCAGCCAAAAATGCCTTCGCCGATGACGCCAGCATGCTGTCTGAATCGCGTTCGACGAGCGCGGTAAACCCTGTGCGAGCGATGGCATACTGGCCATGCTTGAACGACGCAATCATTTCCTGAAACTGCAAGGAGTCTGCTCCCTCTGCAATATGGTCGTACCGTGGTCCCTCATCGGGCAGTGTGAGACGTAGTGACGATGCCGGGGAACTGGTCTGAACCGGACGTGCGTGGATGGACGAGATCCCGGAGGGCAACGATTCTGTGCCGACGGCAACTGCGGCATCCAGCAAGAGACACTGGAACAGCAGATAAACTAACAGGCACCTGAAAGATATCGTGATTTGCATAGACACGTTCGGTGTTCAGCAATTTCCGTGCCCTCTGTATTGTGTGAACAAATGCAAGCAGAATGGGGAAAATATTGGATCGGCGCGCAGTGATTCGGTGAAACCTGTCAAACCTCCGACGTCTTGCCCATGCTCCCGTCAGTCGTTTGACAGAGGACGAGCCGAGATGGATACAGGATTCGACTTGAGCGGGCTTCGTTCATACTCGAGATAAGCCAGACAGGCGCGTGGAGCCGTGAGAGGGGCTGCTTACTCAACACAGTATATTGACCGACCGAACGGCGAGCCCGTCTGCCTGGAGGCCGAGTCACCGCATCCAGACTTGTCGCAGCGGCGAATTCGCGATGGCAGAAGAAGTGTTCATGAATCATGCGGGGTAGGGATCAAATATGCTTCTTGCGCAACGAGGGTTTCTCTCTGCTTGAGCCCAAGCTCGTAGAAACCGAGAAGCGAGATACTTTGTAGCCGACAGTCTGAATACCTGATTTGCTGCCGGGAGTTTGCCCTCGGAGAACTCGGAAGCGCCATGCTTGTCAGGTAACCACACAGAGCAAAGCAGCGTGGACTCGCGCAACTTCAGTTCATGCTACAGATAAATGCTCCGGAACCCGCACCCCCTGTGTCTTCAAAGAAAACCCTTTCCGCTTCATCTTTTCAATAAGTGTGGTCCGGTTTACCTGGAGCAGCTGAGCCGCCTTCGTCGTGATCCCATTGGCCTGGCGGAGCGCGCCCACGATCAACCGGTTCTCCAGTTGTTCAATCTCTCGCGATAAATTGATCCCCTGGTCGCTGAAGCTGATGAACTGCGCTGCCGGTTCTTCCACGGCAGTTACAGGACGCGGGAGGCGGTCTGGAAGATCGGAGGCTTCAATTGTCTCCGAGTGGCTCATGACTGCCAATCGTTCAACCATGTTCTCTAATTCTCGAATGTTTCCCGGCCAATGATATTCCAGCAAACGGGCCATCGCATCCGGAGAGCAGCCTGTCGCTGCCTTCTGCTTGCCTCGACTCAACTTCGCCAGAAAGTGATTCACCAGTTCAGGAATATCGCTTTTGCGGTCCCTCAGCGGTGGAATGGTGACAGGGATCACATTCAATCGGTAATACAAATCTTCCCGAAAACGCTTCTGCCGAACTGCCTCCTCAAGATCTTGATTGGTCGCGGCAACAACCCGGACATCCACGTTAATCGTTTTCGTGCCCCCCACCCGCTCAAACGAACGCTCTTGAAGCACACGAAGCAGTTTCACTTGCAACCCTAAGCTCAACTCGCCGATTTCATCGAGAAAGATCGTTCCGCCATGCGCCGATTCGAAGCGCCCGATTCGTGTTTGGACGGCGCCGGTAAAGGCTCCCTTTTCGTGCCCAAATAACTCTGACTCGAGCAGATTCTCTGGAATGGCGCCACAGTTGACCGGAATGAGTGGGCGGTCTTTCCGCGTACTGGTAAAATGCAGCATCCGCGCAACCAATTCCTTGCCTGTTCCACTCTCTCCCTGAATCAAGACCGTACTGCCGTGGTCTGCAACCTTCGCAACAAATTCAAGGACGCGCTTGATTGGTTCGCTGGTACCGATGAATTGCTCCACTTGATATTGGCCAGAGACGGCTTTCCGAGACGAGAGCCCACGCTCACGCCGACGATACGCCTCTAGGGCCCTGTCGATCGAAGCTGCAAACACCTCGTTCTCAAACGGTTTTGTCAAGAAATCGAAGGCGCCGGCCTTCATGGCCTTGACTGCACAGTCGATTGAGCCGTAGCCGGTCATCACGATCCCGATTACCTTGGAATCGATCTTGAGGACGCGCTCCAAGACGGTTAAGCCATCGATATCGGGCAGCTTGAGATCTGTCAGCAGCACATGAACGGGAATCTCCTGGGCCACACGAATAGCCTCCTGCCCGCTCCCGACAATCCTAACCTCACACCCTTTTTGAGACAACAGGCTTCGAAGCAGGTCCTGCAAGCTCTCATCGTCCTCGACCACAAGAATAGACAACGCACTCATGCTGATACTCCTCGTGAAAAGTGATGACCCATGGAGAGAAAGCGAGACGAGAGCACAAGACTCCCACGATCGTGGGAATTCCATGAACAAGCCCCTTCTTCTCTTGTTGTATAAAAATAGACGCCGCGCATCATCACTAAGAGTAGAAGAAATTCTCATATCGGAAAGTGCCTAATAGCTCTCTTTGAAGATGAATTTCAGCTGTATATCATGAAGAGCTATTCGCCTCCTGATGATAGGACTATTAGGCCGGTCTATTACCATCGAATGGCCCTGCATCATTGTGGCAGTATCTGACTTGGCTATTAGGTGGCGCACGTGGAGCGAGACGTGAAGGCAGCGCGACAAGCGGAAGGAGCGAGAGAAATGCCAGTACGAGATTCAACCTTCAAGCTGATCAAAGCTTTGAATCTCGAACTGGCTCCGCCGACGGTTATGGAGATGGCGCTATTTTCTATGAGTGTCGAACGATGGAGAGGGGTCTAAGCGCTTCCTTGAGGGGGAATCGCGAACGAAAAATGCCGCAGCTTGAGCGCGCCGAGTCACTTTCAACTTCTGGAAAATGAACCGGACATAGTTCTTCACAGTCTTGTCGCTGAGCTCCATCGATGAGCCGATCTCCTTATTGGTTTTTCCCTCAGCCACAAGCGCGAGAACACGTTGTTGCTGCACAGAAAGGTTCGTCCTCTGCGGCGCGGATGCCTCCTCCTTCTGCAACCGCATACGAGTCAAAAGAGGCTGTGTAATGGCCGGATCGAGGATCGACTGTCCCTGGGCTACCGCATGAATGGCTCGTGACAGCCCCTCGGCATTCACTTGTTTCAACAGATACCCGGACGCCCCACCGACGACCGCGGCGAGCACTCCCTCCTCGTCTTCATAGGAGGAGAGGAAGAGCACCCGCGTTCCGGAACAGGAAGCCCTGATAGCACGACAGGCATCGACCCCGCTACCGCCAGGCAAACGGACATCCATCAAGACCACATCCGGTTGAAGGCGGCAGGATTCAGCGATAGCGTCCGAAGCCGTAGCCGCTTCGCCGACCACAGCAATACCATTCAGCCGACTCAGCACCGTCTGCAATCCCACTCGCACCACTTCATGATCGTCTACGATCAATACCCGAACTGTTTTGATGCTAAGCGCGACCAAGAGCGTCCTCCTTCGTAAACGTTGCGACTAGCACACCGGCAAGGCCAGCTGCGCCTGTTTTCTTTTCACAAAATGCATACCTGCGTGCAAGTTTTGTAGATCGTGCAGCAATACATGGAGCTACTGCACCTGAAGATAAGAATGAAGGAGAGAAAGAGGCATCATCACCATGTCAGCCACAGGATGAACTCCGTACGCTACTATTTAGGAAACATAACCCTATTTGACTCCCAACGCAATACGGCTAGTTGGCCCTAGTCCTGACAGATGTATCGTTATCGGTGTAGAAGCCGTATTTCCATACATGCTGGCCTCCGGTGCCTTACACAGAATAGCCACAATACTTATGTGTTTAGGTTGAAGGCTGACAGGTTAAGATTTCTGCCCTCGGATCGCGCCGTTTCACACACAATTCACGCACCGCTTAAGACTCCAAGACATTCTACCGATAAGTGCTTGTACTGGAATTGCAAGCACCATGGATACCGCAACACGTGCCCCTCACAACGTGGACATGCCGGAGCAGGTCGAACAGGCTTTAGTCGAACGAATCGACAAGGATAAGATCGACCTCCCCGTGCTCCCCCAAGTTGCTGGTCGCGTCATGGCCCTGGCCAATGATCCCGACGCAGATGCGGCCCGTCTCTCTGCCCTTATTCACCAGGACCAGGCATTGGCAGCACATGTTCTGAGAATATCCAACTCACCTGCCTATATGCCGCGGACACCGATTGCCTCCCTCCAACATGCCGTTGCCATGCTGGGGATCAGCCAATTGTCGGAAATTGCGGTCACGGTTTCACTGAAGAGCGGGGCCGTCAAAGTTCCTGGACACGAAACGGAACTCCGCCAGCTTTGGCGGCATGCGCTGGCCAGCGGGGCCTATGCAAAGGAGATCGCTCGCATGCGCCGGTACAATGTAGAAAGTGCCTACCTGTGCGGGCTTCTGCATACGGTGGGGAAACCGGTCGTATTGAGAACTGTGACGGCCATTGCCGCAGAAATGCGGTTCACCCTCACCCCCGGCGCAGTAACCGCCTTCCTCGACGGCTATCATCCCCGCGTGGGCAATTTGATAGCGACTGAATGGGCCTTACCTCCTCAAGTGGCTGAAGCCATCGCCTACTATTCAATCCATGAGCAGGCCCCCACTCATCGACAGGAAGCAATGATGACATGCCTGGCAGACCGCTTGGCAACCTACATACTCGTGCCGGATTCCTTCGACGACAGCACGCTGCGCGACCACAGTGTCTTTACAGATCTCAATCTCTACCCCAATGACATTGATGCATTGCTCAGCCTCAAAGAGAAAGTACTCAGCCTTGTGGATACCATGGCACAATGAGCGCCGCGATACACTTTGACATTTTGGTGATCGGGAGCGGGCCAGCCGGTCAAAAGGCCGCCATCCAGGGCGCCAAAGCCGGCAAATGCGTCGCCATGATTGAACGTGAGCCGGGTGTCGGCGGCGGCTGTGTCTACCGCGGAACGATACCGAGCAAAACGCTCCGCGAGAGTGCGCTACGCGCAGACCGGTTACAACGGTCCTCGACCACCCCTGACACGCACATCCCTCCAAACATCACAGTCTCTTCGCTGATGCGTCGCCTGGATGAAGTCGTCGCATCGCATGGCGACTATATGATGAATCAGCTGACGCGTAATGGAGTCGTATTGTTCCACGGTCGAGCTCACTTCTGCTCCGACAGTCTGATCGAGATGCTCACAGTCGACGGCATGAGACAAACGCTCACCGCCGATACGATCGTCATCGCCACAGGATCCAGGCCCCGCGCGCCGGTCGAAATCCCCATCGACCATGAACATATTCTCGACAGCGATTCAATTCTCTCAATGATCTACTTGCCACGCTCCTTGACCGTATTGGGCGGAGGCATCATTGCCTTGGAATATGCGTCGATTTTTGCCGCACTCGGCGTGCAAGTCACCATCATTGATCGAGCCGATCGCCCCCTTCAGTTTTTCGATGCGGAACTCGTGCGCGTGTTTGTTCAAAGTTTTGAGCAAACAGGTGGTCGCTATTGTGGGGGACAGGCGATGAGAGAGGTTCGGTGGGATGGAATTTCTCAGGTCGTGACGACACTTCAGGATGGGCAAGTGTTCACGAGCGATAAGATGCTCGTAGCCGTTGGGAGACAGGCAAATATTGAAGACCTCAATCTCAGCGCTACCGGCTTGATCGCCACTGAAAAAGGAACGTTGGCTGTCAACGAACATTGCCAGACCGCTATTCCTCACATTTACGGCGTCGGCGATCTGATCGGCCCCCCTGGTCTGGCCTCCTCTGCCATGGAACAGGGACGGCGAGCCGTTTGCCACGCCCTCGGTCTGCCGGAGGGACAATCGGCGAGCGCCATTCCTGTGGGGATTTACACCATCCCTGAGATGTCCAGTATCGGGCTGGACGAAACCGCCGGACGGAAACGCTATAAAGACGTGATGATTGGCCGGGCGAAGTTCAATGAAATCGCCCGCGGGCAAATCTCCGACATTCGCAATGGCTTATTGAAGATGGTGGCCGACCCAACGGGCGAATACCTCCTCGGCGTCCAGATAGTCGGGGAAGGAGCGACGGAACTGATTCACGTCGCTCAAATGGCGCTTCAGTACGGGGCCACGGTCGACTCATTCGTTGAAAACATCTTCAACTTTCCGACGCTGGCTGAAACCTATCGCGTCGCAGCGCTTGACATCGTGGGCCAACGCCAAAAACGTTTGGCATCGGCCGCATAAAAACCAGCGAGACAAATCGTGAAGCGTCGTTCGTGAAGCGTGAAGCGCTGGGAGTGGGTGTGCAACGTTTCTCGTGAATCGAGAGGCATCCGAATCCTGAAATGAATTGCGCTTCACGAACGACGCTTCACGCTTCACGGGTTTTCCGATCACGCCGACAATCCCACGGCTAGAAATCGTTCGTCGATCACGCCGAGGATATGCCGCTGAAGCCCATCACGATACGGCGAGAAGCTCTCATCCTGAAGATAACGGGCCACTGTGGGCGGCAACCTCCTCCGCCAGGCCTGGGCTGCCTGTCGCGCACCGTCTGCCATAGGCCCTCTCTGTACAAGAATAGCGCGGACTTCCTGCTCGAAAAACCCCACATGGACCTCTTCATCCTCTAAAATCGAGGTCAGATCAGGACGTAACCCGACTAATAGCCTTGCGAACTCCAACCCCAGTGTTTCGTATCCATAGAGATGCACTGCGAGGACTCTCCATTGACTTGGCATACGGGGGAGAGATGTCTTTCCGTGCGAATTCACCCCCAACAACAGCTCAAACTGTTTGAGATGCTGCGATTCTTCTTCCTCATGGCGGCGCAAGAACTCTAGAACCCCTGGCGGGACATCCTGCGCCTGCGCAGCCCGTACCGCCCACAGGGCCATAGCCTCTGCCTTGAGAAATTGTTCCAGGATCGCCCGTTCACAGGTGGCAGGAAGCAGATCAATCATGCGCCAAGTCTACCGGAACGATGGGGCAGAACCAATACGCATGGACAAGCCCGGTCTATCCGTTCTGTCGGTCCATCTGGTTTCTCTGGTCAATCTGATTGGTCTGACTCAACCAAACAAACGAAATAAACAAAACAAACCAGATCAACCAGCCCGTTCTCACGGGCTTTGCGGGCTAGACAGTCTCTAAACCGTTCCTGTATCATCTCGCCCGGTTACCTTGCATCCTTTCTGGCGGTGTAGCTCAGTTGGTAGAGCAGCGGACTCATAAGCCTAGTTAGCAATCAGAACCCCTTGTGATCCTCAATGGTTACAAGGGGTTTCTTATTGCCTCATGGGGTGACGGGGGGGTGGCGGGAGGTGGTATAAAGCTGCTCGCGGGCACAATCTTGGGCACAGGGATTGGAGAAGTTATGGAAGAGGTATCTCTTCATGAAGTCGAACCAGATGGCATAATGCGCTTGCTGGACGGGAGAACGTTACGGTTAAACCCTGGCGATATCTCAACTGCGATTTGCTGGTCTCCCACTTCCACGCTGGAAGTATCTGAAACCGACGATGATCGATTCTTTACCTTATCCATAAAACTCCAAGGCACCGATCTAGAGGTACGCGGCAGATGGGAATAGGGCTCACTGGCTGTTCCTCTTCATGCCACTACTCCCCAAGTCTCGCCTTGCAGTTCGATCGCTCCCTTCATACAATACGCCTCCCTGCGAGGCTTCCGATGCCCTTCTCGATTCGCCCTTCCCGTCGCTTTCCCGTGCAACACACTGACTGAAGGCTGGCACTGATGAGAAAACGATACGCACTCGACGCCAGTGTTCTCACCTCCATCGTGAACTCCGATGATGTTGAGCACTTCAGTTGCTACTCGTTTTTCATGAATCTGCATGACGAAGATAAGGCCTGCTGGGTTGTTCCCGGTCTAATATTTTTTGAGTTTCAGGCTACGCAATCACGCCGATATCGAGAGAAGCAACAAGGGCCTTCAGTTTTTAGACGCGCCCCGCTATTTTATGAGAATACCGAGGTCTATCATGTGACTAAGCGGTTTCTGAAGGAGGTGCACGACCTCAAGCTGTATGACGTTTTCAGCCATCTTCACGGCGCAGACTTGCTCTATGCCTGCATTGCACGCGTAGAAAATATCCCCCTCGTAACGCACGACAGTCACTTTGACCGTTACAAAGAAGAGATCACACTCATCAGGCCGCGCGACTTGCTGAAACACACCGGCTCGGTAACGATTCTAAATGGGGGTAAGCTCTATACGGTAGGCTATGAGGAAGTCGAAGACAGTTCTAGTGGTACAGTCAGACTAGATACAGGGCAAGCCACACACATCGGAGGACTCACTGCGAAGATCGTGGCACGTCACCTGCTTGAGGAGATTGTCCATTCTGGGCTCGCTGACAAATTGGGCTTAGGTCGCCCTCAAAAGAAATGATGATAGATCCGCAGCCGGTGCCGCCGTGGGACTGGCGGAAGAGGTAGGCAGAAACAGCGGGTAGAGGTTACCGAGGGATTTCCCCAACCTCAAGTTAGGAAGGGTTGAGCGCCTTTAGGTCATAGATACGGTATGCAAGCCCAGCGGCCTGTAACCGACCAGCGAATTTGTGGATTCCTCCATCATTTGTTACCAGAGGGATCTGGGAGACGGCACCGAAATTGACTAACTTAATATCTACGGCTGAGGCTGGATCAGAATCCCCGAGGTCTGCAAGGGGTATAGAATCAAAGAACCTCCTTAGGCTGGCAAATGCGGTTGGCGAAGGAGTGAATTCGTGATTCAAGACAAACCAACTTGCAGCTTTGAGCTTCTTAATGTGCCTCGCAACCGCGGTCTGTACATGCAACTTGGTTTGCTGTCGCACGGGTGCATTCTCTGCGATTCCTAGCATCTGCTTTGCCCTGGGGGTGTCCAGTTCTTTTACGACTACTTTGTTTACAACATCCTCAAGCTCTCTGTAGGCGTCAAGGATTGTGGTTATCTTTTGGCCATTGGACTTGAGAGTTTCCGTAATAGCCTTAGTGTGAGGTGTCAGCTGGGCGCGAATGATACGTTTAGGATTTGCATCTGGGATGCTCACTTCGAAGCAATAGTAAACTAGTACGTTGGTGTCATAGGCTATCTGAGAAAAGCCTTCCAAGCGCTGCATGGTATCTATTCAGCAGGGATGTCGGCAGGATCAAGGTCTACTAAGCGGGGATACACGTGAACATCGGCGCAGCGTTCTTGAAGCAATTCAAACTTGTCTTGTAACGCTTGCAGGTTCAACCGTCTGACGGAGGATCGTTCTTCAATAAATGTCGTAACTGAAGCCGATGTACTCTTGGCTCGCAGGTTCAATTCTTTCTGATACTGCCGAGAGATTCCCTGACATTGACTATAGTAGTCGTTAATGAGAGGCAGCATCTTATCCTGCAATTCGCCAGAGCTTTGCTTCAACTGAGTAATGACTGACCGGCAATAATCCAGACTGCCTGATAACAGGAGTTGATTATAGGACCCTGGCCACTTCATAAACTCGTCGTATAGTTCACGCACCCGTATCTTGAGAGTTTCCAACTTCTCTCCGGGTTCCCGTGACTTGTTCGCACTTGATACAGCGGGGGTAACCAATCTTAAGCTTCTGGCCGCAGCTGTTGTGCGGTTCGGGGCGACCTGGCTATTAAGCGCTGGCTCCGCCTCGGTGTCGGAGAATTTGGGCCACTGTTCGGCCAAGGCCAGGTTCCCGACTATGGAAGTTTCGCGATCCACTCTCGACATTCCTTCCAACTAGCTTCGAATGACTGCGTGATTGTCTGGATAAGTTTCTCTGTTTCAGCGATACGTATATCCTGGTGAAGATGGTACTGAAACTGAAGATCCTTGCTCCCAATCTCAATTGGCGTTATTCGGAGATCCCTGTAGTGATCTTGTGTGCCGAACAAAATTCGAGCTGAGGCCGAAAGCATCGGTTGAGCGAACTGTGCTTCCAATGCCGCTGCATTCTTTATGTAGTGCTCTGCTATGAACCCACCAGCCCCCTTCTCATGGGTCGATGTATTGAGGAGGAAAAAATTGATCCCAAATGACTGAATCGAAAGACTCTGCATGCATCGAAGGACATTCCACAGCTCACCTAGGCCTCTCTCGTGAAATGGCATATCGTGCTGCTCATCGACATATTCAAGCCTGTTTGGCTGAATGGTAATTTTAGCCTTGAGAGGATCGCTTGCGAGGACAAGAACTCCTCCCATAACGTCATTGGGAAGAAGGGAGATCATGTCAAACTTAGTGGAGGACTTTATCGGATCAAGCGGGAGTTTCTTGACCTCGACAGTGTCGTATAAAAAAACAATGTTTAGGCTTTGAGGGCGAGACTCGGTTAGGTTCATTGCACCCGTCGTCCCTAGAAAGAGTTGTTCATGTCAGGATAGTTAGCACAAAAACAATGCGCACACGCAGATGAACTAGTTGGGTCTCGGTCATTATAAGGTGCCACTTCAGCGTCTTGCAACCGCTCCCTGGTCTAGCCATCTGTCAATTTCACCTTTGCAGAATTACGATGATTTGTCATTGTTATTCAATTTCTTACCCCACTTGCAGCCACTTCTTAGCCCGAGTGGCGTTCACGTAGTTGTTCAGTGACCCAACATCACGTGTTCCCCGCCTCCCAACTTTTCTAGCCTTTCCCCAGCCGCTGAATCGTGGCGCCAGGTTGTCGCTTCTGACTCTTGCCAACATTTCGTCCCCGATTCTTCCGTTTCTCACTCATGCGCACCTTCTTCCTCTGTGCAGCTTCCCGCTGATGACGCGCATACGCGTTAGCTTGGCAGGTCCGGGAACAGGCCTTGGCGTCACGCCTGGGTTTGAGAAAGACCTCTCGACAATGCGGACATCGACGAATCGCAAGCCCCACTCGCTGCACCAAGCTAGACAGGAGCAGCAGCAACCCTTGCCCATGAAAGGGCTCAACGTACTCTCCTACAACGATCTCCGATTCACCATGGTCGAGAATGTAGACACTTCTTTCGAGCGTGAACGGGCCGAACCTCGTCTGACCCGTATCGGCTAGTTGCTCCGTGTGTAGACGGACGGTCGCTCGGAATTTCTCAAGGTCACTGATCGTCACGATATTTTGAACAAGCCCATGGGGAACGCCAGGCGGGTGATCTTCTTCCTGTAGTGCTCGGTACTCTTGCGTCAACAACTCCACTTCTGCCATAGGCATGTCACTGAATGGTGTGCACGAGTTCCCTAACTGAACAAACCAATTCAAGACGTTCCACAGATCCACCTCTAGTTCTGCCCTACTCCCCCTGTACCGATGATAGCCGATACGCTTGAGTGCCGCCTTCTTCTCAGTTGCGGATAACCAGTTAGTATAAACTTTTCCCGCCATTGGATACCCTCCCACAGATAAGTCGCAACTCTGGCAGTTTTGCGCAGTTGCGCATTGACTGATTAATACGCCATCAACTATACAATAGCCTAGCTTAAGCAGGAATTGCAATCTTGCTGGCAACAAAAAGGGAGGGCACCACATGCTTATCGGAGAGGTGGCAGAACAGACCGGCATTCATCCGTCAACAATTCGGCGATTGGGGGCGAAGGGAGTCTTGAAGGCCGAACGGGATCGGAACGGCTGGCGAGTATACGGGCCCAAGGTCGTGGAGGAATTACGCCGACTGTATCGGCGGGTGCCGAGCGAAAGCGAGCCTGTGCGGTTGTAACACAATAAAAAACCGCTGACCGGGAGGCGAATCCCAGACAGCGGTAAACACTCGGAGTGAACGGCAATGAACTCTAGCAAACCACAAACCGGCACGCAAGCCCCTACGCTCACCATTCATGTCGATCGGTTTCAACCGTTTCAGAGTCGTGTCGGCCTCGATACCGTGGTCCGGTTACGCTTTGAGTACGACGCGGCGCTTGTCTCTCGGCTCAAAGCGCTGCTTGCGGTGTATCAGGTTGGGACAGAGCATCGAACCGTCGGCGGTTGGCTTCCGAAACACGGTGTTTGGTTCGTCGAGTTGTCGGTGTGGCCGATCGTCAGGGATGAATTGCACCTCCTTGGCCATCGCATCCTGGAGCCAAAGTTGTGATGGCATTGTCACCAGACCAGATTTCTGACCTTCGCCGATCCGGCCTCACGGATGACACGATCACGCGCATGCACTGCGAAGGCGTCCGACCGAAAGAGATCCCGATCAAGTCGGCCACGTCCGCCTATGCCATCCCCTACTTCCGCCTCGATGGAACCCTCAATTGCTTCTCCCGTCTCAAGTTCGTACCGGAAGTCGTGGATGCCCAGGGGCGCAAGATGAAGTACTGGCAACCGCCGGACTCATCGCCTCATCTGTACCTTGCCCCGCTCCTTGGCTGGCAGAACGTCGCGCGACATTCCACAACAGAACTCGTAATCACAGAAGGCGAAAAGAAAGCGGCGGCAGCCTGTCAGCATGGGCTCACCACGGCGGGTATTGGCGGGGTCTGGTGCTGGCGATCGACGCTCGACAATGGCGACACGCTTACCCTCCCCATGTTGGACGAATTTCAGTGGCCAAACCGCTCGGTCCTGATCTGCCCTGATTCAGACGCCTGGCACGAGGGCAAAGAGATGCAGATCCTCGCCGGGTTCTTCGCTCTCGCCAAAGACCTACAACAGCGCCGGGCGTCGGTTCAGTTCGTGATGCTGCCAGATATTCACGGAGCGAAGGCAGGCCTTGATGACTGGCTCCTCGTGCCCGGCCATGACGTGGAACAGAGCTGGCCGAAACTCGAACGGCTCACCTTAGATGACCCTCGATTCAGTACGCTGGCGGCCTGGTGGCAAAAGTGGAAAGAAAAACAGGCAACGCATGAGGCAATCAAACAGAATGGTGCCGATGAGTTAGTCGTTACCGAAGTGGCTGGCCACTATACCGTCCGTTCACCGAAGCATAGTGTATCCATCACTTTTGAGCGATTGACCGATGCACGAGATAGCGTCTATGCAGAAGTTGCGATCGTGATCGGCGCGACGGAAATTTTGAGCGGATGCAAACTCGGTCTGCAATCGGATAGCGGGCAAGGCAAGCTGGCCGGTAGCTTGAAAGCCGTGGCGGTGTCCGTTCCGTGGAAAATCCTGCTTCAGCGGGCGTGCAGTCTCGTCCTCAAGCACCATCGACAGGGCGAGCCCATCATCACCTTGATTCCCTCGGCCTCGGCCACGGTGCCATTTCTCCTGAACCCGATCATCTACCAAGGGCATCAAACCTTGATCTATGCGCCCGGCGGGAGCTGCAAAAGCTACCTTGCGCTTTTCTTCGCCCTCGTGGCCTGCCATGGGGGCTGTCATGCCGGGGTTGCGGGGCTGAAGGTCTCAGTCTTGTATCTGGATTGGGAGTTGAATGCTGAGACCTTGGGCGGGCGACTCAAGGCCCTCCAAGCCGGACACCCGGAGTTCTCCCGGCATACGCCTTTCTATCGACGCTGCGAGCTGCCGCTCCATCAAGAAGCCCATACGATTGCGGCCTTTGTGGCGGAGCATCACGTCAAGCTCGTGATCGTCGATAGTGCGGCGATGGCCTGCGGAGCTGAACTCAGTTCACCGGAGGCGGCCATCACCCTTCAGCGGGCCTTACGAAAGATCAACTGCGCGTCGTTGGTCCTGGCCCATACGTCAAAATCTGTCGTGGAAGGGCAAGAGCGCACGGCCTTTGGGACCGTGTTCTTCAGAGAGTTAGCTCGCAATGTCTGGGAACTCAGCAAGGCCGATGAGGAGCACCCCGTCACCCTGGCCTTGTCTCACACGAAGCACAACTTTAGCTCGAAGCATCCGCCCCTAGGCTTCCGCCTCACCTTTTCACCCGAGCAGGTCCGGGTGGACGCTGAAGACCTCGCCAACGTGCCCGCGCTTCAGAAGAAGTTGGCGACCCCGTCCAGAATCAGGAATCTCCTCGAAGACGGCAGGCTCAGGACCGCCAAAGGCATTAGCGACGACCTGGATATTCCCCTTTCCACGGTCAAGTCGGCGCTGTCACGGGGCAAAGGCCACAAATGGCAGCAAGTGGGTGAGGATTATCACGATCCCCAATGGACGGTGTTGAGGTCTAAATGATCGTTGCAGCCCTCAAAAAAAATGCCATCGATGGCAGATCGTTGCAACATCGTTGCAGTATGCAAAACTCGATTATTTTTCAACCTGTTGCATTGCAACAATGGCTGCAACAATCAATCGTTGCAACATTTCCCTCCCTTTAGGGAGGGAATGCAACAAGTGCAACAACTCGGAAGAGAAAGAGGGGCATGCTCTGCCTGAGCCACTGGGAAGCAAAGCGGGAAAGATGGGCTTTCGCCAGGGACACGCGGGAAGCCGCCTTTGAGCGCCAAGGATTCTTGAGTAATTGAGTCGGCAATGAACGAGACCATAACAGCCACAGCGCCAGCCCCCTCCCCTGTTCCCGCCAGCCGAAGGGGCAGGCCTGGTAGGCCACGAAAGGGCGATGTGGGCATCTTCGGGAAGCCTGAGCCTGGGCACAGCCTGGGCACAGGCATGAAGGGAACGCCGTCTAGGAGCGGCAACCGCGAGGGAACACAGGTTACAAGAACCGTGGTTCCTATCAGTCCAAGGCTCTTGGATCTACCGACCGCCGCCAGCTACCTCGGCCTCTCGCCCTGGACGGTAAGGGATCTCGAAGCCGCTGGCAGCCTACAACGGGTGAGGATTCCCCTCCCCCATGCAGGGGAACTGAGGAAGTTGTTGTTTGACAGAGTGGATCTCGACCGCCTCATTGAGACCTGGAAGGACGGGCGATGAAAGGCCGCGCTGAAAAATGCGACCCCCCGGCAAAGGCTTTTCGTGTCTGGGGGTGGCTCCACAGGGACGTGCCTCCGCAGCTTTATCAACCTGAGAAAAGCCCCAAGTAACCTGAGGTGATCCTTGAAGTTATGTGGCGAGAATGGGCACAAGTCGAGGGATGGCCAGCCGTGTCGGTTCCGCATCCCGCACGGGGCCACGAGTTGCCATCATCACGACCCCGATCCGAGCCGGGCCAAAGCGATCAACTTCAACGCCGTGCAGGCGCAGCGGCAGCTTCGCATCCCCGACAGCATCGACACGAACGAGTTTGCCACCGTGGACGATTGTTTACGGGTGCGGGCACAAGTGGTGACGATCTTGAAAACGGAGAAGCGGCCCGACTTCAAGAGGCTCGACATGATCTTAAAGGCCACGTCCGGGGCCTCGGCGGATCATGCGACGAAGGCGCAGGAGAGGCAGAATGAAATCTTGCTTCAGCTGGACGGGCATGGGGCTGGCCTGGCGGCGTTACAGCGGTTGAAGGAGTCGCCCCTACGGGTGTTGCCGGGGAAGCGGGCACCGACGGAGAAAGGACCGGCATGAGTCGCGCCCTGAAAACAATTGTGGAACGCTTAGGCCATCGGGCTGGGGTGCTGTGCTGCGCCGTATTGCTGGATCTGCCGACGAAGCACCCGCTCGGCGATGGACTAGACGCCGCAGGCCGCAGCATCTTCTTAGTGGGAAGGCACATGCTCGGCACGGATGCGGCGGCGGATGTGGCGGTCGAATATATCCTCGGCCAGCTCAAGGACGGGCACTATCCAGACGTGGTGCACCCGGTCCTCTTTGCACTGAAGGCCTCGTGTGCGATGGCGGCGGCGATTGACGGCGACATGGAAGAAATCCTCGCGTATGGGGAACGCGGAACCGGCAAGACGCACCTGCTCGCCGGGGCGGCGCTCATCAATGCCGAGCTCCATCATCGTGGGCAGTATCCCGGCGTCTTCAAAGTGATGTGGTTGCATGATTCGCTGATGTCCGCCAGTGCGAAAACCGGTGAAGCGTTAGAACTTCCGATGTGGGGCGGACTCTGGAGTATCAAAGATGATCGAACCAAAGCGATCTTCTCCATCGGCGGCAACGAAGTGCTCCTCGGCAACTTCGTCGGCTGCAAAGATGCCAGCTCCGCTGAACGCTTGCGCCAAGACTGTCACATGGTTGTCGGTGAAGAACTCGTGGCGAGTTTGACCGATGGCCTCGGGATTGAACTCCCGCAATGGCGCTTAGCGATTTCCTCCTCGATTCGCTTAGAGACGCGGCATCGTGTGGCGATGGCCGCGACCAATCCCGGCAGCCCAGACTTATGGCCCTATGCCCATTTCGACGTGGCAGGACAGGGACATCCGACACGGAAGGCCGTTCAGATTCCCATTACCGATCGACTCTCGCCTGAACAACAAGCGGTCCATCGCAAGACCTTTGCGGGCAACTCGGCGATGGACGCGCGGCTGGGGCGTGGTGAATGGGTCATGGCCGAACGAGGCCAGCCCGTGGCGGAAGGATTTAACGCGGCGGTCCATGTGTCGCGATGGCCCTTGACGCCGCATCCGCAATTTCTCTTAGGCATTGGCTGGGATGGCGGTCACAGCCCAAGCGCCGTACTAGGCCAACGCCAGGGCGGACCGATTCAGGTCTTTGCGGCGCTCAATGGGCTCGGCATCGGGACGCTCGAACTGATTGAGCAGCAGGTGCGTCCATGGATTGATCAGCATGCGCCCTGGGCCTTGCTCGATGGCGGCGCGTCCCTCGTGCATTGTATTGATCCGAACATGTCCACGCCGGGGCAAGCCACCATTCACGAGAGCGCGGAGAAAATGATTCTGAAATGCTTGGGCGGGCGGATTGTCAAAGGGGCCGTCCGATGGGGGCCGAGAAAAGAAGCGGTGTTGAAAGTCCTCGCCCCTCGCCATGAAGGCGGACAATCCCCGTTGCTCATTGCGCCAGGACCAGACACCGCGTTGCTGGTGCAGGCCTGTGAGGGCCGATGGTTTTATCCGATCACCGCAGACGGCCAAGTCGATCGCACCGGGCCGAAGAAACCGAATAGCCCCTTTGCGGATCTGGGCGACGCGGCGGCGTATCTGTTCGGCTGGCTCCTCGGGAGCGATCTCATGGAGGTGCCGACGCCGGGGCCGCTGAAAGTCGAATCCACCTTTTCACTCGATCCGCATGCGCCGGTGGAATCCGCTTTCGGCTTCGGCGAGCGTGTCCTGGGCTATCTGCCCCGAGCGCACGAGGAGGCCCGATGAGACTGGGCGCAATGACCATGGAACTCGCCAGGACTGGCACCCCGGCCCGATTCTATGTGCAAGTGGGTCTCCATCGACTGGTCACGGACGTGAGCCTGGATGAGCTGGAGCAGCTCGGCACACAGCTCGCGCATGAGGCGATGGCCTGGCGGCGCGAGCGGAACCGGGTCAATCCCGATTGGTACGGCGTGCTGAACATCCCACGAACCGCAACCGCCGACGAGATCCAGGCGGCCTATCGAACGTTGGCGAAACAGTACCATCCCGACACGTCCGCCAGTGACAGCCACGCGGCCATGACACAGCTCAATGACGCCTACGCCGTGCTAGGCGATCCGCAATCACGGCAGCAGTATGACGCCACATTCACCCCATAATTGGAAGGAGACGACATGATGAATTTCAATCAGGCCCTGGCCGTGTTGAAGAAGGATGAAGAAGAGGAACGCAACTGGCGCAGCGCCCGCGCCAAACTGGCCGACGTGTTGGAATCGGCGATGGCTGCCCACACGGCCCTGGAGACCGTGACGAAGCAGAAAGCTGAGCTTGAAGCCGACGTAGCCGCCCTGCGAGGGGTCTTCACTCAGCTCGATGCGGATTATCAGGCCCTGCGAGCGCAGCACGGGCAGCTCGATCGCGAGCATCGCGCCAAGCAGCAGGCGCTCGACGCCACGCTGACGACCACGCGGGCCGAAGTCGCGGCGGCGCAACAACTGAAGCGCGACACGGAAGCCCAGCTGGCGAAAATTACGGCAGACTGGCACCTGAAAACGAATCAACCGACCGCCTAACCCCTCACGAAAGGAACAGAACCATGGCAGCGTTTGCGACACTCTCAGCCAGTGAGGCTCGCTGTAAAGCACAAATCGTGGCGAAGGTGTGGGTCACGGCCCATGCCGGACGCAATGCGACCGGCGCAATCATTGCGCGATTTCAGCGGTACATGAGCCCCACCCAACGGGGTGAAGGCGCATGGATTGAAACCACAGACGATAGCGTCAATTAAGGAGGAGACATGGATTTCGATGTTTCAGTCGGAGACAGTAGCGCCGTGATGGATTCCGATGCCGCACCCTCCTCGGCAGGGCTCCAGGCCCGCGAGGAGTATGCCAAGATCATGAGCGACCCGACGCACCCCATGTTCGAGCCGTTCAAACGGCGCGATCCCGCTGCGGAGGCCTACATTGATGGGCTCTATAAGAACGCCTATCCGGCGACTCTCTCGCACACGCCCGAATCGGTCTCGATCGGGGGGCCGGTCCCGACCCAGCCAGGCGAGACCGAGGAGCAGGCGGCGGATCGCACACGCAATGACCTCATTCTCGCCCCGCTGAGACAGGACTGGGGCTCGGCGTATGACGCCCGCATGTCTGGGGCGGGGCTGGCCGCTCGCGCCCTGTTCGGTGCTGAGGGCTGGGGCGAGGTGTTCGAGGATTTGGGGGCCACGATTCGCCAGCACTATGGCCCCGCAGGGGAAACGGCGGCGCTGCGATTTCTCGACGCGCTCGCCGACATTAAAACCAACCATGGAGGATACTGATATGAACGCACTCGATGAAGCAGAAAAACGACTCCCCGCCGACGCTGACAGACGCAGGACACTACACCGAGACATTGTCGAGAGCATGCGCCAAGACATCGGCCCGGCGCACTATGAGCAGGCGAAGCAGTGGCTCACGAAACAAGAGCAGGCCGTCGAGAAGATTTATCAGCCGTTCATGGACCGGCTCCTGTCGCTCCAGGCGAAGACGGCAGTTCCCCTGCCCGCACCCGTGGCCGGCTGGTTTCGGGAATTGAGCGAGCTGTGTGTCACGGGGCCGCGCCAGCTGCGTGACGCCATCGATGGCTACGACAAGCTGGCCCCGCCCCTGATGCCCAACGGGCAGCTCGACCGTAATCTCCGCGCCGCCTGGATCTCCGGCATTCGCCAAGGCTTGCTGAATGCCGAAGGCATCGTGAACCGTCTCGACATGCTGCGGATCTACATTGAGGGCAGTATCCGGGAGCACGGGTGGCCGACTGGGCCGGATAAGGCTGCGTAACGAGGCAAGCCGTCGCGATGGGGATGCCAGTAGGCGGAGGTGGCAGTAGCGGAGGCAGTGGCACTGCGGGCCTGGTCGGTGGAGGCGCGAAATGAGGTTAGCAGGGCGACCGATGCCGGTCCCACTGGGTATTCGGACTCGGTTGCGGGACCGAGTAGAGATAGCCTCTAGAGTCTCGAATCATCGGCTCACCTGGCGCAGGCGCATAGCCGCGATTGGGATTGGGGTTGCCGTAGCTATCGTAGATCGATTGGGCCAGTGCTTGGCCGCCAGTGGCGACTATCAGACCGAGGACGAACCAAAGGATGGGTTTCATGGGACACCTCCTTGGCGAGCAGGATGGTGGAAACATTGTAGCAGCGCGAGTATGTCTTACTTTGGCGACTATCCCGAACTTAACAGGCAGTCAAGGGGCTGTGTATCCTTTAACTGTCTATGCGTACTCGCTCTGGCAACGTCCTTAATTGTAATGGTTCAGATGGCTTTCCTTACAGAATTGAAACCGATCATATTCCGGCAGATATTCCCAGCAATACCCAGTTTGTCTCTCATCTCCGAGAATATCCTTATATCTAATAAGTCCGGCACAATAAAGCTTAAGCGTACCATCATCAATGGCCTTCAACTCTGGATCTGTCAATCCTATTGCGATAGGGCGCTGAAATTGTTCTCCGCTCGCAATGACCCAACCTTCGGGAAGGCGTCGATCGTCGTCGGGAGTTCTAGCCAATTGTTGTGGGACCGTATTCATCACATATGGCGCTCCACTCATATTGATAATAATGGCTGGAGTTTTCCCATGATTTACAAAGAGGGTTCTGGCCAAGTTAGCCGTTGTTCCTTGAAAGGTGCTTTTTATAGATCCGACAACTTCCACTTTACCGAACACATAAGCGCGTTCGAGTTTCGGCAACATCTCTGCGCTTTTATTGGTGGCAGACCAGAGACGAGCAGTATAGGCAGCAAGCGCTATAGTGGTTACCCACAAAAGGCCAGTGAATACAGCAATCCATATTTCAGGACTGCTCCGCCATTCGCTCCCAGGTTCTTGATTATGATTCTTTCCGGGCTCAGTGGCTTTTACATCAGCATCAAGGGATGGAGCAATTTTTATAACAGGCGGCGGTTCTACGGTGCCTCCTTGGTCTTGATCGGGACGCTGGTTTGGTTGGGCGGTACTGGATTGTGGTTTTTGCTTGGTTTCCGATGGAGCTGGGGATGGTGGATTTGAATATGCAGGAACAGCAATGAGACAGATCAAGAGCAGAATGCTTATGCGCCACATGGTCAGCATGCTTTGAAGAACCAACCAGCTTTGCCTTTACTTCCCCTTGGACTTCTCCCGGTACTTCTTGAGCAGATCGCGGAGGGCTTCTTCAATCAGGTCATTGAGACGGCGCTGTTGACGGACTGCAAGCACTTTGGCCTCAACCACGAGACTCGTATTGATCCGGACTCCAAGTTGTTGCTTAGAAGCGGGAGACTCATCATCTTTCATGACGGCGAACCCTAGCCAAACGGTCCCATGATGTCAACTTGCCCCCATTGACACCATTTGAGGTCCCATAGTACCATGGGACCATTCTTCCAAAGAGGAGATTCACACCATGCAAATGCAACGACTCAACATTCAGCTCCCCCTCCCGCTCAAAGCCAAGCTCGACGCGCTCCGCCAACACGGCACCACGGCGAGCGGGTTTATCCGTAGTCTGGTGGAGCGGGAATTTCAGCAACGCACCATCGCAAAGAAAGGACGGTGAACCATGGGCATGTTGTACAAACGGGGGAATGTGTGGTGGATCAAGTATTACGTGAATGGCCGACCCGTCCGAGAGAGCACCGGCACAGACAAGGACACCATCGCCGGAAAGATGCTGAAAGAGCGGGAGGGGAAGGCGGTCACGGGGCAGCCCATCATCAAGAGGGCCGATCGCATCCGCTATGAGGAGATTGCGGAGGATCTCACGCGACATTATGCCACGTCAGGCGACCGCGATCTCAAAGAAGCCGAGGTACGCTTGACGCCGTTGGGCAAGTTCTTTGCGGGGCGGCGCGTGGTCGATCTCGACGGGGCGCAGGCCGCTCGCTACGTGGAACATCGACAAGCGGCTGGCCGGGCCAATGGCACGATTAACCGAGAACTCGCCACGCTCATTCGTATGCTTGGGCTCGCCTGCGAAAACAAGAAGCTGCTCCAAATGCCGATCATCCACAAATTGACCGAGGCCAAACCGCGTGCGGGATTTTTCGAGCCCGCACAGTTTGAGGCCGTGCGGCGGCGCATGCGCCCGGACCTGCAAGCCGCGATCACCATTGCCTACGTGTACGGCTGGCGCATGCAGAGCGAAGTCTTGGCGCTTCGACTCAGCCAGCTGGACCTGGACGCGGGCACACTCCGGCTTGAACCGGGCACGACGAAGAACGGTGAAGGGCGAGAGGTCCACCTGACACCGGAACTTCGCGCCCTCCTCGCCGGACAGATCGAGCGCGTCCGTTCCTTGTCTCGGCGGCTGAACCGCGTCATTCCCTATCTCTTCCCACACCTGAAGGGGGCGCATGCCGGAAACCAGATCCGCAACTTCCGCAAAAGCTGGGCGACCGCGTGCAAGGCGGTGGGACTCACCGGGATGCTCCGGCACGATATGCGGCGCTCTGCCGTCCGCAACATGGTGAACCGAGGGATCTCTGAAGGGGTGGCGATGTCGATGACGGGACACAAGAGCCGGGCGGTGTTCGATCGCTACCATATCGTGAGCCCGGCGGACCTCAAAGCCGCCGCGCAGAAGCTCGCGGGCACAATTGCGGGCACAGTGGGCACACATGAGGCCCCTTCAATTGACGCAGCCTTCGCAAGTATGCAATAAAACTGGTTCTGGCGGTGTAGCTCAGTTGGTAGAGCAGCGGACTCATAAGCCGCGGGTCTCCCGTTCAATCCGGGACACCGCCACCATACCAACCTTTGATTGACCCGCCAACTCTCTATGGCGTTAATTGACGTCAGGGAATAGCACCTCGAATCTATCCACCTATGTCATACCACTCTTCATGGGAGGAGCCACCCGACTCGTCGGTTTAGGACATGCCAGGTCAGATCTCCAGCAAGGAGGCGCATCAGGTTCTTTGCGGCACCTCCAGCTCATTGCTAAGAGGGTTCATCGAGCGATTCCTACCCCGCCAGTCCTGAAGATTCCTTGCATACCCTCGTTTTCCTGGTTCATTTGTCCTTGCTGCATAAGTGCCTCATGCAGGTTCGTCAGGCTGCTCGTCTCAAGAAGGACTCGGCGCCAAGATAGACTTCGTCATCCTGGTATTCCGGCGCACCACTTGAGACGGTCAAGACCTTCACCTGTTGAGCCAGCTGATGTTGTTCGATCACAGCGTCATGAACGCGACCACAATTCATACACCGCCAACTCATTGTCCACATCTCTCCATACGCGCCCCCCATGTCCAAGCAATGTTCTTCAACCATTAAGCCCTCGCAACGTAAACAGGTCATCATCGCCCTCCTTGGTGTAAGTCCTGAAACTCATCTCGCATGAACAAAGGATAGCGCGTAGTCTGATTAACGACAGACCCGAAGGGAGTACCTCGGAAGTAGGGATGCCTGGATGCCGCAGAAGATCAGAACGACTGGTTCAACATGTCGTCAACCGTAACGACAGAAAATGAGTCGAGACCGCCGCCCGAAGGCTCATCGCAACAGCGGATCCTCGATTGCGACAGAAGTGTTCTCAATAATACGGGTTAAGTTTGCAACTCGGGGATAGCGGTCACGAATAGATCGAAAAGATACCCATCTTCGACAGGACGCTCTTCGCATTTCGATACAAACTCGACAGGTATTTCGAACAGGGATGCGGTTCCTTTCCTTGGATGGGGGGACGTCAGGATATGGAAGTTGCTTTGACGAGTCAGATACTTCTCTATGTGCTCATCAGAGGCATACCCGACATAGAACACAATTCCTTCATGCTTATGAATCTCCAACGAGAATGTATCGCCTCGATTTGCGCGAAGCGAATCGAGGTTGCACATTGAAAAACCATATATTCCATCCGGCAAATTCTCTATTTTTGTTCCATTTTCTCTTTCAGTAAGCGGCCGAAGTTGCTGTTCGTGCCGGAGCCTCTGTACCTCTCTGGGGGTTGCATTTCCATCCTGAACTTTTCCAGCATCGCGTTGCGCGTTCATGGCATGATTGCCTCTATTCCAAATCTCGGTAAGGCTACTCGGGGATTTCCATCTGATAACGAGATAACCCACGATCGCCAACCCAACCAGCGCTGCTATCAGATACAGATACCACTGTTTCATACCTGCCAGGATACGCCTAAGCCCTCCTTGAAGCAAAAAGAACCAGAAGCTCAGTCGCCGCTCATCGTCACTACTGGCTCACGACGCCCTCCACTCGGACAATATTACGGTTCATGAGCCAATTGCCATGAACACTCGCTCTCTATGGCTGTTCTAAACTTCACTACCCGCAACATCCGCCGGCGAATATCTTCCGCTGCTGGGAGACACTCCAGCACCGCTCGCAGCGGTCCACCAGTGAATGGGATATTTCATCGATACAGGCAATCCGCCGCTGAACTAGCGTTCCACAGTCAGAGCAGATACCGAGGTCTGGGGTGTCGGCTCTACGCAGCTCGGTCAGCATAGGACACCCTCTTTGTGTTCGGACGAACAGATCGATTGCAGCAGGCTGACATAAACTCCTGATCGCCTTTGAGGCGCACCAAACTCCGCCACAAACGAGCCGGAAGTGGCTCAACCTTGGCTCGATACAGACTCCATTGCATCTCTCGCAATTGTCCATTCAAGAAATTCACCGTTCGCTCAAGATCAACCAGTCTGTTTCGGTTAAAGGATTTTCCTACTGTGAGCATCTGGCCCTCCCTTCTTTCATTGATACCATGCCGTGATTTGAATGGGTCCCAATAACTCAGAACCCGGATGCCTAACTCAGAACTCCTTCATTACACCGCACAATGCCGGATTACGCCGATAAGAATGCCCTCGATATGAAATGTATCGGAAGCTCTCACGATAATCGGCTGCATCGCCGCATTCGCAGGACGCAGCTCAATATGCGAGTCCTTCTTGAAGTAGGTCTTGATTGTTGCATCATGATTGACGAGCGCAACGACGATCTGCCCATTCCTGGCCGTGTCCTGCTTCCGCACCACCACAAGATCGCCGGGGAGGATACCATCATCCTTCATCGACTCCCCTTTGACACGGAGCGCAAAGGTATTTCCACCGCGCAACATGCTGGGGGGTACGTCGGTCAACTCAGCCTGCTGCACCGGTTCAATCGGTAAGCCGGCTGCCACCATACCTGCCATGGGAATTTCAGATGAACGCCCCAATTGATCCACCATAGCCTTGACCATTCCAGGAATGCGCCGCATACCCGTTTCGTAACGCGCCACCGACACGCGCGTGGTCCTCAATGCATCAGCCAATTGCTGTTGCGTCAACCCTAATTGGTCCCGTACTCGCCTGAGGTCTGTCGGCTTCATAATGTAACCAATGGTTACATATAGATGGCGCCCCTGTCAAGCACCCAGCTCCGGACTCCTAACCATGGCGCTAAAACCCCTGTCTAGCATGGAACCTGTGCATAACCGAGTGAGAGAGACCGCGCCAGAACAGGCAATCCAGCATACGAAGGCTTCAAACAGCAATGAATATCTAGTATTTGGTGTTTCTGTTGGGTTTATCCAATAAATCCGCTATATGTTGTGGTGCGATCGATACTGGAACCAATGCCTAAATTCTAGGCAAAGACGTATTTGAGGCAGAAAAACACGCGCTATTTTGCTGGCAGGACGATCTTATTAACAGCCTTATCCACAGAAGTTGGGGAGAGAGTTTTGTGACTTTTTTCCTTGACCTTTCCATAAACGTTTTCGACCTATCGCGGCCTTGTCTACCCTCCGAGGAAACCGACCATGCCTCCACACCGCAAACGACTATGTGAATAGATTGCTTTCGCTACAAGATCGAAAGGCACAGAGGGTTCGGCGAAGAGAACCGCCGGCGGCTAGCCGGATCTCGGAACCAGATGTACAGCCCCCGCTTTAATCACCACCACAACAGCTGAGCCTGTTTCGAGACCAAGCTCTTCTCTGGCCCCTCTCGTTATCACCGCCAGAATGGGAAACCCGCAATCGACCGTGATGGTCACTACCGGGCCTTGCGGAAGCATCTGAACCACCAAACCGGGAAGGTGATTACGGGCGCTGGTGACACCGCTCCCTGCCCGCTCAAGCAAGACATCCTCCGCACGGATGCAGACATACACAGCCGAACCGCTCACATCCGCCCCTAAGCCCTTCAGCGCTATCCCATTCACCGACACAGTCGCCAATCCGCTGTCGTTCGCGACGACTTGGCCCTGCACGACGGTCTCAATACCGACGATCCTCGCAACCTCCGCATTAGCGGGGCAAGAGAACACTTCCTGCGGTGCGCCGACTTGGAGAACCTGCCCCGCGCTCATAACCGCAATAATGTCACCGAGAGTGAGGGCCTCTGCCCAATCGTGCGTGACAACCACCGCTGGGATGGCCAGCTGCGTGAGCAGCCTGCGCAAATCGCCGCAGAGCTTCGCACGCGTCGGCGCATCCAATGCCGACAGGGGTTCATCGAGCAATAAAAGCTGGGGCCGTCTGGCAATCGCACGAGCCAGCGCCACACGTTGCTGTTGCCCACCAGACAACTGCGCCGGTTTGGCCTGCTCGAGCCCCTGAAGTTGCAACAAGGCAATCAGCTCTCGGACACGCT
The DNA here is from genome assembly GCA_005116835.1 of Nitrospira sp. Taxonomy (GTDB): domain Bacteria; phylum Nitrospirota; class Nitrospiria; order Nitrospirales; family Nitrospiraceae; genus Palsa-1315. The sequence goes on along the minus strand of SWDM01000019.1, from coordinate 21,822 downwards.
CCTGCCGCGCCGCAGCCGGCAGATCGCTCAATCCATATTCGATGTTGCCGCATACTGTGTGGGTGGGAAAGAGCGCATAGTCTTGAGCCATATAGCCGATCCGCCGCGCTTGCGGCGAGAGCCGGATGTTGGACGCCACATCGACCCAGATCGTCGAGCCGAACTGAACCCGTCCCTCTTCCGGCCATTCCAACCCGGCAAGACAACGTAGCAGAGTCGTTTTCCCAGATCCTGATGGACCGAAGAGAATCAACACGCGCGGGGGATCGAGCGGCAAGGTGAGCTGAGCCGCAGCAGAAAATCGACCGGGAAAGGTCTTGCGGCAATCAACCGTCAGCGCTGCGGCCATACAGCCCAGACCTTTCGATTCATCGCGTAGACCAGCAACAGCACGCCATAGGAGACCGCGAGCAACAACAGCGCCGTCTTGGCGGCCCCGGCATAGTTGAGTGCCTGTACTTCATCGTAAATATCGATCGAGACCGTTCGCGTCTCTCCCTCGATATTGCCGCCGACCATCAAGACTACGCCGAACTCCCCCAGGGTATGGGCGAAACTCAGCACAATGCCGGTGATGAGGCCTGCCGCCGACAGCGGAACGATCAGACGGAAAAACGTCTTCAGCCTCGATACCCCGAGGGTCCAAGAGGCTTCGATCAACCGGCGATCGACTTGCTCGAATGCCGCGGCAAACGGTTGCACAGCAAACGGCAAACTGTAGAGAATCGACGCGAGGAGCAGCCCTTCGAAGGTAAAGGGGAGCGGATGCCCAACCACGTCGCTGTAGAATCGACCGACCGGGCTATGCGGGCCGATGGCGATCAGGATATAAAAACCCAGCACCGTCGGCGGCAGCACGAGCGGCAACGCGACCACCGACTCGACGATAAATTTCCATCGCCACCGTGAAAAGGTCAACCAATAGGCGATGGGCAGTCCGACGATGAACAACACGGACGCCGTGAGCAGCGCGAGCTTGAAGGTCACGGCGATCGCGATCCAATTCATCGGAGAACCGTGAGGGGTGAGGGATGAGGGGTGAGGCGCATGGCTATACCTTCTCTGACGCGGTTCATGGTCGAATCTCCGAGCTCGGAACGATGAACCCATAGCGTTTCATCATGGCCTGCCCCTCAGCACTCTGGACAAACGAGAGAAAAGCCTTCGCACGTTCCTGGTTCTTCGCGCCCTTAATGATCACCGCGCCCTGTTCGATCGGTGGATGCACATCGGCGGGAATCTCCCAATAGCGGCCCGCTGCCTGCATCGGCGGCGCGAGCGCCAGCGACATCGCAATAATTCCAATGTCCGCCGCGCCGGATTCGACGAACTGGGCGGCTTGAGAAATGTTCTCTCCGAACACCAGTTTGTCTTTGACGCGATCGTAGACCTGCGCCTGTTCCATCGCCCCCACTGCCGCCCTGCCATAGGGCGCATGTTTGGGATTAGCGATGGCAATTTTCTTGACCGTCGATTCACGCAAGATCTCCAGCCCCTTGGAGAGATCGAAGCGCGAGTCCTTCCCGGCCCACAAGACAATCCGCCCGATGGCATAGGAATAGAGCGAGCCAGGAACGGTCAGACCTGCTTCTTCCAATTTCCTGGGATAGGCGATGTCGGCTGAAAAGTAGAGGTCGAACGGCGCGCCGTTTTGAATCTGCGCATAGAAATTCCCCGATGACCCCAGTGATAGCCTCACGCGATCGCCGGTCAATTGTTCATATTCAGCGACGAGTTCTCTGAAAACAAAATTCAAATCCGACGCCGCCGCGATCGTAATCACCTCGGCAATCGCAACATTCACGCCTGGCATGAGGAGCATGCACAGGGCAATGATGGCTCGAATCATGGGCTGCCCTCCCTACAATCTAACTCGCATCTGGAAATAGAAATAGTCCGTATCTTTGTTCCCGCCGGCAGGCATTTGGGCGATGATGGCGGGGCTATCAAAGTAAGATCCCTTGAACCAATGATCGTACCCGACATCGAAGTCCATATTGCGGCTGACCGCCCATTGCAGACGTAATTGCAAATCATGACCTAGATAGTTTCCTGCCCCTCCTGTGGAATCTTGTACGAGACCACCGGAATACACCGCGGGCGTTTCCGCCAAATACCAGAACCGTTGTTTGACGTGTATTGTCAAATTGGGTGCAGGCCGGACGATCAGCCTCCAACCGGGGGAACTGATGTTAGAGCGGGTAAATGGTCCGAAATTTCCCGTGGGCATCAAATCAAAATTGCGGGCGCCGAACAGAGGGTCAAAGTCTCCATTCTGGCTCCCTCCTGGAGTGCGAGTGCCGCTGGCATAGGTATACTGCGCTAAAAAACGAGGAGTCCAAGGCAGATTGAATGTATATCCGGCTTCAGCGTTTGGGTTATAAGCAAAATGATCGACGTTGCCTAAGCGTCCCGTTTGAATGGCCCCCTCAAACTCATAATCGAATTCGTTGACTGCTGGAGACTTGAACAGGCGAAGGCCGTATGTACTATACGTACGATGAAGATTGTTATTCGGGAGACGTTGATCGTGTAACCCGAAGTAATACACATTCACGTTGAACCAGGGAATGTGCTGGCTTTCCACATAGGTTCCCCAGAAGACAGTCTTTGCGTTCTGCTCGTCGAGTCGCACCTCGTCACGAATGACCGGCTCCACCAAAAATGCCCTGAATCTCCATGTATTTCCTTGACCGATTTGCCAATGGAACCCATCGAAGGCATTCGTGGTATTTCGGAAATCATTTCTGGCGATATACCGGCGCATTCCGAAATCCAGGGTCATACGACCGAAATGCAAGTCCGTTCGCAATCCGCTCCCTGCTACATTGTCGAGAGTCATTGACCCGAATAACTGCAAAATGTCCCATTCGTTGACCGTCGTGGTATTCACGAAATCTCCAGGGCTATTGTTCCAGTAGGCCCGTGAATCCTGCCCTTCAAAGAGAAACCGGAAGGGACCATTGCCCAATCCAAAGCGCAGCCTGGATCGGACAAGCGCCTGAGCATCAGTTTGTCCGCCTCCACTTACTTGAGTGGATCGCCAGGGATGATCGTAGCTTTCGAACCTCGTCCGATTTTCGATGCCCAGATCCACCCAGTCGGGCAAATGCAGTGCTGTCTTGAGATACCGGTTCCATTTGGTCTCTCTCTCCAGGATGAGCACCGCATCAGCCGTTTCCTTCCAATTTTTCCCGGTCTGTGCTGAAGCGTTGACGTATTCCTCGTCCGTGATCAGCTCCTTCGTGCGCATGAGTTTGAGCACAGGGTCTTCCGTGCTCTGGAAGACCCACTTTCCGTCTTTCTGCACCATTTCGCCGTACTCGACAGCCCTCACCGAGCCAGCTCCCACAAGAAGGAGAAGTACGCTCAGGAATATGCACCACCATCTACTCTTGGCCATAGTGACTCCGAATATCTGAGCGGTATGGTCAGCCAACATGCAGCGCATGGAGTTTTCCTGTATCACTGGTGTCATACCCGCCTAGCGCCTCGATCTCATTTCGAAAGGGGCGACTGACCAGGGTCTCGAACAAATGAGCCAATGTCGGATGGGATTTCAGATAGGTTTTGGGTACGACAAGGTCATAACGCGCGGTTTGGAGTGGGATGAAATCGAGTCCGAAGAGTTGCGCAGCAGATCTGATTCCAATCCCGACATCCGCCTGACGACCTGCAATCGCCCGCGCAACATCGAAATGCGACGCGACGACCGTGCCATAGCCCTTCACCCGATCCGAATTGATTCCCGCTGAGTGCAACCGCTGATCCAGCAATAGTCTGGCCCCAGCCCCCTCTTCCCGATTCACAAATTTGACGTCAGGAACCGCTATATCGCTGACCGCACGGATAGATTTGGGGTTACCAGCTCGAACGAGCAAACCCTCTTCCCAGGTCGCAAAGGTGACAATTTCATAGTTCGAATTTTTTAACGTACGCCGGAGAAACGGCAAGTTGGATTCCCCTGTCGCCGGGTCGAAGAGATGCAGACCTGCGACATGAACTTCGCCCTGTTGCAAAGCCTGAAGCGCCGCCATACTCCCCATCGTCCAACCCACGACAGAGGTCTGATCTTTGTGCTGCCGCAAATGCGCGCCTGCAAGAAAAATCGCAGGATCGCAACCAGCGACGGAGATTTGTTGTTCAATCGCTTGACGATCGCGCGACAGGTTCACTCGCACCATGGCGCCCGATACCTGGCCATGCGCCTCCGCCGCGTACCCATCGGCAGGCACCGTATACGAAAGCATCTCGCCCAATTCCGTAACAGGCCGCACAACCAGACGAGCCCCTACCCTGGCAACCTTTACACGAGTCGCCAAGCTCTTCTTATCGCGCAGGGGAAGACGACCGATCAGTTTCCCTACAATGACATCGTGCGATTGCGCAAGGCTGAACAGATCTTCAACTCGACAGCCCAGCACGGAGGCTAGTCGAAGCGCAACCGCCGTAGTAGGTAGATAGAGATGGGATTCGATGGCTGAGACGGCTTGTCTGGTGATCCCTGACTTTCCGGCAAGTTCTCCCTGTGAAAGACCTTGCGAGACGCGAATGTCTTTTAAGTGATTGTCGAAATGTTCGCGAGATTCCGCCCGATGTGCCTGTCCCATGATGGGGCAATTATTAGCATGTATACTTGCAGAATGACAAGTATACGTGCGTCTTTCAAACCGGAATACCAGCCCCTTCCGTCTCGTACAATCAGGTTACATCTGCACGCGGAAGACATGCCGCGCGACAGCGCAGGCTGGGTTAGGCTGCCCCCCCTACTTAACCGAAGACCGGACTGCGACTCGCTACTTTTTTTGCTTGGCGCGCGCCAGAGCCAGGGCCATAGCCATCGTACCAGCAGGTTGGGGCTCACGATCCGGCGCACGGTACTGGGTTGGAGGTCGGCGGCTACGTGGCTCACGCGCTGTTCCCGTAGAAACTTCTGCGGGCGCACGGTTTGAAGCGGGAACACTGCTTGGCGCATCATCGAGGCGCATGGTGAGAGAGATGCGCTGGCGTTTCACATCGACGTCCAGCACTTTTACCTTCACGATCTGACCAGGCTTGACGACCTCATGCGGATCCTTGACGAATTTATTCGCCAGCGCCGACACATGCACGAGGCCGTCCTGATGCACCCCGATGTCGACGAAGGCGCCAAAGGCCGCGACGTTTGTCACGACTCCTTCAAGGGTCATCCCCGGATGCAGGTCGGTCAAAGACTCGATACCCTCTTGGAACGTGGCCGTTTTAAACTCCGGACGCGGATCGCGGCCCGGTTTTTCCAGCTCAGTCAAAATATCCCGAACAGTCGGCACCCCGAACTTCTCATCGGTGAAGTCGGAGGGAGATAATCCCTTCAGCACCGCCGGTTGACCCAGGACCTCCACAATACCCTTACCGATACGGGCAAGAATGCGTTCGACGACCGGGTAGGCCTCCGGGTGGACGGAGGAGCGATCCAGCGGATTCTCTCCATCATTGATGCGCAGAAAGCCTGCAGCCTGTTCAAACGTTTTATCGCCCATACGCGGCACCTTGCGTATCGTGGCACGATTGGCGAAAGCGCCATTGGCATCACGATACTCGACGATATTCTTCGCCAGCGCCTTGTTTAGACCAGACACCCGTTCGAGCAGTGGAACCGAAGCCGTATTCACATCCACACCCACGGCATTGACGCAATCTTCCACCGTCGCATCGAGCGACCGTGCCAACGCCTTCTGGTTGACATCGTGCTGATATTGGCCGACGCCGATGGCCTTGGGATCGATCTTCACCAGCTCAGCCAGCGGGTCTTGCAAACGCCTGGCGATGGAGACGGCGCCGCGCAGGCTCACATCCAATTCAGGAAACTCAGCGGCAGCAAAGGCCGACGCTGAGTAAACCGACGCGCCGGCCTCGCTAACCACAATCTTCGCTACTTTCTGCTCCGGCTTCTTAGCCGCGACGAATTTGATGACTTCAACGGCCAGCTTGTCGGTCTCCCTACTTCCCGTACCATTGCCGATCGAGATCAGTTCGACACCATGCTGCACAACCAATCGTGCCAGCGTCGCCAACGAGCCCTGCCAATCATTGCGCGGCTGGAGCGGATACACGGTCGTCGTCTCCAGCAGCTTGCCGGTCGCATCCACCACCGCCACCTTGCAGCCGGTGCGAATGCCTGGGTCAAGCCCGAGGACAGCCTTCGGACCGGCAGGCGCCGCCAGCAGCAGCTCGTGCAGATTGCGGCCGAAAATCTTGATCGCCTCGGCTTCCGCTGCTTCGCGCAACTGCACCAGCAGTTCCACCATAAGATGCAGATGTATCTTGCCGCGCCAAGCCCAATCGCACAGGCCCATGAGCCACCTGTCCGCTGTGCGGCCCCGGTCTTCGATGCCGACATGCGCTGCGATCGTCGCAACGCAAGGATGCGGCACGGCTGCTTCCAGCGCCTCCCCCAGACCCAATTCAATTTTCAACACGCCCAGCGCGCGACCGCGAAACAAGGCCAGCGCGCGATGCGACGGGATGGTGCGGATGGTTTCAGTATAGGCATAGTAATCGCGGAACTTTTCCTCCTCGGCCGTTTCCTTGCCTTTCATCACGGTGGACGTCACCACGCCCTGGTCCCACAGACGAGTACGCAACTTGGCAAGCAGATCGGCAGTTTCAGCAAAGCGTTCAGCCAAAATATCCCGGGCACCCTCAAGCGCGGACTGCGCATCCGGCACGTTGATGGCCTCAATACCTTCCGATGCAGCCTTCACGTTCAGATACTTCACGGCCTCCTGCTCAGGATCGAGCGTTGGATCGGCAAGCAGGGCATCGGCCAACGGTTCCAATCCGGCTTCGCGCGCAATCTGTGCGCGTGTGCGGCGCTTCGGTTTGTAGGGCAAGTAGAGGTCTTCCAACGTTTGCTTGGTCGCAGCTGCGTCAATGGTCCCGCGCAATACGTCGGTGAGTTTGCCCTGTTCCTCGATCGAAGCCAGAATCGCCGCACGGCGCAGCTCCAATTCCCGCAGATACAGCAAGCGCTCTTCCAACGTGCGCAAGTGGGTATCGTCCAGGTTGCCGGTCACCTCCTTGCGATACCGCGCGATAAACGGCACGGTTGAACCTTCATCGAGCAGGGCGACCGCGGCCCTAACTTGATCGAGTCCCACACCGAGTTCCTTGGCGATGAGTGGAACGATCTTCAGCTGTGCTGCATCTGAAACTGTCTGGGCTGTTGGAGAAACCATCTGTGTCCGTTACCGATCTTTCCGAAAGCGACACCGCGCCGAGTGCCGACCACTCGAAGTTACGCGCGCTTTCTTGTTCAGGTGATATCGAAGGTTTCAGCTTGCGGGATTTACATCATCGTCTGCATCGCTGTTCGAGAATTTAGCAGAAGACTCGTATAACTTCCAGGCCAGATGGATGGCAACCAGGCCCTTCCTCATTCAAGAACAGATCGCAGATTGCATTGCGCCCTCTCTCAGGGGTGGGTTACAGTGACACCTCACTGAGTTGGAGAACCGTGTGATGGGACGAGTGGCCGAATCTATAGAAGAACAGTCGTTGCTGAGACAGCCTGGCGCGATCATGTTCGTTTCATGTTATGAGCTGGGTCACCAACCTCTTGGTATCGCTCAACCGATTGGATTTCTTGAACAAGCGGGATTTGCGCCGGTAGGCCTCGACATCGCGGTGGAGGATATCGATGAAGCGGCCTTCAGGCTGGCACGTTTTGTCGGCATTTCGGTCCCCATGCACACCGCGCTTCGACTTGGGGTGCGAGTTGCCGAGCTGACCCGGACAATGAACCCAGCCTGCCACATCTGTTTCTATGGGCTGTATGCCTCGATCAATGCCGAATATTTACTCCAAGGGCTGGCCGATTCTGTAGTGGGCGGCGAGTATGAGACCCCGCTGGTTTCACTCATTGAGGCGCTCGATCATGAGCAGCGCATCAACCTTCTCGAAGGAGTGAGTTCTCGAAATCGGGTGGTCGGCCCTTGGTTGCAGCGTGGCTATGCCTCAACCGCCTCGACGACCCCGCACCCAATCCCCAGTCGCGGCAAACTCCCGATGTTGGACCACTATGCCCGGCTCGAACAGAACGGCACAGAGCGCTTGGTCGGATACGTCGAGGCCAGTCGTGGATGCCTCCATCACTGTCTCCATTGCCCAATCGTACCGATCTATGACGGACGCTTCTTTCTTGTCCCCGAAGCCGTCGTCCTGGAAGACATACGAAATCAGGTGCAGGCAGGCGCGACACATATCACGTTTGGCGACCCAGACTTTTTAAATGGCCCAGGGCACTCTCTGAGCATCGTTCGCGCCATGCACAAGGAATTCTCGGATTTGACCTTTGATTTTACCGCAAAAATCGAACACCTCTTGAAACGCCGCACACTGATGCCGGAATTGAGTGCTCTGGGGTGTCTGTTCGTGATCTCTGCCGTGGAATCGTTCAGCGACCATGTTCTCGATCTGCTTCAGAAAGGGCATACAGGAGCAGACATCATAACGGCGCTCGGCATTCTACGCGAGGCCGGGATCGCGCTTCGTCCATCGCTCGTCGCCTTCACGCCCTGGACCAGTCTGAACGACTATCTGCTCATGTTAGATATGGTGGAAGACCATGATCTCATCGACGCAACCGACCCAGTACAACTAAGCATTCGTCTCTTGATTCCACCTGGCTCTTCTCTTCTCGCTCAGTCTGACGTTCAGCAGTTTATCGGTCCTCTGGAACAGGCCAGCTTCCAGTATCCCTGGACACACCCGGATGAGCGGATGGATCGGCTGCATCAGTCCGTGTGTGCGATCGTCGAAGCAAGCGCCAAGGAAGAGGAAGATGCGATGGTAACCTTTGGTCGGATTCGAGCGATTGCCGATGAGATAGCCGGTAGGCAGACCGAATCCTTGACTCGAACAAGGGTGCACAGGTCTGATCGTCCAAAGCCGCCTCGTTTGACAGAATCATGGTTCTGCTGTGCGGAGCCGACGACCCAGCAGTTCAGACCGCTACAAACAAATGAGCATGGGAAAACTTAGAGTTACTTAGATTACATGTGGTTGGGAGGGGAACAAGAAGTGAAATCTGAACTCATGACACAAGGCACTCAGATCCAGGAACTGTTGGGGTTGAAACTACCGGCAGTGGCGATCGCGTTTCGAGACAAGGCCCCAGCGGGTATTCCACGAATCACCGCTCCTACAGCAGCAGGATGCGGCTATTGGAAGTTAGCAGCTGAGGGCCAGGTCTTCTATACGGAGGCATCGGACCACTATACCTGTCCAGTCGGGGCCCATACCCACGGTATAGATCTGCCGCCACAGGTTGCGACTGAGCTGAACGGTCTGGTGCAGACCATGGTGGGGATGCAGTATCTCACGATGGCGGATATTCCCATGATCCCGCGTCGCCAGGGAACCTTTCACGTAGCCGTGTATGCGCCACTCGCGCAGGCCACCTTCACCCCGGACGTGGTGCTGGTCCGCGGAACCGTCAAGCAACTGATGCTTCTGGCGGAAGCGGCACAGGCAGCGGGGATTGCCGGCGGGAGCGCCACAATGGGGCGGCCAACCTGCTCCGTACTACCGGAAACACTGCAATCAGGACAGACGGCCAGTAGTTTCGGCTGTATCGGAAACCGCGTCTATACCGGGCTCGGAGATGATGAAGGCTATTACGCCATTCCCGATGCACAGGTGGCAGCCGTGGTCCAGAAGCTGGCGGTCATCGTCGAGGCCAATCGCCAATTGGAACAGTTTCATCGAGCGCGCGCCGCCGCTCAGACCGCTCGATAAAGAGCGCCAATGCCGAGACTGTTGCTACTCCTACCGACGAGGACCTATCGAGCAGAAGCCTTCCTCGCGGCAGCGCGCTGCCTGCACGTCTCTGTCACCATTGGACGTGCGCAGCGCCCCGAAGAGCTGACGAATTCGCCGGATGAACTCTTGCCCCTCGATGTTCGAGATCCGCAGGCTGCCGCTCCCATCGCGGTGGCATTCGCCCGACAGCATCCCCTCGACGCGGTGATCGGCGTGGACGATGTGACCGCCGTCACGGCTGCCGCCATTGCCCAAGCGATCGGCTTGCCCCACAACTCTGTCGCGTCCGTCACCGCCGCCGGCAATAAACGCCAGATGCGTGAGTTACTGTCCGGGCAGGGCCTGCTCGTACCGAGCCATAGGGTCTTTCCCCTCGACGGTGATCCACAGGAGTTCGCGACAGAGGTCGTCTATCCCTGCGTCCTGAAGCCGCTGATCCTCTCCGCGAGCTGCGGGGTCATTCGCGCCAATGACGAGGAGGAGTTTCGTCGCGCGTTCCGTCGGGTCGGCGAGCTCCTTACCAATTTGGGCCTGGTGGAATGGGACGAGCAGGCCCGTTGGATCCTCGTTGAGGATTTTGTGCCGGGGATCGAAGTCGCATTGGAGGGCTTGCTCACACAGGGAGCCCTGCAATCGCTTGCGATGTTCGATAAGCCTGATCCGCTCAACGGCCCATTTTTTGAAGAGACGATTTACATCACCCCATCCCGCCTCCCTGCTGATGTGCAGCAGGACATTATTGCCTGTGCTGCTCGAACAGCCAAGGCGCTGGGACTACGAGAAGGGCCGGTGCATGGCGAGTTTCGCGTAAACGAGAAGGGAGTATGGGTCATTGAGTTGGCCTCACGAACGATCGGTGGGCACTGCTCCAGCACCCTGAACTTCGCCTCCGGCATGTCGCTCGAAGAGCTGATCCTCCGTCACGCGCTGCGGATGCCGCTCCCTCCCCTCACCAGGCAAGAACAGGCAGCAGGAGTCATGATGCTCCCTATTCCATTCGGCGGCAGGCTGCGCGAAGTGCGAGGACAGACTGAAGCCAGAGCAATGCCTGGAATTGAAGAACTCACGATCACGGCGGAGCCAGGCGATGAACTGGTCCCGCTGCCTGAGGGAACACGCTATCTGGGGTTTCTCCTGGCGCGGGGCACGACACCGGAAGAGGTGGAGCAGTCGCTTCGCGATGCCCACCGCCGATTGACGGTGGTTATCAGTGCGTCTCCAACATCCTCGCGATCACACGCACTGAGTTTCTGATGGCCACGAGGCCTAGCTCGACTTCTTCCGAACCTCTGCGGTCGTGTTCCGCGACCACTCATCCAAACTCTTGCCCTGTGTGGCCACATCCGCCATGCCGGTCATATCGTGTACCCATGCGCCCTGCACGATCTCACCATTGTCAACAATGTCCTTCTTGATGGTCGCAAGTTCTTTGTCAAACCGTTCAAGGGCTTGTTCAAGGATACGCCGAACCTTCCACTTCGCTATCGGGTTGCCGTTCTCATCCAAGTCACAACCGTAGTGGACAAGGTCCAATTGTCCGGTCCCACTCACCTTGGCCAACATACGATAGGTCACGCCGGAGCTGGATTGAACCAGCGCCGCCTTATAGAGGCGTTCGCATTTGCCTGGATCCACCTCCAATGCCGTGAGATCCTCGATGGCCTTGGCGGCAACTTCAGGGGCTGTATCGATTTCTCCCATCGTAATCCTCCTCCGTACAGGGGTTGAGCCTCGTGCCAATATACGCCCTGAAACTACCAGACTACTCTTGAAGAGAGCAAGCCAACCGCAGGCTGCTGACTGGAGCCCTTTCGCCTTCGGGGCTCCAGTCAAAACGAGTGTACATGTCAGTAATCGACTATGTGTTCCCTGTGTTTTGAATTAGTAGAGCGTCCCACAAGCCGCAGAGATGATCCTGCCAATGGCTGCAGGGCCTGGATTTCCAAGACAACCACCATCGCGGTACGGCTAAACTTCGTCCACTATTTTCGACATGGAGCGGGACGGTACCACTCCGCTACACGCGCGCACCTACAGGCGTGAGAACAGTCTGCTAGATCTCCCCCCTAAGACTCCGTTACACTTCGAAAAAAGGAGAGGCCGATGCCGGAGGAACGGATAATCAACTACTATACGCTGCTTGAACTCTTGCCCACTGCGACAGAGGCTGACATCAAAAAGGCCTGGCTTGAACAAATCCAGGTCTGGCATCCGGATCGCTTTGGCCATGCGCCAAACTTGCACCGGAAGGCGGAAGCCAGGACACAACTGCTCAATCAGGCCTATCAAACGCTCAGTAACCCCATCGCGCGCACTAACTACGATGCCAAGAATCAACCCTCGGCCTCTCACAAGCCATCCGCTCACCCCACTCCTGCGGCAAGCCCCTCTTCCGGATCGTACACCTCCACTCCGCCACGCTCTCAACAGACCAGTCGATCCCGCCAAGATCCGCGTGGGCCCCAATCCCTCATCATGTTGCTCTCTCAACAAGGCCAACCGAAACTCATGGTGCCGGCCATTCATCTCTACGTTGACCCTCGAGAATATCAACCCTACGATTTTCATGGGTTCATCCGCATCGCCGGGACGATGCGAGAAACCTTGCCCGTCAGCGGCTATGCCGTTGCTGAAGTTCCCGAGCTGTTATGCATCAAGCGCATCGGCATCGAAGAACTCTACACAGTCTTTTCCAGGGTTCATCCGCATCGCCGGGACGATGCGAGAAACCTTGCCCGTCAGCGGCTATGCCGTTGCTGAAGTTCCCGAGCTGTTATGCATCAAGCGCATCGGCATCGAAGAACTCTACACAGTCTTTTCCAATCCCTCCTTCAATCGCCCGCCGTTCCTCCATGAACTTGAACAGACCCTCGCTTTCCCCTCTCGCTTCCTGGTCATCGAAGGCATACTCCAGCATCGGAAGGCCGGAGGACGGCTCAACCAATATCACAAGATTGGGCTGATGGATTTTCTGGACGCCCTCACAGCCAGATACGGCATCCAGATTATCTACGCGGACACGCGCGACGAAGCCGAAGAACGCATCGCCAACCTAGCAACCATGCACTATGCCTATTACTTTGCAGAGCAACAGGGACTCGGCCGCTGCCTTAAGGAGGGTGACTTGTAAGAGCAGTATTTCGTGAAACGTGAAACGTAAAAGGTAAACTGTTCCTGGCATTCATTGAAAGACAGCCGATGCCGAGCACTACGCTCAAACCTTCATTCTAAATCCGAGCTGTCTCCAGGCTTCGTAGACCACCACTGACACGGCATTGGAAAGGTTGAGACTCCGATTTCCAGGGACCATGGGAACACGGATGCATTGCTCCTCAGCAACACTCCCTCGAATCTCAGCCGGCAACCCACGGCTTTCCGGACCAAACACAAAAGCATCGCCGACGGTATAGTCGACCAAATCGTACTGTTGAGTCCCCTTGGTGGAGACGGCAAACAGCCGGCGATCCTTGAAGCGCCCCGCGCACTCGGCCCAGTTTTCGTGGACTGTGATCGTGGCAAATTCATGATAGTCCAACCCCGCTCGCAACAATTGCTTATCCTCCAGAGAGAAGCCTAGCGGCTTCACGAGGTGCAACCTTGCGCCTGTATTAGCGCAGAGACGGATGATGTTGCCGGTGTTCGGAGGGATTTCCGGCTGATAGAGAATGACGTCGAGCATGGCAATACTTAACATCTGGCTGATGGCCGATGGACTATAACACGAACACAGAGAGTCCTACTCGCCAGGACCAAGTGCCCTTCGTACATGCCAGGGACTACGAGCCATAAGCCTTACACCCGTTACGGTTTTGATACCGGCTCATTTCACCATCGCATGTCTTCTTGGTATAGTGAACGTCAATCAACGCATGTCTCTGTATCATAAATAGTTCGTTGCCATCTCCTATGCAACACACTGTCCTCCGGCCAAGAAGTCGATCCATCGCCCCGCTCCTCTTGGTGCCGCTTGCGCTGGCATTGGCCATGAGCCCCATCTCGTTCGCAGGGACTCCACCTGCCCAGTCACAGGAAGAAATCGCCGATCGGGCACAAGCGATGTGGGAGAATGCCGCCGTAGCCTCTGCGCTGGAGATCCTTGACCAAGGGATACAAGACCATCCCCATGCGCTCACGCTCCAGAAACTACGCGCCGACATTCTCAGCGCATCCCGCGGCCCCCAAGAAGCGGTGGCGGCCTACGACACCGTCCTCGCCAAAGCGCCAACCTCGCTGGACATCCGGTGGGCCAAGTGGAGTGTCTTGACTTGGTCGGGACAGGGAGTGGAATCCATCGCTGAGTTAATACGCATCGCGGAAATCGATGCTCAAAATCCCTTGATCCATCTACGGCTGGCGCAAGAACTCCGAAGGTTCGACCGGCTTGAGGAGTCGGTCGAATCCTATCAGCGGGCCGTCGAGCTGGCTCCGGACCTGATCGGCTGGCGTCTAGCCTTGGCCCGGGCGCGGTTCGACATTTTGGACTATCAAGGTGCGGAAGAGGATGTGCAATACCTGCTGCACAAGGTGTCCGCTGATTCTCCGCTGGTACTCCCTGCTAAGAATCTGCTTTCACAGATCAACGGCACTTCCATCGATCGAGGCAGGCGATTCGACCCCGTGTTGAGCAAAGAAATGACGGGGGCACAACGGAAGGAATGGGCCGCCATTCGCGCAGAGGCATGGCGCCTCTTCTCGACAGGCCGATATCAGGAGGCCGAGCCGATCTATCAAAGGATGTTGATCCTCAATCCCAATGACGCGCTGGCCCATTATCAATTAGGGCTGACCCTCATGCAGCTTGGCCGGTGCAAAGACGCGCTGACCGTGTTCGGAAAGATGTCCAACCTCGATCCCAACGAGGAAGACTATGCGGACACCGTGTTCCGGATGGGCCAATGTTTTGTGGAGTTGGAGCAGTGGGAGGACGCATTCGTGCATTTCCAAACTCTCTATGACGCGGCAGTCGAGTTCGAGGAGCAGAACAAGAACATTCGACTTCCACCGGACATGCGGGTGTTGGATAAAAAGAAAATCGCGCGATGGCTCGATAAGGTGCGGCCCCACGTTCCAGAACTGGCTAAACTGAAGGCTGAAGAAGCAACGGACCACGCCCACTCCGTCGATGCGCCTCCAGCCGAAACCCTTTCAGAAGAAGACCTCTACGCAAAAGCCATCGAACTATTCAAACCTCAAGATTTACTAGATCAGCGAGCATCGTTGTTGGGCAGAGATGCCGACTTCAGTTGGTTTCGCTTTGTCATCCCGGCAAGCAAGGTTATGCGGGACGATTTCCCAACCGGCGCCCATGAATTCATCCCTCTGAACCCAGGGGATAGTTTCCCTGCCACACAACCGGAGATCTACCTGGTCTTTGGGCTGGTGTCGGCCTCGTTCGATGCGGTGCCACTGACTGCGAGCTGCTCTTTGGAAATATCAGAACTCACCGGAAATCGACCGGCCGTCGCGCAAGACCACGTCATGACGACCATGAATGACCAGTCCGGCTATTTTATGTTATCCCCTCCGAAAGCCGGGTGGACACCCGGGCTCTACCACTGTGGGCTGTTCGCAGGAGAACGGATGTCGTCCGATACTCTGGTGGATGAAGTACGGTTCCGCATCGCTCCGCCACCCCGATCCTCGTAACACGCGATATCTGAGGCGTAACAGGTGACGTGGTTTGGAGGTTCGCAAGAACTACCCGGACGGGGTGCGTGACTCAATAAAGGCTATCTTTCACTCTTGAGCGAGGCCGACTGCTTCCCGTCTACCTGAACGGCCTTTTAAGAACCCGATGAGTTCATTGCGTAGTGTGCTGTTCAAGCGCTGCCGCGCCTCTACCGGCAGGCGAAGAAACTCTACCCCGAACTGATGGCCCTGAACCCACTTAATCGTGCCCAGATCAATCGATAACGCCCGGGGCTGATTAGGAAGCAGTACACTCACCCGCACTGTGCTGCCGCAGAGGACTTCTCGATCGCACATGACGGAACAGCCCATCATCGACAGGTTGGTCAGCAAACCTTCGCCGACAAATGGAGCCCCGCCGAAAACGACAGGGCAGGAAAGCGTAAATCGATGATAGATTCGAGAATACGGAAGGAACGCCATCACAGCCTCCATGCCGTCGGATTATACCGGAGCCGGCGCTATGAGCGGTATCCTACATTGGGAGGGGGGAGCCGTAATTCAGACAGGGAAGGTGAAAGGTGCAGCATGAAATGTGTCCGGCATCACCCGGAAACGAATGACGATCCACGAACGACGAGTAATCGACAGGCTGCTGTCTGGCGTGAAGACAACCCTAAGCTCACATGATTCTCAGCACTTTGTAGCGCCTGTCAGAAACCCAAGGCCTTTTCGAGGTCGTCTTGATCCTTTTTGAATACTTTCTTCCTAGATTCCTCGGCCTTTTGTTCCCGTACCTCGGTCTCTTTCTGCACAGCAGTCGCTTTACCGCTCTCCCCGGCGATCACGTAATAGTCCCCTGCAACCAGGCCCTCGCCCTTGCTCTCATATTGCTTGGCCAACGCGCGCGCCTTATCGCGGACCTTCTGCGCCTTGTCCGGCTGCTCCGCACGATCGTAGTACGACAATGCCAGACTGAGAAACGTTCGTCCATCGTCTGCAGCCACGATATCGCCGCGCTTCGCGGCCCTGGCACGGACCAGGTCTTCGCCGGCCTGTGCGTAATAGCTCCAGTCCTTCGCGAGTCCAAGCTCCGAGAGCGAATTCTTCCCGACCGAGGCGAAGCTCTTCTCCTCGGCAACTAGCGCCTTTTCCACATTTTTCAAAGCATGCGCCCGCATGGCCTTTTCTTGAGCTGCATCATTGTGGTGCCTGAAATAGTCGATGGCGCGCGACACCGTATTGATGTCATTCGGTTTCGATTCGACCATTTTTCGCTGCATCCGACTCGCATCTGCCTGGCTCTGCGCGCGTTCGTACCAGTCGAATGCCTCGTTAAGTTGTCCCTTCTTTTCCTCTTCCGAACCGACAACCTTGGCCGTACGCTTCAGCAGCGCTTCGTGCCGCGTAGAGTCGGTGACACAGTCGAAATTCGTTTTCTTCGCCGCACCATAGGCTTCACGCGCCTTGCCGGCCCGATCAAGCGCTTCCGCCTGCTTGACCTGTGCGTCCGCAGCTGCTTGTTGCGCCAGATCAGGACAGAGCGAATCTGCCCAGACGGTCGAACCTCCCATCGCCATAACACTCGCAATAACGAAGCCTACGATCTTAGTTGCTTTCACCGCCGCCTCCCTATCGCCCCATCATGTCCTTCATCATGTCCATGCCCATGCCGCCCATATCCATCTTTTCCACACCACGCGGAAGTTCGAATAAGTCGGCGGGCTGCTTCCCAACCTTGATATTCGTCTGTTCCATCTTAAAACGATCCTTGCTGCCCTTCTCGACGGCAATCGCATCGATCTTGGCCATAATGCCTTCCTTCGTCGTCCACATGAATCCGCCCATCTTGCTCCCACTGCTGTGGGTCATGATGATTTTGCTTTTGTTCATGTTCACGCCGTTCAACATCTCCTGGCCGACTGGGGTTTGCTCGATCTTATACGCAGACATGTCCGTCTTGTCCTTGTCTGCCGACGGCTTCATGGCCGCCTCCATATAGATATGTTCTTCCGGCATCACCGTCCACGAGACCTTCTTATCGTGACGCATGATGATAATCATGTTCTGCCCCCCCTGGCTCATCTCGCGACGTTCCTTCGTGGGAGTGTGAAATACACGACTCTTCATCGCCACCTCTTCGGCTTCGATCACCTGATCTGCGGAATACTCCACATTCAGCTTCTCTTCAACTGCAGCAGCCGTACCTGCCAGCAGCAGAGAAGCACCGACAATTGCGAGCGGCATCCACATTCTTGTTGCCATGAGAGTCTTCTCCTTAGTTGAGCTGAGGAAATAAGTCCTTACCGCTACTGATGTAAGGGCATCATCTGGTGATCAACCCAGAGTCAGACACGTCAATTCTTCCTTTTGAATGCAATCCTATAGGTGCCAAGCCGCCCGAGAAGCGCTTCTTCACTGGATACTTCAAAGAGCATCTCGATCCCCTTGTCTTTCTCCCAACGACCATGAGCGATTTCCGAAACGCTATCATAGAGTTCGTTCACAGATGCGGGAACTTCCCTTTTCTGCTCGACCAGTTCAAAGAGGAGGATGAGAGAGAGCGGCACCATCGGCATCTTGAATTGAATCTTCTCCAACCCGGACTTGAGAACCTTCAACTTATCCTTATCGCCACCTGCCAGCTTGTCCAGCAATTTCAGCGCTTGATTGAATTCAAAGGGCAACAGTTCATACTTGGTAAATCCCTCAGGCGCAGTCTTTAAAAGATCCATCTTTCTGCTGGCGACCAGAAGATTGATCTTTAGTTCATCCGCGAATTGCGAGGCCTTCTCCAAGGCCTGTTGCCGTTGCGAGAAAGATACCTCATCAAGGGCATCCACCATCAGCACACTGACGACCATTCGATTTTCAAGTTCGGAAGACAGGGCCAGCGTTTCCAAGAGAGACTCTGTATCGTCCAACTCTACGAGTTGTCTGGCATGGATCAGGATCGGCAGTTCAATCGACTGCGTCTTGTCAGCCCCGCGTATGACATCAATCGCAGCGTCCCGGAACATCTGAATTGCCAGCCTCACAAGAGCGCTGGACTTCCCGCTGGTAGGGTCACCGACCAAAATCACTCTGTGATCATGCTCAATGATCTCTATGAGCTTGGCGAGAGTGGGCGGGCTGTCGGCTGAGCGCTCACGCGCTTTAGACGGTTTCCCCTCATCTTTCTTTCCCACAAGGATCTCGACATAATAATCCGACAGATTCTTCCCCTTGTCCCCCAACCAATGCTTCATTTCCAACTGAGCGATCTGGGTATACAGAGACTCAATGACCTCCTGCTCAAAGAAAATCTGAGGATAGTGATCGGTGCACTTGGCAATCAGCCAGTCGATATCGCGCACATCCGCTTGGTTGAGTGGAACGTCTGTGACGAGACGCTTTTTCGCCTGGCGATGAAAGTCGCCCGCGACAATGACGATGACTTTATTCACCGGAAGATCTCTGAAGATCGTTTGCGTTTCAGCAGGATGTTCCAACGCTTCGTTGACTTGGCTCTCCACGTCATGGAACTTTCTGATCGCTCCGGCTCTCAAAATGTCCGTGACTTCTCTCTTGAGCTGATCGACCGCTGCGGCTGATGTCTCCTTAATCGTCCCACACCTGACAACCACTGCCGTGACATCGATGCCGATGTTGTCTTTCCTAACAATGACCAAATCCTTACCACGTTCGTTGGCGCCATAGGTGATCACGGTGCTGTAGCCCGGCTCCATGCTTTCGAACAAGGATTTCAAGTGCATGTGCAGTATGTTTTCGGGAAATGCCATGAGCAGGGCCTGGCGCTTGTCTCGTGGCAACGCCTTCGCATATTGGACTAGCTCTTCCCGCACATCCATATTCATCCTCTGCCAGACGTGAGTTCCCGAGCTAAGGCTACTTGCAGTCCCCATGACTGTCAACCTTGTTTTGCCGTTCCCCCCTTAAGAGGTAATCACGGATCGCTACCGCCCCATGACATAAACAAGGAGTTACTCTCTTGCCGCTGCTGCCTGTGTCGACCAATAACCAAATCCGCAGGCAAGGGGCACAGGTCTTCCTGCTAGCCCCTGCCGCAAATAGTAATTCTCTTTCGAGGGACCAGGTCATGTCCTACACTAACTGTCGAGATCGATATTGTGCATGAACGGAGAGCCTATGAGGATCCTGGGGAGGCGGGCCAATGCCATACAGGTGTTCGTCGTTTGCACCGTGAGCCTCTGGTTCTTCCTTCCGCCAGAGCCTATCGGCATTTATCGGGTCGGCGCAGAAGAGTATGAGCCTCCGACATTTGTGGCATGGCCCGAGAAAAGCTTGGGACTTTCGATCGATTTAGCCGGCTTCAAGAAAGACCTCGACCACGTCAAACCGGACGGCCGCCGCCATCTCATGGCCTCACATCCCACAACAGGACTCAACGTGTCTGTCACACTCGAGATAGTCCCAACTCAGGCCTCAACGCAAGGCTGCATAGACCAGCTTAAACTGATACAGAAAGGCCCTTTAGCCACCAGGGCTCAGGATGTCAAACTCGACACTGCGGGCAAGATACCGACGCTTGAATACGTCCTTCATGAGTTCGAAGGAATCAGGGTAGATCAAAAGAATGTGTATGCCTGCCTTGCACAAAAAGACGTCTACGCAGATATCCATCTTTCCAAAGTACAATTCACCACGGCTGACGCACCGCTCTTTCAAACGATTCTTAAATCCGTTCGTTTGCAGTCAGGCCCCTCCGAAGTCAAACAGATACAGGCCAAACCCCAGCCACAGACCCAGCCCCAGCCACAGATCCAAACCCCGCCGCCAGAACCACCCAACAGCCGAGAATTATTCAATCTGGGAAAGGCTCTCTACGTAAAAAACAAATACGCACTAGCGGTTCTTCCCTATCAGAAAGCCTTCGATCTTGAAAAAGCAAACCCAGAGCTCGATAGGACTCTGTGGCGCATGCTGATCGACAATTTGGGCACCGCCTATAGCATGACCGGTCGTCTCAAAGAAGCGAGAGCCACGTTTGAACAGGGCATACAGGCAGACCCGACCTACCCGATATTCCACTACAGTTTGGCCTGCACGTTTGCGGAAATGAACGACCTCGATCGTACGATGCAGTCCCTCTCGACCGCGTTTCGCCATCGAAAAAATCTTAACCCCGGCGAAAAAACAATGCCGGATCCACGCCAGGATTCACCCTTTCAACGCTTCATGAAGAACGAGACCTTCCGTAACTTCGTCAACGACCTGGCGGCGACAAAGAGCTAGTCAGCAGGCTGTCAGCATAACTTGTGACGGCTCATCGTGAATGCGCTCGGAAGCACGTTCCTCGTAACGCCTATCCGAAATTGAACTGGGTAAACACGACAAGAACCGGACAAGGTGGGCGACTATTCAAACCGACATAGTTCCAGACATCTTTCCGTGCAACTTTGCAAGCAACGCACCGAGCCCCGCAGCCACGATCGAAGGAATTGAGAAGAGACCAAACGCAACCACCCCAAGAGGCCACAGGTTGCCGATCCCTTGAGAAGCGAACATCCAGACCGCTTGCCCAAGAATCTGAACAATCCCCCATCTCCATGGTTGCCTCGGCTCAAGAAAGCCTAATGCGCAAGCAACGAGACAGAGCACAGGAATACCGAGAAAGAGATACAGGTCTGAGTCCCATGCCTCTGTTTGGCCTGAAAGAGCGGAAACACAAATCCACATCAGAATTCCAGAGATACCGGCAACTCCATAAAGCCAGATTTCCTTCTTCATGAAAGAAACCCTACGCTCAGGGTCCAAGTGCGTCAAGAATTAGAACAGGAATGTGACGGGGAGAGAAGAACTCGGACACGCCCGGTGTCGATCAGAAGCGAGAACAACGTGGCAATCTCGGCATACACCAACTTGAGGAGCCCAACCCGAGAAAGAGTTACAGCAGCCCCTTCATCAGCTTGAACGCTGCAATCACAACCAGACCGGTATGGTGTAAGCGAAGCGTCATCAATTGATGCGCGTATCACAAACGACGGGGGACCGGATCCCCGAAAGGTTCACTGCCTGGGTATATCAGTCATTGGATCAGGTGCGGGAGATCACCGCCAAATGGTGACTGCGTGACAACGAAGAACGATCCCATATCGTGCCCTTGAGTTCATGCGCCAAGATCGGCTGCTCACAGAGGATTCAGTCTTCCAAGAGCTGTTAGATCCTGCGCATGCTAGGATAAGCGTTGCGCATCTTTATTTATTCCAAAGCCATCATCCTCATAAAGAACATGAAATATAAAGGAAGGAGCTTCGGTCATACCTGTCCGTGAGGCCACCAGCAGGAGGCAGAGTGCCGTAGAGAACCTCTAATTGATCAAGGAGAGACATAATGAATCTCAAGAAGAACGTCTTGGTAGCCGTTGTCGCA